>NZ_CP048810.1:0-1200000 GCF_013347965.1 Pseudomonas bijieensis | reverse complement strand
TTACCTGACACACTGAGTCGCCAGGTTGCTATTGGGGCTGCTGCGCAGCCCAGCGGGAGCAAGCTCCCTCGCCACGGGTTTTGTGTCAGGCAGGTCCTGCCTACAAGGCCTTTTCTGCCTGTGTTATTTAAGGGTCAAGACCCACGCAGCGAGGATCTTGGCTTCTTCTTCCGTCACGGGGTTGGCCGGCATCGGCATCGGTCCCCAGTTGCCTTGCGTACCCTCCTTGATGTGTTTGGCGAGCACGTCTTGCGCCCCCGGGACACTGGCGTTTTTTTGCCGCGACCTCCTTGAGCGCCGGGCCCACCACCTTGGTGTCGATGGAATGGCAGGCTGCACAGGGCTTGCTCTTGAACAGCGTCGGGCCGTCTTGTGCCAGCACCGGCAGGCTGTAGGCGGCAGTCAGGGCCAAGGCAATCAGAATAGGCTTCATGGTTTTTCCTCTTATTGATGGGGCTCAATAGATGTCGTGTTGGGTGTTGTAGACGTTGAATTTCCCGGTAGGGGTGATCAGGCGCTTGTCCTTGATCACGT
Organism: Pseudomonas bijieensis; assembly: GCF_013347965.1. NCBI lineage: Bacteria > Pseudomonadati > Pseudomonadota > Gammaproteobacteria > Pseudomonadales > Pseudomonadaceae > Pseudomonas > Pseudomonas bijieensis. The sequence goes on along the minus strand of NZ_CP048810.1, from coordinate 1,199,466 downwards.
TCTTGACCTTGAGGGTCTTGTCGTCGATCACCACTAGCGCCGACTCGTCTTCCTGGCCACTCCAGACCGAGAACCAGACCTCGTCGCCGGCCTTGTTGTACTCCGGCTGCACCACGCGTAACGCGCCTTTCTTGATACCGGCGTACTCGGCAATCGGCAGCACGGTGTAGCCGGCGTCGAGCTTGTTGATGTCGAATACCGCCACCGACTGGCTGAGCTTGGCGTCGGGGCTGAGGGTGGTGTCGACATACAGATGGTTGGACGCGGGGTGAGTCTTGATGAACAGCGAGCCGCCACCCTGGCCCTGCAACGAGCCGACCTGTTTCCAGGCGTATTGCGGGTGTTTGATCGGGTCGGTGCCGATCAGCGAAACCCCGGCGTCGCCCAGGTGGCTGGTGGCCCAGACCGGTCCGTAGAGTGGGTGGTTGAAGTTCGCGCCGCGTCCCGGGTGCGGGGTCTTGCCCACGTCCACCAGGGCGGTGAGCTTGCGTTCCTTGGAGTCGATCACCGCGACTTTGTTGGAGTTGTTGGCGGCCGTCATGAAATAGCGATGGCTGCTGTCCCAACCGCCGTCATGCAGGAATGGCGCGGCGTCGATGCTGGTGATGGTGAGGTTCTTGATGTCCTGATAGTTGACCAGCATCACCTTGCCGGTTTCCTTGACGTTGACGATGAACTCAGGCCACTCGTGGGAGGCGATGATGGCTGCGACTCGAGGTTCCGGGTGGTATTGCTGAGTGTCGACGGTCATGCCGCGGGTCGAGACGATCTGCTTGGGCTCCAGGGTCTCGCCGTCCATGATGGTGAACTGCGGCGGCCAGTACGAACCGGCGATGGTGTACTTGTCTTCGTAGCCTTTGAACTTGGAGGTTTCCACCGAACGGGCTTCGATACCCACCTTGATTTCCGCGACCTTGGTCGGCTCTTTCGGCCACAGGTCGATCATGTCGATCTTGGCGTCCCGGCCAATCACCAGCAGGTAGCGACCTGATGCCGAGATGCGCGAGATGTGCACCGCATAACCGGTGTCGATCAGCTTGACGATCTTCTTGCTGTCGCCGTCGATCAAGGCGATCTTGCCGTCGTCGCGCAGGGTCACCGAGAACAGGTTCTGCAGGTTGAGGGTGCTCAGTTGCCTGGTCGGCCGGTCCTCGGGCTTGACCAGCACTTTCCAGGTCTTGCGGGTTTCGGCCATGCCCCATTCCGGCGGTGTCGGCGGGGTGTGCTGGATGAACTTGGCCATCACCGTGATCTGGTCTTTGGTCAGGGCGTTGGAGGTGCCCCAGTTCGGCATGCCGGCGGCCGAGCCGTAGGTGATCAGCGCCTCCAGGTAGGCCTGGCCGCGTGACTGGGTGATATCGGGTGTCAATGGTTTGCCGGTGGCGCCTTTGCGAAGGACCCCGTGGCAACCGGCGCAGCGCTGGAAGTAGATTTCCTTGGCCGAGTCGAAGTCGGCCTGGCTCAGGTCTGGCGCGCCTTCGGTCTTGGCCACGCGGGGTTGCTCCGGCGCAGTGGTTTGGTCGGCGAAGGCGTGGGGGGCGGCCAGCGCTGTACACAGCGCCGTGACCCGCAGGGCCCACGATTTTTTGTGGCTGATCAGCATTCCATTTCTCCTCAGGCGTGACCCGCGCTGCGCAGTAATTGACGTTCGGCGCGCAGGTTCTTGGTGCGATGCAAGGCTATGCCCAGGCTGGTGGTTGGCCGCTTGACGGCGATCAAGTTTGCCGGCCGCAACCCTTGCCAGGTTGTCGCAGGGCACCGTAGCGTGGCCTGCAATCGTGTTGTCTGATCAGGCCTTGCCATGAACGCTATCCACACTTTGCAGCACCCCGACGAACCCTTTTATCAACCCCAGGACAACGAGCAGGCGATGTTCGAGCAGGCCTGGCATCACGGCATGCCGGTGCTGATCAAGGGCCCTACCGGCTGCGGCAAGACCCGTTTCGTCCAGCACATGGCCCACCGCCTGAAACTGCCGCTGTACACCGTGGCCTGCCACGATGACTTGAGCGCGGCCGACCTGGTGGGCCGTCACTTGATCGGCGCCCAGGGCACTTGGTGGCAGGACGGTCCCTTGACCCGGGCGGTGCGCGAGGGCGGCATCTGTTATCTGGATGAGGTGGTCGAAGCGCGCCAGGACACGGCCGTGGTGTTGCATCCGCTGGCCGATGATCGTCGGCAGTTGTACCTGGAGCGCACGGGCGAAGTACTGCAGGCACCGCCGTCCTTCATGCTGGTGGTGTCCTATAACCCGGGTTACCAGAACCTGCTCAAAGGCATGAAGCCAAGCACTCGCCAGCGCTTCGTGGCGATGCGTTTTGGTTATCCGGCGGTGGCCGATGAAGAGCGCATCGTCGCCCGTGAGGCGAACGTGGACATGGCCTTGGCGGCCCAGGTGGTGCGCCTGGGACAGGCGCTGCGTCGGCTCGACCAGCATGACCTGGAGGAAGTCGCCTCGACGCGCCTGCTGATCTTCGCCGCGCGCATGATCGGCTCCGGCATGGACCCGCGCCAAGCCTGCCTGGCCTGCCTGGCCGAGCCATTGAGCGACGACCCGCAGACCGTTGCCGCGTTGATGGATGTGGTCGATGTCCACTTCGGCTGAAACCATCGCCTTGCCCCGGCGCTTGCCCGGGGACCTGGCGATGTGGTTTTTCATCCTCGCCGAGCTGTCGGTGTTCGCGCTGTTGATCCTGGCGTTCACCGTCGCCCAGGCGTTGTATCCGCAGGTCTTCAGCGAAGGCCGGCAGTTGCTGGACCGCTCCACGGGCCTGGCGATGACCCTCAGCCTGCTGACCGCCGGCCTGTTCGCCGCCCTGGCCCAGGAGCAGGTCAGGCAGGCCCGGCCGCGTCGAGGTGCGTTGTTGTTGTGTGTGGCGTTGTTGCTCGCCTGCGGCTATGTGGGGATCAAGCTCGCTGAGTACGCCCATCTGCTGGCGAACGGCCTGGGGATGGAGCACAACACGTTCTTCACCTTGTACTGGATCCTTACCGGGTTTCATTTCCTTCATGTGCTGCTGGGCATGGTGATTCTCGCCTGGCTGGCCGAAGGTTGCCGACGTCGGCGCTACGGTGCGCAGGAACATAGCGGGTTGGAGTCCGGCGTGCTGTATTGGCACATGGTCGATCTGGTCTGGGTGCTGCTGTTCCCGGTTGTCTACATCCTTGATTGAGCGGAGGTGCTCATGTCCGCTTCCCCCTGTCTTGATTGCCTGCTGGATGGCGCTGGCGGTGCTGAGCACCGGTACCGTCGCCCTGGGGCAGGTCGCGGCTAGCGGGCTGGTGTCCATCGCCATCCTGGCGGTCGCGGTGACCAAGGCCTGGTTGATCGCCGACGGCTTCATGGAGCTGCGCCATGCGCCGCGGTTGTGGCGGCGGTTGGTGTTGAGCTGGGCGGTGGTGCTTGCGATTGCAATCTCATTCACGCTCTGATTCCCGATGCAATCCCCTGTGGCGAGGGAGCTTGCTCCCGCTGGGCTGCGAAGCAGCCCCAACAGCAACAACTCAATCCATCTGGCACACCCCGTCAGCAGGTTTTAGGGTCGCTTCGCAACCCAGCGGGAGCAAGCTCCCTCGCCACAACAGCTCACCTGCCTTTCGGGCGGTGTTGGAACAACCCACCAAAACCATCGGAGATTCTTGATCGCCATCAAGCGGTTTCTGACCCCGCGCTTCCTAGAATGAACACGCCAAGCAATGAGGAAGTGACCATGTCAGATACCTTCACCAAAGGCATGGCCAGGAATATTTACTTCGGGGGGAAGCGTGTTCTTCTTCCTGATATTCCTGGCCCTGACCTACCACACGGAACAGACCTTTCCCGAACGCAGCAACCAGGCGCAATTGAGCGAATCGGTGATACGCGGCAAGGGCGTCTGGGAGCGCAACAACTGCATCGGCTGCCATACCCTGCTGGGCGAAGGCGCGTACTTTGCGCCGGAGCTGGGCAACGTGGTCAACCGGCGCGGTGGCGAGGAAGCCTTCAAGCCGTTCCTGCAGGCCTGGATGAAAATGCAGCCGCTGAACGTTCCGGGTCGTCGGGCCATGCCGCAGTTCAACCTGAGCGAGCAGGAGGTCGACGACATCGCCGAGTTCCTCAAGTGGAGCTCGAAAATCAATACCAATGGCTGGCCGCCAAACAAGGAGGGCTGAGAGATGAGCATGGCTAATCCGCATCTGAAATTCGCCTCGCAGGCCGTCGCCAAACCCTACTTCGTGTTTGCCCTGATGCTGTTCCTGGGGCAGGTGCTGTTCGGTTTGATCATGGGCCTGCAATACGTGGTCGGCGACTTCCTGTTCCCGCTGATTCCTTTCAACGTGGCCCGCATGGTCCACACCAACCTGCTGATCGTCTGGCTGCTGTTCGGCTTCATGGGCGCGGCGTATTACCTGATACCGGAGGAGGCCGATCGCCAACTGCACAGCCCGAAACTGGCGTTGTTGCTGTTCTGGGTGTTCGCCGCCGCTGGCGTGGCGACGATCCTGGGCTACCTCTCGGTGCCTTATGCGACGCTGGCCAAGTTCACCGGTAACGACTTGCTGCCCACCATGGGACGCGAGTTCCTGGAGCAGCCGACCATTACCAAGATGGGTATCGTGGTGGTGTGCCTGGGGTTCCTCTACAACATCGGCATGACCCTGCTCAAAGGTCGCAAGACCACCGTCAGCATGGTGATGATGACCGGCCTGATCGGCCTGGCGGTGTTCTTCCTGTTCTCCTTCTACAACCCGGAAAACCTCGCCCGTGACAAGTTCTACTGGTGGTGGGTGGTGCATCTTTGGGTGGAAGGCGTCTGGGAACTGATCATGGGTTCGATGCTCGCTTTCGTCCTGATCAAGATCACCGGCGTGGACCGCGAAGTGGTGGAAAAATGGCTCTACGTGATTATCGCCATGGCGCTGATCACCGGGATCATCGGCACCGGTCACCACTTCTTCTGGATCGGTGCGCCTGAGGTCTGGTTGTGGGTCGGCTCGATCTTCTCGGCGATGGAACCGCTGCCGTTCCTGGCGATGGTGGTCTTCGCCTTCAGCATGGTGAAGAACCGTCGTCGGCACCACCCGAACCGCGCGGCCACGTTGTGGGCCAAGGGCACCACGGTCACCGCGTTCTTCGGTGCGGGTGTTTGGGGTTTCCTGCACACCCTGGCACCAGTCAACTACTACACCCACGGTTCGCAACTGACCGCGGCCCACGGTCACCTGGCCTTCTACGGTGCCTACGCAATGATCGTGATGACGCTGATCAGCTACGCCATGCCGCGCTTGCGGGGCTTGGGTGAAGCGGCGGACGAACGCTCGCAGCGCCTGGAGATCTGGGGCTTCTGGTTGATGACCCTGTCGATGGTGATGATCACCTTGTTCCTCACCGCGGCCGGTGTCGTCCAGGTCTGGTTGCAGCGCTGGATGGCCGATGGCAGTGCCTTGCCGTTCATGGCCACGATGGATCATTTGAAGCCGCTGTTCTGGGCGCGACTGGTCAGCGGTATCGGCTTCCTGGCCGGGTTGCTCTGCTACCTGTTCAGCTTCCGTCAACGTGGTCGTGCGGCCCTGCGTGCACCGGCGGCGGTGGTGCCTTCTTGAGAGGCCACCACTGAATCCGTGGCGAGAGCGCCTTTGTGGCGAGGGAGCTTGCTCCCGCTTGAGCGCGAAGCGCTCACAAAATGGGTCTGCTGCGCAGCCCAGCGGGAGCAAGCTCCCTCGCCACAAAAGCAGTGCGAGCCAGTCCCTTCACTGCAGCGGGTCGATAGGAGAGTAACCATGGCATTCACCCTAGAGCTGGAAGAGTGGGTCGGCAGTGTCTGGCACCGTTTCATCACTCGCCGCGCCAGTGTGGATTTTCCCGAAGCGCGGGTGGAGCTGATCCCCCGGCAACGCGCACTCCAGGTGTTGTTGCGGGCCACCGGCGGTGCGTCTCACTTGGGGGTGGAGGCCGTCAGCGATCGCGACCTGCTGCTGCGTCGCAACCTGTTGCAGCAGATCGCCGGGACCTGCAAGCAAGTCCCCCTGGCCTGGTGCGATAACGATAACCTGCGCCTGCCGGCGAGCCTGGCGGCGTTCCCCGATGTCGGGCTCAACGAGGAATTGTATCGCTGGCTGGCCTTGCTGGCCGCACAGGCGGGACCGATGACGCACTGGGGGCGGGACAATCAGCGCTGGACCCTGGCGGTGTTGCAGCGCTACCCGGCACTGCGGCCTCGCTACCGGCGCTTGGTGGACGCACACCTGTCCCTGCGCCCCGATCCGGCCACGCTCAACCCGGCCGAAGCCGCCCTGGAGCATGCGTTGTGCCAAGCCCTGCGCGAACCGGGCAGTGTCGAACATTTTCCACGCAGCGAGCGGGCGGCCTGGCCGTTGCCGCTGTGGCTGTACCCACCCCAACACCTGGGCAATCCCCAGGCCGCCGACCTTGAGGAGTCCGAGCAATACCTGGCGACACCACCCGGCGAACAGCAGGGCGGTCGCAAGCGCGCCGAGCGAATCGACGACACCAGCCGTGACGGTGGGCTGCTGATCGTGCGCCTGGAGAACCTGTTCAGTTGGACCGAACATGTGGACCTGGATCGCTGGGCGGATGACAGCGAAGACCCGGCCGCCGCTCGCGTCGCCGAGGACCTGGACCAATTGACCTTGTCGCGCACCCGCTTGCGCAAGGGCGGTGGCTTGAAACTGCACCTGGACCTGCCCCCGGCCGATGTGGATGATATCCCGTTGGGCGCAGGCATCCTCTTGCCGGAATGGGATTACCGCAAGCAACGACTGCAGGACGATTTCGTCAGCCTGCAAACCTTCACCCCTCGCGATTGCCAGCCCCAGCCGTTACCCGCACGCCTGCGAAGCTCGGCCCAGCACCTGCGTCGCCAGTTCGAACACTTGCGCAACGATCGCCAGTGGTTGCGCCAGCAAACCCAAGGCTCGGAACTGGACCTGCAAGCCTGGCTGGACTTTCATGTCGAGCGCCAGCACGGGCAGTGCAGCGAGCACGGGTTGTTCATGGACCAGCGCCAGACTCGCCGTGACCTGGCCTGTCTGCTGCTGGCCGATCTGTCGATGTCCACCGATGCCCACCTCAATGACGAGCACCGGGTGATCGATGTGATTCGCGACAGCCTGTTGCTGTTCGGCGAAACCCTGTCGGTGCTGGGGGACGATTTTGCCTTGTACGGGTTCTCTTCCCTGCGTCGCCAGCAGGTGCGCCTGCATGAACTCAAGGCTTTCAACCAGCGTTACGACGATCACACCCGGGGACGGATCCAGGGGCTGAAACCGGGTTACTACACACGCATGGGCGCGGCGATTCGCCAGGCCACGCAACAACTGGCGCTCTGCAAGCGCCGGCGCAAACTGTTGCTGCTGCTCAGTGACGGCAAGCCCAATGACCTGGATCTTTACGAAGGCCGCTACGGCGTGGAAGACACCCGCCAGGCGGTGCTCGAGGCGCGGCGCCAAGGGCTGACGCCGTTCTGCATCACCATCGATCGCGAAGCGGGGGATTACCTACCCTACATGTTCGGGGCCAACGGCTACACCCTGATTCACCAGCCCGAGCAACTGCCGCTGCGTTTACCGCAGTTGTACCGGCAGTTGACTCAGGATTGAGGGTTCAGACGATGTCGCGGGGCAGCCAGAAGAACATGACGATGCAGAAGATCGTCAAGCCGACACAAAACCAGGTGAAGCGCCGCAGCCGGCGCTCGCCGGCCAGCGCTGCTTCAGCCGGCAGGGGCATGCCACACTGGCGACACTCGGTTTCATCGACGGGGTTGGCCTGTTGGCAATACAGGCAAGTGGGCTGTGCGCTCATTCGAATTGTTCCAGGCGCAGGCGATCGAGAATGGCGATCTGGCGACCGTCCTGAGTGATGATTTTTTCATCGATCAGGCGACGGATGATCCGCGAAAAGGTTTCCGGCTGGATCGACAAGTGTCCGGCGATCAACTGCTTGGCCATCGGCAGTTCGAACTGGCTGTCCACGGTTTGCAGGCGTACCAGTTGTGTCAGCAGGTAGCGAACCACGCGGTGAGTGGCGTTCTTCAGCGACAGGGTTTCAATCTCGTTGACCCGTTGGTGCAGGCGCACGCAGAGCTTGCCGAGGAGGGCGAAGGTCAGTCGGCTGTTGCTTTGCAGCAAACGCATGTAGGTGGCGTTGGACAGCCGGTACACCTGGGTCGGGCCCACGGCTTCGGCGGACGCGACGTAGTTGGGTGTGTCCATCAGCATCATGGCTTCGGCGAAGGTCTGGCGCTCACCGATCACCTCGAAGACTTTTTCCTGGCCGTCCGGGGTCAGCCGGTAGATTTTCACGGCGCCGGAAATCACGAAGTAAAACGCCTGTGCCGGCTCTCCCTGGCGGAACAGCGGGTCGCCCTTGTCGATGTTCAGCAGTTGGCTGTTACTCATCAGTTCGTCGAGCTGTTCTTCGTTCAACGGCTCGAACAGGTGATGGCTGCGCAGAATCTGGTGATGGACACGGTGGAGCACCATGGCATGGATCCTTGTTGTGGCAAATGATGGGGCCGGGGTCAGACCAGGCTCAGGGACAGGCCGCTGGCAAGCGCCACGACGCAGGAGAGCACGAAGAACCAGGTAAGCGGCAGAACGACAGATTTCATGGAGAGCCCCGGCAACGAAGGTAATGCCAGGCCTGAGCAAGAGCCGGGCCAGACCTGAGGAAATTGATTGGCGGGGCGTTGGGGTTGGAGAGGGTAGAAATGACCCTGGTGCAATAGGGTTAAAACAACCATGAAAGGGTCATAAATACCCCCGTTCGCCTACAGTCCCTGTGGGAGCACAATGCTGTACACAAAAAAAGTGATGGACCTGTGGCGAGGGAGCTTGCTCCCGCTCGGCTGCGAAGCAGTCGTAAACCGGCGGGTGCGGAGTGTCTGATGCTCCGCATTTGGCGGGTGTAGGCCGCTTCGCGGCCCAGCGGGAGCAAGCTCCCTCGCCACGGGGTTATCGAATGCCTTAAGTGAGCTCCCACAATGACCCTGTTCGGCAAGCCCCTTGCTAGTGCCTGTTCGAGGCGGGAGGTTGCCGATGAGCTGGCTTGATCTGAGACAAGGCCTGCCGGTGTCGATAGCCGATCATTCGAACCCTGGTTTGTCGTCCCTCGCTGACGGTTCAGCGAGGCAAAGGAGTGGTGTATGCAAGTGCTTGACCGTCGCAAGGCCATGGCCATCGCGCCGCTGTGGCGCCTGGCGTTTCGGCCGTTTTTTTTGGCCGGTTGTGTGTTGGCGCTGCTGGCCATTCCCTTTTGGCTCGCGGCGTTTACCGGGCGCTTGTCGGCCTGGCAACCGGCCGGAGGTTGGTTGGCCTGGCACCGGCATGAACTGTTGTTCGGTTTCGGCCTGGCGATCATCGCTGGGTTCCTGCTGACGGCGGTGCAGACCTGGACCGGAACCCCGGGGCTCAGCGGCAAGCGCTTGGCAACGCTGGCGTTGTTGTGGCTGGGCGCGCGGCTGGCCTGGCTGATCGATGCGCCCTGGCCGTTGCTGGCGCTGCTGGAGCTGGGTTTTGCCCTGGCGGTCGCCGTGTTGATGGGCGTGACGTTGTGGCGTGTGCGGCAGAAGCGCAATTACCCGATCGTGCTGGTATTGCTGCTGTTGGCCGCCGCAGATGGCCTGTCCGTGTTCGGCCTGCTCCAGCACAACGAGGGCTTGCAGCGCCAGAGCGTGCTCACCGGCCTGTGGCTGGTGGCGGCGATGATGGGGTTGATCGGCGGACGGGTGATTCCGTTCTTTACCCAGCGAGGCCTCGGGCGGGTCGAGGGCGTCGCGCCATGGCCGTGGCTCGATCGCCTGTTGTTGGCCGGTTCGGCACTGGTGGCGTTGTTGTATGCCTTCGGCCCGGCGCTGGCGGCCAGTACCTGGGTCGGCCTGTTGTTCGCGGCGTTGGCGGTGGGGCACGGGATTCGACTGGTGCGTTGGCATGATCGGGATTTGTGGCGGGTGCCGCTGCTGTGGTCGTTGCACCTGGCCTACGCTTGGCTGGCGGTGGCCTGCCTGGGCATGGCGCTGTGGCACTTCGGCGTACCGGTGAACCCGAGCCTGGCGGTGCACAGTCTGACCATCGGCGCCATGGCCGGGTTGATCCTGGCGATGATCGCCCGGGTCAGCCTGGGGCATACCGGGCGTCCCCTTGAGCCGCCGGTGGGCATGACACTGGCCTTCATCCTGTTGAACCTGGCCTGTCTGAGCCGCGTGCTGCTGGTGCTGCTGTTGCCGTTGGCCGGGCTGTGGCTGGCAGGGGTGTGCTGGGCGTTGGCGTACGGTTTATACGCCTGGCGTTATGGGCCGATGCTGTTGAAGGCCCGGGTGGATGGGCATCCGGGATGAGTCGAGGGGATCGATGATGTATGGGGTTTTGCTAATCACTCATCTATTGGCGGCTATTGCTTTTATAGGCACGTTGTTTTTCGAGGTTTTTATCTGGCATGCCGCCCGCCGGCCCCTGGCCCAAGGCGTCAAAGACGCCGCCGACCAGGCCATCGCCAAGCGCTCGCGGCACGTCCTGCACGGCGTTGTGCTGGTGCTGTACGGTGCTGGCCTGGCCCTGGCCTGGCAGCATCGCGGCGCATTGAGCCAGCCATTGAGCAGCAGCTTCGGCCTGCTGCTGAGCCTGAAGATCCTGCTGGCGCTGAGTATCATCGGTCACTATTTGTGGCTGGCGTACTGGCTCAAGAGCGGTCGCCTGACACCCAGCCGAGCCTGCTGGCTGCGCCGCAGTATCCTGGGGCACATGCTGCTGATCGTGGTGTTGGCCAAGGCGATGTTCTATTGGCAGTTTTGAGCGGGAGAGTGAAAGAAAATTTTGAGGTCATTGCAAATAGGGTGAGCAACATCAATCCCTGTGGGAGCGAGCCTGCTCGCGATGGCGGTGTGTGAGGCACCTCGTACCGACTGATCCGACGCCATCGCGAGCAGGCTCGCTCCCACAAGGGGTATGCAATGCTTGAGAGTCAGCGGGCAGGCTTCATCGCATTGACGAACAACACATTGTTTTCCAGGTGAATGTGCTGCATCAGATCATCACGAAACTCCACCAGCCCGCGATACAGGGCGCGCCAGGTGTTGCAGGCGTTGGCGGGTGGGGTGATCTGGTCGGTCAGGGCGAGCATGGTTTCCAAGGCTTCACCGTGCTGGTCATGTTCGTAGCGCAGGACCTGGATCGGCGCCGAGGCTCGTTCGCCGAGGCCCTGTTGCAGCATCGGGAACAGGACCTGTTCTTCCTTGAGCATGTGGCCTTCGAGCTCCTGATATATGTCCTGCAGGTGATCGGCCAGGCCGTTCGGGCAGTTGGGGCGCGCACCGTGGACCTGCTCGACGCGCCGGGCCAGGCGGATCAGTTCCGGCAGTTGTTCGCGATGGCGCGCATGGTAGCGCTCCAGGATGTGGGCGATCAGCAGGGCCTGGGGCTCGTCGCGCCAGTCATGGCCGAGTTCGCCGGCGGCTTGCAGCGTGCGCAAGGCATCGGCGATGAGCAACGGGTTCAGGCCCTTGCCCAGCGCGGCTTCGCGCAAGGACTTTTGCCCGCCGCAGCAGAAGTCGAGGTTGTAATGATGGAAAGTGCGCGTGGCACCGGGAATGTCGCAGGCCAGTTGGCCAAGGCTTTGTTCCAGCAGATCGAGGCTCATCATGTTTCCTTGGGTGGAATCCCGGGGAGGGACAGATGAGCGGACTTTGCAGTCGGTATGCCAGATTCAACCGATTGAAAATAAAGCATTAAATTTTTTGCAGGGTGATTGTCACCCTGATTGTGAAGGGTCAAACGAACCCTGGAGGGTCATCACTACCATGCTGCGTGAAAGCCTGGCCGCCGACCTGATCGTCGAGCTGCCCAATGCGGTGCGATTGCAGCGCCTGGTGCAGACCCTGCGCGAATACTTCAACAGTGGCGCCGTGGGGCTGCTGCGCCTGGACGATGACAGCCTCAGGCCCGTGGCCACCGTGGGGCTGGTCCACGAAGCGTTGGGTCGGCGCTTCGTGATTGCCCAGCACCCGCGCCTGGCGGCGATCATGGCGTCGCGCGAACCCACCTGGTTCGAGCCGGACAGTCGCTTGCCGGATCCTTATGACGGTTTGCTCGACAACCACGTCGGCGAGCCGCTGCCGGTGCATGACTGCATGGGCGTGAGCCTGTACGTGGAAGGCCGGCTCTGGGGCGCGATCACCCTGGATGCGTTGCACGCCGGCACCTTCGACAGCCGCGCCCGGGAGGAACTCAAGCGCTGTACGTTGCAGATCGAGGCGGCGGTACGGGTCACTCGGCTGGAACAGGAAAACCGTAGCTTGCGAGCCTCGCGCAGCGACCAGACGGACCTGCGCCTGCCGGCCGAAGAGGGCGAGATCCTCGGGCGCAGCGAGGGCTTGCAGCAGTTGCTCAATGAGCTGGACGTGCTGGCCGACTCCGAACTGCCGGTGCTGTTGCTGGGGGAGACCGGCGTGGGCAAGGAGTTGTTCGCCCGCCGCCTGCATCGCCTGTCCCGGCGCGGCCACAAGCCGTTGGTCCAGGTCAATTGCGCAGCGTTGCCCGAGTCCCTGGCTGAAAGCGAGTTGTTCGGCCACGTCAAAGGTGCGTTCTCCGGGGCGACTACCGACCGCGCCGGGCGTTTCGACGCGGCCAATGGCGGTACGTTGTTTCTCGATGAGGTCGGCGAATTGCCGTTGAGTGTGCAGGCCAAGTTGCTGCGCACCCTGCAAAACGGCGAGATCCAGCGCCTGGGGGCGGACAAGCCGCTGCACGTCGATGTGCGGATCATCGCCGCCACCAACCGGCATTTGCCCGACAGTATTCGCGACGGGCTGTTTCGCGCCGATCTGTATCACCGGCTTTCGGTCTACCCGGTGCCGATCCCACCGCTGCGCGAGCGCGGTCATGATGTGTTGATGCTGGCCGGGCACTTTCTCGAACTGAACCGCACGCGACTGGGTTTGCGCGGCTTGCGCCTGTCGCCGGCGGCCGAACAGGCACTGCTGGCGTACTCCTGGCCGGGGAACGTGCGGGAGCTGGAACACGTGATCAGTCGCGCCGCGTTGAAGCAACTGAGCCACGGCGCCAATCGCAGCTTGATCATGACCTTGGAACCGCAGGTGCTGGATCTGGACGTCAATGCCAGCGCAGCCTCGGCCCAGGCGCTGCCTGAACAAGCCCTGGAGGCTCTGGATGCACCAATGCAACCCTTGAGCGAAGCCGTCGATGGTTGTCAGCGCCAGGCGATTCTCAAGGCCCTGGAGCGTTGCGGGCAGAACTGGGCCGGGGCGGCGCGGCTGTTGGAGGTTGACCCGAGCAATCTGCATAAGCTGGCGCGGCGGTTGGGGCTCAAATAGTGGTTTGCCTGTTACACCGAGGCGTCTTCATCGCGAGCAGGCTCGCTCCCACAGGGTGCTTGTGAACACAGTCGATCCACTGTGGGGGCGGGCTTGCTCGCAAAGAGGCCGGCACATTCACCACAAGAGCCGGCATTGACAACGATCAAGGCCCGCCAACGCCGCAGAATCCACACTGGCCAAAACCCATAGTGGAGATCACCGCCATGCCCCTTTCCCTGGCCAAAATGCGCCGCCAGTACACCCTCGATGGCCTGGATGAAGCCCAGGCGCCGGACGACCCGATGGTTTTGTTCGGGTTGTGGATGCAGCAGGCCCGCGACACCGAAAGCCCGCCGGTGGAAGCCAACAGCATGGCCCTGGCGACGGTGGACGAGCAGGGCCAGCCTCATTGCCGGGTGCTGTTGCTCAAGGGGTTCGGTCCGGACGGCTTTGTGTTTTTCGGCAACTACGACAGCCTCAAGGGCCAGGACCTGGCGGTCAATCCCAGGGCCGCGATGACGTTTTTCTGGCCGGGGCTGGAACGGCAAGTGCGCATCGAAGGGCCGGTCCACAAACTCGCCCCGGCGTTGTCGGATGCCTATTTCGAGTCCCGCTCCGTGGCCAGTCGCCTGGGGGCCTGGGCGTCGCCACAAAGCCAACCATTGGCGGATCGGGCCGTGCTGGAAACCTTGCTCACGCAGACCGAACAACGCTTCGCCGGCCAATCGGTGCCGCGTCCGGCGCATTGGGGCGGTTATTGCCTGCGACCGGAACGACTGGAGTTCTGGCAGGGCCGTGCCGACCGTTTGCATGATCGTCTCGACTATCGCCTGCAAGACGGCGCCTGGCAGCGCACGCGTCTGGCGCCCTGACGCCGAGGGAGGTACCTCCAAGGAGGAATAGGCCCGGCAACGATTGCGGTTCAGGCTGGGCCATCTTTTTCTGATAGGACGGCTGATCATGGCCCATCTGACGCAATGTCTCTTTCAACCGTTGAACATCGCGGTCCTCACCATCAGTGACACCCGCACCTTCGACACCGACACCTCGGGGCAGACCCTGGCGGACCTGCTGCAAACGGCCGGGCATGTGCTCATCGACCGTGGCCTGGTGAAGGACGATATCTACCAGATCCGTGCCCAGGTCTCACAGTGGATCGCCGACCCCAAGGTGCAGGTGGTGTTGATGACCGGCGGCACCGGTTTCACCCCGCGCGACAACACGCCCCAAGCGGTGGCACCGTTGCTGGACAAACAGGTCGACGGTTTCGGCGAGCTGTTCCGCCAGGTGTCGCTGGCCGAGATCGGCATGTCCACCCTGCAATCGCGAGCGTTGGCGGGCATGAGCAACGGTGTGCTGGTGTGCTGCTTGCCGGGTTCGCCGGGAGCTTGTCGGACTGGTTGGGAACAGATCCTGGCCGGGCAACTGGACAGCCGCACCGGCCCGTGCAATTTCACCCCCCACCTCAAGCCGCAGCCAGGCATTGCCCTGCTACCTTGTGAGGCACGTTCATGAGCCGCGGCGGGTGTGGCAGCGTCTGTGACAGTGGTGCGCTGATGCCGGTGGATGAAGCCATCCGCTATTTGCTGGATCAGGCGCCGCTGCCGCCTCCGGTGCAGCGGGTGGCGCTGGACCAGGCCTTGGGTCGCGTGCTGGCGACCGATGTTCGCTGTCCCATGAACCTGCCGCCGTGGGACAACAGCGCCATGGACGGTTATGCCCTGCGGGCCGCCGACCTGCCGGTCGATGGCGGTTATCTGACCTTGGCCGGGCGCATTGCCGCCGGGGAGGCACCGGGTCAACCATTACAGGCCGGGCAGGTGGTGCGCATTTTTACCGGCGCGCCGCTGCCGCCGGGGGCTGACACGGTGGTGCCCCAGGAAAGTTGCCGGGTGGAAGGTGAGCGGGTCTGGCTGCCACCAGTCAAGGGCGCAGAGCATGTGCGCAGGGAAGGTGAGGAAATGCAGCGCGGGGACCGTTTGCTCCAGGCCGGAAAACGCTTGCGCGCCCAGGAACTGGGGTTGCTGGCCGGTGCCGGGATTGCCCGGGTAGAGGTCTATCGCCCCTTGCAGGTGGGCCTGCTCAGCAGTGGCGATGAACTGCGCGAACCCGGCCAAACGCTGGCGCCAGGGCAGATCTACAACAGCAATCGCCACAGTCTCATGGCGCTGCTGCGCGGCTGGGGCCTTGAGGTACATGACTACGGCGTCATGCCTGACAAGCTGCTTGCCAGTCGTCAGGCCTTGAGCCTGGCGGCAACCGAATGCGACTTGCTGCTGACCTCCGGCGGCGTGTCGGTGGGTGAGGAAGATCATCTCAAGCAAGCGATCGAAGCCCTGGGTAGCGTTGACCTGTGGCGCCTGGCGATCCAGCCGGGCAAACCCCTGGCCTTTGGCGAGGTGGCCGGCAAACCCTGGATCGGGCTGCCGGGCAACCCTTCGGCGGCACTGATTACCGCGTTGATCGTCGTGCGGCCGTTCCTGTTCCGGGCCCAGGGCATGGATGAGGTGTTGCCCACGGCGTTGCAGTTACCGGCCGGGTTCGACTGGTTGAAACCCAACCGGCGACGGCAGTACCTGCGGGCGAAATTGACCCCGGCCGCCGATGGCTCGCTGTGTGTCGAGCTGCATCCCCAGCAGAGTTCGGCCATGTTGGCGGCCGCCTGCTGGGCCGATGGCTTGGCCGTGGTGGAGTGCCAGGCGCAAGTGCATAAGCACGACAAAGTGATGTATCTGCCGTTCGCGAGCCTGATGCATTGACGGCAATTGATTGCCGTCAAGGTGGCCGGCCGAGGGCTGGCTAGACTGGCGGCGCCCTTAGTTTTCTCACGAGGATGCCCCATGCAACTGGTTTGCCCGGCAGGGAATCTGCCTGCCCTCAAAGCGGCGGTGCGCCAAGGCGCCGATGCCGTCTATGTCGGCTTTCGCGATGACACCAATGCCCGGCACTTCGCCGGGCTGAACATGGACGACAAGCAGTTCGACGCGGCTGTCGCGCACATCCGTCAACACCAACGCAAACTGTACGTGGCGGTCAACACCTACCCGCAACCCAAGGGCTGGGAGCGCTGGCAACGGGCGGTGGACCGCGCCGCCGATTTTGGCGTGGATGCGTTGATCGCTGCCGACCCCGGTGTGCTCGGTTACGCCCGCCAGCGCCATCCACAGTTGGCGTTGCATCTGTCGGTCCAAGGCTCGGCGACCCACGCGGCGGCCCTGGCTTTTTACGCCGAGCGCTATGACATCCGCCGCGCCGTGCTGCCACGGGTACTGTCCCTGGCCCAGGTGCGGCAGGTGGCGGCGGCCAGTCCGGTGCCGATCGAGGTCTTTGGTTTCGGCAGCTTGTGCATCATGGCCGAAGGCCGTTGTCACTTGTCTTCCTACATCACCGGCGAGTCGCCGAACCTGTGTGGAGTCTGTTCGCCGGCCAAGGCGGTGCGCTGGAGCGAGGACGCCCAAGGCCTCAGCGCACGCCTGAGCGAGGTGCTGATCGACCGCTACACCCCCGAAGAACCGGCCGGTTATCCGACCTTGTGCAAAGGCCGCTTCCTGGTAGGCGGCAAGCGCTTCCATGCGTTGGAAGAACCCACCAGCCTCGACACCCTCGACCTGCTGCCGGAACTGGCGGCCATCGGTGTCGAAGCAGTGAAGATCGAGGGGCGCCAACGCAGCCCGGCCTACGTTGAACAAGTGACCGGGGTCTGGCGCGCCGCACTGGACGCCCACCAGGTCGCGCCGCAACGGTTCCGGGTGCAGGAAGAATGGCGCCAGGTGCTGGCGGGTTTGTCCGAAGGCAGCCAGACCACCCTGGGTGCCTACCATCGATCATGGCAATGAGGGGAGGCCAGATGAAACTCAGCCTGGGACCGGTCCTGTTTTACTGGGACAAAGCGCAACTGGGGAATTTCTATGCCGAGATGTCGGCATTGCCGCTGGACGTGATTTACCTGGGGGAAACCGTGTGTTCGAAACGCCGGGCGTTCTCCCTGGATCAATGGCTGGGCCTGGGGCGCGAGCTGCAAACCTGCAGCCAGGCACAGATTGTGTTATCGAGCCTGACGCTGATCGAAGCGGCCTCGGAGCTTTCTTCGCTGCGCCGCCTGTGTGACAACGGTCAATTGCTGGTGGAAGCCAACGACATGGGGGCGGTGCAGTTCATGGCCGAACGCAAGCTGCCCTTTGTCGCAGGTCCGGCGCTGAACCTGTACAACGGCCACGCCCTGGCGCAATTGCAAGACAGCGGCATGATCCGCTGGGTGCCGCCCGTGGAGTGCTCGGCGGCGCTGATCGGTGATGTGCTGGAGCAGGTGCGGGACATGGACCGCGACGTGCCCGAAGTAGAGATCTTCGCCTACGGCCATCTGCCCTTGGCGTACTCGGCGCGCTGCTTTACCGCCCGGGCCGAAAACCGGCCCAAGGACGACTGCCAGTTCTGTTGCATCAACTACCCCGACGGGCTGGCGTTGAGCAGTCAGGAAGGTCAGCAGTTGTTCACCCTCAACGGCATCCAGACAATGTCCGGCGAGGTGACGAACCTGCTGGCCGATTACAACGCGCTGATGGCCTGCGGTGCCGACGTGCTGCGCCTGAGCCCGCGCGCCCAGGGCATGGCCGAGGTGGTCACGGCCTTCGACAAGGTGCGTCAGGGCGAGGCACCACCGCTGTTCGTGGACGGTTGCAATGGCTATTGGCATGGTCACGCCGGCATGTTGAAGGTAGAGGAGGCGGGCCTGTGTTGAGTCCGAAGAAGTGGCTGCTCAAAGGTGCCGACCGCTTGCTGCCGCTGGTGGGCAAGGTGCCGTTCGTGGTGCAGCGGCTGACGTTGCAGCAGGCGCTCAACCGTTGCCTGGCCGAGCCGCTGCGCGATGGCGGGTTCGATGTGCTGCGCGGGCGTTGGTTGTGCCTGCGCGTGCCCGACCTGAAACTGTGCTGGTACCTGACCCTGGCGCGGGACGGACTGCGCATCGCCGAACGGGCCGAGGCCCAGGTCACCATCAGCGGCAACTGGCGTGAGTTTCTGCTGCTGGCCAGTCGTCAGGAAGACCCGGACACGTTGTTCTTTCGTCGCCGGTTGGTGATCGAGGGGGATACCGAGCTGGGGTTGGCGTTGAAGAACTTGATCGACAGTCTTGATCCGGAGGTGTTGCCGCCGTGGCTGTGGCGCAATCTGGAGCGGGCGGGCAAGGGGTTGGCGGCAAGTTAAGGTAGATTGCATTGGCTCTTGTGGCGAGGGGATTTATCCCCGCTGGGTCGCGAAGCGGCCCCATTCAATGTGCCCGATACATGGCCTTGGGACTGCTTCGCAGTCCAGCGGGGATAAATCCCCTCGCCACAAGGGAACTGGGTCTGGGCCCACTATTGCTGGTAAGCCTCCAGCTCATCCTCGGCCAGGATGCGAATATTGCGCCGCTCCATGGCAATCAACCCCCCATCCACCAACCGATGAAGAATCCGCGAAAACGTCTCCGGCTGGATCCCCAGCTTGGAAGCCACCAGACGCTTGGACACCTGCAACACCACCTGACCATCCCGCGGATCGCGTTCCTGCAACAGGAAATTGATCACCCGCCGACTGGCACTGGCCAAGGTCAGGTTGTCGATATCCTTCAGGCGCTGGTGCAGATGGATGCTCATGCTCGCCAGGATCGCCAGGCAGACCTTCGGTTGGTCCTCCAGGGCGTTCCGGTAATGGTTGCCTTCGACACTCACTAGCACGCTGTCCTTGATTGCCGACGCGCTGACCGGGTAGCAACGGGCCTGGCTGAACAACAGGGCCTCGGCGAAGGTCTGGCCGGGCTGGATGATTTCCACCAGGTTTTCCTGGCCTTCGCCGGTCACCCGATACAACTTGATCTGCCCACTGACCAGCAGGAAAAACCGCTTGGCCGGGTCGCCCTGGTGCATGAGCGTGCTGTTGCAGGGCAGGCGCTTGAGGACGGCGAGGTTGCACACGTCCTCGAAAATCCGCTCCGGCAATTGGCTGAACAGGTGGTGACGACGCAACAGTAAAACGATGGAAGGGTGGGTCAGCATGGCGTACCTCCGCGTGCCGTCATGGTAGGGCCCAAGTCGCCGTCGGCCTATGCCTCGGCAGGCCTACCTCGGAAGAGGGATGGGAAGCGGCCGTGCCAGTCTGTCAGTCAAATCAATGCCTGCAGAACACAGATATTGTGGCGAGGAGCTTGCCCGCCGCCGCGCAGCAGCCCCAAAAATAGGGCCGCTGCGCGCCCCAGCGGGAGCAAGCTCCCTCGCCACAGGTTGTGTGTTTATTCATGGATCCCAACCAGAGCTAGCCCACCCCGCGCAAATTCTCCATCGCCCACACTGCGGCTTCGACCCGTGAACGCAAGCCGAGCTTGTGCAGCAGGTTCTTCACATGGACCTTGACCGTACCTTCGGTGATGCCCAGCTTGTGCCCGATGACCTTGTTGCTGTAGCCACCGGCGATGGTCTTGAGTACCTGGCGTTCGCGCTCGGTCAGCTCCACATCGGCCTGGCGCGGCGGGGAGCGCAGGGCCTGGGCCATGACGCGGGTCAGGCCGGGGCTGATCACCAGGGCGCCGTTGAGGGCGTCGCGGATGTACTGGATCAGCAACTCGGGCTCCATGTCCTTGAGCAGGTAACCATTGGCGTCCAGGCGCAGGGCGTCGCGGATGTCGTCCTCGGCGTCGGATACGGTGAACAGCAGCACCTTGCCGGTGTAATTCATGGCACGCAGCCGACGCAGGGTCTCGATGCCGTTCATCTGCGGCATGTTGTTGTCCAGCAATACCAGGTCGGGCTTGAGCGGCTCGATCAGGGCCAGGGCTTCTTCGCCGTGGCTGGCTTCACCGACAATCTGCAAATCGTCTTCAAGCTCAAGCATCTGGCGGATGCCGCGACGCATCATCGGATGATCGTCGACCAGTAGCAGGGTATGGCGCAGGGGGGCGTTCATGTTGCGAGGCCTTCGGTGTGTTGGCCCAGGAATTCCGGTTGGAAATGCACCTGGATACGGGTGCCCTGGGGTGTACGGGAGAGAATCTGCAATTGGCCACGCAGGCTGCGGGCCCGCTCGTTCATGATGTTCAGGCCATGGTGCTCGCGCTGGTCGACTTCGCCACTGAAGCCGCGGCCATCGTCTTCGATCGACAGTCGTACGGTCTCGCCTTCCTGGCGCAGTTCGAGCCAGGCGTTTTCGGCATGGGCGTGGCGCAGGCAGTTGGACAGCGCCTCGCGGGTGATCTGCAGGATGTGGATCTGCTCGCTGGCCGACAGCTCGAAAGCCAGGCTGTCGACGAACAGGTGCACCTTGAAATTCCCACGGTTGGAGAATTCTTCGGCGGTGTCCTTGAGCTCCTCCACCAGACCGTCGTCGTGGATCTGCAAGCGGAAGGTAGTCAGCAGTTCGCGCAATTGGCGATAGGCATTGTTCAGCCCTTCGCGCAGCTCACCGGTGACGGTTTCCAGGGTCTGCACCGGCTCGCCTCGACGCATCAGGGTCTGCATGCGGCTGACTTGCAGCTTCATGTACGACAAGGCCTGGGCCAGGGAATCGTGGAGCTCGCGGGCGATGATCGTGCGTTCGTCGAGCAGCAGCAGGCGGTGGTCCTGTTCGCGCTGGCGTTTGAGGGACAGCGACGTGCCGATCAGGTTGGCCAGGGCTTGGATCAGTGCGGTTTCCCAAGGCTGCGCCGTGTGGCCGTCGACAAAATGCGCCTTGAGTTCACCCAGCTCATTGCCCTGGTTGCTGATACTGAAGGCCTGCGGGCGCGCAGCGTTGTGTTTATGGCAACTGGCACAATCGCTGCTGGCGCAGACCTGGCGACTGCTGGCGCCATGCAGGGCCAACAGGTGCCGGGCCGGCGTCTGCAATTGCCCTTGCAGGCATAGCGTCAGGCGCAGGCCGGGCAGGCGCTGCTGGAAGCGCCGGATCAATTCGTCGAGTCCTTCGGCGTTGGCCTGACGGGTGGCGAGGTTGCGGCTGCTCTGGTACAGCAACTCCAGGGCGGCATTGGCCTGTTGCAGGTTCAGGGTCTTTTGCTGGACCTGGTTTTCCAGGGTGCGGTGCGATTGCTCGATGGTCTCGGCCATGGTGTTGAAGCTCGTCGCCAACTGGCCCAGCTCATCCTCGGACTGATGATTGACCCGCACCTGGAACTCGCCCCGGCGAAAGCGCTGGGTGGCGTCGACCAGTTCCTGCAAGGGCGTGACCACACCGTACTGCAATTCATACAGGCCGATCAGCAGGATGATCATGGTGCTGAACAGCGCCATGCCCTGGATCGTCTGCTGCCAGCCTTGTTTGTGCTCGCTCTGGCGTTGCAGCAGGGTGACGAACTGATCCAACTGCTCAACGAAAGAGTTGGCGCTGTTCTGGAAAAACGCCGAATCGCCGCGCTCGATGGCCGGGCGCAGGGTCTGGTTCCAGCGTTGCACCAGGTTCTGGTAGCTCTGGTGCAGGGAAGTCGTCGGCCCGTCTTCCAGCACGGCGCGCAGGGCCGGGCTGTCGAGGCGTTGTTGCAGGCTGGCGATGATCGCCGGGACTTCATCGGTGGCTCCCGCCGCCAGTTTCCAGCTCAGGTGGTAGGTCTCCATGCGCACGGAACCGGCGGTGTTGATGGCGGCGGCGTCGCCCTGGCTGAACCAGGCGATCAACCCGGCGCTCAAGGAACTGGCCAGGGCCAGGATGGCGATCAGGATCACCGCCAGCCCGGCGCGAGCGGGCAGGGAACTGCGCAGCCAACGCATCATTGACGCGGGCCTGTGGGGCAAAACTGTGAACCGAGCATAGGAGGCGCCCTGGACCTGGGGGGTGTAGCAGCCAATCCTGGGCGCACTACCTCTAAAGAGTTGTCGGCCGCTCCGTTTCCATAAAAGCTTCGGCAGACTTGTTCAAGATATTGATAAATAAAGGGTTTTATCGATATCGGAATCTACCTCCTTGGAGGTAGGCGGGCCAAGCATAGGCCTGTACCGCCCCGGGGCACGTTGACCCAAGTCAAGTTTTTGCGGGGTTCGTATCACTAGGCTGCGCTCATCGAACTGACGGAGTGCATCGTGATGCGAGCGCAAGTGCAACAAGGGCTGGTACTGGGGATGAGTACCCTGGCCTTCACCGTGTGCTTCATGGTCTGGATGATGTTTGCCGTACTGGGCGTTCCGATCAAGGAACTGCTGGCCCTCAATGAAACCCAGTTTGGCCTGCTGGCCGCCACGCCGGTGTTGACCGGTTCGCTGGTGCGTTTGCCCTTGGGGCTTCTGACCGACCGCTTTGGCGGACGGATCGTGTTCTTCCTGCTGATGCTGTCCTGCGTGTTGCCGCTGTACCTGATCACCCTCGCCACGGCCTTCTGGCAGTTCCTGGTGCTGGGCCTGTTCGTCGGCCTGGCCGGTGGCTCGTTCTCGGTGGGCATCGCCTACGTCGCCAAGTGGTTCGACAAGCAGAACCAGGGGTTTGCCATGGGCGTCTTCGGTGCCGGCAATGCGGGGGCGGCGGTGACCAAGTTCCTCGCCCCGGCGCTGATCGCCTTCGGCTCCTGGCACCTGGTGCCAAAAGTGTTCAGCGCGATCCTGTTCATCACCGCACTGTTGTTCTGGTTCCTCACCAGCGAGAAAAAGGAACACAGCGGCACCGGCGGCGCGACGTTGCGCGAGCAATTGAAAACCCTGAAAGAGCCGGCCGTGTGGCGCTACTGCCAGTACTACTCGATCGTGTTCGGCGGCTACGTGGCCCTGGCCCTGTGGATGACCAAATACTACGTGCAGGAATACGGTTTCAACCTGCAAAGCGCAGCGTTGCTGGCGGCGTGTTTCTCCCTGCCCGGTGGCGTGCTGCGAGCCGTCGGTGGCTGGATGTCCGACCGCTGGGGCGCCCAGAGCGTGACCTGGTGGGTGTTGTGGGTCAGCTGGATCTGCCTGTTCCTGCTGTCCTATCCCCAGACTCAACTGCAAGTGAAGACCGTCAACGGCATCGTCGATTTTCACATCGGCCTCAACGCCACGCTGTTCACCGTACTGCTGTTCGTGATGGGCATCGCTTTCGCGTTCGGCAAGGCCTCGGTTTTCAAGTACATCGCTAACGACTACCCGAAAAACATGGGCGCAGTGTCCGGCATCGTCGGCCTGGCCGGCGGCTTGGGCGGGTTCGTGCTGCCGATCATGTTCGGCGCCCTGGTGGACCTCACCGGCGTGCGCTCGTCCTGCTTCATGTTGATGTACGGCGTGGTCTGGGTCTCCCTGACCTGGATGTACTTCAGCGAAATGCGCAAGCGCCCGCTGCTGGGTAAACAGTCGTCGGCCAGCCAATCCCCGTTTTCCAGCATTGCCCAAGGAGAAGAACATGTCCGTTCTGCAAACGCCTGAAAAAGGCCCGGTCATTCATGACTGGCGCCCGGAAGATCCCGCATTCTGGGGCCGCAGCGGCAAACTGACCGCCCGGCGCAACCTGTGGATTTCCATCCCGGCGCTGCTGTTGGCTTTCGCGGTGTGGATGGTCTGGAGCACGGTGATCGTGCGCCTGAACGCCATCGGCTTCAGCTTCAGCACCGACCAGTTGTTCTGGCTGGCGGCATTGCCGGGGCTGTCGGGTGCGACCTTGCGCATCTTCTATTCGTTCATGGTGCCGATTTTCGGTGGCCGGCGCTGGACCGCCCTGAGCACCGCGTCGCTGTTGGCACCTGCACTGTGGATGGGCTTCGCCGTGCAGGATCCGACCACGCCCTACAGCGTGTTCGTGCTGATCGCGCTGCTCTGCGGTTTTGGTGGCGGCAACTTCGCCTCGAGCATGTCCAACATCAGCTTCTTCTATCCCAAGTCCCAGCAGGGCACGGCCCTGGGCCTGAACGCCGGGCTGGGTAACCTGGGTGTGTCGGTGATGCAGTTCTGTGTACCGCTGGTGATTTCCTTCGGTGTGTTCGGCTTCATGGGCGGCCAGCCGCAGGTGTTGGCTGACGGCAGTTCGCTGTGGCTGCAGAACGCCGGTTTCATCTGGGTGCCGTTCATCCTTGCCGTGACCCTGATCGCCTGGTTCGGCATGAACGATTTGTCCAGCGCCCGTGCTTCGTTCAGCGAGCAGGCGGTGATCTTCAAGCGCAAGCACAACTGGCTGATGTGCTGGTTGTACCTGGCAACCTTCGGTTCGTTCATCGGCTTCTCCGCTGCCTTTCCACTGCTGATCAAGACCTCGTTCCCGGACGTCATTGCCTTGAAATTCGCCTTCCTCGGGCCACTGGTGGGTGCGCTGGTACGGCCGTTGGGCGGTTGGCTGGCGGACAAGCTCGGCGGCGCGAAAGTCACTTTGTGGAACTTCGTCCTGATGATCGCCATGGTGTTCGGGGTCCTGCACTTCCTGCCTCAAGGCGGCCAGGGCGGCAACTTCTACGGCTTCCTGGGCATGTTCATGTTGCTGTTCATCACCACTGGCGTGGGCAACGGTTCGACCTTCCGCATGATCCCGGTGATCTTCCGCACCCTGCATGAAAAAGCCGCCCTGGGGAAAAAGCCCGAGGTGCGCGAGCAAGCGATCAAGAACGCCGGCAAGGAATCGGCCGCGGTGCTGGGTTTCAGCTCGGCCATGGGTGCCTTCGGTGCGTTCTTCATTCCTAAATCATTCGGCTCTTCGATGGCCCTGACCGGCGGCCCGGAGATGGCCTTCTACATGTTCGTCGGCTTCTACCTGAGCTGCATCGTGGTGACCTGGTGGTGGTACGCCCGCAAGGGCGCCGCAACACCTTGCTAAGCCGAACCTAAACCTGCGTGGGCGGGGCGCAGACCCCGCGGAGCAAGCCTGAGAGGAACACACTGTGAGTCATTTATTGGATCAACTGCGGTTTTTCAACCGCAAGCAAGGCGAGTTTTCCGATGGTCACGGCGAGACCCGCAAGGAGTCCCGGGACTGGGAGAACGTCTACCGCTCCCGCTGGCAGTACGACAAGATCGTGCGTTCCACCCACGGGGTGAACTGCACCGGCTCGTGCTCGTGGAAGATCTACGTCAAGAACGGCCTGATCACTTGGGAAACCCAGCAGACCGACTACCCGCGCACTCGTAACGACCTGCCCAACCACGAGCCACGCGGTTGCCCTCGCGGCGCGAGCTACAGCTGGTACATCTACAGCGCCAACCGGCTCAAGTACCCGAAGATCCGCAAGCCACTGCTCAAGTTGTGGCGCGAAGCCCGGCAGACCCTGGCGCCAGTGGAAGCCTGGGCCAGCATCGTCGAGAACAAAGCCAAGGCCGACTCGTACAAGAGCAAGCGCGGCATGGGTGGCTTCATCCGTTCCAACTGGGAAGAAGTCAACGAGATCATCGCCGCCGCCAACGTCTACACCGTCAAGGAGCACGGCCCGGACCGGGTTGTGGGCTTCTCGCCGATCCCGGCCATGTCGATGGTCAGCTATGCCGCCGGCTCGCGTTACCTGTCGCTGATCGGTGGCGTGTGCCTGAGCTTCTATGACTGGTATTGCGACTTGCCACCAGCCTCGCCCATGGTCTGGGGCGAGCAGACCGACGTGCCGGAATCGGCCGACTGGTACAACTCCAACTACATCATTGCCTGGGGCTCCAACGTCCCGCAAACCCGTACCCCTGACGCCCACTTCTTCACCGAGGTGCGCTACAAGGGCACCAAGACCGTGGCGATCACCCCGGACTATTCGGAAGTCGCCAAGCTCACCGACCTGTGGCTCAACCCCAAGCAGGGCACCGACGCCGCCCTGGCCCAGGCCTTCAACCATGTGATCTTCAAAGAATTCCACCTGGACAAGCCGAGCGCCTATTTCACCGAATACGCCAAGCGCTACACCGACCTGCCGGTGCTGGTGATGCTCAAGCCGATGCTCGGCGCGGCGCCCGGTGCCGGTTACCAGCCGGACCGTTTCCTGCGGGCCAGCGACCTGACCGACAACCTCGGCCAGGAAAACAACCCGGAATGGAAAACCATCGCCCTGGATGCCGCCGGCGAACTGGTTTCGCCCCAAGGCTCCATCGGCTATCGCTGGGGTGAGAAGGGCAAGTGGAACATCCTGCCCCGTGAAGGTGGCGAGGGGCGTGAGATCGACCTCAAGCTGAGCCTGATCGGCGGCGACGTCGCCGAGGTGGCGTTCCCATACTTCGCCGGTGAAGCCCAGGAGCACTTCCAGCATGTGGCCGGTGAAGCGGTGCAGTTCCGTCGGGTGCCGGTGCACAGCGTGGTGCTGGCCGATGGCAGCGTGGCGAAAGTCGCCACCGTATTCGACCTCTCGGCGGCCAACCTGGCCATCGACCGTGGCCTGGGCGGCGCCAACGTTGCCAAGGACTATAACGACGCCTCGGTGCCCGGCACTCCGGCCTGGCAGGAGCAGATCACCGGTGTGAGCCGCGAGAAGGCGATCCAGATCGCCCGTGAGTTCGCCGACAACGCCGACAAGACCCGTGGACGCTCGATGATCATCGTCGGTGCGGCGATGAACCACTGGTACCACATGGACATGAACTACCGCGGGCTGATCAACATGCTCATGCTCTGCGGTTGCGTCGGCCAGACCGGCGGCGGCTGGGCCCACTATGTCGGCCAGGAAAAACTCCGTCCGCAATGCGGCTGGCTGCCCCTGGCCTTCGGCCTGGACTGGAACCGTCCGTCACGGCAGATGAACGGCACCAGCTTCTTCTATGGTCACAGTTCGCAATGGCGCCACGAGAAGATGAGCATGCACGATGTGCTCTCGCCCCTGGCCGACAAGTCGCAGTTCCCTGAGCACGCCCTGGACTACAACATCCGCGCCGAACGCGCCGGCTGGTTGCCGAGCGCACCACAACTCAACACCAACCCGCTGCACATCTGCCGTGATGCCGCCGCCGCGGGCCTGGAGCCCAAGGACTACGTGGTCAAGTCGCTGCAGGACGGCTCCCTGCGCTTTGCCTGCGAACAACCGGACAGCCCGGTGAATTTCCCGCGCAACATGTTCATCTGGCGCTCCAACCTGCTGGGCTCCTCGGGCAAAGGCCACGAGTACATGCTCAAGTACCTGTTGGGCACCAAAAACGGCGTGATGAACGAAGACATCGGCCAGGTCGGCGACTGCAAGCCTACCGAAGCCGAATGGGTCGATGAGGGCGCCATTGGCAAGCTCGACCTGGTGACCACCCTGGACTTCCGCATGTCCTCGACCTGCGTGTATTCCGACATCGTCTTGCCGACCGCCACCTGGTACGAAAAAGACGACATGAACACCTCGGACATGCACCCGTTCATTCACCCGCTGTCGGCGGCTATCGATCCGGCCTGGGAATCGCGTTCGGACTGGGAAATCTACAAGGGCATCGCCAAGGCGTTTTCCGCCATGTCGGTCGGCCACCTGGGTGTCGAGAAAGACCTGGTCACCGTACCGTTGATGCACGACAGCGTCGGCGAACTGGCCCAGCCGTTTGGTGGCACTGACTGGAAAAGCGCCGGTGTGGCGCCGGTACCGGGCAAGAACGCACCGAACCTGCAGGTGGTGGAGCGCGACTACCCGAACATCTACAAGCAGTTCACTTCCCTGGGCCCGATGCTGGAGAAACTCGGCAACGGCGGCAAGGGCATCAACTGGAACACCGACACCGAAGTGAAGTTCCTCGGTGAGCTGAACCACAAGGAAGTCGAAGCGGGCATCAGCCAAGGGCGGCCAAAAATCGACAGCGCCATCGACGCTGCCGAAGTCATCCTGTCCCTGGCCCCGGAAACCAACGGCCACGTCGCGGTGAAAGCCTGGGCGGCGCTGTCGGAATTCACCGGTATCGACCACAGCCACCTGGCGGTGTCCAAGGAGCACGAGGCGATTCGCTTCCGTGACATCCAGGCCCAGCCACGCAAGATCATTTCCAGCCCGACCTGGTCCGGCCTGGAAGACGACCACGTGAGCTACAACGCCGGCTACACCAACGTCCATGAATCGATCCCATGGCGCACCATCACCGGTCGCCAGCAGTTCTACCAGGATCACCCGTGGATGCAGGCGTTCGGCGAGCAGCTGATGAGTTATCGGCCGCCGGTCAACACCCGCACCATCGCTGGCGTGAAAGGCAAGCGCAGCAATGGCCAGACCGAGATCGTTCTGAACTGGATCACTCCGCACCAGAAGTGGGGTATCCACAGTACCTACAGCGACAACTTGCTGATGCTCACCCTCAGCCGTGGCGGCCCGATTGTCTGGCTCTCGGAAATCGACGCCAAGCGTGCCGGCATCGAGGACAACGACTGGATCGAGTGCTTCAACGTCAACGGCGCATTGACCGCCCGGGCGGTGGTCAGCCAGCGGGTCAAGGAAGGCATGGTGATGATGTATCACGCCCAGGAACGCATCGTGAACGTGCCGGGGTCGGAAACCACCAAGACCCGTGGCGGCCACCACAACTCGGTGACCCGCGTGGTGCTCAAGCCTACCCACATGATCGGTGGCTACGCCCAACAGGCCTATGGCTTCAACTACTACGGCACGGTCGGTTGCAACCGCGACGAATTCGTCGTGGTGCGCAAGATGGCCAAGGTCGATTGGCTCGACGGTTCCAGTGGCGATGATCTGCCGCGTCCACTGCCGACTGATATCGAGGAGAACTGAGATGAAGATTCGCTCACAAATCGGCATGGTCCTGAACCTGGACAAATGCATCGGCTGCCACACTTGCTCGATTACCTGCAAGAACGTCTGGACCAGTCGCGAAGGCATGGAATACGCCTGGTTCAACAACGTCGAATCCAAGCCGGGCATCGGCTATCCCAAGGAGTGGGAAAACCAGGACAAGTGGAAGGGCGGCTGGATCCGTAACGCGGACGGTTCGATCAACCCGCGCATCGGCGGCAAGTTCCGCGTGCTGGCGAACATCTTCGCCAACCCGGACCTGCCGAGCCTGGACGACTACTACGAACCGTTCGACTTCGACTACCAGCACCTGCACACCGCACCGCTGGGCGAGCACCAGCCTACCGCGCGACCACGTTCGGTAGTGTCCGGCAAGCGCATGGAGAAGATCGAGTGGGGTCCGAACTGGGAGGAAATCCTCGGCACCGAATTCGCCAAGCGGCGCAAGGACAAGAACTTCGACAAGATCCAGGCGGACATCTACGGCGAGTACGAAAACACCTTCATGATGTACCTGCCGCGCCTGTGCGAGCACTGCCTGAACCCGGCGTGCGCGGCGTCCTGCCCAAGCGGGGCGATCTACAAGCGCGAGGAGGACGGCATCGTCCTGATCGACCAGGAAAAATGCCGCGGCTGGCGCATGTGCATCAGCGGCTGCCCGTACAAGAAGATCTACTTCAACTGGAAGAGCGGCAAGTCGGAAAAATGCATCTTCTGCTACCCGCGCATTGAAGCGGGTATGCCGACCGTCTGCGCTGAAACCTGCGTTGGCCGCATCCGTTACCTCGGCGTGCTGCTGTATGACGCCGATCGCATCAGTGAAGTGGCGAGCACTGCCAATGAGCAGGACTTGTACGAGAAACAACTGGAGATCTTCCTCGACCCGAACGACCCGGCGGTGATTCGCCAGGCCCTGGCCGATGGCGTGCCGCAGTCGGTCATCGATTCGGCGCAACGCTCGCCGGTCTACAAAATGGCCGTGGACTGGAAACTCGCACTGCCGCTGCACCCGGAATACCGCACCTTGCCAATGGTCTGGTACGTGCCGCCACTTTCGCCAATCCAGAACGCCGCCGCGGCTGGCACCGTGGGCATGAACGGGGTGATCCCGGATGTCGACAGCCTGCGCATTCCGCTGCGTTACCTGGCGAACATGCTCACCGCCGGTGATGAGAAACCGGTCAAGCATGCCCTCAAGCGCCTGCTGGCGATGCGTGCCTACAAGCGTTCCGAGCAGGTCGACGGCGTGCAGGATCTGCAAGTGCTGGCCGACGTTGGCTTGAGCGTGAACCAGGTGGAAGAGATGTACCGCTACCTGGCGATTGCCAACTACGAAGACCGTTTCGTCGTGCCAAGCGCTCACCGCGAAGACGCCATGAGCGATGCGTTCGCCGAGCGCTCCGGCTGCGGTTTCAGCTTTGGCAGCGGTTGCAGCGGCAGCTCCGACACCAACATGTTCGGTGGCAAGAAGGCCAACCGCCGCGACGTGATCAAAACCGTGCAGTTGTGGGAGGAATGAGCATGCGCATTCTCAAGGTGATTTCGTTGCTGCTCGATTACCCGACCGAGACCCTGGTGGCCGGTCGGGATGAGCTGGAACAAGCGATTCTCCAGGCACGGGAAATCAGTCCCAACCAGCGCGCCGGGTTGTTCGAATTGCTCGAGGTGATCTGCGGCAAGGACCTGATGGACGGCCAGGAGCACTACGGTGCGCTGTTCGGCCGCGGCCGTTCGCTCTCGCTGCTGCTGTTCGAACACGTGCACGGCGAGTCCCGCGACCGCGGCCAGGCCATGGTCGACATGATGGCCCAGTACGAAGAAGCCGGTTTCGCCATCGGCGTCAAGGAACTGCCCGACTACATCCCGCTGTACCTGGAGTATCTCTCCACCCGCGAAGACATCGAGGCCCGCGAGGGCCTGGCCGATGTAGCACACCTGCTGGCCTTGCTCGCGGCGCGCCTGGAAGAGCGTGAAAGCGCCTACGCCAGTTGCTTCCGGGCCTTGTTGCAGATCTCCGGGGCCGAACCCCAGGGCGCGGTCGCCGAACTGCGTGAGCAGGTCAAGGCCGAGCCACGGGACGACTCCCTCGAAGCCCTGGACAGGGTCTGGGAAGAAGAGGCAGTGGATTTCATGAAGGCCGAGCAGCAAGACCGTTGCAGCTCGATGCCAAGCGCGCCGGGCAAGGCGCGGGACGAAAGTGCGGTACCGCTGCACTGGGTGGATTTTCAGCATGAAGGGCTGGCCGCAGCGCCAGCCGGGGAGGTGGGCAATGTCTAAATGGGATCTGTTGTTGTTCGGGGTCTACCCCTATATCGCCCTGGCGATTTGCCTGATCGGTAGCTGGGCGCGGTTCGACCTGTCCCAGTACACCTGGAAGGCCGGTTCGAGCCAGATGCTCAACAAGCGCGGCATGCGCGTAGCCAGCAACCTGTTCCACATCGGCGTGCTGTTCGTGCTGGCCGGGCACTTTGTCGGGCTGCTGACGCCATCGGCGATTTACCACCATGTGCTGAGCACCGAGAACAAGCAGTTGTTGGCGATGGTCTCCGGCGGTTTCTTCGGCGTGCTGGGCCTGATCGGCCTGGTGATGCTGCTCAACCGTCGCCTGACCGACCCACGGGTGCGTGCCACGTCCAATGCCTCGGACATCCTGGTGTTGGTGGTGTTGCTGGTGCAACTGGTGCTGGGGCTGATGACCATCGTCGCCTCGACCGCACACATGGACGGTTCGGTGATGGTGATGCTGGCCGACTGGGCCCAGAACACTGTGCTGTTGCGTCCGGTTGAAGCCGCTACCTCGATCGCACCGGTGAGCCTGATCTACAAGCTCCATGTGGTGCTGGGCCTGACCCTGTTCGTGTTGTTCCCGTTCACCCGTCTGGTCCATATCGTCAGCGCGCCGGTCTGGTACCTGGGACGTCGTTATCAAATCGTTCGGCAGAAGTTTTGAGGAGAAGATCATGGCGAGTGGATGCGGATGTGGCGGTGGTGGCGGCGGTAGTGGTGGTTGCGGTTCCTCGGCAAAAGCGGCAGCGGTGATCGCGCCGATTGTCGATACCGAACCGGCGGGGACGGTGCAGTTCGAGCCGGCCCAGGTTGGGCCGGTGGCGGAGGATGAAGCGCCGCAGTTGATTGCCAGCAGTGAGCAGGAGTGGCCGATCATCAGCGTCAATGGGGTGTCGATCACCCCGCAGGCGATGGCCCAGGAGCTGCAATATCACCCGGCTGACAGTCGCGAGGATGCGGTCTACCAGGCCGCTCGGGCCCTGGTGATTCGCGAATTGCTCCAGCAACGTATCGCCGAACTGGGCCTGGCGTTGCAGGTCGGTGCCGGTGAAAACGAAGAAGAGGCAGCCACGCGGTTGTTGCTCGAACGTGAGGTGCAGGTGCCGCAGTGCGACGAGGCCACCTGCCTGCGTTATTACGAAAGCAACCGGGCGCGTTTTCACAACGCACCGTTGCTGGCGGTGCGGCACATCCTGCTCGAATGTGCCCCGGACGATGCCGAGGCCCGCAGCCTGGCTCATGTACAGGCCGAGCTGCTGCTGGAACGACTGGACCAGTTCCCCGGCAGTTTCGCCGAGCTGGCGCTGAAGTATTCGGCCTGTCCGTCCAAGGAGCAGGGTGGCTCGCTGGGGCAGATCAGCAAGGGCCAGACCGTGCCTGAGCTGGAGCGGCAGTTGTTCACCCTGCCGGCGGGCCTGGCCAGCAAACCGCTGGAAAGTCGCTAC
The DNA here is from genome assembly GCF_013347965.1 of Pseudomonas bijieensis. Taxonomy (NCBI): domain Bacteria; kingdom Pseudomonadati; phylum Pseudomonadota; class Gammaproteobacteria; order Pseudomonadales; family Pseudomonadaceae; genus Pseudomonas; species Pseudomonas bijieensis. Next base: position 1,166,848 of record NZ_CP048810.1, on the reverse strand, counting down.
GGCTGGCACGTGATCAGCATCGACCAGCGCATCGATGGCCAGCCGTTGCCCTATGAGGCGGTGGCGACGGCAATTCGTACCCAGTTGCAGCAGGGGGTTTGGCAAAAGGCGCTGGTGCAGTATCTGCAAACCCTGATCGGTGCGGCGGACATCCGCGGCATTCACCTTCAGGGTGCCGACTCGCCGCTGGTGCAGTGAGCACTGGCTCAATCGGGAGATCTTCATGAACGCGGTGTTGCAGGACGGTTTTGGGCGCCAGATCGATTATTTGCGGATGTCGGTGACCGATCGTTGTGATTTTCGTTGTGTGTATTGCATGGCGAAAAACATGACCTTCCTGCCGCGTCAGCAAGTGTTGACCCTGGAGGAGTTGCAGCGCCTGGCGCGGCTGTTCGTCGGCCTGGGGGTGAAGAAAATCCGCCTGACCGGTGGCGAGCCGCTGATCCGTCCAGGCATCGTCGGGCTGTGTCGCGACATTGCGGCATTGCCCGGCCTGCGGGAACTGGTGATGACCAGCAACGGCTCGCAGCTGGGGCGATTGGCCCAGCCGCTGGTCGAGGCTGGGGTCAAGCGCATGAACATCAGCCTCGACAGCCTGGACGGTGAACGCTTTCGGGCGATCACCCGCAACGGCAACCTGGACCAGGTGCTGGCTGGCATTGAAGCGGCGAAGGTGGCCGGGTTCGAACGGATCAAACTCAACTGCGTGGTGATGAAAGGGCGCAACTTCGATGAAGTCCCGGCGCTGGTGCAGTACGCCATCGATCAACGCATCGACATCAGCTTCATCGAGGAAATGCCCTTGGGAGAGGTCGGGCGTTCCCGGGGCGAGTCGTTCTGTTCCAGCGATGAGGTCCGGGCCGAGATTGCCCGGCATCATCGCCTGCTCGACAGCGCCGAGAGCAGTGGCGGACCGGCGCGCTATGTGCGCCTGGAGCGTCATCCGGATACTCGGATCGGGTTCATTTCACCCAACACCCATAACTTCTGTGCCAGTTGCAACCGTGTCCGCATGACTGTCGAAGGGCGCTTGCTGTTGTGCCTGGGACAAGAGGATTCCCTCGACCTGCGCGGCTTGCTGCGGCGTTATCCGCTGGAAGACCAACCGGTGATCCAGGCGGTGCAGCAGGCGCTGTGCGGCAAGCCACTGCGCCATGACTTCAATCCGGGTGGGGGAAGTGCAGATCGTGCGGTTCATGAACATGAGTGGGGGCTGAGCAAGTCCCATAAGGGGTTTGTAGTGGATACAAATTTTGCAGTCACCCCGAAACTCATGTGGGAGCGGGCTTGCTCGCGAAGGCGGTGGGTCAGCTTGCATTAATGTTGAATGTGCTGGCCCCTTCGCGAGCAAGCCCGCTCCCACAGGGATCTGTGGTGAATCCAAATCCAACGGTCACTTCGAAACCTGTGTGGGAGCGAGGTGCTGCCAAATGACCTTTCAAGGCTGATGGACAGTCGCCCTCGATTCTTGATGTCGATCAATTGCAACCCTGGCTTTTGCCCGTACCCTACACTGCATATTGTGTTTGTTTAATTAAAAAAAGCCTATATGTAGTGTGTGGAGCCAAAATGCAGAGCACGTTGATCACAGTAGGATGTAACCGCTTGCATAAGCGCGATGGCAGTGTGGTTGCCTTTGACGCGGACAAGATCCGCCAGGCGCTGATCGCTGCGGGCAAGGCCACGGGCGAGTACGCCGAAGCCGAAGCCGAGGGGTTGCTCAAGGCGGTGTTGGCGCGGTTGGAAGGGCAGGCGCGGTTGAACGTCGAGCAGATCCAGGACCGGGTCGAGCGAGTGCTGATGGACGCCGGTTACTTTCTCTCCATGCGGGCCTACATCGTCTATCGCGAGCAACACGGACGCCTGCGTCGGGATCGCCGTACGTTGGTGGAAGTCGCCACGTCGATGAACGAATACCTGGATCGCGAAGACTGGCGCGTTCAGGCCAACGCCAACCAGGGCTATTCCCTCGGCGGGCTGATCCTCAACGTATCGGGCAAGGTCACCGCCAACTACTGGCTCGACGAAGTTTATAGCCAAGCCATCGGTGAGGCGCATCGCGAGGCTGACCTGCATATCCACGACCTGGACATGCTCGCCGGCTACTGTGCCGGCTGGTCCTTGCGCACCCTGTTGCACGAAGGCCTCAACGGCGTGCCAGGGCGGGTCGAGGCCGGGCCGCCCAAGCATCTGAGCAGTGCCCTGGGGCAGATGGTGAATTTCCTCGGCACCCTGCAAAACGAATGGGCCGGCGCCCAGGCGTTCAGCTCATTCGACACCTACTTGGCGCCCTATGTGCGCAAGGACCAACTCAGCTACGACGAGGTTCGCCAGTCGTTGCAGGAGTTCATCTACAACCTCAACGTGCCGTCGCGCTGGGGCACGCAAACCCCGTTCACCAACCTCACGTTCGACTGGGTCTGCCCACAGGACCTGCGCGAACAGATCCCGGTGATTGGCGGCGAAGAAATGCCGTTCGCCTACGGTGACTTGCAAGCGGAAATGGAGCTGATCAACCGCGCCTACATCGAAGTGATGCAGGCCGGCGATGCGAAAGGCCGGGTGTTCACTTTCCCGATCCCGACCTACAACATCACCCATGACTTCCCCTGGGACAGCGAGAACGCCGACCGCCTGTTCGAAATGACCGCCCGCTACGGCCTGCCGTATTTCCAGAACTTCCTCAACTCGGACATGCAACCCAACCAGGTGCGCTCGATGTGCTGTCGCTTGCAACTGGACGTGCGCGAGCTGCTCAAGCGCGGTGGCGGCCTGTTCGGTTCGGCGGAACAGACCGGTTCCCTGGGCGTGGTGACGATCAACTGTGCCCGTCTGGGCTACCTGTACAAAGGCAATACCAGCGCATTGCTGCAACGCATCGATGCCCTGATGGAATTGGCGAAAGAGAGCCTGGAGGTCAAGCGCAAGGTTATCCAGCATCACATGGATGCCGGTTTGTACCCCTACACCAAGCGTTACCTGGGCACCTTGCGCAATCACTTCTCCACCATCGGCGTGAATGGCCTGCACGAAATGCTGCGCAATTTCACCGACGACCAGCAAGGCCTGCACACCGAGCAGGGCCGGGAATTCGCCCTGAAGCTGCTGGATCACGTACGGGCCACGCTGCTGCGTTTCCAGGAAGAAACCGGCCACCTCTACAACCTGGAAGCCACGCCTGCCGAGGGCACCACGTACCGCTTCGCCAAGGAAGACCTCAAGCGCTACCCGGATATCCTGCAGGCCGGCAGCCTGGTCGCACCGTACTACACCAACTCATCGCAACTGCCGGTGGGCTTCACCGAGGATCCGTTCGAAGCCCTGGAGCTGCAGGACGAACTGCAATGCAAATACACCGGCGGCACCGTGTTGCACCTGTACATGGCCGAGCAGATTTCCTCCACGCAGGCCTGCAAGCAATTGGTGCGCAAGGCCCTGGGGCGCTTCCGCCTGCCGTACCTGACCATCACGCCGACCTTTTCCATCTGCCCGGTGCACGGCTACCTGGCCGGCGAACACGAGTTTTGCCCCAAATGCGACGAGGCCTTGCTGCTGCAACAACAGCGCCAGGGCAGCGTTCACTGACCCGATCCATCGACCGCAAGGAGCTTCATCCATGAACGCATCACAATCTCTTCCGCAGGCACAGCGTCAACGTTGCGAAGTCTGGACCCGAGTGATGGGTTATCACCGCCCGGTGGCGGCCTTCAACCCGGGCAAGCAATCCGAGCACCGCGAGCGGGTGCACTTCACCGAACGCGCGGCCGGGCGTCCATGAGTCGAGTGCTACGGGTCGGGGGCATGGTGCCCCTGACCACCCTCGATTATCCGGGCCAACTGGCGTGCGTCCTGTTTTGCCAGGGCTGTGCCTGGCGTTGTCGTTACTGCCATAACCCGCAACTGATCCCGCCGCGCGGCAGCGAGGAGGTGGATTGGTGCCGGGTGCTGGCGTTCCTGCAACGCCGTCAGGATCTGCTCGACGCCGTGGTGTTCAGCGGTGGCGAGCCGACCTTGCAGGACGGCTTGGCGCCAGCCATGGAGGAAGTGCGGCAGATGGGCTTTCGCATCGGCCTGCACAGCGCCGGCATCAAGCCGGCGGCCTTCGCCAAAGTGGTCGGGCAAGCCGATTGGGTGGGGTTCGACATCAAGGCCTTGCCCGAAGATGCCCTGGACGTGACCCGGGTCGAAGGCAGCGGCGCCGCCAACTGGCGCAGCCTTGACCATCTGCTGGCCAGCGGCGTGGATTACGAATGTCGCACCACCGTGCACTGGCACCTGTTCGACCCCGAGCGCCTGTTGACCCTCGCCCGGCGCTTGAGCGAACGGGGCGTCACACGGTTTGCCGTGCAGCTGGTACGTACCGCGCGGATGCTCGATCCGCATCTTTCCAGCGTCTCGGCACACCGCTTGCAGCCTGAACTGTGGGCCGCGCTGCGTGAGATGTTTCCTTCGTTCGTGTTACGCAGTTGACCGAGCGCGGGAATGAGCGACCGACAGCGGCCCGGGATGACCGGGCCCTTCTTTTTTCAAGGTTTTCAAATGCGCTGCCAGCCGGCAGGTAGTTGAACAGGGAGCATTTGACATGACCAGACTCACCACCGCCCGACGTATCGTGCTCGGTTTCGCCATCGCACCGCTGGCCTTGATCGCCTTGACGTTCTACGCCTTGAGCGACCTGGCGATGTTGCGCGACCAGGCCGAGCAGGTCGTCAGGCAGGATTGGCCGAAGATCGATCCGATCATGGTGATCGCCACGGGCGTGCGCGATAACGCCAGGAATACCCGGGACTTGCTGATCGACAAGAACAATGCGCAGGTCCAGCAATCCATCGACGCCACCCGGCAACGGATTACCCAGGCCTTCGCCACGCTGGAGCCGCTGTTCGATCAGCCCGAAGGCAAGGCCGCGTATGCCGAACTGAAGAAACGTCGCGAGGCCTATGTGGCGGCGTTCGTCCAGGTGCAGGCGTTGATCCGCCAGGGCGCGACGGAGGAGGCGATGACGCAGCTCAAGCAAGGAGTGATCCCGGCGGAGCGCGAGGTGTACAAGAGTCTCGAAGGGATCATGGCGATGCAGGGCAAGCTCTTCGTCGAGCGTGAGCACCAGGCACAGGCGCGCTACAACGATGCGCGACGCAACATGCTGGCGATGGTGCTGGCTTGCCTGGCCCTGGTGAGTACTGTCGCGATCCTGGTGACCCGCAGCGTGACCCGTCCCCTGGGCGGTGAGCCCGATGACGCGGCGCGGGTGCTCAGCCATATCGCCCAGGGTGACCTGACGATCCGCGTACCCGTGGGTGTCGGCGCCAATGACAGCGTGATGAGCAACATGCACGACATGCAGCAGAGTCTCAACAGCATGGTCCGGCATATCGCGGCCTCGGTGGATCGAGTGGCCAGTTCCTCCGAGGAGCTGAGCGCCGTGAGCAGCCAGACCAGCAGCACCTTGCAGTTGCAAGGCCAGGAAATCGAACAGGCTGCCGCGGCCGTGAACCAGATGACCGCGGCGGTGGATGAAGTGGCGCGCAATGCCGTGAGCACCAGTGAAGCTTCGCGAGTATCCGAGCAAACTGCCCAGCGCGGTCGTGAACAGGTTCAGGAAACGGTCGTTTCCATTACCGCGCTGGCCGAAGGTGTCACGGACAGTTCCGGGCGAATCCAGCAACTGGCCGGACGGGTCCAGGACATCAGTTCGGTGCTGGATGTGATCCGCAGCATCGCCGAGCAGACCAATCTTCTGGCCCTGAACGCCGCCATCGAAGCGGCCCGTGCCGGCGATGCCGGGCGTGGCTTTGCGGTGGTGGCCGATGAAGTCCGCGCGTTGGCTCATCGGACCCAGGATTCGACTCGGGAAATCGAGGGCATGATCGGCAACATCCGCCTGGACAGCGGGCACGCGGTGAGCTCCATGCAAAGCAACAGCGAGCTGGTGCAGGTCACGCTGCAAGTCGCCCAGCGTTCCGGCGATGCCCTGGACGAAATCGCCCGCTCGATCTCGCAGATCAACGAGCGCAACCTGATGATCGCCAGTGCCACCGAACAGCAGGCCCTGGTGGCGCGAGAGGTGGATCGTAACCTGATGGGTATTCGCAACCTGTCCGAGCAGGTCATGCTGGGCGCCCGGCATACTGATACGGCGGGCCAGGACTTGGCGCAGATGGCCGGGTCACTGCATGAGACGGTGGCGCGGTTCAAGGTGTAGGTGACCATCGCGGGGCAGGTGTGCGCGGCAATCGCGTACACCTGATATCCCCTGTGGGAACGAGCCTGCTCGCGATGGCGTTGGGTCAGCTTGTGGTGATGTTGGATGTGCCGGCACCATCGCGAGCAGGCTCGCTCCACAGAAATCCAGATGTTGGAGCCGTGATCACCATCCCCAGAATTGCAGCCACCAGCCATAGCCCACCAGGCCGCTGGCCGATACCAGGCAGGCCATGGCGAGCAGTCGCCGGACGGGTGATGCGGTTGTTTGTTCCAGACGCCTATAGCCCAGCCACAAACTCCAGGCTATGGCCGCTACCAGCAACCCGGCCCGTGCCGGTTGTACCCACTCCAGCAGCAGTCCTTCATAGCGCAGCAGTTTGACCGTGGTGGCCGACAAGCCGAGGAACAACCCTGCACCGCCGAGGGGCGTCAGGGTGATGGCCAAGGGCCAATATTGTGCGCTGTCACCCGTGAGTCGCGCCGCAAGACGCATCAGCAGCATCAGCGAAGTGCCTATCAGCAGCGCACTCGTGCCCAGGTACGCAACAATGCAAAAACCATCGAGCCAGCTGAAGCTGTCATTGAGCTGCGGATAGTGCGTCAGCAGCCACCAAGGTGCGTTGTCCTGGAGTGCCCACAGCCAATCGTGACTGACCAGCCACTGGGCCAGGCTCTGCTTGAAGTCAATGAACCAAGGGCTGACGGTCCACTGGAAGGCGCCCATGGCCAGGCCGATCACACCGAACAGCAGCAAGCGAGCATCCCAGGCTGAAAGCGTGTTAGCCGTCGAATGAAGGATTTCCTCGCTGCTGGAGCGGGCAATCAGCCGCACCGCGTCGCGCTGGCCGCTGCAGCGACCACAGGCGTGGCAATCGGCGGCGCCGCGCAGGCGACGGATGTCCAGCAGCGGTGCGCAATTGGGAGGAGGGCGACGCGGCGGCGGGTTCTCCAGCCAGCGTTGTTCGTCCACCTGGAAGTGCACCGGCGCCAAGCGAGCCAGCAGGGAAAAGACACCACTGACCGGGCACAGGTAACGGCACCACACCCGCTTGCCCCGGGCGAATAACAGGCCGACGATCACTGCGGCGACGGTCGAGCCCCCCAGGATCAGCAGCGCCGCCTGGGCATAGTCGTACACGCTGATCAACTGGCCGTAGACCGTGGTCAGGCAGAACGCCAGGGTCGGCCAGCCGGCCCAGCGCAACCCGCGCGGCACCCCGAGGCCCTTGCCGTAGTGGCTGGCCCATTCGCTCAGGGCGCCTTCCGGGCACAGCACGCCACACCAGAGGCGACCGAACAGCACGATCGACAGCAGCACGAACGGCCACCATAGGCCCCAGAACAGAAACTGCGCCAGCAGCGTGAGGTTGTCGAACAGACGCGCCTGGCTGCTGGGCAGCGCCGACAGGGCCGGCACCACCAGCAGCACCGCGTAGAACAGCACCACCGCCCATTGCACGACACGAATGGTTGCACCGTGGCGCCGCATGCCGTCGCCCAGGCGCTGGAGCCAGGGGTTCAGGTCGGGCATGGCAGGTTTTCCGCCTTGCGTGGACGCAGCCAGCCCGCGACTAAGCCCCAATAGCCCAGCCACACCAGCAGTGTCATCGCGCTCGGGCTGGCTCGATAGCCGGTGAAATCCGCCAGGAACCCACCGAAACCATGACCGTCGTCGAGTATCGCGCTGCTGTCCCACAATGCGTCGCCAATGCCGCGATACACCGCCTCGGGCCAATCCATCGCAAGCAGTTGCCCGCCGACCCGCTCGATACCACTGACCAGCAACGCCGCGCCCAACAGCAGCAGGATCGCTTCGCTGATGGCAAAGAACCGCGGCCATGAGATGAACCGGCGACTGCTGTGCAACAAGGAGACGGTCAGCAACGACAGTACCAGCCCGGCCAGCGCACCGACGGCGAACAGGCCCAGTTGCGGCCCTTGCAGGCGCGCGCCGGCACCGTACAGGAAAACCACGGTTTCACTGCCTTCGCGGCTCACGGCGAGTAACGCCAGCAGCAACAGCCCGAGGCCGCCCTGGCGGCTCAGGCGCTGGTCGGCGTGGCGCGTCAAGTCATGCTTGAGCGTCCGCGCGTTCCGGTGCATCCAGCCTACCATCTGCACGATCAGCAGGCTGGCGACCAGGGCCAACGACGCCTGGAACCATTCATTGGCGGTACCGCTCATGGCTTCGCCGGCCAGCAGGATCAGCCCGGCCAGCACGCCGGAAAGCAGTAAGCCCAGCGCCGCGCCGGCCCATACGTAGCGCAGCAGTTGGCTGGCTTGTTGCTGCCGGCTGACCCAGGCCTGGAGAATCCCGATCACCAACAACGCCTCGACGCTTTCGCGCCAGACAATAAACATCGATTGAGTCATGCAAATGCCTCTTGCTGGCCGATTACCGGGCGAGAATCCCGCCCTCGGGCAGTTGCGGATTGAATTCATCGAAAAACGGATAGTGCCCCGGGCGCAACGGGTGGATCACCACGAAGGTGGTGACGCCGGGCGAGAGCACTTTCTCTACGCGCAATGGCGTGCTTTCGAACTCCGCCGGGCCCTGGCCGACGTTCTTCAGCACGATCTTGAAGCGTTGCCCGGCTGGCACTTCCAGTTGCGGCGGCGTGAAATGCCCGTCGCGGATGCTCAACTCGTAGGTCGGCAGTTCGGCATGGGCGATCGAGGGCAGCATCAAGCCGGCCAGCGTCAACCAGGCCAGGCGTCGATGAGCCGCGATGTGCCGGGGGCAGGAGGAGCGGCCCATGCTCAGTACCCGCCTTTTTTACCGATCCCGGCGTAGACGAATTCGTAATGCAGTTCGCAGCGGTCGAACCAGGGTGCCACACCGGTTTCCTTGTCGGTATGACGACCGAGGGAGCCGTGGCCGCCAGGTGGCAGGACGGTGAAGGTCAGTTGATATTTGCCAGGGCCGAGCAGTTTGACGTTGTCGCCATAGTGCGGCCCGTCGTTGGCGACCATGGCGTGGAAGTCACCCTTGAGCTCGGTGTCGTTGCCTTGTTTCTTCAGTTGGAACGACACATTGAGATAGGGCACGAAACTGCCTTCCTGGAAGCCCTGCTTGTTGTCCGCCGTGGCGCGGATGTCGGCTTCCAGGTGCACGTCGGAATCGGCCGTGGCCCGCATCATCCCGGCCGGTGCCATTTCAATCGGCTGCAGATACACCGCACCGACCTCCAGCCCCGGGCACATTTGCGGTTCGCCGATGGGGTATTCCTTGGCCTGGGCCAGCGGTGCGAGAAACAGCAGGGCGAGAGACAGCGGAGCAAGGGTACGCATGGTGACTTCCTGGACGACGTTAGAGATGGCCGAGTCTAGGAAGCTTTGCTGCGAATAATAATGATTCTTGTCAATTTTCAGCGCGAATTTTTGATCGGCGAACGTCGGTTCGCTGCCGTGCGGCTGTTCTTGATCGGGATCAAGGGAGGCAGGGCCCCGACGCGCTAGGGTGCGGGTATACCCATCGGTCACAAGGGGTCGTCATGGCAAAGCCTTTTCCCATCAGTCCCAAACATCCCGAGCGCATTTGCTGGGGCTGTGATCGTTACTGTCCGACCAGTGCGCTGGCCTGTGGCAACGGTGCCGATCGCACGATGCACCCGGCCGAGATGATCGGGGAGGACTGGTACCTGCATGGGGATTGGGGGCTGGAGCTGGTGGACATTACCGCCAAGGTCATTGACCCAAGCGCAACCCACCTGAAGGAATGAAATAAAGCTGTGGCGAGGGGACTTTCCCGCTCGGTTGCGCAGCGACCGCAACATCCTGGGGCTGCTGCGCAGCCCAACGGGGATAAATCCCCTCGCCACAATGAAAACCAACAGACCTTGATAACGGTCCCGTGCTGGGCCGATCAGAGCTTCGGCAACTGCCCGATCCGTCCCATCATCTCAGTCACGATCTGCAAGTCCAACAGGAACTGCTCGACCGTCTTGAACTCGTTGTCGTTGTGGCCGGTGTACTTGACGTCGGGCATCGCCAGGCCGAACTGCACGCCGTTGGGCAAGTCGTGGACCGACGTGGCGCCAGCGGAGGTGCCGTATTTGTGTTCCATGCCGAGATTCTCAGTGGCGACGGCCAACAGGGCCTTGACCCATTCACCCTCGGGGTTGCGGTACATCGGCGCGTCAACGGAACAGTCGAAGGCCACCGCAACGTGGGACTTCTTGCTCCAGGCGGCCAGCTTGTCGGCAATTTCAGTCTTGAGGGCCTCGGGGGTCTTGCCGACTGGCACTCGCAGGTTGACCGCCAGCTTGAAGGTTTTTTCATCCATGCCAACGTAGGTCAGGGACGCGGTCAGCGGGCCCATGAAGGCATCGGAAAAGCCAATCCCCAGTTTGCTACCCAGGTAGTCCAGGCCCCAGTTGTCGGCGGCGTAGCGAGCGGCGTCGGTGATGTGGTTGTGCTTGAGTGCGACCTTGCCGTCGAGGCTGTTGATGAAGTCCAGCATCCTCGCCACCGGGTTGACGCCGGATTCGGGTTCGGAGGAGTGCGCGGAAACGCCGGTGAAGGTCAGCTTGACGTCCTTGCCGACGACCTGAGTGCTCACTTCGAAGTTGCCACCGTTACGCTTGGTATAGTCGGTCGCGGCTTTGAGCAGGCTGGCGGCCAGTTCGGCGGGCTTGTCGCTGGCGAAGGTGGCAACGGAGGTCGACGGAATCTGATTGGTCGCCAGACCGCCCGTCAGCGCGGTAATTTCTGCTCCCTTGCCCTGTGCGGCACGCCGGGTGAAGTTCGCCATGACGGTACCGTAGCCTTTCTCGGCAATGATCACGGGGTAGCCGCCATCCAGCGCCAGGTTGTAGCTGGGCGTCGGGTTGCGTTCGAAGTAATAGGGGATCGCGTCGCCAGTGGTTTCCTCGGTGGTGTCGACCAGCAGCTTGAAATTGCGCGCCAGCGGCAGTTTCTCTTCCTTGATGATTTTCATGGCGTAGAGCGCCACGACGATACCGTTCTTGTCATCCTCGGTGCCGCGGCCATACATGCGGTCGCCCACCAGGGTGACCTTGAACGGATCGAGACGGGTGCCGTCCTTGAGCACCCAGTTTTCCGGCGTCACCGGCACCACATCGGCATGGGCGTGAATGCCCACGACTTCGTCGCCGCTGCCGTCGAGGGAAATCTCATAGACGCGGTTGTCGACGTTGCGGAAGTTCAGGTTGAAAGACTCGGCCAGGCTTTTGATCTTGGCGGCGATCTTGAGGAACTCCGGGTTCTCGTGCTGGGCTACGCCGTCCTTGCGAAAGGTCGGGATGGCGACCAGTTCCTTCAGCGTCTCGGTGGCTGCGTTGCCGTACTTCACTCGGGCATAGAGGCCCAGCAGGCGATGGATTTCGTTCTGCTGTTCAGCCGAAAGGGTTTTGTTAGCGACGAAGGCATCGATGGCCGGGCCGAGGTTGGCGGTGTTGGCCAGGTCGCTCTTGGCCACGCTTGCCAGGAACTGCCGGAAATCCGTGACTGAGGTGTCAGAGAAGGTTTTGACGATGGCCGCGCTTTGTTGGGCGGTGATGTTGGCGAAGGCCGGCGTGGTCATCGATGCGAGGCTGGACAGCATCAGGGTGGCCATGGCCAGGTGTTTGAGCGAGAAGTCCATTGCTGGGCATTCCTTTGCAGGCTGTAGGGGTTAAGTGTCTGATTTGTGACACAAACATTTACAACCTAACAGGCGAGTGCGGGGTAGGGGAGTCTTGCGGGGGAATCTGTCGCACAGTGAGGCAAAAACGGCGCAGAAATGAAAAACAGTGTGGGAGAGCTGGCACCCATCTGGTCTGAGTTGAATGTTGGACCTGTGGGAGCGAGCCTGCTCGCGATGACGGTGGTCCGGTCAGTCTCTCTACAAGCTGGCCCACCGCTATCGCGAGCAGGCTCGCTCCCACAAGGGATCTGTTCATAAGTGTAGTGAACACCCTCAGCCCAATGTGGGAGCAAGCTCCCACATTGCTCATGCTTAATGCGGTGCGCGGGGGATCGTCTTGAGCAGGTCTTCAGGGCTGATGTAGCCGACCACGGGCTGCGCCGTGCTACCGGGCAATGGCAGGTCAAGGATGTGCCCCTTGATCTTGCCGACCACGTGCATTTCGCAGGGTTTGCAGTCGAACTTCAGCGTCAGCACTTCATCACCGTGGATCAGTTGCATTGGCGCGACCTTGGTGCGCACGCCGGTGACGCCCTTGGCCTGCTTGGGGCAGAGGTTGAACGAGAAGCGCAGGCAGTGCTTGGTGATCATCACCGGCACTTCACCGGTCTCTTCATGGGCCTCGAACGCGGCGTCGATCAACTTGACCCCGTGGCGGTGATAGAAATCCCGGGCCTTCTGGTTGTAGACGTTGGCCAGGAACGACAGGTGCGACTCCGGGTACACCGGCGGCGGGCTGGTCTCGGCCTTGCGGCCACCGCGTGGGTGGGCCTCGATGCGGGCGGCGGTGAGGGCTTCGATGGCTTCACGGCGCAACGCCTTGAGCTGCGAGTTGGGGATGAAGAACGCCTGGGGCGCATCCAGCTCGATTGCGGTGGCGTGGTACTCGGTGGTGCCCAGCTGACCAAGCAGGTCATGCAATTGTTCCAGGGCTTGTTCCGGCTTGTTGGCCAGGCCGAACGGCCCGTCCAGGGTGACGCTGGCGCTGATGCCTTCCTCGCTGGTAGCGGTCAGTTCCAGGCGCGCTTCACTCAGGCGCGCAACCCAGGCCAGGCCGACCCGGCGCTCGGAGGAGGTCTTGAGCAAGGCTTGCTGCCAGTTGTGATCCAGGTTGCGGCTCAACGGATGGTTGGGGCGCAACTGGTACATGCCCGCCGGCATCTCGTTGGGTTCGACGCGGTAGCGGTAACGCTTCTGGCCGTCCTCTTCGAATTCACCCTTGGGCTCGGCGATGTTGGCGCGGAAACCGACGACTTCGCGCTTGACCAGCACGTTGAGCCCATCGCCGTTGGACAGCGGATCGAAGGTCACCACTTGCAGGTCGCGCTTGCCGACTTTCTCCACCACGCCCACCGGCACGCCAGTGAACGTTGGCGAATCGAAGGCGCCGATGTCGATCTTGCGCTCGCTGACGAAATAGTCGGTGCTGCCACGGTGGAAGGTCTTGTCCGGATCGGGGACGAAGAAGTGCGCGGTACGGCCGCTGGAGGCGCGGGCCAGGTCCGGGCGGTCTTCGAGGACATCGTCCAGGCGCTGGCGGTAATAGGCGGTGATGTTCTTCACATAGCCCATGTCCTTGTAGCGCCCTTCGATCTTGAACGAACGCACGCCGGCTTCGACCAGGGCGCGGATATTGGCGCTCTGGTTGTTGTCTTTCATCGACAGCAGGTGTTTTTCATAGGCGACCACGCGACCCTGGTCATCCTTGAGGGTGTAGGGCAGGCGACAGGCCTGGGAGCAGTCGCCACGGTTGGCGCTGCGGCCGTTCTGGGCGTGGGAGATGTTGCATTGGCCGGAAAAGGCCACGCACAGCGCACCGTGGATGAAAAACTCGATGGCCGCTTCGGTTTCGTCGGCGATGGCACGGATTTCCTGCAGGTTCAGCTCACGGGCCAGGACCAGTTGCGAGAAACCGGCCTGGTCGAGAAACTTTGCCCGAGCCAGGGTGCGGATGTCGGTCTGGGTGCTGGCGTGCAGCTCGATGGGCGGGATATCCAGCTCCATCACCCCCAGGTCCTGGACGATCAGTGCGTCGACGCCGGCGTCGTACAGTTGGTGGATCAGCTGGCGGGCCGGCTCCAGTTCATTGTCGTGCAGGATGGTATTGATCGTGGTGAACACCCGGGCGTGGTAGCGATGGGCGAACTCCACCAGCCGGGCGATATCGCCCACCTCGTTGCAGGCGTTATGACGCGCGCCGAAACTCGGGCCACCGATGTACACGGCGTCGGCGCCATGCAGGATGGCCTCGCGGGCGATGGTCACGTCGCGGGCGGGGCTGAGCAATTCCAGATGATGTTTGGGCAAGGACATGTATTTTTTATCAGGCTGGTCACGGACGAAGCGAGCATTGTAGCCGCCAGGCGCCTGGTCGGCACCTGTGGCCTTGGGTTTGCACGATCCTGACCGATGCGCGGCGCTCCCGCGAGGCTCACTCCGGCGTCGAGCCGGCGCTGCACCAGCGGTTTCGCCCGGTGTTCTTGGCCAGGTACAAGAAGGCGTCGGCAGCCTTGATCAGCATGGCCGGGGTGACGTCCTCGCCGCTCGGCTGGCTGGTGGTGACGCCCGCGCTGACAGTCACCAGGCCCAACGGATGATCGCCGTGTTCAATGTTCAAGGCCCTGACGGCTTTGAGGATTTGCTGGGCGACCTTGGCGGCACCGGCGCTGTCGGTGTTTGGCAGCAACACGGTGAACTCTTCACCGCCATAGCGGACCGCCAGGTCGGCCGGCCTTTTGATGGTCTGCCCGATCGCGGCGGCAATCGCCCGCAGGCAATCATCGCCGGCGGCATGGCCGTACCGGTCGTTGAAACGCTTGAAGTAATCGACGTCGAGCATGATCAGGGCCAGGGACGAACCCTGGCGCCTGGCCAGGCGCAGTTCATCGGCCAGGGCGATGTCCAGCCGCCTGCGGTTGCCCAGCCCGGTCAGGCTGTCGGTCAGCGCCATGTCGCGCATGGCCTGGTGGGCGCTGCGAATCTGCTTCTCCATGGTCATGCGGTAGCGCAGTTGGCTCAATACGATGAGCCCGAAGCCCACCAGTACCGCGATCAGGAAAATCAGCACCAGACCGGTCTTGAGCAAGTCGCGGCGCCAGGGCGCGATGATCGATTCGCGGGACAAGCCGGCTTCCACCACCAGCGGATAGGTGGTCAAGGCGCGATAGCCATACAGCCGCTCGGTATCGTCGACGACGGCCCTGGCCTCCGCGACGCCCTGATTCGACGTGGGCAAGTAGTTCCTGAAGATCACGCTATTGACCAGGCTCTTGCCAATCACCGAGGCGACGAAAGGACGGCGCACCAGAATCGTTCCGCTGCGTGTCGCCAGGACCAGCGCCCCTTTGTCATCGATCTTGAAGTCACCGTAGTAATCGACGAAATAGCTGACCTTGACCGTTCCGAGCAGCACACCGGCGAATGAGCCGTCGGGATTGTTCAAGCGCCGGGAGACAGGGATGATCAGGTCGTTGGTGGATCGGCTCTTGATCACTGTGCCGATGCGCACGCTTCGGTCCTCGTGAGTACGGTGATACTGGAAGTAGTCGCGGTCGGCATTGTTCGCCGGCTCCGGAATGTTTTCCTTGTCCGTTACCAGCCACTGACCGTCCGGGCCATAGATAAACAACCCGTGCAGTTGCGGCATGATCGCGGCCTGCTGCACCAATAGCTTATGGATGCGCGGCACGTCCAGGTTCTGCAGGCCGTCGCCCTCCACGCGTTCGGCGAGGGCAGCGGTGACCACATCCACTTGTCGAATGGTATCTTCGGCGTGCTGGGCCGTCGCCCGTGCCAGGTTCGTCACCGAATCCCGGGCAGACGCAAAAGCGGCGCGGTAGTCGCGCCAGGTCCGCCAGCCTTCGACGGCCAGGAAGGCGATGATGACTACCAGCATGAAGCTCACGGTCAGGCGCAATGCCGCTCCGGCCCGGACTGCTTGGGGGGAAAAGGCTTCATCAGAGCTTTCGATCTTTGGCTCTGGCCGTTTGCGTCCGAGCATCAACATTTCCTTTTACGACGGGTCTGCGCACTATTGATGCGAAGCCTATCTTATTCGATTTCAGCACGTTAGCTAGCTGCGACGAGGCAGGTATAACCGGCGACACACGATTGGGGAGAAAGGTTTCATGAAAGTTGGCGTCATTTCCGATACCCACGGCCTGCTGCGCCCCGAAGCGCTTGCCGCGCTGCAAGGCTGTGAGCGGATCATTCATGCCGGCGATATCGGCAGCCCGGAAATCCTCGACGCCCTGGCTGCCATCGGCGAGCTGCACGTGGTGCGCGGAAACAACGACCTGGAGGCCGAGTGGGCAGGGCACCTTGCCGATTGCCTGCAATTCGACCTGGGGGGGTGGCAGGTCCTATTGGTCCATGACCTCGCGGATGTGCCGGCAGCACTCGACCCGGGCGTGAGGCTGGTGATCACCGGCCATTCCCATAAACCGCTGATCGAATGGCGTGGCGAGCGGCTTTATCTCAACCCTGGCAGCGCCGGCCGGCGGCGGTTCAAGTTACCGGTGACGCTGGCGCTGCTTGAGGTGAGTGAACAGGCGATCGAGCCGCGGCTGGTCGGGTTGTTGGAATGAACCCGTCTACCTGAAGTACTTGTCGATGTAGGCCTGGATTTCCTTGCGCATGAAGCGCCCGGAGTCATCCGCCCGTTCTTCCCAGCCGAACACGCAGGCGGTGACGATACCGTCGAAGCCGGTCTTGGCCAGTTCGCTGAAGAACAGGTCCCAGTCGATCTCGCCCTGGTGCATGTCCATGTGTTGGTGGACGGTGACTTTGGCGCCAGGTGGGTTGACGATGTAGCGCAGGCCGGAGGAGGCCTTGTGGTTGTAGGTATCGGCGATGTGGACATGGGCGATCATCGACCCGGCCTCGGCGATCATGGCCTTCATGTCATCGCCGAAGTAGAAGGTGTGCGGCGTGCAGTAAAGGAACTTGACGTTGTCCGAGCCGATGGTCTTGAGCATGTCGAGGGCCGGGTGCAGGGTTTCGCACCAGTCTTCCGGATGCGGTTCGACGTTCAGCGTGACGCCCTCGCTTTCCAGGATCGGCACCAGTTCCTCCATCGAGCGCCACCAGGCCGCTTCGCTGGACTCATGGCTGTGCACGCCACCGCAGCAGCTGACTTTATGCCCGCGATCCGGTGAAGGCCCGCGACCGAACTCTGAATTCATGGTCGTGCAGCCCATCTCCACGGCGACCTGGATGGCTTCCTTCCAGTAATTCACCGCTGCCCGGCGTTCGTCTTCATGGGGGCTGGCCCAACGATACATCGGTAACAGCGAGGCCAGTTGCAGGTTATGGTCGCGCAGGGCTTTCTTGAACTCGGCGATGCGCTCCTTGTGGGCGCGGGGGCGTACCCACCAGGGCAGGAAGTCTTCCCGTGGTGACAGCTCCAGGTATTCGTAGCCGAGCTCGGCGGTCTTGCGGCACAGGTCCGGCAGGCTCAGGTGGCGGTGCATGTAGGGGTCGAGGGCGATTTTCATTGTTGTTCTCCTTAGGAAACGCTCATTACCGTGGCGAGGGAGCTTTCTGTGGCGAGGGGATTTATCCCCGCTGGACCGCGAAACGGTCCCATATGGATCTGCTACTGCGGTGTATCAGAATGGAATGTCGGGGGCCGCTTCGCGCCCCAGCGGGGATAAATCCCCTCGCCACAGGGGTCAATAGGCGACCCAGGTTGAATCCCGGTTGGCTGATTCAACGCAGCGTTCGACCCAGCGTACGCCTTCCACGCCGGCGTTGATGTCGGGGTAGCGCAGGGCGGCCAGCGTCGTGCTGTCGCCACGGTTGGCCGCATCCATGGCCAAGGCGAAGCGGCGATAGAGATTGGACCAGGCTTCGAACAACCCTTCGGGGTGGCCGCCACCGATGCGGTCGTCCTGCAGCGCGTCGGGGTGCAGGTAGCCCATGCCGCGTTCCAGGATCTGCACGGGTTGGCCCTGGATCTCGAAGCTCAGTTGGTTGGGCCGTTCGTCCCACCATTCAAGGCTGGCACGGGAGCCGATCACGCGGATTTTCTGCCCATGCATGGAACCGGCATTCACCGCGCTGGACCAGACCATGCCCATGGCGCCGCCTTCGTATTCCATCAAGGTGTAGGCGTTGTCCTCCAACGGGGCGCGGCTGGCGACGAAGCTTTGCCGGCTGCACATCAAGCGTTTGATCTTGAGGTCGGGCAGCATCACTTTGGCCAGGTACAACGGGTGGGTGCCGACATCCCCCAGCACGTAGCTGGGCCCGGCCTGGCGCGGGTCGACGCGCCACTGGGTGGCCTGGTTCTGCGCCTCCACCGGCGCACTGTGAAAACCATGGGCAAACTGCATGTGCACCATGCGGATCTCGCCCAATGCCTGCGCCGCGATCATCTCCCGGGCCTGTTCGATCAACTGGTGCCCGGCGTAGCCGTAGGTCAAGCCAACGATGCGCCCCTTGGATTGCGCCAGGGTGCGCAGTGCCTCGGCCTGTTCGAGGGTAAAGCACAGCGGCTTTTCGCAGACCACATGCAGCCCGGCTTCCAGAGCGGCGCGGGTGATGGCGTAGTGGGTGCCGTTGGGCGTGGCGATCGACACCGCCTCGATCCCATCGGGACGTTGTGCCTCCAGCTCGAACAGGCTGAGGTAGTCCGGATAGCAGCGCGCAGGGTCGATACCCAGTTGCTCGCCAAAGGCCTGGCCGCGGGCGGGATCGATATCCAGCGCCGCGGCGAGCAATTCGAAGTTCCGGTCGCGCAGGGCGGCCGAGCGGTGGATGTAGCCGATCTGGCTGTGTTCACCGCCACCGACCATGGCCCAGCGGATGGGACGCGTAAGGGTTTTGCTGCCGTTGATCATGGGGTTTGTCCTTGTGCTGATCAGAAACCGATTCGGGCCAGGTAGGCGCGGCTGGCCGCTACGTCGTCCAGGCTGGTCCCGGCGTTGCGCGGGTCGCGTTCCTGTTCGACGGTGATGCAGCCCTGGTAACCCAATTCATGCACGAGGCTGTGCAGCGCTGGGTAGTCGATGACACCACGCCCGATGGGGCACATCACGCCCCGGGCGCAAGCGGCGAAGAAACGGATGTGTTCGTTCAGCACCTGGTCGAAAACCACCGGGTCGATGTCCTTGAAGTGCAGGTAGTCCAGGCGATGGGCGTAGGTGCGCAACGAGGCGACCGGGTCCATGCCGGCGTAGTAGAGGTGCCCGGTGTCCAGGCACAGCCCGGCGACTTCATCGGGAATCTCGTCCATCAGGCGCGCCAATTCATCGGCGAACTCGATGTAGCCACCGGCGTGAGGATGGATGACGGCGCGGATGCCGTAGGTGTGCCAGGCGAGGTCGGCGATGGCGCGGATGTGCGTCATCATTGCGTTCCAGCGTGCATCGTCCAGGCGCGGGGCGCGGTCGGAGTGGCCGGCTGCGTAGTCACGTTCCTCGTGGCCCCAGTCGATGATCACCAGATAGGGCCCGGCATGACGCTGCCCGGCTTGCCGTTCCATGGGCGGCAGTTGTTTGAGCAGCGTGCAGATGTCGTGGGTCTGGCGCAGCAGTTCAGGCAGGTTGGCGGGGCTTACCAGGTCGTCGAAGATCGTCCCGGCGACCACATGCAGATCAAGTTCGGACAAGGCTGGGCTGACGGTTCCGACGTCTAGCGGCAGGTAACCGTACGGCCCCAGCTCGATGCCGCGGTAGCCGGCCTCGGCCGCTTCGCCAAGCACTCGGCGCCACGGCGGCAGGAAAGGGTTCTTGACGTCGTCGACGCCCCAGCAGCAAGGCGCGGTGCAAATGTGGATCGTCATGGGGCACTCCGGCTGTGTTTGTTTTTATGTGCTTGGCCTGATGCTATTGGGTTGCCGCAGAGGGGGCCATGGGGTGATGGCTTAATCTGTCAAAACCCCTCATGATGCCTCGAAGAGGTGTCAAGACATGTCAGAAAAACCACGTCGTAAACTGCGTCCCACGATGGCCGATGTCGCTCGAGAAGCCGGAGTCAGCCTGT
Source organism: Pseudomonas bijieensis (assembly GCF_013347965.1). Taxonomy (NCBI): domain Bacteria; kingdom Pseudomonadati; phylum Pseudomonadota; class Gammaproteobacteria; order Pseudomonadales; family Pseudomonadaceae; genus Pseudomonas; species Pseudomonas bijieensis. The sequence continues at coordinate 1,147,011 of NZ_CP048810.1, read as the reverse complement.
CCACCGTCGACCGGGTGCTGAACCTGCGTGCCGACGTGCGCGCCGACACCGCCCAGCGCATCGCTGCGGCGGCCGCGCGGTTGGGGTTCCATGCCAAGGGCGTTATCGAGCAGCGGGTGCTCAACGACCGCCCGACCTTGCGGCTTGGCTTCCTGTTGCAGAAAAGCGGCGTGCCTTTTTACCAGGGGCTTGCCCACGCCTTGTCGAACGCCGCCGCGACCTGCACCCGCGCGCGGATTCGCGTGGTCATCGGTTATCTGGACGATCTCGACCCGGTCACGGTGGCGCAACGCATCCTGGCCTTGCGCGATCAGGTGGACGGCCTGGGCGTGGTGGCGGTGGATCATCCCCGGGTCCGGGAGGCGGTTGCGCAATTGCGCGAGACCGGTGTTGCGGTGGTGGCGCTGCTGTCGGAGCTGTCCAGCGCCGCCGGTACCGGTTACGCAGGCCTGGACAATCGCCTGACCGGGCGCACGGCGGGCTGGTTCGTCAGTCGCCTTGCCGGCCAACCTGGGCCGGTGGCCGTCATGCTCAGCAGCCAGCGTTTCCAGTGCCAGGAGTTGTGTGAGTTGAGCTTTCGCAGTTATCTGGCGGATCACTCCAGTGAATGGGAACTGCTCGCCTCGCGCCTGACGCTGGAGGACGATGAATTCGCCTATGGCAACACGTTGGACTTGCTCACGGCGGAACCTGATCTTGTCGGGCTTTACGTGGCCGGAGGCGGCATTGCGGGGGTGTTGCGGGCATTGCGGGGCTTCAAGGAGCAACAGCTTCGCTTGCCCATCGTGGTGTGTCATGACCTGACGCCTCTGACGCGTGACGCGTTGAAGGCGGGGCTGGTTCAGGCCGTGCTGTCGCATCCGGTCGTGGCGCTGGCGGAGCAGGCCGTCGACGCCCTGGTCGAGGCCGCGACAGCCTCGCCACCCGGACCGGCGCCGAAGCGGGTGGTGCCGCTGCAGATCGATGTGTCTGAGAGCATCTGACCCCGCCAGGGGGTGCCCATGCAAAAGCGTGTGGGAGCGAGCCTGCTCGCGATGGCGGCCTGACAGCCGGCCTGGCTCTTGCGGAGGTACACCCATCAGATTTGTTTGAGCAGGAGCTGTGGGAGCAAAGCTTGCTCGCGATGGCGCGGGGGCAGTCGGTATGGAGGGTGACTGACACATCGCTTTCGCGAGCAGGCTCGCTCCCACAGGTCTCGGGCGTTAAGCCCGCTGGCCTGCTTAGGCTTTAGTCAGGGTTGGATAATCGGTATAACCACGTTCGTCGCCCTGGTAGAACGTCGACGCGTCAGGGGTGTTCAGCGCTTGGCCCCGTTTGAAACGTTCCACCAGGTCCGGGTTCGCCAGAAACGGCGTGCCGAACGCTACCAGGTCTGCTTCACCACGGCTGATGGCCGCGGCTGCACGTTCGGTGCTGTAGCCGCCGTTGGCAATGTAGGGCCCGCCGAAGCGGCGCTTGAGTTCCAGGAAGTCGAACGGGCCTTCGCCCAGTTCCACGATGTGCAGGTAAGCCAGGCCATAACGGCTGAGCATCCTGGCGGCGTATTCAAAAGTCGCCTGTGGGTTGCTGTCGCTCATTGAGAAGTAACTGAAGATCGGCGACAGGCGAACGCCGACTCGGCTGGCACCGAAGACTTCGATCACCGACTCGACCACTTCCTTGAGCAAACGCGCGCGGTTTTCGATCGAGCCGCCGTAGGCATCGGTACGTTGGTTGGTGCCGTCGCGCAGGAACTGGTCGATCAGGTAGCCATTGGCGCCATGAATCTCCACGCCGTCGAACCCGGCCAGTTTCGCGTTGGCCGCAGCCTGGCGAAAGTCGGCGACCACGCCTGGCATTTCATCGAGCTCCAATGCCCGTGGCAGTTCGTAGGGCTTGAGGCCTTCGGGCGTGTAGATCTCGCCATCGGCCTTGATCGCCGAAGGGGCCACGGGCTGGGCGCCGTTGACCTGCACCAGCGGATGAGAAAGACGGCCTACGTGCCAGAGCTGCAGGAAGATCTGACCGCCCTGGGCATGCACTGCGTCGGTCACTTGTTTCCAGCCAGCGATTTGTTCGCGGGTGAAGATCCCTGGCGTACGCAGGTAACCCTTGCCCTGGGCCGACACCTGGGAGCCTTCGCTGATGATCAGGCCGGCGCTGGCGCGTTGGCTGTAGTACTCGGCCATCAGGGGCGTGGCTGCATCGCCTGCTCCTGCGCGGCTGCGGGTCATCGGCGCCATGACCATGCGGTTTTTCAGCGACAGCTTGCCGACTTGAGTACGGGACAACAGAAGATCGAGACCGATGTCAGTCATGATTCACCTCTAAGGGAGCGGGTATGAACAGGGATTGAGTCGAGGGGCGGTCAGGCCAACCGACCCTCTTGTTGCAACTGGGCGCCGATGCGCTGGATTTCTTTCTCACCCTTTTCCAGGGCGGCCTGGCTGGTGTGCACGGAGTAATAGCCCATCACCAGGTCGTGGGGATGCTTGACTGCCGAGCCCAGCACGAAGGACGTCGCGCCCCGGGCAACGATGTCGATGGCCGCGACGGACTCTTCGAATACCACCATTTCTCCGGTATTGACGTTGCCGCCAGCGTCGAGGCTGCCGCCGTTGACCGCCAGCCAGGCGACGGTATGCCCGGCCGGTGGCGTGTAGCGCCAGCGCTCGTTGTCCTGCAACTGCACGGCGAGGTAATTCATGTCCGCCGGGGAGGAGACGCGGCTGCGGGCTGCGCCGTAGTGGCCGAGCAATACCCACGCCGGTCCTTCCCGGGGGATCTCGGCGGGCGCCAGGTAGAGGCTGTGGGCCGGCGCATTTTCTTCTGCCGCCGGCAGCGCCACCCAGAGTTGGAAACCTTGGATCGGCGTGCCATCGACCGGCCGGGCGGTGTGCCATACGCCGTTGCCGGCTTGCATCCACTCCATGCCGCCGCTAGGCAGCGTGCCGGACTGGCCCGTGGTGTCTTCGTAGATCACCTGGCCTTCGATCATGTAGGTCAGCGTGGCGATCCCGGAATGAGGGTGCATGCCGAACCCCCTCTGCATGGCGCCGGCCTTGAACCCGAAGAGATCGAGAAATACGAAGGGCTTGCAGAGTTGGCCCAGGTCGCCGGGGCTCATGAGCCGGGTGATCGGCCCGTGGCTGCTGCCGGTGGTGCGATGGACGATGGCGCGCGGTGGTGCGGCGACGATGCTGTTCATGGGGGCCTCCAAGTCATGGGCGTTGAGCCTCGATGGGAGAAGGATAAGTGCCTGGCAATGGATTGATTAGTCGATACAATCGGATTGAACTCATCCATTAAACGAAGGAATGTCGACGCCATGCTCGATCTCAACGATGTCGCACTGTTTGTCCAAGTGGTCCGCAGTGGCAGCTTCGCCGAGGCGGCCAGGCGCTTGGGCATGCCTGCCAACACCGTCAGTCGCCGGGTCCAACAGTTGGAGGCGCAGTTGGAGTCGCGACTTCTGCAGCGCTCGACCCGCAAACTCACGTTGACCCAGGTAGGCCAGGGGTTTTATGAGCGCTGCGTGGAGGCGGTGGATGGTCTGATGGAGGCAGGGCAGGAACTGATGATGGGCAGCGAAGAGCCCAGCGGCCTGGTGCGCATCGCGGCGCCGGCGGATTTTTTCGATTTTTTCCCGATGGAATGGGTGGCCGACTTTTTAGCCGCGCACCCGCGTGTGCAACTCGATTTCGTGCTCAGCGATGCCCGTGTCGACCTGATTGCCGACCGCATCGACGTGGCCTTTCGCGGCGGTCCGTTGCAGGACTCGGGGTATGTCGGTCGCCAACTGCTCCAGAACGACGGTGACGGCATGGTTGCCAGCCCCGCGTACATTGCCGCACGCGGCGCACCGCTTGCGCTGCAGGACCTGGCTCACCACGACGGCGTGAGTTTCGCCCACCCCAGCGGCTTGACCGACTGGCGACTCGTCGGCCCGGACGGCATCGAGGAGCACGTGCAGATCGCCAGCCGCTTCCACGCCAACACCGCCCAAGCGTTGCGCAGGGCGACCGTCGCCGGCCTGGGCATCGCCGTGCTGCCGGGGGCACTGAGCGCCCTCGACCTGGAAGCCGGCAGGTTGGTGCGCGTGTTGCCGCAGTACCAACGCAGTGGCTTCGGCTTGAATGTGCTGTATCCGAGCCGACGGCAGTTGCCGCTGGCGGTTTCGGCGTTCATCGGGTTGGTGATGCAGAAGCTGGAACTCAAGGCGTTTCCGGCACTGATGCAGTGAATTGGCCAATGCGATCTGCGCAGCCCAGCGGGAGCAAGCTCCCTCGCCACGGGAGCGATGTGCTCCAAGTCTAATAAGATGTGCTTTGTTGCCGTGATCATCACGCTCGGGCAATAGCCCATTTTTTTCCTTCCTAGCAACGACAAAAACCCTCGTTTCGCAAATCCGCGCCTGCCAACACAATCGCCTCGACACCTCATTTCGATAGTCGCAATCGCAGAACAAAAAATCAGAACCCGAGGCGGCGCCATGCCGGCCTGAACCAACCCTCTGCCGGAAGTGCACAGACATGCCCGTTGAAACCTTACGCATCGATACGCTTGTTATAGGCGCCGGCCAGGCCGGCGTGGCCATGAGTGAACACTTGAGCAGACAAGGTGTGCCTCACCTGGTCGTGGAGCGCAATCGGATTGCCGAGGCCTGGCGCACGGCGCGTTGGGATTCGCTGGTGGCCAACGGCCCGGCCTGGCATGACCGTTTTCCTGGCTTGGAATTCGAGGGACTCGACCCCGATGCTTTCGCCGCCAAGGATCAAGTGGCCGATTACTTCGAAGCCTATGCGCGCAAGTTCAATGCACCGATCCGTACCGGCGTGGAGGTCAGGAAAGTCGAGCGCAATGTCGGCCGCCCGGGGTTCACCATTGAAACGTCCGAGGGCCTGATCGAGGCCATCCATGTGGTCGTTGCCACCGGGCCATTCCAGCGACCGGTGATTCCGCCCATCGCACCTGAGATGGCGACGGTCACCCAGATTCACTCCGCGCAATATCGCAATCCGCAGCAGTTGCCCAAGGGGGCGGTGCTGGTGGTGGGTGCCGGGTCGTCGGGGGTGCAGATCGCCGATGAACTGCAGCGCGCCGGCAAGCAGGTCTATCTTTCGGTGGGCGCCCATGATCGTCCGCCACGGGCCTATCGCAACCGCGATTTCTGCTGGTGGCTGGGGGTGCTGGGCGAGTGGGACGCCGAGGCGGTCCAGCCAGGCAAGGAACACGTCACCATCGCGGTGAGCGGTGCCCGTGGCGGCCATACCGTGGATTTCCGCCGGTTGGCCCACGAGGGCATCACCCTGGTGGGGCTGACGAAATCGTTCAACGGCAGCGTGGTGACCTTTGAATCGAATCTTGCCGAAAACATTGCCCGCGGCGACGAAAACTACCTGGCGCTGCTGGATGCTGCCGATGCCTACATCGCCCGCAATGGCCTGGATCTGCCCCTTGAACCTGAAGCCCGCAACCTGCCGCCCGACCCGCAGTGCCTGACCCAGCCGATCCTGGCGTTGGACCTGGTCGCCGCCGGTGTGACCAGCGTTATCTGGGCCACCGGCTACTCGGTGGATTACAGCTGGTTGAAGGTCGACGCCCTCGGCGCCAACGGCAAGCCTCGGCATCAGCGCGGCGTTTCCAGCGAGCCGGGCCTGTACTTCGTCGGCTTGCCGTGGTTGTCACGTCGGGGCTCGGCGTTCATCTGGGGCGTCTGGCATGACGCCCGGCATATTGCCGACCACATCGTGAAGCAACGCATTTACCTCGCTTATCAAGATGCTGCCCAGCGCCAGGCCTCGGCGCTCGACAGCGATTCACACCGTTCGAAAACCAGTCTCTCGGGAGTCCGCTGATGCCTACTCACACACGTATTCGCATGTTCAACACCAAGGACACCTACCCGAACCAGACGCTGGACAACGACCTGTGCCAGGCCGTGCGCGCCGGCAACACCGTTTATGTGCGCGGCCAGGTCGGCACGGACTTCAACGGCCAACTGGTGGGGCTTGGCGATCCACGCGCCCAGGCCGAGCAAGCCATGCGCAACGTCAAGCAGTTGCTGGAAGAAGCCGGCAGCGACTTGAGCCATATCGTCAAGACCACGACTTACCTGATCGACCCGCGTTACCGCGAGCCGGTGTACCAGGAGGTCGGCAAGTGGCTCAAGGGTGTGTTTCCGATCTCCACCGGGTTGGTGGTCAGTGCCCTGGGCCAGCCGCAGTGGCTGATGGAAATCGACGTGATCGCGGTGATCCCTGAATAAAGGAACGGAACATGACCTTTTCCATCGTTGGGCGCTGTGCCGAAACCGGCCAGCTGGGCATCGCCATCAGTTCCTCGAGCATTGCCGTCGGCGCCCGTTGCCCGTGGTTGCGGGCGGGCGTCGGTGCGGTGTCGAGCCAGAACATCACCCTGCCGGCCCTGGGACCGCAGATTCTCGATGAACTGGCCGGCGGCCTGGTGGCGCAGGCGGCGCTGGAGCGGACCCTGGCACGCAATGGCTACAGCCAATACCGGCAGGTGGCGGTGATCGATGCCGAGGGGCGCACGGCGATGTTCAGCGGCGAACACACCCTGGGCACCCACAACGCAGTGGCCGGAGAGCAATGCGTGGCGGCCGGCAATCTGTTGGCCAATGGTGGGGTGATCGAGGCCATGGTCGGGGCCTTCGAGCGCAGCGGTGGTTGTCTTGCCGCACGCTTGATGAATGCGTTGCAGGCCGGGCAGGCGGCGGGCGGTGAAGCCGGGCCGGTGCATTCGGCGGCGCTGTCGGTGGTTGACGACCTGACCTGGCCCATCGTCGATCTGCGGGTGGATTGGGCCGAGGAAAATCCCATCGACGAACTGGAAAGACTCTGGCTCGCCTATCAGCCGCAACTGCAGGATTACCTGATCCGCGCACTCGATCCGACCCAGGCGCCAAGTTATGGAGTGCCGGGCGATGAGTGAGCTGCGCAGCCGCGTGTTGCTCGAACGGTTGGTGGGTTTTGCCACGGTCAGCCGCGAGTCGAACCTGGCCTTGATCGAGTTCGTGCGCGACTACTTGCAAGGGCTGGGTGTGGACAGCGAGCTGATCTATAACGCCGAGCGCACCAAGGCCAGCCTGCTGGCGAGCATCGGCCCCGCGGCGCCCGGTGGCGTGGTGTTGTCCGGACACACCGATGTAGTGCCGGTGGACGGACAAGCCTGGACGGTCGAGCCGTTCTGCCTGAGCGAGATGGACGGCAAATGGTTCGGGCGGGGTACGGCGGACATGAAGGGGTATCTGGCTTCGGTTCTGGCAGCGGTGCCAATGTTTCTCGCCAGCGCGCTTCGGCGACCGGTGCATCTGGCGTTCTCCTATGACGAAGAGGTGGGTTGCCTGGGCGTTCACAGCCTGTTGGACGTGTTGGTTCGGCGAGTTCCCCCACCAGCCTTGTGCCTGATTGGCGAACCCACCCAACTTCAACCGGTACTGGGGCATAAAGGCAAGTTGGCGATGCGTTGCCACATCAAGGGGGCGGCCTGTCATTCGGCCTACGCACCTTACGGCGTAAATGCCATCGAGCAGGCAGCGCGCCTGATCGGCCGGTTGGGGGAGATCGGCGCAGCGCTGGCCGATCCCTCGTTGCATGACGCGCGCTTCGATCCGGCTTATTCGACGGTGCAGGTCGGCGTGATCCAGGGCGGTACGGCGTTGAACATCGTCCCGGCCGATTGCCGTTTCGATTTCGAAGTGCGCGCCTTGCCGGGTTTCGATCCGCAGGTGGTGGCCGAGCAATTGCAGGGGTATGCCGAACAAACCCTGCTGCCGGCGATGCAGGCGGTAGCGAGCGACACGGCGATCCGTTTTGAAGCGCTGTCCGCCTACCCGGGCCTGGCGACCGAGCCTGACAGCGCCGCCGCCCAACTGGTCGCGCGACTATGCGGCAGCGAGGCTTTCGGCACCGTCGCTTTCGGCACCGAAGGCGGCCTGTTTCACCAGGCCGGCGTGCCAACGGTGGTCTGTGGCCCCGGCAGCATGGACCAGGGGCACAAGCCCGACGAATACGTGAGCATTGAGCAAATGGCCGCCTGCGATCGCTTGATGGATCGGCTGGCGAGCTATCTCTGTGAACCCATTGATTGCTGACCGCCAGGGTGCCTGAGGAGAACGATTTCAATGGACGGAGATTCCTGGTGGTCAGCCAGGCGACAACGAACAGGCCGACAAGAGCCTTTGCTGTAGACCATACCGCCCGTGTTTACGGTCACCTTTGAGTCCCGTCACCGGCTCGTGCGGGCGAGCCGGCATTTCGAGGAACCGCTTCATGTCCAGATCCTTGCGTTGCAATATTGCGTGTGCACTGGCGTTGTTGAGTACCAGCGTCATGGCCGCGCCCCAGAGCTTGACCGTGATTTCCTTTGGCGGCGCCACCAAGCAGGCCCAGGACAAGGCCTACTTCCAACCCTTCAACGCCAGCGGTGCGGGAAGCATCGTGGCCGGCGAATACAACGGCGAACTGTCGAAGATCAAGGCCATGGTCGCGGCCGGCCACACCAGTTGGGATGTGGTCGAAGTGGAAAGCCCCGAGTTGCTGCGTGGTTGTGAGGAGGGCTTGTTTGAAAAGCTCGACCAGACGGCCCTGGGCGACCCGGCGAATTTTGTCCCGGGGGCACTCACCGAATGTGGCGTGGCCACCTATGTCTGGTCGATGGTCCTGGCTTATGACCAGAGCAAGCTCGCCAAGGCGCCGAAATCCTGGGCGGACTTCTGGAATGTGGCCGATTACCCGGGCAAACGCGGTTTGCGCAAAGGGGCCAAGTACACCCTGGAAATCGCCTTGCTGGCCGATGGGGTCAAGTCCCAGGACTTGTACAAGGTGTTGAACACACCGGAAGGCGTGTCCCGGGCCTTCGCCAAGCTGGACCAGATCAAGCCGAACATCCAATGGTGGGAAGCCGGCGCCCAACCGGCGCAATGGCTGGTGGCGGGGGATGTGGCGATGAGTGCGGCCTATAACGGGCGCATCGCGTCGGCACAAAAGGAAGGCATGAAGCTGAGTATTGTCTGGCCGCAGAGCCTGTACGACCCGGAGTACTGGGCCGTGGTCAAGGGCACGCCGAACAAGGCCTTGGCCGAGCAGTTCATTGCCTTTGCCAGCCAGCCGCAGACCCAGAAGGTGTTCTCGGAAAACATCCCTTATGGTCCGGTGCATCGCAAGACACTCGCGTTGTTGCCGGCGGCGGTACAGGAACAGTTGCCCACCGCCGAGGCCAACCTGGCTGAAGCTCGGGCCGTGGATGCCGAGTTCTGGGTCGACCATGGCGAGGAACTGGAACAACGCTTCAACGCCTGGGCGGCTCGCTAGACACCGAACGTCCCATCAATTGTAAATACGGACCTGTGGCGAGGGGATTTATCCCCGCTGGGGCGCGAAGCGGCCCCAAAATACCGACAAACTTAGCGTGTCAGGCAGATAGAGCTGACTGGTTTGGGGGCTGCTGCGCAGCCCAGCGGGGATAAATCCCCTCGCCACAAGAGTGAGTGTTTAGCAGGGCGATGGTGTGGGCTGGTTGGCTCAGGCCAACCATTGCCTGAACTGTTCCTTGCAGTAGTCGACGAACAACTGGGCCGGCTTGGTGAGGTGAGTGCGTTTGAGCCAGCCTGCCACCAACGCTGAACCGGTCACGTCCTCGGCGATGTCGACGCACACCAGGTGTTGCCCATCGTAGGTGCAGGTGGAGTGCGGACGGGTCACCAGCACGGCAAAACCGAAGGACTGGCCGACCATGCCACGCACCATCTCGATGGACGGCGAGCTGAAGACGATGTTGGGCGTCAGGCCCAGCTCCTCGAAGATACTCACGAAATAGGTGCGACTGGGTTGTACGTCCAGCAGGATCATCGGTTCGAGGGCCAGGTCGCGCAGCGACACCTGGGCCTGATCGGCGAAGCGATGGCCCGCCGGCAAAAGCGCATAGGGGCGTTGCGGTGCCGTGAGTGCTTCGGTCTCGATGGTACTGTCGAGGTCGTGTTCATAGAAAATCGCCAAATCGAAACGACCACCGGTGAGACCTTGTACCAACTCCTGTTGCTCGCCATCCTGCACGCGGATTTCCACCCCGGGAAAGCGCTGGCGAAAGCCGGCGATCAGTCGTGGCAGGTAGAGCGGGGCGACGGTTTCGAAGCAGCCGATGTCGATCTGCCCGCTGACCACATCATTGTCGGCCAGCGCGTTCTGCTCGAACTCCCGGGCCATGCGCAACAGCTCCTGGGCCTTGCGATAGAAGCGCGCGCCACCGGGCGTCAACGATACCCCCTGGGCGTGATGACGAATGAGCAATTGCACACCGAAACTGTCTTCCAATCCCTTGATGGCGGTGGCGATCGACGGTTGGGCGATGTACAGCTTGCGGGACGCTTCAGCGACGCTGCCACATTCGACGGTGGTGACGAAGTACTTCAGCTGACGCAAGGAATAGGACGCCACGGGCACACCTCGATACGGATGATTACTGCCTACCTTACCTTGTGCACAAGGAGTAAGGGGCGGGCATTGATACGGATTTTTCTGGGCAGTGACGATATTCAGGCTGGCTTGGGGATGAGCGCCTGAAAAAAACGCCTGCCCACGTATCGTTGGCGGGCGTCTGGGAAAGACCCGCGCAGACAGGACGGACTGGCCGGATACGAGGCTCAGTCCACCGGAATCGGCGGGGAGGTCGCGCGATCAGCCACCAGGCGGATAGATACATATCGAGATGGTGTGGGAGCTCCAGGCGTTTGCGGTGCGGATGGGGTAGATGAGCCGTGGCGCTCCATTTTGCATTTTTTATCTCGGCGACTAGTCTCAGTTGGCGTGCTCTGGAGGGGCCTTGAAATTCTGGACGAGTTCAACAGCGGCCCGATGTCAACCCGATCAAGATAGGGATAATCTTATGCCGGTTGTTTTGCATCAGTTCACCGTGGCCGTCGGCGGCGTCATGAATCCAGGTTATCTCGAGGCGTTGGAACTGGCCCGACAGTGCGCGACCCATGCCCATACCCAGGCCCTACCGGGTGCTGGTATTGCCCACGGCTCTTGTTGGGCCGCATTGGCAACCGTGCCCAATCCGGGCGCAGGTTTTCCCTTGGGGAATGCCGTAGCGGGCGGGGCGGCCTTGCCGTATGGCGTGGTCTTTGGAAATTCACGCTTTTCAATCGTTGGCGCCTTGGCTGTAGTGCCCGGCGCGCCTGCGGTCGGGTTTTCCGGTCATGCGGAGCGTAACGCCTTGGTGGTGGCGGGCGGCAATGGCTTGGTGCCCTATGGCCTTGTCGCGCCGAATGCCGGTGATTGGGTGATGTATGTGCAATTGCATCCCTGCGTGTATTGCTTGCCATGGCTGCAAGGCGTCGGAGGTGGGGGGCTTCTTAATCCTTTTGCGGGGTTGATCGCCGGGGCCCAGAACCTTCATGTCTGGTATCGCTGGGCACATAATCCGGTCGGTTGTGCTGCCAAGGACACCTGGAACGGTTTGCCGTTGGCGACCAAGCTCGCACAGATCAATACCTGGTAAACAGACCCGGCGATCGAAGAAACACTTGTGGGGGAGAGCCTGCTCGCGATGACAGCGGACCAGCCACATCAATGTTGACTGACATACAGTTATCGCCAGTAGCGTTGCTCCCATCGGTTTTGTTCTGGTTTTCATAAAAGAACGCCTGCCCAAGCATCATTGGCAGGCGTCTGGGAAAGACCGGCGCAGAAAGGAGGGACTGGCCTGGACCGAGGCCCTGCGTAGCCACTGCACAAGGTCGACACAGTCGATCATCGCCTGTTGTATGTCCGGGGCGCCGGGAACGATCAGCGTGTCGATGAGCGTTCCGTCGAGCTCATGCAGGGCCCGGGTATCTACCACCAAACCTTCGGCAGTTCGCATCAACCCACCTTCCAGGCTCGCGGTGTGCATTGCATAGCCGGGCAGGCCACGTTTGGTCATGGCTTTGGTGGCGGCCCAGAAAACGGTCTGGGCACCGGCGAGGTCCAACAGGCCCATCTGCGGGTAAGCCAGGAACACCAGTGTGCGCGGCTGGGAAATGGACTCGGCGGCGATCCCCACATCCAGGGTCATCTCGTTCATGATTGCTTCGCGCTTGGTATTCGTCGGGGACGATTGGGGGAGCAGGCACCGCTACTGTATCGCTTTGATGCAGGTCTCCAAAGATTATCAAGCGATCGCGCCGGTGAGTGCGAGACTCATGGGCTCTGGTGCGAACATTTAGGTGCTATTGTTATGCTATCTAGGTATTTAAATTAATTTTCTTATAGCTTTAAAGTCGTGGCCTTCAGTCTTTTCAACTTACTGTGAGGTTCACCAGACCATGGCTTTCAAGCGTTCTGCGCTCACCTTGTTGGTTTCCCTGGCGGCCACTGCGCTGCTCAATCCCTTGGCCCACGCCGAAGGCAAGATCAGCATCGCCCAGCAATTCGGTATCGGCTACCTGATCCTCGATGTGGTGCGCGACCAGCAGCTCATCGAGAAGCATGGCAAGGCCCAGGGCCTGGATATCAAGGTGGATTGGAACAGCATTTCCGGTGCTACGGCGATGAACGAGGCCTTGCTGACCGGTGCCTTGGATGTGGTGTCGGCGGGAGTTCCGCCGATGCTGACAATCTGGGATCGGACTCGCGGCAAGCAGAATGTGAAGGCCATCGCCTCGCTGGGGTCGATGCCCAATTATCTGCTGACCAACAACCCGAACGTGAAGAGCCTCAAGGATTTCACCGACAAGGACCGGATCGCCGTTCCGGCGGCGGGTGTCGGCTTCCAGTCGCGCACGTTGCAGATCGAAACCGCCAAGGTGTTCGGGAACGACCACTTCAAGAAGTTCGACGACATCTCGGTCAGCCTCCCGCACCCGGATGCGACGGCGGCGCTGATTGCCGGCCAGTCGGAAATCAATTCGCACTTCTCCAGTCCACCGTTCCAGTATCAGGCACTGCAAAGCCCCAACGTACACAAGGTGCTCAGTTCCTATGATGTGCTGGGTGGGCCGGCGACGTTCAACGTGCTCTACACTACGGAAAAATTCCACGACGAAAATCCCAAGACCTACAAGGCGTTCTACGACGCCCTGGTGGAGGCACAAGGCATTATCCAGGCCGACAAGCCGGCGGCTGCCCAGACCTACATTCGTGTGGAACAGTCCAAGTTGCCGCTGTCGCTGGTGGAAAAAATCGTCACCGACCCTGAAATCGACTTCACCGTAGTTCCGCAACGTACCTACATTTATGCCGAGAAACTGCACGAACTGGGCGTGTTGAAAAACAAGGCCGACAGCTGGAAGGATTATTTCTTTGAAGAGGCCCATGCCGGCGCCGGCAGCTGAACCCTGGCCGGTTATCCGTTTTCGGCACAATTGAACGACCGGTCCACGGGGCGGAATGGAACTTGCCTGAGCTTTGACCCGTAAGCCCTGGAATCATCAAAGGTCGGGTCAATGAACAACTCCAACATGGCGCTGCCAGCGGTTTCGTCGGACCTGTTGCCGACGCTGCCGATCAATCGGTTCCGCACCACAGACATCGACGAGCACGCCCGGAACATGGGAGGCTGGCAGGTCTGCTATGACCAATTGACCCCCGGACGCTTCGACGGTGAGTTGATCGAGTTCCGCTCGGACTGGATGCAACTGGTGCGCGACCGCTCTAATCAAGCCCTGACCAAGCGGGGCATGGCCTGGGAAGGCGCCATCACTTTCAGCGTGCCGCTGAGTGCGGACGGGCCGCTCTTTTGCTCCGGGCACCCGATTATCGAGCCCAGCCTGTTGGTCGCTCGCGGCCATAACCTGCCCGAGCTGCGCACGCCCCAGCATCTGGATCTGCTCGGTGTCACCGTCGACGAGCAGGCGTTGGAGCATGTGCTGGCGTGTCAAGGCAGTCACTTTCGAATTACCGATCTTCCCAAGTGTTACCGTCTTGGCAACTCGACGCTGCCGGCCGAGCTCGCGGCGTTGTTCGATGAGCTTGAAGGGGGCGAGCAGGGGCGAGACTCATTGCTGGGGTACGAGTCGATTCGCCGTGGCCTGCGTGACACGGTGATGTTGCACATACTGGAACTGGTGGCACCGGACGAGGCACCGCCGCTCAACCCCACGGCGCGCAAGCGCATGGTCGACCGTGCCCGGGAGTACGCCTTGGCCCATGTCGATGAGCCACTGTCGATCCTCGACCTGTGCAATCACATCGGTGCCAGCCGGCGCAAATTGCAGTATTGCTTCCAGGAAACCCTGGGTATCAATCCGGTGGCCTATTTGCGGGCGTTGCGCCTCAATGCCGTGCGCCGTGAACTGCGCAGCGGCCGCCACGCCCAGGGTGTACAGGAGGTGGCGGCACGCTGGGGGTTCTGGCACTTGAGCCGGTTTTCCAGCGACTATCGGGTGCTGTTCGGCGAGACACCTTCCCAAACCCTGCGCCGCACGCATCTGTGCTGAAAACGGATAACGGCTGACCGGCCGCCTCCCTAGGATGACCCCGACACCACATGGTTGGAGGGGCATTCGATGTACCAAAATAAAAAAACAAACGTCTGGCACTGTACGTGGTTAACCCTGGGGCTGATCGGTGCATGCGGTGCTGCCCATGGCACCGAAAACGGCGCGCCGACCACGGCGGTCGGGGTCTACGATTTCGGCGCGGGCATGATGCCGCCGGCCACGCCCTTTGGCACCGTCGGCCTGCGCACCGCGTTCTATTCGGCCAACGTGCAGAAGGATCGCCACGGCAAGTCCGTGGACAACAATTTCTCCCTGGATGTCTTGTCCATCGGCGTCGCCTACATGCGCATGACCGATTACACCGTGCTGGGCGCCAAGTATGGCTTCGGCGCCGTCGTGCCGTTCTTCCAGATGGACGCTTCGCTACAGGTGCAGACGCCTGTCGGCCCAATGAACCTGGAGGCCGATCCGTTTCGCATGGCCGACATGCAGGTGCTGCCGGTGATCCTGCAGTGGACACTGTCGCCGAACCTGTTCGTCAACGCCCAGTTCCAGATCCAGGCTCCCACAGGCGACTACGACAAGAATCGCTTGATCTCGCCGGGTCTGAACCACTGGACCTTCTCGCCGATCCTCAACGCCACTTATATCTCCGACAGCGGCTTCGAAGTGTCCTCAAGCTTTGAGGCCGACATCAACACGCGCAACCACGCCACCGACTACAAGAACGGTGTCGAGTACCGCCACGAGTTCGCCGTGGGCCAGCACGTCGGCCCATGGACCGTGGGCATGGGTGGCTATTACTACCGGCAATTCACCGACGACGATGCCCCGGGCCTGGAAACAGGCAATCGCGCCCGAGTGCTGGCTGTCGGGCCGGCGGTGAGCTACTTCAAGCCAGGTATGCCCCCAGTGTGGCTGCATGTCTACAAGGAGCTCGACGCGCGAAACCGCGCTGAGGGCTACACCACGGCGCTGCGTATTTCTCACAGTTTCTAAAAGGGGCTCGCCATGAACCAATCAAGTTCCGTTTCAACGGCGACCATCCTGTCTCGCCAGGCCAGTTGGCGTGAAGGACTGGTGCTGATGCTAGGCAGCAGTCTGACAATCATGGGTTCGGTGATGGTCGCGCCCGTCTTGCCCAGGTTGGGCGCAGAATTCGGGCCCCTGGAGCCACGCGCCGATCTGTTGGTGCCGTTGGCGGTCACCGGGCCGGCCCTGGCGATTGCCCTGTGCGCGCCATTGGCCGGCTGGCTGGCCGACAGGGTCGGGCGCAAGGCCTTGCTGGTGCTTGCGACGATTCTCTACGCCTTGCTCGGCGCGTTGCCGGCCATGCTCGATAGCCTGCCCTCGATTGTCGGTGTGCGGCTGTTGTTCGGTTGTACGGAGGCGGCGGTGATGACCTGTTGCGCGACGCTGATAGCGGACTATTGGCACGGTGAGGAGCGACTGCGCTACGTCAACCGGCAAGTGGTGACCATCGGCCTGGTGGGAGCGCTGTTTTTCGTAGTGGGAGGTGCGCTTGGAGAAAACTCGTGGCGTGCGCCGTTCCTCCTGTACTTGCTGCCATTGTTGCTGGTGCCGGCAATGATGAAGGTGCTTTGGGAACCGCCGGTTTTGAAGCCGCAGGGGGGCGAGCCGCACGTCGAGGCGTCGGGGCCGGCCAAGGTCGCCTTGCCTCAACTGCTGGTCGGCTACCTGATGATCCTCGGTGGCATGGTCCTGACGTTCATCATGCCTATCCAGGCGCCGACGCTGTTGGTCAGCCTCGGCATCACCTCCAGCACGATGATCGGCCTGGCGGCGGGGCTGAGCCTGTTGGCGACCTTGGTCGGTTCGCTGACGTGGCCGTTGCTGCGCCGTCGCTTCGGCATCGCCGGTTGCAATGCGTTGTTGCTTGGCCTGATGGGCCTGGGGCTGTGGCTGTTGATGCGCGGGCAAAGCTATAACGAAGTGCTGGTGGCGGTGTTCATCCAAGGCCTGGGGGCCGGGCTGTTGGTGCCCAACGTGATGGCGCCGGTGATGAATGCGTTGACCGCCAGCACCCGCGGCCGGGGCCTGGGCGGGTTTACCTCGTGCCTGTATATCGGCCAGTTCGTCAGTCCGCTGGTGGTGGCCTTGGTGATTGTGTTCGCCGGTGACCTGCGTCACGCCATCCAGTGGCTGGCCCTGACCAGTTTTGCCTTGGCGCTGCTCTGGGTCGTTGCCGGCCTGCGCACACGCGGCCAAGGGCAAGCGAGCACCGTCGGATCACATCAATCGTCGTGACATAAGGAACCTGAAACATGGGTACGCAAGACATTCACCACTTGATGGACAGTGAAGATGCCACGGCGCTGGCCGAATGGGTCAGGCGTGGCGAGGTCCGGCCAGGCGAACTGCTGGAGACTGCCATCGAGCGTCTGGAGCGAGTCGAGCCGCAGCTCAATGCGGTGGCCGAGCGCTTGTACGATTCGGCCCGGCAGACGGCGCGCACGCCACAGGTCGGTCAAGGCCTGCTGGCCGGTGTGCCGACCTTGATCAAAGACCTGTTTTCACCAGTTCATGGTGCGGCGATGACCAACGGTTCTCGCGCACTGGGCGACTTTCGTGCGGATTTCGAATCGGAAATCGTGACGCGTTTGCGGCGTGCCGGATGTCAGGTGATGGGCACCAGTACTTCGCCTGAGTTTGGCACTTCATACTCCACCGAGTCTGCGCGTTTTGGTGCCACACGCAACCCTTGGAGCACCGACCACAGCGCCGGTGGTTCCAGCGGTGGCGCGGCGGCACTGGTGGCGGCCCGGGTGGTGCCGTTCGCCCACGGCAACGACGGTGGCGGTTCATTGCGCGTGCCGGCGTCCTGCTGCGGTGTGTTCGGGTTCAAGCCCAGCCGTGGCTTGCTGCCGTCAGGACCAATAGTGGGCGAGGGCTGGGCGGGGATGGGCACACCTCATGCCATCACCCTGTCGGTGCGCGACAGTGCGGCGTTGCTGGATGCCACTGCTGGGATGGACCTGGGCGCGCCTTACGCCGCGCCGATCCAGGCGTTGCCGTATGCGATGGCAGTGCAGGCCGATCCCAAGCCGCTACGCATAGCCCTGGTCGAGCAGCTCGGTCCTTGGCCTACGTCACCACAGAGCCTTCAGGCGGTGGGCGAGGCCGCGCGGTTGTGCGAGTCGTTGGGGCATCGCGTCGAATCGGTGAGCCTGCCGGTGGGGCTGCTGGAATTTCTCGATCACGTGTTCACCATCATCGGCGCCAGCTCTCGTCACTATGTCGACCTGCTGGGCCAGATGCGTGGGTTTGCCGTGCAAGCCGAAGAGCTGGAGGTACGCACGCGGATCATCTTGCGGGACAAGGGCAACGTCAGCGGCGCCCAGTATGCCGCGGCGGTGGAGTGGATTCATGCCCTCGGCCGGCAGTTGGCGGTGTTCATGCAGGATTACGACGTGATCCTGACCCCGGTCCTGACTCGTGAGCCGGTGCCAATTGGCGAGCTGGATCTGCAGGACGTGTGCATGAGCCTGGATCAACTGATCGAGCGCTACCACAGTTATTCGCCGTTCACCGCGCTGTTCAATGCCAGCGGCCAGCCGGCGATGTCCGTGCCGTTGTCCTGGAGCGCCAATGGCCTGCCGATGGGCGCGCATTTTGCCGGTCGTTTCGGCGAGGAACACACGCTGCTGGCGCTGGCCGCGCAACTGGAGCGCGCCCAACCATGGCGCGGCCGAATCCCAACGGTCAACGCCTGCCGGCGGTAAAAGTGTGGGAGCGAGCCTGCTCGCGATAGTGTTGTGTCAGTCGGCATTAACATTGACTGATGCTCCGCTATCGCGAGCAGGCTCGCTCCCACAGAGGGATTTGGGGTGGGTAGGGCCCTGGCGTGTGGCTCCAGGGCCCTTTGTTGTTCAGTAGCGGATCATCACCGATTTCAGTTCGGTGTAGTCGTCGATGAATGCGCTGCCGAATTCACGGCCTATCCCGGAAGACTTGTTGCCGCCAAAAGGCACGGCTGGGTCGAGCAGGGTGTGCATGTTCACCCACACCGTCCCGGCTTCGATGGCGGGGACCATGCGCAGGGCCTTGCCCAGGTCGTTGGTCCAGAGGCTGGCGCTCAGGCCGTAGGGCGTGTCGTTCATCAGCTCCAGCAACTCCTCCTCTGTGTCGTAAGGGAAGAACGTGGCGATCGGGCCGAAGGTTTCTTCGTGGAGCAGGCTGTCGTCGCGGCGATTGGCGAGGATGATGGTTGGCTCGACGTAGCAACCCGGCCCATCGATCAGCTTGCCGCCGTGGACGATGGTGTTGTTCTGCGCGCGGGCCTTGGCGAAGAATTCCTCGAGCTTGCGTTGGTGCTGACGGTTGGTCACCGGGCCGAATTCGGTGCGTTCGTCCAGGGGTGAGCCGATAGTGAGTTTGCCCAGGCGCTGGGCTAGTTTGTCCATGATCGACTCGATCTGCGAGCGATGGACAAAGAACCGTTCCGCCGCCGCGCAGATCTGTCCCGAATGCAGAAATCCCGCCTCGATGATGCCGTTGACCGCGACCTCGGGGTCGATATCAGGCAGGAACCCCGCTGCATTCTTCCCACCCAGTTCCAGGGTCGTACGGGTCAACCCGGCGCCCATGGCCGCCTGGCCCACCGTCAGGCCGGTGGGTATGGAGCCGGTGAATGAAACCTTGTTGGTGCGCGGATGCTCGATTAGCCCCTTGCCCACCTGGCCGCCGCCGGTCAGCACATTCAGGGCACCGGCCGGCAGGCCAGCCTCGATGGCCAGTTCCGCGATGCGCAGGATGGTCAGCGGGGTGAACTCGCTGGGCTTGATGATGACACTGCAACCGGTCACCAGGGCTGAAGCCAGTTTCCAGATGGCGATCATGGTGGAGAAATTCCACGGCACGATACCGACCACCACCCCGACTGGTTCGCGCAAGGTGAACGCGGTGTAGCGTTCGCCTGTGAAGGAGGGCAACGATGGGGTGATCGTCTCGCCGTTGATCTTGGTCGCCCAGCCAGCGTAATAGCGCAGGAAGTGGGCGGCCTGGTCGACTTCGAAGGCACGGGAGATGTGGATGATCTTCCCCGACTGGCAGGTTTCGATCTGCGCCAGCTCTTCGCGGTTGCGCTCCAACAGGTCCGCCAGCTTGAGCAGCACATGGCCGCGGACCGCCGGCGCGGTTTGAGACCACTGCTCGAAGCCGCGGCGGGACGATTGCACCGCCACATCGATATCGCTGGCAGTGGCGTCGCTGACCTGGGCGATGACCTGGCCGGTGGCAGGGTTGACGACGTTCAGTGTCTGGCTGCCCTGGCTTTCGACGTAGCCACCGTCGATGAACAGGGCGTGATGTCTATCGAGGAAGGCTTGAACCTGAGGCAGCAGGGCAATATCGCTCATGAGGGTTTCCTGATCGCGGACAAGGGAAAGCCCCGAGAGTAATACCGGCAGGGCTGTCCAGCTTGACTGTGCCTGCCGCGTCGTATGTCTGTGGCTGCCAGTCTGCGCGTTGGCAGCCAGGAGCAAGGCCCTGTGCAGGCAGGGACAAGCCAGCCTGGCCGGTTTGCGATCAGATCCAGGTTTCGACTTGATGGCATAGGGGCAGGCGATGTTTCTCCAGACCAACAAACAGAAACTGGCGTTGACCGTACAGGTGCAGCGCGTGCTGGCCGGCGAAATGGAAGGCACGCCGATGCTCGATGCATATCCGCAACTGCGGAACCTCCTTGAGCAGCACGCGCGGCAGATGGAGAACGTCGCTGCGCACCTGCGTCAGGCCGAAGCGCAGGTGGAGGCGCAAACCCTGCGATGGCAGCAAAGTGAGCACGAACTGCACTTAGTGCGCCAGCAGCTGGAGCAAGCCTGCGAGCGCGAGCAGGCGCTTGAAATTCGCTTGGACGAACTCGGCCAGCAGGTGCAGCGACAACGCCAGGACGCGCAGATCTGGGAGTTGCTGCAATCGACCCTGACTGAAGGCTGCTGGGATATCACGGTCGTCAACGGTGATCTCCAGCACCCGGCCAGTGGCATGCGTTTTTCCAGTCAGTTCCGTTCACTGCTGGGTTACGGGCCTGACGATTTGCACGACGGCTGGGATGCCCAGGTTGGCATCACCCACCCGGACGACCTGCCGAAGATCATGGCTGTCTTCGACCGGGAAATCCTCGGTCCCCAGGGCAGCGGAGAATACGTTTTCGAATACCGCATGCGCCACAAGAGCCGCGATTACATCTGGTGCCGTGAGCGGGGTCGGGCGGTACGCGACCCACACGGGCAACTGGTCCGGGTCATTGGTGCGGTACGTGATATCAGTGACGAGCGCTCGGCCCAGTCCACCCATCAGCGCATGCTCGAACAGAACCAGGTGACCTACGCCCAGATTGCCACGGTCGTGGGGGTAATCAAGGGCATCGCCGACCAGACCAATCTGCTCGCCTTGAATGCCGCGATTGAAGCCGCCAGGGCCGGTGAAGTCGGGCGCGGTTTTTCGGTGGTGGCCGATGAGGTGCGCAAGCTGGCGCAAAGTACCCGGCAGGCAACCCATCAGATCCAGACCATGTTGCATCAGCACAGACAGTAGACCGACCGGGAACTGCCGCTGGGGCAGTTCCCGACACGTTCAGAACGGAACCGCCACCACCAACTGGCTGTAGACGTTGGTGCCGTTGCCGCCTACCTGATTGCCACCGCTGCCCTCATCCTTTTCAGGCTTGTACAGGCCCAGCAGCGGCGTGACGATCAGGTGTTCATTCACCGCCCATTCCACGTACAGGTCCAGCTCCTGCGCGTCGAGGTTCAGCGCTTGGCGGGTGTGCAGGGTCTGGTAGTCGAAGAACAGCGCGCCAATGGTCACGGTTTCTGCTGGCTTGAGTTTGAGGCCGATGTGCTGGATGGCAGTGTTGCTGTTGAACGGGCCAGCATAGTTGCCCGCCACTTCACCCTGGAACCAGGTGCCATAGCCACGGTTCTGCCCGTTGAACATCGAGTCCCAGTCCTTGGAGTAGCGGCTGTAGCGATAAGTCAGGTCCGGCGTCCAGGGCAGGTCGGCGAAGGTGTAGCCGGCTTCGGCATACCAGGCTTTCTCCGGGCCCGCATCCTTGTCCTGCCAGGCGTACTCGAAGGAGAAGTGGGCATTTTCGATGCCGGCATTCCCGGCGCCGCGCAGGCTGTAGATGTCCATGCCTTCGCGCTGTTTCTGGAAGTCGCTGGCATAACGGTCATCGACATCGATGCCATGGATATAGGTCAGCCCCAGGGTGCCAGGCGCGGCGGTGTATTCCAGGGTGCTGGCGGTCATCTCGGTATTGGCCTGGGCAGGGTTGTCGGACTTGATCCACATCAGGCTGCCATGCACGCCGTCCTTGCCACCCAGGCGTACGACAGCGGTCTTGTCGAAGGCATGACGGGCTGCCAGGTAGTAGGCGCCGCCGCGGTTGAGCTCGCCATCGGCCACACCTTTGCCCAGGTTCAGGCCATCGTCGTTGATGATGAAACCGTCGCCCAGGGTGATCACTTGGCGACCGTAGGACAGGTCCATACCGTCCTTGCCCAATGCCGGGAACAGATCCCCCGAACGCCAGCCGGCAAAGGCTTCATCGAACTTGGTGGTGCGCTCGGAGCCGTCGCTCAGGCCGGCCGCATCGCCATCGCCCCAAGTGCCGGAGCTGACCAGATTGGCCGTGCCATAGACGCTACCCAGGTCGCCGAGTGTCTGGTCGATACTCAGGCCATACTTGATGAAGCCTTCGCGCCAGCTCGAACCGCCGGCGGTGCCGTCATAGTTCTTGCGGCTGTTGAACAGCCCGTAGACCGCCAGGAAGTTACCGGTGACGGTGGTGTCTTCGTCGGTGTAAAGCTCATAGGCCTGGGCCGATGAATCAGCGACCAGCAGGGCGATGCCCAGGCCGATGGCGTTGCGCAGCAAAGGCGGACGACGTGTGTGCTCCATGATGGATTCCCCAGTGTGATAGGACAGCAGAGAGGGCATTAAGGGGAGTGACACCTGGGGAAGTCTTTCACCTGCCTGCCAGGGAATTGACCCAGGCCGCCAGCGTGGCGGTGTTGGCAGGCAGCAACAAAACCGGCGGCAGACATGGGCAAGACGCCCAGGGCGGGGGGGCGCAGAGTAATGCTGCACGCAACGCCGTTTCGATCAGGGACCGGTTGGGGAAGGCATGATCGCCGGTTCCTGGACGGCTGTGGCATCCATACTAAAAATCCGCTTTCGAGGATCTTGCACCATGTCGATCAATGACAGGCTCTCCGAGCACTTGAACCGGGGTTCGGTGGGTTTTCCCACTGCGTTGGCCAGCACCATTGGCCTGATCATGGCGAGCCCCGTGATTCTCACCGCGACCATGGGCTTTGGCATCGGCGGCAGCGCCTTTGCCGTGGCGATGCTGATCGCCGTGATAATGATGCTGGCCCAGGCGACGACGTTTGCCGAGGCGGCGTCGATTCTGCCCACCACCGGCTCGGTCTATGACTACATCAACTGTGGCATGGGACGCTTCTTCGCGATTACCGGTACCTTGTCGGCCTATCTGATTGTCCATGTGTTCGCCGGCACCGCCGAGACCATCCTGGCCGGTGTCATGGCCCTGGTGAATTTCGAACACCTCAACACCCTGGCCGAATCGGCAGGCGGCTCCTGGTTGCTGGGCGTGGGGTTCGTGGTGGTCTTTGGCGTGCTCAATGCGTTTGGCGTCAGCGCCTTTGGCCGGGCCGAAATCATCCTGACGTTCGGCATGTGGACCACCCTGATGGTGTTCGGCGTGTTGGGCCTGATCGCCGCACCAGCGGTGGAGCTGGAGGGCTGGTTCGGTGCATCCGTGGTGGGCACCGATCTGGTCACGGTGTTGTCGTTGGTGGGCATGGCCATGTTCATGTTCGTCGGCTGTGAATTCGTCACGCCGCTGGCCCCGGACCTGCGTCACTCCGCCCGGACCATGCCCCGGGCCATGATGCTGGGCTTGTTCAGCGTCGCCACCTGCATGTTCATCTACGGTGCGGCGATGAAGCTCCAGGTGGAAAACGTGCTGCTCGATGCCACCAGCGGTGTGCATCTGCTGGACACCCCCATGGCGATTCCACGGTTCGCCGAACAGGTCATGGGCGATATCGGCCCGATGTGGCTGGGGATCGGCTTTCTGTTTGCCGGTGCGGCGACCATCAACACCCTGATGGCTGGCGTGCCGCGGATTCTCTATGGCATGGCGGTGGATGGCGCCTTGCCGAAGGTTTTCACGTATCTGCACCCGCGCTTCAAGACGCCGCTGCTGTGCATCCTGGTGGCGATGCTGATTCCCTGCCTGCATGCGTTGTGGCTGGGTGGCAATACCGACAACATCATGCACCTGGTGCTGGCTGCGGTGTGTGCCTGGAGCTTTGCCTACCTGCTGGTGACCGTGTCGGTGGTCAGCCTGCGCATTCGTCGCCCTGATCTGCCGAGGGCCTATCGCTCGCCGTGGTTCCCGTTGCCACAAATCGTGTCCAGTGTCGGCATTGTCCTGGGCATGTGGTTCATCACACCGCCTGGCATGAACCCGGCGGACATCTACATTCCATTCGCGGTGATGCTCGGCGGCACCGCAGCGTATGCCTTGTTCTGGACCCTGGTGGTGCAGAAGGTCAATCCATTCAAGCCAGCGTCGGTGGAAGACGTACTGGCCAAGGAGTTTTCCCATGAGCCAGGGCAACCTGCGGACGAGTTTATCGAGCCTGCTGCAAAAACTGTCTGAGTTGTTCAGCCCCCAGCGCCCCCCGGCCGGTTATCGGCCCGGGGTAACCCTGGAGCACCTGCGACGCAACATCGCACTGGCGCGATTCGAAGTCACCGGCCCGGCGATGGCGACGGCTGTCAGCGACGATGGCAACCTGCAACTGGAGGTTGTCGAACGCACCGAATCGCAGTTGCTGATGCACCTGGTGATGACCGAGTTCGTGCTGCGCGTGCCTGCTTCCCGAGAGGGCACGGCACGCCTGGAATTGCACCACGGCGGGGCTGTCCGGCGCAGTGGTATTCGTTGTCGGCAGCGGGACGGGCACAGTGACCTGGCGACCAGAGTGCAGACGGCTGTGGAGAAGGACCCTGTGCTGTATCAAGCCCTTATGCCGCTGGATTTCAAACGGCTGCGCATTGACCTGCAGGGACACCAGTGGTGCGTGCGCCTGGAACACATGGGCGGTAGCGAAGTGGTCAATCGCATGCCGGCCTTTCGTCGCTATATCCCGTTGAGCCGCGAGCAGCGCAGCGTCTTGCTGGCGACCTTGAGCGGCCTGCAACGAGTGCTGGCAACGCTCTGATTCGATTCTCTGCCCTGGCATCATTCCTGCTACTGCTCTGGCGATCAGGTACTTGTTGCGTGCATATAGATAACATGTTAACTATTGCCGTACAAAAACAATAAGCCACTGCGGAGAACGCCATGAGCATGCAACAGGTTGGACAAGACGGTCTGGACGCCTGGAACCGGGATCTGCGGGCGACTTGCGGCCACTTCGATACCGAGCTGGCCTTCAATCGTGCGTTGTTCATTGGTGAAGTATCGAATGTCCATCGCGGTGGCCTTGCCCTCGCGAACCTGCGGACCAATGCCGGTAGCATCAAGCGTCACTCATCCAACGCCGATCACGATGATGACCAGGATTGCCTCCTGGTCAGCCAGCGCAGCGGCTACTGCCGCATTACTCAGAATGGCCGGAGTATTCAATTGGCGCCCGGTGAATTGTTGTTGATGGATTCCGTAGGGGCGCTTGAGATCAGCCCGTTCGGCCTGATCGAGCACGCGGTGCTGTCCTTGTCTCGCCAGAAAGTGTCGCGGCAACTGGGCGGGGAAACCAAGACCTTCGGCAAGGTGTCGTCCAGCAAGGCGTGCGGGCGGATGCTGCATGTGTTGATGGACCAGTTGTGCAAGGACACACCGGACGGTGATGGCGCGGCGGGCGAGGGTGAAGCCTTGCAGAGTGCCTTCGTTTCGCTGTTGGGCTCGGCCCTGGAACAGGGCAGCGATGCCCGTGACGAGGGCGTTGCGTTACAGGGCAGCCACTTGCGCAGCTATGTGCAGAAGGTCATCGACGAATCACTCAGCCAGCCCGGCCTCACCCCGGTGGGCCTGGCCAATCGGCTGAATATTTCGGTGCGGCATCTGTATCGTTTGTTCGAAGAGCAGGATGACAGCGTTTGCCGCTACATCCAGCGGGCCCGGCTCAAGCGCAGTGCCGATGACCTGACCAACCCGTTCCTGCGGGACGAGTCCATTACCTCGATCGCCTACAAGTGGGGCTTCACCGATTCGGCGCATTTCAGCCGTTCATTCAAGAAGCAGTTCGAGCTGTCGCCCAAGGAGTTTCGCTCCAGCCGTTTGCAGGTGGGGCAGGGGGTGGCTTGAGCGAGGTGGACGATCGCTATCGCGAGCCAGCTCGCTCCCACAGAGGGAGTTGATGGCTGGATAAAATGTGGGAGCGAGCCCGCTCGCGATGACGGTGGTCCAGCCACCCCCACCGCAAGCAGACTCACCCCCATTCAGGTTAAAACCTCCGGCAAGGTCGAACCGCCATCGACCACCAAGGTCTGCCCGGTCACATAGCCGGCCAGGCTCGATGCCAGGAACAGCATGGCGCCTGCGATGTCGTTCGGTTGGCCCAGTCGACCCAGCGGCACCCGGCGGGCGATGTCCTGATTGACCTCATCGTCGCCCAGGTTGGCCATGGCCGGTGTGGCGATCATGCCCGGTTCGACCCCGTTGACGCGGACATTCTCGGCCGCCAGTTCCAGCGCGGCGTTGCGAATGAAACCATTGACCCCGGCCTTGGAGGCCGCGTAGTGGCTGAGCCCCGGATACGCTACCCGCGGCCCGGTGACCGAGGAGGTCACCAGCACGCAGCCTCGGCCCTGGCGCCGGAACATCGGCAGTGCGGCCTGGGTCAGCCAGAACAGCGCCGACAGGTTCACCGCCAGCGTTCGTTCAAGTATCGACGGGGTGATCTCGGCGAATGGCGTCAGTGGAAAATACCCGGCGTTGTGCACCAGGATATCCAGCCGGCCCAAGCGTTGCTCCAGCGCGGTCATCATCCCGAATATCGCCGTCGCGTCGGCCAGGTCGACGCCCACGGCTTGCACCTGACAGCCCACGGCGGTCAATTCGTCGGCCACTGCCTCGGCCCGGGCCAGGCCCAGGTCGGCGATGACCACCTGGGCCCCGCGCAGGGCAAACGCTTCAACGATGGCCCGGCCAATACCTTGTGCACCGCCCGTGACCAGTACGGTCTGGCCGCTGAAATCCAGATCGTCAGACATCGCTGGCCTCCATCCGGCTGAAGGCCAGCGTCGGCACGTCGACGATGCTGGAGCCGCCATCGGCCACCAGCGTCGCCCCGGTGATGATGGACGCTTCAGGCGAGGCCAGGAAACGGCAGACGTTGGCGATTTCCGTCGCGCTGGCTGGCCTGCGCAACGGCACGTCGGCGCAGACCCGGTCATAGGCCTGCTGCAAGGTTTCGCCATGGAATTGCATCAATACCTGCATCTCTTCATCGGCCATGGGCGTGCGCACCCAGCCAGGGCAAACCGCATTGACCCGCACGCCGTGAGGCCCATAGTCCCTGGCCAGGGAGCGGTTGAGACCCAGCAGAGCATGCTTGGCGGTGGTGTAGCCGCACACGTGCGGGCCCGCCGCCAATGAAGCAATGGAGGCGATCAGCACAATGTTGCCGGCGCTTTCCCGCAGCAGTGGCAGGCAAGCCCGGGCGCTGTAGAAGGCGCTGTCGAGATTGCTGCGCATGGCTGCCTCCCAGGACGACGGGGCGGTTTCGGTGGCGCTGCCCAATCCCATGCCACCGGCACAGGCCAGTAGCACATCGAGTCGGCCAAAACGCGTGCGAATCTGCTCGACGAAGCCGTCCCAGGTGTTGGGGCAGGCTGCGTCGCCCACCAGCACCAGGCCGCCGATGTCCTCGGCGAGCGCTTCCAGGGGCTCGCGACGGCGGCCGATCAGTACCAGGTTGGCGCCTTCGGCGGCATGCAGGCGGGCGCAGGCCGCACCGATGCCGGTGCCGGCACCGGTGATCACCACGGTGCGTGATTCAGGCATCGGGGTACTCCGTCTGATTGAGCACCTGGCAGTAGGAACTGACCGGGAAGTTGGAAAACTCATCGAAGGATTCACCGGCGTAGCCGAAGATTTTGCCGTCGCTGCGGTGCTGTTGCAGGTCGATCAGCACCAGGCCCAGGGTCGGGATGATCTTTTCTCGCCACACGAACAGGTACAACTGATCGGCGATCCTGTAGGTGTCGCAGCGATCGGTGTCGCACAGGCCTTGCTCAACGCCCTTGAGGCACTGCCAGGAGTAGAACTGGTCGTTGAGGTAAATGTGTTCGTAGACTTCGCTCGGGCTGTAGCGATACAGGTTGCGCAGCCCCACCAGCTCGTTGGTCGGTGCGTGCGGGCACAGGCCAGGCTGCCAGGGACGGTCGAGACTGCCGTGCAGGAATTGCGTTTGAACCGAGGTCAGGGGCTTGCCGGTCAACGCGCGGCTGTAGAGACCTTCATCGGTTTCTTGGTGGCTCGGCATGCGGCCGATCACGGCGGTGAAGGCGGCGCTGGCGGTATCGAGCACCAGGCTTACCGACGACGTCAGCTCGCCTTCGCGCTTGATGAAGTCCACCAGGTACAGGCCCGGGCGTACGGATGTGGCCCGGTAGGTCGCGGTGCCGCTGGAATGCCCATCGGCGGCGCTCCAGGTCAGGGTGTCCTGTTCGATGCGGTGCTCGATCTGCCAGCCGTTGGCGAAATGCAGGGTGAAGGTCTTGCCGTCCAGGTCAGCCAGGTTTGGCAGGATGAAGGCTTCGGGGGCAAAGCCATCGGCCAGGGCGCCGACGGTGATCCAGTCTGAAGATGTGCTCATTGCAAGGCTCCGGTGGTTGAAGTAGCCACTCGGATCATGGGGCGCCGGGCAACGACGGCCTATCAACCAAATGGTTGATCAGAGGAACAGTGCGCTGACCAACTCGGTGCGACTGCTCACACCGACTTTGCGGAACAGGTGGATCAGGTGAGTCTTGATGGTCGGCAAGCCGACGTCCAGTTCCCGGGCCAATTGTTTGTTGCTGACGCCTTGGCGCAGTAGCCAGGCGATCTGGCGCTCCTTGGGCGTCAGGTCGGCCAGTGCATCTTCATGGGCCGGTAGATGGGCCACGGCCAGTTGCAGCAAGGCCTGCAACGCGTTCAGTTGGCTCAACTGCTGAGAGGTGAAGACACCTTGCTCGGCGGTGCGCAGCAACGAAATCGCGGCTTGGGGCTGGCCGTCTCGATGGGCGAAGACTTCCACCACGTCGACCACGCCGTAGCGTTGCAGAAAGTCGCGATAACGATGGTTGTCACGCAGCGGTTGGCGAGCCATCGCCAGCCCCAACGGCACCACGGCCAGCTCGCTGGACGCACAGCGTCGCGGATGCAGTGGGTCGAACTGGCGGTAGTTGTCCAGGTAGTCGCGGTGCATCTCGCCGCTCATCCCATGGAGGCTGAAGTCGTGGACTTGCAGGTGTCGATCCACGCAGTAGAACGCCGCCCGGCTGACGGGAACCAGCTGGGTGAAGGCGTGCAGGCACTGGCCGGCGATGTCCTGGGTCGGGATGACGTTCATGGTCGCAACCTTCGCAAGCGGGCCGCCGGTAGTGCCGGCAGCCCTGTCCGGTCAGACTACCGCGAAGTAGTGCTTGACGAAACTTTCGCTGACCACTTCCCACAGCACCGGCGTGCCCTTGGTCACGAACCAGCTGTCGCCGGCCGTGTAGCGGGTGCTCTGGCCGGTGGCCTCGTCGGTGAGGACCACTTCACCGGTGACCACGGTGGCTTGTTCGGCGAACGGGTAGACCATCCGGAACTTGCCTTGGGTGGTGCCGAAGTAGGCGCTGCTGACCGGGTCGGTGGGGGCGCCGAAGGTCATCTTGCCGAAGGCCTTGACTTCGCCTTCGAGAATCTGCGAACCGAGATCGGCGACGGTGCCCCAGGCGTCCAGGTCGGACAGCTGGATGTCTTTTTCGAGGGTGATGAGGGGCATGGCAGTGACTCCTGGTGAGTGAAAAACAAAGGTGGGGTGTGTCCAGTGCCAATCAGTTAAACCTCGCTCCCACAGGGGATTCGCTTAACTGACTGGCATCATGACCGTCAGCGCCGGCCGTTCCAGTAACCCGACAGCTGATGCCAGGACTTGCCGGCGGTCAGCAGCAATGGGCGAATGGCGTCTTTGCCGATGATGGTCGGGCGGTGGATCGAGCTGACCAGGTCGTAGCGCGCCGAGCCTTCGCTCATGCCCTCGGCCAGCACCTTGCAGATAATGTGGCTTGGGGTGACGCCAAAACCTGAGTAGCCCTGGACGAAAAACGCGTTGCTGCGACCGGGCAGGGTGCCGATCTGCGGAAACAGGTTCGGGCTGCACGCCATCGGGCCGCCCCAGGCCAGGTCGATCTTCACGTCCTTGAGGTACGGGAAAATTTTCAGCATCAGGCGCCGGTTCCAGGCCTTGAGATCCTGGGGGATATGCTCCACCAATGGCGTGGCGGCGCCGAACAGCAGGCGGTTTTCGTTGGTGACGCGGTAATAGTCGATCACCGGACGAATGTCGCTGTAGGCGCCGCGAATCGGGCTGATGCGCTGGATCAGTTCGTCCGACAACGGCTCGGTCATCATCTGGAAGGCGTAGGTGTTGATGGTCGAACGGTGCAGTTCCGGCTCCAGCTTGTTGAGGAAACTGTCGCAGGCCCAAAGCAGCTTGCTGGCCTTCACCGAGCCGCGTCCGGTGCGCACGGTGATGCGTTCGCCATAGCTGACTTCCAGGGCCGGGCTGTTCTCGAAAATCCGCACACCGTGGCTGACCAGGGCCTTGGCTTCACCCAGCAACAGGTTCAGCGAGTGCACATGCCCGCCGCCCATGTGCAGCAATGCGCTGCCGTAGGCCTTGGAGCCGATGATCTGCTGCACGTCGGAGCCGCCGAGAAAGCGGATCTCGTGCTTGCTGTTGATCGACTTGAAGTCTTTTTCCCAAGCCCGCAGGGTCTTTTCCTGGCGGGCGTTGAAACCCATGTAGCCGTAGCCGTGGCAGAAATCGGCGTCGATATCGTATTTGGCGATACGGTCCTTGATGATGTCGGCGCCCAGGTCGCTGATCTCGAAGACCTGGCGCAGGCCGTCTTCACCTACGTCCTTCTTGATCTTTTCCAGGTCGTGACCGATGCCGGCCATGATCTGTCCGCCATTGCGCCCGGTGCCGCCGAACCCAAGGTAACGCGCCTCCAGCACCACGATGTTGGTGATGCCTTTTTCGGCGAGCTCCAGCGCGGTATTGATGCCGGAGAAACCGCCGCCAATCACCACGACATCGGCTTCTACGTCCTGTTCCAGGGTGGGGAAGCTGAGGTTGTATTTCTTGGTGGCCGTGTAATAGGTGGGCGTTTCGATATTGATCATGACGCAACCTGACAAAGTGAAAGGAAACTCCGTTGCAACGCCTACACAAGGCATTGCAGGGGATGGCTCTATTAAGGGCCCTGATGAGGGCGCCTGTCTTGATCATCCGTGCCGGGGTATTTGACCGAGCGCGCCATGGGACCGAAACCTGCCCCATGAAAAGTACAATCTTGGATCTGGAAGGTGCATTTTTCACCTGCTTGCGATTGCCCATACTGGACCGGCCTTAATCGCTGATCCCTTTGCTTGTGCAACCTTGGGTTGTCGGGCAAAGGCGGGATCGGCAGATGCCAATAATAAAAGAGCCCGTCCATGAAAAAGCCAAATCCGCTGCTCGAAGACCTCAAGCCCCTCCTGCCGGTCATTGCCGCCAATGCCTTCCAGGCGGAGAAAGACCGTAGCGTGCCTGCCGAGAATATCGCCTTGCTCAAAAGCATTGGCATGCACCGGGCTTTCCAGCCAAAACCATACGGTGGCCTGGAGATTTCCCTGCCGCAGTTCGCCGACTGCATCGCGCTGCTGGCCGGTGCCTGTGCCAGCACGGCCTGGGCCATGAGCCTGTTGTGCACCCACAGCCATCAGTTGGCAATGTTCCCGGCCAAGGCCCAGCAGGACATCTGGGGCGATGACCCCGATGCCACCGCTAGCAGCAGCATCGCACCGTTTGGTCGCACCGAGGAAGTCGAGGGCGGTGTGATGTTCAGCGGTGAAATGGGCTGGAGCAGCGGCTGCGATCATGCCGAATGGGCGATCGTGGGGTTTCGCCGTAAAAACGCCGAAGGCACCCAGGATTATTGCTTTGCGGTGCTGCCGCGCAGTGACTATGAAATTCGCGATGACTGGTTCGCGGTGGGCATGCGTGGCAGTGGCAGCAAGACCTTGATCATTGACAACGCTTTCGTGCCGGAACACCGGATCCAGAAAGCCAAGGACATGATGGAAGGCAAGTCCGGCGGGTTCGGTCTGTACCCTGACAGCAAGATTTTCTACTCACCGTACCGGCCGTACTTCGCCAGCGGTTTCTCCACGGTCAGCCTGGGCGTGGCCGAACGCATGCTGGAGGTCTTTCGCGAGAAAACCAGGAACCGCGTACGGGCCTATACCGGTGCGGCCGTCGGTGCCGCCACCCCGGCGTTGATGCGCCTGGCCGAGTCTACCCATCAGGTGGCGGCAGCCCGTGCCTTCCTGGAAAAAACCTGGCAGGAGCACGCCGAGTACGGCGAGCGCCACGAATACCCAAGCCGGGAAACCCTGGCGTTCTGGCGGACCAACCAGGGCTACGCCACCAAGATGTGCATCCAGGCCGTCGACCGTTTGATGGAGGCGGCCGGTGGCGGCGCCTGGTTCGAAAACAATGAATTGCAGCGATTGTTCCGCGACGCCCACCTGACCGGCGCCCATGCCTACACCGACTACGACGTCTGCGCGCAGATCCTCGGTCGTGAGTTGATGGGCCTTGAGCCTGACCCTTCCATGGTTTGACCGCCTGTCCTCCAGAACAATAATCGAGGCCGTCGCTTGAGGCGGCCGGGAGTCTTGCATGTCCAGTCTTTGTAATACCGCTTTCGACACCCGTGCGTTCCGCCGGGCCCTGGGTAACTTTGCCACCGGCGTGACCGTGGTCACGGCTGCCACTGAAGATGGCCGCAAGGTCGGTGTGACGGCCAACAGTTTCAACTCGGTGTCC
Source organism: Pseudomonas bijieensis (assembly GCF_013347965.1). Classification (NCBI taxonomy): domain Bacteria; kingdom Pseudomonadati; phylum Pseudomonadota; class Gammaproteobacteria; order Pseudomonadales; family Pseudomonadaceae; genus Pseudomonas; species Pseudomonas bijieensis. The sequence goes on along the minus strand of NZ_CP048810.1, from coordinate 1,114,458 downwards.
CTGGACCCGCCACTGATCCTGTGGAGCATCGACAAGCGCTCCAGCAGTCACGAGGTGTTCGAAGCCGCCAGCCATTTTGCGGTGAACGTGCTGGCCGCCGACCAGATAGACCTGTCGAACAACTTCGCCCGGCCCAAGGAGGACCGTTTCGCTGAAATCCAATTCGACATCGGCGAAGGCGGTGCTCCGGTATTTGTGGACTGCTCGGCGCGTTTTCACTGTGAAAAATTCCAGCAGGTCGATGGCGGCGATCATTGGATCATGATCGGCAAGGTCGTGGCTTTTGATGACTTCGGCCGCTCACCGCTGCTCTACCACCAGGGCGCTTACTCGATGGTCTTGCCCCACACTCGCATGACCAGGCGGGAAGAGGGCCAGTCCCCCAGCAGCCACTTCCAGGGGCGCTTGAGCCACAACCTGTATTACCTGATGACCCAGGCACTGCGGGCCTACCAGGCCAGCTACCAGCCACGTCAGTTGTCCACGGGGTTACGCACCAGCGAAGCGCGGATGATGATGGTGCTGGAGAACGACGCCGGGCTGAACCTGTGCGACCTGCAGCGGGAAGTGGCGATGCCGGTGCGCGAGATCGAAGAAGCCGTGGCCAACCTCAAGCGCAAGGGGCTGGTGAGCGATGAGGGCGAGCGGGTACGCCTGACTGTCAAAGGCATCGATGAGACCGAAGGGCTCTGGGCCATCGCCAAGGAGCAGCAGGACAAGGTGTTCGGCCAGTTCAGCGAGGAACAGGTCGAGCATTTCAAAGAGGTGCTCAAGGGCGTGATCAAGGGCGCTTGAGCTGTTACAGGCGTTCAGGCGCGAGTCCAATCCTTGTGGCAGGGGAATAATCCTCTTGCCACAGGTAACTCGGCGCCGAAGCTGTTAGGATTTAGTTAACTCGTTAACTAATCCTCCTCGCGACTACTCTCCATGCCCAAACCGCGCCAATCCTTGACCCTCACCCTGCTACAGGCCCGTGAAGCGGCCATGGGGTTTTTCCGACCTTCCCTCAATCAACATGGCTTGACCGAGCAGCAATGGCGGGTCATCCGTATTCTCAGCCAGCACGACGAGCTGGAGATCAATCGCCTGGCCGAGCTGGCCTGCATCCTCAAGCCCAGCATGACCGGTGTGCTGGTGCGCATGGAAGCGGCGGGCATGGTGGAGCGGCGCAAGGCCGAACAGGATCAGCGCCGGGTGCTGGTGCGCCTGGCGCCGCAAGGGCAAGCGAGCTTCGATTCGATGAGCCAGAGCATGGAAGAGAATTACCAGCGTCTGCAGGACAAGTTAGGGGGAGGAAAAATTGCAGACGTTGCTGGGGTTGCTCAATGACCTGAAGACGATCAGGCGTTGAGATCGCCAAGAGAGGTCAGCTTTTGTGGCGAGGGGATTTATCCCCGTTGGGCTGCGCAGCAGCCCCTGGAAAAGCCACCTTGATGGACCCGAAACACCGAGTCGGCAGATATAGGGCCTGCTGCGCAGTCCAGCGGGGATAAATCCCCCCTCGCCACATGGGATGCGGCAAACTCAGTACACGCCGCCGGCCGCAGGTTTTGGTGTGTCTTTGAACATCGCGGCCAGCGTCTGCAAACCCCGCATCAACACCGTCGTATCCACGCCCACCGCGACAAATGCCGCGCCGAGTTCGATGTAGCGGCGGGCCAGTTTCTCATCGGCGCTGAGAATCCCGGCCGCTTTACCAGCCTTGCGGATGCGGGCGATGGCGTCTTCGATGGCCGCTTGCACATCCGGGTGCCCTGGATTGCCACGAAAGCCCATGGACGCGCTCAAGTCCGCCGGGCCGATAAAGACCCCATCCACGCCTTCCACCGCCGCAATGGCATCCAGGTTGGCCAGGCCTTCGCGGCTTTCGATCTGCACCAGCAGGCACATCTGTTCATCGGCTTTATCGAGATAGCCGGGGATGCTGTTCCAGCGTGACGCCCGGGCCAGTGCGCTGCCTACACCACGTACACCGTGGGGCGGGTAGTGGATGGCGCGCACCAGTTCGCGCGCCTGCCCGGCACTTTCCACCATCGGCACCAGCAAGGTCTGCACGCCGATGTCGAGCACTTGCTTGATCAGTGCCGTGTCACCGATCACTGGACGTATCACCGGCTGGCTGGGGTAGGGGGCCACGGCCTGGAGTTGGCCGAGCAGGGTGCGCAAGTCGTTGGGCGCGTGTTCACCGTCGATCAGCAGCCAGTCGAAGCCGGCATTGGCCGCCAGTTCCGCACAGTAGGTATCGGCCAACCCCAGCCACAGACCGATCTGCGCCTCGCCGCTGCGCAGGCGTTGCTTGAAGGTATTGACGGGCATGTCCATGAGGCGGTCTCCGATCAGACGAAACGGCAGGCGATGGAACCGAGCATGTCGTAGTCGACATGGAAGGTATCGCCGGGGTTGGCGGCCACGGGGCGGGTGAAGGAACCACCGAGGATGATCTGTCCTGGTTGCAGCGTAACGTCATAAGCCGCCAGCTTGTTCGCCAGCCAGGCCACGCCTTTGGCCGGGTGATTGAGCACCGCCGCCGAGACGCCGGATTCTTCGATCACGCCGTTGCGGTAGAGCACCGCCGGCACTTTGCGCAGGTCAATCTCGGTCGGGCGTACGGCGCGACCGCCCATGACCACGCCGGCATTGGCGGCGTTGTCGGAGATGGTGTCGAAGACCTTGCGGGTTGCCTTGGTCTGCGGATCGATCTGCTGGATACGCGCATCGATGATTTCCAGCGCCGGGATCACCCATTCGGTGGCGTCGAGCACGTCGAACACCGTCACGTTCGGGCCTTTCAACGGCTTGCCGAGAATGAACGCCAGCTCCACTTCCACCCGTGGCACGATGAAGCGCTCGAACGGGATGTCGGTGCCTTCGTCGAAAAACATGTCGTCGAGCAGCGCGCCGTAGTCCGGCTCGGTGATGTTCGACGATACCTGCATGGCCCGGGAGGTCAGGCCGATCTTGTGGCCGACCAGCTTGCGCCCGTCCTTGATCTTTTGTGCCACCCACGCACGCTGGATGGCGTAGGCATCCTCGATGGTGATGTCCGGGTGGTCGAGGGAAAACTGCCGCACCTGCTCGCGGCAGCGCTCGGCTTGGTCGAGGCGGGCGGCGGCTTGCTGGATGAAGTTCTGGTCGAGCATGGCAAGGGTCTCTTAGTGAGGATTGACGATGGCGGCCCGGGTGCGCAGCACCAGCAAGCCGCCAAGGGCGATGAGCAGGGCCAGCACATACAGGGCGAGGCTGGCGCTCTGGGTGGTGTCGCGCATCCAGCCGATCAGGTAGGGCGCGAAGAATGAGGCGATGCTGCCGAAGGAGCTGATCAGCGCGATCCCGGCGGCTTGGGTACCGTTGGACAGGAACGCCGGCGGCAATTGCCAGAACATCGGCAACGCCGCGCTGGCGCCCATGCCGGCGACGATCAGGCCAGCCAGCACCAGGGTCGGGTTGCCGGGTGAAAGCCCGGCGAGCGCAATGCCCAGCGCTGCCATCAACAGCGGCACACACAGGTGCCAGCGGCGTTCGCGATTGCGGTCAGAGGAACGCCCGCAACCGATCATGAAGAAGCAGCCGGCCAGATAGGGCACGGCGCTGAGTAGCCCGACCTTGCCGTCGCTGCCGATGCCGGCGCCGTGGATCAGGGTGGGCATCCAGAAGGCCAGGGTGTTCACCGCCAGCATCACGGCGAAGTACACCGCTACCAGCAACCAGACCTGCGGGTTGTTGAGGATCGCCGAGAACGAGGTGATGGATTTGCGCTGTTCTTCAAGACTCAGTTGTTCGCGCAGTTGCTGCTTGGCTTGTGGTGTGAGCCACTTGACCGCCTCGAAACTGTCCGGCAGGCACTTGAGCACGACGAGGCCCAGGAGGATCACCGGCAGCCCTTCAATGACAAACATCCATTGCCAGCCGCGCAGGCCGCCAAGGTCATGGAAATGCTCGAGAATGCCGCCGGACAATGGCCCGCCAATCACCCCGGCCATCGGCACGGCGATGGCGAACAACGCGGTCACCTGGGCCCGGCGCCGGGCCGGATACCAACGGTTGAGGAAAACCAGGATGCCAGGAAAGAAACCGGCCTCGGCCACGCCCAGCAGAAAGCGCAACACATAGAAACCGGCGGCGCTGTCGATAAGGAACATACCGGTGGACAAGGTGCCCCAGACCACCATCAGCGTGGCGATCCAGCGCCGCGGACCGACCCGGTCCAGGGCCATGTTGCTGGGTACCCCAAACAGCGCATAGGCGATGAAGAACAGCCCTGCGCCGAAGCCGTAGACTGTATCGCTGAACTGCAGGTCGGCGCTCATCTGCATCTTGGCGAAGCCGATGTTGATGCGATCCAGGTGGGCAAAGAGGTAACAGACCAGCAGCAGCGGCATCAGCCGCCAGGTGATGGTGGCATGGGTGCGGTCGTGCGCGACGGTGCCGGCAGTGTCGGCGGTATTGGCTGTGCTCATGATCTTGTACTTTTTGTCAGAGAGGCCGATGGGGGAACACGAGGCAGACGGATTCAGATGGCCTGGCCCTTGAGGAAGGCGTGGACGTTGTTGGCCTTGAAATTGAGCTGTTCGTGCAGCTCGATCATCTCGAATGACAGGGCCAGCAGGCGTTGGGCCTGGAGCTCGGCGAAGTGAGCGGTGATCATCTCGAAGAGTTTTTCCGCGACTTTCTGGCGGGTGGCCAGGTCGCGACCATGGCCGACTTTCAAGGTCATGTGTACGAAGGCGTAGTCGTGCTTGCCGTCGGCCATGCGCCAGGTGTCCAGGCGCACGCCGCGGCTGCGGATGCCGCCCAGGGGGAACACGCCGCTGTCGCCCAGCAAGGCGTGGACCTTTTCAAACAGGCCGGGCAGGTCGGCTTGTTGTTCGATGTTGTCGGTGTATTCAGCGATGAAATGAGGCATGACGGCTCCTTCAGGCCGCACGGGGATGCCGTACGGCCGCAGTGTCAAACAGGGAAGACAGCGTTGATCTGTCCAGTGCCGGAGCTGCCGAAAGGCTCGGTGATGATTTCGGCAGGCTTGTCGTAGTCCGGCCCGCCGAGCAACCCCAGCAGCATCGCCGTGTCATGCATCTTGCCTTCGCCGAAGCAGTGTTCGGCGTAGTCCGGGAGCATGGCGCAGAACTCTTTCCAGCGGCCTTGGCGCCACATCTCGACGACGTGCAGGTCGACCTGCTTGTCGAATTCCCGCGTCCAGTTGTGGATGTTGGCTTCAGCGTTGCGATCATCGGAGAAACGGTGCGACAGCGAGCCGGAGGCGAGCACCAGCACCTTGCGATCGCTTTTCTCGATGGCTCGGCGCACGGCGGCGCCGAAGGTGAAGCTGTCTTGCAGGCGGTGCCAGGCGCACCAGGCGGCAATCGACACGACGTTGAATTTCTGTTCCTGAGGAACGTCCATGTGCATGTAGCGCATGGGCACCAGCGTGCCGTATTCCAGCTCAAGACTTGGGATGTTGTGGGCCAGGGTGCGCACGTCGGCGGCATTGGCCTCGGCGGCGATCAGCTCGCCCAGTTCCGGGGCGCCTGAGTATTCGTACTCCATGTTCTTGATGAAGTGCGGCAGCTCGTTGCTGGTATAGATGCCCTTGAAGTGCGCGCCGCTGTTGACGTGATAGGCACTGTTGACCAGCCAGTGCACGTCGAACACCACGGCGGTATCGGCCCCCAGTTCCCGGGCGCGGCGACCGATTTCCTTGTGGCCGGCAATCGCGGCGGCGCGGCAACCGTGGTGCTTGCCGGGCAGCTCCGACAGGTACATCGAGGGAACGTGGCAGATTTTCGCAGCCAGGACGACTTCGCCCATGATGATTCTCCTGAAAAATTGTTCTTGTTGAGCTTCGAGTAATCGGTGAGTCACAGCGCCTGTGGTGAGGGATATCCCCTCTATGTGGGAGCAAAGCTTGCTCGCGAAACAGGCGCCCCGATTTCTGAAAAACCGCATCGCCTTCATCGCGGGCAAGCCTTGCTCCCACAGGAACAGGGATAAATCCCCTCGCCACAGGGTTCATCACTTACCTTGGGTCATACACCCCAGCGCGGTATGTGATGACTGCCCATGGAGATGCAAACGTTCTTGATCTCGGCAAACACTTCAAAGCTGTACTGTCCGCCTTCGCGGCCGGTTCCGGAACCCTTCACGCCGCCGAAAGGCTGGCGCAGGTCGCGCACGTTCTGGCTGTTGATGAACACCATGCCGGCCTCGATGCCATGGGCCAGGCGATGGGCCTTGCCGATGTCCTGGGTCCAGATATACGAGGCCAGGCCGTATTCGGTGTCGTTGGCCAATTGCAGGGCTTGGGCCTCGTCCTTGAACGGGATCAGGCACACCACCGGCCCGAAGATTTCTTCCTGGGCGATACGCATGTTGTTGTTCACGTCGGCGAACACTGTCGGCTGGATGAACTGGCCGCGGCTCAAGTGGGCCGGCAAATTGGCCGGACGTTCCAGGCCACCGGCCAGGAGGGTGGCACCTTCTTCGAGACCGATCTTGATGTAGCCGGTGACCTTGTCGTAGTGGGCCTGGGTGATCATCGAGCCGACCTGGGTTTTCGGATCCTGCGGATCGCCGACGATCAGGCGCTTGGCCCGGGCGGCGAACTCGGCCACGAACTGCGGGTAGACGCTTTCCTGGATGAAGATCCGGCTGCCGGCGGTGCAGCGTTCGCCATTGAGGGAAAAAATGGTGAACAGCGCCGCATCAAGGGCCCGCTCAAGGTCGGCGTCTTCGAAAATCAGTACCGGCGACTTGCCGCCCAGTTCCATCGAATACTTTTTCAAACCGGCTGTCTGCATGATTTTCTTGCCGGTGGCAGTGCCGCCGGTGAAGGAAATCGCTCGCACATCCGGGTGGCGCACCAACGCATCGCCAGCGGTTGCGCCATAGCCCTGGATCACGTTCAGCACGCCATTGGGCAGGCCAGCCTCGACCGCCAGGCGACCCAGCTCGTTGGCGGTCAGCGGCGACAGCTCGGACATTTTCAGCACGGCAGTATTGCCCAATGCCAGGCATGGCGCGGTCTTCCAGGTCGCGGTCATGAACGGCACGTTCCACGGCGATACCAGTCCACAGACCCCCACCGGCTGGTACAGGGTGTAGTTGAGCATCTGGTCGTCGACCGGATAGGTATGACCGTCCATCCGCGTGCAGACTTCGGCAAAGAAGTCGAAGTTGTGGGAGGCCCGAGGGATCAGCACGTTCTTGGTCTGGTGGATCGGCAAACCGGTGTCGAGGGTTTCCAGTTCGGCCAGCTTAGGCACGTTTTGCTCGATCAGCTCACCGAGTTTGCGCATCAGTCGGGCGCGTTCCTTGGCCGGGGTGTTGGCCCATTTCGGAAACGCTTCCTTGGCTGCTGCGACTGCTTGGGCCACTTCCTCGGCACCGCCGCTGGCAACTTCGCCGATGGCTTCGCCAGTGGCCGGGTTGTAGTTGACGAAGACGTCTTTGCTTTCGACCTCACGGCCGTTGATCCAGTGTTTGATCATGCTGCTCAAGCCTCTTTACGGGATGCGAAGAACTCGGCTTCGCTGACAATGTGGTTGACCAGGCGACCGACGCCTTGCACTTCCACGATCACTTCATCGCCGGGCACCACGTCCGCCAGGCCTTCCGGCGTGCCGGTGGCGATCATGTCGCCGGGTTGCAAGGTCATGAAGCCGGACAGGTATTCGATCAGGTAGGGGATGTCGAAAATCATGTCCTTCGTGCTGCCTTCCTGGCGCAGTTCACCGTTGATCCAGGTGCGCAGCGTCAGGTTGCTCGGGTCCGGCACATCGGCCACATCGACGATCCATGGGCCGACAGGCGTGGTGGCGTCGCGGTTCTTCACCGGCAGGTTGGGGCGGTAGTAGTTTTCCAGGTAGTCGCGAATCGCGTAGTCGTTGCACACGGTGTAGCCGGCCAGGTAGTCCAATGCATCCTCGCGCTTGACGTTGCGTGCCTCCTTGCCGATGACCGCCACCAGTTCGCACTCGTAATGCATGTAGGCGACGTTGTCGGGGCGCCAGGTCACCTGGTTGTGGCCGGTGTAGGTGCCGGGTGACTTGATGAACGCCAGGGGTTCGGTCGGCGCTTTGAACGCCAGTTCGGCGGCGTGATCGGCGTAGTTCAGGCCCAGGGCGAACATGCTGCCTTCCGCCGGTGGCAGCCACTGGACCTGATCCTCGGCCAACAGGCGACCGTCGGCCAGGCGCACGGCGTTGTCGGCTTCAACGGTAACGGCGTGGATCTGGCCGTCAAAACGAATGCGCGCGTGTTTCATGAACCTGCTCCTGTTTCCTCGGCCACGACGGTATTGACGAGACGGCCCAGGCCGCTGATCTCCACTTCGACACGATCGCCGGGCTGGACATCGACCCGACCTTCAGGTGTGCCGGTGATCAGCACGTCGCCGGCATGCAGGGTCATGAATTCGCTGATCTCGGCGATCAATTGGGGAATATTGCGGACGAAGTTCGCCGTGCTGTTTTGCTGGCGTACCTCGCCGTTGACATACAGGGTGATCGCCAGGCTGTGAGGGTCGGTCACCTGGGCGGTCGGCACCAGTTCCGGGCCGACGGCACAGAAGCCGTCCCGGCACTTGGCCTTGACGGCGGGGCGGTAGTAGCTGTCTTCCGGCAGGCTGAATTCATTGACGACGGTGTAGCCGGCCACGTAGTCCAAGGCTTGGGCGGCGCTGACGCGACTGGCCGACTTGCCCATCACCACGCCAAGCGCCGGCCCTGGTTGCAGTATTTCGCCGTGACCGGGATGAACCACATCGGCGTCGTGCCGGTTGCGGGTATTGGGCGTCTTGATGAATAGCACAGGCTTGAGCGGCGGCTTCTGATAGGGCGGTTGCTCGAACTCGGCGAGGCGCTGCTTCAGCAGCCCCTGGTAGTTCAGCGCGACCCCGAACAGGGTGCCGGTCGCGACGTCATGCAGGGCACGGCTCATGCTTGTCTCCTGGCGATGGCAGAGGGATGAGGGCTCTGCGGTTATTGTTAATGTGTTAACAGTTATAATTAAGATGTTAACTATCGTCAAGCGTGACAGAATGACCGAGCACTGGTTGCCTTGTCGGATTCGAGGCAGGATGAGTACGACAGGCACCTGAACCAGAATAAAAACGAGTACTGCGTGATGACTGACCGCCAGCCGATCCCGAACATCAACATCGGTCAGGTGTACGACCAGCGTTACAGCGACGCCGAAGTGCATTACGACCGGCTCGCCAACCTGGCCGACTTTTTCGGCCGCAACATGCCGGTCCACCGCCACGATCGTTTCTTTCAGGTGCACTACGTCAAGAGCGGCACCGTGCGCGTGTATCTCGATGACCAGCAGTACGTCGAGTCCGGCCCGATGTTTTTTCTCACCCCGCCGACCATCCCCCATTCCTTCGTGACCGAGGCTGACAGTGACGGGCATGTTCTGACGGTGCGCCAGCAATTGGTATGGCAACTGATCGACGCCGACCCGAGCCTGGCGCCGGCAGGCGTGCAAATGCCGGCCGCCTGTGTGGCGCTGGCGCAACTGGGGCCTGAGCAGGCGGGGGAGGTGCGACGGCTGGAGTACCTGTTCGAGGAACTGAGCGAGGAGGTGGTGGCGGGGCGTCCGGGACGCAGCGCAGCGCTGGACGGGTTGACGCGGCTGATCATGATCAGTCTATTGCGCTTGTGTTCGAACTCCCTGGAGGCCAGGCCGGCGCGGCATGAGGACCTGAAGATCTTTCATCGCTTCAACGAGCTGATCGAGGCCCACTACCTGCAGCACTGGCCGCTGTCGCGCTATGCCGAAGGCATCGGCGTGACCGAGGCGCGCCTTAACGACGTGTGCCGACGTATCGCCGACCTGCCTTCCAAGCGCCTGATCATGGAGCGGCTGATGCAAGAGGCCAAGCGCCTGTTGTTGTTCACCGGCAGCTCGGCCAATGAAATCTGCTACCAGCTCGGGTTCAAGGATCCGGCGTATTTCAGCCGGTTTTTCCAGCGTTACGCGCAGCTTACTCCGGGGGGAGTATCGCCAGCGGCAATCGGGGTTGCGTTGAGCACCACTAATGATGGAGACCAATACTTATTTGTGGCGAGGGGATTTATCCCCGTTGGGCTGCGAAGCAGACCCAATGAGTCGATGCGCCGCAGAGTCTCATCTGAGGGCCGCTTCGCGCCCGAACGGGGATAAATCCCCTCGCCACGGCTGCTCTTGCAGCGGTGTGATGGCGACACTAAGCTGCCGACTCGCCCATTCAAATCAATCCGAACATGGCCAACCCCAGACCTTCATTGACCCTGACGCTGTTGCAAGCCCGCGAAGCCGCCATGGCTTTTTTTCGACCGGCGCTGAACCAGCATGACCTCACGGAACAGCAATGGCGGGTGATTCGCATCCTGCACCAGCAAGGGGGAGCTGGAAAGCCATCAGCTCGCTCATCAGGCCTGTATCCTCAAGCCGAGCATGACCGGTGTGCTCAGTCGCCTGGAGCGTGATGGCCTGGTGCGTCGGCAGAAGTCCAGCCAGGATCAGCGGCGGGTCTTTGTCGGGCTGACCGAGCTTGGGCAGCAGTGCTTCGTGTCCATGAGCGAAGGCATGGAAAGCAACTATCGGCGGATCGAAGAACAGTTCGGCGAGGAAAAGATGCAGCAACTGCTTGCGTTGCTCAATGAGCTGAAGAACATCAAGCCTTGAGCCTTATTGGCTTTTGTGGCGAAGGAGCAAGCTCCCACGCCACAAAATCGCTTCACACCGCGCTGCGTTCACGCAATTCCTGCAACCGATCAGCGCCACCTTCCGCCACGCGATTCTCGATCAAGCGATCAGAGCCGCCCTCGGCCACGCGATTCTGGATCAAACGATCGGAGCCGCCTTCAGCCAGTTGATGCGCAGCCTGGGCCGGGGCGTTCTTTGCTGAGGCCGCGTTCGACAGGCCGACACCGCCCACCAATGTCAGGGCGATAGCCAGGGACGATACTTTCGAGAAATTGAACATGATGACTCTCCTTGCGCTTGATTGAGTGGGCCGTGGCAGCGAATGTGTTGCTGTCCGGTGATCAAAGTTAAACGCGCGGATGTATCGACGGTGTGTGTCGGGAGAGGGCGAAATCCATTGTTTCGTATCAGTCCGCGCTTCATATACAGACTGATACAAACTCAGTAAAGCGAGGGCAAGCGGATGGCTTGAAGGCCTGATCAAGGCTGGGCCAGGGCTTGTTTCAGTTGGTCCACCAAGGTCGGCGTCATGTAGTGCGGCCCGTCGAACAAGTAGAGCGGGTAGCCTGCATAGGCCGCCAGTTGGGGTGTGAGTTCGGCGACTGTGGCGGAGCGGAAGCCACCGCCGTATTGGGGACGGAAGGCTTCGACGATGATCCGCACGCGATCCTTGCCAAGTCGATCACGCAGGGCATCTGCATAGTTCCGGGCCACCGGGGCGGTGCGGGCGTAGACGCCGACGCCGTCCTGGAAAAACACGCCGATGTCGTTCGGCAACCACTGCTTGAGCCAGTCTGCGGTAGCGGCGGGGCCGATGTTGGCGCCATCGTAGACGCTGATCCACAGCGGGCGCGGCAGTTTGGCCAGCAAGGCCGGCAACTCCTTGGCAGCCGCCCAACTGGGGTCGACTTCGGCCGGAAAGTACCAGCCGGTGACATGCAATGGTGTCGGCAACCCGGCAATACGCTCCGACAGCGCTGCCAGTTGCTCGATGTCGTCCCGTGAGCGGTTTTCACTGAAGTAGCCAGCCAGCCCGAGGATGACATCCTGGGCCCAGGGCGTCTTGGCGATGCGCGCCCAGTCCGGCAGTACCGGTACGCTGGGCAGGCCGGTGCCGGGCACGAAGGCCTGGTCGTCCACTACAGTCCATTGCACTAGTAGCTCGTGTACCCCCAGTCTTTCCCAATTGCCGCTGATGCCGACGGTCTGGTTGTCCGGCTGCCAGACGATACCGACGATGTTCGGTTTCGCAGTGATAGTGCTCATGTAGTACGTCCCTGTACCTGCGCCGAGGAGCACGGCCAGTAACAGCGCCGCGACGGTCTTGCGGTTGACGAGCGTTGCGAAGCTTTTCAAACAAGTCCCTTCTGGAGGCAGTGTAGTCGCGGCTCGGCAAGGTGAACCGCTTTTCGTACCGATGGACCGGGCATCACACCAACGTCCTCAATAGGAGTAGGTCAGGCGCGCGAACACGCCTTTGGCGCGATCCTCGCCAAACACCCTTGCTCGGTATTGCAGGGAAAAGTCCACATAGGAACGTGGCGCGTTGTAGGCGTCTTCCCGGAACCAATAGCGTACGTTGTTTCCTATCCCGATACCCCCCGCGTCGCCGGAAGAAAAACCACCGCCGGCGTCGCTCTTCATCTTGGAATCGTAGTCGATCGCCGCGACGACATGGGGAAAGGTCACCCAGCGCGAGCCGGTCCCGCCGATGGCATAACTGCGGCCCACTTGCCATTCGCTGTTGAAGTAATCCCGCGAGTCTTCGATGTAGTGACCGACCTCGGCATACAGCTGGGAGGTCCACCAGCTCGGCACATCGACCCGCAGATCGGTACCGATGCTCGAACCGTAACCGAGTCGCACCAACCAATCGCCGTCGACATTGGAAGAACCGAGCGGGAAGGTCCGTTCAAGGGCCGCCATGATGTTGACCGAACTGAAAGGCTTGACCCGTACGCCGAGGGCGCCTTGCAAGGCATCCGCGCCCGTGTCCGAATCGCTGTTCTTGCTCCAGAGAGTGTCGGTGATGCGTCCGTAGAGTTCGACAAAGCGGCCATTGCGATAGCCCAGCGGACGCCACGACAGCTCGGTGCTGTTTTGCAGCAAGTCATTGCTTTGACTGCCGCTGCTGCTGGAACCCGGGGCGGCGCTCAGGCCACTGGAACTGTTGCCGCGATAGCTGGTGGTGCTGGTCAGGCCGATAGTGCGCGAAACGTCACCCACGGTGCGGCGGGTATCGAACAGCTGTTGCGCGGAGAGCGGCGACTCTGCGGTTTTTTGCCCATCGATGACGCGCTTGAAGTACGCCACGGCCTCGTCGTCTTCATGGACCCGCATGGCGTTGTAGGCGGCGTCCTGGGCGGGTGCCGGTGCCAGTCGAGAGGTGGCGTCCGCCTTGCGGAACGCCGTATGGGCTGCTTCGTCGTCGCCGGCCCGAACCAAATTGTAAGCAAGCTGCAGGTCACTCAGCGGAGCCTGTTCGTTGGTGTTTCCCGGCGAGATGGCGCAGGTCAGACCGTAGGTGCTTTCCTGACATAGCAGGACCGGTGGTGTGGATTGGGCCTGGGCGGAGCGGATTTCACGAGCCTCCCTTGCCGACAGACCCGCAAGGCTCTGGGCTTGGTTCAGATCGTCCTGGGCCGCCTGCGTCTTGCCCTGGCGGTTACGGGCATAGCTGCGCAAGACCCAAGGGGCGGCTTGGCGGTCGTCCACCGCCAGCGCGGCAGAAGCGGCCTGTTCGGCGGAGACGTAATCCTTCGCCGCCAACAATGCGCTGATGAGCAATTGTTGGTTGGCGGCGATTTCCGGGGCCCAGGCCACCGCTTTGCGCGCCTGGTCCACGGCCAGGGCTGTGTTGCCTTGTTCCAGGGCGCGATAACCCTGGGTCGCCAGCGGGACGGCCAGTTGACGGCGAATGGCTTTGCGGCGCATCAACAACGTGTTGTCGTTGGCAAAGACACCAAGGGCATCGCTGGTGGCGCGGTCGGCTTCTTCCAGGTGTTGTTGGCGTTCCAGGGAATCGATCAGCAACAGGCGATAGTCATGGCGTCGGGGGGCCTGGGCGACGGCCTTGCGAGCCGATTGCGCGGCCAGGCCGAATTGTCCGCGGTCATAGGCTTTGAATCCCTGGGATGCGGCGATGAAACCCGGCGCCGCGCGAGTGGGACGAGAGGCTGCCAGGGGCTGGGGGTGGTCGCGCCGTTTCTTGTCCCGCTCGGCCAACTCGATCAGGGTGTTCAGGCGTGTCACATCGGCACGCAGGCGCAGGGCCTCGCGTGCCTTGGCGATGGCCAGGTCGTAATCCTTGCGTTCGTAGGCGCTGTAGGCGTCGTTGGCGGCGGTATAGGCCGGGCCGGACAATGGCAACGGCAACGTTTCGGCAGGAGCAAACGCAGGTATCAGGCTCAGCCCCGTGGCCAAAAGGGTCAGGAAGGGGCGGTTCATGCCGGGAGCTCCGTCGGGTAGAGATTGTGCTGGCGGGCCACGGCCTGTTCGATCGTCGTGCGTGGCAGCACGCCGCTGTCGACCAGGTAATCGCCGATACGGCCGTGGTGTTGGGGCCGGTACTGGAGCATCACGCGACTGAATTCGTCGCGATCGAGCAGCCCCATTTCGATCAGCAGGTCGCCCAGCAGCGGCGCCCGGGCATCGGGTACGGCATGACCGTTGTCCGCAGGCAACTTGCGCAACAGCGCAAGAATTTCACTTTCGCGCGCGATCAATTGCACAGGTTCGCTGCCCAGTTCGGCGCTGACCTGTTGCAGGCCTTCGTCGGGCAAGGGATTGGCGACGGCGATCTGTTCGCGGCCTTCGCCGTTGCGTCCCAGGGACACGGCTCGCCAGCGCAAGGCAAACTCGGCGCTCAAGATGGATGCCGAGGCAGCGGCTTTTTCGGCGACGTCAAAGACCCGGGGCAGGTCATTCTGGAACGCGATGGCTTCAGCCAGAGTTTCATCGTCCAGCCAGCCGTTATTGAGCAGAATTCGTCCCAGCGGTACGTTGCGCGACTGTTGTTCGTCGAGGGCGCTTTGCAGGTCCGTGTCGGTGATGGCTTGCCAGGACAGCAACACGCTGCCCAGGCGGCGCGGCGCAATGGCCACCAGGTCGGTGGAAGGGAAGTCGTGCATGGTCTTGTCCCAGACCAGCTTGCGATTCATCACCTTGCCCACCAGGAACATGCGCCAGGCCCGGGAGGCGGCCATGAAGTTGACGAAGTTGCCGACCAGCATGCGGGGCATGGACAGCAAGCCATGCTGCCAGCCGTACAACACGGTGGTGAAGTAATAGCGGTGCGCGATGCGCCAGGCCAAGGCGCCGCCGTTGGCCAACAGCAGGTATTTGACCAGACTGTTGCTTTCAAACGGCGTAGGGAAGGTGATATCCCACAAGCCGCTGTTGCGCAGGATGATCAAGCCCAGCAGCTGTACCAGGATGACGTAGGCAATGATGCTCACGAATGCCGTCACCACCCCCTTGCGGTCGCGAAACAGCAGGTATCGGTTGGCCAGCGAGCCGTTCCAGCCCATCTGCTCCCAGCCTTGCAAGCCGATGCCCAGGGTCCAGCGGGCCTTCTGCCGGAAGGCAGTGCGGAACGTGTCGGGGAAAAACTCGCGCACGCACAGCGGCATCGTCAGGGTCGATTCGTAGGGTTTGCGGAACCAGGATTTGCGCAGCACCCGGAACTGCACCGGGAAACGTACGAAGATCGCGTTCATGCCCACCTTGGCCAAGCGTGCGCCAACGTCGTAGTCCTCGGTGAGGCTGTCGGTGTTGAACGGCTGGTTTTCGGTTTCACCGGCCAGCACCCGCAAGGCACGGTGGGAAAAACAGGTGCCGACGCCGGCCGAGGGCACGGTGTCGGTCATGCTTTCACGCACTACCAGGTCCTTGCCATGCCATTCGGCGAATTCGTCCATGTAGACACCCGCGACCCATTCGTACCAGTTGCGCTCCAGCGAAACCACCGGCAACTGGATCATGTCCTTGCGCGGCAGCAGGTAGTTGAACAGTCGCAGTTCCAATGGATGCAGCACGTCTTCGCTGTCGTGCAAGACGACGCCGGCGAAGGTCATGCCATGGGTTTTTTCATGCAGGAAAATCGCCTGGATCACCCAGTTCAAACAGTCGGCCTTGCAGGTCGGCCCGGCATGGGGCACTTCCACCCGATGCAGTTGTTTGTAGCGCCTGCGCATCCGCTCGACTTCGTCGATGGTGCGTTGGTCGTTGATGTACGTGCCGACGAAGACCACGTAGTTCTGGTAGTCGAGCGTGGACACCATGTTCTCGATCATCGGCGCGATGACGTCGTATTCCAGCCAGGCCGGGACCATGATCGCCAGGGGCTGTTCGTCCCGGGCCAACAGTTGTTCGGCGGTCAACGGCCGGTATTTGCGGTCCACGGTGAACTTGCGGTACAGGCGACGAGACCAGTACCACAGGTCAATGATCAGATCGTCCAGGCTGGAGATCAGGATCAGTACCGCGACCACGATGGTCGCGATCTCCAGGTAGTTGTAGTAATGGGCCAGCCAATAGGGCCAATAAAGCGACGTCATCGAAGGGTACCGTTACTGGCGATTGCGACGGGCGCTACGGCCGGCCAGCAACAAGAGGAGGAACAGGATAATGCCGCCCGGGATCAGCCAGAGCAGCGAAGGTTTACGCCAGGCATCCAGCCCCTTGGGTTCCTCGCGGCCGATCAACAGGCTACCGCTCGGGTCCTGGGTATCGAAGGTCGCCACGGCGCCATTGTTGTCCAGGATCGCCACGTCGCCACGGGTCAGCACAATCGGTTTGGCCAGGCTTGGCGGCTGGTTGCCCAGCGCCCGGTAGACCAGGCCGTGCTGGCCCGCGGTCTGCACCACTTGCAGCGAGGCCAATTGGTTGAGGGGCTGGACGTCCAGCAGCACTTGGTCCTTGTGGTTGATGCGCAGGCGACCTTGCTCGTCGACCTGGACCGATTCCTGGCTGTCCTTGAGCGGCAACTCGAAAGCCAGGAAGGGCTTGTCCGGGCTGACGACGGCTTTGGGGTCAGCGCTGACCTTGAGCTGCGCGCGCAGTGGCGAGACACCGCTGCTATCGGCCACCGAAATGACCCGCGCCAGGCTGCTGGCCGGATGGTCAAGGTAGGCCTGGGGCACCAGGATCTGAGTGTCCACGGCGAAGCGCGCGGCCATGCCGGAGAAGCCGTCGTCCAGCGAGGTTTTTTCCAGGACGATATGGCTGGTCGGCAGGACCGACACCGGGAAGGCTTGCGGCGTTTCCAGGCAGCGATCGCTGACCGGCTGGCGTTGGAACGATACGCGCAA
This sequence comes from Pseudomonas bijieensis, assembly GCF_013347965.1. Classification (NCBI taxonomy): domain Bacteria; kingdom Pseudomonadati; phylum Pseudomonadota; class Gammaproteobacteria; order Pseudomonadales; family Pseudomonadaceae; genus Pseudomonas; species Pseudomonas bijieensis. Next base: position 1,097,461 of record NZ_CP048810.1, on the reverse strand, counting down.
GGTGTTTTTCGAGCCCAGGGCGTAGCGCGGGATATGCGCCTGGATGCGCTGCGACGCACCGTCGGTGGTCAGTTGCTGCGCACCGATCAGGAAGTCATTGAAAAACAGCGACGCCACCGGCGCTGTAGCGGAAGCTCCCGGGGCCGCGGAGACGTCCACCACGGCGGTGACGGGCAGGCGACCGTCATAAGCCACGCTGCCCAAGGGGAACGAGGTGCTCCAATCGAATCGCGAGGCCACGTCGAAGTTGCCGGGGGCGCCGCCCAGTCGCGACAGGGCCACACGGCCATCGTCGCTCAACGGCGTTTGCGCTTCGCTGACGGTCAGTTGGCGACTTCGTGCCAGTTTGCTCCAGGCCGAACCGAGCAGCGACAAGGCCTTGTCGGTGGATTGCGGGGCGATCATCAGTACCGGGCGGGTACCCAGCAGGGCCAGGCTTACATTGTCGGTGCCGGCGCTCGCCAGTGCTGCGTTGACGTGCTGTTCGCGCCATTGAGTCAGGGCACTGGCTGCCGTCGTGTCGAGGCCTTGGACCTGGCTTTGCAAGGCGTCCAGGGATTGGTTGATGGCCTTGAGCAGTTGCGGGTCGTTGATCGCCAGGTCGGCCTGTACGTTCGGGGTCTGGCCCAACACCAGCAGTGCGCCGATCTCGGCCGGGTTGGCCAAGGTGTGCGGGCCTTTGCCGTTGAGGCTGGCGAAGGCTGGAATGACCAATAGCTCGGCAGGGATGCGCAGGCTGCCCAGGTCGACGCTGTCCTGCACCGCAGGGAAAGGCAGGATGCGGCTGTGTTTGCCGATGCGCTCCAGCGCCACGCCCAGGCGCCAGGCCGAATCGTAGCTGGCGGCGGACAACGAGCCGGGGGCGACGAGGATGCCGGGTTCGCCGGGCAGGGCCGCCCAAGCCGCACCGACATCGCGCAACTGGCTGGCGTCATAGCTGTAGTTCAGGCGCGTCTCGGGTTGGATGCGCAGCACATTGCCGATGACCCGGTCGTCTTCGCACAATGGCCGAGACACCACCGAGGACCAGGCAATGCCCAGGCGCACCAGGCCGTTGTCACGCGCGGCCTTGTCGACGCCAAGTGTGGCGCTGGCATCGCCTTGTGCCTCGCTGAGCCCTTCAGCGCGCACCGGGTAGCCGTCGAGGGACAGCAGCAGGGTGTTGCGACCACCTTCGCCATTGAGGTAGCTGGCGTCCAGTTGCAGCGTCGCGTCATCGAGGATAACTCCCGCAGGTACCGGCAGATAGAGCTCGCGACGTGCGTCGCTGGCGCCCAAGAGGATCGGAGCCGTAATGCCCAGGTCGCTCAAGCGCACCTCACGCGTCTGCCGAGTATCGGCGTTGAGTCGATGAATGGCCTGGGTCAGCGGGCTGTCCGCGGCCAGGGCAAAAGTCGGCATGAGCGCGAGCAGGCTCAAGCCACAGGCAAGGGCGCTGAGCGCACCCGTAGGGATGGCAACGGAAGGCTTCATTCAGGCAAGTCTCGATCTGATAAGGGAAATAGCAGTGGTCAGTTGAAATCGGCGAGCAATTCGCGTGGCTCGGACAGTGACGTATCGACTGACCGCTGTGCAGGCAGTGGGGTGACGACGAAGTCGTCGACCGGGCGTCCCATCAGGGTATCGACAATGCGTTGGCTGGCCTTGCCATCGCCATAAGGGTTGGCCGCCTGTGAGGCGCGGCGCCACAACGTGTCATCGTCGAACAGTGCGTCCACGCCGGCGATGATCGAGGCCGGCGAGGTGCCGACCAGGCGTACCGTGCCCGCCGCCACCGCTTCAGGGCGTTCGGTAACGTCGCGCATCACCAGCACCGGTTTGCCCAGGGACGGGGCTTCTTCCTGCACGCCACCGGAGTCGGTGAGGATGACATGGGCGTGTTGCATCAGGCGCACGAACGCCAGGTAGTCCAGCGGCTTGATCAAATGCACATTGAGCAATTCGCCCAGTTGTTCGGTCACTGGACCCAGTACGTTGGGATTGAGATGCACTGGGTAGACGATCTGGATATCCGGCCGCTGGGCCAGGTGACGCAAGGCCTTGCAGATGTCCAGGAAACCCTCGCCGAAGTTTTCCCGGCGGTGGCCGGTCACCAGCAGCAACTTGCGTCGGGTTTGCAGGAACGGGAACTGTTGGTCCAGTTCGGCACGCAACCGGGCATCCTCATCGATGCGCCGGGCAGTCAGTTGCAGCGCGTCGATCACTGTGTTGCCGGTCACCAGGCAACGGCCTTGCAGGCGTTCGCCCAGCAGGTTGTCGCGTGATTGTCCGGTGGGGGCAAACAGCAGGTCGGCGCTGAGGTCGATGCACCGGCGGTTCATTTCTTCCGGCCAAGGGCTATAGATGTCTCCGGTGCGCAGCCCGGCTTCCACGTGGCCTACAGGGATGCGTCGGTGGAAGGCGGCCATTGAAGCCACCATGGCCGAAGTGGTGTCGCCGTGGACCAGCACCCGATCGGGGCGGGTCTGCTCCAGTACCGGGTCGATGGCCGCGTACAACGCGGCGGTCAGGGAGTTGAGTGTCTGGTGGGGCGTCATCACGTCTAGAGTGAAATCGGCCTTGAGATCGAACAGATCCAGCACTTGCTTGAGCATGCTCTGATGCTGGCCGGTGACGCAGATCAGCGACTCAATGCCCGGTTCGGCGGCGAGGGCCTTGACCAGGGGCGCCATCTTGATGGCTTCCGGACGGGTACCGAAGATCGAGAGGACCTTGATTCGGGGATGATTAGTTGCGATGACGCCCTTCCTCGCGCAGTTTGCTGCGCCGCACAACAGCTCGCCCGGACGCGATGAGGCGTTCGAGCAAGCAAGCGATTTAAGTTGAGTAACAGCCCGTTGTCAGACAGCGGTTTAACGTACACAGGAAGTGACGTAGTGGCATCTTGCAGGTCGGGGCGGCAGATTAATAGCATTAAAGATCGCGGGCGCAAAGGTTTATATGCGGGGGGTTATTAATAATTTTTTAGAGGGCTTTTTATTGGTCGGGCAGGGGAGCCTTGCGTGGTTGTTCTAAGTTAAATTACCTATTGATATTGAAGGGTTTTTAAATTGTTAAGCGCCGGTTTAATGTCCTGTTGCGGTTGAGGAGGGCGGCGCCGTGGTTTTTTTGGCGCCTAATTCCACGCTTAGTCGCGGCGCGACGTGTCATTGGAATGACGCCTGTAAGTCGTCGTGATGGAGTTATTAAATTGGTTAGTTACTGGGAGGTGAAGTTGGCTGTTGGGTGAAAGTTCAATTTATTTTGAGCTTTTATACTAATGGTCCAAAGGCACGTTGCTGTCATCACGCTCCCAGGTAGAGTTATTAATTACGATAAGAAAGTTGCATGGGGCGGCCCATCCAAATCCAAGTGCCGTTCAGGTGTTCTCCATTGCGACCGATAATCGCACGCTTTGTGATCTACACCTATCTGGGTTATTGACCAAACTAACCGGGTGGTACATTTTAGCGGCAACCTGTCTTGCCTGACGTGGCCAAGACCATAATAAAAAAACAGGAATACCCCATGCCTATCCGTCCGCGAGCGCCGCACGTCTTCCCCTCGATCCGTTGTTTCAGTCCAGGAACACCTTCCAACCTCTCAGGTTCGATCCGTTAGCGGCCCACGCTGTTGCGGTCTTATCGCGCCATTGAGATGTCGGCGCTCGGCAAGTCTCGGAGGTCTTCAGGATGACAAAAGTCGTGGATCTGTATTTCAAGCTGCTCAAGCTGCTGATCGTGTTGTGCATGATCGCAATGATCGTGCTGGTGTTCGGCAATGTGGTGCTGCGCTACGCCTTCAACTCGGGCATCAGTGTGTCGGAGGAGCTGTCGCGCTGGTTCTTCGTCTGGATGATTTTTCTCGGTGCCCTGGTGGCGCTCAAGGACCGTGCTCACCTGGGCATGGACAGCCTGGTCAAGCGCTTGCCGCCAACAGGCAAGCGCATCTGCCTGGTCATCGGCCATCTGCTGATGTTGTACATCTGCTGGCTGATCTTCAGTGGTAGCTGGCAACAGGCAGCGATCAACCTGCATGTCGTCGCCCCGGCGTCGGGGTTGTCCATGGCACTGTTCTACGGTGCTGGCCTGGTGTTTGGCGCCAGTGCCGCACCGATCCTGCTCTATGAACTCTACCTGGCGCTGTTCGGCAAACTCGGGGATGACGAGCTGGTGATGGTCAAGGACAACGATGCCGAGGTGATCACACATAACCCCATTACCCCTGACCCTACAAAGAGTGCCCGCCCATGACGCTGGTTATTTTCCTCGGGTCTCTGATGGGTAGCATGGCGCTGGGAATGCCCATCGCGTTTGCCTTGCTGGTGGTCAGCGTGGCGTTGATGGTTTACCTGGATCTGTTCGACGCGCAAATCATTGCCCAGAACCTGCTCAATGGCGCGGATAGCTTCCCGCTGATGGCCGTGCCGTTCTTCATGTTGGCCGGTGAAATCATGAACGTCGGAGGCCTGTCCAAACGCATCGTCAACATTGCCATGGCGCTGGTGGGGCATAAGCGCGGTGGCCTTGGTTACGTGGCGATCATCGCTTCCTGCCTGCTGGCGTCACTCTCCGGTTCGGCTGTGGCCGATGCGGCGGCACTGGCGGCGTTGCTGGTGCCGATGATGGTGCTGGCCGGACACAACCGAGGGCGCTCGGCCGGCCTGATCGCCGCCGGTAGCATCATCGCGCCGGTCATTCCGCCGAGTATTGGCTTTATCGTCTTTGGCGTGGCGTCGGGGGTGTCGATTTCCAAGCTGTTCCTGGCCGGTATTGTGCCGGGCCTGCTGCTCGGGGCTTCGCTGGCTGTTGCCTGGTGGTTCATTTCCCGCCGCGAGAATGTCGAGACGCCGCCCAAGCGTTCCCGTGCCGAAGTGCTGCGCACGTTGCTCGACGGCAGTTGGGCAATGGGCCTGCCCTTGATCATCATCCTGGGCCTCAAGTTCGGCATCTTCACCCCCACGGAAGCAGCCGTGGTCGCGGCGGTCTATTCGCTGTTCGTGTCCCTGGTGATCTACCGGGAAATGAAAGTCAGCCAGTTGTACGAAGTGATCCTGTCCTCGGCCAAGACCACCTCGGTGGTGATGCTGCTGGTGGCCGCGGCGATGGTTTCATCGTGGCTGGTGACCATCGCCGATCTGCCGGGGCAGTTGGCGGAACTGCTGGCGCCCTTCATGGACAACCAGACCCTTCTGCTGCTGGTGATGATGGTGCTGATCATCCTGGTGGGGACGGTGATGGACATGACCCCGACCATTCTCATTCTTACCCCGGTGCTGATGCCTGCTGTCATCCAGGCGGGGATCGACCCGGTGTACTTCGGTGTGCTGTTCCTGATCAACACCGCCATCGGCCTGATCACGCCGCCCGTGGGCACGGTGCTCAACGTGGTGTGCGGGGTGGCCAAGCTGGACTTCGAGGAAATCGTCCGCGGGGTGTGGCCGTTCATGTTTGCGCAGTTTGTGGTGCTGTTCCTGTTGGTCCTGTTTCCGCAGCTGGTCCTGGGGCCGTTGAAGTTCTTCACCGGATGACAGCGGTGCCGTCTGGCTCGACCTTAAAAACAATAATGATCGGAGAGTGACATGGGAAAACTGATGAAAACCCTGCTGGCCGGGGCGTGCGCGACGGGCTTGCTGTTGACCGGTGTGGCCAGCCACGCGGACGAGATCCGCGAGCGGACCTTGCGATTCGCTTTCCAGAACGTCAAGGAACACCCCCAGGGCCAGGGCGCGCAGAAGTTCGCCGACCTGCTCGGCGAAAAGAGCGGCGGCAAGATCAAGGTCCGCCTGTTCCCCGGCGGTACGTTGGGCGGCGACGTGCAAACCGTGTCGGCGTTGCAGGGCGGCACGCTGGACATCACCGTGCTCAACTCCGGCATCCTGGCCGCCCAGGCACCGGATTACGCCATGCTCGATTTCCCGTTCCTGTTCAATAACGTCGAGGAGGCCCATGCGGTCATCGATGGGCCGGTCGGGCAGAAACTGGCGGCGCAACTGGACAGCAAGGGGCTGGTAGGGCTGGGTTACTGGGACCTGGGTTTTCGTAACCTGACCAACAGCAAGCACCCGGTGACCCGGCTCGAGGACATGCAGGGCCTGAAGATCCGAGTCATCCAGTCGCCGATCTATCTGGAAACCTTCTCTGCTCTGGGTGCCAACCCCGTGCCGATGGCGTTCCCCGAGGTCTACACCGGCCTTGAGCAGCACACCATCGACGGCCAGGAAAACCCTTTCACGGTGATCGAGGGCAACAAGTTCTACGAGGTGCAGAAGTACCTTTCCGTGACGGGCCACATCTTTAACCCGCAGTCGTTGATCATCAGCCAGAAAACCTGGAGCCGTCTCAACGATGATGAAAAGGCAATGATTCGCGCGGCCGCGGCCGAGGCGCAAACATTCCAGCGTGAAGTCACGGCGGCGAGCATGGACAAGGCCAAGGCCACGTTGGCCGCTGCGATGACCGTCAATGAGATAAGCCCAGCCGAGAAAGATCGCTTGCGCGAGCGGGTGAAACCGGTGGTCGACAAGTTCGCCAAATCCCTGGATGGCGACCTGGTGAAGACGATGTACGAGGAGATCGCCAAGGTGCGGGCGGCGCAGTGAGGTGAATGGGCCTGACGTCAAAATCAGGCTTGATCGATCCAGCCCTGTGGGAGCGAGCCTGCTCGCGATAGCGGAGTGTCAGCCAAGATCAATGTGACTGACCTGACGCCATCGCGAGCAAGCTCGCTCCCACTGGTTTTTTGTTTCGTCAGCGAACGGTCATTGGGCGGCTGGAACGGCCAGCCACTGCCCAATCACTTTCTGGTAACTGCCATTGGCCTTGCTCAGGTGCAGCCACTGATCGACGTACATCTTCCAGGTGGTGTCGTCCCGTGGCAGCAGGTAGGCCTTCTCGCCATATTGCAGGTAGCGGGTCGGGTTGACAGCGCACAGGCCGGGCTTGAGTTTCTGCTGGTAGAGCGCTTCCGAAGCGTCGGTAATCATCACGTCGGCTTTCTTGTCCAGCAGTTGCTGGAAGATGGTCACGTTGTCGTGGAAGCTGAGCTGGCCGTTGGGCAGGAACGCCCGCACGAAGGCTTCGTTGGTGCCGCCAGCCGGCTCGACCAGGCGCACCGAAGGCTGGTTCATCTGCTCGATAGTCTGGTAACGCTCCTGGTCTTCGCAACGCACCAGCGGGATCTTGCCATCCACGTCCAGGGTGGTACTGAAATAGGCTTTCTTCTGGCGCTCCAGCGTCACCGAAATCCCACCCATGCCGATGTCGCATTGACCTGCAACCATATCCGGCATCAGGGTTTTCCAGGTGGTCTGCACCCATTGCACCTTGACGCCCAGGCTGGCGGCCAGCGAGCGGGCCATGTCGATGTCGATGCCTTCGTATTCGCCGGTTGCGGTTTTAAAGGTATAGGGCTTGTAGTCGCCGGTGGTGCACACCTTCAGTTCGCCGCGTTGCAGGACCTGGTCCAGGAGCGAGGGGGCCGGCTCGGCGAGAGCAGCGCAAGAAAGCGCCAACAGGCCACAGAGCGTCATCGAGCTTGTTATGGTTTTCATAGTGATGGGACGTCTCACAGCGCAGGGGAACAAGATCGGGGAGTGTAGTAAAAGTGTCGACGGGCTGTCACTGGAGCATTGCTGACGAACAATCGACACAGAGCAGTCTCAAAGCGGGCATCGCTGCAAGCTTTCCAGGTAGGCGCAGAACATATCGGCCATGGCGTCGCTATAGGTGGCAACTTCCACGGGGGAGCGGGGCGCTGATGAAAATCGCTTGCCCACGGTGCTGAGCGTCGTGATTACCAGGTCTCCTGCCAGGGCACGGGTTTGTGTCGGGACGGTTGGCAGTGCCTGCAGCATGAAAGCGTCCACCGACTGCTGCACCGACATTCGCGCCGCGTGGTGCTCGGGGGCGTCGCGGTAGAGCGGTGCGGCGTCGTTGAGCGCGACGCGTATCTGGGCCTCGTCGCATTCGGACTGGATGAACGCCCGCACGAGGGTACGTAGCCGCTCGAAGGGCGGATTGCGGTTGTCTTCAAGAATCTCGCGCAGCATATCGCTGGTTTGCCGCCATTCATCACTTTGCAGCCGAAACAGGATCGCCGCTTTGTTCGGGAAGTATTGGTACACCGAGCCGACGCTGACGCCCGCTCGCTCGGCAACCCGGGCCACGGTGAAACGGGCCGCGCCCTGGGTCGCCAAAACCTGAACAGCCGCCTCCAGAACGGCGGCGACGAGCTCGGTGGAGCGTGCCTGTTTCGGTTGTTTACGCGAGGAAATCTGCGGGCTTGAGCGTTCGGACATACAGGCATGAGCCTCGGAAGGGAATGCGAATAGGAAATGCGACGGATTATTCGTATCTTGAATGCGACGAATTGATCGCATTCTAGTCGGCTCCACGAACAACGTTCAACGTCACATCGCATCCTTTCTGTGAGCAGGGTTATGACTCAAAAAAACGTTCATCAGGGCGCCTCCTTGGCGCCTCAGGCAACCGCTGACGCCAAGACGGTGCTCAAGCTGTTGCCACTCACACTGACGGTATTCATCGGTTTTCTCACCCTGGGCATGCAATTGCCGGTCTTGCCCCTTCACCTGCATGACACGCTGGGCATGGGTACGCTGGTCATCGGCCTGGTGGTCGGCGCGCAATTCGCCGCGGCGCTGTTGTCCCGCGCCTGGGCCGGTAACTTCGCCGACATGCGCGGCGGCAAGCGCGCTGTCATGGTTGGCCTGGTGACTGCGGCGGTTTCCGGGTTGATTTATCTGGTTTCCCTGGCGTTCGTTGCCGCGCCTGTCACTTCGGTCTGGCTGCTGCTGGGCGGACGTGTCCTGCTGGCGCTGGGTGAAAGCCTGATCGTCACTGGCGCGTTGGGCTGGGGCATCGGCCTGGTCGGTGCGCAGCATGCCGGCAAGGTCATGGCATGGAATGGTATCGCCATGTACGGCGCGTATGCCCTGGGCGCTCCGCTCGGCGTGGCGCTGAATACCGGCTGGGGGTTCACGGGCATTGCCGTCGCGACGATTTTTATCCCGCTGCTGGCGCTGGCGATTGTCACGGGTGTCCGGGCTGTGGCGCCCACGGCGACCCGGCGAGCACCGTTCTACAAAGTGATGGGCGCCGTGTGGGTGCCAGGCCTGGGGTTGGCGTTTTGCAGCGTGGGCTTCGGTGTCGTTACGGCCTTTATCGCGCTGTTGTTCGCGGCCAGGGATTGGGGCAATTCATCCTTGGCGTTCACGGCGTTCGGTGTGGCGTTCATCGCGGCGCGCCTGCTTTTCGGGCACCTTCCGGACAAGATCGGCGGCGCCCGGGTCGCGCTGGTCTGCGTATTGATCGAAACCGTTGGGCTGCTGCTGATCTGGGATGCCGACACCGCGACCATTGCCTATTTGGGCGCGGCATTCACCGGTTTCGGTTATTCCCTGGCGTTTCCCGGCTTCGGCGTGGAAGCGGTACGGCGAGCACCGCCGCAGGCACGCGGTCTTGCCATGGGCGCCTACGTCGCGTTCCTGGATATTTCCCTGGGTATCACCAGCCCGCTGGCCGGGTTGTTGGCGAGTGGCTGGGGGATCGGTGCGGTTTACCTGGGTGGCGCCATCGCCGTTGCACTGTCCTTCGCAGTGGCCTTGATGCTGCTCAGAGGGCGGGAAGCACAAGTTCTATACAAATCCTGAGCTTTCGATGGGTTATAAGATTTTCGATCTCGCTTTTTAGAACAGGAGCATTGCACATGCACGTATTCGTTACCGGTGCCACGGGCTGGGTTGGATCTGCCGTGGTCCAGGAATTGATCGATGCCGGCCATCAGGTCACGGGCCTGGCCCGTTCCGATGACAAGGCAGCAGCACTGGCCGGGACCGGCGCCAAGGTGATCCGTGGGACGCTGGACGACCTCGACGTGCTGCACCAGGCCGCCTCGGCGGCGGATGCGGTGATTCACACGGCGTTCAATCATGATTTCTCGCGGTTTGTCGAGAACGCTGAGCAGGATCGCCATGTGATCGAAACCTTGGGCAGCGCGCTGCAAGGATCCGAGCGACCTTTGCTGGTGACGTCGGGCCTGTTGGGTCTGACGCGGGGGGCGAGCGAGCTGGAGGTTCCCAGCCCGGCCTCGCCACGTAAATCCGAAACGGCGGCCCGGGCGCTGGTCGAGCGCGGGGTGCGGGTCGCGACAGTACGGCTGGCCCCTTCGGTCCATGGCCTCGGCGACCATGGGTTCGTTCCTATCCTGATTCGCCTGGCCCGGGAGACGGGCGTCTCGGCCTACCTCGGGGATGGCAGTCACTGCTGGTCGGGTGTGCATCGGCTGGACGCCGCACGGGTCTATCGGCTGGCGCTGGAACAGGGCGTGACGCAGTCCGTCTACCACGCCGTCGCCGACGAGGCGGTGCCGTTCAAGGACATTGCCCTGGCAATCGGTCGTGGTCTGGGGTTGCCGGTCGAGTCCCGGGAGCGCGAGCACTTCGGTTGGTTCGCCCACATGGCGGGCGCGAACATGGCGGTGTCCAGCCAGTACACCCGTGCCTTGCTGGGCTGGACGCCAAGTAGTAGCCCGGGCCTGTTGGCCGATCTTGAGTTGCCGGGCTATTACCACGCCGATTGAAATGAATAACCTGTGGCGAGGGAGCTTGCTCCCGCTGGGTTGCGCAGCGACCCCAATATTTTACGGTCGCTGCGCAACCGAGCGGGAGCAAGCTCCCCTCGCCACAAGGGTTCTTCTAGCGGGAAATGATCCCGTGATCGATCGCGTATTTCACCAGGGCTGCGGGCTTGTCGATGTTCAGCTTGCGGCGGATGCTCAGGCGATGGGTTTCAACGGTCCGTACGCTGATGTCCAGTTCGCGGGCCATTTCCTTGTTGTTCAGGCCCTGGACCATTTTGTACAACACCTGGCTTTCGCGCGGCGTCAGCTCGTTATCGGTGTTTGGGTCGGTGGCGAGTCGCTGGGCAATCTCGGCACTGTAGAAAGTGCCGCCGCTGATGATGGCTTCGATGGCCGCGATGATCTCCCGCGACGGCGCATTCTTGAGCACATAGCCGCTGGCACCGGAACGCACGGACTCACTCACGTACTCGTAATTGTCGTACATGCTGAGGATCAGGATCTTGAGGCTGGGGTATTGCTTGCCCAGCAGCCGGGTCAGCTCGAGGCCGTTCTTGTCCTTGAGGCCGATGTCCATCAGCAGCAGATCCGGCTGGCAGCGACCGACCATTTCGATCGCCTGCGCGCCGTTCTCGGCTTCGCCCACCACATCCAGCTGCGGCATCACCGAGAGCAGGGCCCTGATGCCGTCGCGAACCAGAGAGTGGTCGTCGACCAGCGCAACGCGAATCACGGGGGGCAGGTTCATCGGCAGGTGCTCTTGTTGGAATGGGGGCGCATCAGCTTTCCGTGACCGAGAGGTTCATGGGCAGCAGGATGTCCAGCTCGCTGCGGCCCGGCACCGAGGTCACTTCCAGGCGTCCGCCGAAATGCTCGACCCGTTCGCGGATGTTACGCAGGCCGATGCCGGCATGGCCGCGTTCCACTTGCGGGACGTTGAACCCCATCCCATCGTCGACCACCGTCAGGCGCAAGGACTGGCTGGAGCCGAACAGGGTGATGCCGACACTTTTCGCCCCGGCATGGCGCTCGATATTGGTCAGGGCTTCTTGGGCAATACGAAACAGCGAGACAGGGGCGCCATTTTCGAGGCGGCAATCGAATTCGTTGCTTCGGTAGGACACTTCCAGCCCGCTGCGTTGTTGAAATTCGGTGGCGAGCTGGCCGATGGCGGCGGGCAGGCCCAGGGTGTCGAGCAGTGACGAGCGCAAGTCGTGGGAGATGCTACGGATCTCGCCGATGGCTTCGCCCAGCCGCTCGGTGGCATTTTTCAGAATGCCCAGGCCGTTTTCCTGGCCGTTCTCCAACACATGGCTGGCCAGTTCGAACTGGAATTTTATCGATACCAGCAGTTGGCTGATGCCGTCATGCAGTTCGCGAGAAACCCGCGAGCGTTCCTCTTCCTGCAAGCTGACGATGCGCTGGTTCAGGCGCTGCAGCTTTTTGTCGGCCAGGCGATGTTCGCTGACGTTGAGGGTCATGCCGCCGGCAAATACCAGCAGGACCGCCACCAACGCGATCGCGGCGATGGCTTGCATGGTGCTGTGGATGCCCTGGGCAACTTCGTCGCGGGCTTGCTGGGTGGCGCGTTCGACGTCCTCCAGGTAAATCCCGGTGCCGAGCATCCAGCCCCATTTATCCAGCATTACGACATAGGCCAGCTTGTCGGTCACCTGGCCGGAGGAGGGTTTGTTCCAGGCATAGCGCTGGAACCCTTCGCCTGACTCGGCGCTTTTGAGCAATGCCTGGATGACCGGCAGGCCGTGGGGATCCTTCATGTCCCAGAGGTATTGCCCCACCAGCTCCGATTGGCGGGCATGCATCAGGCTACGGCCCTGGCGGTCATACACGAAAAAATAGCCGTTGATGCCGAAGCTGAGCTTGCGCAGTTCTTCCAGTACCTGCTGTTGCGCGCGCTCGTCGCCCTGGCCGTTGTCATACAGCGGAGCGATCAGGCTCTGCGCCATTTCGACATAGTTCTTCAGCTCGGCGCGCTTGCTCGCCAGGATGCTGTCTTCGATCAGTTGCGCCTGCTGGTCGCCCAACTGGCGGTTGAGCGAGATCACCAGGGCGCAGATGACGGCGATGGCCAGGACCAGCGGCAGAATCCCGAGGGCGACGATTTTGTGTTTGAGCAGCATCTGTATTCCTGTCCGGACTCGGCGGGGAGGCCAATGGCGGCATCATATGCCAAACCCATGGGTGAGGCATAAAACCTGTGGCGCAAGACATGTGGGAGCAAAGCTTGCTCGCGATGCAGGCGCCGCGGTGTATGAAAGACCGAATTGACTCTATCGCGGGCAAGCCTTGCTCCCACAGGGGAAATTGGGGTTCTACGTAGTACTACGGATTTATTTATTGACCCATTGCAGGGATATTGGGCCGGCTCCGAATAGCCGGGGCACACTATAAAAACAATCGCCGCAATCCACTGGATATCGGCAGGAGACACGCAATGACAACCCGTCTGGTTAAACACCTCGCCTGGTTTGCCGTGGCTGTTCTAGGAGCCTGTGCGTTGAGTGTCGTGGCCTTGCGCCGCGGCGAACCGATCAACGCCCTCTGGATCGTCGTCGCAGCCGTGGCCATCTACCTGGTCGCCTACCGCTACTACAGCCTCTTCATCGCCAACAACGTGATGCAACTCGATGCGCGCCGGGCCACCCCCGCCGTGCTCAACAACGATGGGCTGGACTATGTCCCGACCAACAAACACATTCTCTTCGGCCACCACTTCGCGGCCATTGCCGGCGCGGGGCCGCTGGTCGGGCCGGTGCTGGCGGCGCAGATGGGCTACCTGCCCGGTACGCTCTGGCTGATCGCCGGCGTGGTGCTGGCCGGTGCGGTGCAGGACTTCATGGTCCTGTTCCTGTCCACCCGCCGCAACGGGCGCTCCCTGGGCGACATGGTGCGCGAGGAAATGGGCCGCATCCCCGGCACCATCGCGCTGTTCGGCTGCTTCCTGATCATGATCATCATCCTCGCGGTGCTGGCGCTGATCGTGGTCAAGGCCCTGGCCGAGAGCCCGTGGGGCATCTTCACGGTGATGGCGACCATCCCGATCGCGATGTTCATGGGCCTCTACATGCGCTACATCCGCCCGGGCCGCATCGGCGAGATCTCGCTCATCGGCGTGCTGTTGCTGCTGGGCTCGATCTGGCTGGGCGGGCAGATCGCCGCCGACCCGGTCTGGGCCAAGGCCTTCACCTTCACCGGGATCCAGATCACCTGGATGCTGATCGGCTACGGTTTTGTCGCGGCGGTACTGCCGGTGTGGCTGATCCTGGCGCCGCGGGACTACCTGTCGACCTTCCTGAAGATCGGCACCATCGTCGCCCTGGCCATCGGTATCCTGGTGACCATGCCCGAGCTGAAAATGCCGGCGCTGACCCAGTTCACCGACGGCACCGGGCCGGTGTGGAAGGGCGGGCTGTTCCCGTTCCTGTTCATCACCATCGCCTGCGGCGCGGTCTCGGGCTTCCATGCGCTGATCTCCTCGGGCACCACGCCCAAGCTGCTGGATAACGAAACCAACGCCCGCTACATCGGTTACGGCGGCATGTTGATGGAATCCTTCGTGGCGATCATGGCCATGGTCGCCGCGTCGGTGATCGAGCCAGGCGTGTACTTCGCCATGAACAGCCCGGCGGCGATCGTCGGCGGTGACGTGGTGGCCGTGGCCCAGACTGTCAGCAGTTGGGGCTTCGCCATCACGCCAGAGGCGCTGCAAGCAGTGGCCAAGGACATCGGCGAGACCACCGTGCTGGCCCGTGCCGGCGGTGCGCCGACCCTGGCGGTGGGGATCGCACAGATCCTGCACTCGGTGCTGCCGGGTGAAAACACCATGGCGTTCTGGTACCACTTCGCGATCCTGTTCGAGGCGCTGTTCATCCTCACGGCGGTGGACGCCGGCACCCGTGCCGGGCGGTTCATGCTGCAGGATCTGCTCGGCTCGTTCGTGCCTTCGCTCAAACGTACCGAATCCTGGCCGGCCAACCTGATCGCCACCGCCGGTTGCGTGGCGCTGTGGGGCTACCTGCTGTACCAGGGCGTGATCGATCCGCTGGGCGGCATCAACACCTTGTGGCCGTTGTTCGGCATCTCCAACCAGATGCTGGCCGGTATCGCGCTGATGCTCGCCACCGTGGTGCTGATCAAGATGAAGCGCCAGCGCTACGTCTGGGTCACGCTGCTGCCGGCGTCCTGGCTGTTGATCTGCACCACCACCGCGGGCCTGATCAAGCTGTTCGACGCCAACCCGGCGATCGGCTTCCTGGCCCTGGCACGCAAATACAACGATGCCCTGGCCGCCGGCCAGATCCTGGCCCCGGCCAAGAGCATCGAGCAGATGCAGCACGTGGTGTTCAACGCCTACACCAACGCGACGCTGACGGTGTTGTTCCTGTTCGTGGTCTTCAGCATCCTGTTCTACGCGCTCAAGGTCGGCATCGCCGCCTGGGGCACCAAGGAACGCACGGACAAAGAAGCGCCATTCCAGGCACTGCCGGACGCTTGAGAGGATTGCAACGATGTTCAATGACTTGAGTCGCCTGGGTAAATACCTCGGTCAGGCCGCCCGCCTGATGGTCGGCATGCCCGACTACGACAACTACGTCGAGCACATGCAGACCAAACACCCGGACAAGCCGTTGATGGACTACGAGGCGTTCTTTCGCGAACGCCAGGAGGCCCGTTACGGCGGCAAGGGTGGGCCCAAGTGCTGCTGAAGCATCGCTTGGATTGAGGTAACCCCCCTGTGGGAGCGGGCTTGCTCGCGAAGGCGTAGTGTCAGTTAGCAGATCATGCGGCTGACCCACCGCGATCGCGAGCAGGCTCGCTCCCACAGTTGTTTTGAGGTGGTCTCAGGATTTGCATGCACCACAGAACCCTTGTGGGCGGAGCAGGAGTCGTGCTACCGCACCATCACTCCGCCAGCAACACCGCCGCATCGAACCCCACTCGCAGATTGCCCCAATGGCGGCCGCCGAAGAAGAACGGGACGTCGATCTCGGTCATGATTTCCCCAGTATCGCGCAGGTAGGTCTGTAGCAGGAAGCGCTGGACGTTGCCCGCCGCGCGCAGGCCGATCGGGTCGTTGAAGATCCGCTTGTTGCGGCACACTGGCAAATCCACCGTCCGGTCGCCGGTCGGCGGCTTCGAGACCCAGCTGTTGTTCACCGGGCAATAGCCTTTGCTGTCGACAATGAACGAAACCTTGCCACCCGGCGTGCTGCGGGTGAGTTTGTCGCATTCTTCCTGGCAGACCTGGGCAAAGCGTTCGGTATAGCTGGCCATGTACTGCTTGGGATCGGTGCCGGGAATCAGCTGGTAATTCTGATCGAACAGGTTCAGGCCTTCGCCTTGCAGGGCTTCCAGACGAACCTGCAAGTTATCGCGGCACTCGCTGGCGCGGGTAATGGCAGCGTCCAGCTTGCCGTGGCCGAGCACGAAGCGACCCAGCAACGCCTGGACCTTTTCGGCCACGCCGGACAGGTCGCGGGTGGCCGTCGCCGAATGCTGCATGCGCTGGTCGATCAACTGGCTGTCGGCGTGGATCTGGGTGACCCGGTCGTTGATCCCCGTGTTGCTGTCGGCGAACTCTTGGATATGGGTGGCGATGTCCGCCAGCTTGCCGTTGGTGGATTCGAAATCGCCGATCATGCTTTCGAAATGGCCGGAGGCGCGTTCCACCACTTTCTGGGTTTCCCGGGCGCTGTGGCTGATCTGCGTGGTTTGCTCGTGGGTGGAGCTGACTTCCTCGAGCATGGCGTCGATGTTGCGCGAGATATCGTCGGTGGCCCGACTGACGTTCTGGGCCAAGGTGCGCACTTCATCGGCCACCACCGCGAAGCCACGACCGCTTTCGCCGGCCCGGGCCGCTTCGATGGCGGCATTGAGGGCCAGCAGGTTGGTCTGGGCGGAGATCTGCTGGATCAACCCGACGATCGACTTGATGCTCGAGGAACGCTGGTTCAGGGCGCTCACCAGGGTGGCGAATTCCCCGAGGCTGTTGGAAATTTCGCTGATGTTGCCGGTCACTTCCAACAGTTCGGCGTAGGAGTCGCGGGCCATGCTCAGGTTCTGGGCGGTGGTGCTGGAGATGCCCTGGGTCTGGCGCGAGACTTCTTCGATGCGGCCCACGGCGGTGTTGCTCTGGTCCATCACTTCCTTGGCGAAGCGGGCCTGGTGGGTGGCGCTGTCGCTGGAGTCGCTGATGTTCTTCAGCGAGCGGGCCGACTCTACGGCGATGTGTACGGTCAGCGCCTGGACGTTGCTGATGATTTCCCGCTGCTTGGCCAGGAAACGGTTACAGGTGCCGGCCAGCACGCGAATCTCGTCGTGGGTCACCAGCGGCAGGTCCTTGGACAAGTCGCCTTCGCCGTTGGCGATCTCTTCCAGGGCCTTGGTCATGGCGGTGACAGGGCGCACGATGAGGTGGCGGAAATACCAGACCATGAAGCTGATCATGCCCAGCGTCAGGACCGCGCCGAAGAGCAGGGCATGGGTCAGGCTATCGAGCCGGCCTTCGATCTGCCCGAGCAAGGCACCGTCCAGTTGCGCGTTGCGCAACAACAGCAGGATCTCGGCGCGGGCGCTGAGGGCTACCCAATAGAGCAAGCCACTGACCAGCACCAGCAGGAAAAGGCTCGACAGCTTTTTGGTGAGCGTATCGAAAAACTGCATCTCGATAGACTCGTACAAGGCCTTCAACGTCTGCATGCCACCGCTCCTGGGCAAAAAAATCTCTCAATGGAATACATTCGACCGCGAGCGCAAAAGCTTTAGGACAATAGGGCTATTTGATATCACCCTGTGAGGTCAAGCCCGTTCACACAGGGTTTGGGGAATTACATTTGATACAAAAGATTTACTGGGAATGATTCTCAAAGTATATTTGCTCTCATTAACGTCCCTTCCAGAGTGCGCGTCTTGAATCGTTCCACCCCCCTCGCAAATCGCAATGTCTTCATCAAGTGTGTATTGCCAACCTTGTCCTGCTGCTTCATTGCAAGCCCATTGTGGGCGCAGGACTCTCTCGAGCTGCCCGCCACGGACATCCAGGGCAGTCGCGTCACTCAGGACGAGGGCTATACGACGTCGCAAGCCAGTACGGCGAGCAAGAGCGATGTACCGATCAAGGAAGAAGCGCAGTCGATCAATGTGGTAACCCAGCAGACCTTGGCGGACTACCAGGTGCGCTCGCTGAACGACGCGATGAAGTTCGTCAGCGGTGTCAGCCAGGGCAATACCCTGGGCGGTTCGCGGGACTCGCTGGTCAAGCGTGGTTTCGGTACCAATGACGATGGCTCGATCCTGCGCGACGGCGTGCGTTCGAACCTGGGGCACAACTTCAGTGCCACCACCGAGCGGGTCGAAGTGCTCAAGGGCCCGGCCTCGATGCTGTACGGCGCGCTGGAACCCGGTGGCTTGGTCAACGTCATCAGCAAAAAGCCGGAGTACACCCAGAGCACCACCTTGAGCGGTTCGGCCTACAGCGAAGGTGGCGGCACCATGGCCCTGGATACCACCGGGCCGTTGGGCGATACCGGCCTGGCGTATCGCTTGATTGCCGAGCGGGGGCATGAGGACTACTGGCGCAACTATGGCGTCAATGAGAGCACGCTGGTGGCGCCGTCCTTGGCTTGGACGGGGGAGCGGGCTTCGTTGAATTTGAGTTATGAATACAACGAATATTCCAATCCGTTTGACCGGGGTACGGTGTTCAGGAATGGGCATCCGGTGGATATCGACTACGACAAGCGCATGGATGAGCCTTGGGCCAAAAGTGTCGGTATTCGCGAAACGGCTACGGCGCGGTTCGAATATGAGTTGAGTGAGGCGTGGAAGACCCGTGTGACTTATGGTTGGAACAATGATCGGTACAGTCTTTCGATTGCGCAGCCTGTTACCCTGACTGGAAATATGTTGAGCCGACGGGCCAATGGCGCTCATTACGATGATGAGACCCGTTACGCCAGCTGGGATTTCATGGGTAAGCAGGACTTGTTCGGCCAGCGTCATGACCTGTTGGTTGGCATTGATAATCAGGTGTCCGATCAGTTCCGGGGCAAGACTTACCGTGGGAAAGTTCAGCCTGGTTTCGATATCACTTCACCGGTCTACGGCAATCTGCCAGAGCCAAGCCTGGTCAGCTCTACCGACAGTGATCTGCGCAACCAGTTGAATTCCAGTTCGATCTATTTGAAGGATAACTGGCATCTGGATGACCGTTGGATTCTGGTGTTCGGAGGTCGTTATCAACACTACGACCAGTACAGCGATCAAGGTTTAGGCAAGGATTATGACGTCAATCGCGATGACAACGGTGACGCCTTCGTGCCATTCCTGGGGTTGGTCTACAAAGCCACCGAAACCCTGTCGCTGTACGGCAACTACAGCCGGTCGTTCAAACCCAATGACGTGGTCGACAAGGATCGTCGTACATTCAAACCGGAAGAGGGTCGCAGCTATGAAATCGGCGCCAAGTACGATCCATTGCCAGGTTTGAACATCAACCTCGCCCTGTTCGACATCGTTAAAAAGAACGTGGTGACCACTGTTGACGACGTCTCCGAAGCCGCCGGCAAAGTCGGCTCCCAAGGTCTCGAGTTGGACATCACCGGTCGCTTGGCCGACCGCTGGGACTTGATAGGCACTTACGCCTACACCCATACCGAGATATTGGATGACCCGAAAAACGAAGGTCATCGCCTGCCCGACGCACCCAAGCACACCGCTAGCCTCTACCTGACCCACCACCTGAACGTGCCGGCTGAATTCGGTGCCTGGCACGCCGGCGCCGGTGCGCGTTATGTTGGAGAGCGGGCCGCGAATGCCGCGAATGATTTCTGGCTCAGCAGCTACACCGTCGCCGACGCCTTCCTGCGTTGGGAGTCGCCGGTGTTCGGGCACAAGACCTCACTGCAACTGAACGTCGACAACCTGTTCGACAAGCAGTACTACCCGTCCTCCACCGGCAGCCAGTTGCAAGTCAACGTCGGCGAGCCGCGTACCGCCAAGCTGAGCGCCAGCGTGACGTTCTGATTCCGCCGCACTGAAACACAAAATGCCCGGGACCTGCGTCCCGGGCATTTTTTGTACGGCGGTCAGAGACTAAGCCACCGTGCTGCCAACGGGAGCCTGTGTGGCAGCGGATTTAACGCCCGACCTGAGAGCATGACGAAGCTTCAGCGCCGGCCGCTCGACCCCGTAGTACGACACGCCACTCAACGCGAACGACAGCACCAGCACCGCGGTGATGATCAGGGCGTTGTATTCGACCGGCCAGAATGCCCGCAACACGTACATCACCACAAAGTGGTTGAGGAACACGCCGTAGCTGATATTGCCCAGGAACTCATCCAGTCGGTGATGCTTCAGCTTGCTGAGCAAAAACACCGCCGGCAGGCCCAGGGCGATGCCCAGGGTCACCTCGGCGTTGAAAGGCCGACGGGGAATGATCCCCACGACAATGCTCAGGAACATCAACGCGGCAACGAGCAGGGTGACGGACACGATCCACAGCCCCTTGGCCCGGACCCGATACAGGTAGCTGCCGCAAAGAAAAATGAACAGCACACCGGGCAGCAGGCGATAGCCGTAGATGTCGGTGTCGAGGTAGCCCAGCGAGGCGAGCATGAACACCGTCACGGACACCGCAAAAGCAATACCCCGCGCCTTGTAGAGGATCAGGAACGGGATCAGCAGGTAAAAACACATTTCCAGGCCCAGCGACCAACCGGGTGGCAGGATTTCGGGCACGGTGATGCCGAACATGTAGAAACCCAATGGCACGATCGGCAGGCTGGTGGTGATGTTTTCGAGGGTCAGCGCTGCTGCCTGGGGTGTTCCCGGCAGCAGGAAATGGATCACCGCGCAGGACAGGACGAAGTACACCAAAAACTGCGGGTACAGCCTCAGCAGTCGATCCATGTAGAACAGGCCGATTTGCCCCGGGGTTTTGTAGGTTCTCTCGATCAACGAGGTCATCACAAAACCGCTGATGATCAGGAAGGACACCACGGCAACGACGCCGGGGTTGAACCCCATGAACGTCACGCCCATATGCGAAACCGCCACCAGCAGGGCCAACAGCAACCGATAAACCCCCACGCGCATCATCCTTAATCAGAGTTGATCCGTTTGCGCGGTACGTTATGTGGCTTTGCGAGCCGTTAACAGAGGTTTGCGGAGCGGCGGCGGGGTAGTGGGGGCAATTGTCACTTTTGACACTTATGTTTCAGTTATCTGGCCATCGCGAGCCCGCTCGCGATGGCCAGATAACCGATCAGCGAAACACCGGCACCACCTGCTGGATGAACAACTCCAGGGATTTCTTCTTCTCGGCATGGGGCAGACTGTTGTCGCACCAGAAGCTGAACTCATCCACTCCCAGTTCCTGGTAGTACTTGATGCGTTCGATGATTTCCTGCGGCGTGCCGATCATGGTGTTCTTGCGGATGTTCTCCAGCTGGAACTCCGGACGCTCGGCGAACTTTTCTTCCGGGCTTGGCGCGAGGAAACCGTTGACCGGTACTTGCTTGTTGCCGAACCAGGCATCGAAGGTGCGATAGAACCTGGAGATCGCCTGGGCACCAACCTTCCAGCCTTCGGGATCATCCACGGCATGCACGTGGGTGTGACGCAGCACCATCAATTGCGGGCGTGGCACGTCGGGGTTGTTGTCCAGGGCGGCCTGGAACTTGTTCTTCAGGTCCAGGACTTCCTCATCGCCCTTCATCAACGGCGTGACCATCACGTTGCAGCCGTTGGCGACGGCGAAGTTGTGGGAGTCCGGGTCGCGGGCGGCGA
The DNA here is from genome assembly GCF_013347965.1 of Pseudomonas bijieensis. Classification (NCBI taxonomy): domain Bacteria; kingdom Pseudomonadati; phylum Pseudomonadota; class Gammaproteobacteria; order Pseudomonadales; family Pseudomonadaceae; genus Pseudomonas; species Pseudomonas bijieensis. Next base: position 1,076,071 of record NZ_CP048810.1, on the reverse strand, counting down.
TCCACATCGGTGGGTAGGGTTTGCGGATCGGCTTGGGCACGCTGGTGGAGGTGGGGAATTTCCAGATCTCGCCATCGTGGGCGTAGTCGCCTTGCCACAGGGCGCGCACCACCGGGACCATTTCCCGCAGCGCCTGGCCGCCGGAGGATGCCGGCATGCCGCCGGCCATGCGGTCGAACTCCACTTGATAGGCGCCCCGGGCCAGGCCCACTTCCATACGGCCATTGCTGATCACGTCCAGCAGCGCGCATTCGCCGGCCACCCGCAGCGGGTGCCAGAACGGCGCGATGATGGTACCCGCGCCCAGGTGGATAGTGGTGGTTTTGCCGGCCAGGTACGCCAGCAGCGGCATCGGGCTTGGCGAGATGGTGTATTCCATGGCGTGGTGTTCGCCGATCCACACGGTGCTGAAACCGCCAGCCTCTGCCAGCAGGGTCAGCTCGGTCAGGTCTTCGAACAACTGGCGATGGCTGACGCTTTCGTCCCAGCGCTCCATGTGTACGAACAGGGAAAATTTCATGGCGCTTTCTCTTGTTGTTGGCGATCGGTTCAGGCGAGGACGGGCAGGGCGCCCATCTTGCCGTGGCAATAAACCAGCGGCCCCGGTGTGTGTTGCGGCACGATCAGATTCTTCACGGCACCGACCATGATGGCGTGGTCGCCGCCTTCGTATTCTCGCCACAGTTCGCATTCGATGATGGCGGTGGCGTTACTCAGCAACGGGTTGCCCAGCTCGCTCAGGGTCCATTCGATGCCCTGGGCCTTGTCCTTGCCTTTGCGCGCGAAGGCATAGGCTTCGTTCTGCTGACCGCCGGAGAGCACGTGGATGGCGAAGCGGCGGTTCTTGATCAGCACCGGGTAGGAGTCGGAACTGTAGTTGGGGCAGAACAGCACCAGGGCTGGGTCCATCGACAACGAGCTGAACGCGCTGGCGGTGAGGCCGACGATCTGCCCATCGTCATCGAGCGTGGTGATCACCGTCACCCCGGACGGGAACGAGCCCATGACTTGTTTGTAGACACTGGCATCGATCATCGGACGATCCTCGGGCTTTATCGGTTGTGGGCGCGCAATGTTCATCAATGGGCACCTGCGGCTTTGTTCAGGTCGCTCTCGGCCCATTGGGTGTAGACGCAGGCATCGGCGGTGGCCCAGCGCACACGCACCGGGTCGCCGGCCTTGAGCGGCATGCCGGCGGCGGACAGCGCCTTGACGGTCATCGAGGTTCCGCCCGAGGTCACCACGCTGCAGGTCTGGCTTTCACCAAGGAACAGCACTTCGACGACCTTGGCCGAGACTTCATTCCAGCCAGCCGCCAAGGGTTCCTGGCCGGCTTGCTCGACGCTCAAGGCGAGGGCTTTTTCCGGGCGCACCATCAGCAGCACGTCCTGCTCGATTTGCAGGCCAGCGGTCAGGCGGATAGACAGTGGCTGGCCTTCGAAGGAGGCTACCGCGTTGCCCTGGGCCTTGAGCTTGAGGAAGTTGGAATTGCCCAGGAACGAGGCCACGAACGCGTTCGGTGGGTTCTGGTAGAGGTCATAGCCACTGCCCAGGCCGACGATCTTGCCGTGGCTGAAAATGGCGATGCGCTGGGACAGGCGCATGGCTTCTTCCTGGTCATGGGTGACGTAGACGATGGTGATGCCCAGGCGCCGATGCAATTGGCGCAGTTCGTCCTGCAGGTCTTCGCGGAGTTTTTTATCCAGGGCGCCGAGTGGTTCATCCATCAGCAGAATGCGTGGTTCATAGACCAGTGCCCGGGCGATCGCCACACGCTGTTGTTGGCCGCCAGAGAGTTGCGAAGGACGCCGATGGGCGAACTCGCCCAGTTGCACCAGCTTGAGCATGGCATCGACCCGGCGCTCGCGTTCCGCGCTGGCCAGTTTGCGAATCGCCAGGGGAAAGGCGATGTTGTCGCGCACCGACAGGTGCGGGAACAGTGAGTAACGCTGGAACACCATGCCGATGTCGCGTTTGTGCGGTGGCACGTTGACCAGGGATTTGCCTCCCACCAGGATTTCGCCGCTGCTGGGCGTTTCAAACCCGGCCAGCATCGACAGCGTGGTGCTCTTGCCCGAGCCGCTGGAGCCGAGGAAGGTCAGGAATTCACCGTCCTGGATGTCCAGGGAGATGTCGTCCACGGCGGCAAAGTCGCCGTAGTGCTTGTTCAGGTTGCGCAGGCTGACCAGGGTCTTGTTGTGCTGTTGTGCGGGGTCTTTGACGGCACTCATCGTATTCTCCTAGGCGCTCAGGCGCTGATTTCATTGCGCCGGCGCAGGGCGGCGGCGATCACCATCACCAACACCGAGAGGCCGATCAGCAGCGTCGAAGCGACGGCGATCACGGGCGTCAGGTCCTGGCGCAGGGTGGTCCACATTTTTACCGGCAGGGTTTGCAGAGTCGGGCTGGCCATCATCACGCTCAGCACCACCTCGTCCCACGACACCAGGAAGGCGAACAAGGCGCCGGCGACCATGCCGGGGCGAATCGCCGGAAAGGTCACCTTGAACACCGCTTGCAGGCGTGAGGCGCCGCAGATCACCGCCGCATCCTCGATGGATTGGTCGAACAGCTTGAGCGAGTTGATGATCGAGATAATGGTGAAGGGCAGTGCGACGATTACGTGACTGACCACGAACGCGAACATCGTCCCGGTGTAACCCAGTTTCAGGAACAACGCGTACACCGCCACCGCGATGATCACCAGCGGCACGATCATCGGCAGGGTGAACAGGCCATAGAGCATTTCCCGACCGGGAAAGCGCCCGCGGACCAGGGCAAACGCGGTCGGCAAACCCAGCGCCACGGCGCAGACGGTGGTCAGTACCGCGACCTTGAGGCTGGTCAGGGCCGCGCTCATCCAGTCGGGGTTGGAGAAGAACTGGCCGTACCATTTCAAGGTCCAGCCTGGTGGCGGGAACACCAGCCACTGGGACGAACCGAACGACAGCAGCACGATGAACACGATCGGCAACAGCAGGAACAGCGCGATCAGGCCAGTGGTGAAGTACAGCCCGAACCGCATGCGCCGGCTCATGGCATTGGGAGTCAGGAGCATGACGGCTTACCTCGCGTTGCTGGCACCTACCGGGGATTCCGGCTGGAGCTTCAGGTAGAAGTAGAACAGCACCAGGGTGATCGCCACCAACAAGGCGGCGCCGGCACTGGCCAGCCCCCAATTGAGGAACGACTGCACCTGCTGGATGATGAATTCCGGCAGCATCATGTTCTGCGCGCCGCCCAGCAGTGCCGGGGTCACGTAGTAACCGAGGGACATCACGAACACCATCAGCCCGCCGGAGAACAGCCCCGGTCGGCACAGCGGCAGGAACACCCGGAAGAAGTTGGTCCAGGGGCTGGCGCCACAGATGGAGCCGGCCTGCAGGATCATCGGGTCGATGGCCTGCATGGTTGCCTGCAACGGCAGGACGATGAACGGGATCATGATGTAGCTCATGCCGATCACCACGCCGGTGAGGTTGTGCACCATCTCCAACGGTTGGTCGATGATGCCCATGGCCATCAACGCCTTGTTGATCACCCCGGAGGCTTGCAGCAACACCAGCCAGGAGTAGGTGCGGGCCAGCAGGCTGGTCCACATCGACAGCAGCACGATGTTCAGCATCCAACGGCCCCAGCCACGGGGCACCAGGGTGATGGCCCAGGCCAGGGGGAAACCCAGCAGCAGGCTGAACAGCGTCACCAGCCCGGCCACCGAAAAGGTGTTGATCAACACCCGCGCATAGGCCGAGTTGGCGAACAGTTGCTCGTAATTACCCAGGCCGGGCACCGGTTCCAGCACGCCGCGCAACAACAGGCCAATCAGCGGCGCCAGGAAGAACAGTCCGAGGAACAGCAGGGCGGGAAGCAGATTGCCGCTCCCGCGCCAGCGCTGGGCCGGCGACGGGGTTTGCGGGGCAACGGTCTTGGCGATTGTCACACCGGCAGCGCCAGCGGTGTGCTGGGTTGCCGGTGCCGCTATTTTCATTTGACCAGCCATTCGTTCCACCGTGTCGCGATGTCCTGACCGTTCTTGGCCCAGTACGCGAAATCAAGTGTGATCTGGTCCTTGGCGTAGGCGGTCGGCAGGTTGGGAGCGAGCACCGAATCCAGGCGTGCGACGCTGTCGACGTTGACCGGGGCATAGGCGGTCAGGTTGGAAAAATCGGCCTGACCCTTGGCGCTGCTGGCGTGGGCCAGGAACTTCATGGCCGCGGCCTTGTTCTTCGAACCCTTTGGAATGACCAGGATGTCGGCCATGACCAGGTTCTGCTTCCAGCTTACGCCGACGGGAGCGCCATCCTGTTGCAAGGCATAGATGCGCCCGTTCCAGAACTGCCCGATGCTGGCTTCGCCGGAGGCGAGCAACTGCTGGGACTGGGCACCGCCGCCCCACCAGACAATGTCTTTCTTGATGGTGTCGAGTTTTTTGAAGGCGCGGTCCAGGTCCAGCGGGTAGAGCTTGTCGGCCGTTACGCCGTCGGCCAGCAAGGCCAGCTCAAGCACGCCAGGGCTTGGCCATTTGTACAGGGCGCGTTTGCCGGGGTAGGTCTTGGTGTCGAACAGTGCGCTCCAGTCCTGGGGCTTGCCGGAACCGAGTTTGCCTTCGTTGTAGCCGAGGACGAACGAAAAATAGAACGAACCGACGCCGTGATCGGAGACGAAGCGTGGGTCGATCTTATCGCGCTGGATGACCGAGAAGTCCAGGGGCTCGAGCAGGCCTTCAGCGGCGGCGCGCAAGGCGAAGTCCGCCTCGACGTCGACCACGTCCCATTGCACGTTACCGCTTTCGACCATGGCCTTGAGCTTGCCGTAGTCAGTCGGGCCATCCTGGACCACGGTGATGCCGCTGGCCTTGCTGAACGGGTCGGCCCAAGCCTGTTTCTGCGCGTCCTGGGTGCTGCCGCCCCAACTGACGAAGTTGACGCTTTCCGCCGCCATTGCCACATGACTGACTGTGGCCAGCAAACCTGCGAACAGTACTGCGGCTGCACTTTTCTTCAACACCATTTTCACGCCCTCATTGTTGTGTTTTTGAGCGGGCTTTTGTTGCCCGCCTATCGGGAGCAGTAGGTCCATCTGGCCTTAAAGGCGACCGAGCCAAGGGCTTTTGTTTGTGCTTTCCCTGTCGAGGGGCACTTGGCTGAAGTGTTCGGTCTATGGAATATCATATTATGGTATTCCAAACTTTCTGCAAGCATTTTGCCGTACCGGCTATCTGTCCGGCCGGGTTTTTCGCGATCTTTTGTGGGAGCAGGCCCGCTCCCACAAGGCGTTGTGTGTTGTCTCGGGTTTATCCGGTGAAGGGAATACTTTCCACCACCTCCAGGTCATACCCGGTCAACCCCGCGTATTTGAGCGGCGGGCCCAGGTGTCGCAACTTGCCGACGCCCAGGTCCTGGAGAATCTGCGCTCCGGTGCCCACTTCAGAATAGATGCGCGATTGCGAGCGGCTGAACTGTCGTGGCGGCTGGGTCAACTGCGGTACACGCTCGAGCAACGCCTGGGACGACTCGTGATTGGCCAGCACCACCACCACGCCACTGCCTTCTTCGGCGACCCGTTGCAGGGCCGCCCACAGCGTCCAATTGGAAGGGCCGTTATATTCGGCGCCCACCAGGTCCCGCAGCGGGTCGATCACATGCACCCGCACCAGGGTCGGTTCTTCCCGGCGAATGTTGCCCATCACCATCGCCATGTGTACGCCGCCTTCGATACGGTCTTCGAAGGTGAACAAGCGGAAGGTACCGTGCACGGTGGGCAGTTCCCGTTCACCAATGCGTACCACGGTGTGCTCGGTGCTCAGGCGGTAGTGGATCAGGTCGGCGATAGTGCCGATCTTGATCCCGTGCTTGCGGGCGAAAATCTCCAGGTCCGGGCGGCGGGCCATGGTGCCGTCGTCGTTCATCACTTCGACGATCACCGATGCCGGTGTGAAACCCGCCAGGCGCGCCAGGTCGCACCCGGCTTCGGTGTGCCCGGCGCGGGTCAGCACGCCGCCTTCCTTGGCCCGCAATGGGAAGATATGCCCCGGCTGCACGATATCGCTGGGCCCCGCATCGGCGGCCATGGCGGCGGCGACGGTGCGTGCCCGGTCGGCGGCGGAAATACCGGTGGTCACGCCCGTGGCGGCCTCGATGGAAACGGTGAAAGCTGTGCTGAATGCACTACCGTTGCTTGGCACCATCTGCTCCAGCCCCAGGCGTTGGCAATGTTCGTCGGTCAAGGTCAGACAGATCAGCCCACGGGCTTCGCGGGCCATGAAGCTGATGGCCTGGGCGTTGCAGCAGTCGGCGGCGAGTAGTAGGTCGCCTTCGTTTTCCCGATCCTCGTCATCGACCAGCAACACCATCTTGCCCTGGCGATAGTCTTCGATGATTTCCTGAATGCTGTTAAAGGCCATGTCGGGCTCTCTTTGTTTGGATGGGGGCTTGCTGGAATGTCGTTGTGGTATACCATAATACGAAACAAGCCGAGAGGTCACTATGAAGGCGTACTGGATTGCTCATGTGGATGTCACCGACCCCGATCAATACAGCCAATACACCCAGCGGGCGCCAGCGGCGTTTGCTCAGTACGGTGGTCGGATGCTGGCCCGGGGCGGGCGCAGCGAGGCGGTGGAGGGCAGGGCTACGCCACAACGCAGCGTGGTCATCGAGTTCGACTCATACGAGCAGGCGCTGGCCTGTTATCACTCAGAGCAGTATCAGGCGGCGAAGGAACATCGCGAGGGTGTGGCACGGGCCGAGGTGATCATCGTCGAGGGCGTGGCGCCTTGAAGCCTGTCAGCGGATGAAATGGATCTTGCCGCTGTCGTCGTTGCCGATGTAGATGCCATAGACCCCGGCCTGGCGTTCCTCGATATAACGTTCGAGGATCTGGCGGATGGCCGGGTAATAGATGCTGTCCCAGGGAATGTCCTGGGGGGCGAAGAATTTGTAGTCGAGGGTTTCCGGCCCGTACTGGCCAGTGATCTCCAGGGCTGTGGCGCGGAAGATGATGTACACCTCGCTGATCTTCGGCACGCTGAAGATCGAGTAGGGCGAGACAATTTCCGCGCGCACGCCGGTCTCTTCCCAGACCTCCCGCAGCGCCGCGTCCTCGGTGGTTTCGCCGCCTTCCATGAAGCCGGCCGGCAATGTCCAGGTACCGGGGCGCGGTGGGATGGCGCGCTGGCACAACAGGTACTTGCCGTCCTGCTCGATGATGCAGCCGGCAATGATCTTCGGGTTGACGTAATGGATGTAGCCGCAGCCGCCGCACATCAGTCGCTGGTGGGTATCGCCCGCTGGCAGGCGGTGACTCAGGTCACTGCCGCCACACTTTGGACAAAAGCTCGGGCTGAACATCTCAGCGACCTATACGGGGTTCTTTCAGGGCGATGGGCGCCGTGATTTCAGGGATATCACCGGTTTCTTCCTGCTGGCGCTTGAGGTACTCCAGGGCAACCTTGGCAGCGGCGCGTACATGGTCGACGCACGCCTGGTGGGCAGCCAGGGGATCGCCGCTCTTGATGGCCTCGACCATGCGTTCCATTTCCTGGTTGCTGCTGCCGCGACGGTTTTCCTGGGACACCGATGTGGCCCGCAAGTAACTGATGCGGGCCTGCAACTGACGCAATTGGGTGGCGGCGACATGGTTGCCGGAGCCTTCGAGCAAGACGTCGTAGAAGCCTTGCACCGAATCGATGACTTGTTGCAGCTCGCCATCCTTGAGGGCCTTGCGGTTTTCCTCGAGGGCTTTTTCCAGGGCCTTGATGTCCTTGGCCTTGGCCCGCAGGGTGAAGAGCTGGACGATCAAGCCTTCGAGCACGCAACGCAATTCATAGATGTCGCCGGCATCGGCCAGGGTGATGATCGCCACCCGTGGGCCCTTGGCATCGGCGAATTCCACCAGGCCTTCGGATTCGAGGTGGCGCAACGCTTCGCGCACCGACGTGCGGCTCACGCCCAGGCGATCGCACAGGTCGCGCTCGACCAGGCGATCGCCCGGCAGAAGCTGGAAGTTCATGATGGCGCTTCGCAGCTTATCCAGCACGATCTCGCGCAGGGTAACGGGGTTGCGATTGACCTTGAAGCTGTCGTCGAGTGGCAGGCGTTTCATGGGGTCCGCTCTGTAATATGGCTGTCCATGCCAAACGGGCAACATCCGTGCACGTTCAGATCAAACAGCCGAGGGTTGACTGGAGGCCTCGGCGTCGGCTTCGGCGAAGGCTTCACGGGCAAGCCGGAAACTGTCCACGGCAGCCGGGACGCCGCAATAGATACCGACCTGAAGCAGAATTTCGCGTATTTGCTCACGACTCAAGCCGTTACGCAAGGCGCCACGCACATGCAGCTTGAGTTCATGGGGGCGATTGAGCGCCGAGATCATCGCCAGGTTAATCATGCTGCGTTCCTTGAGGGACAAACCCTCTCGACCCCAGACATGGCCCCAGCAGTATTCGGTGACCATTTCCTGCAAGGGGCGGGTGAAGTCGTCGGCGTTCTCGATGGAGCGTTGCACATAAGCCTCGCCCAGCACCTGAGTGCGGATCTTGAGGCCTTGTTCGTATTTGTCGTTGCTCATGGGGCTGCCTGAAAAAGTGGATGAACCTGTGGGATGTGTATAGCCATCAGGCCAGTGCCGGCAGCGGGCCCAGCTTGCCCTTGTGGTAGATCATCGGTGTGACCGGTTGCTCGGGCAGGATCAGGTGCTTCACCGCGCCAACGATGATCGCGTGGTCGCCGCCATCGTATTCGCGCCACAGTTCGCATTCGATAATCGCCGTGGCCTTGCTAAGCAGCGGGTTGCCCAGTTCGCTGAGGTGCCAGTCGATACCTTTGGCCTTGTCCTTGCCTTTGCCTGCAAATGCGTAGGCTTCGGCGGTCTGGTCAGCCGAGAGCAAATGAATCGCGAACTGCTTGCTGTCGCGCAGGATCGGGTAGGTGTCGGAAGCGTAGTTGGGGCAGAACAGCACCAGTGCCGGGTCGATCGACAGCGCGCTGAACGCACTGGCGGTGATGCCGACGATATTCCCGTCCGGGTCCAGGGTGGTGACCACCGTGACGCCGGACGGGAAGGAGCTCATGACTTCTTTGTAGATGCCGGGTTCGATCATTTCTCAGGACTCCTAGCGCATCACGAACGGATCAGGCATTGGCGCCTGGGAAAGATTGATCCACACCGTCTTCAGTTCGGTATAAGCCAGCACCGAATCGATGCCGCTTTCGCGTCCATAGCCGCTGTTCTTGAAACCGCCGATAGGCGCCATGGCCGAGACCGCGCGATAGGTGTTGACCCAGATGATCCCGGAGCGCACGTCCCGGGCCAGGCGATGGGCGCGGCCCAGGTCGCGGGTCCAGATACCGGCGGCGAGGCCGAACTGCGAGTCGTTGGCGATTGCCAGGGCTTCGGCTTCGTCCTTGAAACGGATGACCGAGGCCACCGGGCCGAAGACCTCTTCCTGCATGATCTTCATCGAGTTGCGGTCGCATTCGAACAGGGTCGGTTCATAGAACCAGCCGTCCCCCAGGTTCTTTGGACGCTTGCCGCCCAGGCGCAGGCGGGCGCCTTCGGCGATGGCGTCGTCCACCAGGCTTTCGACCACGGCCAGTTGCTGGGCGGTGGCCATGGGGCCCATTTCGCTGGCGTCTTCCTGCGGGTTGCCAATGCGGATGCGCTGGGCCCGTTCGACCAGGCGCGCAACGAATTCGTCGTAGATTTCCTCCTGCACCAGCAAGCGCGAACCGGACACGCAGCTCTGGCCGGATGCGGCATAAATCCCGGCAATCGCCCCGTTGATGGCGCTGTCGAGATCGGCGTCGGCGAAGATAATGTTCGGTGATTTGCCGCCCAGTTCTAGCGACAGCTTGGCGAAGTTTTCCGCGCTGCTGCGCACCACATGCCGGGCCGTGGCAGCGCCGCCAGTGAAGGCGATCTTGCGCACCAGCGGATGGCGGGTGAGGGCGGCGCCGGTGCTCGGGCCGTAACCGGTGACGACATTGACCACGCCCGGCGGGATCCCCGCTTCCAGGGCCAGGCGCGCCAGCTCCAGAATGGTCGCCGAGGCGTGCTCGGACGGTTTGATCACGATGGTATTGCCCGCCGCCAGCGCCGGGGCGAGCTTGATCGCTGTCAGGTACAGCGGGCTGTTCCAGGGAATGATCGCCGCGACCACACCCATGGCTTCGTGCACGGTGTAGGCAAACAGGTCCGGCTTGTCCAGCGGCAGGGTGCCGCCTTCGAGCTTGTCGGCCAGGCCGGCGGTGTAATGGAAAAACTCCGGCAGATAGCCGACCTGGCCACGGGTTTCGCGGATCAACTTGCCGTTGTCGCGGCTTTCCAGCTGGGCCAGCTGTTCTTTGTTTTCGGCGATCAGATCACCCAGGCGACGCAGCAGTTTGCCGCGAGCGGTGGCGGTCAGGCCGCGCCAGGCGGGGCTATCGAAAGCGGTTTGCGCCGCCTGCACGGCGCGCTCGACATCGGCTTCGTCGGCGTCAGGCAGCTCGGCCCAGGGCTGGGCCAGGGCCGGATTCAGGCTTTCGAAGGTTTTGCCGGACAAGGCATCGACCCATTCACCGCCGATGCACATCGAAAAGCGTGCGAGTGTCATGCAACGATCCCCTTTATTTGGTTTTGTCGGGCGTTTGCTGTGTCGAGAAATTCCAGCAACAGCTGGTTGACCAGGCGCGGCGATTCCACCGGCATCATATGCCTCTGCTCGGCGAGCACGGCAACGGTGGCGCCTGGAATTCGCTCGGCCAACTGCCGGGCCATTTCCGGCGTCGAGCCGGGGTCCAGTTCGCCGGTGGCGATCAGCGTCGGGACCTGGATGTCGCCCAGGTCATCGGCGCGGTACATGTCCTGGGTGGCGAACAGTTCATAGGTGGTCAGGTAGCCCTGGGGATCGTTGCCTGCCAGGGTCTGGCGCAGCGCGGCGATCTGCGCCGGGTTGGCCGCCTGGTATTCACGGCTGAACCAGCGCGACAACGCCGCCTCGGCATTGGCGTCCGGGCCATGTTCGGCGGCTTGGGCGGTACGGGCGATGACCCCGGCGCGCTGTTCGGCGCTGCGGTTGAACACGCTGTTGAGCACCACCAGGCCTTGCAAGCGCTGTGGGTAATGCAAGGCAAACGCCCGGGCCACCAGGCCGCCCATGGAGAAACCGATCACCGTCGCTTGAGGCAGTTGCAAATGATCGAGCAGTTCCAGCAACTGGTCGGCGTAGCCCTGCAGCCCGGTACCGCTTTGCGGACGCGGGCTGGCGCCATGGCCGAGCATGTCGTAGGCAATCACCTGGTATTGCGTGGCCAGGCCAACGACCTGGCCGCCCCACATTTCTTTGTTCAGGCCCACGCCGTGGATCAAGACCACGGGTTGGCCTTGGCCGGTTGCCAGGAAGCTGGTGCCGGCCGGGGTGAGTTCAGCGGTGAGCCGAATCATGGAGCGCTCCTGCATGCCTTTTTTATTGTGGTTGCCCAGGCTGGATCACTGCGCATTCTCGGCGGCCAGTTCTTCCAGGTCGATGTAGCGGTTGCCGATACGCGGGTGCAGGCGGCCGCCATCGGCGCAGCCCAGTACCACGACGATTTCGTCGGCACGCGGGGCGTCTTCAATCTGCATTTCCAGGGTGATGTAGTGCGAGCGCAGGCCTTCGTCGTCCTTGTGCATCATCGGGATCTGGATCGACGTGCCCGGGCCGCCGCGCTTGTTGGTGAAGCTCAGGTAGCTTTTGGCCTTGACCGCTTCACGGTAGTGGTTGCCAAAGCGCAGGGTGTGGATCACGGCGGAGGCGTGCTCGATTTCGCCGTCGGCACCCACCACGGCGGCTTTGCCATAGGCTTCGATCTTCTGCGCACCACCGATGATGCCCACCAGGCGCTCGACCATCAGTGCGCCGAGGTCGGAGCAGTTGGCGCGGATTTCCGGCTTGAGGTCTTCGACGAAGCCGCGACCCAGCCAAGGGTTTTTCATCACCACCGCCAGCCCGACCATGGTCACCGGTTTGTCAGTGGTCTTGCCGCCTTCGATAAAGGTTTCTTCGACATAGCTGACGATCTTGCGGATTTCGAAACTCATGGGCTGCTCCTGGGCGGTGAATAAGTCTATGCGTATGATGGTATACCATAATACTGTCGAAGCAAATGCTGCTAATGAATTTGTGCGAAGGGAGGCGACGGAAGGCTGGAGGTGCTGAGGTTGCTGCGGGATCGACGCGCTCGCTCTTGTGGCGAGGGAATAAATCCCCTCGCCACAGGTGAAATGTGTATCTGCAGCGAATGGGTATAAATTTCCCCATTTCAGGGCATCCGGCGGCGGCTACCCACCTTCTTGCACCGATTCGACCCGTTCCGGGGCATGTAGGGAAAAGCTGAAATAAACGTTTCAGCCTTTAAAGAGGCTTTTGTCGCAGAAATGAAAACAAATTTCGCCATGGCGCACTTTTAAGGCGTTTTTTCCAAGCTGGATCCGATTCGCTGCGCTTAGGCACAGCCTTTGCTACCGCTTCAAGGAAACCCAACCTATAGGAGCCATGCATCACGCGAATTTAACCAGGGGGCGCACGTCATCCAGACGCAAAGGCCAGACCAGAGACCCATGCCTATCGAGGTGCTCAGAGAAACAGGGCTCATTAAAGCAAAGCAAGGCCGGACCATTGGAATGACGAAGTGATAAGAAATGCCGTGTAGAACGCGGCTGGGAGTTGGCTATGCCCCACGCTTTTTTTAATGAAATGTATGACGCGAAGGGTGACTGCCGCCCGCATTACCAAGCCTTCTCACGCTGGTTGGCGGACACGCCGCTTGAACTGCTTGAACAACGCCGCCGCGAAGCCGACCTGCTGTTCCACCGAGCCGGTATCACTTTCACCCTCTACGGAGACGAGCAGGGCACTGAACGGTTGATTCCGTTCGACATCATTCCTCGCAGCATCAAGGCCAGTGAATGGCAGATGGTCGAGCGGGGCTGCATTCAGCGGGTCCAGGCCCTGAACATGTTCCTGGCCGACATCTACCACGGGCAACACATCCTCAAGGAAGGCATCATTCCTCCCGAGCAGGTGCTCGCCAACGAGGGTTATCAGATCGCGATGCAGGGCCTGAACCTGCACCGGGGCATTTATGCCCATATCGCTGGCGTCGACCTGGTTCGCGACGGTGACGGCAGCTACTACGTGCTGGAGGACAACCTGCGCACACCCAGCGGCGTGAGCTACATGCTCGAAGACCGCAAGATGATGATGCGCCTGTTCCCCGAGCTCTTCGCCGCCCAGCGCGTGGCCCCTATCGATCATTACCCGAACCTGTTGCTCGACACCCTCAAGAGCTCAAGCCCCCTCGAAAATCCCACCGCTGTGGTGCTGACCCCGGGGCGCTTCAACAGTGCCTATTTCGAACATGCGTTCCTCGCCCGCGAAATGGGTGTGGAGCTGGTGGAAGGTGCCGATCTGTTCGTGCGTGACGACCACGTCTACATGCGTACCACCGCCGGCCCTCGGCAGGTGGATGTGATTTATCGTCGCCTTGACGATGCCTACCTCGACCCGCTGTCGTTCAACCCCGATTCGATGTTGGGCGTGCCGGGGCTGATCGCCGTGTACCGTGCCGGCAATGTGGTGCTGGCGAACGCGGTCGGCACCGGCGTGGCCGATGACAAGTCGATCTACCCGTACGTCGACGAGATGATCCGCTTCTACCTCACCGAAGAACCGATCCTGAAGAACGTGCCAACCTGGCAGTGCCGCAAGCCCCAGGACCTGTCCCATGTGTTGGCCAACCTGCCTGATCTGGTGGTCAAGGAAACCCAGGGCTCCGGCGGCTACGGCATGCTGGTCGGGCCGGCCGCCAGCGCGGCGGAGATCGAAGATTTCCGCGCACGCCTCAAGGCCCGTCCCGAAGCCTATATCGCCCAGCCGACCTTGAGCCTGTCCACGTGCCCGACCTTTGTCGAGAGCGGCATCGCGCCGCGCCATATCGACCTGCGTCCGTTCGTGCTGTCGGGCAAGGAAACCCGCCTGGTGCCTGGCGGGCTGACCCGCGTGGCGCTGCGCGAGGGCTCGCTGGTGGTGAACTCGTCCCAGGGCGGCGGCACCAAAGACACTTGGGTCGTGGAGGACTAAGACATGCTTTCAAGAACTGCTTCGGACCTCTATTGGATGTCCCGCTACCTGGAGCGCGCCGAGAACCTGGCGCGCATGCTTGAAGTCAGCTATTCGCTGTCGCTGATGCCCCAGGCCGGGCGCAGCGACGGCCATGCCGAGCTGGCGATGTCGCTGCTGGCCGCCGGTACGCTGGACGACTACAACGCCCGTTATGACGCGCTCAACACCGAGCGCATGCTGCATTTCTTCGCACTGGATGAAACCAACCCTGGCAGTATCTACAGCTGCCTGCGGGCGGCGCGGACCAATGCCCACGCGGTGCGCGGACGCATCACCGCCGACATGTGGGAGAACATCAACGCCACCTGGCTGGAAATGCGCAACATCGCCAGCAATGGCCTGGGCCGCTACGGCATCAGCCATTTCTGCGAGTGGGTCAAGGAACGTTCGCACCTGTTCCGTGGCGCGACGTCGGGTACGATCATGCGCAATGACGCTTATTGTTTCATTCGCCTGGGGACTTTTATCGAGCGGGCGGACAACACCCTGCGCCTGCTGGATGCGCGTTATGAGATGTTCGGCGAGGAATCGGAGGAGGTCAGCGACAACTCGGCCCGCGGTTATTACCAGTGGAGTGCCTTATTGCGCGCGCTGTCTTCGTTCGAGGCGTTCAACGAGATCTACCGCAATGCGCCCAACGCCGAGCAGGTCTCGGAGATGTTGCTGTTGCGCGCCGATGTGCCGCGCTCGCTGCATGCCTGTATCGAGGAACTGGACCATATCCTCGCCAGCCTGCCGGGCAACAACGGTCGGCCGGCGCAACGCCTGGCCGCCGAACTGAATGCGCGCCTGCGCTATTCCGGGATCGACGAGATCCTCGCCTCGGGCCTGCATCAATGGTTGACCGACCTCATTGGCCAGATCCGTCACTTGGGCCAGACCGTTCATGAGTCTTATCTGGAGGTCGTATGAAACTGTCCATACGCCACGACACCACCTACAGCTATGCCGATGAAGTCTGCACCAGCATCCAGTTCCTGCGCCTGACCCCCAAGGACAGCCAGCGCCAGCGCATCCTTGAATGGCACTTGGAGCTGCCGCGCCTGGTGCGCAGCCAGATCGACCCTTACGGCAACATCCTGCACGTGATGACCATGGACGAGCCCCATGGGGCTTTGGTATTGACGGCCTATGGCGAGGTGGAAATCCATCAGTCGATAGCGATGGAGCCGGACAACCAGTCGCCACTGCCGTTTTTGCGCACCAGCCGCCTCACCCAGGCAGATGAGACCCTCAGCGCCTTCGCCGTCGAGCAATGCGCAGGCCGGCGCGATCGTTCGGCCTTGACCGATCTGATGAATGGGCTGGCGGCGCGGATGCCTTACAGTCCCGGCACGACAGCGGTCAACAGTACCGCCGCCGAGGCGTTTGCCGGCGGGGCGGGGGTCTGCCAGGACCATACTCATGCGTTCCTGGCCTGCGCCCGCAGCCTGGGCATTCCCGCGCGCTATGTTTCCGGCTATTTGTGCACCGACGATGAAAGCCATCTGGCAAGCCATGCCTGGGCCGAAGCCTGGCTGGATGACGGCTGGTACAGCTTCGACGTGACCAACCGCCTGACTGTTCCCGACCGCCACCTGAAGCTGGCGATCGGCCTGGACTACCTCGACGCCTGCCCGGTACGCGGCATGCGCCGCGGCGGTGGTGCGGAGCAGATGCAGGCGCGGGTGCAGGTGAGCTCGATGGTGCAGGTGCAGCACCAGTAGCCGGGGAAGCCTGAAGGATTGTTCTGTGAATTCGGCCATGAACCTTTCTTTCAGGCAGCTTCGCTTTCATCTTGATCGCCGAAACCTCAACGACGCCAGTACCGGCATTGAGGTCGATGGCGTACCGCATCGTTCCCATGAACACCCAAAAAAACTTGTGGGGGCGAGCCTGCCCGCGATGGCGACGGCTCTGCCACCGCGCTATTGGGTGCCAAACATCGCCGTCCAATAAATCCCTGCATCGCTTTTCGGATCGGTCGCATACCCGGCGCCCAACTCGCGGAACTGCGGGTTCATCAGGTTGGCGCAATGCCCGGGGCTGGCCAGCCAGCCGTCCACCACTTTCAGGGCCGTGTCCTGCCCGGCGGCGATGTTTTCGCCGATCAACTGGCCGAGATAGCCCGCCAGTTCGGCGCGGTCGCCCGGCATGCGGTTGTCACGGTCCTTGTGATCGAAGAAATTGTTGTTGGCCATGGCCCGGGTGTGATTCACGGCGGCCAGGGCCAGGGTGGCGTTCCAGGCCAGCGGTGTGGTGGCGGTGAAGGCTTCGGTGCCGCAACGGCGCGGCTGGGCACGGGCGCTGTTGATCAGTTTCAGCAGTTTCTGGCCCTCGGCTTGCCAGTCGCCCAGGCGCGCCGACAACAGGGGGCGTGCCAGCACAATGCGCCATTCGCGATCCAGGCGGCTGACGCCAATGTCGACGAATTGCGGGTCGAGCACCACCTGGCAGAAGCTTTCCTGGACGGCTTTCATGGCCGATTGCGCGTCGCGCGGCCCGGACAGGCTGATGGCCTGCACGTTGACCATTGGATAGGCCGCCCGCGCCAGCGCCTGCTGCAAGTCGCCGATGCCATTGGCCGACAGGATCAGCCGCGAATCCATCGCCAGCGGTGGCAACTCCAGCGAGGCCTGGCCGGCACAGCTTTGGGACTGGCTGCGGTAAAGGTTGATGGACTCGACCAGCTGTGTCTCTTCGGTGGCTGTGGCACTGGTGGTGAACACCAGGCCCAGCGACAGCACGACAAGACCCATGACGGATGAAATGGCACGCATGTAAATCTCCCTTGAGCGGACGGCGCCTATGATGCGCAATTTTTGCCCCGCTGGGGCAACGGTATTCACGCTCTCTTGAAATCCCTTGGAACGGCACCGTTGGGTAGCGTTCGGGATGATCCTCAAGTAGTGGGATCAATTTTCCGGCGAATAAGTCCATTTCCGTCCTTTCAAGGCCATAAAAACGCGGATTATCAGCTCATCCAGTTACCGCCATCGACGTTGTAGGTCTGCGCCACTACGTATTCGCTCTCCGCCGAGGCCAGGAAAATCGCCATTCCGGTGAGGTCCTGCGCAGTCCCCATCCGGCCATACGGCACTTGCTGCCCGACCTGACGCTTCTTTTCCCCCAGCGGCAGGTTTTCGTGGCGAGCGAACAGCGCATCCACGCCATCCCAATGTTCGCCATCCACCACGCCGGGGGCGATGGCGTTGACGTTGATCCGATGCTTGATCAAGTCCAACCCGGCGGACTGGGTCAGGCTGATCACCGCCGCCTTGGTGGCGCAATAGACCGCCACCAGGGCCTCGCCACGCCGGCCGGCCTGGCTGGCCATGTTGATGATCCGCCCGCCATGGCCCTGGCGGATCATCTGTCGCGCCGCCGCCTGCAGGGTGAACAGCGTGCCGGCGACGTTGATGGAAAACAGCCGCTCGTAGCTCTGGCGCGTGATCTCCACGATGGGCGCCAGGTCGAACAGCGCGGCGTTGTTGATCAGGATATCCAGCTTGCCTGCCCGGGCCACCACCGCCTCGATGGCCTGGTCGATCGAGGCCTGGTCCGTCACGTCCATTTTGACCGCATAGGCGCTGTTGCCCAGCTCGACTGCGGTAGCCTGGGCCCGCTCGAGGTCGATATCGGCAATCGCCACCGTGGCGCCTTCGTTGATATAAGCCTGGGCGAACGTCCTGCCGATGCCACGGGCGGCACCGGTTACCAGGGCACTTTTTCCTTCCAGTCGTTTCATGGGATTGTCCTATTGTTGTGGGGCCGTGGCGTCGGGCGGTGCTGCCTGTCTGCAATGGCAAGCCTATTACACCAACGCCCGTGGAGGCCGACAAACGCAGGGAGGATCACGAGTTGATACTTTTTTAACGCTCGTCAGTGCGCCAGGCGCAGGTTAAAAAAGTATCGGCGGGCGGTCAGGCCAAGACTGGCGAACGGCTGCGCACTCGGCGTAAGGTGCCTGCTATAACGCTAAAAGAGGCGCGACATGCCTGATCACCGAACGCCCCTGTTCGAGCAGCGACCCGCCGAACTGGAAGTCATTCTGCCCGAGCCCGAACACAGTTTTCGCTGGTACGAGCATGACTACCCGTACCCGATGGCGCGCTGGAACCATCACCCTGAATTTGAAATCCACCTGATCCGCCAGGGAAGCGGCAGACTGTTGGCGGGCGACTACATTGGCCCCTTTGGTCCAGGCCATGTAGCGATGATTGGCCCGCATTTGCCCCACGACTGGATGGGGGACCTGGCGCCGGGCGAGCACCTGCCCGGGCGCGACGTGGTGTTGCAGTTCGATGGCGCGACGCTGCTGACCTTGCGCCGAACGCTGCCCGAACTGGGGGATCTGCAGGGGCTGTTCGAGCGCGCCCGCCGAGGCCTGGCCTTTGGCGGCGATACGGCGTTGCAAGCCGCGCACCTGCTGCAAGCCATCGGCCCGGCCCAGGGGCTGGCGCGGTTGACGCTGTTCCTGGAGCTGCTCCACACCCTCAACCAAGCCCCTGTCGACGAAGCCTTGAGCCTGGCGAGCCCTTGCTACGCACCGACGCTGGATGCGCGCAGTTCCGAGCGCATTCACAAAGCCTTCGAATACCTGCAAGCCGAACTCACCGGCGACCTGCGCCTGTCGGTGATCGCCCGTCAACTGGACATGAGCGAACCAGGCTTCTCGCGGTTCTTCAAACGCATCACCGGACACGGCTTCATCGACTTGATGCGCAAGCTGCGGGTCCAGCGCGCCTGCCGCTTGCTGTTGCAGAGTGAAATGCCGGTCACTGATATCTGCTTTGAAGTGGGCTACAACAACCTGTCCAACTTCAACCGACATTTCCGCATCGAGATGAACCAGACGCCGAGTGAGTATCGGCGCGGGGCTTTGTCGTTCAATTGAAACCGTAATGCTCAGCGGGCAGCCTGCGCCTCACCCACCGGCACCGCACGCGCCATCACGCTGATCGCTGCCACAGTCGCAATCAGCAGCCCCGGCGATGTCGCGAGCAGCACCCCAGTCGTCCCCGCTCCGGCGGCCAGAATCTGCCCCGCAGCCAAAGGTCCGGCGACCGACCCCAGGCGCCCGATAGCCACCGCGGCGCCGACTCCCGTCGCACGTACGGCCGTAGGGTAGGCGGGCGGTGCCAAGGCGTAGAGTACCAATTGCGCCGCCATGACGAACAACCCGGCGGCAAAGCCGGCGATCGCCATCGGCACGATACCGACTGACAACCCGACGCCGGCCAATGCGCTCAGTAGCCCGGCATAGACGAACAACACCACCTTGATGCCGTTGCAGCGGTCCAGCAACAGCCCCCCGAGCAATGAGCCAAGGGTTCCGCCGATATTGAACAGCATTTGCACCAGGCCGGCTTGAGGCTTGCTGAACCCTTGTTCGAGCAACAACGATGGTAACCAGTTGAGCAGCATGTACATCACCGTCAGGGTGAAGAAATAACTCAGCCAGAGCGCCAGGGTCGTGTGACCCCGACCTTCACCAAACAGCGCCTGGCCGGTGGAGCCGCGTAGTGGCGCGCTGGCGCCCTGCACCTGGCGAAAGGCGCTGGACTCGGGCAGCCACAGCAACATCAACGGCACCACCAGCAGCGGCGCCAGCCCGCCGATGAAAAAGGTCATTTGCCAGTGTTCGCCAAACAGCATGGCAACCACCGCCGCCAGCGCGCCACCCAACGGCACACCCGCGTACATCACACTGATCGCCGTGCCGCGCCGTTGCTCGCCCACGGCTTCGGCACACAATGCGATGAGGTTGGGCAGGGCGGCGCCCAGGCCCAGGCCGGTCATGAAGCGCACCAGCAGCAGGCTGGAGAACTGTTCGACATACGCGGTGCTGAGGGAAAACACGCCGAACAGCAGGACCGCAGCGATGAGGATCTTCTTGCGGCCGATGCGATCGGCAATCCAGCCACCGAAGAACGCCCCGGGCAGCAGGCCGATGATCCCGGCGCTGAATACCCAGCCCATCATTTTCGGGTCCAGGGCAAACGTCTGTCGCAAACCGGCGGCGGCAGTGCCGGCCGATTGCAGATCGAACCCCTCGATCAACGCAACGATAAAACACAAGGCGATGGTCAGCGTCGCACGACGCGCCGGACTGTTCATGGCAAATCCCTCTTATTGTTTTTGTCTGTGGAGCACCGGTAACGGGGGAAACCGGCAGATGAATTAAGATTAACAAAGCTAACTAAAAAATGAATCGCCGCGAGCTGGCGGTGGATTAAGGTGATATTTCGATAAAATTCAATAGGTTGACGAGTTATTTTGGACGAACTGAAAAATTGGTTAACTATATTAATGTTCGATTATCGGTCAGTCTGGATTGACGAAGCACCCGCGCCATTTCCATTCTTAGTCCGCATAGCCCGCTATTACGAAAGCTCGGGCCGACCAAAACAACAACAATAAGTGGACGTTGAACATGCCTGACTTTGTCCGGGACGCCGTTGCGGCGCCTTCTCTTTCACCTGTCGTCCGTCTGCTGGCCTGCCTCGGGCTGAGCCTCGCTTCCAGCGCAGTGCTCGCCGAGGGATTGATCGACGACAGCCACGGAACCTTGACCCTGCGCAATTACTACCTGGACCGCGACTACAAGGATGACGGCGCCAAGACCGCGGCTCGGGAATGGGCCCAAGGTGTGTTCATGAATATGGAATCGGGGTTTACCCCAGGTCCCGTCGGTTTCGGCCTGGATGCCCGGGGCCTGGTGGGGATCAAGCTGGACTCGTCGCCGGACCGCAGTGGTACGGAGTTGTTGCCGGTCTCCAGCAGTGACAAGCGTGCCGCCGATGAGTATTCGCGTCTGGCGTTGACCGGCAAGCTGCGAATCGGCCAGACCATGGTGAAGACCGGGGACGTATCGATTTTCCTGCCGTTTGCCTTCGCCAGCCCGTCGCGGCTGTTGCCGCAGACCTTTCGCGGCACGACCCTCAGTGCCAAGGGCATTGAAGGGCTAACGTTGAATACTGGTTACATCGACCGCATCAACCGGCGCGACTCCACCGACTACCAGCCGATGAGCATCGCCTCGCCCAACCGTCGCTTCAATGGCGCGGCGACCGCGTCTCATATGGCTTACGTGGGCGGCGATTATCAGGTCAACAAAGACCTCAGCCTGCGGGCCTACCACGCCGAAGTGGCGGACTTGTACCGACAGAATACGCTGGCGCTGCTGCATAACCTGCCGTTGGGCGACGGCGTGTTGACTACCGATCTGCGCAGTTTTTTCAGCGACGAAGACGGCGCGGCCAAGGCCGGCAAGGTGGATAACCGCAATGTTTCGGCGCTGGTGGGTTATCGCTTGGGCGGTCACCGGGTAAGCCTGGGCTACATGCACGCCAGCGGCGATACGGCCACGCCATATGTGTCTGGCACCGAGTTGATGGGCCTGAGTGAAATGACCATGAGCTCGGATTTTCTCAACGCCAAGGAGCGCACCTGGCAGGTGATCCATGATTATGACTTTGCCGCAGTCGGCGTACCGGGCCTGAGGACCCGTTTGCGCTACGTGCGCGGCGACCACATCGAACTGGCGGCGCTCAATGCCGAAGACCGCAAGGAGCGCGAGTTCCAGATGGAACTGGGGTATGTGATCCAGAGCGGCGCATTGAAAAACCTCGGACTGCTTGCGCGTAAATCGATTTACCGCAATGACTTTCCCGGGGCGGCCGCGTTTCGCGATGAGAACCAGACGCGGTTTCTGCTGACCTACAGTGTGCCGATCTGGTGATGGACTGATGCGAGGCTCATGGCGAGGGGATTCATCTGTGGTGAGGAGATAAATCCACTCTCCACAGAACCGCTGCGCTTGAACCAAACGGGGGGAGGTTGCTGCGGTAATTAGTTATTAAAATTAATTAGTTGCCAATTATTTGCTCATTGCTGAACGCCGCTCAAGCGCCCAGCGTTATGGTGCGTTTCATCCGATTTATGTTTGCTATTCTCCAATATCCACCTGTTTCTCTATCTTTCGCGGCCTTGAAAAATTAAGAAACTTAACGGTTTCCTTTGTCATGTTTTTTGGCATACTTCTCTGCAACGAGTCGGCAAAGGCGCCTGCTCGCCGAATATTAGTGCTGAATAATAACAATCCAACCAGCAGGAATTCACGCCATGAGCATCATCGGTCATCATGCTGCGCCGGTCTGCGCCGAACAACTCGCTGCGACGCTGGCGAAAATGAAGCAGGCCCATCTGGACGAAGGGCCGGCGAGCCCGGAATTACGCCGCGACCGCCTCGACCGGGCCATTGCCTTGCTTCTGGATAATCGCGAAGCCATTGTCGCTGCGGTGTCGGCAGACTTCGGCAATCGCAGTCGCGAGCAAACCCTGCTGTCGGATATTGCCGGTTCTGTGGCGAGCCTCAAGCATTGCCGTGAGCACTTGGTCGAGTGGATGCGATCAGAGTCCCATCCGGCACCGTTTCCCGGTTGCCAGGCGCGGGTCGATTACCAGCCGCTGGGCGTGGTCGGTGTGATCAGCCCGTGGAATTTCCCCATCGTGCTGGCCTTCGGGCCGCTGGCAAGCATCCTGGCCGCCGGTAACCGGGCCATGCTCAAACCCTCGGAGCTGACCCCGCGCACCTCGGCGTTGATCGCCGAACTGATCGCCCGCTATTTCGACGAGAACGAACTCACCACGGTGCTCGGTGACGCTGAGGCCGGCGCGCTGTTCAGTGCGCAACCCTTCGACCATCTGATCTTTACCGGGGGCACCGCAGTGGCCCGGCACATCATGCGCGCTGCCTCGGACAACCTGGTGCCGGTGACCCTGGAGCTGGGCGGCAAATCGCCGGTACTGGTTTCCCGTAGCGCCGACCTCGCGACCGTGGTGCAGCGGGTCATGACGGTGAAGACGTTCAACGCCGGGCAGATCTGCCTGGCCCCGGACTATGTGCTGCTGCCGGAAGAGTTACTGGAGGACTTCGTTGCCGAGGCCGTGCGCTTCGTCAGTGCCATGTACCCCACCTTGCGCAGCAACCCTGATTACACCTCGATCATCAACCCGCGTAATTTCGACCGTCTGCAAGGCTATCTCGTCGATGCCAAAACCAGAGGTGCGCGGCTGATCGAGATCAACCCGGCGCAGGAGGATCTGAGCGATCGCGAGATCCGCAAGATTGCCCCAACCCTGGTGCTCGACACCCGTGAGCAGATGCAGGTACTGCGCGAGGAGATTTTCGGGCCGCTGTTACCGATCAAAACCTACCGATATTTCGCCACGGCGATTGATTACGTCAACAACCAGCCGCGACCGTTGGCGGCCTATTACTTTGGCGAGGATGCCGATGAGCGTAGGCAGGTGCTGGAGCGCACGACCTCGGGTGGCGTGGTGATCAATGACGTCTTTAGCCATGTCCTGTTCGAGGCGCTGCCGTTCGGCGGTGTCGGTCATTCCGGCATGGGGGCCTATCATGGCGTCTATGGTTTCCGTACCTTCAGCCATGCCAAGGCGGTCGTGGTGCAGAGCCCGATCGGTGAGTCCAACCTGGCCATGCGCGCGCCCTACGGCGCAATGATCCACGGCCTGCTGGATCAATTGCTGACGGCCCATTGAGTCGCCAAGGAGTCTGACCATGAACGCGATGCAAACCTTCAAGGCCAAACTGCTGCGGGCCTTTGCCAAGCGCATGAAAGCCAAGTTCATCTACGACGCAGCGGCGTATCCGTTACGCGCGGTCGAAGAGAAAATCATCCCGACGGCGTGGGGACCGGCGCGGGCGCTGTTCTATTGGCCCGATACGCCGTCCGTGGAGCCCTTGCCGGTCTATCTGAACCTGCATGGCGGTGGTTTCGTGGCCGGGGTGCCGGAGCATGACGACAGCTATTGCCGGCGGCTTGCACACAATCTCGGTTGCCTGGTGGTCAATCTGGACTATGTCCTGGCCCCAGAGCATCCCTTTCCCGCAGGTGTGCGACAGAGCTTCGAGGTGCTGGAGTGGCTGGCCGGACAGGCCACGGCCTTGGGGATCGACCCACAGTGTATCGCCGTCGGCGGGCACAGCGCCGGTGGCAACCTGGCCACCGGCGTGGCCAATCTGGCGCGGGGACACCAGCGGCTGCGGGTGGTGCATCAGATCATCGATTATGCGGCGCTGGACTTGGCCCTGGATCCCGAACAGAAGCACTCGCCCCTCGACAAACCGCTGCTTGGCACGGGCCTGATGCGCTTCTTCAATAGTTGCTACCTGAGTGATCCGGCCCACGCGCACGACCCTCTGGCCTCGCCCTTGCGGGTGCCGCTCGAGGCGTTGCAGGGCATGCCCGCCACCACGCTGATCACCGCCGAGTACGACATTCTGCGCGTTGAAGGCGAGGCCTACGCAGAGAAACTGCGTCAGGCCGGCGTGGCGGTGCATGAGCGGATGTTCGCCGGCTGCGATCATATGTTCACCCACCTGGGGCCGGATGACTCGGCTCAGGAGGCCTGGCAACTCATCGAGGACTCTTTGCGCGAGGCGTTTTCAGCCCATTGCGCTAGGCTGGGCACCTTGGCCAAACCATCACTGTCAGGACACGTGCACCATGCCAATCAACCGGGCTCGTAATGCCTGAAACCACTGCGCAGCCCGCCAAGCGCGGTCGTCCTCCGTTGCGCAGCCGTGAGGAGCAGATGAGTTTGCTGCTGGACGCGGCGGCGCAGGCGCTTGGCAGCGGCAACTTCGCCAATGTCACCATGGATGCCATCGCCCGCGCCGCCGGCATCTCGAAGAAGACCGTGTATCTACTGGTGGCCAGTAAGGAAGCGTTGCTCTCACAGTTGGTGGCCCGCGACTTATCCACCCTCGAACTGCTTCTGGAAAGCGGTATCGACTGCGCCGAGGATCTGCTCAGCGAGTTGCGCATGTACCTGACCCTATGGGCGCGCCTGACCCTTTCGCCATTGGCCCTGGGTCTCTATCTCATGGCCGCGCAGGGGCGCGAGACTGCGCCGGGCATTGCCCGGATCTGGTATCAGGAAGGTGCCGAACGCTGCCTGGGCCTGTTGCGTGGCTGGCTGGGCAAGGCGGCGGGCAAGGGGGCTGTTGGCAAACGAGGATGTCGAGGAGGCCATCGAACTGATCGACGCGTTGTTGATTTCCCAACCGCTCAAGCTCTTCACCCTTGGGGTGCAACAGAGCTGGTCCGACGAGCAGATCGAACAGCGGGTCGAAGTGGCCCTCGGCATGTTCAGTCGATGTTTTATCCAGCATGCGCCCTGTGGCGAGGGGATTTATCCCCGCCGGGCTGCGCAGCAGCCCTAAAGCAGCGAACTCAATCTCCCTGACTCACCGGGTTGCCTGGTTTGGGGGCTGCTTCGCAGCCCAGCGGGGATAAATCCCCCTCGCCACGATGATTTCATTCCCATAAGTGGCTTGAGCGCTCCCGCACAACCTTTTACTCGCTGATCGGCCGCCGCGACAGGCGATAGGACAACTGCGCGCGAGTCAGGCCGAGACGGCGGGCCGCTTCGGAGACATTGCCTTTCACCTCGCTCAGGCAGTGGTCGATCATCGTGTCCTCGATCTCTTGCAGCGACAGCCGGCTCAGGTCCTTGCCGCCGAACAACGCCTGGATCGCTTCATTGCCTGTATCGGCAGGTGCGACAGTCGTGCGCTGGGAGGGTGCCTGGTCGTTCGGTGCCGCGGCCAGTTGGCCGCGTTTGCCGATGGAGAACATGGGTAAGGCCAGGCGTTCGCCGCTGGTAAACAGGTGCGCCAGGTCGATTGCGCCGCCGTCCGGAGCACTGATCACGCCGCGCTCCACCAGGTTCTGCAACTCGCGAATATTGCCCGGGAAGTCATAGGCCAGCAGGGTGTCGGCCGTGCGCGGGGTGAAGCCGCTGATCTGGCGGCCGTGGCGCTGGGTGAAGCGATGCAGGAAATGCGTCATCAGCAGCGGGATGTCTTCCTTGCGTTCGCGCAACGGCGGCAGGTGGATCGGGAACACGTTCAAGCGAAAGAACAGGTCTTCACGGAACTCGCCCCGCTGCGCCGCAGCGCGCAGGTCGACGTTGGTCGCGGCGACCACCCGCACATCGACCTTCAAGGTGCGACTGCCGCCAACCCGCTCGACCTCGCCTTCCTGAAGTGCGCGCAGCAGCTTGCCCTGGGCCACCAGGCTGAGGGTGGCGATTTCGTCCAGGAACAGCGTGCCGCCATCGGCGCGCTCGAAGCGCCCGGCGCGCGATTGAGTGGCACCGGTGTAGGCGCCGCGCTCGACGCCGAACAGCTCCGACTCCATCAGGTTTTCCGGAATGGCCGCGCAGTTGATGGCGACGAAGGGCTCATCGTGACGCGGGCTGATGCGGTGCAGCATCCTGGCGAACATTTCCTTGCCGACCCCGGACTCACCGGTGAACAGCACCGTGGCCTGGGTTGGCGCGACCCGCCTTAACATGTGGCAAGCGGCGTTGAAGGCTGAAGAAATACCGACCATGTCGGTGTCTTGCGCCGGTGTCGGACCCGCTTGCAGGCCAGTGGGCAGGGCGCCTTTATCGCTGCGGTTGGGTGCCGTGGCGCTGCGTCCACCGGTGCTGACGAAGGGTTCGGCGTTGAGGTCGGCCAGGTCCGCTTCGGCGTCGTCCCATTCCTCGGCGGGTTTTCCGATCAGCCGGCAAATGCTCGAGCCGGTGGAGCGGCATTCGACCTCGCGGTAGACGATCAACCGGCCGACCATCGCCGAGGTGTATCCGGTGGCATAGCCTGTTTGCATCCAGCAGGCCGGCTCGGTGCCGATGCCGTACTGGGCGATGTGCTCATCATCTTCGCTGGAGTGGTGCCAGAGGAACTCTCCGTAATAGGTTCCCAGGTTCATGTCGAATTCGAAGTGCACCGGCTCGACCTTCACCGCCCCTTCAATCGCATGGATGATCGGGCCGGCGGCAAACAGCGCCAGGATATCGGCCTCGGGAAAGCGTTCCTTGATCAACGCGGCGTCCCGGGCACCGCAATGGTAGCCGGTGCGCAGCATGATCCCTCGGGCGCGGGCCAGGCCCATGCTTTCAATCAGCTCCCGGCGCAGTGCGCCGATGCCGCTGTTGTGCATCAGCAGCATGCGCGCGCCGTTCAACCAGATGCGCCCATCGCCCGGGCTGAACAGCAGGCATTCGGTCAGGTCCTGCAGGGTAGGGGCGGCGCCGGGTGGCAATTGCTCGCTGGCGCCACGTCCGGGTTTCTTTTGTGCATCACGAGAGAGTTCGGCCAGGGAAATCAGCTTGTCTGCCATCAGAAACCCTTAATTTGAGTAATCATAATCCGCATAGTGCAGCATGAAATTGCTGAAATCATCACTTTTCTAACGCGCTCCATCTCGCCTTCCTGTCGCTGTTTTTCCCTATTCAGGCTGAATGCCGCGTGCTTGAGCGGTTTCCTCGTCATTGTCCAGAGATGGCATATCGCTTGCTACAACTAGTTACCGACATTAACTAATTCGGCGAATAACAATATGGCTTGGCTGTCGCCCTAACGCGGGCAGCACAAGCACGAATCGGGGAACCCGTATGAAGCTGACCAGTAAAAGGATAGTCGTGACCGGGGTGTCCTCGGGCATTGGCGCCGAAACCGCCCGAATCCTGCGTGCCCACGGCGCCATCGTCATCGGCATGGATCGCAATGAGCCCCACCTGAGCCTGGATCATTTCATCCAGGCTGACCTCAGCCACCCGGATGCCATCGACGCGGCGGTGCGGCAGTTACCGGACACCCTCGACGGCCTGTGCAATATCGCCGGGGTGCCGGGCACCGCCGATCCACAACGGGTTGCCCAGATCAATTATCTGGGGCTGCGCCATCTCTGCGCAGCGCTGCTGCCGCGTATCCGGGCCGGTGGCAGCATCGTCAACGTCGCTTCGATCCTGGGCGCGGAGTGGCCACTGCGGGTGGATTTGCACAAGGCCTTGGCCCGTACCGACAGTTTTGCGGATGGCCAGGCCTGGTTGGCCGAACACCCGGTGCCTCCGGAGAGCTGCTACCAGTACTTCAAAGAAGCCTTGATCGTCTGGAACGCTTTGCAGGCCCAGCCATGGTTCTTGCAGACCTCGGTTCGCATGAACTGCGTGGCTCCGGGCCCGGTGTTCACCCCAATCCTGGGTGATTTCGTCGCCATGCTCGGTAAAGAGCGCATCGACGCTGACGCCCACCGCATGAAACGCCCGGCCTACGCCGATGAGGTGGCGGCCGCCATTGCCTTCCTGTGCGCTGACGAATCTCGCTGGGTCAATGGCATCAACCTGCCCGTCGATGGGGGGCTGGCGTCCACTTACGTCTGAATGAGGAACCTTGGGCCACGCCTTTTCGCGCAATTCATTGTCGGTCGTTTTCGAGCGAATGATCGGCTCATAAAACCTGCTTCCAACAACAAGAATAATGAGGAACAACATGCACAACTCTCGTTGCTATCCAGGCTTCAAGCGTTCCGCCATGGCGCTCTCGGTGTGTCTGGCGAGCTGGGCCGGCCAGTCTCAAGCCGCACAAATAGACTTGGGCGACAGTGAATGGCGTTTGCGTTGGGACAACACCATCAAATACAGCCAGGCCTGGCGACTCAACGGCGCCGACGACAATCTGGTCAACGCGCCGACGGCGGGAGGCTTGTATCCCTCGATACAAAGCCAGGGCGACAAGAACTTCAGCAGCGGCCTGGTCTCCAACCGCCTGGACCTGTTCAGTGAAATGGACCTGAGTCGGGAAAACTATGGCCTGCGGCTCAGCGGGGCGGCCTGGTACGACGATGTCTATAACAAGGACACCGACAGCAGCGACCAGCGCCACTTCCTCGACGATACCCGCGAACTGCACGGGCGTGACGCCGAGTTGCTGGACGCCTTCGTGTTCGTGCGCGGCGATGTCGGTGACGCAAGCCAGGGCACCGTGCGCCTCGGCCGACACAGCCTGATCTATGGCGAAAGCCTGTTCTACGGTGGCAACGGCATCGCCGCCGCCCAAGGGCCTAGCGACATCGTCAAGCTGCTCAGCGTACCAGGTACCCAGTTCAAGGAAATCCTGCGGCCGGTCAATCAAGTGTCCGGGCAGTTGCAGATCAACCCTCAGTTGTCGGTGGGTGCGTACTATCAGTTCGAATGGGAGCGTTCCAACCTGCCGGGTGCGGGCAGCTACCTGAGCGATAACGATGGCATCGGCAAAGGTTCGGGCGACTGGACTGAGGTGTTTGGCAACACCACCGTTCATGCCTCTGACATCGAAGCCAAAAATAGCGGGCAGGGCGGCATGCAACTGCGCTACAAGCCCGAAGGCACGGAGCTTGAGCTGGGCTTCTACGCCGCGAAGTATCACGACAAGGCCCCGAGCGCACTCTATGCCTACCTGGATGGTGCAGCGGCGGCCGCTACCGGGCTGCCGATCCTCGGCTCCTACCGCCAGGTCTACGCCGAAGACATCAAGACCGTCGGCGTCAGCTTCTCCACCGCTCACGGCCCGTTCAACTTCGCCGGCGAAAGCTCGGTGCGTTGGGATGCGCCCCTGGTGAGCAACCTGCAGGTGGTGACACCTGGCATGGCGGCCGACAACAGCGACAACGCGCTCTACGCCAAGGGCAAGACCGCGCACGTCAACCTCTCGACCATTTACCTGCTGTCGCCCAACGCACTATGGGACGGCGGTTCGGTACTCGCCGAACTGGCCTGGAACCGCACCCTCAGCGTTACCGAGAACCGTGCGGCATTGGACTCCAATACCACCCGTGACGCCACCGCACTGCGGGTGCTGGCCGAGCCGGCCTACTTCCAGGTGGCCGACGGCCTCGACCTGACCGTACCGGTGGGCTTTGGAGTGGTACTCGATGGGCGTTCCTCGGCGGTCAGCAAGGCCGGTTTCGGCAACACCCATGCCGGCGACTGGAGCGTCGGACTCAAGGCCACTTATTTGCAGCGCTGGGACTTCGGCGTGAACTACGTGAACTTCTTCGGCAAGAAGGAGGCGGGACTGCGCGAAGACGGCAACTTCAGCTATGGGCAATCGCTGGCCGACCGTGACTTCGTCTCCATGTACGTGAAAACCACATTCTAATAAGAGGTTTCATCCGCTATGCAAAGCAAATTTTCCTTGCGTATTTCGGCCCTGGCCATTGCCTTGTTAAGCGCCGGCCTGGTGCAGGCGGCGGTTTCCCCTGAGCAGGCCGCACGGCTTAATACCGACCTTACACCCATGGGCGCCGAGCGCGCCGGTAACAAAGACGGCAGCATCCCCGAATGGACCGGGGGCTACACCAAAGCGCCGGCAGGCTACAAGAACGGCGACAAGCGTGCCGACCCATTCGCTGCCGACAAGCCGCTGTATTCGGTGAGCGCGTCCAACATGGCCCAGTACGCCGATCAGTTGGCCGAGGGGACCAAGGCCCTGTTGCAGAAATATCCGGGCTACCGCCTGGACGTCTATCCGACCCGGCGCAGTGCCGCTGCCCCGCAGTGGGTGTATGACAACACCCTGAAGAACGCCACCCGTGCAAACCTCGAGGTGGAAACCGAGAAAGTCAGCGGTGCTTATGGCGGGATTCCCTTCCCATTGCCGCAGAACGGTGCCGAGGTGTTGTGGAACTACCGCCTGTCCTGGCAGGGTGGCGACACCTTCTATGCGCCTTTTGATACCTGGCTGATGACCGCTGGCGGCAAGAAGATCCAGGCCACCCGCGCGCGTTTCTGGTACCAGCATCCCTATTACTTCAAAGAGGGCAGCCTGGATACCTTTGATGGCAAGTTTCTGATCGGCAAGCTGGCCACGGAACTCCCGTCGTCCAAGGCGGGCGAGGGGCTGATGACCCATTGGGACATGGATCCGGGCAAGCGTGCCGCCTGGCAGTACCTGGTTGGCCAACGTCGGGTACGGCGTGCGCCGAACATTGCCTATGACACGCCGGACTTCGTCACCTCGGGCGTCGGCTTTTTCGACGAAGCCTTCATGATTTTCGGCCCGACCGACCGCCACGACCTCAAACTGATCGGCAAGAAAGAGCTGCTGGTGCCTTACAACAACAACCGCGCCGCGGCGGCACCCAGTGACGAGCTGGTCAAGCCGGGCTTCCTCAACCCGGATCTGGTGCGCTGGGAGAAACACCGGGTGTGGGTGGTGAGCGCGACGCTCAAGGACGGCAAGCGTCACGTGGTGCCCAAGCGCACCTATTACGTGGACGAGGACTCCTGGCAGGTGCTGCTGCTCGACGGGTATGACGCGCAAGGCAAGTTGGGTCGGCATAACTATTCGCTGACGCTGCTGGCGCCTGAAATGCCCGCGCTGACCGCGCAAATGATGTGGGGCAGCTACAACCTGGAGACCGGCGCCTACTTCCTGAACTCATCGGCCAACGACCTGGGCGTGCAGTACCAGAGCTATCCACGTCCGCCGTCCGCGTTTTTCACCCCGGATGCCATGGCCAGCGACAGCATGCGCTAACGGATTGCCCAGGGCGCCGAACCCCCAGGTTCGGCGCGTTGTGCAATTAGCGTTTGGATAACTCTATGGGTGGTTGGAGCAGACATGATCGTTAACTTTTCACTCACGAGGGTGCTGCCGGCGACCTTGCTGCTGGCGGCATTGCTGGTGCCAGGTTGGGCCGCGGCCAGCCCGCGGATTTCGCTACTCGACCAGGCAGCGCTGCAAAGTGCCAAGGCCGACCATGCGGTGCTGCTGGCGGTAACCCGTGCCGGCGAACGGCTGGTGGCGGTCGGCGAACGCGGCATCGTCCTGCTCTCTGATGACTCCGGCAAACACTGGCGCCAAGCCCGCGTGCCTGTGAGCGTCAGCCTGACGGCGGTGCAGTTTGTCGATGCCGAGCAGGGCTGGGCAGTCGGCCATATGGGCGTGATTCTTCACAGCTCGGATGGTGGTGAAACCTGGGTCAAACAACTCGATGGTGTCGCCGCCGCGCAGCTGGCGTTGGTGTCGGCGCAACAGGGCAACGACGCCAAGCAGCTCAAAGACGCCGAGCGACTGGTTGCCGATGGCCCGGACAAGCCATTTCTCGACCTGTACTTCAGCGACCGCCGTAACGGCTATGCCGTCGGCGCCTACGGCCTGATTCTGCGCACCGTGGACGGTGGCGACAACTGGCAGCCATGGATGCAACAGGTGGATAACCCCGAGGGCCTCAATCTGTACGGTATTCGCGCCGCCGGCGGCGCGCTGTTCATCGTGGGTGAGCGCGGTCTGCTGCTGCGTTCCAGCGATAACGGTCGCAGCTTCCAGGCGCTGGACTCGCCCTATGACGGCAGTTTTTTTGGCCTGCAGGGCGGCGCCGGTGGAACGTTGGTGGCCTTCGGGCTGCGTGGCAACGCTTATTGGTCGAACGACCAGGGGGCCCGCTGGCGACGCATCGAAACCGGCTTGGAGGTAGCGTTTTCTGCGGCCACCAAACTGCCTGACGGCGCGCTGGTGCTGGTCAGCCAGGCTGGCGATCTGCTGATCAGTCCGAGTCAAGGGAGCAGCTTTCGGCACCTGGCCGGCCCGACCGGCACCTCGGTTGCAGGTTTAGTGGCTGCCCCGGATGGCAGTTTGATCTGCGTCGGCATGAGTGGCCCGACCCGTCTCAACCAAGACCTTTTCTCGGCCCAACGCTGAAACAACCTGCCAGAGCCCTACACGGCCGAATTTGGAGTCCGATGTGAACGACCATAATCCCTCCCTCGAACAGCAAGTGGTGATCGCCCGCCTGGAGGATTTCGATCCGCGTTCCGGCAATCTGGGTGAGCGGGCGATTTTCAACCACCGGCCCTGGGTGATTCTGCTCTGCTTGCTGGTGACCCTGGTGCTGGGTTTCCAGGCCAGCAAGATCGGCCTCAACGCCAGTTTCGAGAAGACCATCCCGGCCTCTCACCCTTACGTCGCCAACTTTCTCGAGCGGCGTAGCGAATTGAGCGGCTTGGGCAATTCGATTCGCATCGCGGTGGAGATCAAGGACGGCAGTATCTTCGACAAGGACTACCTCGAGGTCCTGGCCAAGCTCAACGACGAGATCTATTTGCTGCCCGGCGTCGACAAACCTTATATGAAGTCGTTATGGACGCCGACGACCCGCTGGACCGCGGTGACGGAGGAGGGGCTCGATGGCGGTACGGTGATCCCGGACGCCTATGACGGTTCTGCGGCGAGCCTGGAGCAGGTACGCACCAATGTGGCCCGTTCCGGTGAGATCGGCCAACTGGTGGCCGGCAATTTCCAGTCCAGCGTGATATTCGTGCCGCTGCTGGAACTCAATCCGGTGACCGGCAAGGCCTTGGATGCTGGCGAGTTCTCCCGGCAATTGGAGGCCTTGCGCGACAAGTACCAGAGCGATCGAATCCAGATTCACATCACCGGATTCACCAAGATCATCGGCGACCTGATCGCCGGATTGGTCCAGGTCATGCTGTTCTTCGTGGTTGCCGTGCTGGTGACCGTGGCGGTGCTCTACTGGTATACCCGTTGTGCGCGCAGCACGTCGCTGGTGGTGCTCTGCTCGCTGGTGGCGGTGCTCTGGCAGATAGGCCTGCTCGCCAGCCTCGGTTACGACCTTGACCCTTACTCGGCGCTGGTGCCTTTTTTGGTGTTCGCCATCGGCATGAGTCACGGCGCGCAGAAGATGAACGGCATCATGCAGGACATCGGTCGAGGCACGCACCGGGTGGTCGCTGCGCGCTATACCTTCCGCCGGCTGTTCGCCGCCGGCATGACCGCGTTGCTCTGCGATGCGGTGGGCTTCGCCGTGCTGATGGTGATCAAGATCCGGGTGATCCAGGACCTGGCGATCACCGCCAGTATCGGCGTGGCGGTGCTGATCTTCACCAACCTGATCCTGCTGCCTATTTTGCTCAGTTATATCGGCGTCGGCGCCAAGGCGGCCGAGCGCAGTTTGCGGGCGGAAACCGCCGAGCTGAAAGCGAACGTCAAACATCCGCTCTGGAGTTTTCTCGATCTGTTCACCCGGCGCTCCTGGGCCTATGTGGCTTGCCTGGCCGGTCTGGCCCTGGCGATCGGTGGTTTCGCCATCAGCCTGCACTTGAAGATCGGCGACCTCGATCCCGGCGCCCCGGAGCTACGCCCAGACTCGCGCTACAACCGCGATGCAGCCTTCATGACGCAAAACTATGCGGCCAGTTCGGACATCTTCGTGGTCATGGTGAAAACCCCGGAAGACCAATGCACCCGTTACACAACCCTGGCGGCGGTGGACGCCCTGGCCTGGCAGCTCGAGCAATTGCCGGGCGTCGAATCGACCAACTCCATGGCCGCCCTGAGCAAGATCGCCGCCGCCGGTTATAACGAGGGCAACTTCAAGTGGTACGAGTTGATCCCCAACGACGGCGCTCTCGGCGCGGTACAGACGCGCGCGCCACGAGAACTGTTCAACCAGGGCTGTTCACTGCTCTCGCTCTACGTTTACCTGGCCGACCATAAGGCCGAAACCCTGGAACGGGTGGTGCAGGCCAGCGAAGCGTTTATCGCCCAACAGCACCTGCCGGAGGTGAAGTTCATGCTTGCCGCGGGGAGCGCCGGGATCGAGGCGGCGACCAATATCGTGGTGAAGAAAGCCATGCGCGAGATGCTGTTCTGGGTCTACGGTGCGGTGATCCTGCTCTGCTGGGTGACCTTCCGTTCCTGGCGTGCGGTGCTCGCTGCCGTGCTGCCTTTGATGCTCACCTCGATTCTCTGCGAGGCCTTGATGGTCGGCCTCGGCATGGGGGTCAAGGTGGCGACCTTGCCAGTGATCGCCCTGGGGGTGGGCATTGGTGTCGACTATGCGCTCTACGTGCTGAGCGTCATCCTGACGCACATGCGTGCTGGCGCCACGCTGTCCGAGGCCTACTACCGCGCGCTGCTGTTCACCGGCAAGGTGGTGCTATTGACCGGCATCAGCCTGGCCATCGCCGTGGCGACCTGGGCTTTCTCGCCGATCAAGTTCCAGGCCGACATGGGCATCCTGCTGGCCTTCATGTTCCTGGTGAACATGCTTGGCGCGCTGATCCTGCTGCCGGCGTTGGCGTACTTCCTGTTGCCGAAACGGTTGTTCGCAAAAAAGCCTGAGGTTGCCAGCGCGTTGCAGCCGGTCGAAGAGGGCTGACAGGCGGCACGCTGGCAACCATGGAGGCGGGCCGGGCAAGCCAACGCGGCTTGCCCGGCCTGGATACGCCAACAATGCTGCTGAATTCCCTTCAGGCATAAGGATAAGAACAATGCTGAAGAAAACTGCCCGGTTGCTCGTCGACTGTTCGGTGGGGCAGAAACTGCTGCTCGGTTTCGGCCTGGTTTCCCTGCTCGCGGTGGCCGCTATCGCCCAGGGTCTGTATGCCACCGCCAGCCTGCTTGAACACAGCCTACAGGTCAGCACCATGGTGGAGATCAATCACCTGACGCTGCAGATGCGCAATGCCGAGAAAACCTACGCACTGGATCCCGAGCCCCTGGCGATGCGCGAGGTCAAGGAACTGATAGGCACACTCGGCGCTCGGCTCCAGGCGGTAAAGGCGCAGGTAGCTGCCACCGATGTGCCCTTGCTGACCGCGATGCAGCGATCCATCGAGGATTACCAAGGCCAGTTCGCACAGTTTGTCGATCACCAACGCCTGGCGGCAGAGGCGTTGCGTCATATGCAGGAACAGG
This sequence comes from Pseudomonas bijieensis, assembly GCF_013347965.1. NCBI lineage: Bacteria > Pseudomonadati > Pseudomonadota > Gammaproteobacteria > Pseudomonadales > Pseudomonadaceae > Pseudomonas > Pseudomonas bijieensis. Next base: position 1,040,369 of record NZ_CP048810.1, on the reverse strand, counting down.
CTGAGCAGGCCCGCCTGCAGTTCGAGACTGTCGAACTGGATATGTACGACCAGGTACGCGACGTATTGAACAGCGGCCAGGCGCTGGAGGGTGATCCGCTGAGCCTGGCAGAACAGGCCTCGGCACTGCTGCGAAAATTGCTGGTCGCCCGCAATAACGAGTTTGTCTATGTGGGCGAGGGCGCACCGGCTGCTCTCCAACGCTGGGACGAATTGGTAGAGGAAATGAGCAACGCCCTGGAGTTGCTCCAGGGCCGGGTGGATGAGAGCTCCGAGGCGTCCCTGGCGGCAGCAAAGGCGGCTTTGGTCGAATATCGCAAGGCGTTTGCGCGCTATCGCGAGAGCCGTGGGCTAAGCAAACAAACCGCCGTGCAGATGGACGCCCAGGCGCAAACCGTATTGAGCCAGGTCGAACAGGCCGCCGCCGACAGGCAGGTACAGATGGGCGAACGCGGCCATTCAGTCATGCGGCTGCAAGCAGTGGGGGCCGTGGTGATCGTCGTCCTGGCGTTGTTGGCCTCCCTGGTTATCCGTCATCTGATCGTCGTGCCCCTGCGCGAAGCGTTGCAGGCTGCCCAGCGTATTGCCCACGGCGACCTGAGTGGTGCAGCCAATAACATGACTGCACGACGAGACGAGTTGGGAGAGTTGATGGCGGCGGTGGAGGACATGACAGCCAATTTGCGCCAACTGGTCACGCGCATCGGATCGAGTGTTGCAGGCCTTGGGCAAACGACCGCGACGCTGGGTGCATTCAGTACCCAGAGTCATGGCGCTGCCCAACGCCAACGGGTCGAGACCGAGCACGCGGCCACGGCCATGCAACAAATGACGATCACTGTCCAGCAGGTGGCACAGAACGCCGAGCAAGCCTCACAAGCGGCCGACGAAGCGGATAACCAGGCGCGCCGTGGCGAGCAGATCGTGCAACGGGCGAGTGAGCAGATCGATCGTTTAGCGGCTGAGATGGTGCGTTCCGAGCAGGCCATCCACTCCTTGCAACAGCAGGTCGAGAGTATCGGTACCGTCGTTGATGTGATTACCTCGATCGCCGAACAGACCAACCTGCTAGCGCTCAATGCCGCAATCGAAGCCGCCCGGGCGGGGGAGCAGGGGCGCGGTTTTGCCGTGGTCGCCGATGAAGTACGTGCGCTGGCGCGACGGACCCAGGAATCGACCCACAAGATCGAGACGCTGATCGCCGGTTTACAGCATCTTTCCCGGCACAGCGTCGAGCAGATCCAAGGGTGCGGGCGTTTGATGGCAGACACCGTGTCGCTTGCCGATCAGGTGAGTACCGCATTGGGTGGCATCGCCGGTGCAGTGTCGACCATCGAGCAGATGAACCAGCAAAACGCCGCCAGCGCTCAGCAGCAAAGTGTTGTGGCCGAGGAGGTGGGCCGCAATGTCAGGCAGGTGCGAAACGAGGCCGAGCATTGCGCGGGAGTTAATCAGCAGGTGGTGCTGGCGTGTGGTGACCTGGAGAGTCTGGAACATGAATTACGTGAGGCTGTTGCACAGTTTAGGACCTGAGCGCGCTGGCTCTTACTGCTGATAAACCTTCTTCAGCAACCGCAGCAACTCCTCCCGCTCGCCACCCGAAAGGGCTGCCGTGGAGTCCAGGTCGCTCTGTGCGGCAATCTGCTTGAGTTCCTTGAGCAAGGTTTCGCCGGTCTTGCTGAGGAATATCCCATAGGAGCGCTTGTCTGGCTTGCAGCGTACCCGCACGGCCAGGGCCCGGCTTTCGAGTTTGTTCAACAGCGGCACTACTTGCGGCGGTTCGATCGCCAGGGCCTTGGCCAGGTCGGCCTGCATCAAGCCGGGGTTCTGGTCGATGATCGCCAACGCCGAAAATTGGGCCGGCCGCAGATCGTGGGCGGCGAGCCGGCCGATCAGGTTCTGGAACAGTTTCAACTGGGCACGGCGCAGGGCATAACCGATCAGGTCATCCAGCGCAGAGTCCAGCGGCGCCTGCGCCTCGGTGCCGGCAGCCAGGAGTTCGGCGGGTTCGGCAGGCTTGGAAGACTTGGCCATCGCAGAAAGCATCCTCAAAGTGAGTAATTAACAAGGCTATCCAGTTTGCCGGGGTTTGGGCGCCATGGCTACGGTGAAACACATATTTGTTGATTTGCTGCTCCTCCAGGACCGCGAAAGAAATACAGATAAATTGGCTAATAGTTAATTGACATAACTAATTTTCCGGTTTAGTTTTTGATCATCTACAGCCCAGAACAAGAGAGCACGCAGCATGAGCAATTACGAAGGTCGCTGGAAAACGGTTAAGGTCGATATCGAGGAGGGCATTGCCTGGGTCACCCTCAATCGTCCGGAAAAACGCAACGCCATGAGCCCGACCCTCAACCGCGAGATGATCGATGTGCTCGAGACCCTGGAGCAGGATCCGGCCGCAGGCGTATTGGTGCTGACCGGGGCCGGTGATGCCTGGACCGCCGGCATGGACCTCAAGGAGTATTTCCGTGAAGTGGACGCCGGGCCGGAAATCCTCCAGGAGAAAATCCGTCGCGAAGCCTCGCAGTGGCAATGGAAGCTGCTGCGCATGTACGCCAAGCCGACCATCGCCATGGTCAATGGCTGGTGCTTCGGTGGCGGTTTCAGCCCGTTGGTGGCGTGCGACCTGGCGATCTGCGCCGATGAGGCGACCTTCGGTCTCTCGGAAATCAACTGGGGCATCCCGCCCGGCAACCTGGTCAGCAAGGCCATGGCCGACACCGTGGGCCACCGCCAGTCGCTGTACTACATCATGACCGGCAAGACCTTCGGTGGGCAGAAAGCCGCCGAGATGGGCCTGGTCAATGAAAGCGTGCCCCTGGCGCAATTGCGTGAAGTCACTCTGGAGCTGGCGCGCAACCTGCTGGAAAAGAACCCGGTGGTGCTGCGCGCCGCCAAGCATGGCTTCAAGCGTTGCCGCGAACTGACCTGGGAGCAGAACGAGGATTACCTGTACGCCAAGCTCGACCAGTCGCGCCTGCTCGACACCGAGGGTGGCCGCGAGCAGGGGATGAAGCAGTTCCTCGACGACAAGAGCATCAAACCTGGCTTGCAGACCTATAAGCGCTGAGTCGACAAGTGAATAGCGGGCCGCATCCCGCTGTTCGCTGCGTCGCCCTGACGCTACTGTTACACCACTGCGATGCATTCCCGATAAAGACAATAAAGAGGAATCACCATGCTGGACGTGCCCCTGTTGATCGGCGGTCAGTCGTGCCCCGCCCGTGACGGCCGGACCTTCGAGCGCTGCAACCCGGTGACCGGTGAAGTGGTCTCGCGCGTGGCCGCCGCCACCCTGGAAGATGCCGACGCCGCCGTGGCCGCGGCCCAAGCCGCGTTTCCCACCTGGGCCGCCCTGGCGCCCAACGAGCGCCGCACGCGTCTGTTGCGGGCGGCCGAGCAGTTGCAGGCTCGTAGCGGTGAGTTTATCGCCGCGGCCGGCGAGACCGGCGCCATGGCCAACTGGTACGGTTTCAACGTGCACCTGGCGGCGAACATGCTCCGCGAAGCCGCGTCGATGACCACCCAGATCAATGGCGAAATCATTCCTTCCGACGTGCCTGGCAGTTTCGCCATGGCCATGCGCCAGCCCTGCGGCGTGGTGCTGGGCATCGCCCCCTGGAACGCCCCGGTGATTCTCGCCACCCGGGCCATCGCCATGCCCCTGGCCTGCGGTAACACCGTGGTGCTCAAGGCTTCCGAGATAAGCCCGGCGGTGCACCGGCTGATCGGCCAGGTACTGCAAGACGCAGGTCTGGGTGACGGTGTGGTCAACGTGATCTGTAACGCACCCGCGGACGCGCCGGCCATTGTCGAACGGTTGATCGCCAACCCGGCGGTACGCCGGGTCAATTTCACCGGCTCGACCCACGTCGGGCGCATTGTCGGCGAACTGTCGGCGCGCCATCTCAAGCCGGCCTTGCTGGAACTGGGCGGCAAGGCGCCGCTGTTGGTGCTGGACGACGCCGATCTGGACGCCGCCGTGCAAGCGGCGGCCTTCGGGGTTTACTTCAACCAGGGCCAGATCTGCATGTCCACCGAGCGACTGATCGTCGATGCCCGCGTGGCGGATGAGTTCGTCGCCCGGCTGACTGCCAAGATCGCCACCCTGCGCGCTGGCGATCCGGCGGCCAGTGATTCGGTGCTGGGCTCGTTGGTCGATGCCAGTGCCGGCCAGCGCATCAAGGGGCTGATCGACGATGCCCTCGCCAAAGGTGCAAGGCTGGTTACGGGTGGGCAGTTGGAAGGCAGCATCCTGCAACCGACCTTGCTCGACGGCGTCACTGCGCAGATGCGCCTGTACCGCGAAGAGTCCTTCGGGCCGGTGGCAGTGTTGCTGCGCGGTAACGGCGATGAAGAGCTGCTGCGCCTGGCCAACGATTCCGAGTTCGGCCTGTCGGCTGCCATCTTCAGTCGCGACACGAGCCGTGCGCTGGCCTTGGCCCAGCGGGTCGAGTCGGGCATTTGCCACATCAACGGGCCGACCGTGCACGACGAGGCGCAGATGCCCTTCGGTGGGGTCAAGTCCAGTGGTTACGGCAGCTTTGGCGGCAAGGCGTCCATCGAGCATTTCACCCAGTTGCGTTGGGTGACCTTGCAGAACGGCCCCCGGCATTACCCGATCTGAAATCCGTCGCATTGGGGGGCCGAGCCTTGAACGCCGTCGCCCCGATGCAGGCCAGAATAACAATGACAAGGCCGCAGCCCAGTGCTGCCACGCTCCGCTCGTATCGCGACCCGAGCGTGCCTTGGTGGAGGAAATGTACGTGAGTTCCGAGTCCAGATCGTCCTCCCGACCCGAGGCCGGGCGCTATCGCCAGGTGTCGATTGGTCATCCTGCCGTCGAAGTCCGAGAAGAACGTGGCATCTTGCACATGCGTTCCCTGGAGCCCCTGGCCCCGCTGCCGGCACGTTTGCTCGAACGCCTGGTGCACTGGGCCGAGGTGCGCCCACAGCAGACGTTTATCGCGGCCCGTGAGGCCAGCGGTGACTGGCGCCGGGTCAGCTACGCGCAGATGCTCGACACTGTCCGGGCCATCGCCCAAAGCCTGCTCGGTTACGGTTTGTCGGCGGAAAAACCCTTGGCGCTGCTCTCGGGCAACGACATCGAACACCTGCAAATGGCCCTCGGCGCGATGTACGCCGGTATTCCCTATTGCCCGGTATCGCCGGCTTATTCATTGCTCTCCCAGGATTTCGCCAAGCTGCGCCACGTCTGCGATCTATTGCAGCCGGGGCTGGTGTTTGTCAGCGAAGCCGCACCGTTCGAACGTGCGATCACTGCTGTACTGCCGGCGAATGTTCCCTTGATTACGGTACGTGGCGAGATGGCCGGCCGGTCCAGGACAAGCTTCGCCAGCCTGCTGGCGCAACCCGGCGGCGTCGAGGCCGAGCAGGCGTTCGCCGCCACAGGCCCGGACAGCATCGCCAAGTTCTTGTTTACCTCTGGCTCCACCAAGTTGCCCAAGGCGGTGATCACCACCCAGCGTATGCTTTGCGCCAATCAGCAAATGCTTCTGCAAACCTTTCCGGTGTTCGGCGAAGAGCCGCCGGTGCTGGTGGACTGGTTGCCGTGGAACCACACGTTCGGTGGCAGTCATAACGTCGGCATCGTGCTGTACAACGGCGGCACGTTCTACCTGGACAACGGCAAACCCACTGCCCAAGGTTTCGCCGAAACCCTGCGCAACCTCAAGGAAATTTCGCCCACTGCCTACCTGACCGTGCCCAAGGGCTGGGAGGAACTGGTCAGCGCCCTGGAGCAGGACGGTGAGTTGCGCGAGCGCTTTTTCAAGCGCATCAGCCTGTTCTTCTTTGCCGCGGCAGGTTTGTCCCAAAGCACCTGGGACCGGCTCGACAAGGTTGCCGAGCAGCATTGCGGCGAACGGATCCGCATGATGGCGGGCCTGGGCATGACCGAGGCGTCGCCGTCCTGCACCTTCACCACCGGGCCATTGTCCATGGCCGGCTACATTGGCCTTCCGGCCCCCGGTTGCGAAGTGCGCCTGGTGCCGGTGGACGGCAAGTTCGAAGGGCGCTTTCGCGGGCCGCACATCATGCCTGGCTACTGGCGCTCGCCGCAGCAGACCCTTGAGGTATTCGACGAGGACGGTTTCTATTGCTCGGGGGATGCAATCAAGCTGGCCGATCCCGGCAATCCGCAACTGGGACTGATGTTCGATGGGCGGATCGCCGAGGATTTCAAATTGTCTTCCGGTGTGTTCGTCAGCGTTGGGCCGCTGCGCAACCGGGCGGTGCTGGAGGGCACGCCCTACGTCCAGGACCTGGTGATCACCGCGCCGGATCGCGAGTGCCTGGGCGCGCTGGTGTTTCCACGGCCTGCTGAGTGCCGACGTCTTTCAGGCCTGGGCGCGGATGCCAGCGATGCCGAGGTTCTCGCCAGCGAACCGGTACGCCAATGGTTCGCCGACTGGTTGCAACGCCTGAACCGCCAAGCCAGCGGCAATGCCAGTCGGATGGAGTGGATTGCCTTGCTCGATGAACCGGCGTCCATTGATCGAGGTGAAATCACCGACAAGGGCTCGATCAACCAGCGGGCGGTATTGCAGTGGCGGGCAGGGAAAGTCGAGGCGTTGTATCGAGGGGAGGATGCGTCGATCCTGCGGGCGGACCCTGGTGCCTGAGGCAAGGCCTTGTGAGTGTGCACACATCGCATGCCTACTCACCCCCCTGTGGGAGCGAGCCTGCTCGCGATGGCGATATGTCAGGCGACATTAGTGCTGCTGAACTACCGCTATCGCGAGCAGGCTCGCTCCCACAGGACTAACCACTCAGAAAATCTCTTGGGCGTTCTGAGGGCTGTCGCTCAACGCCGCCCCAGCAGCAAGCCCACCACCAGCCCGAAACCGGCGGAAATCGCCACGGTCTGCCATGGGTGGCCACCGATGTAGACTTCGGTGGCATCGACCATGGGACGGGTGCGCTCCCGCGCGCTGGCAACCGAATCAAGCGCTTGCTGCAGTTTCTGGGAGATCTGGCCCCGCAGGTCCTCAGCGTCTTCGCCTACCAGCGAGGCACTGCTTTTGAGCAGCTTCTCCGACTCTTCGATCAACGCCTTCAGTTCGCTGAAAGCTTGATCCTTGATTTGCTCTCCATTCGCTTGCACGGTGTTTTTACGGGCCATTGAAGTACTCCTTGCTGAGATGGCGTTGAACAATGGAGTGCTGCGCTTGCACAAAAGTTGCACGTTCGGCCTTGGCAGCGCAGCCCAACACAAATCGTGGTTAAGACGTTTCCCTGCAAGGTGTAAGATGGCGGCTATTTACGCAACAGGTAATTCCCATGAGCTTCAATCTGGCTGACAAGCCCCTGGCCGAGCGCGCTGCGCTGGAAGACGAAAAATCCCGACTCTTTGAACTGTGGCAAAACAACCTGGGCAAGGCCAAGGGCGATGCCGCCCGCCTGTTCGGCGAGCGCTCCAAGCGCAAGGGCAAGTGGGCCGAGTGGGTGCGTGCTGAACTGGACGGTATGTCGCCGCCGGAATACGCCAACATGGTGCGCAGTGAAGTCAACCGACTGATGGCTGCCAACAAATAAGCCTTAGGCAAATGTTGCCGCAATGGCTTCGCGAACCTTGAGCACTGCCGGGTCCATTTGCGTGTGGGTTCGCCATCCCAGCTCGATGGGGTAGCGGGGCAGCGCCAGGGGGCAGGGCAGCAAGGCCAGGCCACTGAGGCCCGCGATGGCCCGGGCGGCATGGGTCGGGATGGTCGCCACTGCCTGGCTGCCCTTGAGCAGGAACGGCAACGCGGCAAAGTGAGTGGTCGAGGCGCAGACCCGCCGGCTCAGGCCAAGCCCGGCCAGCCCTTCATCGGTGATGCCGATGAAGCCCCCTGAAGACACCAGCAAATGCTCACGGGCCACGAACGCTTCCAGGCTGAGGGTTTGTTGGCCCTGCGCCAGGCTCGCCGGGTCCAGGAGGCAGGCGTAATCGCCTTCGCCCAACACCTGGCGGCTGAGCAAGCGCTGCGCGAAACCACCTGCGGTGATCGCCAGGTCAAGGCTGCGCTCCATCAGGGCCCGACCGACGATCTGGCTGTGGGTCTGGCGGAAAATCAAGCGCAACCCCGGCGCACGTCGGGCCACTTCGTCGATCAGGCGGCGCCCATGGGCAATCTCGAAATCGTCCGACAGGCCGACGATGACCGAGCGGCCCTCATAGTGGCTGGCACCCGGATCGACCATTGCCAGGCTCTGGCGACATTTGTCCAGGGCTTCGCTGATCACCGGTTTCAGTTGATTGGCCCGCAGCGTCGGCGCCAGGCCCCGGCCCGTGCGCACGAATAATTGATCGTCATACAAACCGCGGAGCCTGCGCAGGGCCGCGCTGATGGCCGACTGGGTCACGCCCAGGCGCAGGGCGGCACGGCTGGCGCTGGATTCGTCATGCAGGGCTTCGAAGGTCTTGAGCAGATTGAGGTCGATATCGGCGATATTCATGAGGCTCATATCATTTAGCAGCATTCGGGGCTTTATTCATGATCGACCGCTCCTTGAGAATCAGCAATACCTGATGATCAAGGAGTTGAAAGACCATGCCCAAATCCATTGTGGCTGCCCTGCAGATCGGTTCGTTGCCGGGTGGCAAGGACGCGACCCTGGCGCAGATCCTTTCCTATGAAAACGCCATCCGCGAGGCCGGTGCCCGCTTGGTGGTGATGCCCGAAGCCTTGCTCGGTGGCTATCCCAAGGGCGAAGGCTTCGGCACTCAATTGGGTTACCGCCTGCCGGAAGGACGTGAGGCGTTTGCCCGTTACTTTGCCAATGCCATCGACGTGCCCGGCGTTGAAACCGAGGCGTTGGCCGGGCTGTCGGCGCGCACCGGGGCGAGCCTGGTGCTGGGCGTCATCGAGCGGGCCGGCAGCACCCTATATTGCACCGCGCTGTATTTCGAGCCGGAGGCGGGCCTGGTGGCCAGGCACCGCAAGTTGATGCCTACCGGCACCGAGCGGCTGATCTGGGGCAAGGGCGATGGTTCGACCTTGCCGGTGATCGACAGCCAGGTCGGCCGGGTTGGCGCGGCGGTGTGCTGGGAAAACATGATGCCGCTGCTGCGCACCGCGATGTACGCCAAAGGCGTGGAGGTCTGGTGTGCGCCGACGGTGGATGAGCGGGAGATGTGGCAGGTGACCATGCGCCATATTGCCCACGAAGGACGTTGCTTCGTGGTCAGCGCCTGTCAGGTCCAGGCCTCGCCACAGGCATTGGGCATCGAGGTTGCGAACTGGCCGGCCGAGCGTGCATTGATTGCTGGCGGCAGTGTGATCCTCGGCCCCATGGGCGATGTGTTGGCCGGGCCGCTGAAAGACATCGCCGGGTTGCTGACCGCCGAAATCGACACCGATGAGTTGGTACGGGCGCGCTACGACTATGACGTGGTGGGGCACTACGCCAGGCCGGATGTGTTCGAACTGGTGGTGGACGAGCGCGCCAAGCCCGGTGTGCGTTTCATCGCTTGATTCACCAGTTGGCCGCGGAACCCGGCAGGTCGAGGGTACCGCGGTCGACGAAGCGCAGGGTACCGAATACACCACCGGCGAGCTTGCCCTTGAGCACATAGGGCAGGTTGTCCAGGCTTTGGGTCTGGCTCAGGCCCAGGGTCTGGCGCAGCACGGAAAACGCCGAAATGCTCACCGGGACGCTCACGATCGCCTCGGAAAAGCGTGGGATGGAGCCGGACTGGTCACTGACTCCCGTCGCCAGCGTACGGCCGTTGACCTCCAGGTCCAGCGCCACGCCGTTGTAGTCGATGGCGGTTTCGTTGGGGTTCTGCACGCGCAGTTTCACGGCGAAACGCACCTCCAGGCCCTGGTTGGGCAACGGCTCGATGCCGACCACGTTGATGTTCAGCGGATCGCGGTGAGGAAAGAGGGCGCAGGCGCTCAGGCTGAGCAGCATCAGGAGAAGGGAAAAGCCGAGGATTCTGCGCATGGATAGACTCTCAAAGAATGAAAAAACGAACCCTTGTGGCGAGGGGATTTATCCCCGTTGGACTGCGCAGCAGTCCCAAAAATCTGAATCCAACCAGTCGAGTCGGGCTAGATCATCCATTTTGGGGCCGCTTCGCGCCACAGCGGGGATAAATCCCCTCGCCACAAAGCCAGTATGTTGCTGGGGTGACCGTGAACCAAGGCTCCTGACAGTTTCTGACACCAGCCTCTGCTAATCTGCGTCAACTTTTTCCTTACGGACTGTCCATCGTGTCGCGTACCACTCGGCTGCTCACTTTGCTGCAAGTCTTGCGGGGCAAGCGTTGCCCAGTCACTGCTGCGGCATTGGCGGGCGAACTGAATGTTTCCGAGCGCACCTTGTACCGCGACATCGCCGAACTCACGGCCCTCGGTGCGCCGATCCAGGGCGAGGCGGGCATCGGTTATGTGTTGCGCAGTGGCCTGTTCCTGCCGCCACTGATGTTCACCGCCGATGAAATCGAGGCCATTGTGCTGGGTTTGCGCTACGTCGATCAGCGCGCCGACGAGGTGCTGGGCAAGGCCGCCGCCGACGCCCTGGCGAAGGTCGCCGCGGTGCTGGCGCCCGATGTACGGGACGCCTTGCGCAACCCCACGGTACTGCCCGGCCCACCGGGTTATGGCTATCCGCAGAACACCGTGGAACTGAATGTCTACCGCCAGGCCATTCGCGCCCAGGCCAAGCTGCACATCGATTACGCCGATGTGAACAAGACCCCGAGCCAACGCTTGATCTGGCCCCTGGCGCTGGGCTTTTTCAATGAGGCGCGGGTGGTGGTGGCCTGGTGTGAATTGCGCGGTGCCTATCGGACTTTTCGCACCGATCGGATTGCCGCTGCCACCGAGCAGGGCGAGCGCTATCCCGGGCGGCGCAGTGATTTGCTGCGGGACTGGTTTGCCCTGATGAAGTTGGACGAAACCGGGCGGTTCACTCCTGACAAAAACTGACACAGTGCTGTTCTAGCATGGGGCCAGATCGATAAAACAAGGAGCCATGCCATGTCCAACCCCGTCTCTTCCCTGGCCCCGGCCATCGCCGGCTACATTGCGGCCGCCAATGCCCGTGACAGTTCGGCGGTGACGCGTTACTTCGCCGAGGATGCCAACGTGTTCGATGAAGGCCAGCACCGTGCAGGCACCCAGGCCATCGCCCAATGGATGGAAGACACCGCCCAACGTTTCCAGCCACGGGTGGAAGTCCTCAATGTGCAGCAACGTACTGGCAAGGTGCTGGTGCAAAACCTGATCTCCGGGGACGTTCCCCGGCAGCCCGTTGGAGTTGCGCTACACCTTCCGGCTCGATGAGCAGGGCAAGATCAGTCGGCTGGATATCTCGGTTTAGCGTTGCGCGTCCTGTAATGTGAACCCTGTTGTGGCGAGGGGATTTATCCCCGCTGGGTTGCGCGGCAACCCCAAAAGGCACTGCGGTGCATCAGGTAGACCGCGCCGGTTGGTTTGCGACTGCTGCGCAGCCGAGCGGGGATAAATCCCCTCGCCACAGAGAGGGGCATCATCTCCCCGGTCCAGACAGCGCTGCGCAGTGTTTCGCCTGTCGCCCGTCATGGCATACTCCCCACCTTCGTTTTCCGGACCCGGGCCGTATGACTTTCGACTCCCCCTTGAGTGCCTGGCAGCATGCCATCGAACACCACGGCTTCGTCCAGGACGAGGCCCAGGAATTGGCCATCATGACGCTGGAGCAATGCCACAAGGCGTTGCACGAGGGGGCGCAAGTCAATCAAGGGCGTTTATCTATGGGGCCCGGTGGGACGCGGCAAGACCTGGCTGATGGACCGTTTCTATGAAAGCCTCAAGGTGCCGGCCCGTCGCCAACACTTCCATCATTTCATGGCGTGGGTGCATCAGCGTTCGTTCCAGCTCACCGGCACGCCGGATCCTTTGCAAGCCCTGGCCCGGGAGTTGAGCCAGCAAGTGCGGGTGCTGTGTTTTGATGAGCTGTTTGTCACCGACATTGGCGACGCCATGATCCTCGGGCGCCTGTTCCAGGTGATGTTCGAACTGGGCATGGTGGTGGTGAGCACGTCCAACCTGCCGCCGGAAGAGCTCTATGCCAACGGCCACAACCGTGAGCGGTTTCTGTCGACCATCACGGCCATCAAGCAGCACATGCAGGTCGTGCCGGTAAACGGATGGCAGGATCATCGCCAGCATCCGGGCAGATTGCAGCAGCGCTACTGGCTGCGTGATCCCGGGCAACCGGATCCGTTGGGCGAGGTTTTCGGTCAGTTGACCGTTGGCCAGGCACTGGCCAGCGGGCCGATCGAAGTGGGGCATCGCCGGCTCCAGCCGGTCGGGGCCAGCGACACGGTGCTCTGGAGCCGTTATCCGGATCTTTGCGAGCAGCCTTTATCGGCCGTTGATTTCATGGCCCTGTGTGACCGCTTCAACGTTATCTTGCTCAGTGACGTGCCTTGCCTGAGTGCCGAACAGCGTGAAGGGCGCATCGCCCGTGGCACGGAAGACGGCGTGGCGCGGGTCGAGGCGGGTGATCGCGAGTTGCCGCAGCTGTCGATCCACGACGACGGTGTCCGGCGGTTCATCGCCCTGGTCGACGAATGCTATGACCGCAAGGTGCCGTTGTACCTGTCGGCCGCGGTACCGATGGATGAGTTGTACACCCAGGGCTATCTGCAATTCCCGTTTCGCCGTACTCTCAGTCGCCTCCAGGAAATGCAAATGCAACGTTTTGGTCAGCAAGGCTGACTGTATCTTGCCGGCGGCATCGAGTCGCCGGTACTACCGAAGTGAGATGGAAGGTCATGGAAGAAGCCAAGGGCATTCTTGTTCTGCAAGCCAGCTACACCAACCCGGTCCACGCCGAAGCGATCTGTCATGTGCTCAATGGCTATGCCGAGGACCCGATGGGTGGTGGTCATTCACTGCCTCCCGAGGTGCTGCTGCACCTTCCTGAAGAACTGGCCAAGCGCCCCCATGCCTTTAGTGTGCTGGCTTTCGTCAATGGCGAACCGGCGGGGTTGGTCAATTGTTTCGAGGGTTTTTCAACCTTCGCTTGTCGGCCGCTGGTGAATATCCACGACATGATAGTCATGAAGGAGTTTCGCGGCCTGGGCCTGAGCCAGAAGATGCTGCAGAAGGTCGAGGACATCGCCCGTCAGCGTGGCTGCTGCAAAATCACCCTGGAAGTGCTCGAGGGCAATGCCGTGGCGCAAGGCAGTTATACCAAGTTCGGTTTTGCCGCCGGCATGTTCGACCCGGCCCATGGCACGATGCAGTTCTGGATCAAGCCCCTGTAAAAGCGGGCATCTGGTCGGTTCCGGTTATTTCTGCACGACTTCAGCCAACGGCGCCTTGGGCTGCATCAGGCTGAAGTCGATCAGGGCCTTGCGGGGGGCTTGATAGGGGTTGCCGATCAGCAGCGGACGGGCCTTGAAGTCATCGCTGACCAGGCTCTTGCTGCGGTCCAGCTCATCAAAACTCAAGCCCGCCAGGTCGGCCCAGGTGTGAATCAGGTGCGAGCTGCTGTAGGGCCGTGAAAGGTCGCCGGCAAAGTTCCAGTCATGGCTTTCGCGCCACTTGGGCGAGGCCCAGGCCATGAAGGGGATGGTGTACATCGGCGCGGTCGGCTTGCCTTCGTTACGGCCCAGCGTGCCGTGACCTGGCGAGTCGAACACGTCTTCACCATGGTCCGACAGGTACAGCAGAAAACCGTTGGGGTCGGTCTTGGCGTAATCCTTGATCAGGCTGGACACGACGAAGTCGTTGTACAGCACCGCGTTATCGTAGCTGTTGTAGGTCGGGACCTGATCGTCACGCAAGCTCGCCGGTACGCCCTGACGGTCGGTGAACTTGTTGAATGTCGGCGGGTAGCGATACTGGTAACTCATGTGGGTGCCGAGCAGGTGCACCACGATGAGCTTGCGCGGAGCGCTGTCGGCCAAGGCCTTGTTGAACGGTTCGATCACATCACCATCGTATTGCGCGGCATTCTGGTTACGGTTGTTGTTCAAGTACACCTGCTCGTCGGCCTGCTGGGAAAAGGTCGTAAGCATGGTGTTGCGCTTGGTCATGGTCTGCTGGTTGGTAATCCAGAAAGTCTTGTAGCCGGCCTGCTTCATCATGCTCACCAGCGACGGCGTGCTCAGGTACAGGTCCGGGTTCTGTTCGTCGGCGAACGTCAGCACCTGCTGCAACGCTTCGATGGTATAGGGGCGCGGAGTGATGACGTTGTCGAACACCGAAAGCTGGTCCTTGAGCTTGTCCAGTTCCGGCGTGGTTTCCCTCGGGTAACCGTAGAGGCTCATGCGCTGACGGTTGGTGGATTCACCGATCACCAGTACCAGGGTCGCCGGCTGGCCGGCCATGGCATCCTTGAGGTTGCGCAGTGGCGCGATCTTGCTGGCACTGTGCAACATGCCTTGCATGTTCTCCAGCTGTTCACCGTAACGACGGTAGGCCACCAGCATCTGCCACGGCACCGCCGGCTCGATGCGATCTTCGAACTTCTCCAGGCCACCGGCGAAGCTGCCGGTACGCTGGGTCTGCTTGATCAGCGGATAGCCGACCACGGCCAGGACAATGGCGACCGCAGCGACCAGGGCCTGGCCCCGGGGCAGGTACACCGGGCGCAGGCGGGTCCAGAGCCAATAGCCGACGGCGGTGTGGGCCAGGAACGCCGCCACCATCCACCAGGCAAAATACTGGGTCAGGTACTCACCGGCTTCAGACACGTTCGATTCGAACATGATGAAAATGACGCTCTGGGAAAATTCTTGCTGATAGATGAAGAAATAGCCCAGGCTGGCCATGGAGCAGGCCCACAGCACCACGCCGATCAATGCGGCGAGCAAGCGTGTGCGGGCGGGGAAGAGCAGCATAGGCGCCAGCCATACCGCGCTCATCACGAACGCTTGGCGAAAGCCGGTGAAGCCGGAGGTGTCGCTCAGCAGAATGAGCAGTTGGGTGATGCCCGAAAAGTACCAGAAGAACAGAAACAGCCAGCCGAGTCCGGCCCAGTCGAAACCTTTCGCAGTCGTTTTGCTGCGTTTGAACAAGCTCATCAAGCGCTCCAGCCCTTATCGACGAAGCTGCCGGCACCGGATTGGCGACCGCAGGCATTACGCCGAACAACCTATAGGGCGGGGAGTATTGCGAGGCGGTTGTGAAAAGTTCGTGAGTTTTTCGGATACAAATCGGTAACTTGGCGCGAATGCACCCAGGCGAGGGAGGTATTTGTGACGTGTATTCACCTGAGAGCAAGACCTGTGGGAGCAAGGCTGGCCCGCGATGAACGATGCCGCAAGTTCAGCCTTTCGACCGCCGGGCGGCTATCGCAGGCAAGCTTTGCTGCCGCGGATAGAACCCTCGCCACAAGTACGCATGGCGGGCCTACAGGCGAGTGACACCGGAATGCCAGTGTCACTTGCTGGCGCTGTGCCTCTGGGGCGCTTACCGCGCCAGGGACTGGCTTTGGTGGGGCAGTTGTGCGTGCTGCAGTTGCATGCGCAACTGCATCACTTCATCGAGCAGCAGATCGCGTTCTTCCTTGAGTAGGCGCAATTCATCGCGACGAATGGTCACATAAAGGGTTTGGGGAGGACGTGCGGTAACGACAGGGCCCATTGCTCACCTCGCAAATGGCGTACATCAACTATAGAGATGTCGCCAGTATTTGGTCGACACCTCTACTATCGGCGCCGATTCTGATTTCTTTTGCTTGTGATTGGAACTTTTTTATTTTTCATGGTCGCTGTGTCTTTGGCCGGATCGTGAGCGTTATCCCTTGTGATCGCTCGAATTACCCGGAAACTATGCGGCAATGCTCTGGACTAACCTCCACTAGTCGATAGCGTTTCATCTTTGACACACCTTTATTTGTAGTAGGGAGCATCAGCACATGCAACTCGGGATTATTGGACTGGGCCGCATGGGCGGCAATATTGCGCGGCGCCTGATGCTCAATGGGCACACCACCGTCGTTTATGACCGCAATGCCGCTTTTGTCGAAAACCTGCGCCAGGAAGGCGCCACAGGCGTCGCGGACCTGCCGGCGCTGGTCGCCGGCCTGGAGAAGCCACGGGCGGTCTGGGTCATGCTGCCGGCCGGCGCACCCACCGAAGACACCATCAATGACCTCAGTGAACTGCTTGAGCCAGGCGACGTGATCATTGATGGCGGCAACACGTACTACAAGGACGACATCCGTCGCGCTCAGGCCCTGTCGGAAAAAGGCCTGAGCTACATCGACGTCGGCACCTCCGGCGGCGTTTGGGGCTTGGAGCGCGGCTACTGCATGATGATTGGCGGTGATGCCGAAGTGGTCCAGCGCCTGGACCCGTTGTTCGATAGCCTGGCGCCGGGCATGGGCGACATCCCGCGCACCCGTGACCGCAAATCCGACGATGACCGCGCCGAACGTGGCTATATCCATGCAGGTCCGGCCGGCTCGGGGCATTTCGTGAAGATGATCCACAATGGGATCGAATACGGAATGATGCAGGCCTTTGCCGAGGGCTTTGACATCCTCAAGACCAAATCCAGCGAAAGCCTGCCACCGGAGCAGCGTTTCGACCTGAACCTGGCCGATATCGCCGAAGTCTGGCGTCGCGGTAGCGTGGTGTCGTCCTGGTTGCTGGACTTGACCGCCGATGCGCTGGCCAGCGATCCGAAACTGGACGGTTTTTCCGGCGAAGTCGCCGACAGCGGCGAAGGGCGCTGGACCATCGAAGCCGCCATCGAGCAAGCGGTGCCGGTTCCGGTCCTGTCCAGTTCGCTGTTTGCCCGTTTCCGCTCACGCCAGCAAAGCACGTACGGTGACAAAATGCTCTCGGCCATGCGCTTCGGCTTTGGCGGCCACGTGGAGACACCGAAAAAATGACCTCGATCGGCAGCAAATCCAAGGCAGAACCCGCGCCGCCGACCACGCTGTTCCTGTTCGGCGCCCATGGCGATCTGGTCAAGCGTCTGCTGATGCCGGCGCTTTACCACCTCAGTCGTGACGGTCTGCTGGACGATGGGCTGCGCATCATCGGGGTTGACCACAACGCTATCAGCGATGTGGATTTTGCCAAGAAACTCGAGGACTTCATCCGTAACGAAGCGGCGAGCAAGGGCGGTGATGCCAACCGTGCGCTCGACCCGCTGCTGTGGGCCAAGCTGGCCCGGGGCATCAGTTACGTCCAGGGTGATTTCCTCGATGACGGCACCTACCAGGCGCTGGCGGCGAAAATCGCCGCCAGCGGCACCGGCAACGCGGTTTTCTACCTGGCGACCGCGCCGCGCTTTTTCAGTGAAGTGGTCAGCCGCCTCGGTGCGGCCGGGCTGCTTCAGGAGCAGGAGGGGGCCTTTCGGCGCGTGGTGATCGAAAAACCGTTCGGTTCCGACCTGCACACCGCCGAAGCGCTGAACGCCTGCCTGCTCAAGGTCATGAGCGAGAAACAGATCTATCGCATCGACCATTACCTGGGTAAGGAAACAGTGCAGAACATTCTGGTCAGCCGTTTCTCCAACAGCCTGTTCGAAGCGTTCTGGAACAACCACTACATCGACCACGTACAAATTACCGCCGCCGAAACCGTCGGCGTGGAAACCCGTGGCAGCTTTTATGAACACACCGGCGCCTTGCGGGACATGGTGCCCAATCATCTTTTCCAACTGCTGGCGATGGTGGCCATGGAGCCGCCAGCGGCCTTTGGTGCCGACGCCGTGCGCGGAGAAAAGGCCAAGGTCGTCGGGGCGATACGGCCCTGGTCGGTGGAGCAGGCGCGCGCCAACTCCATACGGGGCCAGTACACGGCTGGTGAGGTCGGCGGCAAGGCGGTGAATGGCTATCGCCAGGAGGCCAACGTGGCGCCTGACAGCAGCACCGAGACCTACGTCGCCCTGAAGGTCATGATCGACAACTGGCGTTGGGTCGGCGTGCCGTTTTACCTGCGTACCGGCAAGCGCATGAGCGTGCGCGACACGGAAATCGTCATCTGCTTCAAGCCAGCGCCTTACGCGCAGTTTCGCGACACCGAAGTCGACGAACTGCAACCTACATACTTGAGAATCCAGATTCAGCCCAATGAAGGCATGTGGTTCGACCTGCTGGCCAAACGGCCGGGGCCGGCGCTCGACATGGCCAATATCGAATTGGGCTTCGCCTACAAGGACTTCTTCGAAATGCAGCCGTCCACGGGTTACGAAACCTTGATCTACGATTGCCTGACCGGTGACCAGACCTTGTTCCAGCGCGCCGACAACATCGAAAACGGCTGGCGCGCCGTGCAGCCATTCCTTGATGCCTGGCAGCAGGACGCAGCGGTCCAGCCTTACAAGGCCGGTGAAGATGGCCCGTCGGCCGCCGATGATCTGCTGATACGCGACGGTCGCGTCTGGCACGGCCTCGGATGAGTGATCAACTGAAACACCCCATCCGCTTTTTGCTCAGTGACATGGACGGTACGCTGCTGCTGCCTGACCACAGTCTCAACCAACGCACCATCGAAGCCGTTCGTTCATTGCGTGAGGCCGGCGTGCTGTTCAGCCTCGCCACCGGGCGGCCGCCCCGGGCGATGTTGCAGCAGATCGAGGCCTTGGGCGTCGATCTGCCCACCGCGGCGTTCAACGGCGGCACGCTGGTTCATCCCGACGGCAGTTTCCTCGCCGTGCATTACTTGCCTGCCGAGGCGGCGCTAGCCACCTTGGCGCTGTACGCCGATCAGCCTGGCATCGAGGTCTGGGTGTTTGCCGACGGCGACTGGCTGGTGCGTGACGCCAACGGGCCGATGGTGCCGGTTGAAACCCGCGGGCTGGGTTATCCGCCGGTGCAGGTCGACAGCTTCGAACCCTATCTGGAACGTATCGACAAGATTGTCGCCACCAGCGCCAACACGGACCTGCTGGTGGAACTGGAGGCTCGGCTGCATCCGCTGCTCAAAGGCCAGGCCCAGGTGTCACGTTCACAACCGATCTACCTGGATGTGACAGCGATGCAGGCCAACAAGGGCGAAGCACTGGCGACCCTGGCGGCGTTCCTGGAAGTGCCGCTGGAGCAGACGGCGGCCATGGGGGATGGTGGCAACGACCCGGCGATGTTTCATCGTGCGGGTTTGTCGATTGCCATGGGGCAGGCGGAGGAGGCGATCAAGCGTCAGGCGGATGTCGTGACCGCCGCCGTGACCGAAGACGGTGCGGCCCTGGCGATCGAGCGGTACATCCTGCCGCGGTAGACCGCCCAGGCCTTTGGTGGAACGGGAATTTATTCCCACTGTGGGAGCAAAGCTTGCTCGCGAAACAGGCACCTCGGTTCCTGAGAGACCGCATCGCCTTCATCGCGGGCAAGCCTTGCTCCCACAGAAGGATCCCCTCGCCACAGGTTTTTCTTCTGTTCAGCAATATTTTCTACAACCAGTACGTCACCGCATACCAGCCCAGGCCACCCATCACCACGGTATAGGGCAGGGCCATCCAGACCATCCGGCCATAGGACAGGCGAATCAGCGGGGCAATCGCTGAGGTCAGCAGGAACAGGAAGGCGGCCTGGCCGTTAGGCGTGGCGACGCTGGGCAGGTTGGTGCCGGTGTTGATGGCCACTGCCAGGGTCTCGAACTGCTCACGGCTCATGTGGCCGGAGACGAAGGCCTGCTTCACTTCGGTAATGTAGATGGTCGCCACGAATACGTTGTCGCTGATGGCTGACAGCAGGCCGTTGGCAATGAAGAGCATGCCTGGCTGTTGATCGGCGGGCAGGGCGAGCACCCATTGAATCAGCGGGGTGAACAGTTGCTGGTCATGAATGACCGCTACCACCGCAAAGAACACCACCAGCAGTGCGGTAAAGGGCATGGCGTCCTTGAACGCGTTGCCGAGCCGGTGCTCGTCGGTGATCCCCGTGAAGGCGGTAATCAACACGATGACCATCAGGCCGATCAGGCCGACTTCGGCGATGTGCAGGGCTAGGCCGACGATCAGGATCAACGCAGCGATGCCCTGCACGATCAGGGCGGCGCGTTGGCGTGCTGTGCGTTCGCGATTGTCCTGCTCGGCGTAGTCGGCCAGTACGGTACGTACGTTGTCCGGCAGCAGCGTGCCGTAACCGAACCAGCGCAGCTTTTCCAGTGCCACACAGGTCACCAGCCCTGCCACCAGCACGGGCAACGACACTGGCGCGACTTTCAGGAAGAAATCTGCAAAATGCCAGCCCATCTCATGGCCGATCAGCAGGTTCTGCGGTTCGCCCACCAGGGTACATACGCCGCCCAGCGCGGTGCCTACGGCGCCATGCATCAGCAGGCTGCGTAGAAACGCCCGAAACTGGTTGAGATCTTCATGATGGTGCGACGGCAGCTCGTGGTCTTCATCGACGTTGCTGTCCAGGCGTGGATCATTGCCCGAGGCCACACGGTGATACACCGCATAGAAGCCCACGGCCGCACTGATGATCACCGCCGTGACGGTCAAGGCATCGAGGAAGGCCGACAGGAACGCCGAGAGAAAGCAGAACATCAAGGCCAGCAGCGCCTTGGAACGCACGCCCAGGAGCAGGCGTGAAAACAGGAACAGCAGCAGATCCTTCATGAAGTAGATGCCGGCGACCATGAACATCAGCAGCAGGATGACCGGGAAGTTATGCAGCAGCTCGTCATACAGCGCTTTGGGGGTGGTCATGCCCAGCACCAGGGCTTCGACCAGCAACAGGCCGCCAGGCATCAGCGGGTAGCATTTAAGGGCCATGGCGAGGGTGAAGATGAACTCCACCACTAGCATCCAACCGGCAATGACCGGACCCAGGGTCCACAGCACCACGGCATTGAGGATCAGGAAAGTGATGATGCACGCCTTATACCAGCGTGGGGAGTGCCCCAGAAAGTTGTGCGCGAAAGCCTGAGCCATTGGACCGGACATCGGCTGCTCCTTTTAATTAGAAGCGCGCAACTTGCCGTAAGAGATGGGGAATATCAAGCGTAGGAATAAATACTGTTCCCCCGGGATAATTCGGTTCAGGCCCAATATCGCGCAACCACCGCTCGATAACGACCGTGGAGCGAATAGCCGCCCACCAGGATTCTGCCGTCAGCCTGCACCGCCAGGGCGGTGGCGGTGTCCAGGCTGTAGCCGAGTCGCGTACGAACCCAGCCTTTGCCCTGGCCGAAATCCGGATCGAGGCTGGCATCCGGCAAGTGCCGGGCAAGTATGAAATCGGCCTCGATACCGCCGATGGTGGCACCGGCGGTCACCAGTTTTCCGTCCGGCTGAAGTTGAGCGGCGGTCCACTGACTGGTGTTGCGTCCGATCGCCATGAGCCGGCACTGGCCCTGGTTGCAGTGACGGTCCGGCTTGCCGTCCGGGCGCACTTTCAGGGCCAGGCTATGCATCGGGTCACGGCTGCTGCCGAATACTTGCAGATCACCGTTCGCATCCTGAACGATCTGGCTGACCATTACGCTGTGACCTTGCGCCAGAATTGTCATGAAGCCGTTCTCGCCGAAGCTGTCATCGAGTTTGCCACTGCTGTCATAGCGGGCAATCAAACCATGCTGGGGCAAGTCGATGGCACCGCCGACGACAATATGACCGTCAGCCTGGAGCACCAGGCAGCCGAGCCAGGTATTTTTCAATAAGCGTCGGACCATCACGAAACCGCGACCGTTGAACGAGGTATCCAATGTTCCGTCCGGCAAGAGGCGGATCAGTACGCCGACATGATCGGACAATTGGTAGTGGTGGTTGGCGAGCACAAGGATCCGGCCATCGGCCTGCACTTGCATGTCGCAGGCTTCAAGCCCCGGCACGCCGGGCGGCAGCCACGGATCGCGCAGGCCTTGGGAGAGATTGCCGCAAAGCCGGATGATGTGCCGGCCGCCGTTGCCGAAGCTTTGAACGGCGCGACCTTGCTGGTCGAACAGCGCCAGGGCAGGAAGGGTGTGGTCGTTGTTTTCGTAGTGCAGGCCGGACAGCAGGATCTGCCCGTCGGGCAACTCGATCACTTGGCCTGCGGTTGCTTCGAAGCCGTTTTCAAATGAGCCAATCACGCAACCGTCGGTACCGAAGCCCGGGTCAGGCAAGCCGTCATGATTGAGTCGCGCCAACCCGAACCGACTGCCGCGGGCTGTCTCGATCCTGGCTGCCACAAGAATTCGTCCGGCGTGGTCGAGGGTCAGCCCGGTGGTCAGGCTCGAGGTGCTGTCTTCGAAATGAATCCAGGCTTTGCCGTTGGCGGCAAAGCCTGAGTCAAGTTGCCCGGCGTGGGCCATGGCCCCGGGGAGCACAAACGCGAACTGATCGAGCATGCCTGCCTCTCCTTGCGTATCGACCGGCCCGAAAGGGCGACGACTGCATGAGGGCATCATTCAATCCCTGAATGTGGTAACGCACAACTGTCATGTTCTACAGATACAGCGGCGATTCGTGCCATAACAATGGCTTTACAACCCAGAGCCAAGCCTGCAATCGATAACAGGCTTTACAGGTCGTTATTCAGGCATCGACCAGGATTGCAGTTTGTAGCCTTCCTGGCTCAGTTCGGCACGGGCCTGTTTCAACAGGTCGGCCAGTTGGACCGGGTCGGTATAGGCGCTGCTCGGAATCTGGGTGCGGCCAATATGAGTATTGGTACGGTCGATGACGGTCAGGCTGAGTTCACCGTTGCCGTCTTGTGGAGCCCAGGCCACGCATTGGAAAGGACGGAATGCGCGGTCGGCAATCAAAAGAGCTTCGTTGATACGGAGCGGGGCGTTCATGGCGTTTTCTCTTAAGTGTGCCCAAACAAATGATGTGCCGTCGGTTGGGCGTACCGTGCGGCTGGTTACTTGTACTGATGTTCCGAACCCGCACGCGGGTCACACATTATTTAAATAAATTTCGATTTTCTTTCAGACCAGGCTTTTGGGCTTTTGTTTGAAAGCGCCATGAAAGAAACAGGTGCGCGACAACTAACGAAACGCTCGCTTATAACCACTTTGACGCGATTTCGATAATCAATTGATACAAGGAGGCGTCAACTTCTTGCTACTGTTACATGCAGGTTTGCCAAACGACTGTTTCTAATCATATTTCCTTATTTTGGCGCCAAGGATCAGTCATGATCGAAGCCAGTACGTCACGTCGTCTGCTCGTGGTTGATCCCTGCGACGATTGTCATCGTTTGTTGCCAGGTTTGCGCACCATTGGCTGGGATGTGGACAGTTGCTCCCTCGAACACGCCGGCGATCGGACCTGTGACGTCGGTCTTTTGCGGTTGCAGCCCTTCCATCTGGAACGCCCGGAAGCAGTCAAGGAGTTGATCAGTCGCAGCGGTACCGAATGGATCGCCGTGCTCAACCAGGAAGTGTTGCGCCTGCAGAACGTCGGTGATTTTGTCTGCGAATGGTTTTTCGACTTCCATACCTTGCCGTTCGACGTGTCCAGGGTCCAGGTGACACTGGGCCGGGCGTTTGGCATGGCGCGCCTGCGGGGGCAGGGCTCGATCCACATTGATCAGCCCGAACATGAGCTGCTGGGCGACAGCAAGCCGATTCGCGAGCTGCGTAAATTGTTGAGCAAGCTGGCGCCTGCCGAGTCGCCGGTGTTGATCCGGGGCGAAAGCGGTACCGGCAAGGAGCTGGTGGCGCGCACCCTGCATTGTCAGTCTCACCGGCGTAACCGGCCGTTCATTGCCATCAACTGCGGAGCCATCCCGGATCACCTGATCCAGTCCGAGTTGTTCGGGCATGAGAAGGGCGCGTTCACTGGCGCTCACCAACGCAAGATCGGACGGATCGAGGCGGCCCACGGCGGCACGTTGTTTCTCGATGAAATTGGCGACCTGCCGTTGGAGTTACAGGCCAACCTGCTGCGCTTTCTACAGGAAAAACACATTGAGCGGGTCGGTGGTAGCCAGCCGATTGCGGTCGATGTGCGAGTTTTGGCGGCTACCCATGTGGACCTTGAGGCGGCCATCGAGAACAAGCGGTTTCGCGAGGATCTGTATTACCGCCTGAATGTGTTGCAAGTGGTGATGGCGCCGCTGCGCGAACGCCATGGCGACCTGGCGATGCTCGCCAGCCACTTTTCCCATTTCTACAGCCGGGAAACCGGCCGCCGCCCCCGCAGCTTCAGCGACGATGCATTGGTGGCGATGGGCATGCATGACTGGCCCGGCAATGTGCGGGAATTGGCCAACCGCGTCCGTCGCGGCTTGGTGCTGGCCGAGGGGGCGACAAATCGAGGCCCGGGACCTCGGCCTGGCCAGTCACCAAGGCGTGGCGGCCCCGATGGGTACGCTGGAGGACTACAAGACCCGCGCCGAGCGCCAAGCCCTGAGCGATGTGCTCAATCGTCATAGCGACAACCTGAGCGTGGCCGCGAGGGTGCTGGGCGTGTCCCGGCCGACGTTCTATCGGTTGCTGCACAAGCATCAGATCCGCTGACTCAAGCCCTGCACGATTCCTTGTGGGAGCGAGCCTGCTCGCGATAGCGGTGTGTCAGTCACAGTTAAAATGACTGATCTACCGCTATCGCGAGCAGGCTCGCTCCCACAGGGTACGGTGTCAAGACCGTCATCCTGCGCTAGAAGTAATACGGGAATTTCAGGCTGAAGCTGAAATCCGGCGCATCGTCAGTCAACCCGATGGACAGGTTGGGCACGATGGTCAGGTTGTCCGAGGCAGCGACGGTCATGCCGATGTTGAAGTAGCCGGCGTTGGCGTCGCTGGAGACCACCGATTCCCAGTCGCCGCCGTCCTGTTTGAGCTTGCTTTTCTTCTGGATCAGGTCAGAGACCGAGAACGACATGCTCATCTTCTCGTTCAAGGCAAAGGCAATGCCCGCGCCGAGCTGGAAGCTGTCGCCGATCCGCACCTTGCCCGGTACTTTCTGGTTGACCGTGGAACTGATGTCGTCGAACGATTCTTCGAAGTTATGGGTGTAGGAAAGGGTACCGAATAACACGGCCGGGTCGAAGGTCTTGACCAGCGAAAGCCCAGGGGTGATCGACCACACGCCATTGCCGGTGGGCAGGTCGTCAGGCACGAACAGGTTGGTGTTGGCCTGGGATTGACGCAGCTTGATGCCGAACGGGTCCTTGCCGGTTGGAGCCTTGACCCGCAGGGTGACCACCGCGTCCGGGTAGTTGATCGACTCATCCATGAACTTGTAGGCGATGCCGAAGTTGACGTCACCGATGGTGGGGTCGCGGGTCACGGTTTCTTCGCTGGTGACGCCGGCTGCGCCGTTGTTCGCGCCGCCTGACTGGTACGTGGATTCGCGGTAGACCACCGGGACGTTGAGGTCGAACTGCCAGCGGTTGTCAAAGTTGTAGCGACCGGTGAGGTCCAGCGTCCAGGTGTCGGCCTTGATCCGGTCGAGGTTGATGTTGCCCAGGAAAATCGAGTCCAGGGCCAGGAAACCATTGAGGATCAGTTGCCGCGTGTCGTAGCGCGAATAGGTCACGCCGGTCTCGAAGCTGAATTTGCCGCCGCCGAAGAAACCGCTGGCCTCGTCATAGAGGTTGGAGACGCTCTGGGCCGGCTGGGAATCATCGGCCAGGGATTGTCCATAGCCGCTGCCGCCGGTCGTTGCCGCGCCACCGCCGGCCACGGTCTGGTTGCCTTTCATGTCGGCGGGGGACTTGGCCAGGCGCTTGGGCGGTGGAGCGGCGGGTTGATCCTCCACTTGGCGAACCCGCTGTTCGAGCACCGCCAGGGCCTTCTGTTGGACCTCGTAGCGTTGCTTGAGCTCGAGAAGCTCCTGTTTCAGGGCCTCTATTTCGGCATCCGGGGCCGCGTGCAACACGGTCGCCGGGAACAACGTGCTTAAACACATCACAGCGCGCAACGATACGGATCGATACATGAAATATGCCGTCCCTAATTGCCCAATGATCGGAAACCAGCGTAGTTCAATAACCGAGGTTACGCAGGCCGCGCAGTTGGGTCAGGTTGCAGTCCAGTGCGCCGGCGCTGGCGCCGTTATTGTTCAGCACCACGTTGAGTTGCGTCATGTTGTTGACCAGGTTGCTGTTGCCCAGCAGGCGAGTGTTTTGCAGCAAACCACCTTGAGCCACTTGTTGCAGGGTACTGCCCTGGTTATGGCTGGCCTGGATCGCCATTTGCACACCACTGCCGGTGGCGGTGACCGCGACACTGCCGGCGGCGTTGCTGCCGCTGATGGTCTGGCCCTTGGTCAGCAGTTGACCTTGGGAAGGCACGAGTGCGGGCGCCTGGTTGCTCTCTCTCACATTGATGTTGACGTTGTTGTAGGCGGTATTGCCGTCGCCGGCGGCACGTACGCTTTGGGTCACGCCCTGGCTCGTGCCAAGGCCGGCGCCACCGGTAATATTGCCGCTACCCTGTTCCGGGACGCTGCCGTTGCCGGTCTGCTTGATGGTGGAGACATAAAACTGGGGTTTGACGGTGGCGGACTGGATTTGCATGGTGCTGGTGGCGCCGATCAGGTCGCCGCTGGCGTTGCGCCAGGTACTGCTCATGACGATGCCGAAGCTGATGACTCGGCCGGGCATGACATAACGACCGCGCAGCTCGGCAAGCTCCTGGTCCTTGACTTCGATGGGTTTGAAGCCGGCATGGGCATAGCCCGAGGCAGCCGCGGCCAGGCAGGCCAGCGACAGCCAGTGTGAAGTTTTCATGTGCTGCTCCCGGAGCGTCCTGCTCCTTTTTGTACTTATGTTGGCAGTTGGTCGGCGATTAAAAGAAGTCGCTCTGTATGAAGCCGAAATCCATCAGTTCTGCATCCCTGACCGGGTTGAACCCGTCCAGTTTGTTACGTGCCGTCAGTGGTTGCGGAGGGTTGCGCAGCGTATTGGTCTTGTCATAGCCGGGGCCGACGATCGCAAAGACGATGCCGTTCCAGCCTTTGACGAAATCATCGTGGGCGTAGCGCTTGTGGCCCAGAACCGGGTCGCCGATGTAGACCCATTGCTTGTCGGCCCGCTGCAACACCACGAAGTGCTTGTAGCCGCGGATTTCCATCAGGACCACCACCGGGATCGTCACCGCTTCGAGTTTCTCTGGCGGTATCCGGTAGCCTCGGGCTCGCATGCCGATGGCTTCCACGTAGCGCTTCATGTCCAGCATGGAAAACCCTTGGGTACGGACCAGATCCTGGTCGGCATTGACCAGCATGCCTTTGATGACGTGCTCTTCATCGACGTCCAGCCAATAGGCCTGGCGCAGCACCGTGGCCAGCGCGGCGGCGCCGCAACTGAAATCGGTTTTCTGCTCGACGATGTCGCTGAACTTGCGCTCGCGTATGCTTTGCACCGGTTTGTAGACCAGCATGCCGCCAGGCAGGGCGGCGACTGGTATCTGCGCCGCTTCGGCCACGCAGGCCATGCAGAGCAGCAGTGAAACAGCAGTGACACGCATGATCGATACGCCTGGTGGGAACCCTGGAAAAAGGCCCCTGTGGGAGCGAGCCTGTGGGAGCAAAGCTTGCTCCCACAGGGCAACTACCCCCGCAGTGGTACTTTTTACATGCAAGCCCTGCAGCCGGCAGCGATGGAGAGCGAGTTGCTCTGCTGGTTGCCCACGCCCGCCGACACGTTGGCGCCGCCGTTACCGGAGAAGCCGTTCATGGAGTTGGTCATGGTGGCGTTGTTGAGCACAGGGTTTTTCCAGCCGTCGCGGGTCAGCACTTGCTGGGTGTTGGTGCCGGACAGTTCGAAAGTACCCACGGCGGAGAACTTGAACTTGTCGTCATCGTGACCGCCACCGTAGCCACCTTTGTTGCCCCATCCGCCATGGCCGTCATCCTCGACGGTGCCGGTGCCTTTGGCCTTGAAGGTGCCGGAAGCGCTGGAGGTGCTGGTAAGGGTGTCGGTTTTGTAGGTCCGCACGCCTTTGTTGTCGACCACCAGGCCTGTGGAGGACTGATTGGCCTCGGCAGAGGCCTGTGCGACACGGCCACCCGATACGGCGATGGCCAGGTTGTTTTTCTGTTGGTTGAAGTTACCGGCGGTCACGTTGATGCCGATGTTGCCGGAGCCGTTGTTGCCCGCATTGGTGAGCGAGGCGTTGTTGTGGGTCGAGTTGTTTTTTACATAGTTGTTGGTATTGGTTTGCGTGGCACTTGAGGCGGCGACAGCCGAGCCGAAGATGAAGCTTTCGTCAGCGGTCGCCAGCGCTGCGGCGTTGTCTTGTTGGTTACCGTCGCCGGCGGCGATGTTGGCCCCCATGTTGCCGTTGCTGCCATTGAGGGAGTCGGTGGCTTCGGCGGTGTTTTTAGTACCCTGGTTGAGCACCTCGTTGCCGTCGCTGTTCTGCTCATCCATCACGGTAGCCATCGCGCTGGCGTTGATGGAAAGCTGTTCTTCCCACGTTGGGCCTTTAGGACCATGGTGGCCATGACCATTACCGTGCCCGTTGTCGTTTCCTCCAGCCTGCGCAGCCATTGCCATGACAGCGGCGAGAGCGAAAACCAATGGTTTGAGTGCCATTGTAGGTTTCATGGTGTTTCTCCTTGCTTGTCGTTGGTTAAGTGTCAGTACTTTCTTATGTAGCCTCCGGGTCAATCAGCGACCCGGATGCTCAGGGTGTTGGCCATGCGGTTCCCCACCCCGGCACTCTGGTTCACCTGGATGACCCCTCGGCTGCCGGTGAAGGCCTGGTCGCTGGTAACGACCTGGCGACTGCCGGTTGGGGCGCCAGTTGCTCCTGAGTTCGGTAGCAACGCCACGTTCTGTTGAGACAGGGCGCTGTCGTCAATGCTCTGCGGATGGGCATTGATGCCCACTCGCATGACATTGGCCATCTGGTTGTTGGCCCCGGCGGACTGGTTGACGCCCAGCACACCGTTGCCGTTGGTAAAGGATTGGCCGCCGATGCGGGCGGTGGCGTTCATGGACGGGTTGGCCGGCGTGTCGACGCGTTGTTGCACATGGGTGCTGGCCTGGGCGTGGCTGCCGATGGCGATGGCTCGGGTGTTGGTCTGCTGGGTCTGGTCGCCGGCCGCCTGGTTGACGTTGAAGTTGCCGGTGTAATGGCTGCCGGAATCCTGCAGGTTGGCGCTACTGATCACCGCAACACCCGAATCGGCAAATACGTTGAAAGAGCTGAGCAGGGAAAGCATGAGCAGGGCGAGGAGAAACAGGGCGGGCTTCATGTCACTGGCCTCCCGCCAACCGACCCAACGGAGCCAGGCCGGAACTGAGCGAGCGGTTGATGGTGCCGGAGATCGCGCCGCCGCTACCACCACCGTGGCCGGCACTCATGCCCGGCATGCCGTTGGGGTTGGTCACGACGTTCAGGCCTTGCACACCGGTGTTCGGGGTGACGATGTTGCGGATCGACGAACCGCTGGCCACGCTGGCGAACTCGCCATCGCTCAGTTCGGTGCTGGCGGTCGCCTGGTTGATGCGTTCGGAGGGGTTGGCATTGACAGTGGTCGGGTAGGGGTCTTTGCCACCGTTGCGACCGATTGCAATGGGCTGCACGTCACGGGTGAGCACAATGACGCCGTTGCCCTCGGCCCGCGCTGGCAAGCTGAGCGTTGCGCTGGCGGCGCAGCCGATCAACAACAGACAGGTCAAACTTCTTTCGAAAGTCCCCACGGCATCGGTTCCTTCTTCGGTGGGCTGGCCCTGGTCCAGCGTTGCGAAGTGGGAAGAGCAGGTGTTGTGCCGGTTTTTTTAATACCTTTTAATTCAATGACTTGTATTAATGGCCGAGATGCCTGGGAAGAAGCCTGTTTCAGCGCTGAGACAAGGTACATGGTGACTAATCGGTCATTTACTGTCCCAGGGCTCTGGATCCAGGCTTTTAGGCGGGTGTTTCACAAGCTTGACAGTCTTGATGACAATCGCGCGAAGCGGCTTTGGATCCGGGTTTGGTGCGACGCCGTTGTTTCAGGAATGGAACAGATCACCCTTGTGATCAGGCTTCAAGCAGGTGGGCAACGGCTGCGAACACTTGCTGTTGGCGTTGCGCCCAATTGCCGTGAATGACCTGCAAAGGTTGCCGATGTCGGCTCAGCCAGGCCTCGATCGCTTCAAAAAACGCCTGCCGCTCTTCCAGTTCGGGCTGGCAACGCAAACCGTCGTCGGTCCATTCCACCTGCTCGGGGCGCAGCAGCAGGTGCAAGTCGTAATGGCGGGCCAGCAGGGCCGGCTCAAGCCAGGCCGGACAGTCGCCGAACAGGGTCTGGCTCCAGAGGATGTTGCTCAACAGGTGAGTATCGAGGATCAACAGCGCCGGCCGGCGGGCACGTGCTTCATCTTCCCAGGCCAGTTGGCCGGCGGCGATGTTGGTGATGTCAGCCAGGCAAGTATCACGCTGGGTCTGTTCCATGAAGTGGCGCACGTATTCATCCACCCGCACGCCACCAAAGTGTTCCTGCAATTGCGTCGCCAGCCAGCTCTTGCCGCTGGATTCCGGGCCGGTCAGCACTATTACCTTCATGCGCGCAGGGCCGGGTCGGCGCGCCATTCCCGCCAGCCTTGCACGGCCAGCAGGGTGAACAGGGCGTAGAGTGCGGCGGTCAGGTGCAAGCCCTTATAGATGAACAGGCCGACGAAAATCACATCCAGGGCGATCCACAGCGGCCAGCATTGCACGCGTTTTTGCGCCATCCACCATTGGGCCACGAGGCTGAAGCCGGTGAGTGCGGCATCGAGCCAGGGTTGGGCGGCGTCGGTCCAGTGAGCCATGGCGGCGCCCAACAACAGGCTGCCTGCTGCGCCGATAGCCAAGCCGAGCAACACCGACGGCCCACCGAGGCGAGTGACCTGGCGTCCATCATGATTGTGCCCGGCACGAGTCCATTGCCACCAGCCGTAGAGTTGCAACACCGCGTAGACAACCTGCAGCAGCATGTCCGAATACAACTTCACCTCGAAAAAGATCCAGCTGTACAGCAGCACCATGACCAGGCCGATCGGCCAGCACCAGGGGTTCTGCTTGACGGTCAACCAGACAGCGATCACGCCGAGGGCTGCGGCAAACAGTTCAAGCCCGGACATGGCGGTTCCTTGGGGAAAAGAGGAGAGGGCGGGGATTGTAAACGTTATGGCGTGGGCAGCTCCAATATCAGTGCGGGATGTGCCGCCGCCATCGCGAGCAGGCGCGCTCCCGCAGAGAGATGTTGCGTAGCTGGAGAGCAAGTCGAGTCCGTGGCGAGGGAGCTTGCTCCCGCTTGAGCGCGAAGCGCTCACAAAAAAGGGGGCCGCTACGCAGCCCAGCGGGAGCAAGCTCCCTCGCCACAATAAATCACAACAGCTTTAACTGAGCATCGCCCCCCGCAGAGAGGCCCTGCACAACCCTCACACTCGGAATTGCTTGAGCAACCCGTTCAACTGTTCACTCAGCGCCTTGAGACGGCTGCTGGCCTGGCTGGATTGTTCGGCGGCCATGGCGGTGCTGTGGGACAGTCCGGCGGCCTGGGTGACGTTCTGATTGATGTCTTCCACTACATGGGCCTGTTGCAGGGTGGCACTGGCGATGGAGGCGTTCAGGCTGTTGAGATTGCGTAGGGCCTGACCGATGGCGTTGAGACTGGCACCGGCCAGGCCGGCCTGTTCAATGGTCAGTTGCGAGGCACGGCTGCTGTCGCTGATGACTTTCACCGCGGCCTCGGAATGGGTTTGCAGGCGCTCGATCATCGCCTGGATCTCTGCGGTGGACTTCTGTGTACGTTGGGCCAGCAGTCGCACTTCATCGGCGACCACCGCAAAGCCCCGGCCTTGTTCGCCGGCGCGGGCAGCCTCGATGGCGGCGTTGAGGGCCAACAGGTTGGTTTGTTCGGCAATGGAGCGGATCACCTCCAGCACGCTGCCGATCTGGGTGCTTTCGCTCGCCAGGGTACGGATCACTTCCACCGCCTGATCGATGGTCTGAGACAGGCGGTCGATCTGCTGCAAGCTGCCGTCGATGTTGACCTGGCCTTGTTGGGCCTGAGACTCGGCGTCGCGCATTTCACTGGCTGCGTGCTCGGCGTTCTTGGCGACGTCCTGCACGCCATAGGTCACTTCATTGATCGCGGTCGCCACCAGCTCCATTTGCTGCGACTGCTGCTGGCTGCGCTCCTGGGCTTGGGCGGCATCGTTGCCCAATTCGTTGGAGGATTGCCCCAGCGCACTGGCCGAGGCTTGCAGTTGGGTCACCACTTGCCGCAACTTGGCGGTAAAGGCGTTGAAATGCCGCGCCAGTTGAGTAACTTCGTCCTGGCCATGAGTGTCGAGGGTGCGGGTCAGGTCGCTCTCGCCACTGGCGATGTTGGCCATGGCGTTGACGGTTTCCTGCAGCGGGCCGACGATGCTGCGCACGATCAGGGTCAACAGCAGGCCCATGAGCAGGGTGATGATCAAACCGACCACGGAAGCCTTGATCAACTGGGACTGGAACTCGGCCTGGACGTCATCGATGTACACGCCCGAACCGATGACCCAACCCCAGGGCTCGAACAATTGGACATAGGAAGTCTTGCCCACTGGGGCCTCGGCGCCCGGCTTCGGCCAGAGGTAATTGATCATGCCGGCGCCCTTGGACTTGGCGATGGCAACCATCTCGTTGAACAGCGCATAACCGTTCGGATCGCGGATGGCCGAGAGGTTCTGGCCTTCAAGCTTCGGGTTGGTCGGATGCATGACCATGACGGGCGTCAGGTCGTTGATCCAGAAGTAGTCACTCTGGTTATAGCGCAGGCCACGCACGGCGCTGAGGGCCTGCTTTTGCGCGGCATCGCGAGTCAGGGTGCCAGCGGTTTCCAGGCCATGGTAGTAGCTCAGCACGCCACTGGCGGTCTGTACCACGTGCTGGGTTTTCTGCACTTTGGCTTGGTAAAGGTCGGTATGGATCTGTTTAAGCATCAAGGCGCCAAGCGTGAACAACATCACGATGGCCACCACCAGGATGAGCCACAAGCGTCGGCTGATCGACACACTGCGCAAGCTATTCATACGCTGTCACTCCGGTTTCTTATTCTTGTCATTAACGACGGCCGGCACTTTAGCGCCCGGCAGCTATACGTAATTGACCTGGGTCATAACGCGGCAGCGTTATCAGGGCTTGTCTGATAGGATTTCGGCCCCGCAGCGCAAAACCTGAGCCTGTTCTGATTTTTCATTGGTTTTTTTTGAAAGATCACAGTTATCGTGCACCCGCTGCGAGCACCTGCTTGACACTTGAATATTGATAAGACCTGCATGAACAGCGTCTTTTTTGGGGGATGAATGGATTTGTGGACCGCCTTTTCGGCACTGATTCTTGGCGTAGTGGAAGGCTTGACGGAATTTCTGCCGATTTCCAGCACGGGACACCAGATCATTGTCGCCGACTTGCTTGAGTTCGGTGGCGAACGTTCGATGGCGTTCAACATTATCATCCAGCTCGGCGCGATCCTGGCGGTGGTCTGGGAGTTCCGGCGCAAGATCTTCGACGTGGTGCTGGGCCTGCCGACGCAACCCAGCGCCCGCCGGTTCACCGCCAACCTGCTGATCGCCTTCCTGCCGGCCGTGGTCTTGGGTGTGCTGTTCGCCGACTGGATCCACCACTACCTGTTCAACCCGATCACCGTCGCCGCCGCGCTGGTGGTGGGCGGCCTGGTGATGCTCTGGGCCGAGAAGCGCCAGCACCAGGTGCACGCCGAAACGGTGGACGAGATCTCCTGGAAGGACGCACTGAAGGTTGGCCTGGCCCAGTGCATTGCGATGATCCCGGGCACCTCGCGTTCCGGAGCGACCATCATCGGTGGCCTGCTGTTCGGCCTGTCGCGTAAAACCGCTACCGAGTTTTCGTTTTTCCTGGCGATGCCGACCATGGTCGGCGCGGCGGTCTACTCGGGCTACAAATACCGCGAGCTGTTCGTCCCGGCGGATTTCCCGGTGTTCGCCATTGGCTTCGTCACAGCGTTCATTTTCGCCATGATTGCGGTCAAGGGCCTGCTGCGGTTCATCGCCAGTCACAGTTACGCCGTGTTCGCCTGGTATCGAATCGCCTTCGGCCTGTTGATCCTGGCCACCTGGCAGTTCGGCTGGGTGGACTGGAGCGCTGCCAAGCCATGAACGATTCAGGTGGCCGCAAACGTACCGGGCGCAGTGCCGACGGCGCCGTGCAGCACCTGCGGCTCAAACTGATGGTGTTTGCGCTGCTCTGTGCCTTGCCGCTGTTCGGTTCACTGCTGTTCGGGCTGCGGGCGGTGTCATGGGTGCCGCTGGTGGCTTATGGTGTGGTCAGCGTGGTGGCGTTCCTGCTGTACTGGAGCGACAAGCGCAAGGCACGCACCGACGCCTGGCGCACTCCGGAGAACGTGCTGCATGCGGTGGAGCTGGCCGGCGGTTGGCCTGGCGCCTTGCTGGCCCAGCAGCTGTTTCGCCACAAGACCCGCAAGGTGTCGTTCCAGATGGTGTTCTGGTTCATCGTGATGTTGCACCAAGTGTTCTGGATCGACCAGTTGTTCCTGGGCAGCTATCTGTTCTGAATGGCTAGAGCAACAAACCCACCTGCGTGCGCTTGGGCAATTTGCTCACCACCAATTGATGTGAGCGTTGCAGCAAGCCACGCAGCTCTTCGGCACCCAGCGGGTAGGGCACCTGCATGATGACCCACTGGGCCCGCGCCAGGTAAGGCGCGGGGTGAATGCCCGGCCGGTCGCAATGACCCAGGAACAGATCCTTGTCGACCTTGAACGCCAACGAGTCGCTCCTCAGGCCCTGGAGGGCGAACATCTTGTTCCCGGCAATGGAAAACACCCGCACGCCGCCCCATTTGTAGTCCTCCCGGGCGCCGGGCAGGCCCAGGCAAAACCGCGCGACATCCTCTTCGCTCAAACTCATAGCGTTCTATCTCCACAGCCCTCGAAGGCTTCCACCAAATGGTCGATCCATGCACGCACCGCTGGCAGCATGCCGCGTCGATGCGGGTAGACCGCCTGGAGCCAGCCATCGGGCAACGACCATCCAGGCAGCAATTCCACCAGTGTGCCGTCAAGCAATTCCTGCTCGCAATACATGCTCGGCAATAACGTGAAGCCCAGGCCGGCGAGGGTGCAGGCGCGACGCACAATGAAGTCGTCAATGCCCAGGCGGGCCTCCAGGCTCAGTTCCACACGCTGTCCATCGGCGCTGACCAGGCGCAGGTGCACCTGGCGATCGGCTTCCAATGCCCCCAGTACTGGCAACTGTTTGAGATCATCCGGGGATTCGATCCGCCGCCCTTCGACAAAGGCCGGGCTGGCGACCAGCATCAGTCGTGCCCGGCGCAAACGCCGGGTCATCAGCAAGGGGTCTTCATCCCCCAGGTCGCGCACCCGCAACGCCACGTCGATGCCTTCGCCGATCAGGTCGACCCGGCGGTTGAGCAGGGTCATGTCCAGTTGCACCAAAGGGTATTTAGCCAGGAAGGTTTCGATCACTACGGGCAGGAATTGGTGGGCCAGGCCCACCGGGCTCGACACCCGCAATCGGCCACGGGGCTCGCTGGACATGCTCGCCACCGCTTCGTCGGCCATCTCGGCCTCCAGCAACATGGCCTGGCAATGGCGCAGGTAACGTTCGCCGACCGCGGTCAATTTCAACTGACGGGTAGTACGCTGGAGCAACCGGACGCCGAGGCGTTCTTCCAGCTCGGCCATACGCCGCGACAATCGCGACTTGGGAATGCCCAGCAGGCGCCCGGCCGCCGCGAAACCGCCGGCTTCGACGACTTTGGCGAAGTAGTACAAATCATTGAGGTCTTGCATGGTGAACTCGATTGTCCTGTCAGTGGGACAAACTATCGCATTTATGCTGACTTATCGATCATTGGCTTCATCGATAGGATGGTCGCCAATTGATCGCCTGGTGCGGTCCTCACTTGGAGAGCACTCACATGAAACTGCTGCACATCGATTCGAGCATCCTCGGCGACAACTCCGCTTCCCGCCAATTGAGCCGTGAAGTGGTTGAAGCCTGGAAAGCTGCCGAGCCAGGCATCACCGTCACTTACCGTGACCTGGCCGCCGACGCCATCAGCCATTTTTCCGCCCAGACGCTGGTTGCTGCCGGCACCAGTGCTGAATTGCGCGACGCTGCCCTGAAATACGAAGCTGACCTCAGCGCTGAAACAATGGCAGAGTTCCTGGCGGCGGATGCGCTGGTCATTGCCGCGCCCATGTACAACTTCACTATCCCGACCCAGCTCAAGGCCTGGATTGACCGCATTGCCGTTGCTGGCCAGACATTCCGCTATGGCGATTCAGGCTATGAAGGTTTGTGTGGTGGCAAGAAGCTGGTGATCGTTTCCACAGCTGGCGGGTTGCATGCCGGCAAGCCGAGTGGCGTGGGTCATGAAGACTATCTGACATTTATGTTCGGCTTCCTGGGCATTAGCGACATCGAAATCGTTCGTGCCGAAGGGTTGAACAAGGGGGATGACTTGCACACCAAGGGCATGCGCGAAGCTAAGTCGAAAATCAGCCAGCAATTCGCCGTTGCCTAAAATCTGCGTAAAGGCACCAAGCTCTTCGGGCAACCTTGGCAAAACCCTGTATTCTCATCGTCATTGGATGGTCGGGATGCAGGGTTTTGCTGCATTCGGCGCTGGGCTTCATGGCGCAGGTTATGCACGGCCAAGAGTGCGAGCGACGGGGTCTTCCCGGGCGCTGGTGAAGGTGGAAGATTCGATGACACGTTTTGGTGCAGCGCTGCTGCTTTGCTTGTTTGCCAGTCTCGGTTCAGTGCAGGCCGCACCGGGGCCGCATCCGCATTGGAGCGCCGGCGTCCATGAGCTGAGCTTTCTCGATCCGCTGGATCAGCAGCCGATGCACGCTTTCGCCTTTTATCCGTCCACCGACCGGGAACAGTCCAGCCTGCTGGGTGGCTACCAGATCGATGCCGCGCCAGACGCCCAGATCGCCATCGGCCGCTTTCCGCTGCTGATGCTGTCCCATGGCAATACCGGTACACCGCTGGCCCTGCACGACCTGGCCACCTCGCTGGCGCGCAAGGGATTTGTCGTGGTGGCGGTGATTCATCCCGGCGACAACGCCCAGGACCACAGCCGGCTCGGGACCCTGAGCAACCTGTATGGCCGGCCGATCCAGATTTCCGAAGCCATTACCGCAACGTTGAACGACCCGATGCTCTCGCCGTTCGTCAACGCCGGGCAGGTCGGGGTGATCGGCTATTCGGCCGGTGGCGAGACGGCGCTGATCCTGTCCGGTGCGACGCCGGATCTCAATCGCCTGCGTCGCTACTGCCAGGAGCGACCGGACGACCGTGATGCCTGTAACACCCAGGGCGAACTGATCGCCGACCGCGACGACCTGCAACCTGTGGCCGACCCCAGGGTCCGGGCATTGCTGCTGATGGCGCCGTTGAGCCTGAAATTCGGTCGTCACACCCTGGCCGATGTCCATGTGCCGGTGCTGTTGTACAGCGGTGATGGCGACAAACTCGTGGCTTTCGACAAGAACGCTGCCGCCTTGGCCCGCAAGCTGCCTACCGCACCGGATTTCAAGACCCTGGCCGGCGCGGGGCACTTTGTCTTCCTGGCCCCGTGTACCGACGAGCAGATCGCCGCGATGCCAGCGCTCTGCACGGATGCGGACGGTGTCGACCGCAAGGATATCCACCGCACCATGATTTCCGAGGCCAGCCGCTTTTTTGGCGAGGCTTTGGGCAAGCCGACCCGGGCGGGGATGAGGACGGCTGATCAATAAGGATGGTGTGTATATCCGTTACCGCAGAAATGGATATACACACCAGAGCAAGTAAATACCGGGTCTTCTCAAAAAGCCAAAAAACGGCAATGAACAGTATTACGATCAATAAGGTGAGTTTATGGCCCGGCGACGCAGCAGCAAGGTCAGCCCCAGGCCGCTGACGGACAGCAACGCGGCACAGAAGAAGATCGACGAATAACCCAGGTTCAATGCCACCGCGCCCATCAGCGGACCGGCAATCGCCAGCGCCAGGTCAAAGAACACCGCGTAGGCACTCAAGCCCGCGCCACGACTGGTGTTCGGCACCTGCTTGATGGCCTCCACCCCGAGCGCCGGATACACCAGCGACAGCCCGAAGCCGGCCAGCCCGGCGCCGACCAGGGCGAACGGAGTGGATGGGGCCAGCCACAGCAATACCAGCCCGAGGGTTTCTATGCTCATGCAGACAATGGCCGAGTTGAAGCCGCCGAAGCGGGCGATGCTGGAAATGAACACTAATCGCGCGAGGATGAAGCAGACGCCGAAAACCGTCAGGCACCACGCCGCGCCGGTCCAGCCGCGGCTGATGTAAAACAGTGTGATAAACGTCGTGAGCGTACCGTAGCCGATCGATGCCAGGCTCAGGCCTGCTCCGTACGGCGCAATGCGTCCAAATACCGCCCAGAAAGGCAAGCGTTCGCCACGAATGACCGGCACCGACGGCTTGTTGCGAATCATCAACAGCGCAGCGCCCGCCAGCAACGACAACGCAATGCCCAGACTGGCGAAACCCAGTTCACCAACCATCACCACACCCAGCGGGGCGCCAATGGCAATGGCCCCGTACGAGGCGATGCCGTTCCAGGAAATCGAGCGAGCCGTGTGTTCCACACCCACCTGGCCCATGCACCAACTGATGGTGCCTACGCCGATCAGCCCTTGGGCCACGCCGAGCAGCAAGCGACCGGCAATCAGAATCAGCAGGCTGGGCAGGGGAAACCCTTGCAGCAAGGTCGAGAGCAGCGTCAGCACGCCGCTGAGCACAATCCCCGACAGCCCGTAGACGATTGCCCGCTTGGTGCCGACGCTGTCCGACAACCGACCGGCCATGGGACGGCTGAGCAGGGTAGCCAGATATTGTGAGCCGATGGTCAGCCCGGCGACCACTGCGCTGAAGCCCAACTGTTCGTGGACATACCCCGGCAGTACGGCAATGGGCAGGCCGATGCAGAGAAAGGCGATGAAGGTGTAGAAAACGATGGAGACGATCTGCAGGGTGATCGACAGGGAACTGGGGGCAGGTGAGGGCGTGGGCATGGGGCTCGTTCGCGGGCGGCGGTAAGAGAGCCTCATCATGGCGCGAGGTGGGGATAAAAGAAAGCAGGCTAACTAAATGTGTTGACGCAAGCGGATTTCAATCTGGGAAGCCACCACAAATCCCACAGGCCCAGTTGTGATCTTGGAATACAAAAAGCCCTGTCGCTACGGACAGGGCTTTCACTTGCAGCTTACAGCTGAGGGCTGTGCTTAGAACACCACACCCTGGCTACGCAGGTAGTCATCATAGGTGCCGCTGAAGTCCACCACGCCGTCGGCACTCAGTTCGATGATGCGAGTGGCCAGGGACGAGACGAACTCACGGTCGTGGCTGACGAAGATCAGCGTGCCCGGGTAGTTTTCCAGCGCCAGGTTCAGCGCTTCGATGGATTCCATGTCCAAGTGGTTGGTCGGTTCGTCCATGACCAGCACGTTCGGCTTTTGCAGGATCAGTTTGCCGAACAGCATGCGGCCCTGTTCACCACCGGAAATGACCTTGACCGACTTGAGGATCTCGTCGTTGGAAAACAGCATGCGGCCCAAGGTGCCACGCACCAGTTGTTCGCCGCCCTGGGTCCATTGGCCCATCCAGTCGAACAGGTTGACGTCGTCTTCGAAGTCGTGGGCATGGTCCTGGGCGTAGTAGCCCAGTTCCGCGGCGTCGGTCCATTTCACGGTACCGGCATCCGGTTCCAGTTCATTGACCAAGGTGCGCAGCAAGGTGGTCTTGCCGATACCGTTCGGGCCAATGATCGCCACGCGCTCGCCGGCTTCGACGGTGAAGCTGAAGTCCTTGAACAGCGGCTTGCCATCAAAGCCTTTGGCCATGCGCTCGACAATGACCGCCTGGCGGTGCAGTTTCTTGGTCTGTTCGAAGCGAATGAACGGGCTGACGCGGCTCGATGGCTTGACCTCGGCCAGTTGGATCTTGTCGATCTGCTTGGCGCGGGAGGTGGCTTGCTTGGCTTTCGAGGCGTTGGCCGAGAAACGGCTGACGAACGACTGCAGTTCGGAAATCTGCGCTTTCTTCTTGGCGTTGTCCGACAGCAACTGCTCGCGGGACTGGGTCGCCACGGTCATGTATTCGTCATAGTTGCCCGGGAACAGGCGCAGCTCACCGTAGTCCAGGTCTGCCATGTGGGTGCAGACACTGTTCAGGAAGTGACGGTCGTGGGAGATGATGATCATCAGGCTCGAGCGCTGGGTCAGCACGTTTTCCAGCCAGCGGATG
This sequence comes from Pseudomonas bijieensis, assembly GCF_013347965.1. NCBI lineage: Bacteria > Pseudomonadati > Pseudomonadota > Gammaproteobacteria > Pseudomonadales > Pseudomonadaceae > Pseudomonas > Pseudomonas bijieensis. The sequence goes on along the minus strand of NZ_CP048810.1, from coordinate 1,000,254 downwards.
GTGTTGATATCCAGGTGGTTGGTCGGCTCGTCCAGCAGCAGCACTTCCGGGTCGGAGAACAGCGCCTGGGCCAGCAGCACACGCAGTTTCCAGCCTGGCGACACTTCGCTCATCGGGCCGAAATGCTGCTCGATGCCAATCCCCAGGCCCAACAGCAGTTCACCGGCGCGGGATTCGGCGGTGTAGCCGTCCATTTCGGCAAATTCGGTTTCCAGCTCGGCCACGGCCATGCCGTCTTCTTCGGTCATTTCCGGCAGCGAATAGATGCGGTCGCGCTCGGCCTTGACCTTCCACAGCTCTTCGTGACCCATGATCACCGTGTCGATCACGGTGAATTCTTCGTAGGCGAACTGGTCCTGGCGCAGTTTACCCAGGCGCACGTTCGGCTCGAGCATGACCTGGCCGCCGGACGGCTCGAGGTCGCCGCCGAGGATTTTCATGAAGGTCGACTTGCCGCAACCGTTGGCGCCGATCAGACCGTAGCGGTTACCCGCGCCGAATTTGACCGAGACGTTTTCGAACAGTGGCTTGGCGCCGAACTGCATCGTGATGTTAGCTGTAGAGATCAAAGGTTTATCCTGCGGAACATTCAGAGTAGCTAAGGGTGCGGCAGTACCTGTTCAGTACCTGTTTGCGCACGTCCCGACCGCGCAAAGGCGTCGCGGTCGCAAGCGCAAGGGTCCATCCGGCATAAGAGGACAGCAGCATACGGAGCGCCTGGCCCGGTAGACGTGCGCCGAAGCCGGGTTAACGGTTTCGGCCAAAAGGGGGCGCGTGATAGTTGGCGGCGATTGTACTGATCTGGCCGCATAAACGATAGGGTATTGCCCGGACAAGACAGTTTTTCACATTTGCAGGATAACTTTTGCTTACAAACTGCGGCTAAAATGCCATCTCACCCGATGCGATCTCCCTTGCCGCTTGGCTGGCCTGGAGAAGCAGCCTGTTCACTCCTGCATTGTGACGGATTCCGTGAAGCTCATCATTGCCGCGATCTACATCCTCTCCATTGGCTACGTCCACCTGCGCGGGCGCGTGCGGCATAAGTTCGGGCGCCAGTTGAGCGATCACTCGTCTTTTCTCGCCCCGATCAATTGTCTGCTTTACCTGTGCTCGAAACTGCCCAACAAGCCGTTCCTGAGCCCGGCGCAGTTTCCGGACCTGAGCCCGTTGCAGGCTCACTGGGAAGAGATCCGGGCCGAAGGCCAGAGCCTGCTGCATGCGGGAGAGATCAAGCGATCCAATCAATATGACGACGTGGGCTTCAACTCGTTCTTCAAGACCGGTTGGAAGCGTTTCTACCTGAAGTGGTACGGCGATAGCCATCCCTCGGCCATGAAGCTGTGCCCACGCACCACCGAGCTGGTGCAGAGCATCGGTTCGATCAAGGCGGCGATGTTCGCCGAGTTGCCTCCGGGCTCGAAGCTGGTCCGGCACCGTGACCCGTATGCCGGGTCCTATCGGTATCACCTGGGCCTGGAAACGCCCAACGATGCCGGCTGCTACATCAATGTCGATGGCGAGCCTTATCATTGGCGCGATGGCGAGGCGGTGATTTTCGACGAAACCTTCATTCATTACGCCGAGAACACCACCGACCATAACCGCATCATCCTGTTCTGCGATGTGGAGCGGCCCATGAAGTTTCGCTGGGCCACCGCGTTCAACCGCTGGTTCAGCCGCACCGTGATGGCGGCGGCCGGTGCGCCCAACGACGCGGGCGACAGGACGGGCGGCCTGAACCGGGCGTTCTCCAGGCTGTACAAGATCCGCTTGCAGGGCAAGGCCCTGAAGAAACGCAACCGCACGCTTTATTACCTGCAGAAATGGGCTTTTTTTGGCGGTTTGCTGGCGATCTTCGTCTGGATTTGAACGCCGTGTTCGTCCTCATGCCTCGGGTTTTTGCGCATCCAGCTGCGCCCACATCCTGGTGGTGATCCGCTGGCGGTGGTTGTAGCCTTCCCAAGGATCGGTCCGCAGGCCTTTAGCCCGTTCCAGCGCGGTATAAATGTCCCATTGCTGGGCATTGCGCAGGGTCTGCAGCTCGGCCCGGGCAATTGGCACCGAAACCGGCAGGCCTGGCCTGGCGCGCACCGAGTAGGCGGCCACTGTACTGGCCCCACGGGCGTTGCGCAGGTAGTCGACGAATATTTTCCCGACGCGGTTCTTCGGCCCCATGGTGGCGGTCATGCGCTCTGGCATCTGCCGGGCCAGGAACTGTGAGATGGCCTTGGCGAATGCCTTGGTGGTGTCCCAACCCTCGCTTCTGGCCAGGGGCACTATCACGTGCATGCCTTTGCCACCGCTGGTCTTGAGGAAGGCCTGCAAACCCAACTCGTCGAGCAGGGCCAAGGTCATGCCGGTCGCCTCGATCATGGCGCTCCAGGGCAACGAAGGGTCCGGATCCAGGTCCAGGACAAACAGGTCAGGCGTCTCGATCCGATCATGAGTCGCGGTCCAGGTGTGCAACTCCACCGTACCCATCTGCGCCGCGCTGACCAATGCGTGGATGTCATCGATTTCCATCAGCGGTGCGTGGCCTGGGTCCAGTCCAGGATCCAACTGCTTGATATGGGGAATCTCCAGGCGATCGGCGTGTTTTTGAAAGAACTGTTCTTCGCCGATACCATCCGGTGCCCGCAGTAGCGCGACCGGCCGCTGCTTGAGGTGCGGCAGGATCCAAGGGGCGATGTCCAGGTAATACTGCGCCAGCTCAGCCTTTTGGACACCGCTGACACTGTCGATGACCCGGTCGGGGTGGGTGATCATCACGCCGTCGACTTTGGCCGCGCGGGCTTTGCTGCGACGCTGGGGTTTTGTCGCAGGTTTTATCGGTAGGGGTTGCTCGCGAACGATCTTGTTGGCCGGCGTATTGTTCGACAAATCCAGGAAAATCGCCTGCCGCACCTGGCTGTCGGCAGTCCATTCAACGAACTCGACCTCGCAGGTCAGGCCAGGTTCGACCCATTGCACGCCGCGTCCTTGCGCACCGGCGAGTGGCAAGGCCAATGGTGAAGTCTCGCGCTGTTGCGCGCTCAGTTGTGCGTGTAACTGTTTGATTTGTGCCTGGCTGAACCCGGTGCCCACCCGACCGGCATACACCAGCCCCTCCGGCCCGTTGACTGCCAACAGCAGCGCGCCGAAACCGGCGCGCTTGCCTTGGGGCCGGGTGAACCCGACGATGACAAAGGACTGGCGCAACCGACACTTGAGTTTTACCCAATCGGCGCTACGTCGGGACATATAGGGGCTGCCCAGGCGCTTGCCGACCACGCTGTCCAGTGACAGGGCGATGGCGCTTTCGAACATCTCGTGCTGGCTGGCGGAAAACGACTCGGAAAAGCGCAGGCGCTTGCTGGCGTTGTTGCCAAGGGCTTTTTTCAGTGCTGCACGGCGCTCTTCCACCGGCGCCTGGCGCAGGTCGACACCGTTGAGGAACGGCGCATCGAACAGGAAATACACCATGTCGACGGTGCGGCCGATTTCGAACGCCTGGCGCAGGGCCGCGAAATCGCTGTGGCCGGTATCGTCGAGCAGGACCAGTTCGCCGTCGAGCCAACTGTCCTCCAGGTTCAACCCGGCCAGGGCGTCGGCATGCAGCTTCAGCCGCTCGGTCCAGTCCTGATGATTGCGGTTGTATAACCGGACTTCACCGTGTTCGATGCGCGTCAGCAGGCGATAACCGTGGAATTGGACCTCATAGCGCCAGTCGCCGGTGGGTGGTTCTTCCACGGGCGTGGCCAGTTGCGGGGCCAGGCGTTCGGGGAGGCGGTTTCAAGGGGCTGTCTTGCCCATTCGGCCAGGGTTGCGGGGCGTCGTTGCATCCGATTCGGTATCGGACGAACGAGCATATTCACTCTCGGCGTTGGCCATGACAGATTCCTTTGTATTGCGCACGCCAGGGTTTACCCCCGGGAGGCCTTGGTGGCTTTTTTAGCAGGAGCGGATTTGCCGGTTTTCGCCGGTTTTGCAGGGGCCTTCCCAGAGGATTTGTCAGGTGCCTTGCCCTTGCTGCCCAGGCTGCGCTTGAGCAGTTCGGTAAGGTCGATGACATCGGCGCTCTTGCGCTGCTCCTCGCCTGGGTCGGTCTCCACCGCTTCGAGGCGGCCTTCGTTGGCTTTTTTCTCCACCAGTTCCATGATCTTGTCTTCGAAACTGTCCCGGTATTCTTGCGGTGTCCAATCGGCGCTCATGTCCTCCACGAGGCGCTTGGCCATTTCCAGCTCGCCCTTGGCCAGGGTCGGGTGAGTGACTTCGTCGCCCAGCTCCAGGACATCCAGCTCGCGCACCTCTGCGGGCCAGCGCAGCATCACCAGCACCAGCGCCGATTCAAGGGGCATGAGCGCTGCCAGGTGCTGGCGGGTATGCAGCACGACGTGGGCCAGGGCGACCTTGTTGCTCTTGACCAGGGTCTCGCGCAGCAGGGCATAGACTTTGCCGCCGCGCTTGTCGGGGGCGAGAAAGTAGGGCGTATCGATGTTTTGCAAGGGAATCTTCTCGCTGTCGACAAAGGAAAAGATATCGATGGTCTGGGTCGACTTGGGATGGGCGGAACGAATTTCCTCTTCGCTGAGCAGCACGTATTGGCCTTTCTGGTACTGGACGCCCTTGACGATGTTTTCCTTGGTCACCTCCTTGCCCGTGACCTTGTTGACCCGCTTGTAGCCAACCGGGTCCATGCTGCGCTTGTCCAGCCAGTCAAAATCCACCCCCTGGGAAGAGGTGGCCGACACCAGCGCTACAGGAATATGGACCAGCCCGAAACTGATTGCGCCTTTCCAGATTGCCCGTGCCATGGTGGTGTTTTCCTTGCCGATGGATGTCTCTCTGGTGACCGTCGCGCCTTGGCAAAAGTTTCCACCATCCTGCTTCACTGCGGGAGCGAGCTTGCTCGCGATAGCGACGGTACAGACGCCATGGGTGCAAGCTGCCCCCCCAGCGTCGCGAGCAAGCTCGCTTCCACAATGGTTCGGAGACGCTTCGTTACATCTTCACCGGGACATTTCGCTTAACAACGGCGAACCTGCGGCGTAGCTTGCTTTCGATATGCCTGAACCCAAGAGGTGCTCGAATGAACAGGCTGATGCTCGCCATCATGGCGTTACTACTGACCGCTGCCGCCCAGGCTGCCACGCCCAGTGCAGGCCCAATGGTCCTGGCCCAGAACCTACCGGGCAACAACAACCCCTATAACAGCCCGACTCGCCGGGCCAATCCCAATAGCATGCAAGGTACCCGGCCCAACGTGCCGATGATTCAAAACAACCCGACGATACCGGCTCCTCGTCCACCGACCCTGGAAAACGGCGGTATCGGCAATGGCTACCCTCGTTCCGGCCAGCCGCCGGCTTCGCCACGGCCCAACCTCGACTACACCCCGCCGCCCAGGAGCACGAACAACGGCAATCGCTAGGCGCTGAATCCTGGCTGTTTCTTTCCACGCTACAGAAGGAGGTGTGCATGTTGCGTAAAACACTCCTGGCCGCACTCTGCGCCAACGCTGTTCTGACCCTTGCCACGCCGGCCGCTGCCGCACAAACCCAGCGAGCGAAAAGCGAGGAGGGCACCTTGGAGGTGATCACCGTGGTCAAGGGCCTGGAGCACCCTTGGGCGCTGGCGTTCCTGCCGGACCAGCAAGGCATGCTGGTCACGGAGCGCCCCGGCAACCTGCGCCTGGTGGGCCCCGATGGCCAGTTATCGGCGCCGTTGAGGGGCGTTCCCAAGGTCTGGGCCAAGGGCCAGGGCGGTTTGCTGGATGTAGTGCTGTCACCGGATTTCAAACAGGACCGCACGGTCTACCTGTCCTATTCCGAGGTCGGTGAAGACGGCAAGGCCGGCACTGCGGTGGGCCGTGGGCAGTTGTCACAAGACTTGAAGAGGCTGAACAGTTTCAACGTGATCTTTCGCCAGCAGCCCAAGCTGTCGAAGGGCAACCACTTTGGCTCGCGCCTGGTGTTTGACCGGGACGGCTACCTGTTCATCACCTTGGGGGAAAACAACGACCGGCCCACTGCCCAGGACCTGGACAAGCTGCAAGGCAAGGTCGTGCGCATCTACCCCGACGGTAAGGTGCCGGACGATAACCCGTTTGTCGGCCAGGAAAACGTCCGCCCCGAGATCTGGGCCTACGGTATTCGCAATCCTCAGGGAGCGGCCCTCAACCCACGTAACGGCACGCTGTGGGAAAACGAGCATGGGCCCAAGGGGGGCGATGAGCTGAACATTATCGAGCGTGGCAAGAATTACGGCTGGCCGTTGGCGACCCACGGCATCAATTACTCCGGTGCCCCGATTCCCGAAGCGCAGGGCACGACGGTCAAAGGCACCCTGGGTCCTCACCATGTCTGGCAGGTGTCCCCGGGGCTCAGCGGCATGGCGTTCTACGACAGTGATCGCTTCAAGGCCTGGCAGCACAGCGTGTTCATCGGTGCGCTGGTCTCCAAGAACCTGATCCGCCTGCAATTAAAGGGCGATAAGGTCGTGCACGAGGAGCGTTTGCTTGGTGAACTCGACGAGCGTATCCGTGACGTTCGCCAGGGGCCGGATGGTTTCTTGTATGTGCTGACGGATGAAGGCGATGGGGCGTTGTATAAAGTTGGCCTGCAGTAAGTGGCAAGGGGATTTAGCGCAATGTCGCACCGCTCCGTTGGCTGCGCAGCGGCCCTCAAACCGGTCACCGCCGGATGTCCGGTTGATTGCATCCAGATTCATGGGGGCCACTTCGCGGCCCAGCGGGGATAAATCCCCTCGCCGCAAGCGGGTGAACCAAGCCCATCTGTGTATTTTGGATTGACTTGGCCCCCATCCCCCAGCTAACTTTCAATCATGACTTCCACCGTACTGCGCAGCCAGCCAAGCATTATTACCGCCATTCCTTATTTGGCGGGCTAGCTGACGACTGCACCCAACCCGCCCTAGAGGCGGGTTTTTTCTTTCTGTCTCCAGGGTTCTGTCCAAACCAGGAGACCGCCATGACCGCTACCCCCGCCGAGCAAGCCCTGCTGGAACATTACGTCAAAAAGATCCTGGCCGCCCCGGTGTACGAACTGGCTGTGCGCACGCCACTGCAAGCGGCCCCTGCATTGTCCGAAGCCTTGGGCAACACGATCCTGCTCAAGCGTGAAGACCTGCAGCCGACCTTTTCCTTCAAGATCCGCGGCGCCTACAACAGACTGGTTCAATTGACCCCGGAGCAGCGGGCCCGTGGGGTCATCACCGCTTCGGCGGGCAATCATGCCCAAGGCGTGGCGCTGGCGGCGCGGGAGTTGGGTATCTCGGCCACCATCGTCATGCCCTTGACCACTCCGCAATTGAAGGTGCTGGGCGTACGCAACCGGGGTGCTGAGGCGTTGCTGCACGGGGAGAGTTTTCCGTTTGCCCTGGAGTACGCCCTGGATTTGGCCCGGCAGACCGGGCGGGAGTTCGTGTCGCCTTTCGATGACCCGGACGTGATCGCGGGGCAGGGCACCGTCGCCATGGAGATCCTGCGCCAGCACCCCGGCAGGCTGGATGCGATTTTTGTCCCGGTCGGCGGCGGTGGGCTGATCGCTGGAATCGCAGCCTACGTCAAGTACCTGCGTCCGGAAGTGTGCATCATCGGTGTCGAGTCGCAACACTCCGCCTGCCTGCAGGCGGCGTTGGTGGCGGGGGAACGGGTGACGCTGCCGAGTGTGGGAACCTTCGCCGATGGTGTGGCCGTCGCACAGATCGGCGCCCATGGCTTCGAGGTCTGCCGTTTCTGTGTCGATGAGGTCATGACCGTCAGCAACGATCAACTGTGCGCGGCGATCAAGGACATCTATGACGACACCCGCTCAATCACCGAGCCCTCTGGCGCCTTGGCTGTGGCGGGCATCAAGCAGTACGTGGCCCGAACCGGCGCGCACGGCCAGACCCTGGTGGCGATCGATTCCGGTGCCAATATCAACTTCGACAGCTTGCGGCATGTGGCCGAGCGCGCGGCCATGAGTCCGGTTTGCAGCCCGAGTCACAGTTTTTTTGCACGAGGCGACGGATGCCCTCTCACCCAGCCGTAATAGGGGCTACTCTAGCTTTCGACAGGAGAAAAGCGATTGCAGTTTGCATGGGTTTCTTACCGTTGCCTTGCATTCTGCACGACCGGTCCGGCGTCAGGTAAAGCTAAGTGATTGATTTGAATCAAGCCAGGGCGTCGTGAATTCAGGCATGTTATTTGCGGGATGATTCAGGAGTTCGCTTAATGGGGCTCATTGATTAGAAACGCCAAAAACGAAGAACGGCACGGCATTCGTAGTCCCAGTCCGCATGGAAGAAACGGACGAAAAGAATACCGCCGTTGTGTACATAAATTGGCCGCCTCAACAGGAGAGAGTTGCCATGTTTTTATCTGCCCTCGAAATGCGAAATATCATTGAAAGCAGCTTGCTGCCCAAGCGCTCGCAATGCACCTTGTCACCCGATTTGTCGATGACCATCAAGATCTACGATGATCATGAAACCGACCGCGTGGCCTTGGTAAAAACTGGCATCGATGCTCAAAAACTCACGGGTTGCCGTGCAATCAACGACTTGATTGCCGAACTGCGCACCGAACTCGACCAGAACCACGGTCAGAATCAACACCACAATCCCGCCGGCAATCATTTTCATCAGTTACATCGGATGACCGGGCGTTAAAATACGCGCCCTGTACAAGCACATCGACGCCTGGCCCGGTCATTGTCCGAGCCAGGCGTTTTGTTGTCCGCCACCCGCCAGTCAATTTTGATAACTGCAGGAATCCGATAGTTTGCGGTAAGAGACATCACGGGTTTGCCCCGTCTTGTCGATGTACACCATCTGCGCCGTCACGACCTTGCAATAAGGCGTTGATGGCTCCTTCAGCGATACCACCTTTTTGATCTCCAGCGGCATGCCATAACGGTAGGGCGTGGGTTGTCCGGCGTTGTCAGCCTGGGCCATCACGCTGATGCCAGTCAGCAGTACCAAAGACGACGCGGCGACTAATCGACGAATATTCATGAGCGAGACTCCGCAGCAGAGAGAAAATCGACCTGATGTTCAAACATCGGGCCTGCCGCGCGGGACCTCAGGAGGGATACGCGGTCCGGGACAGTGTCGGATCGCGGGATTAAACGAGGGTTAAAGCGAATCGCTTGGCTTTTGTGTGGGGTGGCAACCGCTGCCGAAGGCTCGGTGGCGTTCGGCAGCGGCGGGTTGCGAGCGTCAGTTCAACTGTCGCCGGTAAGGCAGGTCTGGGCCGGTCTTTGCGCAGGTCAGGGCCGCGGCGCGTATGGCGAAGTCGAGCATGGCGCTGATCTGGTCGCGGGTCAGGGTGTTCAGGCCTTCGACCGAATCCAATTGCTGTTCGGTGAGCCAGGTAATCAACGCAGCCTGGAAGGTGTCGCCGGCGCCCACAGTATCGGCGATCTTCACCGAGCAGGCGGGCATTGACCACGAACCGTGTTGGCGACTGAATACCGTGGCGCCCTGGCCGCCGCGGGTCAAGAATACCAGTTGGCAACGGTGCTGCAGCCAGCCATCAATGACCGCTTGTGGCTCAAGCTCGGGGTAGAGCAGGTGCAGGTCTTCGTCGCTGATCTTGATCAGGTCGGCATATTGCACCAGCGTTGCGATCCGTGAACGCCACAGTTCGATATCCGGCTGCGGGTTGAGGCGCACGTTCGGGTCGAGGCTGATCAGGCGCTTGCCGCTCTCGCGCTGTACCAGGGCCAGCAGGGTGTCGGCAATCGGCTGGACCACCAGCGAGAACGAGCCGAAATGCAAGCCACGCACCTCCGGGCCCAACGTCGGCAGATGGGCCAGGCTCAATTGTCGGTCCGCGCAGCCTTCGCCGCGAAAACTGTAGTGGGGCGAGCCGTTGGCGCCGACGGCCACCATCGCCAGGGTCGTCGGTGCGTCGAAGTCCAGCAAGTATCGGGCGCTGACGCCTTCGTTGAGCAGCACCTGCTGCAAGCGTCGGCCCAGGTAGTCAGTGGACAGCCCGGCAAACAGCGCTGACTCGACACCCAGGCGCCGCAACCCGACCGCCACGTTGAACGGCGAGCCGCCGGCAATGGCCTTGAAGTTCACTTGCGAGGCCGGGCCGCCAGCCTCGGTTTCACTGAAAAAATCAAACAGTGCTTCACCACACACCAAATACATAGTTGCCTGCTCTCAAAGGGTTGCGACGTGTTGTCGATAATGTTCATAAGCGTGTTGGGCGGCCGCGACGTGCCCGGCGATGGGCTGGGTTTCACTGTCCAGGTCGAGCTTGACGCAGCGCTCGCACAGTTCGGTCAGGTTCTCTTGCGTCCCTGAATGGCACCATGCCGCCTGAATCGCCGCGCCAAGGGCTGCGGCTTCGCTCTGTTCGGTGCAGATGACCGGGGTATTCATGATATCGGCGACGATCTGCCGCCACACCGGGCTCTTCGAACCGCCGCCGATCAGGCGGATACTCTGGGCCTCAAGCCCGTTGGCCCGCAGCAGGTCCAGGCCGTAGCGCAACCCGAAGGTCGTGCCTTCGACCACGGCCCGGCACAGGTTGGCCCGGGTCAGGTTGGTGGTGGTCAGGCCCAGCAGGCTGCCGCTGGCATGGGGCAGGGCGGGAACGCGCTCACCGTTGAGGAACGGCAGCATGCACACGCCCTCGGCGCCAATCGGGGCTTGGGCCACCAGGGCGTTGAAGGCGGCGATGTCCAAGTCCAGCAATTCGCGTATCGCACCAGTGGCGTTGGTCAGGTTCATGGTGCAGATCAGCGGCAGCCAACCACCGCTGGAAGAGCAGAAGGTCGCCACCGACGCTTCCGGGCTGACCACTGGCTCTGCGGCATAGGCGTAGACCGTGCCGGAGGAGCCGAGGCTCATGGTGATCACGCCGGGCTGGATGTTACCGGTGCCGATGGCGCCCATCATGTTGTCGCCGCCACCGCTGGACACCACGGCATTCGGGTTGATGCCCAGGTGCGCGGCAATGGCCGGCAGGATCCGACCGACCGGCTGATGAGCGTCGATCAGTTCCGGCAACGCCACTTGCAAGCGGCCGCTGGGGTCGATGTGTTGCAGTAACGGCACGTCCCATTGCCGGGTACGTACATTGAAATAGCCGGTGCCCGAGGCATCGCCGTATTCGCTGCAATGGCGGCCGGTCAGCCAATGATTGAGAAAGTCGTGGGGTAGCAGGATGCTGGCGATGCGGGCGAAAACCTCGGGATGCTGTTCGCGGGTCCACAGCAGCTTGGACACCGTGTAACCCGGGGCGATGACCACGCCGAGGCGTTCCAGGGAGCCGCTTTCACCGCCCAGGTGGGCCAGTAGCCGTTCGTTTTCCGGAGTGGTTTCGGTGTCGCACCACAGCTTGGCCGGGCGCAGGACCTGGCCTTGCTCATCGAGCAAGACCAGGCCGTGCTGCTGGCCGGAAACGCCGATGCCGAGGATTGCCTGGCCATCGACCCCGGCGGCGGCCAAGGCTTGATGGGTCGCCTGGGTAAATGCATCGAGCCATTGCTGGGTATCTTGTTCACGGCGACCGTTGGCCCCGCTGATCATACTGTGGGCAGCGGCGCCCTGGCCGAGTACCTGGCCGCTGAACGCATCCAGGATCAGCGCCTTCGTGCCTTGGGTGCCGCAGTCGATGCCCAGGAACAATTGTTGGTTTGCCATAAAAATCCTTTGTGTCAGATCAAATCACCAACAGGTAATAGCAATTCGTTCAGCAAACACATCTGTGGCGAGGGGAGCTTGCTCCCGCTGGGCTGCGCAGCAGCCCCTGAGTCCAGGCAGCGCGGTGAACCTGACAAACCCAGGGGGTCGCTTCGCAACCCAGCGGGAGCAAGCTCTCCCTCGCCACAAAAAGCGGTTCACGGTCGAGCCTCAGTTCGCGTCAGCCAACACCCGCTCAAGCGTCCGCGTAACACCGTGCTCGCGCAAGCTATTGCAGCACCATTCGAATGCTGCCACGAACTCCGGCGAGCGGGGAATCGCGGTGCCAAAGATTTCTTCTACCTCCAGCAGCCGCTGAGTTACCAGCGCATCGTCAGCCACCAAGGCCTGGCAGAATGCCGCCCGTGGGTCCGGGATCGAATACGTCACGCCGTTCTCGTCCACACCCTTCAGGTACACCGCCCAGGCCGCCACGACCAGCGCCGCGCGGCGGGTTTCGCCGCCGTCGGCGATCAAGCGGTTGATGGTCGGCACGGTGAATTTCGGAAACTTCGAAGAACCGTCCGAACAGACCCGTTCCAACTGGTCGGCAATCGCCTGGTTGGAAAAACGCTCCACCAGGGTGTTCTTGTAGTCGGTCAGGTCGATGCCCGGTACCGGGGCCAGTTGCGGCGTCACGTCCAGGTCCATGTAGGCCCGCATGTAACGCACGAACAACGGGTCGTTCATGGTCTCGTGGACGAAGCGATAACCCTTGAGAAAGCCCAGGTAGGTCAACGCCAGGTGACTGCCGTTGAGCAGCTTGATTTTCATCTCTTCATAGGGTGAAACGTCATCGGTGAATTGCACGCCGACTTTTTCCCAGGCCGGACGACCGTTGACGAACTTGTCTTCCAGCACCCATTGCACGAACGGTTCGCAGACCACCGGCCAGGCGTCGTCAATGCCATGTTCGTCATGCAACTGCAAGCGATGGGCGCCGCTGGTCATCGGGGTGATGCGATCGACCATGGCATTGGGAAAACTTACGTTCCCGTCGATCCATTGGCCCAGTTCCGGGTCGCGCAGTGCGGCAAACGCCAGCAGTGCCTTGCGAGTGACCGCTCCGTTGTGGGGAAGGTTGTCGCAGGACATCAGCGTGAACGCCGGCGTCCCCGCAGCACGGCGCTTGGCCAGGGCGGCACAGAGGAAGCCGAAAACCGTTTTCGGTGCCTCGGGATGGGTCAGGTCATGCTGAATCTGCGGCAGGTGGGCCATGAACTCGCCATTGCTGTCGTCGATGCAATAGCCACCTTCGGTAATGGTCAGCGAAACGATGCGGATCAGCGGATCGGCCAGTTTGTCGATCAGCGCCTGGGCGCTATCTTCGGCCAAGAGCATGTCGGCGATGGCGCCGATGACGCGGACTTCGGTGTCGTCGGTGTCGCCCAACTCATAAAGCGTGAACAGATAATCCTGGCCTGCCAGGTCATCCCGGGCGCGACGGTCTTCGGGTCGAAGACCTACGCCACAAATGGCCCAGTCGAGGCCTTCGCCGGTATTCATCAACGCATCGGTGTAATACGCCTGGTGCGCGCGGTGGAAACCACCGACGCCAATGTGGGCGATACCCTGGCGACGGTCGCCCAGGCTGTAAGCGGGCAGGGCGACCTCGGCGTTGAGGTTGTGCAGGTTCTGTCGGTTGAGTTTCATCACAAGTCTCTACAATCAGGCGGCGGCGCGCAGCGCACGGGTCACCGCTACGCCTTCGGCATCGAATAAATGGCAGTGTTCAGCGTCCAGGTGCAGGTTCAGTTGCTCGCCGAAACGGCTCGCCAGATCGCCGCGAACCCGCATGGTCAAAGCTTCACCCGACGCGGTCACGACATGGCAGAACGTGTCGCTGCCCAGGCGTTCGCTGACATCGGCGGTAACCTGCAGCGTGCAATCGCCCGGTTGCGCCAGGTTCAGGTGCTCCGGACGAATCCCCAGGGTCACCGCACCGCCAACGCTCAGGCTGGCACCGCTCAATGGCAGGCTGATACGGGTTCCGGCGTCCAGCAGGACCTCGCAGCCCTGGCTGTCCAGGCCCGTGACCTTGCCTTTGAGAAAGCCCATTTTCGGTGTGCCGAGGAACCCGGCGACAAACAGATTGGCGGGTTGGTGATACAGCTCCAGCGGCGAGCCGACCTGTTCGATGCGCCCGCCATTGAGCACCACCACCTTGTCGGCCAGGGTCATGGCTTCGACCTGGTCGTGGGTCACGTAGATCATGGTCGCCTGCAGCTCTTTGTGCAGCCGGGCCAGTTCCAGGCGCATCTGCACCCGCAGGGCGGCGTCGAGGTTGGACAGCGGTTCGTCGAACAGGAAAATCTTCGGGTTGCGCACGATGGCCCGGCCGATTGCCACACGCTGGCGCTGGCCACCAGACAGTTGCTTGGGCTTGCGTTCGAGCATTGGCCCCAGTTCGAGGATGCGCGCCGCTTCATTGACCTTCTTCTCGACCTCGGCCTTGGGTACACCGGCCAGGTCCAGGGCGAAAGACATGTTCTTGCGCACGCTCATGTGCGGGTAGAGGGCGTAGGTCTGGAACACCATCGCCAGGTCGCGTTTGGCCGGGCTGACTTCGGTAATGTCCCGGCCGTCCAGCTCGATGGTACCGTCGCTGACTTCCTCCAGGCCGGCGATCAGCCGCAGCAGCGTGGACTTGCCGCAGCCCGATGGCCCGACGAAGACCACGAACTCGCGGTCGTTCACCTCAAGGTCGATGCCCTTGATGATGGAGAAGCCTTCGAAACCTTTTTGCAGATTCTTGATTTTCAGGTTGGCCATGATGATGGGCCTCCACTTCTGATTATTGTGTAGGGCGCGTTACTTCACCGCGCCGAAAGACAAACCGCGCACCAGCTGTTTCTGGCTGATCCAGCCAAAAATCAGGATCGGCGCACAGGCCAGGGTCGAGACGGCCGACAATTTGGCCCAGAACAGACCTTCCGGGCTGGAGTAAGAGGCGATCAACGCCGTCAATGGCGCGGCTTTGGACGAGGTCAGGTTCAGTGACCAGAAGGCCTCGTTCCAGCACAGGATCAACGACAGCAACACGGTGGATGCCAAGCCGCCCTTGGCAATCGGCAGCAGCACGCGGACCATTTCCTGCCACAGCGTGGCGCCGTCCAGACGCGCGGCCTCGAGGATGTCGCGAGGAATGTCCTTGAAATAGGTGTAAATCATCCAGACCACGATGGGCAGGTTGATCAAGGTGTAGATGATGATCAACGCGATCCGCGTATCCAGCAGACCAAATTGCTTGGCCAGCAGGTAGATCGGCATCAGCACGCCCACCGGCGGCAACATCTTGGTGGAGAGCATCCACAGCAAGGTGCCTTTGGTGCGCTGGGTTTCGTAGAACGCCATGGAGTAGGCTGCCGGCACCGCGATCAGCAGGCAGAGGGCGGTGGCGCTGAAGGAAATCACCACCGAGTTCCAGGCGAAACTGAAGTAGTTGCTGCGCTCGTTGATGTGCAGGTAGTTCTCCAGCGTCGGCGCGAAGATGAATTGCGGCGGCGTGGCGAATGCGTCGATTTCGGTCTTGAAGCTGGTCAGCACCATCCAGAAGATCGGGAAAAAGATCAGGATCGCGATGGCCCAGGCCAACGTGCCCAGCAGCAGGCTTTGCAGGCGACGGGTTTGTTGAAGAGTCATGGCGACGGCCTCAATGCTTGTCGGTGAGGTTTTTGCCGATCATCCGGACCAGGATGATGGCGGCGATGTTGGCGATGACCACGGCAATCAGGCCACCGGCCGAAGCCATGCCGACGTCGAACTGCACCAGCGCCTGGTTGTAGATCAGGTAGGCCAGGTTGGTCGAGGCGTAGCCGGGGCCGCCGTTGGTGGTGGTGAAGATCTCGGCGAACACCGACAGCAGGAAGATCGTCTCGATCATCAGCACCACGGCAATCGGGCGGGCCAGGTGCGGCAGGGTCAGGTGCCAGAAAATCGCGATCGGGCCGGCACCGTCCAGGCGCGCGGCTTCTTTCTGTTCCTGATCGAGGGACTGCATGGCGGTCATCAGGATCAGGATCGCGAAGGGCAACCACTGCCAGCTCACGATGATGATGATCGACAGCAACGGATAGTGGGCCAGCCAGTCCACCGGTTGGGCACCGAACAGTTTCCACACCGAGGCAAGGATTCCCGAGACCGGGTGGAAAATCAGGTTCTTCCAGATCAGCGCGCCCACCGTGGGCATGATGAAGAATGGCGAGATCAGCAGCACCCGGACGATGCCGCGCCCAAAAAACTCACTGGCTTCCAGCAGCGCACTGATCAACACCCCTAGCACGATACTGATCAGCAACACGCTGCCCACCAGCAGCAGGGTATTGGTCGCACCGGGCATGAAGCCCGAGTCGGTGAGGAAATAAGTGAAGTTCTCCAGCCCCACGAATTCGTTTTCGCCGGGGTAGAGCAGGTTATAGCGAATCATGGAGAAATAGACGGTCATGCCCAGCGGCACGATCATCCACAGCAGCAATAAAGCGACTGATGGGCTGACCAGGAACCAGCCGGGGTTGGCCAGGCGGATCTTGCGCGCTGGCGGCGGGGCAATCTCGATTGGGGCTTTGGCAGTTGTCGTTGAGCTATTCATGAGTGCTTACTCTTATGCGACGCATTCCCTGTGGCGAGGGAGCTTGCTCCCGCTGGACCGCGCAGCGGGCCCATGCCGATAGGCAATCCTCTCGATCGCCAGGGCGGGCTTCGCCCGCCAGCGGGAGCAAGCTCCCTCGCCACAAATGGATGTTTACAGGCCTTTACTTGGGATACCCGGCGCGTTTCATCTCGCGTTCGGTGGTGGACTGCGCTGCGGTCAACGCCTGGTCCACGGTCTGCTGGCCGGTTAACGCGCCCGAAAAGAACTTGCCGACCTGGGTACCGATGGCCTGGAACTCGGGAATGGTCACCAACTGGATGCCGATATAGGGCACAGGCTTGAGCGTGGGGGCTTTCGGGTCGGCGACTTTCAACGACTCCAGGGTCACCTTGGCAAACGGCGCGGCCTTCATGTAGTCGTCGCTGTAGGTCGAGGTGCGTGTGCCTGGCGGTACGTTGGCAATGCCATCGGTCTTGGCGACCAATTGGCTGTATTCCTTGGACGTCGCCCAGGTGGTAAAGACCTTGGCCGCGTCCTTGGCCTTGGAACTGGTGGGGATGGCCAGCGACCAGGAGTACATCCACGAGGTGCCTTTGTCGGTCGTTTCATGGGGGGCGAAGGTGAATCCGACGTGATCGGCCACCTTGCTCTGGGTCTTGTCGGTGACGAACGAGCCGGCGACGCTGGCATCGACCCAGACCGCGCACTTGCCGCTGTTGAACAACGCCAGGTTTTCATTGAAACCGTTGCTGGAAGCGCCCGGCGGGCCGGATTTCTTCATGTTGTCGACGTAGAAGTTCAGGGCATTCTTCCACTCGGGGCCATTGAACTGCGGCTGCCACTTCTCATCGAACCAGCGCGCGCCAAAACCGTTGGCCAGGGTCGTGATCAGCGCCATGTTTTCGCCCCAACCGGCCTTGCCGCGCAGACACAGGCCATATTGCTCCTTGGTCTTGTCGGTGAGTTTTTCGGCGAACTCACCGATCTGGGTCCAGGTAGGGTGTTCGGGCATGGTCAGCCCGGCGTCCTTGAACAGGTCGGTGCGGTAGTAGGTGATCGAGCTTTCGGCATAGAACGGCAGGGCGTACAGCGAGCCCTTGACCGACAAGCCATCGCGCACGGAAGGGAAGACGTCGTCCAGGTCATAGGAGGCGGGCAGGTCTTTCATGGGTTCCAGCCAGCCCTTGGCGCCCCAGAGTGCAGCTTCGTACATGCCAATGGTCAATACGTCGAACTGTCCGCCTTGGGTGGCGATGTCGGTGGTCAGGCGCTGGCGCAGGACGTTTTCTTCGAGCACCACCCAGTTCAGCTTGATGTCCGGGTGCTCGGCCTCGAAGGTTTTCGAGAGCTTTTGCATGCGGATCATGTCGCTGTTGTTGACGGTGGCAATGGTGAGGGTCTGTGCGCCAAAACTGACGCTGCTGAGGGTCATGCAGGTGGAGACAAGCAGAGCTTTTACCGAAGGTTTCATCGCGCACTCCTTTTCCGCGCCCAAAGGCTGCAGAAGGACAGTTATTGTTTTTGTGTCTTCCGGATGAAGGGAAGAATGTGCGCTGATTACAGCCCTCAATGGACGGCATGACAAATCATCCGTCGCACTTGTGCTGATACTTTTTTGCACTGCATGGGGCGGCGATGGGAATTATCTGTGGGAGCAAGGCTCGCCCGCGATGAAGTTGACACGGTCTTTCGGGGAACCGAGGCGTCTGCATCGCGGGCAAGCCTTGCTCCCACATAAATCCCGCCACAGAAATGAGCCGAGATTCAGCCCTGGTTCTGCTCGGTCAACCGCTGCACCGCCAGTCGCCGGTAGTGGGACGGGGTCATGCCCTTGAGCTGCTGGAAACGCCGGTTGAAGTTGGAGATGTTGTTGAAACCGGATTCGAAGCACACGTCGGTCACCGGTTTGTCGCCATCGGCCAGTAACTCGCAGGATTTGCTGATGCGCAGGCGATTGACGAATTCAATGAAGCAGCGGCCGGTGGCCTGTTTGAACACCCGGCTGAAATAGGTGGGTTTCATGCCCAGATGCTCGGCCACTTCTTCCAGGGACAGTTCCCGGGCGTAGTGGGCAAAGATGTAGTCCACCGCGCGGTTGGTGCGGTCGATGCTATGTTCGTCCGCCGTTTGCGGGGCCGTGGCGCCGGAAAGCAGTTGATAGTCGTCCGTGGCGGCCAGCAGTTCCATCAGGATGAAAAAATGCCCCAGGCGGCTCATGCCCTGGGAATCGGCGATGCGTTGCATCAGGATCATGGCCTGGCGGATGGTGCGCTTGCAGCGGAACTCGATACCGTACTGGGCGCGTTCAAGCAGCGGTGCGACGGTCTTGAGTTCGGCGAATACCTGGTGGCCGCTTTCGAACAACTCATCGGTGAAATTCACCAGCATGTCGCGCTTGGGCACCACTTCGTCCTCGGCCACCTGACTGATCCAGTTGTGGGGCAGGTTGGGGCCGGTCAGAAACAGCGACTGCGGATAGAAGTTGCCGATGTAATCGCCAATGAACACCTTGCCGGAACTGGCCACGATCAGGTGCAGCTCGTATTCCTTGTGGAAATGCCAGCGCACCAGCGGGCAGGGGAAACCGTGCTGGCGGTAGATGATGGACAGCCCGTTATGGTCGTCCATCAATTCATAGGAAGGGTCGGTGACTCTGGCTGGTCGGGTCATGGGCCTGGCGCTTTTATTGTTATCGCCGTTGGATAATGCCCCCTTCGCCAGGCGGGTGCCACTCTGACTTCTAAGCGTTGCGATTTTTTTCTTCGATCCACTGGGACATGTACTGGGTGCTTTTGTGCTGGTGGTGACGCAGCATGCTGCCGGTGAAATTGTCCCGGCGGCGTTGCACCAGGTTCGCCCGGCAAGCATTGATGCTTGCGATCAGCGCCGGGCCGTGCACCTGTTGCCGGTAGCGGTTTGCGAGCAGGGCGAGGCCGGCAGCCTGGGCCTGGGTCCAGCGCCCCTGGTCGCGATACAACTGCACTGCCGCGTTGGCGATACCTTCGGCACTCTGGGCAATCGCGCCGGGCCAGGGCATGTCGCCGTGCATGGCTTCGGCCCCCACGGGCGTGGTGACGTTGGGTGTGCCACAGAGCATGGCGTCGATCAGCTTGCCCTTGATGCCGGCGCCGAAACGCAACGGCGCCAGGCAGATGCGCGCCGCCGACATGACCTGCAAGGCGTCCTCGGCCCAGTTCATGATATGAAAGCCCTGGGCCGGGTTATGCAGCGCGGCAGCCTTGGGCGGCGTGTAGGCGCCGTACAGGTGCAGTTGCGCGCCGGGCAATTGTTGGCGGATAAGTGGCCAGACGGCGTTTTTCATCCAGAGCACGGCGTCCCAGTTCGGCGCATGGCGGAAGTTGCCGATGCTCAGGAAATGCGCTCGTTCCTCGAACGGCACCGATTGTTCACCGGGCAGATCCAACATCAACGGGCACCAGTGCAGCAGGCTGCGGGGCAACTTGAAATGTTCCACCAACAGTTCGATTTCCACCTCGGACACCATCAGGGCGAGGTCGCAACGATACAGGGCGGCGATTTCCCGCTTGGCCAGGTCGGTGTCGGCCATAAGCTGGAATTCCTCGGCCAGGGCCGGGGCGAAGAGGTCGCTGAAATCCTCGTTGGCCTCGTCGCGCTTCAAACGGTCCTTCAGGCGCTGATGCCGGGCGTGGCGCAGGCTTTGCAGATCGGAGGTCTCCAGCAGCCGCAGGGCGTCGGGGCAATGCTTCTCGACCCGCCAGCCGAACTGCTCTTCCATCATGAACTGGTCGAACAGCACGATGTCGGGCGCCAGTTCACGGATGAACGCGTCGAAGCTGCTGCTGTTGAGTTCGATGGGCACTTCGCGGATGCCCAGTGTGATCAGGTCCGCGCGGTTTTCGCCGGGGTTTGCCGGGCTGCTGAACGTGATGTCCCAGCCTTGCCCGAGAAAAGTGTCGAGGATCTGCATGACGTGCCCACTGGCAGCCGATGAACGCGGCTCGGGCCAGACATAGCCGATAACCAGGACCTTGGTGGCGGTGGGGGGCAGCATGGGCAGGGGATTCCTCGAAGCGGATCAGGCGCCATCGGCGCGCGGGGCGCCGATAGTGACCAAGAATGCGATCCGGCTCAAGAAAGAATGCGCTTGACCTTGTCACGCAGCTGATCGATGGAGAAGGGCTTGCCGATCACCGACATGCCTTCAGGCACGTCGATGCTTTCGGCATACCCGCTGGCAAACAGCACCGGCAGGTCCGGGCGCACGGACCGAGCCTGCTTGGCCAACTCCCGCCCGTCCATCACCGGCAGGCCGACATCGGTCATCATCAGGGCGATGGCCTGCTCCTCGTCGCGTAAAAATGCCAGTGCTTGCTCACAACCGTCCGCCTCCAGCACCTGGTATTCCAGCTCCTCCAGTACGTCGACGATCAACATCCGCACAATGTCGTCGTCTTCGACTACCAGGATGGTGGGCGGGATGGCAGGAGGAGGGGTGGACATAGTTGACATTCTCGAAGATAGGGACGGGAGGGAAGGTAAAAAATACGGCCTCATTCATGAGTAAGTGCCAAGGCGGCACAAGTTCCCTGGGTTGTACAAGAAAGGATCTATAGTACAAGAGCTGACTAGGATAGTCGCTTCCTTGCTACAAGGCAGATCGTCGCGGGACTTGCGTCTTTGACTCGTCGGAAAGTGTGGATCCAACCGCCGTTTTTCGGGCAAACTCCACGGTTTTCAACTGTCCACCAAGGCCCTTTCCATGACTCCTTCGTCTTCGGTCGACGAGAAAAGTTTTCGTAAACTCCTGAGCCGCAATATCAGCCTGCCGCTGGGCATGGGCGCCCTCAGCGCGGTGTTTTTCATCATCCTGATCACGTACCTGCTGTCGGTGATCCAATGGGTCGGGCATACCGACAGGGTGATCAATAATGCCAACGAAGCGCTCAAACTGAGCGTGGACCTGGAAACCGGCATGCGTGGCTACCTCCTGAGCGGTGACGAGCATTTCCTCGACCCCTACGAAGTAGCCAAGCCGCGGATCGCTGTCGCGTTGGACACTCTGTTGGAATTGACAGCCGACAACCCCGTCCAGACCGACCGCCTGCACAAGATACAAGCCCTTCAGACGGAGTGGGCCAATTACGCCCAGAGCATGATCGACCTGCAACGCAGCAGCGGCGATTACCGGGGCGCGGTAAAGGCCGGGCGGGGCAAGCGCCTGACCGATGAAATTCGCAAGTCTTTCGAAGACATCGTCGAGACCGAGCAGCAACTGCGTGCGGCGCGCAACCAGGATGTACGCACCACCACGGTCTGGAGCATTGCCCTGTACCTGCTGTTCGTCGCCGCGGTCAGCGGGTTGCTGGCCTACGTCGGTCGCCGGGATCTGCTGAGCCTGTCCAACAGCTACAGCGCCAGCCTGAAAGTCCAGCAGCGCAGCGCCTTGCACCTGGAGAAACAGGCCTGGTTGCGCAATGGCCAGACGCTGCTGGCCGAGCAGGTCCTGGGGCAGTTGTCCCTGAACCTGTTGGGCCGCAACATCCTGCAGTTCTGCGCGAAGTACCTGGATGTCGCGGTCGCTGCGCTTTATGCGCGGGAAGAAAATGGTGTCCTCAAGCGCGTCGCCACCTACGGCCTGTCCCGGGAGGATGACGAACAGCAGCAAGTGATCGTCGACGGTGAAGGCATCGCTGGCCAGGCTGTGCAACAGGGACGCCTCATCCGCCTGGATGACGTACCGGACGACTATCTGAAAGTCAGCTCCGGGTTGGGGCGAGGCCTGCCCAACAGCGTACTGGTGGTGCCTACCAGTGACGATGACCGGATCAACGGTGTCATCGAGCTGGGCTTCCTGCGGCCATTGACCGAGCGCGACGTCGAGCTGCTGGAGCTGATTTCCGGCAATATCGGCACCTCGATCGAAGCGGCCCGTTATCGCCAGCGCTTGCAGGAAGTGCTGGCCGAAACCCAGCAGTTGAACGAAGAGCTGCAGGTCCAGCAGGAAGAACTCAAGACCGCCAACGAGGAACTGGAAGAACAGTCGCGCATCCTCAAGGAATCCCAGGCCCACCTGGAAACCCAGCAGCAGGAGCTGGAGCAGACCAACGAGCAATTGGCCGAGCAGCGCGACGCCATGGACCAGAAGAACAGCGAACTGAACCTGGCCCAGATCCAGTTGCAGGAGCGCGCCGAAGAGCTGCAGCGTTCGAGCAAGTACAAGTCAGAGTTCCTGGCCAACATGTCCCACGAGCTGCGCACGCCGCTCAACAGCTCGCTGATCCTGTCCAAGCTGCTGGCGGAAAACCCGCAGAAAAACCTCAGCGAGGAGCAGGTCAAGTTTGCCGAGTCGATCTACTCCGCTGGCAACGACCTGCTGAACCTGATCAACGATATTCTCGACATCTCCAAGGTCGAGGCCGGAAAGCTGGAAGTGCGCCCGGAAAACACCAGCGTGCAGCGTTTGGTGGATGGGTTGCGGGATATGTTCGAGCCTCTGGCGGCGGATAAGGGCCTGAGGTTCGAGGTCCAACTGCTACCCGATGCGCCGACGATGCTCTATACCGACCGCCAGCGCCTGGAGCAGGTGATCAAGAACCTGCTGTCCAATGCCGTGAAGTTCACCGAGCAAGGTTCCGTCTGCCTGTCCGTGGCCGGCCAACCAGGCTCGGGCATCGCGTTCATGGTGCGCGACTCGGGGATCGGCATCGCCGCCGATCAGCAGCAGAGCATCTTCGAAGCGTTCCGCCAGGCCGATGGCACGACCAATCGTCGTTACGGCGGCACCGGCCTGGGCTTGTCCATTTCCCGGGACCTGGCCGCGTTGCTGGGCGGCTCGATCTCCGTTTCCAGCAAACCGGGGCAGGGCAGCGTGTTTACGTTAGTAATGCCTGAACGTTATGTCGAGCCCGGGGACACACCGATAGAGCCGATGACGTTCACCCCGACGGCTGCCGCGCCAGCACCGGCTGCGCCAAAAGCCGCACCGGCACCGCTGATCGCAGAAGTGGACACGCCGATTGCCCGATTTGCCGACGACCGCGACAAGGCACCGTTCGACACCCGCTGCATCCTGGTGATCGAAGATGAGCCCGGTTTCGCCCGGATCCTGTTCGACCTGGCCCACGAACTCGGCTATCAATGCCTGGTAGCTCACGGCGCCGATGAAGGTTTTGACCTGGCTTTGCAATTGGCCCCCGACGCGATCCTGCTGGACATGCGCCTGCCAGACCATTCCGGGCTGACGGTGTTGCAGCGGCTCAAGGAGCGGGCCGAAACCCGGCACATCCCGGTGCACGTGATTTCCGTCGAAGACCGCGTCGAAGCCGCCATGCACATGGGCGCCATTGGCTATGCCGTCAAGCCGACCACTCGCGAAGAGCTCAAGGATGTATTCGCCCGCCTGGAAGCCAAGCTGACCCAGAAGGTCAAGCGCGTGCTGCTGGTGGAGGACGATGACCTGCAACGCGACAGCATTACCCGCCTGATCGGCGACGATGACATAGAGATCACTGCCGTTGGCCTGGCCCAGCAAGCCCTGGACCTGCTACGGAGCAACGTCTACGACTGCATGATCATCGACCTCAAGTTGCCGGACATGCTCGGCAATGACCTGCTCAAGCGCATGTCCAGCGAAGACATCTGTTCCTTCCCACCGGTGATCGTCTACACCGGGCGCAACCTGACCCGCGACGAAGAAGCCGAACTGCGCAAGTATTCACGCTCGATCATCATCAAGGGCGCTCGTTCGCCAGAGCGCCTGCTGGACGAGGTGACACTCTTTTTGCACAA
Organism: Pseudomonas bijieensis; assembly: GCF_013347965.1. Taxonomy (NCBI): domain Bacteria; kingdom Pseudomonadati; phylum Pseudomonadota; class Gammaproteobacteria; order Pseudomonadales; family Pseudomonadaceae; genus Pseudomonas; species Pseudomonas bijieensis. The sequence goes on along the minus strand of NZ_CP048810.1, from coordinate 976,211 downwards.
AGTCGAATCCCGGTTGTCCCATGAACGGCAGCGGATGCTCAAGACTGCCCGCAGCCGCGACAAGGTGTTTGAAGGCCGCAAAGTGCTGCTGGTGGATGACGATGTGCGCAACATCTTTGCCCTGACCAGCGCCCTGGAGGCGAAGGGGGCGATCGTTGTCATCGGCCGTAACGGCTTCGAGGCGATCGATCGCCTGAACGAATTCGACGACATCGACCTGGTGCTGATGGATGTAATGATGCCGGAGATGGACGGTTTCGAGGCCACCGCGCTGATCCGCAAGGACCCGCGCTGGCGCAAGCTGCCCATTATTGCCGTGACGGCCAAGGCCATGAAGGATGACCAGGAACGCTGCCTGGCGGCGGGTTCCAACGACTACCTGGCCAAACCGATCGACCTGGATCGTCTGTTTTCGCTGATTCGCGTGTGGTTGCCGAATATGGAAAGAATTTAGTGGAACGTGACTCTGACATTGAACTGCGTTTGTTGATCGAAGCGATCTACCTCAAGTACAGCTACGATTTTCGCGATTATTCCGGTGCCTCGGTCAAGCGCCGGGTCCACCATGCGCTGAACCAATTCGAGTGCAAGACCATTTCGGCATTGCAGGAGCGCGTACTGCACGATCCGGGAGCGTTCATGCAGTTGCTGCAACTGTTGACGATCCCCGTCAGCGAGATGTTTCGCGACCCTTCGCATTTCCTGGCCATTCGCGAGGAAGTCGTGCCGTTGCTCAGGACCTATCCTTCGATCAAGATCTGGATCGCCGGTTGCAGCACGGGGGAGGAGGTCTACTCCATGGCGATCCTGCTGCGCGAAGAGGGCCTGCTGGACCGCACATTCATCTATGCCACCGATATCAATCCGCGTTCGTTGGAAAAAGCCAAGCAGGGGATTTTTTCCCTGGAAAACGTGCGCACCTATACCCAGAACTACCAGAATGCCGGAGGGCGGCGCTCGTTTGCCGATTACTATACCGCCGCCTACGATTATGCGATGTTCGACAAAACCCTGTGCGAGAACGTGACCTTTGCCGATCACAGCCTGGCGACCGACAGTGTCTTCTCAGAGACTCAGTTAATTTCTTGTCGTAACGTATTGATATATTTCAATAAAAAGCTACAAGATCGTGCGTTTGGATTGTTTCATGAGTCCCTTTGTCACCGTGGTTTCCTGGTATTGGGCAGTAAGGAAACGCTGGATTTCTCGGCTTACGGCCATCGATTCGAGCCGTTGGTCAAACAGGAACGGATCTATCGCAAGTTATGAACCACACGAAGGACAGATCCAATTCGCCCATCGAGGCCATTGTCGTCGGTGCGTCGGCCGGCGGTGTCGAAGCGCTGCTCAGGGTGTTCGGACACCTGCGCAAAGGCTTTGGCGTGCCCATCATGGTGGTATTGCACTTGCCGGATGAGCGCAACAGCCAACTGGCCCATGTGTTCGGTCATCGTCTGGCGGTGCCGGTGGAGGAAGCCCGGGACAAGCAGGACATCGTGCCGGGAACCTTGTACGTCGCCACGCCCGGCTATCACTTGTCGGTCGAGGCCGACCGTAGCCTGTCGTTGAGCCTGGAGGAACCGGTACACCATTCACGGCCGTCCATCGATGTGTTGTTCGAGTCGGCCGCCGATGTCTACGGCCAGAAACTGCTCGCCGTGGTGCTGACCGGTGCCAACAACGATGGAGCCCTGGGCTTGGCGAGGGTCAAGGCGCTGGGCGGGATCACGGTGGTCCAGGACCCCGGCGAAGCCCAGGTCTCGACCATGCCCGAAGCGGCGCTGGCCCTGCACAAGCCCGACCATATCCTTACTTTACAGGGCATCGGCCAATTGCTGGCCGGGCTGGAATGAACCACATGCCAAGAGATATTCAAGCCAAACTGCTGATCGTCGACGATCTGCCTGAGAATCTGTTGGCCCTGGAAGCGTTGATCAGGGGAGGCGACCGCGAGGTCTTCAAGGCCCTGTCGGCGGACGAAGCGCTGTCCCTGTTGCTGCAACACGACTTTGCCCTGGCCATCATCGATGTGCAGATGCCGGAGATGAACGGTTTCGAACTGGCCGAGCTGATGCGCGGTACGGAGAAGACCCGCAGCATTCCCATCATCTTCGTCAGTGCCGCCGGCCGTGAGCGCAACTATGCCTTTACCGGTTATGAAAACGGTGCGGTGGACTTCCTGCACAAGCCACTGGACACCCAGGCGGTCAAGAGCAAGGTCAATGTGTTCGTCGAGCTGTATCGCCAACGAAAGGCCATGAAGGAGCAGGTCGTGGCCCTTGAGCAGAGTCGCCGCGAGCAGGAGGTCCTGTTGCAGCAACTGGAGGCTACTCGCGGTGAACTGGAGCAGGCGGTGCGCATGCGTGACGACTTCATGTCCATCGTCGCCCACGAGGTGCGCACGCCTCTCAATGGGCTCATTCTCGAGACACAGTTGCGCAAGATGCACTTGGCCCGGGACAACGCCGCGGCGTTTAGCCTGGACAAGGTGCGGGCGATGGTCGAACGCGACGAGCGGCAGATCAAGAGCCTGATCCGGCTGATCGAGGACATGCTGGACGTGTCGCGGATTCGCACCGGCAAGCTGTCGATCCGTCCGACTCGCTTCAACTTGACGGCGCTGGTGGAAAATCTGCTGCGCAATTTTCAGCCGCAGATCGCCATCGCCGAGTGCTCGTTGACCTGCATGGCCGAACCATCGGTGGAGGGGCTCTGGGATGAGTTTCGCATCGAGCAGGTGGTCTCGAACCTGTTGACCAATGCCTTGCGCTACGGCGGCAAGAGCCCGATCGAAGTGCGTGTCTACAAGACGCCGGAGCATGCCTGCATCGAAGTCCAGGACCATGGCATCGGTATCAGCGAGGAAAACCAGAAGCGTATCTTCCAGCAATTCGAGCGCGTATCGTCCAAGGCGGCCGCCGCAGGCCTTGGGCTGGGGTTGTTCATTTCCGAGCAGATCGTCACGGCCCATGGCGGGACAATCACGGTCAACAGTCGGCTCAATGAAGGCGCGTTGTTTCGTGTTTGCCTGCCCTTGCAGAAAACTGTCTTGGACAAAACCGCCCAACAGACGCAACCTCTGAGAGACCCCAAGGTCGTATCAGCAGCTATTGATCGAACAAAGGCTTCTCATGAGTGAAGATGCGCAAGATGTTGTATTGATCGTCGAGGATGACCCGTCGATCCTGATGGTGTTGTCGGCCTATTTATCGGGCGAAGGGTATCGGGTGCTGCAGGCAGAAAACGGCGAGCAGGCGTTCGAGATCCTGGCGAGCAAGCCTCACCTGGACATGATGATTACCGACTTCCGCCTGCCGGGCGGTATCACCGGTGTGCAGATCGCTGAGCCGGCGGTCCGGTTGCGCCCCGACCTGAAAGTCATCTTCATCAGTGGCTACGCGCAGGAAGTGCGCGACACCGATAGCCCCATCACCCGCAAGGCGCCGATTCTGGACAAGCCGTTTGACCTGGATGAGCTGCAGCGCATCATGCAGTCGATGTTGTCGTAGGTAGGAAGAGGGGGGAGATCCTGGCAGCAACCCCTGTGGCGAGGGAGCTTGCTCCCGCTGGGCTGCGCAGCAGCCCCAATGCCAGGCGAAGGGGGTGTGTCAGATTGTCTTGATCAGCTTGATTGGGGGCGCTTCGCACCCCAGCGGGAGCAAGCTCCCCTCGCCACAGTGCTCAAAATGCCCCCAGGCGATGTCCTCCCATCGCCTCAAACCTGGATCATCTCCCGCACCTTGGCCGTCAACAAATCAAACGTGAACGGCTTGGTGATCATCTGCATTCCCGGGTCAAGGAAACCGCCGCGTACCGCTGCATGTTCGGCATAGCCGGTGATGAACAGCACCCGCAGGTCCGGGCGGATCTGCCGGCCGATTTCCGCCAGTTGCCGACCATTCATGCCGGGCAGGCCCACGTCGCTGATCAGCAGGTCGATGCGTTGGCCTGACTGGAGGATCGGTACCGCGCCGTTGGCGTCGGCCGCTTCCACAAAGGCATAACCCAGCTCGCTCAATACCGCGCTGACCAGCACCCGCACCGCTGGATCATCCTCGACGATCAGCACGGTCTCACCGTCTTGTGCATACGGCACGTGTTGGGTAGTGACTTGGGGTTCATGTATTTCTTCGCCGCGAAAACGCGGCAGATAAAGATTTACGGTGGTGCCTTTGTCGACTTCGCTGTCGATGGTCACATGGCCACGCGACTGCTTGCTGAAGCCATAGATCATCGACAGGCCCAGCCCGGTGCCCTGGCCGATTGGCTTGGTGGTGAAGAACGGGTCGAAAGCGCGGCTGATGACGGCTTCGGGCATGCCGCAGCCGCTGTCCTGTACGCTCAGCACCACATAATCGCCGGGTTCCAGGTTGGTGTAGGCGTTAGTGAAGTCGGCGTCCAGGTGTCGGTTAGAGGTCCGCACCACCAGGTTCCCGCCGTTGGGCATGGCATCCCGGGCGTTGAGGACCAGGTTGAGCAGGGCACTTTCCAGTTGGTTGGGGTCGGCTTCGGCGATCCAGAGTTGTTCGTCCAACTGCATGTCCAGGTGGATGCTTTCGTTGAGGCTGCGTTGCAGCAGCTCGCCCATGGACAGCACCAGCGTGTTCATCTGGACGGCTTTGGAGTCCAGCGATTGTCGTCGGGAAAACGCCAGCAGGCGATGGGTCAGGCCGGCAGCGCGGTTGGCCGAGGTCACGCCCAGGTCGATCAGGCTGTCCAGGTCCTCGGTGCGGCCCCGGGCCAGGCGTCGACGCAGCAGTTCGAGGCTGCCGATGATCCCGGTGAGCATGTTGTTGAAGTCGTGGGCGATACCGCCGGTCAATTGGCCGACGGCCTCCATTTTCTGCGACTGACGCAGGGCTTCTTCGTTGTGGCGCAGTTGGGCGGTGCGCTCTTCCACCTGCTGTTCGAGGGTTTCGAGAGTGTTTTGCAGCCGCAGCTCACTGTTACTCAGGTCGATCAAGCGGTCGCGGGCTTCGTACTGCCTTCGGCGGCCGCGCAGGGCGGTGGTCACCAGGCTGATCAGGGTCACCGGGTGGAAAGGGCGCTCGAGGAAGGTGACGTTGCCCAATTGCGCACCGATACGTGCCGCCGGGTTCTGTTCCGGGCCGCCATGATGGGTCAGCAAGACAATGGGCAGGTCGGACCAGGCCGGCTGTTGCTCGATATGCAGGGACAGCGTTTCCAGGTCGGGCCCGACCAGGGCTTCCGAGGAAATCACCAGCAGGCCGGCACCGTCTTCCAGTTCCTGGCACAAATGCCCCAGATGACGGCAGATGAGGCCTGCAAAACCGGCCTCGTTGAGGATCATCAAGGCGATCTGGCTGTCTCGTCCCAGTGGCGCGAGGATCAATGCCCGCTCCGACAGGGGCTCGCTCAAGGTCACTGGAGATCATCCTTGAGCAGCGGGTGATCCGCTCCCATGTAGGTCGGCACGCCACGCAATACGCCCTGGAATGCTTCCAGCGGTTCACCGATGGTCATGCCCTGGCCGCTGATGCGGTATTCGCGGATGGTGGACTCGTGGCTGCCGGTGCGTTTCTTGATGATGGAAATCGCGCGGCGAACCTTGCCCAGTGCTTCGAAATATCGCAACAGAATCACCGTGTCGGCCAGATAGGTAATGTCCACGGGCGCTTGCATGTCGCCTACCAGCCCGTGCTGGGCAACCGTCATGAAGGTCGCCGCACCCTTGCGGTTGAGATAGAGCAACAATTCATGCATGTGCAGCACCAGGGCGTTCTCTTCCGGCATGGCCGCCTGGTAGCCGTTGATGCTGTCGATGACCACGGTTTTGATGTCGCCCTCATCGACGCAACGGCGCACGCGGTGGGAGAACTCGCCCGGGGACAGCTCAGCGGCGTCCACTTGTTCGATCAGCAGGTTGCCGGTCTCCTGCAAGGCCCGCAGATCGATGCCGATGTTATTCATGCGCTCGAACAGCAAGCCCAGTTCTTCATCGAAGATGAACAGTGCCGCTTTCTCGCCGCGATGCACGGCGGCTGCGGCAAAAATCAGCGCAATCAGCGATTTGCCGGTCCCTGCCGGGCCCAGGATCAAGGTGCTGGAGCCGGTCTCGATACCGCCACCGAGCAGCGCATCCATTTCGCCGATGCTGCTGGAGAGTTGCTGGCGCAGGTACCGGCCGCGGTGTTCGGCAGCCACCAGGCGCGGGAAGACGTGCACGCCATCGCCCATGATGGTGAAGTCATGGTAGCCGCCGCGGTACTTCTGCCCGCGATACTTGACCACCCGGATCCGCCGCCGCTCGGCGCCATAGTTGGGGGTCAGTTCTTCCAGGCGAATCACGCCGTGGGCGACGCTGTGCACGGTTTTGTCGAGGGACTCGGTGGTCAGGTCGTCGAGCAGCAGGACCGTGGCGTCGTAGCGCACGAAGTAGTGCTTGATCGCCAGGATCTGGCGACGGTAACGCAGGGAGCTTTGCGCCAGCAGGCGGATCTCCGACAGGCTGTCGAGCACGACCCGGGTCGGCTTGACCCGTTCGACCACTTCGAAGATCTGCCGGGTCGCTTCGCCCAGCTCCAGGTCCGAGGAGTACAGCAGACTCTGCTGGTGTTCGGCATTGAGCAGGCTTTCGGGCGGGGTCAACTCGAAAATATGGATGTTGTCGTCCAGCGTCCACCCGTGGGAGGCTGCGCCCTGACGCAGTTCACGCTCGGTTTCCGATAGCGTGATGTACAACGAGCGCTCGCCAGCCTTGGCGCCGGCCAACAGAAAATGCAGCGCGACCGTGGTCTTGCCAGTCCCCGGTTCTCCCTCAAGCAGGAACACGTGGCCGCGGGACAAACCACCGGAAAGGACATCGTCCAGTCCTTCGATGCCGGTGGCGGCTTTTGCACTGATCAACTCGTTAGATGTAGACAAAAATAGCCCTCTCATGACTAGGGAAGTGGGCAGCAGGCGGGGTAGCGCCTGAAATTAACTGCCTGAACACTTGACCTTTGGCGGTGATGGCGGTTCCGCTTACATCTACAAAACGCGGTGTACTGCACAACTTTCAGCGTGCAACCAGGGCCTACAGACCCTGTTGCAACGCCGGGTCATCGGGGTTCAGCTGTTCAAGTTGCGCCAACAGGATCTGAACGTTCTGCAATTGACCGGTTTCCTTCCAATAGTTGATCAGCAACACCCGGGCCTTGCGGTCGGCGGGGTAGCGCTGGACGATTTCCTGCAGCTGTTTCTGCGCAGCTTCCACCTCCTGCTCGGCATGCAGGGTAGTCGCCAGGTCATAGCGGTAATGGCGGTTCTCGGGCTCCAGTTCCACGGCTTTCGCCAGGCCAAGCACCGCATATTCGCTCTGGCCGTGTTGCAGCAACCACATGCCCAGCGCATGTTGCAGATAAGCCGACGCTGGCTGGGTTTGCAACTGCCGGGCGAGCAATTGTCGTGCAGCTTCGCCCTGGCCCTGTTTGTCCAGCACTTCGATCTGCATGACCAGCGCCGGCAGGTTGTCCGGTTGCAGGCGCAGGGCCTGCTCAAGGGCCAGTTGGGCTTTCTTCAGTTCGGCGTTGTGCAGGTGCAGCCGGGCGAGTTGGTAGTGGGTCTCGGCGGTTTTCGGGCCGTCCTCGAGTACCTGTTCCCAGGTATCGATGGCGATCTGCATTGCACCGAAGTACAAGCCCAGATCATCCGGTGACAGGCCCAGCAGCGCGTTCACGGCGGCGAACCGGACGCTCTGGTCGTCATCATCCAGCAGCGAGCCGAGCAACAGGCTGCGCTGGCCCGTCGGCACCAGACCGACGATGCTGCCGATGGCTGCCTTGCGCACGTCCGGTGATTCGCTGTGCAGATCCGCGTCCGCCAGTTTCAAGGCCTGGGGGCTGGGGTAGTTGGGCAGTTCGGCGTGCAGCCACACGCGGCGCTTGGGCGAGAGGTCCGGGCGCCCCAGTTGCTGGTAGAGCATCCGCGCCGCCCCTGGCTGCCCGTTGCGGGCGTTTTCCAAGGCTTCACTGTAGCCACGCTTGATCGCTTCGGGGATTTGCGGGGTGGTGCTGCGTAGCCACACTGCGACAAGACCGATCACCAACAGGATACAGAGGCTGAGAAGCAGATAGCGGCGGCGAGGCGAGGGCATGCAGGAAATCCATTACCAGAAGCTTGAAATGTCGCAAGCTTCGGTCAGGTGGGGGCTTGAGTCAAACCTTGTGACGCATCTCGCTCCACCGGTGATTGTGGATGCAGATCTGTGACCCTCCCCAAAACCCATGTAGGAGCGAGCCTGCTCGCGACGGCATCGGTATCTTCAACATCTATGCAAGCTGACCCACCGCTATCGCGAGCAGGCTCGCTCCCACAGGGGTTGTGCTGAATGCTGAATCTGTGGAGTCGCTGGCGAAAAAAAGCCCCGCGTCCGAATGAAACGCGGGGCAAGGATTTGGTTGGTTGCGGCCAACCAAAGGAGCTCGGTTGAGCAGGGCGGATCAGTTGCTGGCAACGGTCTCCGGTTTCCAGCCGCCACCCAGGGCCTTGTAGATCGCGACGATGCCGCGGTACAGGTCCACTTCCGCCTGGGCCTGGGTGTCTTCGGCGGCCAGGCGTTCACGTTGGGCGTCGAGCAGCACGAGGAAGTCCACGGTGCCTTCGCGGTAGCGAATCTCGGCCAGGTCGGCGGCGGCACGGCTCGATTCGCTCTGACGGATCAGCGAGATCAGCCGTTGCTGGCGCTTGCCGTAGTCACTGAAGGCATTCTCCGATTCCTCCAGGGCCAGCAGCACTTGCTGTTCGTAGGTCGCCAGGGCACCGTCCGCCTCGGCGCTGGCACCGCGCAAGCGAGCCCGCACGCTGCCCAGGTCGAAGGCGGCCCAGGTAATGCTCGGGCCCAGCGCCCAGGCGTTGGCGGCCGAGGAGCCGATCTGCGAGCCGCGTCCGGCGGTAAAGCCCAGGAAACCGCTCAGGCTGACCCGTGGGAACAGGTCAGCCTTGGCCACGCCGATGCGCGCCGTGGCAGCGGCCAGTTGGCGTTCGGCGCTGAGAATGTCCGGGCGCCGTTGCAGCAGCTCACCCGGGTCGCCGATGGGCAGGGCCTTGGCGATGGCTGGCAACTGTTTCGGGCTCAGGTCCACGCTCAATTTGTCCGGGCGCTCACCCAGCAAAGTGGCGATGCGATTGCGTTGGCGCACTTGTTCGGCCTGCAACTGCGGGACGCTGGCTTCCACCGAGGCCAGGCGGGCATCGGCGCGGACCACGTCGAGCTGGTCGCCGACGCCGGCATCACGCAGGCTTTCGGTGATCTTGCGCGAGTCCTGCTGGTTCTTCAGGTTCGCCAGGGCGATCTTTTCCCGCAGCTGGGCGCCGCGCAGTTGACCGTAGGCGTCCACCAGCTCGGCGATCATCGTCACCTGCAACTGATAGAGATCGGCTTCGGCGGCCTGCTGGTCGGCATCGGTGGCTTCCAGGTTGCGCTGGATGCGTCCGAACAAGTCCAGCTCCCAGGCCATGTCCAGGCCCAGGTCGTAACGCTCGGTATTGACCCGGTCGGTGGTCTGCCCCGGGACCTGGCCTTTGCCCAGGTTGCTGCTGGCGCGGCTGGTGATGGTGGGCATGGCGTCATTGCTGGCGTCATCGCGAATCGCCCGGGCTGCCCGCAGGCGGGCGAAGGCTACGCGCAACTCGCGGTTGCCTTCCAGGGAGCGAGTCACCAACGCGTTGAGCGTCGGGTCGTCGAATTGCTGCCACCAGATGCCTTCGAAACGGGCGCGGTCGAAATTCTTCTGGCCGGCGGCGCCGTCGGTGGCGGCGGTGATATTCGCCGCCTCCGTTTGCGGGGCCTTGTAGTCCGGGCCCACGGCGCAGGCACTCAGTGCCAATACCAGCAAGCTCGGCATGAACGCTTTCAAACTCATTGTTGCGCCTCCAGTTTCAAAGCCCGGGCCGCCTTGCGGGCCTCGCTGCGCTCGACGAAGTTGCGGATCAGTACATAGAACACGGGGGTGAGCAGCAGGCCGAAGAAGGTCACGCCGAGCATCCCGGAGAACACCGCCACACCCATGGCATGGCGCATTTCCGCACCCGCGCCGCTGGAGAACACCAGGGGCACCACGCCCATGATGAAGGCGAAGGAGGTCATCAGGATCGGCCGCAGACGCAGGCGGCACGCTTCGAGGACCGCCGCCAGCGGGTTCATGCCTTCGAGCTGTTTATCCTTGGCGAACTCGACGATCAGGATCGCGTTCTTGCAGGCAAGCCCCACCAATACGATCAAGCCGATCTGGGTAAAGATGTTGTTGTCGCCACCGGAGAGGATCACCCCGGTAATCGCTGACAGCAGGGTCATCGGTACGATCAGGATCACCGCCAATGGCAGGCTCCAGCTTTCGTACTGGGCCGCGAGCACCAGGAACGCCAGCAGTACGCAGAGCGGGAACACGAACAGCGCGGTGTTGCCCGAAAGGATCTGCTGGTAGGTCAGGTCGGTCCACTCGTACGTCATGCCGTTGGGCAATTCGTCCTTGAGCAGTTTCTCGATGGCTTTTTCAGCCTGGCCGGAGCTGTAGCCCGGGGCGGCGGCACCGTTGATTTCAGCGGTGATGAAGCCGTTGTAGTGCATCACGCGGTCCGGCCCCGAGGTGTCGCTGACCTTGATGAAGGTCGCCAGCGGGATCATCTCGCCACGGTTGTTGCGCACCTTGAGCTGGCCGATCTGGTCCGACTCGAGACGGAACTGCTGCTCGGCCTGGACGTTGACCTGGTAGGTGCGGCCGAAACGGTTGAAGTCGTTGGCATACAGCGAACCCAGGTAGATCTGCAGGGTGTCGAAGATGTCGCTGACGGCCACGCCGTGGGTCTTGGCTTTTTCACGGTCGATGGCAGCATCGACCTGGGGCACGTTCACGGTGTAGCTGGTGAACAACCCGGCCAGTTCCGGCACGCTGCGGCTCTTGGTGATGATGTTCATGGTTTCTTTGTACAGCTCGTCGTAGCCCAGGTTGCCTCGGTCTTCGATTTGCAGGCGGAAACCACCGATCGTGCCCAGGCCCTGTACTGGCGGCGGTGGGAAGATCGCCATGTAGGCTTCCTGGATCCCGGCGTACTGGCCGTTCAAGGCTCCGGCGATGGCGCCGGCCGACATGCTTGGGTCCTTGCGCTCGTCGAAGGGCTTGAGGGTCACGAACACGATGCCGGCGTTCGGGCTGTTGGTGAAGCCGTTGATCGACAGGCCCGGGAAGGCCACGGCGCTTTCAACCCCCGGTTGCTTGAGGGCCAGGTCCGACATGCGTTTGATCACGTCTTCGGTACGGTCCAGGCTCGCGGCGTCCGGCAATTGGGCGAAGGCCACCAGGTATTGCTTGTCCTGGCCGGGCACGAAACCGGTCGGGGTGGTGGAGAAACCGAAGAAGGTCAACACCATCAGGCCCGCATAGAGCACCAGGGCGATGCCGCTGCTACGAATCACTCGGGCGACGGTGCCCACGTAACCGTGACTGGCACGCTCGAAGAAACGGTTGAACGGACGGAACAGCCAGCCACCGAAGAGCTTGTCCAAAAACTTCGAGAAACGGTCCTTGGGCGCGTCATGGCCTTTGAGCAACACGGCAGCCAAGGCTGGCGACAGGGTCAGGGAGTTGACCGCCGAAATCACTGTCGAGATGGCGATGGTCAGGGCGAACTGCTTATAAAACTGTCCGGTCAAGCCACTGATGAACGCCGCCGGAACGAACACCGCGCACAGCACCAGGGCGGTGGCGATGATCGGACCAGTCACTTCGCCCATGGCGCGCTTGGTCGCTTCCACTGGGGTGAGCCCCAGTTCGATGTTTCGCTCGACGTTCTCCACCACCACGATGGCGTCGTCCACCACGATACCGATCGCCAGTACCAGGCCGAACAATGAGAGGGCGTTCAGCGAGAAGCCGAACAGGTGCATCACCGCGAACGTACCGATCAGCGACACCGGTACAGCCACCAGCGGGATGATCGATGCACGCCAGGTCTGCAGGAACAGGATCACCACCAGCACCACGAGGATCAGCGCTTCGAACAGGGTGTGCACCACTGCCTCGATGGAACCGCGGACGAAGATCGTCGGGTCATAGACAATGCTGTAGTCCATCCCGGCCGGGAAGCCCTTCTTCAACTCTTCCATTTTCTCGCGAACATCGTTGGAGATCTGGATGGCGTTGGAGCCTGGACGCTGGAAGATCGGGATCGCCACCGCCGGCTGGTTGTCCAGCAGCGAACGCAGAGCGTATTGGCTGGAGCCCAGTTCGACCCGGGCGATGTCTTTCAGGCGAGTGATCTCACCGTTGGCGCCGGAACGAATGATGATGTTCTCGAACTCCTCCTCATTCACAAGGCGCCCTTGGGTATTGATCGACAGCTGGAAAGCCTGGGCATTGGGCGCTGGCGGCGCACCCAGGGCGCCGGCAGCCACCTGGCGGTTCTGTTCGCGGATCGCGGTGACCACGTCGGTGGCGGTCAGGTTGCGCGAAGCGGTCTTGTTCGGATCCAGCCAGACCCGCAGGGAGTAGTCACCCATGCCGAACAGCTGCACATCACCCACGCCGCCCAGGCGCGCCAGCTCATCCTTGATGTTGAGCAGGGCGTAGTTGGACAGGTAGAGCATGTCGTAGCGTTTGTCCGGCGAGGTCAAGTGCACGACCATGGTCAGGTCGGGCGACGCCTTGTCCACCGTGATGCCGATCCGGGTCACTTCTTCCGGCAGCTTGGGCTCGGTCCGGGTGACGCGGTTCTGCACCTGCACCTGGGCGTTGTCCAGGTCGGTGCCCAGGGCGAAGGTGATGGTCAGGGTGATCTTGCCATCGGCGGTGGACTGCGAGGACATGTACAGCATGTTCTCGACGCCGGTGATGGCTTGTTCCAAAGGAGCGGCCACGGTCTCGCCGATGACCTTGGGGTTGGCACCTGGGAAGTTTGCGCGCACGACCACGGTCGGCGGCACGACTTCCGGGTATTCGCTGATCGGCAATTGGAACAGTGAGATGGCGCCGGCGATCAGGATCAGCAGCGAAAGTACCGCTGCGAAGATCGGCCGCGAAATGAAGAACTGGGAAAATTTCATCTTGGATTCAGTCCCTTAACCGCGTGGGGTCGCAGCGGCCAGTTTGCCTGCCGCCCCTGACGCGTCCTTGGATGGCGCGACTTGGGGCAGGTTGCTGGCTTCTAGCGCTTTACGTTGTTGTGCCAGGGCGGCAATGGTTTCGTCGCTGGCCATCGGCACGGTTTCAGGTGTGACCGGCGAACCTGGACGAGCCCGCTGCAGGCCCTTGACGATGATGGTGTCGTCCTTGCTCAGGCCGTTACGCACGATGCGCAGGCCTTCGATCTTCGGCCCTAGCTCGACGGCGCGGTAGGCCGGCTTGTTCTCGGCGTCCATCACCAGCACGAATTTCTTGCCCAGGTCGGTGCCCACGGCTTCGTCGTTGATCAGCACGGCGGAATAAGTGCCGCTGCCCACCAGCTTCAGTCGGGCATACAGGCCAGGGGTGTAGGTGCCGTCCTTGTTGTCGAACACGGCCCGGCCACGGATCGTACCGGTCTGCGGGTTGACCTGGTTGTCGACGAAATTCATCTGGCCCAGGTGTGGATTGCCGTCCTCGTTGGACAGGCCCATGTAGACCGGCGTGGCCTGGCCGCGCTGGCCTTGGCGGGCGAGTTGGGTGTACTTGAGGAAGACACGTTCGTCGGCGTCGAAGTAGGCGTAGACCTTGTCGGTGGAGACCACGCTGGTCAGCGCGGTGACGTCGGCGGTCACCAGGTTGCCTGCGGTGATCTCTGCCCGGCTGACGCGACCAGTGATGGGCGAGGTGACACGGGTGAAGCTCAGGTTCAGCTTGGCCAGGTCCAGTTGTGCCTGGATCGCCGCGGCGGCAGCGCGGGCTTCCTGGGCGGCGCTGGTGCGCGAGTCTGCCAGCTCGGCGGAAATGGCATTGCTCAGACGCAGGCGTTCGCCACGCTGGGCTTCGTTCTCGCTGCGGGTGGCGGTGGCACGGGCTTGGGCCAGTTGGGCTTCGAGACGACGTACTTCAGCCTGGAAGGGGCGCGGGTCGATCTGGAACAGCAGGTCGCCTTTCTTGACCAGCGCGCCCTCGGTGAAGGCCACTTCGTCGATTTGTCCGGATACCCGCGGACGGATTTCGACGGTTTCCGGCGCTTCAAGGCGTCCGGTGAATTCATCCCATTCGTTGACTGGTTGTTCCAGTACCTTGGCCACACTGACTTTGGCTGGCGGCATGGAAGCTGCCGTGTCGGGAGTCTTGCCGCAGGCGCTCATCACCAGTACCGCCAGCAGCGCGAGAGGAAAACGCAGTTTTGAAAGTGAATGTTCCATGGATAGCATCCGCCAATGTATTGAGAATGGGCGGATGATGCGTGGAGCAAGGCAGAGGAACGAATCGAATGAAGCAAAGGTAACTATCATTCAGAATGATATAAGCCATCGACAAGGCCTCTAGTCCGGCGATGTGTGCCACTATTTGGAAGCCGAGGAACCGTGGCGAGGGCGCTTGTTCCCGCCGGGCTGCCTGGCAGCCCCTGTTTATGAGCTCCTGGCGCCCAATCGGGAGCAAGCTCCCTTGCCGCAATGACTCACGCAAACCTTGAACACACTGCACCGTTTCAGGGCGAGCTTGGGTTCTTTGCTATCAAATGTATTGATGGGTCGCGGCCTATTGCGGCAAATAGAGGTCATGGATTTGCTTGAGCGTCCCATCCGCCCGAAGCGCTTCAACCGCTTCGCGTAAATCCTCGACCATTTTGGGCGCGCATTGTTTCGAGCAGGCCAGGTAAAGATCGGCGCTGCTGCCGACCCGACTCATGAGCAGTTTGCGTTTAGACACCTTCGGCCAGATGTATCGACTCTCGGGCACGCCGTTGAACCAGGCATCGATGCGCCCCATCAAGAGCAGCTGGGCGGGGTTGTCGCCAATGGCCAGCGGATAGATCTGCTCATCGCTGAAACCTTCGGTGCGCAGGATATCTTCCTGCGCACTGCCCAGGCCGACGCCGATCTTGCGGTAGGTTTCTTTCGCTTGGGCGAAGCTGTTCACCCGCCGCTCAAGGCTGAAAAAAGCTCGTTCCATGGGCATGATCGAGGCGATCCAGGTAAAACGATCCTCACGAGTGGGTATGCGCGAGAGGGGTGTGATCAAGTGGTCGTGTTCTTCGCTGACGTGTTTCTGAGCCCTGGCCCAGGGCAGCACATGGATTTTTACGGTGTACCCGGCCTTTGTCATGGCCGCGACGGCGACATCACCAACGATTCCGTGCCCCCTGGGGTCATTGACGAACGTCAGCGGCGGCGCGTCGAGGATGTGCAGTTCTATCTCCAGGGGTTCACCGCGCGCGTTGTGTGCAACCAACAGCGGCAGTAATAGACAAAGCCTGGATAGTGTTCTGGTGGGGGCATTCAAAGCGCGTTTGCTTAGGCTCATGATCGGTACTTCAGGCATTGGAAGGGGGGGGCGCCATTCAAAGGATGCTTGGCGCGCAAACAGCGTCTTGCAGGCCGACGTCTTATGTGACGCAGCGCACTTGAAGCGGGGCGCCGCGGTCGTTTTATCAGGACACGCCAGTATGTTGTCTTGGCCTGGCTGCGTGTACTTGAAGGTATAGATCATCCGCTCGACAAAAACCTTGAGCCCTGCGCATTGGTTTTTGTCTGGGTCGATGCAGGGGGATTCATACCGGGTTGGCCTGGGCTTGCTCCACGATCAGTTGCACCAGTCTTCCTGCGGGTTCGTTGAGACTTTGTCGAGCCCGGTGGACGAGGCCGATCTCACGGTGGAAGGTGTGCTCTGCGAGGTCGAGGGCGCGTACACCCTGCGGCCATTTATGGTGAGTCGCGGTTTGCGGCACCAGGGCCACGCCAACGCCGTTTCCAACCAGCTTGATAATCGCCTCCAATTCATCCAGCTCGCAGACTTCATGCAAGGTGAAGTGCATTTTGCGCAGGAAGCGGTCCACCTGCCGGCCACCGAACGATGCACGGTCATAGCGAATGAAGGGTTGACCGCCAAGCAGTTCGGCCCAGTCCTCCCCGGGTAGTGCGCTTGGTACGATCAGTCGATAGGGCTCCAGTGCCAGGGGCCTCCAGCGCAGATCGCTTTGCAGCGAGAAAGGCGGGCGGATGATGGCGGCCATGTCGATTTCCCCGGCATCCACCAGGTTGAGCAACTCCATCGATACGCCAGGCAACACGCGCGTGCGGCATTGCGGGCATTGCTGGTGAAACCTGGCGAGCGCGTCTGGCAGGTAGGAGCGCTGCACCGACGCGATAGCGCCGATGTTCACCAGGACGCTAGGTGCAAGCCCGGCAGTGCTTGTGCCGAGATTGTCGTAGAGACGCAGCAACTCTTGCGCTTGCAGGAGTACTTGATGGCCCATCCGATTAAGGTGGGCCGAGCGGCCCTTGCGGTCGAAGATCTCGAAGCCGAGTTCGGCCTCCAGGCGCTGGATCTGCGCGCTGACCGCGGCCTGTGTGAGGCCGATTTTATTGCCTGCGGCAGCGAAAGTACCTTCCCGCGCTACGGCAATAAGGGTCTTGAGTTCTTTTATCATTCACAAATATTAATTGTGTTATTGAGAGAAATATATTGTTTTTCTTGTTTTTAGCCCGGCCTTACGATGGTCCTGTCCTTATAAAAGCAACAGGTGCCATGATGAGCCTTTCTCCCTTCCACCTCGCAATCCCTGTCTACGACCTTCCAGGCGCTCGGGCCTTTTATGGCGAAGTGTTTGGGCTACAAGAGGGCCGCTCCAGTGCCCATTGGGTCGACTTCAACTTCTATGGCCACCAGTTGGTGATTCATGAACAGCCAAAGACCGCTTCTCAAGAGAGCGTCCACAGCAACCCGGTAGATGGGCATGACGTGCCGGTCCCTCACTTCGGCATCATTTTGGGATGGCAGGAGTGGGAGGCGTTGGCCGAGCGGCTGAAATCCTTTGGCACCGAGTTCGTGATCGAGCCCTACATACGTTTCAAGGGGCAGGTGGGGGAGCAGGCCACGATGTTTCTGTTCGATCCTTGCGGTAATGCGCTGGAGTTCAAGGCGTTCAAGGATATGAGCCAGCTTTTCGCCAAATAGCAGGCGCAGGGGGGCAATTTCTGGGGAATGGGCAAAATGTGACGAAATCACGACCTGGTCACAAGTTGTCAACCGACTTCAGGATGCGTAAGCTGCCCCCATGAACCAGTCATCCCTACCTTCGCCCAGCACCCGAGGCCCGGCCGATCACGACATCCGAGACCAGATCGTCGCGGCGGCCAATGAGCATTTCAGTCAATACGGCTACGGCAAGACCACAGTCTCTGACTTGGCCAAGGCCATCGGGTTTTCCAAGGCATACATCTATAAGTTTTTCGACTCCAAGCAGGCGATTGGCGAAGCTATTTGTACCCGCTGCCTGGCCGAAATCGTTGCAGCTGTGGAGCAGGCCATCAACGAAGAAGGACTCTCGTCGACGGAGCGTTTTCGACGCCTGGTCAAAACCCTGGTTACCACGGGCGTGAACCTGTTCTTCAATGATCGCAAGCTCTACGACATTGCTGCGTTCTCTGCCTCGGAGCACTGGCCCAGTTCACGGGGTTACGACGCCCGGATCAAAGGCTTCGTATTGCAAGTCGTACGCGAGGGGCGAGAACTCGGTGAGTTTGAACGCAAGACGCCACTGGACGAGACAGTAGACGCGATCCACTTGGCGCTGCGGCCTTTCGTCAACCCTTTGCTGCTGCAGTACAGCCTTGACGTCATCGAAGAGGCTCCCACGCTCACCGCCAACCTCATCTTGCGTAGCCTCATGCCGTGACCTTGGGCTGACGATTCCAAGCAACGCATTCCAATCGATTTCAGTGCTCGGTCATGATGGGCTGACAAAGGTAATTGTTTATCTTGATTGTGACTATTGACACAAATGGTCACATGAATAAGATATGGCGTATTGCTCTTAGTCCTGAGAACGTCGACATGACGAGCTTCGCCCAATTGCTGCAGCAATTCGATCCGGATGCGCCATTTGTGTCTCCACCCAACTGGCAGCAGGGCCGTACGATCTTTGGCGGGCTGTCCGCTGCGCTGTCTCTGCAAGCGGTTTTGCTTGAGCGTCCGACAGGTTTTCCTCCATTCAAGTCCGCCCAGGTGTCGTTCATAGGCCCGGTCACGCAGGCCCAGACATTCGATGTCAGCGTGTTGCGTCAAGGACGATCCGTCACCTCCGTATCGGTCGACTGCTTGTCGGGCGACGACCTGGCGTTGCGCACGACCCTACTATTCGCACAGCCGCGGGCGAGTTGTATTGCCCATGATGCCTGGGGCCGTCCGCTTGTAGAGGGGCCGTCCCGGTATGCGCCATTGAAGCTGGACAGAAAGATCGCGCCGGCCTGCGCCTATAACTTTGAGATGCGCCCTGCGGGCGGTTCTCTGCCGGTATCCGGCGCTGATAATCCGGAATTACTGATGTGGGTACGCCACCTGGATGCTCGGGGCGTAGATCCGGCGGTCGCCTTGATTGCATTGGCTGACAGCTTGCCGCCAGCGGCCATGACCTGCTTCACCGAACCCGCTGCCATCAGTTCTGCGTCCTGGATGATTGACCTGCCGCAGCCGGCCGTCGCCAGTGAGTGGTTCCTGATCAATTCCTTTAGCCAGCAAGCGCTGGAAGGCTATTCGCTCCAAGACATGGAAATCTGGGACGAAAGCGGCCGGCGTGTGCTTTGGGCACGCCAGACCGTGGCGATCTTCACGTAATACAAAACCACTGCTCCCATTACCCGCGCTACGTTTCCAGAGTTCTAATAATGAAAAAAATATTGCTCAAGACCCCGGTGGGTCTCTGCTTTGTGTTCGCAACTTCCCATGTATTCGCCAGCGGCTTCGCGCTCAATGAACAAAGCATCAGTGGGATGGGCTCGGGATTTGCCGGCCGTTCTTCTTCCGCCGAAGATGCGAGCACGGTCTTCGGTAATCCGGCGGGGATGTCTCGCTTGAAGAAGGAGCAGTTCAGCCTGGGAGCGGCGACGCTGTTCGCGAAATCCGACATAAGCCAGACCCGTAGCACTTTCGGAGGTCAGGACGGCGATGACATGGTGCCAACGACCACGGTGCCGATGGGTTATTACGTCAAACCCGTTGATGAGCACTGGGCGTTCGGCGTTGGTTTTTATGTGCCGTTCGGTTTGATTACCGATTACGGCAGCGATTTTGCCGGGCGTTATTACGCAAATAAGAGCGAGGTCAAGACACTCACGTTTCAGCCTACGATCAGCTATGCCTTCAACGACATCGTGTCGATCGGGTTCGGCCCCACGATTAACCGTATCAGCGGTGAGATATCAGGCATGGTGCCCAATCCACTCAGCCCTGGCCGCAATGACGCAAAGCTCAAAAGCACAGGCGACGACACGGCCCTGGGTTTCAACGCTGGCGTCCTGGTGCAGGCTACAGATCGAACCCGCTTGGGGCTGACGTATCATTCCAAGGTCAGTTATCACCTGGATGCCAAGACCAAAGTCAGCGACGGCATCTTCAGCCTGGTAGGGGTTAGTGGGCGCAGCTATGACGCTTCGCTGGATGTGGATACCCCGGAGGCGGTGGACTTCTCGGTGACTCACCAGCTCAACACGGACTGGACGCTTTACCTGGGCAGCACCTGGACGCGTTGGAGTCGCTTCAAGGAGCTGACCATCGAAAACTCGGGGTTGCCGCCGTTGTTGAGCGGCCAGTTGGGTACCATCAGTGAAGAGCAGAATTGGCATGACACGTGGGCCCACGCTATCGGTACGGCGTATCGGTTGAATAATCAGTGGGTGCTGCGTGCAGGCTTTTCGGTTGACCAATCGCCTGCCAACAATACCAACCGCGGACCACGTATTCCTACCGGCGACCGGAAGGTGCTCAGCTTCGGGGCCGGCTGGACGCCAGTGGAAGATGTCACGATCGACGTCGCTTATTCCTATCTCTGGGAGGAGAGCGTATCGGTCAACGATGCGTCGGCGACCCGCGGCGCCTACAGCTCCAAGTACAAAAACAGTGCGAGCGGGTTTGGCACTTCAGTCAGCTATCGCTTCTGATTGAGTGCTGCTCTAAAGGCCGGGGGCGCATGCTACCCGGCCTTGGGTGTGAGTGAAGTCGGCTACGACGAAGGCATTGATGATTGTGATTGCGTAGCGTGTGCAAGGCCGCTTCATGACCTGCTCAGACACCCATGATGCGTGCCATAAGACCCTGGTGAAACCGGCGAGGTGTGGCCCAGGTCAGGACGGTAACAGCCTTGTTGCCAAAGCCTGGTACGACACTCATGCGTCCGGCTTGCAATGCACGGATTCCCGCTGCCACAACGGGCTGGGGCTGCATCATGACCATTTTCAAGGCTGGCGTGAGCGTTTGCCTGGCGCTTTCTGCAAACCCGGTGTCCGACATCCCAGGGCAAAGTGCGGTCACGACGATGCCGTCGTTTTTGAGTTCACGATGAAGCGCATCCGAGAAACGAAGTACATAGGCCTTCGCTGCAGAATAAACAGCGAAACTCTTCACACCCTGAAAGGACAACAGGCTTGCGACCATCAGGATGTGTCCACGTTTGCGGGCCCGCATGTCTACCGCGAAGAGTCGTGTAAGGGCTGTCAGACTGGCGATATCCAAATCAATCATGGCCAGGGCCTGGTCCAGGGGCTGATCCAGGAAAGGTCCCTGCAAGCCATGCCCCGCATTGTTAATGAGCACATCAATCACGACTTCGCGCTCGCGCAGCCGCTGGTGCAGTTCGATGACTGCCGGGATCGAGGAAAGGTCTACTTGCTCGACAATGACATCAACGCCGAAACGTTCGCGCAATTGCGCTGATAGCGATTCGAGCTTTTCCAGCCTGCGTGCTACCAGGACGAGAGATTTCCCTTGGGCGGCGTATTGCCGGGCAAACTCCTCGCCAAATCCGCTTGAAGCACCTGTGATGAGCACCCAGGAGTTATCGTTCGGTTTCATCTCGCTGATCTCGGGTTGTTGAGTTGAAAGAAAAGGGGCGTCAGTCATCTGGCAGCCACCGGCAGGGCGTCAGGTGGCTGCCAGCCACCTCCGAGCGCCCGGAATGCCGCGACCGCCGCCCGTGCTGATTCGGTTCGTGCTTGCGCTCGGGAGTCGGACGCTTGCAGCAGTGTCTCGTCGGCATTCAAGACATCGATCAGGCTGGCCGTACCTTTCTGATAGGCAATGAACGACGATTGCCGAGCTTGGGTCAACGAAGCTTCGCCCTGGCTGAGGGTGGTGGCCTGGGCTTCTCGATTGACCAGCGCGGAAAAAGCGTTCTCGACGTCCTCGGTGGCGCGCAGCGCGGACTGGCGGTAAGCGGCGAGTGCTTCGGCTTCCTGCCCCTTGGTTTGATCGATCTGAGCGTTGATGCGGCCAAAGTCGAACAGCCTCCAACGCAATCCCAATACGCCGGCTGCCTGACTGGCGTCGCCACTGAACAAGTTGCCGGCGGAAACCGCCGTGGCGCTGCCAAGCAAGGCACTGAGAGAGAATTTTGGATAGTACTCGGCGATGGCTTCGCCGATGCGCGCGTTGGAGGCTGCGAGGCGGCGCTCTGCCACGATGAGGTCTGGCCGGCGGCGCAGCAGATCGGCCGGCGTGCCCATGGCGGTTATCTGTGGTGCCGCAGGGATGTTCCCGACAGTTGCCAGTTGCTGGCGATGGGTGCCTGGCGGTGTGCCGAGCATGACATCCAATGCGTTCATCGCAGCATCCAGGCCGGTTTTCAGCACTGGCACTGTTGCCTGGACTTGCGCCAGCGCCCCCTCGGTCTGGTGCACCTGATAGCTGGCGGCGAGGCCCTTGCTGTAAAGCAATCGGACTTTTTCCAACAGGTCTTGTTGGGTTTTGACTTGTCGGTTGGCGATGTCCAGCCGGGTCTGCAGCCCGCGAAGAGTGATGTAGATATCAGCGGTCTGTGCGGCGACAGCCAGTCGTGTGGCGGCGGCGCCTGCCTCGCTAGCCTGGTACTCGGCCAGTGCCGCCTCGCGCCCGCGGCGCAGACCGCCAAAGAGGTCCACCTCCCAGTTGGCGTTGAGGTTGACCTCGTAGGAACTTCCATACCGATCATACCCAGGCGTCGAGTTCAACACCTGGCCGAGTGGGGTTTGCACTGACTGATAGGCGCGCGCGGCTTGACCGTTGATGGTTGCCGAGGGCAACAACGCGGCATTGGCTGCCCCCAGGCCCGCCCGTGCTTGCGCGACTCGCGCCGCCGCCTGAGCCAGGTCCAGGTTCTGTTCAAGTGCCTTGGCGATGAACTCGGTCAATACCGGATCACCAAAGCCTTCCCACCAGGCTACAAGGTTGGTTCGCGTTGCGCTGGGCCTCTGTTCGACAGACGACTGACCCAGGAAACGGTGCGAAAGCGCAGCGTCCGGACGATGGTAGTCCGGACCTACCGCGCAGCCTGCCATCAAGCTGGCGCTCACCAAAAGGGTAAGGGGGAGGAGAGGCGACATGGGATACCTGGAGAAGGGTGATTTGTGACCATATTATATTATGGTCACTTCCTGTCAATTGCGGCTCAGCCACATAGTTCTTGGCTGGCAAAGAACGTCAGGGAGGGTTTTTAGCGGCTAAGCCGTTAGCGATATGTGACCATTGACAGTATTGGTCACGAGATTGAGAATGTGGCTCCTGTCCTCATTGCTCAAGTAAGGGAACCTATGCTCCGGCTTCGACCTGTCACCTTTGCCGTCTGCTTGTTGCCTCTCGTCCTGACGGCGTGTGGCGACCCATCCACCGCTAAAGATCCGCGTACGCTTGCCCCCTTGGTGCGGGTCTCTGAAGTCCAGGGTTCGTCCGATCTCTCGCGATCTTTTACCGGTATCGTTGCGGCCAGGGTCCAGAGTGACCTGGGCTTTCGGGTCTCGGGCAAGGTGCTTGAGCGCCTGGTCGATAGCGGGCAAGCCATCAAGCGAGGACAGCCGTTGATGCGCCTGGACCCCATCGACCTCGGGTTGCAGGCGCGCGCCCAGCAAGAGGCGGTCGCTGCCGCGCGAGCCCGGGCCAAGCAGACCGCCGACGACGAGGCGCGCTACCGCGATCTGGTCGCCGCGGGTGCTATTTCCGCATCGGGCTACGACCAGATAAAGGCTGCTGCCGATACCGCCAAGGCACAACTGAGCGCCGCGCAAGCCCAGGCGGACGTCGCCCATAACGCCTCTGGTTATGCCGTGCTGCTCGCGGATGCCGATGGCGTTGTGATGGAAACGCTTGCCGAGCCCGGGCAAGTCGTCAGCCCCGGACAAACCGTGGTCCGACTGGCGCGGGCAGGGCAGCGCGAAGCCGTTGTGCAATTGCCCGAGACCTTGCGTCCTGCCGCAGGCGCCACCGCACAAGCGACCCTTTATGGCGTTACCACGGGAGCGGTCACCGCGAGGCTGAGACTGCTCTCGGATTCGGCTGACCGCGTGACGCGTACCTTCGAGGCGCGGTACGTGCTGGAGGGGCCGCTGGCCAATGCGCCGCTGGGGTCGACGGTCACGCTGCGCATTTTCGAAGACAGCGCGCAACGGCAGGCGCTGCAAGTGCCGATCGCTGCGGTTTTCGACTCGGGCAAAGGCACTGGCGTGTGGGTCATAAACGGCGAACCGGCGAAAGTCACCTGGCGACCTGTGCAAGTCCTGGGTTTGAGCGATGACGCCGCGCGCGTCGCCGGCCAGCTCAATGTTGGCGAGCGTATTGTCGGACTCGGTGCCCATTTGCTGCATGAGGGTGAGGAAGTGCGACTGGCTCAGCCGGGTGACGTGAAGGTTGCCGGGGGCCGTCCATGAGCCTCAACCTGTCCGCACTCGCGGTTCGCGAGCGCTCTATTACCGTGTTCCTGATCTTTCTGATTGCCGTCGCGGGAACCTTGGCGTTCTTCCAGTTGGGACGTGCCGAGGATCCGCCGTTTACGGTCAAGCAGTTGACCGTCATCACCGCATGGCCGGGTGCGACTGCCCAGGAGATGCAGGACCAGGTCGCCGAGCCGCTTGAAAAGCGCCTGCAGGAATTGAAGTGGTACGACCGCACGGAAACCTACACCCGTCCCGGCCTGGCCTTCACCATGGTGTCACTGGTCGATCGCACGCCACCTTCGCAAGTGCAGGAGGAGTTCTATCAGGCGCGCAAAAAGCTCCAGGACGAAGCGCTCAAATTGCCGGCGGGCGTTATCGGGCCAATGGTCAATGATGAGTTTTCCGATGTGACGTTCGCACTGTTCGCCCTGAAAGCCAAAGGCGAGCCACAGCGGCTGTTGGTGCGCGATGCCGAAGCGCTGCGCCAGCGCCTGTTGCATGTGGCGGGAGTGAAAAAGGTCAACATTATCGGTGAGCAGGCCGAGCGCATCTTTGTTTCCTTCTCCCATGACCGGCTGGCCACCTTGGGCGTCTCGCCCCAGGACATCTTCGCCGCGCTGAACAGCCAGAACGTGCTCACGCCCGCCGGCTCCATCGAAACCAACGGGCCACAGGTGTTCCTCCGGGTGGACGGCGCCTTCGATAAACTGGCGAAAATCCGTGACACCCCCCTTGCGATCCAAGGACGCACGCTCAAGCTCTCGGACGTCGCGACCGTCGAGCGCGGATATGAAGATCCGGCCACTTTCCTGGTGCGCAATAACGGCGAAGAAGCGCTGTTGTTGGGCGTCGTGATGCGCGAAGGCTGGAACGGCCTGGACCTGGGCAAGGCCCTGGACGCGGAGACGGCCAGGATCAATGACGCCATGCCCTTGGGCATGACGCTCACCAAGGTCACCGACCAGTCCGTGAACATCGACTCGGCCGTCGGCGAATTCATGGTCAAGTTCTTTGTCGCGCTGCTGGTGGTGATGATCGTCTGCTTTCTCAGCATGGGGTGGCGTGTCGGAGTCGTGGTCGCGGCGGCCGTGCCGTTGACGCTGGCCGTGGTGTTCGTGGTCATGGCGGCCACGGGAAAGAACTTTGACCGCATCACTCTCGGCTCGCTGATCCTGGCGCTCGGGTTGTTGGTGGACGACGCTATCATCGCGATTGAAATGATGGTGGTAAAAATGGAGGAGGGCTACGACCGGATCAAGGCCTCCGCGTATGCCTGGAGCCATACAGCCGCACCGATGCTGTCCGGTACGCTGGTGACGGCTATCGGATTCATGCCTAACGGCTTCGCCCAGTCGACCGCCGGTGAGTACACCAGCAACATGTTCTGGATCGTCGGCATTGCCCTGATCGCTTCCTGGGTGGTGGCCGTGGCGTTCACCCCTTACCTGGGGGTGAAGCTGTTGCCGGATATCAAACAGGTCGAAGGCGGCCACGCGGCCATCTACAACACCCGTCACTACAATCGTTTTCGCCGGGTCCTGACCCGCATCATCGCCCGCAAATGGTGGGTGGCCGGCAGCGTGATCGTGACGTTCGTCGTGGCGATTCTCGGTATGAGCCTGGTCAAGAAACAGTTCTTCCCGACCTCCGACCGCCCGGAGGTGCTGATCGAAGTGCAAATGCCCTATGGAACCTCCATCGAGCAGACCAGTGCCACCACCGCCAAGGTCGAGGCCTGGTTGCAGAAGCAGGATGAGGCAAAAATCGTCACGGCCTACATCGGCCAGGGCGCGCCACGCTTCTACCTGGCGATGGCACCGGAGCTACCCGATCCTTCGTTCGCCAAGATCGTGGTGTTGACCGACAGTCAGGAGGCGCGCGAGACCCTCAAGTTCCGTCTGCGCGAGGCGGCGGCCGAGGGGCTTGCCCCAGAGGCGCGTATCCGGGTGACTCAACTGGTGTTCGGTCCGTATTCGCCATTTCCCGTAGCCTACCGGGTGATGGGACCTGATCCGTCGAAATTGCGTGAGATCGCCGGCCAGGTCCGGGATGTCATGCAGGCGAGCCCGCTGATGCGGACCGTCAATACCGACTGGGGGCCGCTGACGCCGACGTTGCATTTCACCCTGGACCAGGATCGCTTGCAGGCGGTAGGGCTGACGTCGAATGCTGTCGCGCAGCAATTGCAGTTCCTGCTTGCAGGAGTACCGATCACGGCGGTTCGCGAGGACATCCGTTCGGTGCAGGTGGTCGGCCGTGCTGCCGGTGATATTCGCCTCGATCCGGCCAGGATAGAAGGGTTTACCCTGGTCGGCGCGGCGGGCCAGCGCATTCCGCTGTCCCAGGTGGGTGAGGTCGATGTGCGCATGGAGGATCCGATTCTTCGGCGTCGTGATCGCACCCCGACCATCACCGTACGCGGCGACATTGCCGAAGGTTTGCAGCCACCGGACGTCTCGAATGCAATCCTGAAGGCGCTGCAGCCGGTCATCGACACCCTGCCGAGCGGCTACCGGATCGAGCAGGCCGGCGCCATCGAGGAATCGGGCAAGGCCGGTAAGGCGATCGTGCCTCTGGTGCCGATCATGGTGGCCCTGACGCTGTTGATCATCATCGTGCAGGTGCGTTCGATCTCGGCCATGATCATGGTGTTCCTCACCGCCCCGCTGGGCCTGATTGGCGTAGTGCCGACCCTGCTGATCTTCCAGCAGCCATTCGGGATCAACGCCCTGGTCGGCCTGATCGCACTCTCGGGCATCCTGATGCGCAACACGCTGATCCTGATCGGGCAGATCCATCACAACGCCCAGGAAGGGCTGGATCCGTTTCACGCGGTCATCGAGGCCACGGTGCAACGGGCCCGGCCGGTCTTGCTGACGGCGCTGGCGGCCATCCTGGCTTTCATTCCCCTGACGCATTCGGTGTTCTGGGGCACGCTGGCCTACACGCTGATCGGCGGCACGTTCGTCGGCACCATCATGACGCTGGTGTTTCTACCGGCGATGTATTCCATCTGGTTCAAGATCCGTCCTGACCATTCAGCACACACGCAAACGGCACCGCAGGCGTAAACCGGCGTGTTCGTTATTTTGTGGACATTGACTGAGACATGAAGAGGTTCCAATGAAGACTTCCCAAGGTCAAAAACGCATCGTTGTCACCGGCGTGGGCATTGTCGGCCCACTGGGTTGTGGCGTAGAAGAAGTCTGGCAGCGGTTGCTGGCGGGGCGCTCCGGCATTCGTATCCTGCCTGGCGATATCACCGAGGGGACAGGGGTGGCCGTGGGCGGCCAGGTGCCGTCGTTGGAAGAGGACGTCATCGCCGGTTACGATCCGGAGCGCATTATCCCGGCCAAGGATCGCAAGAAGATGGATCGCTTCATCGAGTTCGCGCTGGTGGCTGCCGAAGAGGCGTTGCAACAGGCAGGCTGGCAACCGACCCATGCCGCCGACCAGGAGCGGACGGCAACCATCATCGCCTCAGGCGTGGGCGGTTTTGGCGCGATTGCCGGTGCCGTACGCACCACCGATGCCCGCGGCCCGCGCAAATTGTCCCCGTTCACCGCACCTGCCTTCCTCGCCAACATGGCGGCGGGGCACGTTTCCATCCGGCATGGTTTCAAAGGCCCTCTGGGGGCACCGGTAACAGCCTGTGCGGCGGGGGTGCAGGCCATTGGCGACGCGGCGAGGCTGATCAGGAGCGATGAAGCGGATATCGCCATATGCGGCGGGACGGAAGCGGCGATAGACCGCGTGACCCTCGGTTGTTTTGCCGCCGCTCGCGCGCTGTCCACGGGTTTTGCCGAGCGTCCGCAAGAGGCCTCGCGGCCCTTCGATCGTGATCGCGACGGTTTTGTCATGGCCGAGGGGGCCGGGTTGCTGGTGATTGAATCACTGGAACACGCCCTCGCACGTGGCGCCAAGCCCCTGGCGGAACTGGTGGGTTATGGCACCAGTGCCGACGCCTATCACCTGACGGCAGGCCCGGAAGACGGCAACGGTGCCCGGCGCGCGATGGAGCAGGCGCTGCGCCAGGCCGCTGTCAGCCCCTTGGATGTGCAACATATCAACGCCCATGCGACGTCCACCCAGGTTGGCGACAATGGTGAGCTGGCCGCGATCCGCTCAGTGTTCGGGCGCGATTGCGATGTGGCGATCACCTCCACCAAGTCGGCCACCGGGCATCTGCTGGGGGCGGCTGGCGGTATTGAAGCCATTTTTACGGTGCTGGCGCTTCGTGACCAGATCGTCCCGCCCACCCTGAACCTGATTCATCCCGACGAGGCCGCTGCCGGGCTTGATCTGGTAGGTCTGCAGGCCAGGAAGATGCCGATCACCCACGCGCTCTCCAATGGCTTCGGATTCGGCGGGGTCAATGCCAGCCTGCTGTTGCGCCGTTGGGTGCCTGAGGCTTGAGTATTGATATTTCGTTCCGCGATGTAGTTTTTACGAGGGGGATTTCAGGGTACCTCGCCTAGGTCGGCATACCTGCATTCATCCTGTGGGAGCGAGCCTGCTCCCACATTCGCCAGTGGCGCCATTTTTTTCTTAAGAACTGCCCAAACGTGCCGATACATCGCGGTAGATCCGATTGTGCGGGCGCTCCCGGGGTGTCCTGCCAAAGATATTCGAGGCGTTCGCGCGCCTGTGCCCTTGTGTTTTTTCAGGTTTGAGCAGAATCGGACCTCAGGTAATGAACCATGCCAGCCCACGCCAGAACCGAACTGGAAGGCGCCCTTGCCGTCTGCAAAGGTAGTTTTCTTTCCGTTGGTTTTTTCAGTTTTTTCGTCAACTTGCTGATGCTGGTTCCTTCGTTCTACATGCTGCAGGTGTATGACCGGGCGGTAGGAAGCGCCAGCCTGTCGACGCTGTTGATGCTGACGCTGATCATGTTGTTGTTGATGATCACGATGGGTGGCTTGGAGTGGGTCCGTTCGCGGATTATGGTGCGGATCAGCACTCGCCTGGACACGTTGCTGAGCCAACGGCTGTTCGACGCCAGCTTCAAGCAGGCGCTCAATACCAGTGGCATGAATGCCACGGCCCAGCCGTTGAACGATCTGAACGGGTTGCGCCAGTTCCTGACCGGCAACGGCCTGTTTGCGTTTTTCGATGCGCCGTGGATCCCGATCTACCTGGCCGTCATGTTCATGTTTCATCCCTGGTACGGCTGGATGGGGCTCGTGAGTGCCGCGTTGCTGGGGGGGCTGGCCTTCGCCAATGAAAAGCTCACCCACGGGCCGCTGCAGGCTGCCAACCGTGAGCAGATGACGGCCACCGCCTTCACCAACAAGAGCTTGCGCAATGCCGAAGTGGTGGAGTCCATGGGCATGCTTGCCAGCCTGCGCCAGCACTGGAGCGGGCGAACCCACAGGATTCTCGCGCTGCAAAGCGTGGCCAGTGACCGCGCCGCGACCATGACATCGGTGTCCAGGACATTCCGACAGATCGTTCAGTCGTTGGTACTGGGCCTGGGCGCCTATTTGACGATCAATCACGAGATTTCTTCCGGGCTGATGATTGCTGGCTCGATCTTGCTGGGGCGTGCGTTGGCGCCCATCGATCAGTTGATCGGCGTATGGAAAGGTTTTCTGGGTGCCCGCGCGCAATATGCCCGGTTGCACGAGTTGCTATTCAAGATTGCCGCCGAGCCCGAGCGCATGTCGTTGCCGGCGCCTGAAGGGGCGATTCGCGTCGAGGGACTCTCGGCAGGATCGCCGGATGCTCGCAAACCGATTATTCGTGGTGTGGACTTTCAGGTGGCTGCGGGCGAAGCAGTGGGCATCATTGGTCCCAGCGGTGCCGGGAAGTCGACCCTTGCCAGGGCGTTGCTGGGTGTCTGGCCAAGCCTGGCCGGCACCGTGCGCCTGGATGGTGCGGATATCAGCCAGTGGCGTCGGGAGGAACTGGGCCAGTACATTGGTTATCTGCCGCAGGACATCGAGCTGTTCGAGGGCACCATCAGCCAGAACATCTCCCGCTTCGGCCCGCTGAACGCATCTGCCGTGGTCGCCGCCGCGCGAATGGCCGGTGTGCATGAACTGGTGCTGCAACTGCCTGATGGCTACGACACCCTGATCGGCGCCAATGGCGGTGGGTTGTCCGGCGGCCAGCGGCAACGTATCGGCCTGGCGCGCGCCTTGTATGGTGAGCCGCGCCTGGTCGTGCTCGATGAACCGAACTCCAACCTGGATGATGCCGGCGAAAAAATGCTTGCCGAGGCGCTGCAAAAGCTCAGGCAGAGCAGGGCCACAGTGTTTGTCATCACCCATCGAGCCGGGGTGTTGGCGCAGGTGGATAAATTGTTGGTTCTCAATCATGGCGAACTGAGCCTGTTCGGGCCGCGTGACAAGGTCCTGGCGCGACTGCGGGAAGCGACGCCCGCGGCCCGCCAGGCTGCTGGGATTCAATCGTAGGAAGCGGATGAGCCATCTCATGCAAAACAGTCAGCACTCATCCAACACGTTGCCCGTCGATGACAAGCCGGTTCGACGCATCGGCTACCTCATGTTGCTGGTCACCTTTGGCCTTTTCGGTGGCTGGGCTGCGTTGGCCCCGCTCGACAGCTCGGCACTCGCACCGGGCGTGGTCACGGTCAAAAGCTACCGCAAGACGGTGCAGCACCTTGAAGGCGGCATCGTGCGGGAACTGCGCGTGCATGACGGTGACCTGGTAAAAGCCGGCGATGTGTTGCTGGTGCTCGACAACACCCAGGCGCGTTCGGAAGTGGAAACGACACGCAGCCAGTTGATCGCCGCGCTCCAATTGCAGGCGCGGTTGGAGGCTGAGCGCGACGGGCAGCCCGAACCTGTGGCGGTGCCTGCCTTGGATCCCACGGACCCGCGAGTACAAGAGGCTCGCGACAGTGAAGCGCGGATTTTCCAAACCCGACGAACCTCGTTGCTGGGCGAAATCGGCCTGCAAGAGAAGACCATCGGACAAATCGAGGAGCAGATCCGCGGACTCAAGGCGATCATCGCCAGCAAGCAGATGCTGGCGGCCTCCTATCAAGAAGAAATAGTCGATTTGCGGGCGCTGCTTGCCGAAGGCTACGTGGACAAACAACGGCTACGCGAGCAAGAGCGCAGCCTCTCCAGGCTGCAAACCGAAGTAGCCGAAAGCCAGTCCGGGATCGCGCAGGCGCGGGTGAATATCGATGAAGCGAGGTTGAAGATCCTGCAGTTGAAAAAGGCCTTCGCCAGTGAAGTCGCCGGCCTGTTGGGCGATGCGCGGACCAAGGTGTATGAACTGCGCGAGCGGTTGGCGACCCTGCAGGACCGTGATCAGCGTACCGATATTCTCGCGCCCGAGTCAGGCATGGTCATGGGCATGACAGTCCACACCCTAGGCGCCGTGGTCAGCCCCGGCACAGCGCTGCTGGACATCGTCCCGGCCAACGAGGAACTGATCGTCGAGGCGCAGGTGTCGCCGATGGACATCGACCGCATCGCATTGGGCAAGCTGGCGGACATTCGCTTCAGCGCGTTCAAGAGCAGCACCACGCCCGTCATCGAGGGGCGACTGGTGCAGATTTCCGCCGACCGCTTGATCAACAAGGACACCGGCACCGCTTATTACCTGGCGCGCGTGGCCCTGACGGACAAGGGGCGTCAGACGCTGGGCAACCTGACCCTGGTGCCGGGCATGCCGGTCGAGGTGCTGGTCAATACGGGGGCGCGGACGCTGTTGCAATACTTGATGCAACCGGCCAGCAATGTGTTCGCCCGCTCGCTGATCGAGGACTGAGATGAAGTTCCTGATCACCCTGTGCCTGGCCCTCATGCCACTGGGAGCGCTCGCTGACGATACTTATGTTGACCTGTGGCAGTTGCATCAGGAAGCGCAGGGGGCTGATCCGCGTGTGCTGCGGGCGCAAGCCCTGGTCCGAAGCGGCGAGGGCAAGGAGCGTGCGGCCTTTGGTCAATTATTGCCGCAGCTCAACGCCAGCGGCAGCGTCAACCGCAGCCGGCGCGATGACGACTTGAACCGTATCCAGTACAACGGCAAGCGCATGGCCGTGGTGCTCAATCAGGTGATCTACGATCCGCAGGTCTGGCGCAGTTACCAGAAGTACATTGAGTTGACCCGGCAAAGTGGCTACGAGTCGGCCGATACCCAGGTGCAGGCCAGCATTGATCTGTCCGAGCGCTACTTCGCCGTTCTTGCGGCAGAGGACGAGTTGTCGCTGGTGCGCAGCGAGCTGGAGGCGACCGAGCGCAACCTCAAGCGGGTCAAGGCCTTGTACGCGCGGCAGATGGCGATGGTGACCGACGCACTGGATCTTGAAGCGCGAGTGGATGCGCTCAAGGCCGACGAGATCGAAGCCGGCAATAAAGTCCTGGTCAGTCGTGAGGCCATTTCCGAACTGGTGGGGCGTGATGTCAGCGAGCAGTTCAAGCGCATCGGCGACAATCCGGCCTTCAGCCTGCCGGCGCAAGCGCAAGACTACTGGGTGCAGACTGCGCTCGACAGCAACCCGGCACTGCATGCCCGGGAGCACAGCGTCCGAGCCGCCGAGGCGGCAATAGACGAAAACAAGGCGGGTCATCTTCCTCGGTTGGGCCTGAACTTGACGGCGCAACGCAGTGATATCGGCTATGAAGGCGCAGTGACGCCTCGCTCGGACAACCTCGTTGCTTCTCTCGACTTGCAGATGCCGCTCTACAGTGGGGGCTCCACCCGGGCACGGGTATCGAGTTCCGAAAGTGACAGGGAGGCCGCCCAGCAAGAGCTGGAAGCCTTGCGTCGTCAGGTCGTCAAGGAAACCCGTACCGCTTATCTCGGCATGACGGCCGAACTCAGCCGGATCAAGGCAACACGGCGCGCGCTGGAGTCGGCTGAAAAGTCACGGGCGGCCACGGAAAAAGCGTTCGGCTATGGGGTCAAGAATGCTGTCGATGTGTTGGACAGCATCAAGGAAGAGTTTCGTGCACGGCGTGATTTCTATCAGTCCCAATACAAGTTCGTGACCAGTTTGCTGGTGCTGCATCGCTGGAGCGGAAGGCTGGGAGATGGGGATATTCGCCGGGCCAATGAGTGGTTGGTTGCGCCATCGTTGTCGAATATTGAATTAAAAAGCAGTGGCTAAGTGATATCAAAACTCCTGTTTCTCGTGCAAAATACCCTTATGTAGCGGCCGCATCCAGGAAGGTCCGCAGCTAGCCCTCAGGAAATATAGATGCCCAGTCCATTAGGTTACTCATCCATTTCGTACGCAAAGCTGACTGGTAACGCACAGGTCAACAGCTTGCTTTACGGCACTTATTGGGCTGGAAATACGAGCACCGGAGCGTTCACCACGTCTCTGACGTACAGCTTCATGACCATGAGTTCGTATTTCGCCAGCGCCTACAGCAGCGAAAATGAATATGAGTACGGCTACGTCCTCTCGTCGGCGCAGAAGAACGGCATTGTCAGTGCGCTAAGTACATGGAGTTCGGTTGCCAACATCAAATTCCAACAAGTGAGCGAGACGGCCAGCAACGTCGGTGACTTGCGATTCGGCGGTTACCTGTACATGGACGATGACACCGCTGCCTGGGGCTATTTTCCTGGTAATACCCCCAGCGCCGGTGATGTCTGGCTGGGGCCAATCACGAATAACCCGGCTCCCGCCAAGGGCACCTATGACTATCTGGTGTTCATGCATGAGATCGGTCACGCCCTGGGCCTCAAGCATCCGTTCTCGCCAAGCTCGTCGAACTCCACCGTGCTTTCCGCTCAG
Source organism: Pseudomonas bijieensis (assembly GCF_013347965.1). Classification (NCBI taxonomy): domain Bacteria; kingdom Pseudomonadati; phylum Pseudomonadota; class Gammaproteobacteria; order Pseudomonadales; family Pseudomonadaceae; genus Pseudomonas; species Pseudomonas bijieensis. Next base: position 942,705 of record NZ_CP048810.1, on the reverse strand, counting down.
TTCGACGACGTTCGTTACACAATTATGAGCTACAACACCGCGTATTCCTATGAGCCGACTACGCCCATGTTGCTGGATATTGCCGCCATACAGAGTCTCTATGGGGCAAACACCCAGTGGCAGACGGGTAATACCACTTACAGCTGGGCCGTCGGCCAATCGGTTTTCGAGACGATCTGGGACGCAGGCGGCAATGACACGATCGACGCAAGCAATCAGCTGGCAGCGGTGCGCATCAACCTGAATGAAGGCCAGTTCAGCAAGATCGGCCAAGCGTTCCTGAAACTCGACACCCAGACGGCCTTCAATGAAGGATTGGCGATCGCCTACGGGGCCAAAATTGAAAACGCGGTCGGCTCGGCCAATGACGACACATTGATCGGCAATGCATTGGCCAACCTCCTGAACGGTCGTGCCGGGAAGGATACGATGATCGGTGGAGCGGGCAACGATACTTACGTTGTCGATAATATCGGTGACAAGGTGCAGGAAAGCAGCACCTTGGCGAGCGAAATCGACACTGTCATCTCGTCCGTCAATTACACCCTGGGTGCCAACATCGAGACCCTGACGCTGAGCGCAAGTACCAATATCAACGGCACGGGCAACACGTTGAACAACCGCATCAACGGCAACTCCGGTGCCAATACCCTGGACGGCGGCAGCGGTATCGATACCTTGATTGGCGGTGCAGGCAATGACACTTACGTGGTCGACAATCTCAAGGATGTCGTCACCGAAACAAGTACCCTGGCCAGCGAAATCGATACCGTGCGCTCTTCGGTGAGCTGGGCCCTGGGCGTCAACCTGGAAAACCTCATCCTGACCGGCTCCGCTCATCTCAATGGCACCGGCAATGCCCTGAACAACGTGCTGACCGGCAACGCTGGCAACAACGTACTCAACGGTGGGGCCGGGCGGGACACACTGATCGGTGGCGCGGGAACGACACTTATGTGCTCGACCGGGCTGATGAATTGGTCCTGGTACAAGAAACTGTCAATCAGGGCAGTGATGGCCTGATCGTCACCTATGCCGCCAGTTCGTCGAGCAGCGTTGTCAACCTGGGCCTGAGCAATCTGCGCAACGTCGAGAACGTCGTCCTGAGCGGCACCGGGGCGTTCACGGTGGTTGGCAACGATCTGAACAACAGCCTGGTGGGCAACGCCTCCGTGAACAACCTTCAGGGCGGGGCAGGCAACGATGTTCTTGATGGTGGTGCGGGTGCCGATACCTTGATTGGCGGTATTGGCAACGACACCTACGTAGTCGACAACCTCAAGGATATTGTCAGCGAAACCAGTACCCTGGTCGGCGAAATCGATACCGTGCGCTCCTCCCTCAATTGGAGCCTGGGTGCCAATCTGGAGAACCTCACACTGATCGGCAGCGTCCATCTCAATGGCAGCGGTAACGCCCTGAACAACGTACTGATCGGTAACGCCGGCAACAACGTGCTGAGTGGTGGGGCAGGCAACGACACGTTGGACGGCAGCAGCGGTATCGATACGCTTGTTGGCGGTACCGGCAACGATACCTACGTCGTCGACAACCTCAAGGATATCGTCAGCGAAACCACCGTCCTGGCTGGTGAAATCGATACTGTGCGCTCTTCGGTGACCTGGACTTTGGGCGCGAATCTGGAAAACCTCATCCTGACCGGTTCCGCCCTGCTCAACGGTACCGGCAACGCCTTGGGTAACGTGCTGATCGGCAACGCCGGCAACAATGTGCTAAGTGGCGGGGCAGGCAACGACACGTTGGACGGCAGCAGCGGTATCGATACCTTGATTGGCGGTACCGGCAACGACACTTATATGGTCGATAACCTCAAGGATGTCGTCACCGAAACCACCGCCCTGGCCAGCGAAATCGACACCGTGCGCTCCTCGGTGAGCTGGGCCCTGGGCGTCAACCTGGAAAACCTCATCCTGACCGGCTCCGCTCATCTCAATGGCACCGGCAATGCCCTGAACAACGTGCTGACCGGCAACGCTGGCAACAACGTACTCAACGGTGGGGCCGGGCGGGACACACTGATCGGTGGCGCGGGGAACGACACTTATGTGCTCGACCGGGCTGATGAATTGGTCTTGGTACAAGAAACTGTCAATCAGGGCAGTGATGGCCTGATCGTCACCTATGCCGCCAGTTCGTCGAGCAGCGTTGTCAACCTGGGCCTGAGCAATCTGCGCAACGTCGAGAACGTCGTCCTGAGCGGCACCGGGGCGTTCACGGTGGTTGGCAACGATCTGAACAACAGCCTGGTGGGCAACGCCTCCGTGAACAACCTTCAGGGCGGGGCAGGCAACGATGTTCTTGATGGTGGTGCGGGTGCCGATACCTTGATTGGCGGTATTGGCAACGACACCTACGTGGTCGATAACCTCAAGGATATTCTCAGCGAAACCAGTACCCTGGTCGGCGAAATCGATACCGTGCGCTCCTCCCTGAATTGGAGCCTGGGTGCCAATCTGGAGAACCTCACACTGATTGGCAGCGCCAACCTCAACGGCAGCGGCAACGCCCTGAACAACGTACTGATCGGTAACGCCGGCAACAACGTGCTGAGTGGTGGGGCAGGCAACGACACGTTGGACGGCAGCAGCGGTATCGATACGCTTGTCGGCGGTACCGGCAACGATACCTACGTGGTCGACAACCTCAGTGATGTCATCAGCGAAACCAGCACCCTGGCTGGTGAAATCGATACCGTGCGCTCCTCGGTAGGCTGGATCCTGGGTGCCAACCTGGAGAATCTCACACTGACCGGCACTGCCTTCATAGGTATCGGCAACGGTCTGAACAACGTGCTGATCGGCAATGCCGGGCGTAACGTGCTGGATGGTGGGGCGGGCAATGACATTCTGAGTGGCGGCCAGGGCACCGATAGCCTCACCGGCGGAGATGGAAGCGACCGCTTTGTTTTCAACACGCTGAGCGACCTGGGCATAGGTTCTACCCGTGATACCATTTCCGACTTCAGCAGCCTGCAGGGCGACAAGCTGGACCTGTCGAAAATCGACGCCAATCTTCTGACCACGTTTGTCGACACGTTCAGCTTCATCGATTCGAATGACTTCACTGCTGCCGGACAGCTGCGCTTCGTCGATCAGGTGCTGTATGGCAACGTCAACGGCGACCTGGGAGCGGATTTTGAAATCCAGCTGGTGGGTGTCAATACCCTCACTGCCAACGATCTGATCGCTTGATAGAGCGGTTCGGCCCTGTGGGAAACAGTCCAGGGCCGGACCGCTTTGCGTTCAAGCGCGAGCAAGCTTATTCGCCACAAGGTCGTCGACCGCCTGATTAATCATTGATTTCATGTGTACTGATTTATCCAAGTGCCGGGAGCAAGGCTGCTACCGGCATTTTTTTTGATGTCAATCAGCATCAAAAATATTGACCGCTACGATTATGCTCATCATCATAAGGCTGCCAGTCTATGACACGCACTGACGTCGGAGCCATGCCAGCCCACAGTTGCGATCTCTGACCGGATAACCTCGATAACCGGAAGGAAACTCATGATGATCAACAAACCCGTCGCGTTAGTGACCGGCGCTTCATCCGGCATCGGAGAGGCCATCGCCCATAAGCTCGTCGCGGCAGGCTACAGCGTCTATGGCACGAGTCGACGCGGCGGGCGGGCGGGGCAAAAGGGGGGGCCACTGTTGGTGCTTGATGTCACCGACGATGCCAGCGTCGAAGCTGTCATCCAGGAGTTGCTGACGTTGGAGGGGCGGATCGATCTGCTGGTCAACAATGCCGGTTTCGGCATCGCGCCCGCCGCTGCGGAGGAGAGTTCTGTCGAGCAGGCCAAGGCCCTTTTCGACACCAACTTCCTCGGTATCGTACGCATGACTCGCGCGGTTGTGCCACACATGCGACGCCAAGGTGCGGGTCGCATCATCAATATCGGTTCCATCCTCGGCGTCGTGCCTGTTCCCTACGCGGCCCTCTATTCAGCCAGCAAACATGCGGTGGAAGGTTATTCGCAAGCGCTGGATCACGAATTACGCACACACGGCATCAGGGTCACGGTCGTCGAGCCCGGCTATACCAAGACTCAATTCGAGAGCAACAACCTCCAGGCCGACGCTAAACTCGACGTGTATGAAGACATTCGAATGAACGTGACGAAAGTGGTGCAACAGGCCATGGCCACCGCCGACAGCCCCGACGTGGTGGCTGAAGTGGTACTCCAGGCCGCGCGCGCCGAGCGCCCGAAGTTGCGTTATACCGCTGGCAAAGCGGCCGGCCAGCTGCAGTTCATGCGCAGTTTTGCCCCGGCGCGCTTGCTGGACACGGGCATCCGCAGGGCGTTGCAACTCGAAACCAAACGGCCTTCTCAGGCACACTGACCCGGCCTGGCCATACCCTTTGCTGTGTCTGTTGCATCTACAGGGCAGCGATGACGATCCGTTTGAACGAACAGGACAAAAGCAATGACATTCAAGGCGCTGCTCACGACCAAAACCGGCGAAACGATCTCGACCCATCTGGTTGACTTCAAGGACGAGGACCTGATGCCCGGTGACGTCACCGTCGCGATCGAGTTTTCGACCGTTAACTACAAGGACGCCATGGCCCTCAGCGGACGTTCTCCCGTCATTCGCCAGTTTCCGCTGATTCCGGGCATCGACTTCGCCGGTATCGTCGAGACGTCCAGCCATCCGGGGTTCAAAGTCGGCGACCGTGTGCTGGTCAACGGTTGGGGGCTGAGCCAGACCCACCACGGTGGCTTTGCGCAGAAGGCGCGGGTCAACGGTGACTGGCTGGTAAAAATCCCGGAAGTATTCTCGACCCAGGCAGCCATGGCTATCGGCACCGCAGGCTACACGGCGATGCTCAGCGTCCTGGCATTGGAGCATGGCGGGCTGACCCCTGATCGTGGCGATATCCTGGTCACCGGCGCCAGCGGCGGCGCCGGCTCGGTGGCCATCGCACTGTTGTCGGGCCTGGGCTATCGAGTGATCGCCTCGACCGGACGGCAAGAGGAGGGCGACTACCTGCGCGACCTTGGTGCGACGCAGGTCATCGACCGCAATACTTTGTCGCAGCCGGGCGCACCGATCGCCAAGGAACGCTGGGCTGGTGTCATTGATTCGGTGGGTAGCCATACCCTGGCCAACGCCTTGGCACACACCCAATATCGCGGCGTTGTCGCTGCCTTCGGCCTGGCCCAGGGCGCGGACCTGCCTGGCTCGGTGTTGCCTTTCATCCTGCGCAACGTGACCCTGGCCGGTATCGACTCGGTCAATGCCCCGCAGGAAGTACGTCTGCAAGCATGGTCGCGGCTCGCTCAGGACCTTGATTTGAGCAGGCTGGCCCGCACCACCCAGATGGTTGGCTTGGCAGAGGTTCCGACCGTTGCGGGTCGGGTGCTGGAAGGAAAGGTGCGCGGGCGTACTGTCGTGGACGTGAACGCATGAACAATGCTTCCCGCGCTTTCCGCTACCTGGCGAGTTTTTCGGCGCTGTTGTTTTTTACGTTGGCGATCATCTGGTTGTTAGCGCCGGCCACGTTGCTGGGCAATTGGGGCGTGGTCTTCGATGGCGCTACCACGGGCTTGGTAGGCCGGCGTGCTGCACCGCTCTACGCGGGCATTGGGGTTGCGCTGCTGTTGGTACGCAATGCGCCGCCGTCGCCAGGGCGAACCGCCGTAGTGGCGGGATTTGTCACCACGTGCTCGCTGCTTGCACTGTTGGGGCTGGTCGAGTGGGCCGTGGGCAATGTCGAGTCGGGCATCCTGCCGGCGGTGCTGGTCGAAGTTGCCCTGGCGCTGGCCTTCCTGGTCATCGCAGGTGCCGAAGGCCGGACCAGGGCTCACCGGTGAACATTTGAGGGTGAGCCTCGGGATTTGCCGCGCATTGTCACTTCATGTCCCTGGCCTGCACCCACAGCACGGCATCTTGCGACAGCGGTTTGCCCTTGTGGGTTTTCGTCGCACCGATGTCGAGCGCCGCAATGCCCCACCAGCCGGCCCGGGGCAGGCCAATGGTCACGATGCCTTGGGCGTCCGCGTAGGTGCTCAGGGCTTTGAATGAAGCTTGAGGTGCCGTCACATAGTCTTGCTGGCCGAAGGCGTTTTTTTCGAGATCGATGGAGTGGTTGACGTATTCGATTTCGATTTCGGCGAACGGAACAGGCTTGCCATCGGCCAGCACCACGGCGCGGAACACGCCGCCGGTCCAGTTGGCATAAGGCTTGTTCAGTGGCTGGATCTCCACCGGCAACCCTTGTGGCTCTGACCAGTTTCCGGGAACTCCACCCACGTTCACGATCAACTTGGTGAACTGTTGGATGTAGACATCTTCCTCGGTTTCCAGATATGGCTCGGGTTCGAGTACGAAGATATGGTCACCCAGTGAACGCACCAACTCCCGTGGAATCGAGGCACGATAGGCCGTGGTCCGGTTGTCGCGACTCTGCCACTCGACGGGACGCAAGTATTTGCTCAGGTCGATTTTTTCCTCGCCGTGGGAGCTGCTGTGGCTGAAGGCGCGAGGTGCACCCATGGCCATGGTGGGGCCGCCGGAGAAGGGGTGGGTGAACACCAGCGCGAACTCGAGGTTTTCCGCACGCTGCAGTGCCGTTTCTTCCACGTAAAGCATCTGGAAATGGGCGTGTGCAGCGCCGGCCAAGCCAGTGAATGTCGTAGCGGCAAGGGCTTGGAGCAATTTTCGTTTGAACGTCATGGTCGCTTTCACCTTGAAATGTCGGAAGACTGAATCGTGAGCTCATGGCCGGCGCCACCGAGGAACACCACGGAGTAATTTCCGGCGGGGGGCTGGAACGTGTAGGCGTTGTCCTTGCCGACTTCGCCTTCGAGCAACACTTTGTTGCTCGGGTCCTGGACATGGATTTTTCGGCCGGCGGCCGAGCTGCCATCGGTGAAGCCCGCCTCGCACTTCACCTGGTTATCCCCCTCGATGTAGCAATCGAAGACGGGGCCATGAGCGAAGGTCACCTGGCAGAACACCAGGGCGCCTGCCATCGTTATCCGTGTTGCTGAACCTATGGGTTTCATAACGCCTCGCCGTCAAGATCGATCATTGGGCAGGCGACTGGCCGTCGCCTCTCGTGTTGTCGTTGCCAGTCGCGGCGAAGGCCGCCAGCAAGGCTTCCAGGTTCGAGCCCAGGAGTGCCTCGTATCCGTTGGCCGTGTCGGCGAGTATTCCCGGGTTGCCCGTATCGAGTACCAACAACCGCGCGCCCCCGTCCTCGATGGCTTTGATGATCTTGGCGTCCGGTGCCCACTTGTGGACCACCACGCGAATATCGCGCTCGCGCAGGTAGTGGGTCAGCGCGGCGTAGTCAGCGTCGCTCCAGTCAATGTCCTGTCGGACGAACCAGCCGTCGACAAAGACGCCGAATTCGCCGAACAGGTAGGTGAACTCATTGGCCAGCGACAGCACGCGCAGATCCGACACCGCTGTCAGCCGGGCACCGTAGTCGGCCTTGAGCCGGCGCAAGCGGTCTTCAAGTGCGGCGAGGTTGCGCTTTATTCGCGGCGCATCGGCGGGGGCCAGGCGCTCCAGGTCGGTGGCGACCAGCGCCGACATGCGCATGGCGTTGACGGGGCCGAGCCAGGCGTACGGGGACTGGCCTTCATCAACATCGCTCGCCGCGGCCCAGGGAACATCGTTCGACGGCACGCGGGTCACCGCCACGCTGGGTTTGACCGTGTCCCATGAGCGCGAGGCATCGATCTCGATGATCCGTAGATTGTGGCGGCGCGCCGTCGCATACAGCGGATCCGCGCGCCAGAGACTGCTGAGGGTGACCACGGCTTCGGCCTGTTGGAACACTGCGGCGTCCAGGCGCGACAGTGCGTTGGCCTGGCTTTCCATGGGCACTGCCGCGCCTGCCGGTACACGAACGACCTCAAGGGCCGTGCCGTCGCTGAGTGCCGAGGTGAGCGCATACACGGCAGGCAGCGCGACAAGCACCTGCTGCCTTGCGTTATCGGCAAAGACCGAAAACGGCAGGCCCAGCAACAGGGTCAGCATCGTCAGCCAGGATCTGTAGAACCCTTTCCTATTCATACGCTGGCCCCCCTGAATCGTGACGCGGTAGCGCGCATGACGGTGGTGACGACGAACACCAGGGCGGCGACTATCACGATTGCCCCGCCCGTAGGTACGGGGATGTGGAATTGCATCGGCGCCAGGATTCCCACCACGCAGGAAAAGGTCGCAATCAGGATGGCGCGCACCACCAGCCCCGGGAGCGAACGACTGATGTTGCGTGCTGCCGCCGCCGGTATGAGCAGAAGGGCTTCGACGAGCACGGCGCCGATGATTTTCAGGCAAGCGACCGTCACCAGGGTGACCAGCACCACAAACAGGTACTCGACGCTTCGCACCCGCACACCGCGAGCATGGGCCAGGCTCGGATTGAGGCTGGCCAACAACATGCCGTTGTACAGCGGCAGTCCGAGCAAGGCACACAGCGCCGTTACGCCAAGCAGCACGTTCATGTCGGTGTGGTCCACCGCCAGGATGGAGCCGAACAGCACGCTTTCCATCACGTGGGTGTTGATCTTTGCCGACACGAACAGCAACAGCGAGGCACCGACCGCCAGCGAGATGGACAGGAACACACCGATCAGCGTGTCATTGGCCAACGTGGTGCGATGCTGCGTGTACTTCAGCGTCAGCGCGAACAGCAAGCAGAAGCCGAACATCGAGAAGTATGGGGATGTATAGGATTCACCGATCAGCACGCCAATCGCGACGCCGGTCATCGCGGCATTGCCGACGGACTGACTGAAAAACGCCATGCGCTTGATCATTACCATCGTGCCCAGCACGCCCAGCAGGGGGCCGATGAGCACTGCGCAGAGCAGGGCATTGATCACGAACTCATACTCGAACGGCTGCGGCAGGATGCCACTGGCGGCGAGCGCCTGCAGGTAGTTGCGAATGAAGTCGTACAGGGCGCTCATTGGGCCCCCTCCTGCGAGTAAGCGACTTGGTCGGGGGCGCCATGGAACAGCACCCTGCGGTTGATAACCGTCACCGATTGGGCGATGCGCCTGACTTGTTCCAGGTCATGGTTGATCCACAGGATGGTGACGCCACGGCCGTGCAATTCGGCCACCAGCGCCTCCACCAGCCGCACCCCCGATTCGTCGATGCCGGCAGTCGGTTCGTCGAGGATCAGCAGCCAGGGCGCCGGGCTGATCGCCTGGGCCAGTAATACTCGCTGACGTTGGCCACCGGACAGGCTGCCAAAGGGTTTGGTGCCCATTCCTGCCATGCCGGTACGAGACAGGGCCTCGGCATTGGCCGACTTGGCGGATCGGTTGGCGCCCAGGAAGGCCGGCCGGCGTTGACCGAGAAGGGCCATGAGATCGTTGACCGTCATCGGCACGTTGCGGTCGAAGTCTGGCAATTGCGGGACATAGCCCACCGGGGTCGTGAGCTGGCCCTCGAAGCGGACCGCTCCCGAATGCGGCATCTGGCCCAGCAGCGCACGCACCAGTGAAGTCTTGCCGCCACCGTTCGGCCCGACCAGGCAGTGCAGCGCCCCGGCTTCCACCCGAAAACTGACGTCTTCAAGCACTTGCGTGCCTCCCAGCCGCAGGGAGACGTTGTCGAACACTATGGCGGGACCGCACATCGCTTGTTTCTCCTTCATCGCTGCGTGAACTCGACGGCTTCGGCCAAGGTCTCGAGGTTTTCGCGCATCGCCACCTCGAATTCGTCCGCGCTGTAGGTATCGCCGGTGATGTGAGACAGCGAGAAGACCTTCACGCCGGTGGCGGCCTCGATAGGCTTGGCGAGATCGAGGGAGAAGTTTTTCTCGGCGAACAACACCTTCACATTGGCCTTCTTGATTGCGTCGATGGTGTTGGCCAGTTGCCGCGCGGTCGGCGCGACGCCGTGACGGGGCTCGATCACGGCGCTCACGAACAGGCCGAACTCCTGCATCATGTAGTCGTAGCCGGCATGCGTGGTCGCACAACGGAAGGAAGACAGATCCAGCGCGGCGAAGCGGGTCATGAAACCGGCCCGTAGCGCGCGAATGCGTGCGGCATAGGCCAGGGCGTTCTGTCGATACGCAGCAGCGTTGGATGGGTCCAGCTCCCCCAGCCTGCGAGTGATCTCGAAGACCTGCTGTATCGCTGCCGTGGTGGAAACGAAGGTATGCGGATTGACCACCTTGGCACCGTCCTGGTCGCCGCCGATGGGAATGAGGGCGACCGAGGCATTGGCCTGGATGATCGGCAGCGTTGCCCCGCGACCGGCGGCCTTGACGATCTGGAAGGCCCATTCATCGTGGCCGATGCCGTTGACGACCAAGACATCGAGGGTCATCGCACGGGTGATGTCGTCGGGTTGCGGCTGATAGTTATGCGGGTTCGCTTGCGCCGGAATGAGCGCAACGACCTCGGCCCGATCGCCGACGATGTTCGCCACGAAGCTGTAGTAGGGGTGCAGGGTGACACCGATCTTGAGCTTCTTGTCCAAGGGGGCAGTCGGGTCGGCGAATGCAAGGGCAGGTATCAGCACCAGCAGCGCAAGGCAACTGCGCCACAGTGCGCGGTGTCTGGTAGAAACGGTCATGGCTGGTTTCCTTTTACACGTTCGACTTCGCTGGCACCGTCGTAAGGAATGACCTGGCGCCAACCTTGGCCGACCAGCGATTCGGGCTTGACGATGCCTGGGTAAGGTGCGTTCGGGTCGCGGTGGATCCAGATCGTGGCCTGGTTGGCCCACATGACGCCGGCATGGGCGTGCCCAATGACGAGCAGGTAGGCGCTCTGGCCGGGCGCGCGGCCGGCGGAGCCGTAGTAGACCGTGGCGCCCTGGCCCAGGGTGGCTTTCGAGACGTCGCTGGGGGGCGTCGGGGCGTCGGCGTCGTCGTGATCATCGACGGAACCGGCATGAGGCAGGTGGGTGCCAGGCAAAATCAACTGCCAGTGCACCTCGCCATTGGTCTTCCAGAAGGCGTCTCGGTAGAACGGCGGCAACAAGATCTTCTGGGCTTGCTCCAGGGTGATCCAACCGCCGGTGTCGTTATTGTTCCAGATGATTTCTTCACCGGCGGGCAGCAGGGCGCTGTGGATGGCCTGGTCGACTGCACCGAGGCCATCGAAGGAGCGCACCTGCCAGCTCAAGGGTGTCGGTGGGCCGGCGTGCTGTGGGCGCAGCAGCACATAACCTGTCACGCTGGCGATGATTGCCAGGGCTGCAAACAGCAGGGCCAGCGATTCCCAGCGGCTGGAAGCCGGACGCACGACATGGACCGCGTCGTCTGCGTCATCGCCGAGGCTGGTTCGCGACAGGTGAGCCATCAGACAAACCCGATCCAGCGGCCAAGGCATATCACGCCCACCCACAGTGCCAGCGAGCTGAATCCGGCGATACGGGCCTGGCTGGGAGGCGGCAGGATGGTGTCCCACTCGGCGATCCGGCGATAGGCGCCCAGGTGGAATATCCCCATGTTGAGGCCGGCCAGCGCCAACAGCCCCATCTTCCACCAGAAAACGCTGTTTTGCGCATAGGTGGTGGCATTGGAGGCGAACATGAGCAAGCCGGTGATCACGCAGGCTGCGAAGGCAACCCAGGTAAATGGCAGCAGTTCCCGAATCAGCCGTAGCGCGCTTCGGCGATGGGAGGCGACGCCAAGCAGGCGCAAGTCGACGACGGCGATGGTCCCGAACACGAGGGCGATGCCGATCACATGCAGCGACTCCAGGTTTGGAAAAATGGAGCCCGACTCTCTGATATAGGCTGCGATCGGGGTGCCCTCGAGGGCTTGCAGTATCGATTGAATGTCCATGGCAAATACCTGAGAAAACGTTCGTTGAAAACGCTGGGATCAGTAGGCGATCCAGCGGCCGCAGAAGATCACGCCGCACCATAGGGCGATCGACAGCCAGGCCAGTGCCTTGATGGGCGGCTTCTCGTTATCGCCTTGTGCCTGAGCGGCGGGGCGCAGCAATGGACGTCGGATTGACCAGGCCAGGGTGAACACGGCAACGACCATGAACATCTTCAGCCAGAACGTCGTGTTGACCAGTACGCGGTCAGGCTCGCCGATGATCATGACCAACCCGGTGAGGAGCAGGACGATGAGTGCGGCGCGCATCCACGGGTAGTAACGGCGAATGACGCCGCGCAAGGGTTCGTCCGTGGCGAGCACGCCGGCCAGCCGCAGGTCGGAGATCACGGCGGCACCGAAGATCACTGCGATGGCGACGATATGAACGCTCTGGATGGTGGGCACGACCCAGGACAGGTCCCTGATGGCGGTGCTCAACGGTGTCGCGTAGATCCAGGCGATGATGAGTTCTGGTGACATTTGCTTTGCTTCCGCGTGGGGTTAGAAGTCTTGGGGTTTTGCGATCGGACGCAGGCCCTTTGCATCCTCCGGGAGGAGATAGCCCTGCTTGATCGAGAGGCCCTTGGCGTCTTCGAATGCCTGTTCGTAGTGGCTGAAACTGCCGTAACGTTGGCCAAGCGCTTCCTTGGAATAGGGCACCTTGGTGTCGTAGATCAGGCCGCAACCGGTCTCCTGGTCCGTGAGGTAGGTCGCGCTGGGCACCTGGATCCACGGCGGGCGCACGCCCCCTTGCAGGTTGCCGGTGGCGGGGTCGCGTGCGACGGTTTTGCCTTCGCGCAGGACTCGCGGCGCCTTCGGCATGGCTTTGCCCTCGCGCACCCATTGGTCCATGCCATCGAGCAGCGCCGAAACGACCAGTTCCGCCGGTTCGTCGTACAACGTCCGGCACCGTGGGTCGTCACCCTTGCCGATGTCGGCAGCGAGCAGTTCGGTATGCTCCGTACCGAGGTCGGCCAGCCGCAGGTGGGGCATGCCGGTCACTTCGTAGTAGCGAAGCTGCGGGCTGTCGGTATCCGGCGGCAGGTCGATGCCTTCGATCACGTCATGCATCAGTTCCGATTGGCTGTAGACGGTCACGAACGGCACGCCGTCGGGCATCTGCCGCGGCAGTCGGATGACATCGCCGCCCACCTCGCCATAGGCCATGCGGCCTGTCATGTAGGCATCGATCAGTGGCCTTGCGTCAGGCATGCGCCATTGCTGGTGCCGGCCCTGGTCGAGGTAGTCCATCCAGACTTGCGCGGTCACGGCCCAGCTATTGACATAGACGCGTTGCACATTGAGGCCTGCCAACGGGCCTTGCGCCGCATTGGTCTTGAGCAGCAGCGCCAGTTGTGCGGCAATGCCTTGGGACTGTGGAACGAACGGATCGGGACCTGCACCGCGAGTGAAGCGCTCCGGATCGTAATAGGTGCCCAACGGCGCATAGCGTGCGTAGTCGAAGCGGCGCATGAATTCGAAGTTCACGATCCGTCCGTATTGGGCGACCTGCTCGGCCTCGGCGGCCGGGGTGTCCGAGATGAACTTGGGGTCGACGGCCGGCTTGTTCATGTTCAGCGTGTAGCCGACGTACGCGTAGCCACGCCGTAGCAAGTAATCACGGGTCAGGATCCACCCTGCGGCGCGCTCGCCAAACCAGCTGAACGGCTCGATCACCACCGTGCCGTTGAAGTGCGCAGGGTCTGCCGGCTTGCGCACCAGAATGCGCGTGGTATAGGGCGCCTCGAAGAGGGTTTTGCCCGCGGCGGTGATGGCCGGGGCGACGCCTTGCAGGTAAAACTCCTCTTCGACGTAGTCGTACATGTCGAGGTCGCTGTGTTCGGTACCCGGACGTTTCGCCGACGACAGCGGTGGCACACTGGAGGGCGGCACGGCAACGACTGTGGGCATGCGGGGCACTTCGGCGAAGGTGTTCGAGGTCAGCATCAGCGACAGCAGGACGCCTGGCAGCGTCGGCCGCAGGAGGCTGATCGTTATTGATCGTTCCATCCGGTCATCTCCAAGGGCGCAAAGTCAGCCTGGTGGGGGGCGCTTCGCACCCCAACGGGAGCAAGCTCCCTCGCCACGGTTTTGTGTCTGGCTGGGTGGTGGTGTGGGGTAATCAGACCCCATTACGTTGCCCGCCAACCTCTGGCAAACACCGCCTTTTGTGGCGAGGGAGCTTGCTCCCGCTGGGCTGCGCAGCAGCCCCAACATCGACCTCGCGGTGGGCTTCACTCACGGCTGAGGGACGCCTTGCCCTCGCTGTCGATCACGATCTGGTTGTTCTCGCAGACATATTCTTGAATGGCGTAGTCGGAGCGCTTGTAGTCGAACGTGAAGCGATACGGGGTGTTGAGCACCTGTGGATCTTCAATCACGACTTGGTCCTCCAAGTGGTCCGGTCCCCGCAGCCTGATGCGTTCGGTGATCTTCATGTCTGCACCATGGGGAACGTCATAGAACGTCACGTCCGTTCGCACACGTTGTGTCTCCACGACGAGCGTGTCGCCTTCCCAGTGGCCTCGCGAATGGCCCTGGTACTTGGGGTCGAGCTTCTCTTTGGGCGGCATTGCCTCGTTCAAGAGAATCCGGCGTACCTGCTGGAGATATTCGCCAAGGACGACCACTTGCTTGTCGTCGTGAATGATCTGGATCGGGAAGAGCGCCGCCATCAACGTCGGCATGCCCTCGGGCAGGCACTTGGAACTCGTCGTGGCCAGCGGCGTCCCGGCTTCGTTCGCGGCGGCCTGTTTTTTCTTCAGCTCGGCGTATTGGCTGGCATAGGGTTCCTTCAGGTCCATCGGTCCGCCCGGGTGCACCGGCTCGTCCGGGTTTTCACCGAACCAATCGTCCGGGGTTCTTTCCCAGGTGCCGCTGATGTCCGGGCGTTTGTCGTGCTGGGTCTTCGGCGCTGCCGCGTTGCACATCCCGGCGACGGTCACGAGGACGACGCCGAGGAAGATCGTTGCTGCGCTCAAGGTTCGTGTCGGTTTCATTGAAACGTCTCCACGCTGCTGGCCTGTCTGGTTCGGTTGAGTTCGGTAGTCATGAAGCGGAGGAGGGACTTCGCCTAACCGCCGCCCGTGAGCACGACGTCACCGATCTTGATCTCCACGAGCAGTCCTCCCGGATCACCGTTTTTCAGCGGTCTGAAGGACACCTCGGCGCTTTCGCCAGCCTTGATCGAATCAGCGTTCCAGCCTGCGCGCTGCAGCGCGTTGACACTGCCCGTCTCGATCTTGAAGCGCTGGGGGGGGGCGGGCCGGGCGTATCGAGGTAAATCGTGATGTGCGGATTGGTCCAGGCAAAGCGCTCGACCACGCCCTGGACCGTGACCATCTTGGTCTGGTCGAAAAGCGCGAATGAGTGGTGAGCGGTGGCCAGGGACGGTAGGGCACTGCAAGCGACGATGGTCAGCAGGCAAAGCCCCTGACGTAACAGCGGGGATGGGGTCATGACGGATGCCTCGTTCTTATGCGTTCTTATGGCCCCAGCATAGGGGGGGGACACCTGCGCAGGCCGTAGCCCAAAACGGCAACCATTCAAATCCCAGGACAGGTTTTTCAGTGGGCAGCGATGGGACCAAGGGAATAGGGGCGCCGCCCTGTGCACATGCTGATTTGGGCTACCGCATGGGCGGCCCGAATCGGAACACTCATGACTCGCCTCATAAATATAAAAACAGGAGAGACGTCATGCGCACCCCCCACTACGCTCCATTAATTTCTCTGGTTGCACTCTGTACATTGGGGCCGCAGGCACAGGCCTACGAGCTCTACAACGAAGACGATGGTGCTACCGTCCTGAATGCCGACCTCTGGGCTGGATTTGGTTGGTTCGGCAGTGAAAAGAACTACCTCGCCAACCCGCAGGAGGAACCCGGCAGGATGCGATGGCAGGAAGGCTTCGCAAAGTACGGTCTAAACGGCACGACGAACAAGATCGGTCCCGGCTCGATCTACGGCGGGTTCAGCCTGATCAGCACGGGCTCATGGGGCGACGGGGACGCGGGAGCGATCACTGCCGGGAATGAAAGAAGAACGGCGGTAGAAGACGCCTATCTGGGCTGGAAGTCAGGCGACCTGATTCCCGCCCTGGGTACGGACGGCGTTGATTTCTCCTTTGGCCGGCAGCTCGTGACGGTGGACGGTTTCCTGATCACCGACGACGGGTTCGCTCCCGGCAAGGCCTTCAGCCCCATCCCAGGTGTGGCGGACGGTCGGTTCAATCGCGGCGGCGCCTTTTACCTGGGGCCGCGATTGGCCTTTGGCAATACGGCCGTCCTGAAACTGGGCGGTACGGATGGGCTTCACGGCAGCCTGATGTGGTTGAAGTCGGACAATCCAGGACAGTCGGAGACCGAAGTGGCGGCCGCCACCATCGACTACACGACGCCCATCGGCTCGATCGGCTCGACCTATGTACACGGGCTGGATGTCAACGAGCGATACACCTTCGCCGATCGGAGTGAGCGCAAGGGTATGGATATCTACAGTATCCGCGGCCAGGGCAATGCCGGCATCGAGAACGCTGATTTTGCATTCGAGGTGGCGCGCCAGGAAAAACGTTCGGGGTCGCAGCGGGCGATGTTCTTCGACGCGGGCTACACCTTTGCCGACGTCAAATGGCAACCGGCAGTGAGTTACCGCTATTCGCGCTATTCCGAAGGCTGGGACTTCCTGTTCCAAGGCGGTTTCCGCAAGCGGTACCAGGGTGAAGTCGCCGCGAACTACGCCGGTTCAGTGACCTCGAACATGCAAATCAACGATGTGCTGTTCTCGGTGCAGCCGACCGACAAACTGACACTCAACGCGATGTACTTCCACTATCACCAACTCTCCGACCGGGATACCCAAGACTTCAGTGCCCGTGAGGTCGACCTGTACCTGGACTGGATGGTGACGGACAACATCACGTTGTCGCCGCTGGTGGGTTTCTACAAGCCAAAGAAGTGGCTCGAGGACGGTGGTTTGCAGAGCGGGAGCGCATCAACCAACACTTACTTGCAGTTCATCGTGTGGGTGACGTTCTGATCTGAGTCGCCGCTGGCGGCATCTGTTGCAGGGAGTTTGATGCGTAGGCGCCACCAGCGGTGGCGCTTTCCGGCGGGAAAGGTGATTAAGACGGGACGGTCACAGCATGCGGCGCAGGACGTCGTTGCGAGGGTCCGGGTCGAAGAAGCGGTGCTTGAGGGCGCCGGCGACATGCAGCACGATCAGGCCGAGCAGGGTATAGGCGAGCACTTTGTGCAGCCACTGGAAGACGACGAACCAGTCGTCATTTTTCGGTAGCAGCTCCGGCAGGTTCACCCCAAAAAAGAATACCCCGTCGCTCATCGTGTAGGTGCTCGACATCGAGTAACCCATCAACGGCACGATCACGATCAGTACGTACATGGCACGTTGCACCAGCTGTGACAAAAACCGCTCATGTCCAGCCAGTGTTTCCAGCGGTTGTGGAAGCTTGGGGGTGCGCCAGCGCAGGGTGATCTGGACCAGGACCACCAACAGCATCAACACCCCAAAGGATTTGTGCCACGGGTAATAGAGCTCGTATTTGCTTGCTACTTCATCATTCATCCCGGTCATGTGCCAGCCAGCCCAGAGGAGGCCGGCGATGAGCACGGCGCGCACCCAGTGCAACATACGCAGGGACGTCGGATACCGATCAATTGTTGTTTGATTTACCGGATTCATCGCAGTCTCTCCATCGATCATCAAGGCATCGGAATGCACATTTGAACGGCCACCCTCTACGACACAGGGCTTGGAGGGTGGTCCGGTCAGTGCGGTTTTTTGTTCTCAGTTAGGCAGCAACACGGTGATGACCTTTTCTTCGGTATAGGCCAACGCGCCGCTGAACCCGCCTTCACGGCCAATGCCACTGGACTTGACGCCGCCCCAGGGCAGGTTGGCGTCCAGCGGGCTCCAGCAGTTGATGCCCACGGCACCGGCCTTTACCGCCGCGGCAACGCGGTGCGCTCGCACCAGGTCGCTGGTCCAGATCGTGGCCGCCAGGCCGTAGGTGGAATCGTTGGCCATTGCGATCGCCTCATCTTCGCTGTCGAACGTGATCACCGTGCCAACGGGGCCGAAGATCTCGTCTCGGGCGATCGCCATGTCGTTGCTGGCGTTGGCGAAGATGGTCGGCTGCACAAACCAGCCCCGCTCGGGGTTCGATACGCCGCCGGCCAGCAGGGAGGCGCCTTGTTCGATGCCCAGCTGGATGTAACGGTTGACCCGTTCGAACTGTGCTTTCTTGGCCACTGGCCCCATCTGCACGTCGGGCTGTCGAGGATCGCCTACCTTGACTGCTCGAGCAGCATCGGCAAGCGCTGCGGCGAAGCGATCGGCGATGCTGCGTTGTACCAGGATACGCGAGCCGGCGGCACAGACCTGGCCCTGGTTGACGAACAAGCCGAGCGCGCAGCCGCGCAACGCGTCGTCGAAGGACGCGTCATCAAAGACAATCTGTGGGCTCTTGCCGCCCAGCTCCAGTGCCACACGCTTGAACAGCACGCCGGCGGTGCGCTGGATCTCGCGTCCGGCCTCGGGGCTGCCGGTGAAACTGATCTTGGCCACGTGCGGGTGTTCGCACAAGGCGCGACCCACCTGTGCACCGTAGCCGGTAACCACGTTGATCACACCGTCAGGGAAGCCCGCTTCCTGAGCCAGCGCGGCCAGGTGCAGGGCCGATTGCGGTGTCTCTTCCGAAGGTTTGATGACCACGGTGCAGCCGGCGGCCAGCAAAGCGGCGAGCTTCCAGACCGTGATCATCAGCGGCGAATTCCAGGGCACGATGGCACCGACCACGCCCACCGGCTCGCGCACCGTGTACGAGAGGGTCTTGCTGCCGAAATAGCCGCCGGTGGGAATGGTGCGCCCCTCCAACTGGTTGGCCCAGCCAGCAGCGGCGCGCAGGTTGGCGACCGCGTTGGGCAGGTCCATCCGGCGCGGTTCGACCGGGGAGCGACCGATGGCGTTGGCGTCCAGATCGGCCAGCAAGTCGGTGTCGCGTTCCACCAGGTCAGCCAGCTTCGACAGCAGTCGACCGCGCTGGGCGCCGTCGAGCTGGCTCCAGGCGCCACCCTCGAGTTGGCTGCGCGCTGCCTCCACGGCGCGGTCCACATCCGCGCTCGTGCCGCATGCGGAGCTACCGTACACCTGCTCTGTCACAGGGTTGATGAGGGTCATGCGTCCACCGTCGGAGGCTTCTAAGGACGCTCCTTGGATGAAGTGATTCAGGTGCTGAGTCATGTCAGGGGCCCTGCGTAATGTGAGTGATCGGTGGGGCACGCCTCATGCTTCGAGGGAGGCCAGGGCGTCGCCAAAGATGTCCAGCGCCTTGAAAAACAGCGAGCGTGTGATCGTCAGCGAGGGCATGACGCGCATCACGTTGCTGTAGCGACCGCAGGGAATCATCAGCACGCCGTGGTTCAGCAGGTAACCCATGAGTTGACCGATCTTGGCGCCCTCCAGCGGTGCCTTGGTGACCGGGTCTTCGACTAGCTCGATACCGATCATCAGGCCACGACCGCGAACCTCGCCGACGAAGGGGCTCTTGAAGCCACGGATACGTTCCTGAGCCTCCAGGCCCAGCGTGTGCGCGCGATTGAGCAGATCCAGCTCCGGGTCCTGCAGGATGCTGATGTTGGTCAGCGCCACTGCCGCGGACAGCGAGTTGGCGGCGAAGGTATTGGGCATCGATCCGTCGGGGATCGCGGCTGCCAGGTCCGAACGCATGATCAGGCCCGCCATCGGCAGGTCGCTGCCAATGCCCTTGCCGAAGGTGAGCATGTCGGGTTTCACGCCGGAATGTTCGACCGCCCACATCTTGCCGGTACGCCCCGCGCCGGATTGCACTTCATCGACGATCAACAGCGCGCCGCTGAGGTCGCAGGCCTTGCGCAGCAGTTGCAGGAACTCTGGCGAGGGAGGCACGTAGCCGCCTTCACCCTGTACCGGCTCCACGATCACGGCGGCCACGTCATCGGCGGCGGTGTAAGGGGTATTCAGCAGGTAATCCACGTAGTCGCCAGCGATCTGTTCGGCGCTTTTGTGCGTGGTGTCGAAGGGGAAGCGGTAGGCATAAGGGTAGGGGGCGTGAATGACGCCGCCCATCTGGGCACCGTAGCCCTTGCGGTAGGCCGTACCGGTGGTCAGCGCACCGGAGGCGTTCCACACGCCGTGGTAGCCGCCATGGAAGGCGATGATCTGGTGCCGTCCGGTGACGCGTTTGGCGAACTTGATCGCGGCTTCCAGCGCATCGCTACCGCTTTGCGTGAAGAACGTAATGCAATCGCCGCGCAAGCCGTCGGGCGCGATCTCGGAGAGCTTGGCGGCCAGCTCGGTGCGACGGGTGCTGTTGACTTCCAGGGCGTGCATCAGCACTTCGGACTGTTCGCGGATGGCCTGCACCACTTTCGGGTGGCAGCGACCTACGCTGCTGACGCCCACGCCTGCGGACAAATCGATATAGGTGTTGCCATCAGCGTCCTTGAAGGTCGCGCCGAACGCCCGGTCCATGGCCACGGGCATGCGTCCGCCGCCGCGGGCCATCGACTCGGTACGCGCCGACAACGCCAGGGCCTCGGTGGTCTTGGGACCGGGAATGGTGGAAATGATCCGCGGGGCATCCGCGAAGTGGAGGGATTCAAGCTTGGTTTCACTCATGACGGTCTCTCAGGATGTCGGTTTCAGTGTCTCGATCATCCCCGTCGCTTCCGCCTGGCCGGTAGCCCGAATCGGCACATTGGGAGGGTCGCCTCGAACGCTGATTTCGATGAGCGGCTCCTTGCGTAAAGAAATTTGCATAATTCTCTTAATGTGAGAATATCGCACAAGAAGGCAACCTAAAAAGAAGAATATTGGCCGAGGCTTTCGTCATCATGAAAATTCAGAACATCAGCCACTTTCGTGACATCCATGTCCACGCCGCTACCGTCCAGGAGTGGAATCAGGACTACAGCCAGTTAACCGCTGGCTCGATCGAGAGTTCGCTCATACAGTTGACGACGGCGCGTTGCCACATATTCCGTGAGCAGATCAACCAACGCGTGGTGCAGCATGGCGTGGCGCCCCGGGGCAAGATGTGCTTTGCCGTGCCCATCACCGTCCCGGGTTCGATTCGAATGCAGGGGCGGGAAGTGGACGACAGCAGCCTGTTCTTTCTTCACGGTGGCGAGGAGTTCATGTTTCACATGCCGATGGGCATGGAACTGCTGGCCATTACCTTCGAACGTGAACTGTTCGAGCAGGCATTGGCGCAAACGGCGTCGGCCAAGGAAATCAGCCAGTTGCTGCGTCAGCCGGTGATCAGGGTCTCCACGCAACGCTATGCAGACGCACGACGTCGAATGCTGGCTGTATTCTCCCAGGCGCTCTCGAACGAAGATCTTGGCAATACGCAAGATCGGGAACTGGAACTGGAACAGGCCATGCTCGGCGAGTTGCTGCAACTGATGACCGACCCGGCCTGCGACAAGCAGCAGCGTCTTCCAAGCTCCACACGCAGCTTCATTGTCGAGAAATGCCATCGCCTGGCGACCGCGGAATTGAACAACGTGCCCAGCGTGGATGAGTTGTGCCAGCGGCTCCAGGTGAGTCGACGTACCGTGCAGAACAGCTTCCGTTCGGTTGCCGAGACGACACCCATCAATTACTTGCGCTCCGTGCGGCTCAACGGTGTTCGTCGGACCTTGATGTCCACCCAGGCCGCGCACCTCTCGATCGGCGATGCCGCGGCCCAATGGGGCTTCTATCACCTCAGCCATTTTGCGGCGGAGTACCAGGAACTGTTCGCAGAATTGCCCTCCCATACCACCCGCGCGGCCATCGCCGATTGCGCGCGCGCCTGAGCATCTACCGAGCATGGTGTCGACTGCACAAGGATGTAGCAAAGATGAATAGCCTTCGCCGCCTGCTCATGGTGTTCGACCTGTTTCGCCCTGATCAGCCGGTCATTGACGTGGAGACCATTTGCCAGGAGCTCGGCTTTACACCCGCGACCGCCTATCGTTATCTGCGCGAGCTCGGCGATGCGGGCTTCCTGAAGCGATTACCGCGCGGCTACGCACTCGGCCCGCGAATCGTCACGCTGGAGCATCAGATGACGAAGTACGATCCGTTGCTGGCGTGCAGCCGGGACCTGGTCGATAAATTGGTCGACGATACCGGCCTGGATGCGCTGGTCAGCGAATGGCATGGTGATTCAGTGGTCAACGTGCTGATCCAGCGGGGTTCCGATGCCGGCCCGGTCGGTGGCGACAGGGGGCGACCGATCGATCTGCTCCACAGCGCGACTTCCCGGGTCGTATTGGCGTATCTGCTGCCGCGCCAGATCCGCCGCATCTATGACGTTCACGCGAAGCCAACCGAACCGCAGCAGCAGGGCTTGGCGTGGAAGCCGTTCAGCAAGAGCCTGCTCGCCATTCGCAAGCAGGGTTACTGTATCAGCGAAAGCGAGCTGCACCCGGGACGCAGTGGCGTCGCCGCGCCGATCTTCGACGAAAAGCAGCGCGTCCTTGGCAGCATGACCCTGGTTGGACGCAGTGAGCGGTTCCGTGCGTTTCAACCGGGCTACCTGTGCGACCTGGTGACCGGCGCAGCGACGGAACTGACGGCGCGCATCGCTTTGCAATGAGGTGATAGCGGGGGACGGATGACAGCCCTTCGGTTTTTTTGACGAGCGAACTCTGGTTACCGATTTGGGATAGTGGAGCGTTCAGGGAGAGGCATAGGATCGAATCCAGCGTGCAACAAGAACAACAACGCTATTCGGTGGCGGTGAGCGGTTGACTGCATCGATCCCACAGCGACTGCCTCATACAATAAGGTCAAGAAAACATGAGTGTATCTCTCCCGGTCAACAACTCCACGGAGCTCAAGCGTGGGGCCCTGGGTGTCGGCTTCATCATCTTCTTCGTGGTTTCGGCGGCGAGTCCCTTGAGTGTCATCGCTGGCGGCTTCCCCATAGGCATCATGCTGGGCAACGGCGCCGGTACACCGGCATTGCTGATCCTGGCCCTGCTGGTGTTGCTGGCCTTCTCGGTGGGCTACACCACCATGTCCCGGCATGTCACCAACGCCGGTGGTTTCTATGCATTCACTGCTCGCGGCCTGGGTGGTTTGGCTGGCGGGGCTGCGGGGGTGTTGGCGATGTTCGCCTACAACATCCTTCAGGTGGGCCTGTATGGCATGTTCGGTGGCGTGGTCAGCGGCACGATGGAGAGTGTGTTCGGCCTGGTGTTGCCCTGGTGGACGTATTCGCTGATGGCGATGGCCAGCATTGCGATCCTTGGCTATCGCAAGATCGACCTGTCGGCCCGGGTGTTGTCGGTCATCGTGATCGCCGAATACCTGGCGATCCTGCTCCTGGACTTCGCCATTCTCAGGACGGGCGGTGACAGTGGCATCAATCTCGACGCATTTGATCGCAGCCACGTACTCAGCGGCACCCCGTCAATCGGCTTGCTGTTCTGCTTCGCCGCGTTCATCGGCTTCGAGGCCACCACCATCTACGGCGAAGAAGCCAAGAACCCGCAACGCACGATCCCGATTGCCACCTACTGTTCGGTGTTGCTGATCGGTGGTTTCTACGCGCTATCGGTCTGGTCGATGGTGATCGGCGTAGGGGCGGACAAAATCGTCGCCACGCTCCAGGCGTTGCAGGATCCGACGACCTTTATCTATGGCATGTCCGACCACTTTGTCGGCCCGCAGCTGACCCAGGTCATCCGCGTGCTGTTCATGGTCAGCATCTACGCCGGGCTGCTGGCGTTCCACAATGCCGCGGCCCGTTACTTCTATGCCATCGGCCGTGACGGTCTGCTGCCCAGCCGGCTGGGAACCACCCATCGTGTGCACCAGAGCCCGCACATGGGCTCGGCGTTGCAGAGCTTGATCTCCGCCGTGGTCGTGCTGATTTTCGCGGCGATGGACGCCGATCCGATCCTGCAATTATTCGCCTGGCTGTCCAACCTGGCGACGCTTTGCGTGATCTTGCTGATGGCGCTCACTTCCGCGGCGGTATGGGTCTTCGCCCAGCGCCACCCCGAGCTCAAGCTGGGGATCTGGCGTGGGCGGATTTTCCCCGGTTTCTCCTGCCTTGCGTTATTGGCGGTCCTGGTTATCGCGGTGGTGCATTTCGATGTGCTGACGGGCGCGAGCAAGGCCTTGTCCTATGGTCTCTGCGCGATCATTCCCGCAGCGCTGCTGGCGGGTGTGTTTCTGGCGGCGCGGCTGCGCAAGACATCGCCACAGCGGTACCTGGTACTGGGCAGCCACAAGCTCTGAAAGCCGCATTTTTTGGACAAATTGCTCTGGGACTGAGCTTTGGAGAACGTCGGACAGGCCCAGTGCTCATGCTGCCCACATTCGCCCGAGCGCAATCGCGACGTCGTTCCTGCACTGATCTGTCATCCGCCCCGGATACTGATCGAACATATGCGGGACGCCCGGGTAGACGTGAAGCTCGCTGGGCACGCCTGAGCGCGAAAGTTTCAGCGCGAAGTCCACACTTTCCTCCAGAAACAGATCCAAGCCCCCAACACCAGTAAAGCTGCGGGGTAAACCCTGCAAATCAACCGCGAGCGCGGGGGAAAACAGGAAGGCTTTTTCGTCCCCAGGGGCGTAGGGCCCTTGCAGGCATTGCCAGCAAAACTGGTTGGCTTGCGGCCTCCAACTCAATGCGCCGGTTGTGGGATTGGCCGAGGGGGCTGCCGCCGAGCCGGTCCTGTGATCGAGCATCGGGTAAATCATGACCAGGCCTGCGACGGAGTATTGGTGTCGCTCCCGAACCAGTAGGGCCAGCGCTGCGGCCAGGCCGCCTCCGGCACTGTGGCCCATGATGACGATTTTTTGTCGATCAAGGCCCAGCGTATGGCTTTGCTGCAAAAGCCAGCCCAGCGCCGTGTAACAGTCTTCCAGCGGAACAGGAAACGGATGCTCCGGGGCCAGTCGATAATCGACCGCGACGATCACCGTTCTCAACTGGCCTGCGAGATCGGCCAGGTAGTCGTCGACCATTTCCGGGCTTCCCAGGACGAAACCTCCACCATGCAAGTACAGGATAGCCGGGAGCATCTGGTCCTCGAAGGCCGGGGCAGGCCGGTAAATACACATGCGCACGCTATCGGCGCCAGGGGTAGCGCCTGTCCAGCGCTGTTCGCCGCGCGACATCTCGGGAGTTTTCGAGTTGGCGCTTACTCGGTCTCGGATACCGGGGAGAGCGGCGAGGGTCCATTGACTGGAAGGCTCTTCAAGGAAAAAACCATAATCGGGGTCAAGCAGGTGATCCGTGTTCAAAGGGTACTTCCTCCTTGCCAGGGGCTTATTCAGCCCCCGCAGGTTCTAAACCCTATAACCAACCCTTGATCTGCGCGCACACAGCCTGGGTGGAAATCCCGTAGCGATCGTGCAATGTCGGAAGCGCTCCAGCATCGAGAAAGGCGTCCGGCAGCGCGATTTGCCGGAACGTCGGCGTGACGCCATTGCGCAACAGCACGGTCGCCACGGCTTCGCCCAATCCACCGATGATGGAGTGGTTTTCCGCCGTCACGACCAGTCGTCCCGGCTTTCTCGCCTCAGCCAGAATGGTCTGCTCGTCCAAAGGCTTGATGGTGGGGACGTGAAGCACTGCGACATCCACGCCGTCAGCCTGAAGTTCCTTGGCCGCTTCCAAAGCACGCATTGTCATCAAACCAGTGGAAATGATTAAAACCTCGTTGCCCGTGCGCAGAGTCTTGGCTTTGCCGATCTCGAACTTATAACCGTATTCGTCGAGCACCAGCGGTACGTTGCCCCGCAGTAACCGCATGTAGACGGGCCCTTGATGGGCGGCAATGGCAGGAACCGCCTGTTCGATTTCCAGGGCGTCGCAGGGGTCGACGATCATCAGGTTCGGCATGGCGCGGAAGATCGCCAAGTCGTCAGTCGCCTGATGGCTGGGGCCATATCCGGTGGTCAGTCCTGGCAAACCACAAACGATTTTGACGTTGAGATTTTCCTCGGCAATCGCCATGCAGATGAAGTCATAGGCCCGGCGCGAAGCAAATACCGCGTAAGTGGTGGCGAAGGGCACGAATCCCTCCCGCGCCATGCCCGCTGCCGCACTCATCAATAACTGCTCAGCCATACCCATCTGGTAGAAACGCTCGGGGTGCGCCTTCGCAAAAATGTGCAGGTCGGTGTATTTGGACAAGTCAGCCGATAAACCCACGATATCCTGGCGCTGGTTCGCGAGTGCGGCCAAGGCGTGACCGAAGGGCGCCGATTGGGTGGCCTGACCTTCAGCGGCAATCGAGGCAATCATCGCCGAGGTCGTCAGTTTTTTCTTCGCGACCGCGGGCACCTGAGCGTTAGTGTTGTGTGAGTTGTTCATGCTGTTTTGCCTTCTTCGAGGTTGTTCAGGGCCACATCCCATTCATGCTCGTCCACGCGAATGAAGTGAGTTTTTTCGCGGGTTTCCAGGAACGGCACCCCTTTGCCCATCTTGGTATCGCAGATGATGACGCGCGGTTGCGCGGTGGGATGGCTGCGGGCGGCGTCGAACGCCTTGACCAGGGCGTCCAGGTCATTACCGTCTACTCGCTGAGTGAACCAGCCAAAGGCTTGCCATCGATCAACGATAGGTTCGAATGCCAGCACCTCGCTGGAGTGCCCGTCGGCTTGCTGATTGTTCACGTCGACGATGGCGATCAGGTTGTCGAGTTTCCAATGGGAGGCTGACATGACCGCTTCCCAGGTGGAGCCCTCATTCAGTTCGCCATCCGATAACAGGTTGTAAACGAAAGAGGCGGATTGCTTGCGCTTCAAACCCAGGCAGGCGCCTACGGCGATGCCCAGCCCCTGGCCCAGCGAGCCACCGGTGATCTCCATGCCGGGGGTGTAGGCGGCCATGCCAGACATGGGCAGGCGGCTGTCATCCGAACCGTAGGTTTCAAGCTCATCCAGTGGAATGATTTCAGCCTCAATCAGAGCGGCATACAGCGCGATCGCGTAGTGGCCGATGGAGAGGTAAAAACGATCGCGCTGTTCCCACTCGGGATGTTCGGGCTTGTAGTTCAAGGCGTGAAAGTACGACACAGCCAGCAAGTCTGCGGCGCCCAGCGCCTGGCCGACATAGCCCTGGCCCTGGACTTGCCCCATGCGCAAGGCATGGCGGCGAATGTTATGGGCCCGTTGCACCAGGGTGGTGGTGGAGGCGCGGGATAAAGTGGCAGTCATGGAAATTCTCCGTTAACTCAACGATTGACCGAAGCGGCGGGAATGCGCAGCACCAAGCAGGCACCGATGCACAGCACACCGGTAATCAGGTACATGCCGATGGCGCTCGAACCGGTCGTGGTGGTGATCCATCCAATCAGGTACGGCGAGCAGAACCCCGCAAGATTGGCGAAGCTGTTGATCCCGGCGATCCCCGCTGCGGCGGAGACGCCACCGAGCAATGTGGTAGGCAGCATCCAAAACAGTGAAGACGCCGACAACACGCCTGCTGCTGCAAGGCACAAGAACAACACCGACAGCATCAGGTTGCCGCCGAACACCGCAGCCAACGTGAGGCCCAAAGCGCCGGCAATCATTGGCCCGACCAGATGCCAGCGGCGCTCCTGGTGCTTGTCGCCGCTGCGGCCCATGAGCACCATCGCGACGATGGCACACAAGTAAGGGAGGCTGGTGAGCAATCCGATGTGCATCGGATCGGCAACGCCTGCGTTACGGATCAGCGTCGGCAGCCAAAAGGTGATCGCGTACTGGCCCATGACCACGCAAAAGTAGATGCAAGCGAGAATCCACAGGCGGCGGTCCCGCAGGAACGCCCCGACCGATGCATGGGTGACTTTGCGGCTGTTGTCCTCGGCCAGTTCTTTGCTGACCAGGGCTTTTTCTTCCTCCGTGAGCCAGGTCGCCTGGTGGACGCCATCCTTGAGGTAAGCCAGCACCATCAGGCCAACGATGACGGTCGGAATGGCCTCGATCACGAACATCCACTGCCAGCCCGCCCAACCGTGAAAGCCTGCGAACTTGGTCATGATGTAGCCTGAGAGCGGTCCACCGATCATTCCTGAAAGGGGGATGGCAATGAACCACAGCACGGTCATTTTTGCCCGGCGGTAAGAGGGGAACCAGTAAGTGAGGTAGAGCAGCAAGCCCGGGGCGAGACCCGCTTCGGCGATCCCGAGCAGAAAACGCAGCGTATAGAACTGCCAGGCCGTTTCCACGAAGGCGAAGAGGGCGGAGATGATGCCCCACGAGATCATGATGCGCGCGATCCAGCGGCGGGCACCGACCCTGTGGAGAATGAGGTTGCTTGGCACTTCGCAGAGAAAATAACCAAGAAAGAACATGCCGGCGCCGAGCCCGTATACGGTCTCGCTCAGGGACAGGTCACTCATCATCTGAAGCTTTGCAAACCCGACATTTACCCGGTCCAGGTAAGCGCACAGGTAGCACAGCATCAGGAAAGGCATCAGTCGCCAGGCGGTTTTGCGATACGCGCTTGAGCGCACTGTGGACACAGCGTCGAGCGTCATGGTGGTCATCATGATGGTCTGATCTCTTGTTTTTATAGAACGCCGGGCTTGAGCCCGACGTATCTTCGATCCAGAACTTAATGGGCGGCGGTGGTTACACCTGTCGTCAGTGGATCAACATGCCGCCGTTTACATCGAGCGTGATGCCGGTTAGGTAAGAGGACAAGTCGCTGGCGAGAAACAGAGCCGCATTGGCGACATCCTGCGCGGCGCCCAGACGACCCAGCGGGATGCTTTCGATGATCGCGTGGCGGCGCTCATCCTGCATCAGCCCGCCGGTGATGTCGGTATGGATCAAGCCTGGCGTGATGGAGTTGACGCGAATGTTGTCTGCGCCGAATTCGCGCGCCATGGCCTTGCCCAGCCCGAGCACGCCGGCTTTCGCTGCGCTGTAGTGTGGGCCGCCAAAAATGCCGCCGCCACGCTGGGCCGATACGGATGACATGCAGACGATGCTGCCCGAAGCCTGAGCGCGCATCAGCGGAATGACCGCCTGGGACATCAACAGCGTGCCGCGCAGGCTGACATCCAGGACCTTGTCGTAGTCGCTTGGGCGTATATCCAGGGTCTTGATCGGCTGCGTGATGCCGGCATTGTTGACGAGTACGTCGATACGGCCGTAGCGCTCGATAACCTTGGCGACGGCGGCTTTGACTTGCGTTTCGTCGGCGACGTTGGCAGCCAGGCCCAGATGGCCTTCGCCGAGGGTGGCCGCGGCATCACGGGCGGCGGCCTCGTCGAGATCCAGGATCACGACGCGAGCACCGTGTCTGGCGAAGGTGACAGCCGTTGCCCGGCCGATACCACGTTCGGATGCGGCGCCAGTGATAATCGCGACTTTGTCTTGAAGAAGCATGAGGGGTACCTCTGATTGTTTTTATGGTTCGATTCAGCGATCGATGACTCAGAGTGGGCTCCCTCGACATGTCGAGCAATAACGCAAACGTCACTGCTAGATGAATAAAATTCAGCACTCGTCAACGCGGATCGCAAATGCTTGAATGGCACTTACCCGTTCGAGACCAAAAACAATAGGCTGAATACCGATGCGCCAGGACGATACCCCTTCATCCAACCTGCCACCGCTGAGAGCAATTCAAGCCTTCGAGCAGACCGCCCGTTTTGGCAACCTGGCAAGAGCCGCCGAAGTGCTGGACCTCACGCCGTCAGCGATCAGCCACCAACTGGCCAAACTGGAGGTCATGATTGGCCGACAGTTATTCGTGCGGGCAGCCCGTGGGGTGACGCTGACACCGGTCGGTGAGCAGTACTTGAAGGACATTTCCGGTTTGTTGCAGAGCCTCGAGGTCGCCACCGAGCGGGCAGCGAGTGACGTCAGTCTGGATTGCCTGCGGCTGCATTCCTCCCCCAGCTTTGGCTTGCTCTGGCTGATGCCAAGGTTGGAGTCATTTCGCCTGAGCAACCCGGACATCCAGATCAACTTGTCTTGCTCCTACGAATCGCTGCATTTCAGCCAGGACAAGATCGATGTCGATATTCGCCACGGTCGGCCGAATTGGCCCAGCTATGAAGTGCGCACCGTGCGCAACGAGAGCTTCGCTGTGCTGGCTTCGCCCAAGCTGATCGCGCGCTGCGCGGTAAAAAACGCAACCGATCTCCTGGCTGAAGATCTGATCCTTTCCGAAGCGACCTTGCTCCGATGGCCTGAGTGGTTCGCCCAGCATGGCCTGGCACGCCCTGAAAAACCCTACGCCTTGAGTTTTGACCGATCCTACATGAGCCTGGAAGCGGCGAGCCACGGCTTGGGATTCGCCCTCGAAAGCACACTGCTGGCACAAAAATACCTCGCCAATGGTTCGCTGGTTGAGGTCGCCCCCGAAGCCTTGAGTTCTCCGGTGGCCGCCCACCACCTGGTGTTCCCGAAGGCTCACTCCAGTTTTCCCAGGGTCAGGCGATTCTTGGGTTGGATGGAAGGGGAGTTGGGGCATAGCTTCGTGTTTTAAAGGGGGTGGTCGTACGAAGGGCGACCACCATGATTTTCAGCAATCGAACACGATAGTCAGGCTGTCATAGCGCGGTTGGTGGCAACAATTTGCTCGTGTGTGAACTGACTGTCGGGAGTCATAAACTTGGCGATCAATGCGTCGCGGTTTTGAGGCGCTCGCGCCTTGTCTGCCGCTTGCAGCGCCAATTTCAGCTCCGGCAATGTCAGCTCGGTGCAGTAGGCGGGTGTACCTGGTTGCTGACGCCACGAATCTTCAAGGCTACCCGCGGCAAGTGCGATAAAGCCCGTATCCTCAACGAGATGCCGTGCGATTGACTCAGCCTGAGTGTCATCCCCGGCTACCGGTAAGGCGATGCGTGCTGCAGCCCCGTCTGCCTGCCTATTGTCGGCAAGGGTCGCTGCGAGGACCGCGTTCCAAGCCTTGATGACCGGGTGGCCGATCTGCTCGCTTACCCAAATGCTCTCGGGCTTGCCGTCATCAACTTCCTTGATTGCCCCATCGCGCCCGGGATAATAATTGGATGTGTCAATTACGACGATTTTCTTGGGGACACTACTCAGCGTCTGTTTGAGATCTGGGTATTTCGCGAAGGGGATCGAGAGGATGATCACGTCTACCTCGGAAACAACATCTTCCCTGGTCACCGCGTGCACGCCGATTTCATTGGCAAGGTTCTGGATGCTCTGAGGGCCTTTCGAGTTTGCCAGCTTAACTTCATGGCCGCACGCAGCGAGCTTGCGGGCTAGGGTAGCCCCAATATTGCCGGCACCGATAATTCCGATTTTCACTTTAAGAACCTCCTTACCTACAACCAATATTTAAGTGACTGTCTGCCTGGGTATGCGAATGAATTAGCGCACCGTGAAGCCTGCAACCTGGGATGCGCACGCCTGTCGTCTGACTCTGGTAAATACGACTTTTCAAGAATGAGAGGTCATGCTGTTGGTAAACAATGCACGATCCGTGTGCATGTGGTTGCCTGGAGCGATCTCATCTGGTTAGCCGAATGACCGCATAAGGCAATACCCACAAGGTCAATGTCACTCTGCCGGAGGTTTGTACGCCGCAAGCATTTTCAACACTTCGTCATGTGAACCCGTCGCTTCAGCAAACCTTAATGGTTTGGCGCGCTCAACAACGAGTTCTGATGGGGTCGGAGAGATCTTTAGCAGTTCAAAGATTTCATCCAAAAACTCCTCCAGAGGCATCGCGTGCTCGTCATTTTCCTGCCCGAGCAAAGTGGTGCGCACACCCGGCGGCGCAAGCTCGATAACTTCGACGGAGGAGTCCTCCAACTGTACTCGAAGACTTTGAGTGAACGAATGAACCGCTGCCTTGGTGGCGCTGTAGGTCGGTGTGGCAGGTAGTGGAACGAATGCCAGGGCCGAGCTGACGTTCATAATGGTTGCGCTGGGTTGTTTGAGCAGTTGGGGAGTAAATGCATACACCATGCGAATCGTGCCAAGTAAGTTCGTTGTCACGATATCTTCGGCTGTGCGCAGGCCTTGCGGCTCAGTCAGATTCTCCCACTGCATAATCCCGGCATTGTTTATGAGAACGTTGAGATTTGGATGGCTGATCGCAAGCGCTTCGCTGCTGCGCTGGATGGAGTGCGGATCGCAGATGTCCAGCAATACTGATTCAATACCTGGATGCTCCGACGCGATCTTGTCGAGCAGAGCCTTGCGACGTCCAGCGATGATGACTTTATTGCCCGCCTGATGAAGCCTGAGCGCCAGACCGAGGCCGATGCCCGAGGTGCCGCCAGTAACCAGAATCGTGTTGCCAGTGCCGTTCATAGTAAACTCCAAGGGAAAACGGTTAATCGGACAAGTGTCCACTTTTAGAAAATACCGGACAGCTGTCCGCTTAGCAATGCATTGAAGGAAAACTTTGCTCATGACTGACGAGCTGGTGATGCGTTCTGACGCCAAGAAAAACCGCGAACGGATACTGGAGGTCGCGGTGGTTGAGCTGACTCGCGATCCTGCGGTTCCCTTGAGCACGATCGCCAAGAAGGCTGGTGTGGGGCAGGGCACGTTCTATCGCCATTTCGCCACCCGAGAGAAGCTGGTATTCGAGGTTTATCAATTCGAGATGCAGCAGGTGGCAGCGTTGGCGGAACAGTTCCTCGCGACCAAACCACCTAAAGAGGCCCTCCGTGAATGGATGGACTGCCTTGCTGAATATGCGATGACGAAGGCAGGGCTCGCGACTGCCATACAACAAGCTGCGTCCATTTATGAGTTCCCGGGAAAGTGCGGATACGCTCCCGTCCAGGCGGCAGCCGAGTTGCTTTTGAGGGCAAATGAAAAGGCCGGAACGATTCGCAGCGGGATAACCAATGATGACTTCTTTCTAGCCATCGCTGGAATATGGCAAATGGATGCCCAGAGCGAATGGCGCTCGCGTCTCGCAAGACTGATGAACTTGGTGATGGATGGTCTGTGTGCTGGCAGCCCCGAAAGTCTGAAAAAGAGTAACGCGCCTTCCTCCATGCCACTTTGTCCGCCCAGCGCCTCGTAGGTCGCGTTGATTGCGGACATTAGGCCTCATGTGTTGAACGAGACCTGGAAGGCACTACCGGTCATAGCCGCTTTTGACGCGCAATGACCGGATCGCTTACAGATTATTTTTGCGCCAGCAATGCCTTCCGTGCCGCCTTTTCATTTTTCATGGCAGCAATTTCACGCTCGCAGGCCTCGACATCGAACGAATTATCCCACTTGGCAATGGCGATGGTGCCGATGCCATTGCCGATCAGATTGGTCACGGCCCGCGCTTCGTTCAGGAACCGGTCAATGCCCAAGAGCAAAACGAGTCCCACCAGTGGAATGGAGTGGATGGTTGTCAGCGTTGCAGCCAACGTCACAAACCCCGCACCCGCCACACCGGCCGAGCCTTTGGATGTCAGCAGGAATACGCCTAACAGAATCATCTGATCCATGAAACTCAGGGGGGTATTGGTCGCCTGGGCGATGAAGATAGCGGCCATGGTGAGATAGATGCAGGTGCCATCTGCATTGAAGGTGTAACCCGTAGGCAGCACCATGCCCACCACCGATTTTTTGCAGCCAAGCTTTTCAAGTTTCACCATCATTCGTGGCAGCACGGCTTCTGTTGAACAGGTGCCAAGCGTGATGAGAATTTCATCCTTGAAATAGCGGAGAAATTGCATCAACGGCATACCTGACCATCTGGCAACCGAACCGAGCACAACCACGATGAAAGCCAGGGTTGTGATGTAGAGCGCGACCAGCAACTGACCGAGTGACAGCAAGGTACCAATCCCGTACTTGCCGATCGTGAACGCCATACCTGCACCAGCCCCAATGGGCGCCAAGCGCATGACCATGGCAACGATCTTGAACAGCCCTTGCAGGAACAGATCTATGGTGTTGATCAGCGGTTTGCTGGTTTCACCCATTTGAACCAGAGCAATACCCATCAATACCGAAAGCAGGATGACTTGGAGCATGACGCCATTGGAAAATGCGCCAAGGAACGTCGGGGGGATGATGTTGAGGAAGAAATCAATGATGCCACCCTGTTCACTGGCAGCCTGGCTGTACTTGCTGACAGCACTTCCATCAAGCGCGCTGGCGTTAATGTTCATGCCGACGCCGGGCTTGACGATGTTGACGACGATGAGACCAACGACCAAGGCGATGGTGGATAGGATCTCAAAGTAGATCAGCGCTTTTACGCCAATCCGACCGACCTCTTTGATACTGCCCATCTTTGCGATACCCACGACCACGGTGCCGAAAATAATCGGCGCCAATAGCATTTTGATCAGTTTGATGAAGCCATCGGCGAAGGGCTGGAGCTTGGCTCCGATATCAGGTACGAAGTAACCGATTGCTGCACCGATCACGATGCCGATCAGCACTTGGACATACAGCTGGCTGTACCAGCGGGACTTGGAAGTTTCCACGTAAGCACCTCATTTTATTTTTGTGATGGGCATGTGGCTTGGCGTCACTGGGTGACGCCTAAGTCTGCGGCCTCTTTCAAAGAAACCGCAGATCGAGGGTGATCAGCCTTCGCCCAGCTCACGCATGACTGCGTACAGAGCGGACTTGGCTTCGAAGCCGACACCTGGAATATCCGGCAGCCCGACATAGCTGTTTTCGACCCGGATGCCGTCAGCGAAACCGCCGAAGGGCTGGAACACGTCAGGGTAAGATTCGTTGCCGCCCAAGTGCAGTCCGGCTGCGATGTTCAGGGACATCTGGTGACCACCATGAGGAACCACACGGCGGGAAGACCAGCCCATTTCTTCCATCACCTTCAGGGTGCGCATGTACTCCACGAGACCGTAGGACAGAGCACAGTCGAACTGGAGGTAATCGCGGTCAGGTCGCATACCGCCGTGGCGCAGGAGGTTACGAGCATCCTGGTGGGAGAACAGGTTTTCCCCAGTGGCCATGGGCAGCTCATAGTGATTGGCAAGCTCAGCCTGGAGTGCATAATCCAGCGGATCGCCGACCTCTTCGTACCAGAAGAGGTTGTACTTCTTGATGGCTTCAGCGTAAGCAATACCGGTCTGTAGATCGAAACGCCCGTTGGCATCGACCGCCAATCGACGACCGTCGCCAACCACCTCAAGCACCGCTTCGATGCGACGAATATCTTCATCCAGTGGTACCGCACCAATTTTCATCTTGACGACATCGTAGCCACGATCCAGATAGCTCTGCATTTCTGCTTTGAGCTTGGTCTGATCTTTGCCAGGGTAGTAGTAGCCACCTGCTGCATAGACCCAGACCTTGTCATCCGCGACGCCGTTACGGTAGCGGTCAGCCAGCAGGCGATACAGCGGTTTGCCTTCAATCTTGGCGACGGCATCCCATACAGCCATGTCGATGGTGCCAACGGCGACCGAGCGCTCGCCGTGGCCGCCTGGCTTTTCGTTGGTCATCAGGGTTTTCCAGATGGCGAACGGATCCAGGTTGTTGTTTTCATGGTCGACCAGCGTATCCGGATCAGCTTCGGTGATGCGCGCCAGGAAGCGATCACGCATCAGTGCGCCTTGGCCGTAGCGACCGTTGGAGTTGAAGCCATAGCCGATGACGGGTTTGCCGTCGCGAATCACATCTGTGATGACCGCGACAACTGAGCAGGTCATTTTCGAAAAATCGATGTAGGCATTGGCGATCGGCGAGGCGATAGACACAGTTTTTTCACGAATATCTACGATGCGCATGACGGGGTCCTCTTGTTGTTTGTGACCCCACGTTATGCTTTGCGATGTCACCCGCCCAATGCTATTAATGCCGCACCCTATGCACGGGAGGCATGGCCCTTGGAACTCGTTTGGCTCGAAGATCTTTCAGCGCTAGCGGAATACGGCAGCTTTGTTCGTGCCGCAGAAGCGCGGCATGTTACTCAGCCGGCTTTCAGTCGCAGAGTGCGTTCATTGGAGAATTGGATGGGGGTTGAACTGTTTGTGCGCACCCCACAAGGAGCCATCCTTACCGAGGCAGGAAGGAAAATTTTGCCCAGCGCCCAGGAAGCTGCCCGACATTTGTACCGGATGCGCAACGAGGCTCAGGAGGTCGCTGGAATGGCAGCCAGGTCGCTGCAATTCGCTGCAACTCACTCGCTGTCGTTTACTTTTTTCCCCAAGTGGCTTCGAAGCTCGGAAAACGGTGCCCCGATTGAGGCCGTGAAACTGCACTCGGATAGCATGGCTGTTTGTGAGCAGATGCTGATACATGGCCACGTCCAGTTTCTGCTCTGCCACCGTCATCCCGACGTTCCGCCTCTACTGGCTCCCGATCAGTTCATCAGCAAAAAGGTGGGTGAGGACGTTCTCGTTCCTCTTGCGAGTGCTTGCGCTAACTTCGGCACCTCGCCTGCGGCATTGCCATACCTCGCTTACACCCATGAGTCTGGACTGGGGCGTATCGTTGCTCACAGACTGCGTGGCAAGGAAGACTACCTCCACCTCAAACCACTTTTCAGCAGCCACCTTGCAGCGGTACTCATGTCCATGGCCCTGGAAAGCAAAGGCGTGGCGTGGTTACCCAAGAGCCTCACCGAGCAAGAAATCCTGGATGGGCGCTTAGTCAGAGCGCTCGACGAAAGCTGGGATATACCTTTGGAAATTCATCTGACTCGCCCAAAAGCAGTCCTCAGTCAGTCTGCCGAAGAGTTCTGGGGCAGGACGGGCAGTGAACCGCAGCCGTCCACATGACAGGTTGCTCTGGTATGATTCAGAGACTCTCAGGATCCCCGAAAAACATTTTGACTGGGCTCTAGGACGGTGGTTTCAGCTCAAAAAAATCGAGTTATGCCCCATTTTTCCCCCCATTCGCACCGAGTAGCTCGAACTCAGTACTTCTCGATCATGTCGGCCGCCTGTTGGAGCGCCTGGCTGGTACGGGTGGCCAGCTTGCGGACCTCGTCGGCGACTACTGCGAAGCCCTTTCGGCCTCACCGGCTCTGGCCGTCGGAGCGCCGTGCGATCGGCGAGCAGGCGTTCTATGCCATCCAGTACCCGCCGCAGTAACGAATCTTTCGCCGCTATGGATACCCCCTCGCCATCGGGTTGTTCCAGCCTGTCGCCGAGCAGCTTCAGCTCCTTGCGAGTGCTATTTCTGAAAAACATCAATACCTCTGCCTTTGCTCACGAGGTTTCTGGGCGGTTCTTGCTCTTGATGCCCCGAGCATTACGGCCTTCGAATGCCCGGGGACGGTCTGAACTTGGACTGGCGTACGCTGACTCAGGCGGCCTGGTACAGCCGGCGCTCGACCAGCGTGCTACCACGCAATCGATGGGTTGCCTTGGCACCGGCCAGCACGGCCAGGTCCAACAGCGGCTCGAGGGTGACAACGGTCATGTAGGCACTGCCGAAGGTCAGAATTGACATTGCGTTTTCTGCTGTGAAGCCTTGCCCGTAGAAGGCCCAGAAGGCAACCCAGGCGACAATGCCCGCCTGGAAGGCCGTCGACAGCCCCAGAGCTTGTCTATAGCTCAGCTCCACGTACGGCGTGTTTGGCGCGATGATGCGTTTCGCCAGGGTAGCGACTGCGAACAGCGGTACCAGAAGGGTGGTGATGTTCATGCCGTATTGCGGCAGGTCGAATGGCGCGAAGAACAGGCTCTGAATCAGCAGTCCCAGGGCGAGACCCGCCGCCGCGGGGGCGGCGCCAAGCAGCAGGAACAGGGTTGACCCCAGGATGAGATGCACCTCGGAAACACCGACTGGATAGTGCGGTAGTAGCTCGAAGAAGCTGAACACCAAGGCCGTGGCAGTGACAGTGCGAGCTAGCAGCGAGAAGACACCACGCTCACCGATGGCTTGCGCAGCGAGTTTGAGGGTGTAGGCGCCGACACCTGCGGCAGTGACATAGCTCAGCCAGATTTTTCCAGCTTCCACCAGGTTAGGTTCGATATGCATGACGATTGCCCCTTGGCCGCTTCGCGACCTCGAAAGTTAAAAATAAGACGATCCAGGCCTCAGCGAGTGGCACGGCTGATCGCTACGGGCTCGTGCCGTGGCAGGTGTTCGTGCCCGTTTCCATGGGCCGGTGGGCAACTCGCATTGAGCAGTGCCACCGGTTGTCCATGGGGGGTATTCAAGTAAGCTCGCTGCCATTCCTCGGTGCGCTGGGTGATGTCTTCCATACCCGCTAAGCCGAGTGTGGTGATCATTCTTTCCATCGCTGTAATCCATTGCCGGTAGTAAGTGTCGTTGACGCTTTCTCCGGGTTGCGCCGGGGCAGCCTTGATCTCGTCGCTGAATACCTGCACCCAGTCCTTCCAGGGAAACAGACCGGTTTGGTGCAGGTGCAGCAGCAGGGAAAAGGCCTGGGCCTGCCAAGGTTTGTCGAACACCGGGCCTTCATCGTCGAGAGACAGACCGGCTATTGGCGGGATGAAAGGCATGCTTGCGCTCATACGGCCTCCAGATAGTTGTCCCACAGATCAATGCAAACACTGTCCGGTCGCGCCACTCCCCACAACTCTGTAGCACTGAAGCGAACGGCATAGACCTGTTGGGGTTGTTCGCCTAGACCGTGGGCCATCGTGTCTGGGGTAGCAAACGCTCCGTGTGCAATCTCGATTGTCCCGACCTTGCCGCGCGCGTAACGCGGCAGTCGAGTGTGGGTGGTTGGATTGAGATTCTTCGTCCGCACCCGGTCACCGACCCGGAAGCGGCCGCTGACATGTTCCTTTGCCCGGGAAGAGGCTCCCCCGAGGATCACCGCCTCGACGATGTCCGGTGTGAGCACCGTAGGGGGCTGTGCCGGTGAGGTCGGTTTGGCCGTGCCCTGCAGTTCGGCAGCGCTGATCACGCCTTTTTCCAGCAGCAGGGTCTCGAAGGCGTGCAGCCAGTGCTCGTAGTAACTCGACTGCAAGTATTCAGACGGCTCCATGCGTTCAATGGAATGCCGGAACTCGTCGACATTGAAGTGTCCGCCGACGAAGAGCGAGGCGAACAGCGGAAAGATCCTGCGCTCCCAGTCGTGATGGAAGATCGGTTCATTTTCTTCGGTGAGCACCGGGCCGAAACCGTGCATACCGCCTAAGTCGTGTACACCGTTCATGGTTTTCTCCTTCTCGGGGTCAGGCTTCGTCGCCCGGCGTCTTGGGCAGGCCGGTGCCGATCATGGCGTCCCGCGTCACCAGCTCGACCAGTCGTTCCTCGCTCCAGCCGTCAGTGCCAGCCGGACGTTCCGGCAGTACCAGGTAGCGCAGCTCAGCACTGCTGTCCCAGACGCGAACTTCCTTGTCATTGGGAATAAGCAAACCGAATTCGGCCAGCACACTGCGCGGATCGATGACGATCCGTGAGCGATAGGGCGCGGATTTGTACCAGGCTGGGGGCAGGCCCAGGGTCGGCCAGGGGTAGCAGGAGCACAGCGTGCAGACCGTCACGTTGTGCACGGTCGCGGTGTTCTCCACCACCACCATGTCTTCGCCCTGCACGCCGGAAAAACCCAGTTCGGCAATGGCCGCCGTGGCATCGTCCAGCAGCCGATGTTTGTATTCGGGATCGGACCAGGCCTTGGCGATCACCTGAGCGCCGTTGCGCGGGCCGACCTTGTGTTGGTAAGTGTCCACCAGAGCATCCATGGCGGTTGGGTCGACCAGGCCTTTTTCTATTAACAGGGATTCGAGCGCCTTGACACGCAAGGCGATGGTCTCGGGTGGCTCGGTGTGGTCGTGATGGTGATGGTGATGGTGATGGTGATGGTGATGGTGATGATGTTCGTGCGTATGGCTCATGTATTGGCTCCTCTGAAGTTGGTACTTACTTTCAGTGCTACTTGCCGGTGTTTGTTCGCCAATGCGATGCGCAGGTTTACAACGTCCGCCAATCGACAGAGGCCTCGAATGCAGCTGCGGCTTGGTAGAGGGTGCCTTCGGCATAATGTCTTGCGACAAACATCAGCCCTACGGGCAGTCCGTCCACCAGGCCACAAGGGATCGACATGGCGGGGTGCCCGGTAACGTCCTGAGCGGCCGTGTTGCCTAACATCTCCAACGCACGAGTGACGGTCTCGGTGATTGAAGACCCCGGTTCCGGCAGCGGCTGAGCGGTGATTGGTACGGTTGGCATGACGAGCAGGTCATAGGTGTTCAACGCCTTGTCATAGGCAGCTCGGGCAAAGCGCGCAATGTTCTGGGCCTTGGCGTAGTAGCGACCGTTGTAGCGCTCCAGACCGAACTGGCCCACGAACATGCAGAGCTTGAGTGACGGGGACAATGCGTTCGCCTGATCGCGCCAACCGGCCTGTTTGTCCAGCAGGCCCACGTCGTAAAGCCCCTTCCAGTTAAAACCCGCTCCGTTGCCATGCATCATTTGCATGGTCAGGCCTTCACAGCCGATTGGGCTCCACAACGATCCCGCCAGGGTGTGTTCGGGAACCGAGACCTCCTCGACCCGCGCGCCCAACGCCTCGAGTCGGGCGATAGCGCTGCGCACCTTTTCTGCGATACGTGGATCTTGGTTTGCGAGTTGGAAGCCTTCCTGGAGAACCCCGATCCTGAGTCCGATCACGCCTCGCTCCAAATAATCGCAATAGGCATCGACCTTGGGGGCGCTCTGGCGAGGGTCGAGCCCGTCGGCTCCGGCCATCACTTCCAGCATGAGAGCGTTATCGCGCACGTTGCTCGTCATGGGGCCGACATGGTCGAAAGTGGACTCGATCGCCATGACGCCGGTATAGGGCACCAGACCGAAGGTGGGCTTCATTCCGTAAATGCCGCACCATGCTGCCGGAATGCGGATGGAGCCGCCCTGGTCTCCACCGACAGCCAGGTCGACCTCGCCCGACGCCACAAGCGCCGCGCTGCCAGAAGAGGAGCCGCCGGTGGTGAAACCATGGCGATAAGGGTTGTGCACAGGAGCCGGGTCCGAGGTGTGGCTACCACCGGAGAGGCAGTAATGCTCACAAGTGGCTTTGCCAAGGATGGTTGCCCCAGCGTCGAGCAAACGCGTCACCACGGTGGCATCGAACGACGGTACGAAACCCTCCAGTGGTGCGGCACCGTTCATCATGGGGACACCGGCCAGAGAGATATTGTCTTTGAGCGCTACCGTCTTGCCAGCAAGTTTGCCCGAACTGGCACCCATCACCTCCGTTCTGTAGTACCAGGCGTTTAGCGGATTATCCGTGCTTGAAGGGCGATAACCAGAGCTGCGCTCATAGCGCACTGGAGGGATGAAGTCTGGCAACTCATCGACGAGATCATAGGCATCAAAACTGGGTTGCATAAGTGCCAGGTATTCGCTGGCTTGCTCGGGTGTCAGCTGTATGTGCAGGCGGCTGGCGAGATCCTGCACTTGTTCGAGAGTCGGGCGGATGATGGCCATGGGGTGTCCTGTTTCCTGTGCCAACCCGTAGGGTGGCAATGTCTGTTCAAACGTCATCTCGGGATGCCCGGGCGCGGCGTGCACTATTGACGAAGTCGCGGCCGGGGCTGGTATCAAGCTATCTCCGCAAATTGAGCGGTGCTTGGTTGAGGAGGACATTCGCTTGGTTGAGCGGGACGCGGGTGCCCGTGTTTTTTTTAGTCACACCGCGGTAACCGTCGGCTGCCAGAGCGAGCCTCGGCAGCATGGGGGACACCCCATGGATGCGCCCCCATTGGTGTGGCTCAGGTTTTGACGAGCGTGTCAGTTTTCGGATTCAGGCGTGGTCTGTTTCTGCGAGGACTTCCCGGGTTTCGGCCAGAAAACCCCAACGCTCTTCATTCCTTTGGCTGGGTCCATTTCCGGGTGCGCGAGTACGACGTCCCGATAGGAGGGGCTCCCGATCACCGCCGGTTTGAACTTGATGAGGAAGTCATTGACCTCCTTGCGCAGATCCGGGGCCAGACCATAGTCGTCGTAGCACGCCTCGAGACAATCGAGCACGGCTTGCCAATGCACCTCGGTCAGACCCATTCCGCGATGCGCGGTGACCATGTCTCTGCCCCTGTATTTGGCGCTTCCACCCCAGTGCTCGGAAAGGAAATCGACAAAATTGATGTGCTCCTTTTGGAACGTTGATTCCGACATATGGGCCCAGATGTGCCCGATGGCGGGGTGTCCCATTGTTTTTCTCAACACTGCGCCTGCGAACTGATAGATAGCGTCATAGCCACCAAGACGGGTATAGAGGGAGGGTTGTTTTTCCATGGAGGGTTGCTGGTCGGTCATTGCCTGGTTTCTCCGTTTCGAGTGAGGGTCATCTCATTAGCCAACTGTCGCGTTGGCACGGTTGCTACGGGATGTGAAGTCTTGCGACGGATCCAAGTCGAATTCGTCGTTGGGCACACGCTTGGTTGATAAGGACAACGGTTGGTGGAGGCGGGCGGATCTAGAAAACCCGCACGTAGCGCAGGTTCATGCGAAAGTCCTCCTTGGGGCCGTTCTCCACCGCAAGGTCGCGTCCCAGTTGCACTTGGATTTGGTCCTTGGCGGTGAAAAACTTTCTGGCCGTGACGCGGACGTTGGTGGTTTCCGTCTTGTCGTCCTGGTTGACACCATCGACCTGGTTTTCCCCGCCCCAACTGTGGCCGAAGCCGATAGCCAGTGCAGTTGTCTCGTCGGGCATGTAGCGCCCCATCAACTGAGCGCCGTAGGAAGCGTCCTGCTCCCGACGGGCGGAGCTGGCGCCGAAGTCGTTGTTGTCTGCGTACCAGATGGCGTCACCTACGAGGTCGATGGCCCACTTGTCCGAGAAGTGCTTGACGTAAGCGGCCTGGAGATCAACCTTCCAACGGTTCTCGCCAAGGTTGAGGGCGTCGTCTTTGTCATAGTCGCCAGTAGGCACGTACAAGTAAGCAGTCGCACCGAGGGTGTCATTGGCATCGTTGAGCCGGTACTTGAGCGGCGCTGTAAGAATGAGGTCGCCGATGCCGCTGGCGTCGCCTAAACCAGAAGCGTCACCACCGCCTGAGACATGACCGAAGGGCAACAGGAATTGCGGCTCGATGGTCAGCCGCTCGCTCAACTGGTAGACGTGCAGCAGACGCAGAATGCCGATATCGGAAGTCAGGTTGAAATCGGAACTGGTCTTGTGCCCCTGGGAGTAGGCATTGTCCGTGGTGGCGTGCTGGTAGTAGACCACGCCAATGGTCGCCCCAACGGGGAGCGGCTCGTAATCGCCAGGATCCACCTCGAGAGCGTGGGAGGAAA
Source organism: Pseudomonas bijieensis (assembly GCF_013347965.1). Lineage (NCBI taxonomy): Bacteria > Pseudomonadati > Pseudomonadota > Gammaproteobacteria > Pseudomonadales > Pseudomonadaceae > Pseudomonas > Pseudomonas bijieensis. The sequence goes on along the minus strand of NZ_CP048810.1, from coordinate 899,725 downwards.
GGCAGGGGAGGAGGGCTGCAAGCGACAGGTAGCGAAACTGTTTCATGATCGAAGATCCTTTTTTCGGGCAAAAAGAGCCCCGCAGGCGCCAATCAGGCGACGCGCAGGGCTAAAAGTGGAGTCAGCGATGGAATCAGGTGGGCGACACTTGCGCGTCGCGCATCATCCCGGTCTGCGGATGGCAGTTGATGTACTCGAACAGTTGCTGGCTACCGTCCGCTACCGAGACCTCGTGATACAGCCGCAGCTTCGAAAGGCCCCCGATCACGCGAAAGAACGTGGTGAAAATACGCAAGTGAGTGGGATGGGATTCTGCCCAGCGTTCCAGTTTGTCGAGTGATCGCCAGTGACCGATGTCATAGGCGATGTCGAGCAGATTGCCATCCAGGTCGACATTGCGTACGAAGCGATTGCTGTAGCAGCCCAACGCCTGGCCCTCGTCACGCAGGAAGTTCATGCCGTCTTGTAGAGGGGGGAGCATTTCGGTGAAGTACAGCGCGCGCTCTTCCTCGCCGGCTTCGACCCAGTCCTGTCCAGAACGGATCAGCGTCAGGTTGTCGTGGCCGCGTATCACGACCTTGCCGCCCTTGGCCGGGTCCCCGGAAATCACTTGTAGTTCGCCGGTCGGTTGCATCCAATCGGTCTGTGATATGGCAAATCGGTCGCGTGCCGAACCCCAGTAGCCGTGCTCTTCGACCTCGCCACTGATGCCGTCCATGACCGCACCGACACCTGGCAAATCTTCCTTGAATGCATACAACGTCTCGAACTGATCGGCGCGCGGTGCGATGACCTCGCGGAAATACCCCAGTCCCTCGCTCAGGCGTGCCTCGTCACCCCACCAGTCGGCTACAGGCGCTGAAAGTAACCAACGGTGATAGGCGGCGGGATCACGCCAGTAGCCCACGGCGATGAAGTTTTCATAACCCTGATTGTCGAGGTGGTAGGTCAGGTCGTGATTCCCAGGGCCATCGGAGAGGGCAAAGCTGGCGTCAATGTAGCGCATGGCCTGCAGGGCGGCGGCGCGTTGTTCGTCGCGAAATTGCACCCCGAGGTAGGCCATCACAACTTGCTTCACGTTTTCGTCAGCTCGCCCAACAAACATCGGGAAGGGTGGCTTGTAATCGTCGTGAACACGACGGGACAAAGTCCGGGGACATTTGAGATGTTTATCGATTGCAGATTCCATGGGGGCTCCTTTATTTCCGTCTCAAACGGACGGTTTTCTGTTCTACATTCCAGTGGATGTTGGTGTTTTGCGGTGGGTACCACTCCATCGGCGTTGCAGCACCAAGGTCCCGAGCTGTAGCAGGTAAGTGGCAAACTCTTCGGGTGCCATGTCCCATCGCTGTAAAAACCAGGATGAATCGGACAGTCGCTGCTGTTCTCGTGGATGCATGAGACACCTCATCATTCGTGCTTGTAGGGACACGGCGTGGAGTAAAAATTATCCAGGGGAGATGAAACGTGCTTGGCTCGAATGGACAACCGTTTGGTTAAGAAGGACAGGTAGAAAAGGCCGGCATATCAGCGCGCAGCAATGGTGCGGGGCTTGTGAAATAAGGGGACGAGCGCCCCGAGAGGTGGCATGGGGAGTGTTGGAGGGATCTACCTATGTAACTCCAGCCGAGTTCGCAGGTGGCTATCTTCCACGGTGTCTGGCAGCGGGAATCAGGCTATGGAGATGGCCTGCTAATTGCTTGGCTCGCAAAAAACGTTACCACGCTTTTTTGTTGAACCGCCGCCGCGAGGTGAATGCAATGAGTCAGCCATGTCAGTATTCAACCCTTGCCGTTACGGCACCCCTGCGGTTCGATTACTGGAAGGAAGTGGTTTGTCACCACTGCCTGGACGCAGACAGCAAACTGCTGGCGCAGAGCGATTTTGACGGGGCGCTGGAGGTACATAGCATGGGCGTATTGGACATCTGCACGTTGTCCGCACCCTTGCACTATTGGGAGCGGTCCGCCCAGCACTTACGCAGTGATCCTAACGACGATTTGTGGTTGGGCTTTACCAGGAGCGGTTATGGCGAACTGGAGCAAGCTGACCGACGGACGAAGCTGACGGCGGACGATCTGTTTCTTTATGACGCATCCCAGCCGTTCAGATTCAGCTTCGGTGGTACGGACAATCACCTTGTCCGCATTCCGCGACAACTGCTCAGCCAGCGGTTGCCCGGCATAGCAGATTGCACCGCTGTGGTTCTGGATGATCGTCGTCCAGGGGTGATTCCGTTACGCGAGATGCTACGCCAGGCTGCGAGTATGCCATTAGGCTTCCAGAACACAGGAGTATCCAGTCGTTACTCCAGCACGTTGCTCGACCTTCTGGTGGTCAGCCTGGAACTCCAGGATTTAAAGCAGACTCATGACGAGTTGGACCTGTATGGTCGGATCATGAATTACATCCGCCAATATTTGACCGAGGCGGACCTGTCGCTCGAACGCATTGCTCAAGCTCACCATGTCTCCACGCGCACTGTTACGCGTGCTTTCGCTCGTCATCAGAAATCGCCGGTCGCGGAAATTTGGAAGGCGCGATTGCTCGCGAGCCGCGACGCGATTGAGCGTGGTCAAGTCCGCAGTATTTCTCAGGCGGCGCTGGATTTCGGTTTCTCCGACTTCTCTCATTTCAGCCACGCCTTTCGCAAGGCATTCGGCATTGCTCCCCACACTCTCCTGCGGCGAGAGTGAAAAGAATGCGGCGGCGGACTGAAAATCCCTATAACCTTCTATTAGTAAAGAGTTTTTAATACGGGCGAGAGCCGTTACAGGCTATCTGGATCCCCGAAGAGGGCATTTTGACTTGGCTCTAGGCCGGTTTTTTCAGGTCGATAACTCAGTCAATCATTATTGTTTCGGGAAATATTTCTGCATAAAGCCGAGCGACGGTAGGTGTGAGGTTTTGCACTGAAGGAATCAGAAAGTTTGAGTGGGGTGCGAGTCGTTTTGCGTAGATGACCTCGTATACCCTACGCACGATTCCGGGCTCTGTTTCCTCTTGGTCGAAGCCAGGCATTATTCCTACGGCTTTGTAACCTGCATGCTCCAAAGCTTGCTGCATATACGGAGCGCTGGTTGTCGCCATGCCATAGATCAAGCCCGCTCCCATGAACCTTCCCATTTTTTCTCCGAGGTCTTGGGCAGCGACGGCCAGTTTGGTTTGTCTATGATATTTGGCTACCGCGCCCACTCGCCCGAAGATGACATCGGCGCCGTCAATTTTTTCCCACGTTGCTATAGCGACGATCTCATGGTTCTGGCGAACCACGATAGCGAATATTCCCCGCTCCAAATCGTCTTCGAGCACCACGTTGTCTTCATAAAATTGCTGGTTCAGAAAAAGGCTCCCTAACCCCACCGTAATGGAGGGAAACCACGTCTGGAAAAAAATTATTGCTACATCGATCTCCTTGCGTTTCAGGTAATCCCATGTGTAGCCAGAGGGTAAAACAGTGAAACTGCGAATTTGATCGATCGTTGGCCATTTCATGCGGTTTTGCTCGTCTTGGTTGTCTAATTGCCTTGCAGGAATCGGTCGAAGGAAGGGGCTTATTCAGTCGCTTCTCTTATCGAGCTGTCTGCGATCTATCAGCGATTCCCGGGCGTCTAGTTGGGGGGACGGAGAGCCTGACCAGGCGCTCTACGCGGGATCGGGCATGCTCAACGATTTTTCCAGCCACTGCGCGACTACCTTGAAAGCCGAATCTGAATTGCGTTCATAGATCAATCCGTGGCCGTTGCCGTGGATGCCCAGTGCCGGTAGATCCAGGTGTTGAATGTTGGCACCCGCATTTCGCAGGAAAGGGACGATGCTGGATGCGTAAGAAGCAAACGCTGATGTCTCACCTGTCAACAGCGCTACCGGAACACCCTGCAATCCGGGGATTTTCAGGGTTGATGGTTCTGCTGTGCGGACTTGCTCCGGCGTTTTGCGAGGTGGATCAAAGGTCAGAGGGGCGGCGGTCAGGCCCCAGTCGAGGCTGCCTATACCCGGCGTGTGGCCAAATACCGGCCCCATAGGTTCCACCGCCACAATACCTGCGACCAGGTCGGGTCGACGATCGGCGACCAACCAGCCACTGGGCCCGGAAGCGGAATGTGTAACGATGATGGCCTTGCCGATTCTGTCGAGCAGTTCGGCCAGTCGATCCGCGTCCAGGGTCTGCGAGGCCGCAAGGTCAGCCGGCATGGGGCCGTAAGCTGCTATGAAGGCGTCAAACGCCGCTTCGTCATCTGGCTCAAACGGCCATTGCGTTTCTCCACCTCCCTCTGGAAAGTAGACTTCGCGGGCGCGCTCATAGGAGAACGCTGGCCCCACCGGTCCCATGATGTCGGGGTGATACGGCGATCGCCCGTGGCCGGGCCTGTCGACGCGAAAGACTACGAAGCCTGCTTCGACGAACCGCTGGGCCCAGCCCGGACGACCATCGGGTGTATCCAGCCATTCAGTGCCTTGCAGCGTGCCACCGTGCACCAGCACCACGGGATAGGGCTGAGTGATGTGCTCAGGGGATTCCCAGGCTACGTACATCGGCCCCTTTTGGTAGCTTTTACCGTTATGGGTAACGCGGGCTCCGGTCACCCAGAAGTTGCCACGGCGCGAGCGTTTTATCGGTGCGGTTCGCCAGGGTTGCTGGGCGTGATCGGTTGATCGGATAACTGTCTGCGTAGCGAAAACCGACCAGTCCTTGAGCCCGTATCCCCGGGTTACTGCCGACGTCATTTTCGATCGCGCGGCATCGGCTGCAGGCAATTCCAGGCTCTTGAGACGTGCCGCATCAATAGCCAGATTTATATCCTTGAGGCCAAGAGACAGTTTGAAACCCGGTTCAAAACGTCCGTTCACGATGTTCTGCCCATAGCGCTGATAAGTAGAGCAGGCGAACAGTGTCTGGGTCATGAGGGCGACGAAAATCGAGGGGCTCAGACCATGGCGTTGAACGAGTTCGGTTGCTTCGCCCAGCGACTGGATGGCTTGAGTGATCATCATGTTGCCGGCGATCTTCGCGATACACGCCTGTTCAGGTTGATCGCCCAGGTACCAGGTCTTTTTCCCGAGCAGGTCAAACAGCGGTTGGACCGTCGAGATCGCTCCCTGCGATCCGGCCGCCAGGATATTCAACTCGCCATTTGCCGCCACGGCAGGCACGCCGAAAACTGGCGCCGCGATCAATTCAATGCCGATTGCATCATGCACGCCCTGCAACTCCACCATGAGCGAAGGCGACAAGGTCGACATCACGATATGAACGCAAGCCCTGTCTGCTTTTTCCAGAGCTGCGCTGGATAGCAACACCTCCCTGACGGCGGCATCATCGGCAAGCATGTTGATGACGACCTCCTGCTGAAATGCCGAGGACGGGGATTCGAGAACGCTTACTCCTTCCAGATCCATAACCGCAGCGTGACTACGGTTCCACGCCGATACGTGATGGCCGGCCCGGATGAGCAACGGAATGATCGCTCTGGCCATGCTTCCCACACCGATAAAGCCAATCTTCATTTGCAGTCCCCGGTTGGTGTTTCGACGAAGGTGTATGCGCAGAAGTATGTCGGGCCCGGGATTGCTACGGCAGTGCCATTGCTGCACTCTCACTGTTCATTTTTGTACGGGGTAAAGCATGGACTGGAGTGATGTGCGGGTCTTTCTCGCGATTGCCCGCAGCGGGTCGTTGGGCGCTGCCGCCAAGCAGTTGGGTGTTAGCCATCCGACCGTGGGGCGGCGCTTGCAGGTGCTTGAACAGTCCAGTGGCCAGCCCATTTTTCTTCGTACCACCCAAGGTCTTGTACTGACCGACAGCGGAGAAAAGCTGCTCAGCCTGGCGCAGGAAATGGAGCAAAGTGCGTTGGCAATCGAAAGGCGCCTTGCGGGGGACAGCGCACAGCCAGAAGGTGTGTTGCGCATTTCTTCCGCTGACTGGTTCGCCTGTTACGTGCTGGCCCCGGTCCTGAACGAACTGGGGCGACGTTATCCGCTGATCGTGCCCGAGGTCATCGCGGGGCATCGATTGTTTGACCTTGCTCGTCGCGACGCCGACATCGCGTTTCGGATCGTGCCTTTCACCGAACCCGATATCGTTCACCGCAAGCTGACTACCCTGAGCTATGGGTTATACGCAGCCGTCGGATCTCCTGACCCCGCGCCACAGGGCGACGGGGTTGGTTTGATTACCATGAGTGTTGCCCAGTCTCATTATCCCGATGTGCAGTGGCTGCAGCAGCGTTACCCTCTGGCCCGTACTGTGTTCACCAGTAGCAGCCGCACAGTCCAGGCGCAAATGTGCGCGCAAGGGCAGGGTGTCGCCGTATTGCCCCGCGTCCTGGGCGACCAGTTAACGGCGCTGCGGCTGATTGATCCGCATGAACCGCCACCGGGTCGCGACATATGGATGGGTTATCACCAGGACATGCGGCGGATGGACAGCCTTCGCGCCCTTGCCGACCTTGCCTCGAGCATGATCGGCTCGCAGGAAGGCAGTTGACTCACTCTGCCGGGCGCATGGCTGCCGTTTGCAATTGCGCAGCAGGTTGGCGTGCCAGGGTAAGGCTGAGTCCCGCGCCCAAGGCCAGGCATGCCGCGATGCAGAATATGGAAACGGTGAAGGCGTGGGTGATGGCCGCCGCGTCTGTATCCGTGCCCAGAAGGGTGTAGAAAATGCCGCCTATTATCGCCACGCTCAGTGACGTGCTGATTTGCAGGGTGGAACTGGCAATGCCCGCAATCATGCCGGAATATGCGGGCGCCACGCGTCCTGTGATCATGCGCATCAATGTCGGAAGGGCCAGTCCTTGTCCGAAACCGATCAGAAAGAGGATGACGGCGAGGGGCAGCGCAGGGGGCGTGACGGCCATCGGTGTGTGCGCCACGAGCCAGGCCAGGAGCACGAATCCCAACACTTCAAGTCCCATCCCGACCGGATTGACGTATGCCCCCAGAAAACGCCTGAATTGAGGGGTGGAGAGTGGTCCCAGCAAAAATCCCGCGCCGAAAGGAAGGAAGACGAGGCCTGCATTGAGTGGGCTCGTATGCAGCGCTCCCTGTAAATAAATGGAAAACAGCAAGAAAAACACGCCGATCGCGTAAAAGGTCAGGGCGACGAGCAGTGCCCGGCCCAGCCCAGGCGTGCGCAGTGCGGCAGGATTGAGCAACGGTGCGCCTTGCGCTTGGTGCAAACGGGCTTCGTAGTGCCAGAACAGCCAGGCCAGCAGCGGCACCGCCGCAAGCGACAGCCAGGCCCACAAAGGCCAGCCCGCCTCACGCCCTTCGATCAATGGAACGATCAGAGCCCCAAGCGTCACCATGGACAGTACCGTTCCGCCCAGATCCAGCTTGCTTGTATGTTGTGCGCGGGTTTCCCTGACCACGGGAATTGCGATCAGGATGACCAGCAACGCAATCGGCAAATTAACCAGAAATATCGCCCGCCACCCCAAGCCCATCAGGTTGAGCGATATCAATATCCCGCCAAGTGCCTGGCCGACTACCGACGCCAGTCCAAAGACCGCGCCATAGAGACTCAGCGCCAAGGGCTTTTCGGACTCGGGAAATATAGCCTGCGCCGAAGCGAGTGCCTGGGGCGCCATGACGGCTGCCGTCACGCCTTGCAGCGAACGTCCGGCGATCAACACCCAAGGTGATTCGGCGACGCCGCAGATCAGTGAGGCAACTGCGAAACCAACCAGGCCAAGGAAAAACATTCTCATGCGACCGTAGATGTCACCAAGCCGTCCGCCGGTAATCAGTGTCACGGCATAAAGCGTCGCATACGAGGAGATGATCAACTGTTCGGCGGATGAGGCCGTGCCCAGCGATTGCTGAATCGAGGGCAGCGCCACGTTCACGATGAAAAAATCCAGAGGCGGTAAAAACGCACCGACCAATAAGATGGCGAACATCAACCAGCGCCGCGGTTCTGGTGGGGCGACTTTTTTCTGAGGCATAGGGTCTCCTGTCTGAAACCATTCGGTTCCAGAATATTCTCGATTGCGGGTCATGCTCTGAATCAGCTGGCTCCAATCTAAACGATCAAACCTTCGCTTACGCCTCACATAATTGAACGGCCAATGTTCATTTATGGCAGTGCCGCCCAGCTCCTGACTCCTCTCAAAATGGCCGCACTGTGGTTTCAGTCGATCCACACAACCGAGACTGAGGAGTCAGATATGTCAGGTAAATTCGCTAATCAGGTTGCGGTCGTCACCGGCGCATCCACCGGGATCGGGTTTGCGATTGCGCAGGGCTTGATTGCCGAGGGGGCCAGACGTGTTTACATCACTGGGCGTTCTGCAGCCACGCTGGAAGCGGCGGTGGCCAAGCTGGGCGATAGAGCGATCGCGGTCACTTCCGATGTCGCGCGCCAGGCTGATCTGGATAAGCTCAAGGCGACGATCGAGGCCCGCAACGATCAGTTGGACTCAGTGTTTGCCAACGCGGGTATTTGCGAAAAAAATCCGCTGGGCGAGACCACCGAGGCGGCTTACTTCAACATGTTCGACATTAACGTGAAGGGCGTCTTTTTTACTGTGCAGACGTTGATGCCTTTGTTGAAAAATGGCGCTTCGATCGTGCTGACGGCTTCTATCTGCTCCAGCAATGGGATGGAAGGACTGAGCCTCTACAACGCATCCAAGGCTGCGGTGCGGTCTTTCGCAAGAACTTGGGCCAACGAACTGAAAGGTCGCAAGATTCGAGCGAATGTCCTGAGCCCAGGCTTCACCCGCACCCCTCTGATGGATAACGGCTTGAAGATGAGCGAAAGCGACATTGCCGCGCTGCGCCAGCATGTCGAGCAGATCACTCCGCTGGGGTATATGGCCCAACCTGAAGAAATCGCCTCGTCGGCACTGTTCCTTGCATCCGCCGATGCGAAATATGTCAACGGTGTGGAACTGATGGTCGACGGCGGCCTGTCGCAGATCTGAACACTCGCTCAACCGTAGCGCAGCCCTCTCAGAGGGTTGCTTTCAGCGCTTTTGCGAAGCCTCAGCAGGAAACCTCATCATGAACATTGAAGAACTGACCACCCGACTGGACGCCCTGGAAAGTCGCGCCGCCATCGAGTCGCTGATCAGCGCCTACGCCAATGCCTTCGACCGCGTCGACGCGTCGCTCCTGAGCGCAATCTGGCACGAAGAATCGACACTGGATCTACCGGGTTTCGGCAAGGCCGGAAACCGTGACGAAATCCTGGTTATGGCGCAAAACAGCTGGCGCCAGATGCCACATATGCACCACTGGATGGCCAATCCGCTGATCCAAATCGAGGGTGACAGCGCGGTAGGTACGGTAGCTGCGGATTGCCTGTTCCATGACATTGAAAAAGGCCCGGTGCAAGTCAGCGGGTTGTACCACGACAGGTTTGAACGTCGGGACGGAAAATGGGCGTTCTTGTCACGTCGTTTTGAACTGCATTTCCTGACACCGTTGAAAGATTGGGTACCCATATCGGGTGATGAAAAGTACGCAGTGGAGCAACATCAGAGCCGGAGCACGCTTTCAAAGGGATAACGTGCTTGCATGATGTTCAGTGAAGGCGCGAACGACAAACGCTGCCCGCTGATGTCGTTCAAGCTGCAGGGAATGACAGCGAAAAACGGATAGTTCCGGGTTTCGGCTGTTCGACACGCACGTGCCCCCCATGCAGTTGCATGATTGCCACGACGATGGCGAGGCCAAGGCCGTAAGAGTCGGAGTTTTGGTGGCGAGACGCATCGCCACGGTAAAAGCGGTCGAAGAGTTTGCCCAAGGTTTCGTCACTCAGCACAGGCCCTTGGTTCTCCACCTCAATCCGGGCACCGCCGTGGTTTTCCATTACCCGCATCAGAATCTCGGTGCCTTCGTAGGCGTAGCGAATTGCGTTTGCTACCAGGTTGCTCAAGGCTCTGCGCAGCAGCAAGGGGTCGGCGAGCACGTTGCCATCGCCTGTTATCTGGAAGCTCATTTGCCGCTCTTCGGCCAAGCCTTCAAAATATTCGGCAATGCGCTGTGATTCGTCATGCAGCGATAGCTTTTGGCGCTCCACCACTGCTTGCGCTTCATCGGCGCGCGCAAGGAACAGAATGCTTTCGACGATGCGCGAGATCCGTTCGAGCTCTTCAAGGTTCGAAGCGATCAGTGCCTGATAGTCATCCTCGCTGCGGCGTTGGCGAAGGGCGACCTGGCAATGCCCCATCAGCGATCCCACCGGCGTGCGGATTTCATGGGCAAGGTCGGCGGAAAACTGCGTCAACCGCTGATAACCCTGGGCAAGGCGATCGAGCATCGCGTTATAGGCGTCACTCAGCTGTTGCAGTTCAACCGGCGTATCGGCGCTGTCCATGCGGCTGTGCAGACGCTCGGGCGTTATGGCTGCCGCATGGGCGGCCATTTTGCGCAACGGGCGCAGCCCTCGACGCAGTACCAGGTAACCCAGCAACGCGGTTGCCAGAAAGGCCAGGGCAACGGCCAGGTAGATACGCTCGCGATACGCCGCGAGCATAGCCATTTCCTTGCCCATGAGGTGCGCGGCGGTCAGTCGGACTTCACGTCCACCCGACGTCGTGACGACGGTCGCGGCGCGCAGCATTGTCCCCGAGTCAGTCACGCCGCTGCGCAGGTCACTGACGCTCAGCTTTGTATCCTGGCCGATCACCGGCAGTTCAGGCAGCGTGACGTTGAGTGGGTTGACCTGGATTACCGGTGGCTGCCCCGGCTCTTCAATGATGAAGATGTCGTCTTCGCTGTCGAGCATGTTCTTGAAAATCTGCGGGCTGTCGCGCAGCTTTTCGATGGCGAGCTCGTAATGCAGCAGCTTGCGAAAGTGCTCCAGACGGCCCATGACCGCATGATCGCTGTATACCAATACCGAGGCTTTCATCGTCTGATACAGATAAGCACCCGCACCGGCCACGGCCAGCATCGCTACCATGGAAAACGCCACGGTCGATCGCAGGGTCAGAGAGGGTTGGCGTCGGGACCGCATGGCCTCACCTCGCAGACATAGCCGATACCACGAATGGTATGGATCAGTTTGATCGAATACGGCTGGTCGACTTTGTTGCGCAGACGCTTGACCGCTACGTCCACCACGTTGGTATCGCTGTCGAAATTCATGTCCCAGACTTCCGAAGCGATCTGTGTCCTGGACAGCACATCGCCTGCCCGACGCAGAAACAGATGCAGCAGGGCGAATTCCTTGTTGGTCAGCACAATCACCTGCTGTTGGCGTGTAACGCGGCGCCGCACCAGATCCAGCTCCAGGTCGGCGAGGTGGAAATGGTCGGCTTCGCGCACTACACCGCGACGCAAAATGGTGCGGATGCGTAACAGCAGTTCGGTAAACGAAAAAGGTTTGACCAGGTAATCATCGGCGCCCAGTTCCAGACCGCGAATGCGGTCATGCAACTGGTCGCGAGCGGTGAGGAACAGCACGGGGACGTCTTGTCTGGCGCGCAAGAGCTCAATGATCTGAAACCCGTCAATCCCGGGCAACATGACGTCCAGCACGATCAGGTCGTAGCGCGTATGCAAGGCCATGTGCAGGCCGTCGGCACCATGCTGGGTCCAGTCGACGTTGTAACCGGACTCGCCGAGCCCCTTTTTGAGGTACTCACCTGTTTTGGTGTCATCTTCGATCAGCAGGATATGCATCGTGAGGCGCGCTCGGGTCTCTTCATGACGGGATTCAGCCCGCGACATCGGTATCTCGGCTGTGCAGTGTAACGAGATGAGCCGGCGCAGTCGGTTACATTTCTGTCATTCAAGGGCAGGGTTGGCGAATGACAAAAATGTCATTCGGCGGTCATCGTGACGTCCCGGTCTGCGGTCGAGGATGGCGGCACATCAACCCATGAGGAATCGTCGCCATGCAACTCAAACACGCCCTGTCTACCACATTCGGTTTGTTGATGCTCAGTGCTGCCGTCATTGCCACCGCGGCCGACATGCCGGTCATCAAACCGTTGCGCGGTACGGTGGAGAGCGTCAGCAACAACACGCTGACATTCACTGTCCGCTCCGGCGCCCAGCAGACGATCGGACTGACAGACAAGACCGGTATCAACCGGGTATCGAAGGCCAATATCGACTCGATCAAATCCGACAGCTTCATTGGCTCGGCGGCCATCCCGCAGGCCAACGGAACATTGAAGGCGCTGGAGGTCACGGTATTCGACGCCAGCCTCAAGGGCAGCGGCGAAGGTCATTACGGCTGGCAGAATGCGGATGGCAGCACAGGCACCATGACCAACGGTACCGTGGGGGAAACTGTCCAAAGCTGACGGCCGCACATTGACCGTCAACTACAAGGGCGGCGAGAAACAAATCGTCGTACCGGATGATGTGCCAATCGCCTACGTCGAGCCAGGCAAAGCCGATGAACTGGTCAAAGGTACGAAAATTGTCGTGTTCCCGGCCGCAGATGGAACCACCGCGCGCGGCATCGCGGTTGGCAAGGATGGCTTCCAACCACCGATGTAATTACCTGAAAAGGCAGGGGCGCTGTCGTCTGGCAACGCTCCGCTACATGGATGGCTTCCAAGGGGAAACACGTGAGACAGAAAAAGCTTCATCCCTGGCCGGTTCGCCTTACCCACTGGCTCAACGCCGTTTGCATGGTCTGCATGTTCATGAGCGGTTGGGCCATTTACAACGCCTCGCCGCTGTTCGGCTTCAGGTTTCCGGCAGCGGTGACCGTGGGCGGTTGGTTGGGCGGGGCGCTGGCCTGGCATTTCGCATTCATGTGGCTGCTGCTGATCAACGGCTCAATTTATCTGCTGTACGGGTTCGCCAGTCGGCATTTCAAACGTGAGTTGCTGCCCATCGGGCTAGCCGCGTTGAAGCATGATTTGACGGACGCTTTGCGCTTACGGCTGGTGCATGAAAAGGGCGTCTATAACGCGGTGCAGCGTCTGATGTACTGGATGGTGCTGGCGGCAGGCGCACTCGTCGTGATCTCGGGCGTGGCGATCTGGAAACCCATTCAACTGCAAGAGTTGGTCGCGCTGCTGGGCGGCTATGACGTTGCTCGTTATGTACATTTCGGGGCGATGGCGATGATTGCTTCATTCGTCGTGATTCATCTGGCCTTGGTGATTTTGGTACCGAAAACCCTGCTGCCAATGATTACGGGTGGAGTGCGGTCTCTTGATACCGGGAAAAATGGCCATGACTGAACCCAGAAAAAAAACTCTTCAGCGCGTCAGGCTTGAACCTGCGCAACAGCTTGAACTTGAGAACATTCAGCGCCGCCATTTTCTTCGTGCCGGCTTGACCGTGGGCGCGATGTCGATGCTGACCGGTTGCAACCTGCAGGACGGCGATCAGGTCGACAAGGTCCTTTGGGCCATGTCGCGCTGGAACGATCGGGTCCAGGCCTGGCTGTTCAGCGGACGGAAACTGGCGCCAACCTTCACAAGGGCGCAGATCACCACGCCATTTCCGTTCAACGCATTCTATGGTCAGGACGACATCCCAGAGGTGGACTTGGCAAGTTACTCGCTCGCCGTCTCCGGCCAGGTCAGGGACAAGGCCTCCTGGACACTCGAAAGCTTACGCAAACTGCCGCAACGTAGCGATATCACCCGTTTGATCTGTGTTGAAGGCTGGAGCGCCATCGGGCAATGGGGAGGAGTACCGCTCAAAACCTTCCTGGAACACATCGGGGCCGACACCACAGCGAAGTTTGTCGGTTTCAAATGTGCTGATCGTTATTACTCCAGTCTGGACATGCCAACTGCCTTGCACCCACAAACACTGCTGGCGCTGGATTACGCTGACGTCGCGTTGCCGCCCGAATACGGCTACCCGCTCAGGGTTCGAGTACCCACCAAGTTAGGCTTCAAAAACCCCAAGCATGTTGTCGAGATTTTCGTGAGCAACGACAACCCGGGTGGGTATTGGGAAGACCAGGGATACAACTGGTTCAGTGGGATCTGATGAGGCAAAAAACCTAAACAATAGACATTCGATGCAGAAACCGCTCCTGACGCTTACGGCCGAATCAGTTTTCTCTTGGATGCGCGTTAACTCCCCATCTCACCCGCGCTACTAGCCACTCTTGCCCCCATGGGGCAGGCAGGTCGAGGTAGCGCCATTCCGTCCTGGTAGTGCATAGCAACGCCAGGAGCATCGGAGTGAGTGATGACATCAGCTCTGGTATGAGGTGCTCTTATGACCGGTATTTCTGCGGTACCGCCAGCTCCAACCGTGTTGCCTACTTCAGAAAGCAAAATGCGAGTTCCTACCGATGGAGCCGATTTCCGCTCCCACTTGCAGGCTCAGTCCAGGTCACATGTGCAGCAGCCGGATACAACAAGCGCACAGGTGTTATCTGACTCGACCATGAACGTGTCACGCCGACCGGAGATGGAGGCAATGCTTCAAATGTTGGCATGGCGCAAGCGTACGCAGAGCGCTCCGAGCAAACCAGGTCGCACAGTGCCAGGTACGCGAGCCGGTGGCCTGGATACTACGGGCTTCAACTTCCCCGTTCGAGGCGTTTTGGCTACCAGTGGAGTTATCCAACAGAGCTGCCTAAATGAGGAGGGTAGGCCGCTCTACTTGAAGGCTTTTGATGACCGGGCCGTGTGTACTTCTGGTGGCGAAGAAAGCGAACTCTCCTCTGACGTTATCTGCGGAGGGGGGCTGAATGCATTCGCAATTGCAGTGGCTCTGTCCGCGATAACCCTCACCTGGATACCGATTGAGATTGTTCGAGCGCCACTACGATCGCCCAATATTCGGATTTTGCGCCGTCGCAAGCCCTCTTCAGCCGAGAGCCATCTTTTCGACCAGTCAGATTCAGAGGAAAGGGGGGAAACAGACGGCTCTCGATAGCTCTTTCGCCACAGACTAGGATTTCTACGGGGAATGCAGCTACGGCGATTTCGGTGGGCCTTTGATTATCCCTACCCATCGAAGGAAGCAGGAGGCTGGTTGAACTGTTCAGATTCCGCGTAAGCGTCCGCCTATTACCTGCCGGATTTGATTGATTAATGAGGAGTGACCCGAGTGGACTCCGCTCTGGCGCCTGGGTCAGCTTTCGTATCCGTTTATATTTTGGGCCCCACAACCATGACTGATCGTCAGATTATTGTTCCAGATAGCATGAGATTGCTCTACGAGCATGCTGGTTATGCACCAGCTGTAAAGGTAGGAAAAACTCTTTATTGCGCTGGTCAGGTAGGCCGGACGCCGGAATTATCAGTTATCGAAGACCCCGAGCAGCAGTTTTTGGCAGCATGGGACAATCTTCGGCTTGTCTTGAAAGCCGGTGGCTGCGAATTTGAAGATGTCGTCGAAATGACAACTTATCACGTCGATATGCACCGCCATATGCCCATTTTTAGACGCGTGAAAGATGAAGTCTTTCCCAGGGGCACTTGTGCATGGACATGCATAGGTGTCGGTGAACTGGCTCGCCCCGGCCTTCTGGTGGAGATCAAATGCGTCGCCGTAGAGCGATAATTTTCTGATGGGCAGCTGGATATACAAATCTTAGCGGGTGAGGTTTTGAGGAGGGGGCTGCTGGACCTCAGGCTGGGGGCATCCTTTTCAAATCATCCAGCATGCCCTCAGATGTGCCCCCAATGTAGCAATCCACTGGAAGTGAATGGCGCTCCATGGTTTGTGGAAAGGCTGAAATGATCAGATAACAGCCTGTCCGGTGAAACCTAGAGACTCTCCGGATCCCCAAAAAACATCTGAATCCGCGAACGCAACCAGCGTTCCCCCGGGTCGTTGTCCTGGGATCCGCGCCAGGCCATGTGCAGTTCGAAGCTGCGCACCGGTATGGGCGGGTCTTCGGCGCGGACGCCGCCGGCGGCGGTCAGCGCGTCGGCGGTGTAGTCGGGTACGGTGGCGACGATGTCGGTGCCCGACAGCAGGGTGCTCAGGCCGTTGAACTGCGGTACGGCCAACACCACATGGCGCTTGCGGTCGAGTTTCGCCAGTTCTTCGTCGATGAAGCCGCTCAAGTCCCCTGCGAAGGAGACCAGGGCGTGGGGGCGAGCGCAGAATTCGTCCAGGGTCAGTCGGCCCGGCGCGGTGTCGGCCCGCAATACTTTGGGCAAGCTGCGACGCAAGACCTTGCGCTTGGCGTTGGCCGGCAGGTCGTCGGTGTAGCTGACGCCGATGGAAATTTCACCGGAGGCCAGCAAGCTTGGCATCAAAATGTAGTTGACCCGGCGCACCACCAGCACAATGCCGGGCGCTTCAGCCCGCAGGCGCTTGAGCAGCATGGGCAGCAGGGCGAATTCGGCATCGTCCGACAGGCCAATGCGAAATACCGAGGTGCTGGTGGCCGGGTCGAATTCCGCCGCGCGGCTGACTGCCGTGGAAATCGAATCCAGGGCTGGGGAGAGCAGGGCGAAGATCTCGACTGCCCGGGCCGAAGGCTCCATGCTGCGGCCGGTGCGCACGAACAATGGGTCATCGAACAGGCTGCGCAGGCGCGACAGCGCGGCGCTGATGGCCGGTTGGCCCAAGAACAGCTTCTCGGCAGCGCGGGTCACGCTGCGTTCATGCATCAATGTTTCGAACACGATCAACAGGTTCAGATCGACACGCCGCAGGTCATTACGATTCATCTGGGGTCCTGGCAGATTCGGCAAGCTTGACGTGAGCGGCCATATGGGAACAATGGCCGGCATGAATCTTACGGGGAAAGGCTGGTACTCTGCACCGGCTAATTGCGTTTTCTTAGGTTAAGTCCTACAGGATTGGTTGGTTTTTCTTACTGCGGAATCAATGACAGGCATGTCGACTATTAATAGCCACTGATGGTCTTGGGTACAAAGCCCGGATAGAGTTCATGGCATTAGAGGTTACTTTGACGAGGTTTGCGATGTCCCGCACGATCCGTTTTCACAAGTTTGGTGGTGCCGAGGTGCTCAAATGCGAAGAGCATGCGGCGGCTCTTCCTGCGCCAGGAGAAGTGCAGGTCCGCGTCGAAGCGATCGGCATCAGTTGGTACGACACCTTGTGGCGCCAGAACCTGGCATCTTCCCAGGCGCGCCTGCCTTCGGGCCTGGGCCATGAGATGGCCGGGGTAGTCACGGCTGTCGGCGATGGTGTCGATGATCTGGCCGTGGGCGACAAGGTCGCCAGCTTCCCTGCCGAGAGCCCGAACGATTATCCGGTGTACGGTGAAGTCATCGTGCTGCCACGCACCGCCCTGACCCGTTATCCCGACGTGCTCAGCCCCATCGAAGCTGCCGTGCATTACACGCCGCTGCTGATTGCGTACTTCGCCTACATGGACCTGGCGCGGGTCAAGCCGGGGCAATTCGCCCTGGTGACCGATGCCAGTCATTGCGCCGGTCCTTCCTTCGTACAGCTGGGCAAGGCCCTGGGTGTGCGGGTGATCGCGGCCACCAAGACGGCTGACGAACGGGAGTACCTGTTGTCGCTGGGCGCCGAGAAGGTCATCGTTACCGAAGAACAGGACTTGCTGATGCAAATCAACAAGCTCACTGACAACCGCGGCGTCGATGTAGTCTTCGACGGCCTCGGCGGGCCGCAGATGTCGCTGCTCGGCGATGTATTGGCGCCTCGTGGCAGCCTGGTGCTGTATGGCTTGCAGGGCGGCAACCAGACACCGTTCCCAGCCTGCGCGGCGTTCCAGAAGAACATTCAGTTCTTTGTACACTGCATCGGCAATTTCACCGGCAAGCCGGAACTGGGCATCCTCCAGGACCATGTGGCTTTGCAACGAGCACTGCGGGATATCAATCAATTGACCGCCGATCGCGTGCTGTTGCCACTCAAGACTCGGGTCTTCCCGTTCTCCGAGTTCGTCGAGGCTCACCGTTACATGGGCGAGTGCCCTTGCCGTGAGCGCGTTGCCCTTCAGGTCGTCGACCCGGCCTGAACCCCCTGTCTTGCGCAAGAGTCATCACCTCGGCTCTTGCGCTGCCGTCCTGATCCCCATCCTTTCTTACGGCAGTTCCTGCCTGGCGGGGCTGCGTTCGTAGCTCGCCATTTCGCGCCCTGAATTGCCTGCCCCGGTTCGCTCAAAGACTGAGACGGTTTGTCGGCCAACATCTGAACTGGTTTTTGCCCTCAATCTGTATCTTCTAATCAGTGTTTAAGTCTTGATAATTGAACGCTGATTTCCATATCAAGGAAGAAGTCGTGGTGCGGTATAACTTTTTCGAAGGTCTTCAACCTTCAGGGCGCATTCAAAAGGCAACGGGCATTAATTGGTGCGAGGCTATCTATCGACCTTGGAGGAAACAGGGTGGGGTAGAGCATCAATTAAAGTTCGGCAAGTTCTTTATTTCTCGTGCTCATTATCTGTGGGACGTTGTCGGAATTCTCCTAGGACGCCCCGGTCAGCCGGCAAGAGCCCCGTTTTTAAAGGCTCCCGGCGGAGACCAGAAAGGGCGAAGGCCGACTCCCGGCATATGTGTCAAATAATTACGACAAGCGATGCTTGAGCGTATTGCTAATACTCTTTGAGTACTAGAACAACCCATCTAGACCAACACGTCGCGCAGTCACGTTGGTGCGGGTGCGACGCCGATAGTTGAATTTCCAGGTAAATGGCTATGAGTGCAATTCATGAGCAGGCAATGACTCACGTGTATCAACAGATATTGCAACGACTGTCGGGTTTTTATTCCCGGGCAGAACGTACCGCGTTGCAGCTTTTGATCCAGCGTTTAATTGTCGCCGCCGGAGGCATCGACCGGATTGGCGATTATCGTGTGTTGACGGTCCAGAACGGGAGCAGGGAGAGTTTTTATGTGCTGACCGCCTTGCGAGCCGCACAGCTGAGCATCGCCGGGCGGCATCCAGTGACCTTCGCCTTGCGCGTTGCCACGCCACGCCTGAGCGAGACCACCCAGGCGACGCTGGAAAACATCCACCGCTGCTACAGCGCGCTGTTTGTCTACGATGACCCCCGGGTCGAATTGCTGATGGCGGATAACCGCGAGGTGTTGCCGTTCAATCACCGGCAGCCCTTGTCGGTGGCGGGGCACGAAGCCAATCGCATGGACCTGCTGGTCCTGGGACACCTTCGTACGGCCGACAGCCCCCTGGAGATTGGCGATGACGGCTACCTGGCGATGGCCGAGTTCTACCGGCACATGGCCCGCTGGGAGTCTGGCGTGGATTCGTTGGTCAGCAGCGATACGCCGCGCCAGCAAAAACAATTCATATCGGGCCTGCGCCGCGCCACCCGCAAGATCGGCCTGCTGACCGACCACCCCTGCGGTTTCGACAACCTCTTTGCCCATCTCGACACCCTGGGCGGTGATGTCTACCGGCATTTCTATGGTCCGGATCGCCTCGATGCGTGGCGGCCCGAGGGCCATTTCGAGGCCTGCCGGCGAGTGGGCCACGTCGGCATCGACGACCTGATCGTCGATCGTTCGGAGGGGACCAACTGGCCGCTCTTCAACGAGTTCCTGCGGGTGCAGACCGAAGGTCTTGTCCCATCAGCGCCTGAAAACGAGTATCTCAGCCCGCTGCTATCGGCTCATTTGCATGGCCTGCAGGCCTGCTATCTGCAAGGCCGCAGCTATGAAACGGGCTACGGGGACTACGTGCAACGGGCGATCATGATCATGCATCGCAAGCAACTGCCGGAGCACGCCTGCGAACAGGCTCGGGCGCTGTTCGGCTCTCCGTCGTCGATTCCCGAGCGTCGTGCCTACGCCGCTCTCGAGGCGCAAAAGATCCTGGGGCTCAGCGAAACGCAATTGGTGTGCATGCTGTTCGCTCCCTTCGTGGGACAGGGCACTGGCCTTGAGCACTTTCTGCGTTGCTGCCATCCCGGCATGCTGGTAGCGATGCCGGACCTGCACAAGGCCATGCAGGGCGCGACCGTCGCCGATCAGATAGCGCAGTGGATGGTCGATGTCAGCGGCCTGCCCATCGACATCCTTGGCAAACTGTACCGGGCGAGTGCCTCCCTGCCGGAACAACCGGAAATTACCCCGAGCGACGATCTTCAGCAGGCCATTGACGACGTAGACACTGCAGAAGCCGAACCGGCCGTCGATGAGCGGCACGAACGCTCGGCAAGGCATTGAGGAACGAGGTTTGACTGACTCATCTACCTCGTTCCAAGTCGTTGCCCCCTGCGTTACGACAGGACTGGCCACGACCTGCGCTCCCGGCCTGAGCCGATGAAAGGCTGCCGGGAGACGGACTTCGCCTACCAGGCGGTTTATCGATACCTGACCACGCTGATCAACGAGCTGGAGGTGGATGCGCGGGTTCGTCTGCCGTCGCTGCGGCAACTTTCCGAACGTCTGAACGTGTCGATATCGACCATCCAGTACGCGTATTCGCTGCTGGAGAAGGAAGGGCGGGTCTATTCGATCGCCAAGTCCGGTTACTACGCACTACCCGCGCCCAGCATGACGACCCTGGACGGCGGTGACGATTTACTCGAGACCCTGTACGTCAACGCCCGACGGCCAGGCATGCAGGTGCTCAGTGCGGATGAACCGGCGTCGATGCAGCCATTGGACAGCCCGTTGTTGTTGCTCGAGCGCGAATTGCTGCGCCAGTACCCACGCTCCCCGCAGGCGCCTTCGCAACCCTGGGGCGAGCTGGAGCTTCGCAACGCGCTGGCTGCCCGCTATACCTCCTCACCGGCCCGTTGCTGGAATGCCGATGACGTCTATATTGGCGCCGACCTGCGGGGCGCCCTGGAGATCCTGATCGCAGTGCTGGCCCTCAGGGGCGCCGTGGTGCTGATCGAATCACCCTGCGATTGGACAGTGCTGCGCCTGCTGCAGGCGGCGGAGGTCCACGTCATCGAATTGCCGCTACTGGCTGGCGGGGAAATCAATATCGAGCAGCTGGAACACCTGCTGCTGAGCGAAACGGTACGCCTGGTGGTGCTGTCTTCAGTCTTGAACATGCCCAGGGGCACGTTCGTTCCTGAAGAAAACCGTCGCGCCATCGCTCATCTGCTGGAGCGGCATGGCACTTGGGTGCTGGAGAACGATAGCCATACAGACCTGGTGTTCGAGGCTAGGGTTACACCTTTTCGAGACTTGCTCGACCCGGATCGGCTGATCGTCTATTCGACGTTCGAGAAAACCATCGGTCCGGAGGCGCCGTATGGCTACGTGTTGTCGCGCCAGTTGACCCTGCACCTGCAGCGACATTTCCTGCTGCGCGCGTTTCGTTTGTCGCCGATTCGCCAGAAAGCCATCGCCCGACTGTACAGCAATGGTCGGATCGACCAGCACTTGCTGGTCTTGCGGCGCTTGCTACGCGAAAGTGCAACTTCGACCACGCAATTGCTGCGCGAGCGGCTGGGGGACAGCCTGCAATGGGCAGAGCCCCAAGGTGGCGCGACAATCTGGATGCAGTCGACGCGACGGGTCGACTTGCGCAGGGTTTTCCATCGGCTGCTTGCCCAGCGCATCGTCATCGCGCCGGGGGAGCTGTTCAGCCTTCAGGGTCTGTATGGGCAACATATGCGCCTGACTCATGCCCTGAATGGGCCGCAGGACATGGACGCTGCGCTCTGCGCGCTGGCAGATGCCCTGAGGCTCGAACAATCGTAATCGGCGGCGATGGATCGAACCCATCGCGCCATGGTCGAACTGTCAGTAAACTGCACCCCATTTCCCGAGCCATTCCACTCAGAGGTTTTGCATGACAGTCAGTCCATTTGCGGGCAAGCCGGCACCGGCAGAGTTGCTGATCGATATCCCGCGACTGGTGACGGCCTATTACACCGGCCGACCCGATGCTTCGGTTGCGACCCAGCGTGTGGCTTTTGGCACCTCCGGTCACCGTGGCAGTTCCTTTGACCTGGGCTTCAACGAGTGGCACGTGTTGGCAATCAGCCAAGCGATCTGCCTGTACCGCGAGGCCCAGGGCATTAACGGGCCATTGTTCGTCGGTATCGACACCCACGCGCTGTCGACCCCGGCCGGTGCCAGCGCGCTGGAAGTGTTCGCGGCCAACGGTGTGACCGTCATGATCGCCGAAGGTGATGAATACACCCCGACACCGGCGGTTTCCCACGCCATTCTCTGCTACAACCGTGGCCGCACCTCGGGCCTGGCGGACGGTATCGTCATCACGCCGTCCCACAACCCGCCGCAAAGTGGCGGCTACAAGTACAACCCTACCAACGGCGGCCCGGCCGACACCCACATCACCAAATGGATCGAAGCCAAGGCCAATGAACTGCTGGCCAACCAGCTCGCCGGCGTCAAGCGCGTCAGTTACGAGCAAGCCCTGAAGGCCGACACCACCCACCGTCACGACTACGTCAACACGTACGTGGCGGACCTGATCAATGTCATTGATTTCGATGCCATTCGCTCCGCCGGGCTGCACCTGGGCGTCGATCCGTTGGGTGGCGCAGGCGTGCGCTATTGGCCGGCCATTGCCGAGCACTACCGCCTGGACCTGGAAGTGGTGAACACCCACGTGGATTCCACTTTCCGCTTCATGACCGTCGACTGGGACGGACAGATCCGTATGGACCCGTCCTCCAGCCATGCGATGCAAGGGTTGATTGGCCTGAAGGAGCGCTTCGACGTGGCCTTCGCCTGCGATCCGGACCATGACCGCCATGGCATCGTGACGCCGTCCGGCGGCCTGTTGGCGCCGAACAATTACCTGGCGGTGTCCATCGACTACCTGTTCCAGAATCGCCCGCAATGGCGCGCCGATGCCGCCGTGGGCAAGACGGTGGTCAGCAGCGGCCTGATCGATCGTGTGGCCAAGCGCCTGGGTCGTCGTCTCTACGAAGTGCCGGTGGGCTTCAAGTGGTTTGCCGACGGGCTATTCGATGGCTCCCTGGGCTTCGGCGGCGAAGAAAGCGCCGGGGCTTCGTTCCTGCGCAAGGATGGCGGCGTCTGGAGTACCGACAAGGATGGCTTGATCCCGGCGTTGCTGGCCGCTGAAATGACCGCGCGCACCGGTCGCGACCCGAGCCAGGCCTACCGCGCCCTGACCGATGAGCTGGGCGAACCGTTCTCGGTACGCGTCGATGCCAAGGCCAGCCCGCAGCAGAAGGCGCTGTTGAGCAAGCTATCGCCCGATCAGGTGGCTTCCACCGAACTGGCCGGGGAGAAGATCCAGAATATCCTCAGTCATGCGCCGGGCAATGACCAGGCCATTGGCGGTTTGAAAGTCATGACCGAAAACGGCTGGTTCGCGGCGCGCCCATCCGGGACCGAGGATATCTACAAGATCTACGCCGAAAGCTTCATTGGCGATGCGCACCTCAAGCAATTGGTGGATGAGGCGCAAACGTTGGTGGATGGGGCTATAGCCAGCAAGTGATGTGGGCTTGTGGTTAGGGAGCTAGCTCCCTAACCACAAGAGCGGCCGCGCAGGTTAGGCGAGGTCTACGAGAACGATTTCGCTGTCTTCGATGGCGGTCACCTGCAACACCTGCTCGTCTTCAATAGCAACACCGTCTCGAGCTTTTGCGCGCAACCCATTGATTTCTATCAATCCAGTGGCCGGCACCAGATAGGCCCGACGTGCGGCGTCCAGTCGATATTCGGCACTTTCACCCGCCTTGAGATTGGCCGCTACCAGGCGCGCGTCGGCGCGAATGCGCAGGCTTTGGTCATCGCCGGCCTTGCCACTGGCCAAGGTCACGAAGCCTTCACGCGAATCCTTGGGAAATGGCTTGGCGCCCCAGGACGGTGCCAGGCCTTCTTCATTGGGAATGATCCATATCTGGAAAATACGCGTGGCCGTCGATTCCAGGTTGTACTCGCTGTGGGCAATCCCGGTGCCTGCGCTCATGACCTGCACATCACCAGCCTCTGTACGGCCCTGGTTGCCCAGATTGTCCTGGTGGGTGATCGCGCCTTCACGCACATAGGTGATGATTTCCATGTCCCGGTGCGGGTGTCGAGGAAAACCGCTGCCGGGGGCGATGACATCATCGTTCCAGACCCGCAAGTTGCCCCAGTGCATGCGCTGTGGGTCGTAGTACTCGGCGAACGAAAAATGGTGGTGGGCATCCAGCCAGCCGTGATTGGCGGCGCCTAAGGTGGCGAAGGGCCTGAGTTCGAGCATGTTCGTGTCCTTTTCCGCTGAGTGCGAAAACGATGGTTGATGGGGCTATTTTCGCCAAGGAAATCATCGATAAAAAGCTTAAAAAGCGCGTCAAAACCATCGTTTATTTAGATATAAAATCGCGAGCTCACTTTCACTTCATCACCTAAACCCATGACTTAAAAGCTTTTGGGTGGCACCTGGCGGCAAATACAGACACCATAGCCGTCATGGTTCATGAACACCGGAGTTCCCAGCGTGGCGCAACACACTCCCGATCTTCCCCCCGAGCTTTTATCCCTGGCCCAGATGCCGCTGTTCAAGCGCCTGGCCGCCCGGTTCTTCGGCCATGGGCTGACGCGCCTGCGCGCCCAGCATCGAGCATCCTGGTTGCATGGCCAGGCCGACGGCTTTCGCAGCGGTCATACCGCCGGTTTTGACTATGGCTACAAGGAGGGCCGGGCCGAAGGGCTTGAGGAGGGGCGTCAGGTCCTGTTGATCCGTGATTCGCGCAGCACGGAGCATCCGGCACCGCAGGTCGATGACTTGCTGTTCGATGACTGGCACCTACCGCTAACCGCCGAGCTGAAGAAGCGAATCAAGTCGGATGTCGCCCGATTGCTGCCGGCGCACGCGCAACCAAGTGCCGCGCAATGGAAGATGATTTTCAGCGACACGCCGTCGACCTCGGTGGTCGCCGGAGCCGGTGCGGGCAAGTCCACGACCCTGGTGCTGCGCATTGTGCTGTTGTCTCATTACCTGGGTTTTGAACTGGACTCGATGACCGTGGTGACGTTTACCCGGGAATCGCGCAAGGATTTCATCCAGAAACTGATCGAAGTGTTTGGCCTGTGGGGACGAACCGTCAGCCTCAAGGAAGCCCGTGATCTGGTGCGTACGTTCCATTCACGTATCTTGCCTATGGTCCGCAGTCTGCCCGGGTTCGAACGGCTCCAGGCCTTCGAGACCCTGAGTCATCGTGCCGAAGCGGGTGACGATGATGCCCAGGGCAATCCGTTCGATTTACGCATCAACGACGCCCAACGCCAGCAGCTCAACGCCTGTTACTACAACCTTTATCAACGGGACGCGCGTTTTCGTGAGCTGATCCAGCCGTTGTCCCGCCACGCCCTGCAACTCAAGGAGCTGGAGCGTGATCATCCGGATGTGCAGAAACGGGTCGCGGTGACCGAGCTGGCAGCCCAGCGCGACGAAGAATTGTGTGACGCCATCGAAGACCTGTGGTTTCGCGCCGGTGCCTGGCCGATCAAGGGTATCGAGCCGAAGCGACAAACGTTTGAGATCAATGGGTCGACGTTCCACTGCCATGGCTACGCACCCTCCCTGGATGCCTGGGTGATACTGGGGTTCGATCCGCGGGAAGACGCACGCCTCAGTCGTCCAGGCGCCAAGTTGAGCATCCGTGCAGAATGGGCGGTAAAGCGAACCCTGTTTCAAGCTTTCTGCCGTAAGCCACTGATATGGCTTGAAAGTTATGAGGCTTCAAAGCGTGTATTGGCTTCGATGGCCGGCGATGCCAGCGCAGGGCCGGGATTCGATTACAAGGTCAAGGGCGAGTTGGGTTCAGCGCCATTGCTGGACTGTTTTGTCGCGGCGGCAGGCTTTATCGAGAACCTTGGCCTGGACGTCCCGGATGCCGTGGGCCGGATGTCCTTCGCCCAGGACGACCCCGATCGGTATTTCTTCGAGGCGTTGAGTCGCTACTGGCGGGCGTTCGAAGATCATCTGCTCGATCAATCCCCGCCGGTCATGACCTATAACCGTATGTTCGCGCTGTTCAGCGAGCACTCGCCGGAAAATTTCAAGTTGCTGGGAGATGCGTTGCTCAGGCCGCTTTCGCACCTGATGATCGACGAGTTCCAGGACGTGTCACCGCAGATCGTCTCCTGGCTTCGAGCCAGTCTTCGGGAAATCCGCCGTCGTGGTCCAGCGATGCACGTGGGGCGTGGCGCCCAGCGTTCTTCCTTGTTGTGTGTCGGGGACGATTGGCAATCGATCTACGGCTGGCGCGGCAGTTCACCGAGCTATTTCATGGCGTTCAACAAGCAATTCCCGTCGCCGACGACGACCCGGGTCATGCTCACCGACAACTATCGCAGCCACCAGCACATCATCGACGCGGCTGAACACATCGTGCGCGCCGCTGCGGCTATTCCTGGCAAAAAAGCCAAGGCCAGCGGCAGGGCTCGCTCGCTGAGTCCGGTCAACGTGCTGGATCGAGACGACGAAGGGCTGGCGCTGCGGCTGGAAGAGCACTATCGCAAGGGCGATTCGATCTTGATGTTGTATCGAAAAAGTAGCGATAAATTATTGATAGAAAAGCATATTCAACCAATAGTTAATGTGGATTCTAGCTTGCCGTACGATGCACGACGGATCCGGAAAATGACTTACCACAGTGCCAAGGGGCTGCAGGCCGATGCGGTGTTCCTGTTGGGTGACTGTCAGCACTTGAGCAGTTCTCCCTACAAGAACCAGGTCTATCGAATGGCTGGGCTGGGCCAGGATGGAGATGCCGAACCTTACGACACGGCGCAAAAGGACGAGATCCTGCGTTTGGCGTATGTGGGGATCACTCGTGCGGTGCAGCATTGCTACTGGTATGTCGATGGGCAGGATGGCCAGGCGGCCAATGGGCCCAAGGCTTCGGATCGTGTTGCTGCGGACAAGGCCTTTTTTGCTGACCATCGTCGTAAAGGATAAGGGGGCTGTTTCCAGGTATGGGTATGGTGTGTATATCCGTTTCTTCGGTAACAGATATGTACCAATCCATCCAAAAAAAACGGCACCTTCCATAAAAAATGGGAGGCGCCGCCTTCACGTATGCTCAAGCTACCAGTATTTCCCTGTCAGGAAGCAAACCGCCGCAACCCCACCGGTGGCACAAAGGCTTCCAGCTCGGCCTCTACCGCCTCGATTATTCGTTCCACATCCGGCGCATTCATTACGGTCGCGCAGGGAATGCCCGCAATGGCGATCATGGTCTCGCCGCTGGCACGGTCAAACAGCCGGGCAACCATACTGCCAGGCGCATCCATGCTCGCTTCGAAGCCCATGGGATGGAAGTGCCAGCGCATCAACTGGCAAGCGTTGGGGAACGTAACCTTGCTGAAAGAACCTTTATTCATGTGTTGCCCGCCTTCTTCAATCGAGCGCTTCCTTTTGCTCAGGTCAGGAAGGAAGAGCCATCATGGCTCTACCAGTGAGAACTAAAAATAGCACCTGAAAATGAACCTCATGTGGATTTTTTCAGTCCGTTTTGCGATTGGTTCATTTTTTTTGATCTGGATCACGACTTAAGCGGCAATGTTCAGAATGCCATCACGCTTGGCCAGGGTTGTCCCGGGGCTCGGGTAATGGCTCTGGTACGCGGCATTTCCAGGCGATGCCCAGGGCCAGGGCTACCATCGCCAGGGCGACGGCGAAGGTCGTGTGCAGACCCTTCGTCACTGCCTCCGCACCGGCACGGGAGATGTCATTCGTCGCTACCGCAGTCGCAAACACGGCGCCAAGCACGCAAGCTCCGGTGAAGAACCCCAGGTTGCGCGACAGGTTCAGCAGCCCGGCGATGACGCCTCGGCTCTGGGCCGCCACATCGGCCATGACTGCCGTGTTGTTGGCCGTCTGGAAGAACGCGTAGCCCAGGGTCGTCACCACGATGGCCATGATGTAACCGAAAATACCAAGGGCAGGGGGAACCAGTGACAGCATCAGGCAGCCGAGGGCCATGGTCGCCAGGCCGGCGAGTCGCATGGGTATTACGCCGAAGCGATCCGCCAGGCGACCGGCAGGGACTCCCGCCAGCGCCGCGACGGCTGGCCCGGCCGCCAGCACCAGTCCGACGAGGGCTGCAGGCAGTCCGAGGGCGATGGACAAGTAAAATGGCCCGACCAGCAGCGTCGCCATCATGACCGTCGCGACCAGGGCGCTGGTCGCCAGGCCAGAGACCAGCAACCGGTCGCGAAAGACGACCAAGGGAATCAGCGGCGACACCGCCCGGGACTGGGCCCGAATGAACAGCCCGCCGCTCAGGAGCGCGATCAGCAGCAGGGCGACATTCAACCCGCTAAAACTCCCGCGCCCGGAGGTCATGGCCAGGGCATAGGCGGCAAGCGTTATCGCCAACAGCAATGTCCCGGTTACATCGAAGCGTTTTCCTTCGGTTTTCGGTGGCACTTGCCGCACCGGCAGCGAGTACCACGCCAGCCCCAGCGTCAGCAGGCCGAGGGGGAGATTGACCAGGAACAAGGCCTGCCAGCCGAACCCGCCGATCAACATGCCGCCAAAGGACGGTCCAAGGGCCGTGCCCACCGCCGACAGCGTTGCCAGCAACCCCATGGCGCTGCCGGTTTTTTCCTGGGCGACCGTTTCACCGACCAGGGCCAGGGTCAGCGTCATCATGATCGCGGCTCCCAAGCCTTGCAGCGCCCGACCTGTAATCAGCCACCAAAGCGAGGGCGCCAGGCCGCATACCGCCGAGGCCAGGGTGAACAGGACGATACCGGCCAATAGCAGCTTGCGCCGGCCCATCAGGTCTCCCAAGCGGCCGACACTGACAATCAGCGTGGTGATTGCCAGCAGATAAGCCAGCACTACCCATTGCACTTGCTGGAAGGAGGCATCGAGTGCCTGGGCCAGCGTGGGCAGGGCCACCGCGGCCACGCTGGCGCCAAGGGACGCGAGCAGCGTCGAAAGCGCAAGGCTGGCCAGGGCCCAACGAGGTGACAGGTGTCGGTGTGCGGGCGCGGTTGTCTGCCGGTTTTGTTGCGTATTGACGGGTCTCATGGGGTTACCTGTATCCGTGGCGCTCGAAACGGAGCTGTCAGAACGTTACGCCTGGGCATAACATGGCGGAAGACGCAGCATTTGCATGTTATAGCTGCACCAAACGCCATCTCTGCGAGATCCAACTATGTCCTCGCCCGACCTCAATTTGCTCGTCACCCTCGACGTGTTGCTCTCGGAAGGCAGCGTGGCCCGGGCCGCCCGGCGCTTGCGGCTCAGCCCGTCGGCCATGAGCCGGGCGCTGTCAAGGCTGCGTGAAACCACCGGCGACCCACTGTTGGTGCGGGCCGGGCGAGGGCTGGTGCCGACACCTCGTGCGTTGGCGTTGCGCGAACAGGTCAGCGACCTGGTACAGCAGGCCCAGGCCGTGCTGCGGCCAGTGACGACACCGGATCTTGGACGCTTGAACCGTACCTTCACGTTGCGAACCCGTGAGGGGTTCGTGGAAAACTTTGCCATCGACCTGATCAGCCGCATCCGCGAGCAAGCCCCCGGCGTGCGGCTGCGTTTCGTGGAAAAGACCGATCGGGACAGCACGGCGCTTCGCGAAGGTACCGTGGACCTGGAGACCGCCGTCGTGGACAAGGACACCAGTCCGGAGCTGCGTACCCAGGCGTTGTTCAGCGACCGCTTGATTGGTGTTGTGCGTGCGGGGCACCCGTTGAGCCAGGCGGCGGTGAGCGCTGCGGGTTATGCGGCGGGCGGGCATGTGGGCGTCTCCATGCGCGGCCTGGATCATGGCCTCATCGACCAGGCCTTGGCGGTGTTGAACCTGTCTCGGGAAATCGTCACCACCGTGCCAGGTTTTTCCTCGGCGCTGGGGTTGGCCCGCTCAAGCGAGCTGATTGCCAGCGTGCCTGAACGCTACACCGCGAGCCTGCGGGTCGGCCTGCACAGTTTTGTGCTGCCGTTTCCGGTGCCTGAATTCACGATCGCCATGCTCTGGCATCCGCGGATGGACGCCGATCCTGTGCATCGCTGGCTTCGGGGCTGCCTGCGGGAAGTATGCGCGCGTAAAACCGTTAAGGTTTAGTAGATATTAATTAATAGCATTTCGCTGGCACTTAGTTGGCGAAAGTGCGACGCCGTCCGCAATTGGCTAGTTATCGTTATTTAATATTTAAATAGAATTTTGTCTGACAATCCGCAACTCGGACAGTTGAGCATGCGCACTAAGCAGGGAGAAACCTATTGTTTATTGGCGTTAAGGGGCCGGGCGTGAAATTGAACGAAAAAAATGACTAGACGTTTGATTTCCAATTGTGTCAGGTTTCTTACGTCCTCATTGGGCGAGTGATAGGACGATCTCGCCAGAGATCGTCTGTCTGACTAAAATTGTTCCATTAGCAAACAAGGAAGTGTGTTTATGTCGAAAGTCAAAAGCAGTGCTATTGATTCTGCCGAACAACTCCTCTGGGCGCCGCAATCGTTGGCGGCACCCAGTAATGCGTTCAACCAGATCAATAGTTTCAGCCACCAATACGACCGCGGTGGTAACCTGACCGTCAACGGCAAACCGTCATACTCCGTCGACGAGGCGGCCACTCAATTGCTGCGAGACGGCGCGGCTTACCAGGACCGGGACGGCAGCGGCAAGATCGAGCTGACCTACACCTTCCTGACTTCCGCCTCTTCCAGCACCATGAACAAGCATGGGATCAGCGGCTTCAGCCAGTTCAGCGCGCAGCAGAAAGGCCAGGCCGCCCTGGCCATGCAATCCTGGGCGGACGTGGCCAATGTCACCTTCACCGAAAAAGCCAGCGGTGGCGACGCTCACATGACCTTCGGCAACTACAGCGGCGGCCAGGATGGCGCGGCGGCGTTCGCTTATCTGCCGGGCACTGGTGCCGGCTATGACGGGACCTCCTGGTACCTGATCAACAGCAGCTACACCCAGAACAAAACCCCGGACTTGAACAACTACGGCCGCCAGACCCTGACCCACGAAATCGGTCATACCCTCGGCCTGGCCCACCCAGGCGACTACAACGCTGGCGAAGGCAGCCCGACCTACGATGACGCCACGTATGGCCAGGACACCCGTGGCTACAGCGTCATGAGCTACTGGAGCGAAAGCAATACCAGCCAGAACTTCAGCAAGGGCGGCGTCGAAGCCTATGCCTCCGGTCCGCTGATGGATGACATCGCGGCCATCCAGAAACTCTACGGTGCCAACACCACGACCCGTACCGGCGATTCGACCTACGGTTTCAACTCCAACACCGGGCGCGATTTTCTCAGCGCGTCTTCGTCGTCGGACAAAGTGGTGTTTTCGGTATGGGACGCCGGCGGCCGCGACACCCTGGATTTCTCCGGCTTCACCCAGAACCAGAAAATCAATCTCAATGACGCCTCGTTCTCCGACGTTGGCGGCATGGTGGGCAACGTGTCCATCGCCAAGGGTGCAGTCATCGAAAACGCCATCGGCGGCTCGGGCAGCGATCTGCTGATCGGCAACGCGGTGGCCAACGAGCTCAAGGGCGGTGCTGGCAACGATATCCTCTGGGGCGCCGGTGGTGCAGACAAACTCTGGGGCGGTTCGGGTTCGGACACCTTCGTGTTCGCCGCCAGTTCCGATTCGCGGCCGGGGGCGACGGACCAGATCCTCGATTTCGTCAGCGGCCTGGACAAGATCGACCTGACCGGTATCACCAAGGGCGCAGGCCTGCACTTTGTGAGCGCGTTCACCGGTGCGGCGGGCGATGCGGTGTTGTCGACATCGGGCGGCAACAGCCTGCTGTCGGTGGATTTCTCCGGGCAAGGCGTGGCGGATTTCCTGGTCAGCACCGTGGGCCAGGCAGCGGTCTCGGATATCGTGGCCTGATGTCCATGTCCCGTGGGGGCGGATGCTCCTGCGGGATCCCGGCCAGGATGAAAGCTATGCGTAGAAAATTCATGCCCAGTAGCGTCCAGGCAATCGCCGGGTTATTCGCTACGCTGATGATGTTTTGTGGAGAAAACGCCATGGCGCGCAGCCTGTTGTTAGTTGAACCCTCGCAGTTGGCCGGTCAGTGGCAGGCCGTTTTGTCGAGCCCGCAGGACAATGCGCAAACCCAGGCGATGCAGGACAAACCGTCCAACAGTTGCCTCGTCGAACTCAAGTTGGACCAGACCTTGGGTGGGCAAACCGATTGCCTGGGCCACTGGTTGGGGGATGAACCGGTGCGTTGGTTCACCGAACCCGACGGTCTTTCCCTGATTGGCAGGCAAGACTCCAGGACTCACCTGGGGCTGCGCCAGGGCGATCATTATCAAATGACGTTGAAGTCCGGTTTGATACTCAGGCTTGAACGCAATAAGTCCCAGAGCGCTCATTAACGAGTGAGTACAGTTGATCCGTGATCGAAGCACGTTTGTTTAAATGCGCGCGTGTCTCGATACGCGTTTGGCTGTGGGCCAGAACAATAATTGAAGATTGGTAAGTTGAACTAATGGCCGGTTCGCTGGCGAAGCCAACAGCAAGGAAGATCATGAATAGGGCAAGGAGCGCTGCCGCGGTGCCGCTGTTTAAAGCGCTGGGTGATTATAAAAACATTCTGATCAGTGTCGGTTGTTTTACCGCGCTGATTAACGTCCTGATGCTTGCGCCTTCGATTTATATGCTCCAAGTGTATGATCGCGGGTTGTCATCGCAGAACGAGACCACGCTGGCCATGTTGTCATTGATGGTAGTGGGCTTCTTCGTGTTCATCGGGCTGCTGGAAATGGTCCGCAGCTTCGTGGTCATCCGCATTGGCAGTCAGTTGGAGAGACGCCTCAATCTCCAGGTGTACAAGGCCGCGTTCGAGCGCAATCTGCGCCAAGGTGAAGGCAACGCCGGGCAATCCCTGGGCGACCTCACGCATATTCGTCAATTCCTCACTGGGCCGGCGCTGTTCGCTTTCTTCGACGCGCCGTGGTTTCCCATCTATCTGCTGGTGATCTATCTGTTCAACGTCTGGCTCGGCGTGTTCGCCTCCGTTGGCACGCTGCTGCTGATCGGCCTGGCCTGCTTGAACGAAGCCATGACCAAAAAAGCCCTGGGGCAAGCCAGTGTCTACTCGCAACAGTCCAGCCAACTGGCGACCAGCCACTTGCATAACGCCGAGACGATCCAGGCCATGGGCATGCTCGGGGCGCTGCGCGGTCGCTGGTTCGCCGTGCATTCACGGTTTCTCGGCCTGCAGAACCAGGCCAGCGACACTGGCGCAGTGATCAGTTCCTTGAGCAAGACCCTGCGCCTGTGCCTGCAATCACTGGTGCTGGGCTTGGGCGCACTGTTGGTGATCAAGGGTGACATGACCGCCGGGATGATGATTGCCGGGTCGATCCTGATGGGGCGGGTACTGAGCCCCATCGACCAGTTGATCGCCGTGTGGAAGCAGTGGAGCGGCGCCAAACTGGCTTACCGTCGTCTCGACGCGCTGTTGCAGGCGTTTGCGCCCCAGGACGATGGCATGACGCTGCCATCGCCCAAGGGCCAGGTGAGTTTCGAACACGTCAGTGCCGGGCCGCCAGGACAACGCAACGCGACACTGCAACAGGTCAGCTTCAGCCTGGTCGCGGGGGAAGTACTGGGTGTGCTGGGGGCGTCCGGTTCCGGCAAGTCCACCCTGGCCCGGGTGCTGGTAGGTGTGTGGCCGACCCTGGCGGGTACGGTGCGCCTCGACGGGGCCGACATTCATCGCTGGAATCGTGACCAACTCGGCCCGCACATCGGCTATCTGCCCCAGGACATCGAGCTGTTCAGCGGCAGCATCGCCGAGAACATCGCCCGGTTTCGCCAAGCCGATCCGCAAAAAATCGTCGCCGCCGCGCAACAGGCCGGTGTCCATGAACTGATCCTGCGCCTGCCCCAGGGCTACGACACGGTGCTGGGGGAGGACGGTGGTGGTTTGTCGGGCGGGCAGAAACAGCGGGTCGCGCTGGCCCGGGCGATGTATGACCGGCCGAGCCTGGTGGTACTCGACGAGCCCAACTCCAACCTCGATACGGTCGGCGAAGCGGCGCTGGCCAGTGGCATCGCCCAGATGAAAGCCCAGGGCACCAGCGTAGTGCTGGTCACCCATCGCTCCTCGGCACTGGCCCAGGCTGACAAGCTGCTGGTGCTCAACGAAGGCCGGCTCCAGGCCTTCGGGCCAAGCCAGGAAGTATTGCGGGCTTTGTCCGGGCAGTCGGAATCCCAACGGGACAAACCCCAGGCAGCCCCCAACGGACTGAGCATGAGCCGTCAGTACCAGGCCGCCAGCAAACCCGGTGGCGTATGAGCAAGGATCGCGACATGAATCTGGAACAGTCTCACGACTTGGCGCGCCCGGAGCGCGACGCTGTTTTTTTTACCCGCCTGGGTTGGGCCTTGGCGCTGATTGGCGCGGGTAGTTTTTTCACATGGGCCAGCCTGGCACCGCTGGACCAGGGCATCCCCGTGCAAGGCACCGTAGTGGTTTCAGGCAAGCGCAAGGCAGTGCAATCGATGAGCAGCGGCGTGGTCAGCCGGATCCTGGTGCGTGAAGGCGAGGCGGTGAAGCAGGGCCAGCCGCTGTTTCGCCTGGACCAGACCCAGGCTGCCGCCGATGTGCAATCGCTGCAGGCGCAGTACCGGATGACCTGGGCCAGCCTGGCACGCTGGCAAAGCGAGCGGGACAACCTGCTGCAGGTGAGTTTCCCGGCTGAGTTGAGCCGCGATCCCGATCCAGGCCTGGCCCTGGTGCTCGAAGGCCAGCGACAACTGTTCAGCAGCCGCCGCGAAGCCTTCGCTCGGGAGCAGGCAGCGTTGCGCGCCAGCATCGAAGGGGCTACGGCGCAGTTGGCGGGCATGCGCCGGGCCCGCAGCGACTTGACCGCCCAGGCTGAATCCCTGCGCCTGCAACTGGGCAACCTGCAGCCCTTGGCGGACAACGGCTACATCCCGCGCAACCGGCTGCTGGACTATCAACGCCAACTGTCGCAAGTACAGCAGGAACTGGCGCAGAACAGCGGCGAAAGCGGGCGTGTGGAGCAGGGGATCGTCGAGTCGCGCCTGAAGTTGCAGCAACATAACGAGGAATACCAGAAAGAGGTGCGCAGCCAGTTGGCCGACGCCCAGCTCAAGAGCGAAACCCTGCAACAGCAACTCAAATCCGCCGGGTTCGAGTTGCAACACAGCGAAATCCTCGCCACTGCCGACGGCATTGCCGTGAACCTGGGGGTGCACACCGAAGGCGCGGTGGTGCGCCAGGGCGACACCCTGCTGGAAATCGTGCCCCAGGGCACGCGGCTGGAGGTGGAAGGGCACCTGCCGGTTCACCTGATCGACAAGGTCGGCCCGCATTTGCCGGTGGACATTCTGTTTACCGCCTTCAACCAGAACCGTACGCCAAGGGTGCCAGGGGAAGTCAGCCTGGTGTCCGCCGACCAGATGCTCGATGAGAAGACCGGTGCGCCGTATTACGTGCTGCGCAGCAGCGTCAGCGACGTGGCGATGGACAAGCTCAACGGCCTGGTGATCAAGCCCGGCATGCCGGCCGAGATGTTCGTGCGCACGGGCGAGCGCTCGTTGCTCAACTACCTGTTCAAACCGCTGCTCGACCGAGCCGGCTCTGCGTTGACTGAAGAATAAGGATGTCCGGCGGTATGAAGCGTTTCTATTGGGTGGCCGTGCTGGCCGTTTGTGCGTGCAACACCGCCTGGGCCATGGGGCCCTTCGAGTTCTATGAGCAGGCGCTGCGCAATGACCCGCTCTACCTGGGCGCGATCAAGGAGCGCGATGCGGGCCTGGAGAACCGCGCCATTGGCCGCGCCGGGCTGTTGCCGCACTTGGGCTACAGCTACAACAAGGGCCGTAACCAATCCAAGGTCACTTATCTCAACGACCGTGGCGCCAGCCAGCATGACGATCGCAACTACAGCAGCTACGGCTCCAGCCTGACACTGCAACAACCCCTGCTGGACTACGAGGCTTACGCCGCCTACCGAAAGGGCGTGGCCCAAGCGTTGTTCGCCGACGAAAGTTTTCGGGGCAAGAGCCAGGAACTGCTGGTGCGGGTGCTGAGCCATTACACCCAGGCACTGTTCGCCCAGGACCAGATCGACATT
This sequence comes from Pseudomonas bijieensis, assembly GCF_013347965.1. NCBI lineage: Bacteria > Pseudomonadati > Pseudomonadota > Gammaproteobacteria > Pseudomonadales > Pseudomonadaceae > Pseudomonas > Pseudomonas bijieensis. Next base: position 863,881 of record NZ_CP048810.1, on the reverse strand, counting down.
GCCCAGGCCAAGAAAAAAGCCTTCGAGCAGCAATTCCATCAGAACGAGCATCTGTTTCGCCAGGGCGAAGGCACGCGTACCGACATCCTCGAGGCGCAGGCGCGCTACGAACTGGCAATCGCAGAAGAGATCGAGGCGCGCGATGAGCAAGACGCCGCCTTGCGCGAGCTGGGCTCGCTGATTGGCGTCCCGGCCCTGGATATCGGCGACCTGGCCCCTTTGCACGACACGTTCCAGACCTTTGCCTTGCAGCCGGCCAGCTTCGATACCTGGCATGAATTGGCGGTGAGCAATAACCCCAGCCTGGCGTCCCAGCGCCAAGCGGTGGACGTGGCGCGTTTCGAGGTCGAGCGCAACCGCGCCGGCCACCTGCCCAAAGTCAGTGCCTACGCGACGATGCGCCAGAACGAATCGGAAAGTGGCAACACCTACAACCAGCGTTACGACACCAACACCATCGGCCTGGAAGTCAGCGTGCCGCTGTACGCCGGCGGCGGGGTCTCGGCGTCGACCCGCCAGGCCAGCCGCAACATGGAGCAGGCCGAGTACGAGCTGGATGCCAAGACCCGTGAGACGCTGATCGAACTGCGCCGTCAGTTCAGCGCCTGCGTGTCGGGTGTGAACAAGCTGCGCGCCTATCAGAAGGCCCTGAGTTCCGCCGAAGCACTGGTGATATCCACCCGGCAAAGCATTCTTGGTGGCGAGCGGGTCAACCTCGATGCGCTCAATGCCGAGCAACAGCTCTACACCACCCGCCGCGACCTGGCCCAGGCCCGCTACGACTACCTCATGGCCTGGACCAAGTTGCATTACTACGCCGGCACCCTCGGCCCGCAGGATCTGGCGAAGGTGGATGAGGCGTTTGTGTCCCAGGGGGCAATTCAATGACCGGCGCGTGGCTTTAGTGGTGAGTGGATTTATCTGTGGGAGCAAAGCTTGCTCGCGAGGCAGGCGCCTCGGTTCCAGAGAGACCGCGTTGTTTTTATCGCGGGCAAGCCTTGCTCCCACAGATAAATCCCCTCGCCACAGGTGAGTTGTTGCAGCAATCCATAACGCGTTACTAAGGATGGTTCGTGATGAAAATCGATAACAAAAAACAGCCTAGGCAGATGGGGCGCGTATTTCTGCTCAAGACCCTCAACCACGCCATGCTCTGCGCACTGGCGACCTTGGGCACGGCTCAGGCGGCGCCTTATGTCGAGAACGGCAGGGCGGGTAACCCGGACAGTTGGCGCAGCAGCGAATTCAACGCCGAATGGGGGCTTGGGGCGATCAACGCGCAGCAGGCCTACGCCGCCGGGTACACCGGCAAGGGCGTCAAGCTGGGGATCTTCGACCAGCCGGTCTACGCAGCTCATCCGGAGTTCTCCGGCACTGGCAAAGTGGTGACCCTGGTCACCAGTGGCATCCGCGAGTACACCGATCCGTATATCCCGGTAAAGGCGGGTGATCCATTCCGCTACGACGGTTCGCCCACCGTTGGCTCCGACGGCAAGCTGGGCTCCCATGGCACCCACGTCGGCGGGATCGCCGCCGGCAGCCGCGATGGCAGCCCAATGCACGGCGTGGCGTTCGATGCGCAGATCATCAGCGCCGACAACGGCGATCCGGGCCCCGAGGATGGCATCATCCGTGGCAACGATGGTGCGGTGTACAAGGCAGGCTGGGATGCGTTGATCGCCAGCGGCGCCCGCATCATCAACAACAGTTGGGGCATCGGCATCACTGACCGCTTCGACCAGGGCGGTCGCGACCCGGCGTTCCCGCATTTCACCGTGCAGGACGCGCAACTGCAATTCGACCAGATCAAGCCGTTGCTGGGCACCAAGCCTGGCGGTGCCTACGAGGGCGCCATCGCCGCGGCCCGCAGCGGTATCGTCACGATCTTCGCCGCCGGCAATGACTACAACCTCAATAACCCTGATGCCATCGCGGGCCTGGCGTATTTCGTCCCGGACATCGCGCCGAACTGGCTCACCGTGGCGGCGCTGCAGGTCAACCCGAACACCGCCAGCCCCGATCCGTACACCATCAGTACCTTTTCCTCGCGCTGCGGCTACACCGCCAGTTTCTGCGTGTCGGCGCCGGGTACCCGGGTCTACAGCGCGGTGATCGGCGGCACCAGTGCCGACGACCTGACCGTGGGCTACGCCAACAAGAGCGGCACCTCCATGGCCGCGCCCCACGTCGCCGGCAGCGTGGCGGTGTTGATGGAGCGCTTTCCGTACATGACAGGCGCCCAGGTCGCCAGCGTGCTGCGCACCACCGCCACCGACATGGGCGCGCCGGGCGTCGATTCGTTGTATGGCTGGGGCATGATCAACCTGGGCAAGGCCATCGACGGCCCATCGATGCTGGTGACCGCTCAGGACATTCCCGAGGAGTTTCGCATCGATGGCGCCTACGGCTCCGGTCAGTTCGTGGCGGACCTGCCGGGCATCGGCGCGATCATCGATGCCGGCAAACCCACGGAGCGGGTGTGCAGCGGTATCCAATGTGGCCTGGACGTTTGGCGCAACGACATCGCCGGTCACGGCGGGCTGACCAAGGAGGGCATCGGCACCCTGGTGCTCACCGGCGAAAACACTTACAGCGGGCCGACCGTGGTCAATCAAGGACGACTGGCAATCAATGGCTCGCTGGCGTCGGCCGTGACGGTCAACGACGGCGGTATCCTCGGCGGCAACGGGCGCATCGCCAGCCTGAGCGCCAATAGCGGTGGCAGCGTGGCGCCCGGTAACTCCATCGGCACGTTGCAAGTGGCCGGCGATGTGACCTTCCAACCCGGTTCGAACTACGCGGTGGAAGTCTCGCCCACCTCCAGTGACCTGATCGTGGCCGACGGCAAGGCGTCCATTGACGGGGCGACGGTGTCGTTGTCCCTGGAAAACAGTCCGACGCTACTCACGGCCGGCGAGGTGAAAAGCCTGCTGGGCAGGCAGTTCAATATCCTGCAGGCCGCCGGGGGCATTGACGGGCGCTTCGCTGAAGTCTTGCCCAACTACGCGTTTCTGGGGGGCGACCTGGCGTACAGCGCCAGTGGCATTCAGCTGGCGGTCGAGCGTAATGACGCATCATTTGCCAGCCTCGGCCTGACGCCCAACCAACGTGCCGTGGCCAGCGCCGCCGAGCAATTGGGCGCCGGCAACGGGCTGTATGAAGCCTTGTTGCTGTCACCCAGCGCCGCCGTGGCGCAACAGGCATTCCAGCAACTGTCTGGGGAAATCCATCCGGCCATCGGCACGCTGCTGATCAACGACAGCCGTCAATTGCGCGACGCCGTGGGTGATCGCCTGCGCCAGGACGCACTGTACGACGCCGGTACGCCGACCGATGCCAGCAGCAATGCCTGGTTCAAGGTGCTGGGCGCTTGGGGCAAGAGCGACGGTGGACATGACCAAGCCAGTACGACCAGCTCCATCGGCGGGCTGCTGGCCGGTGTCGATGGCCTGATCAGCGACCAGACGCGACTGGGCTTCGTCACCGGCTACAGCGACAGTTCGCTGAGCATGGGCGATGGCACCCATTCCTCGGCCAAGGCCGACAGCTATCACCTGGGGGCCTACCTGGGGCATGAAATCGATGCGCTGCGCCTGACCGTCGGCGGCGCCCACAGCTGGCATCGCATCGACGTCAAGCGTGACCTGCAATGGGGCGACACCAGTGGCCGGGAGAAAACCAAGCGCGATGCCCGGACCACCCAGCTCTTCACCGAAGCGGCGTATCGCCTGGACTTGCAACCGCTGGCCCTGGAACCGTTCGCCAACCTGGCCTATGTACACCTGGACAGCGACAGCTTCCATGAGAAAGGCGACAACGCCGCCCTGCACGGTGGAGAGGACCGTCGCGATGCGCTGCTTTCGACCCTGGGCGTGCGGGCCAGCCACACCTTGACGCTGTCGGATCAACAGCAACTGCAACTGTCCGGTTCCCTCGGCTGGCAGCACAACCTCAGCAGTATCCATTCCGAACAGGACCTGGCATTTGCCGGCAGCAGCAACACCTTTGCGGTGCAAAGCGTGTCCATGGACCGCAACGCCGCCGTGATCGGCGCCCGCGCGGGGCTCGCGGTCGCCAAGGATGTGCGGGTCAACCTGGATTACAACGGCGTGCTCGGCTCCCGGGATAAAACCCATGGCGTGGGCCTGACGCTGGATTGGCAGTTCTGACCACACCACCCGGTTCCCAGCATTCCAACAACAAAAGAGAGCGACAACCATGGGTATCTACGACTACAAGAACCTCGGCACCACCGAATCCAAGGCACTGGTCAGCGACGCAATGGCCATCATGCTGTATTCCTACCACAACCTCGACAACGGCTTTGCCGCCGGTTACCAGCACAACGGCTTCGGTGCCGGCCTGCCGGCGACCCTGGTTACCGCGTTGCTGGGAGGCACCGATTCCCAAGGGGTGATTCCCGGTGTGCCGTGGAATCCCGACTCGGAGAAACTCGCCTTGGAGGCGGTGCAGAAGGCCGGCTGGACGCCCATCAGCGCCACGCAACTGGGTTACGCCGGTAAGGTCGATGGCCGCGGGACGTTTTTCGGTGAAAAGGCCGGCTACACCACCGCGCAGGTAGAGATCCTTGGCAAGTACGACGCCGAGGGGTACCTGCAGGAAATCGGCGTGTCGTTTCGCGGCACCAGCGGCCCTCGGGAGAACCTGATTGGCGATTCCATTGGCGATGTGATCAACGACCTGATGGCCGCCCTGGGGCCCAAGGACTATGCGAAAAACTACGTCGGCGAAGCTTTTGGCAACCTGCTCGGGGACGTCGCGAAGTTTGCCCAGGCCCACGGCCTGACAGGCAAGGACGTGCTGGTCAGCGGCCATAGCCTGGGTGGGCTGGCGGTCAACAGCCTGGCGGACTTGAGCACCAGCAAATGGTCAGGGTTCTATTCCGGTGCCAACTACATCGCCTACGCCTCGCCGACCCAGAGCAGTACCGACAAGGTCTTGAACATCGGTTACGAGAACGACCCGGTGTTTCGCGCCCTGGACGGTTCGACCTTCAACCTCGCGTCGGTGGGCGTGCACGACGGGCAGCAGGAATCGGCCACCAACAATATCGTCAGCTTCAACGACCACTACGCTTCAGCGGCCTGGAACGTACTGCCATTTTCCATCCTCAACATCCCCACCTGGATTTCCCACCTGCCCACCGGCTACGGCGATGGCATGGGTCGGATCATGACTTCGGCGTTCTACGACCTCACTGAAAAAGACTCCACCGTCATCGTCGCCAACCTGTCAGACCCCGCGCGGGCCAATACCTGGGTGCAGGACCTCAACCGCAACGCGGAAACCCACACCGGCAGCACGTTTATCATCGGCAGCGACAGCAATGACCTGATCCAGGGCGGCCAGGCCAGTGACTACCTGGAGGGGCGAGCAGGCAATGACACCTTTCGCGATGGCGGTGGCTACAACGTGATACTGGGCGGGCAGGGCAGCAATACCTTGCAACTGCAGCAGTCGGTGAAGGATTTCAGTTTCGCCCATGACGGGGCCGGGACGCTGTATGTGCGCGATGTCCATGGCGCGATCAGCATCACCCGCGACATTGGCACGTTGGTCAGTAAGGAGTCCGGGTTGTTCTGGGGGCTGCTCAAGGATGAAGTGAGCCACAGCGTCACCGCCAATGGCCTGGTGGCTGGCGCCAACCTGACCGCCTATGCGTCTTCGGTCAAGGGCAGCGCGGCCAACGACACCTTGGTGGCGGGAGCGAAGGGGGACTGGCTGTTCGGCCAGGACGGTGACGATGTGTTGGTGGGCGGCGCCGGTAACGACACCTTCGTCGGCGGTGCGGGCAATGACCAGATGCACGCGGGAGGCGGCAGTGACACCTTCCTTTTCAACGGTGCATTCGGCCAGGACCGGATCAGCGGTTATGAGGCCGGGGACAAGCTGGTGTTCCTCGGCGTACCAGGCGCCGGGGCGGAGCATGACTACAGCCAGTACCTGTCACAAGTGGGCAGCGACACGCTGCTTAAGGTCGGCGACAGTTCCGTGACGCTGGTGGGCGTTGGTATCGGTCAGGTTGGCGGCGACGGGATCGTGTTCGCTTGATAGTGCTATTGCGAGCAGGTTCGCTCCCACAGGGACGGACGGTGAGTACAGGATTCTGTGAGCACCGAGCACAAATGTGGGAGCGAGCCTGCTCGCGATGACGGTGTAGCTGTCGAACTCAGTCTTCCTTGCGAATGGTAGCCACATCATCGGCGCGGACCCGGACTTTCTTGCCGGAAATATCCTCGAACTCGTAGAAACCATCAGCGGTGCGGGTATTGGGGGTGTCCTTGGTCAAATACTGAGTACCGTTCTGCAAAGTCACCACGGTTGGCGAGGCGCAGCCAGACAGAGCCAGAAATGCCACGACGACCAGGGGCAGGCCCAGAAACCTGATGTTCATAACCATAACCTCTCAATCAAAAGGACACGGATCAGCTGATTCGACCGCGCCATCACGTTAGTCAACCGCCATTGGTCTCGCTTGCCGTAGGAAAGTTCATCGCTGGCTGAAGGATTTCACCTTAAATATAGGAGACCGTTCATCTTTTGCGGTTGCCTGAGTGGTTTACAGCTGTTATCTGTATGCATAACCAGTACCCCAAAACTCTTGGCGTTTCTTTTCCGTGGCAGCCCGCGCTCTCGACGATCCGTTTTACTACCTGAACAACTTCCAGCAAGTACTCGCTTGGTTGACCCAGCGGTATGCCGATGTGCTCAGCCCCGAAGAACAACGCTTCATCGACCACTTCCTAGCGCTGCCGCGTGGCTCCCAGGGCTTGCTGGTGCGGATGGTGATGCGCAAGGGACTGCGGTTTCGCCATAGCAAGCTGAATTACCCGGAAATCGGCGACATAGGCGTAGCCGTCGCGCCGTTGCTGGCGTTGGGTTGGGTCAAGGAACAGGCTCCCATCGGGCTCGTCGAGCTGTTCGAGGTGCTGCTCAAGCCGGAAATCCTCCTGTGCCTGGGCCACTTGATCGAACACCCCAAGGCGAAAAAGACCGAATGGCTCCAGGCCCTGGACGAACACCTCAGTCAACCCCAGCCGTTCCGGGCCTGGTGCCCGCAGCTTGACGATCGGCTGTACAGCCTGACGATCATGCATCTGTGCGACAGGCTGCGGTTGATGTTTTTCGGCAATCTTTACCAGGACTGGTCGGAATTCGTCCTGGCGGACCTGGGCATTTTCACCTACGAAACCGTCGAGTTCAGCGCCGAGTCACGGGGCTTGCGCAGTCGCGAAGACGTCGATGCCTGCGTGTTCCTGCACGACTGCCAGCAGCGCTTCGAAGCCGGCGACCCCCTGGAAGAAATTGTCGCCCAGGTCAACCAACTGTCCCTGGACAATCCATGGCTGGAGCGACGCCGGGGCAAGTTGTTGTTCCAGATCGGCCAGCATGGCGAACGCATCGGCGATTTTGCCTTGGCCTTGGGCATCTATCGCGATTGCACCTACCCCGGCGCACGGCTGCGGATGGTCCGGGTGCTGGAGCGCGTGGGTGAGTACACCCTGGCTCTTGAACTGGGCGAGGCGGCGGCGCAGGCACCGCAAAGTGCCGCCGAAACCCAGGCCTTGCTGCGGATCCTGCCCCGTCTGCGGCGCAAGTTGGGTGGGCCACCGGTGCCACGGGGCATGGCCCGGGAAGAAGAGCGCCTGGAGCTGCACCTGCCTCGCGTCGATCCGGCCTTATCGGTGGAGTACCACGTCCAGGCCCATCTGCACGACGAAGCCGCACCGGTGCATTACGTCGAGAACAGCCTGATCAATTCGCTGTTCGGCCTGTTGTGTTGGCCGGCGATCTTCGCGCCGCTGCCGGGAGCGTTTTTCCACCCGTTCCAGCGCGGGCCGGTCGACCTGCTCAACGAAGATTTCCACGCCCGTCGCGCCGAGCTGTTCGCAACTTGCCTGGCAGAGTTGGACGATGGCCGCTATCGACAGACCATCGTCCGTCGCTACGCGCAAAAGTGGGGTGTGCAGTCACCTTTCGTGTTCTGGGGCGCGTTGTCCGAGTCCTTGCTGGAACAGGCCCTCGATTGCCTGCCGGCGGAGCATCTCAAGCACTGGTTCCACCGTTTGCTGCTGGACATCAAGGCCAACCGCGCCGGCATGCCGGACCTGATCCAGTTCTGGCCGCAGGACAAGACCTACCGCATGATCGAAGTCAAAGGCCCCGGCGATCGCCTGCAAGACAACCAGCTGCGCTGGCTGGAGTTCTGTCACGAGCACCAGATGCCCGTCGCTGTTTGTTATGTGCAGTGGGTGGAGTCCCCCCATCGCGAGCGAGCTTGCTCCCACAGGTGATCTGGGGCAGTCGGTCCCTTGTGGGAGATTCTATGTTGCAGGGGAACCCTGCAACCGTGAATTTGGTTGGTATTCGCTCTGATTTTTCATCAGGGCGAATGCTACCCGACACAACTTGCGGGCGAGGATAACCAAGGCCTGAGTTCTGGCCAGGCCTCGTGCCAAGAAGGCCTCATAGTAAGGTTTCCAGGCAGGAGACCGACAGGCCGCCATCGCGGCGTTGTGCGCCAAGCGTCGTAGCTCCCCGTCCCCTTTTTTGCTCAAGTGACGAGGACTGTGCTTCTTCCCTGAATCTTTTGGACGCAAATCCATCCCCAAGAAAGCAATGAATGCATCGCCACTGACAAAGTGACCGCGCATGAATGCGGTCGCCAAGCCAATGGCCGTCAGTTCACCAATCCCTTCGATGGCTTTGCAGCGGTTGATGTTTTCAGTGATCCCTGCCGCTTGGCTGGCCTCACGCATTAGTTTCTGAATGGCCTGATCGGACTCTTTGAAGACCTCCAACTGCCGGGCCAAGATGTCCTTCAGACACGGTTCGTTCGAAAAACTCAGCACGATACTGACGCGGGCCTTGATGAGTGCCGCACGTTTTCTAAGCAGGTTTTTTAACACTTTGTAGGCTTCTGGAGGTGGGCTCCAGATACGCAGCCTTGCTTGCTCGTTCGTTAGATACCGAGCCAGCAAACGCGCATCACAAGGATCAGTTTTAGCCCGCAGCCCAATACTTTCACGGTAATGGGCCACCCGATAAGGATCCACAACGTAAACATGAAACCCCATTCCATGGGCCAGCTCAGCTGTGTCCAGGTGATAAAAGCTGGTGGCTTCCAGCGCAATCGAGCTTTGGGCTGGTAGCGTTTTGAGCCACCGGCCAAGAGCTTCGCGGTGGTTGGCGATGGCTTGAGTGATTTTCAGGTCTTCGCGGTAAACGACGATTTCGGCCTTCGCTACATCGATACCAATAACCGTTGGTGAGTTAAGGATTGTCATGACGAATCCTCGGAGCTAGGGTTTAGGTGCTTGTCGGGGTCTACCTTTGCGCTGGCTTGCCTCTATCGTCGGTTTTACCGATGAATTCCTTATCGGCGCTTTAGGTAGAAAGGGCGGAACGAGAAGTCTCCCACGGTCCGTACTGGCTAGAGTCGGAATCGAGCTTTTAGTCCCGCCCACCCCTTCAAGTCTAAACATACAAGCGAGCTTGCTCGCGATGGGCACACATGAATCTGCTGCCAGGCTACAGCATCGCCGTGCGGGCGCTTTGTGAGTTCACTGCCAAGGTGGGTGACCTCGACCTGCGCTTCACACCGTCGCCCACGGCCTTGGAAGGTATCGCCGGCCATCGCACCGTGGCCTCGCGGCGCAGCGAAGGCTATCAGTCTGAGGTGGCCCTCGAAGGTCACTACCAGGCACTGAAAGTCAAAGGCCGGGCCGACGGCTATGACCCGGATCGCCAGTGCCTTGAAGAAGTGAAGACCTACCGGGGCGACCTGGCCAAGCAGCCCGCCAATCATCGCCAGCTGCATTGGGCACAGGCGAAAATCTATGGCTGGCTGATGTGCCAGAAGCTGCAGTTGTCGCACATCGACGTGGCGCTGGTGTACTTCGACATCGTCAGCGAAAAGGAAACCTGCATCACGCAACCCTTCGAGGCGACGGAGCTGCAAGCCTTTTTCGAAGCGCAATGCGCGTTGTTCCTGGCCTGGGCCGAACAGGAAATGGCCCATCGACAGGCACGCAACCTTGGCGCGCAGTCGCTGGTGTTTCCGCATGCCGGTTTCAGGCCCGGGCAACGGCACTTGGCCGAGTCGGTGTTCAAGGCGGTCAGCACCGGTCGCTGCCTGATGGCCCAGGCACCCACTGGCATTGGCAAGACCATCGGCACCTTGTTTCCGTTGCTCAAGGCCCTGGCGCCGCAGCGACTGGACAAGGTGTACTTCCTAACGGCGAAGACCCCAGGGCGCAAGCTGGCCCTGGATGCGGCACGAGTGCTTACTCACAGCGCACCGTCAATGCCGTTACGGGTGCTGGAAATGATCGCCCGGGACAAGGCCTGCGAACACCCGGACAAGGCCTGCCATGGCGAATCCTGCCCGCTGGCCCGCGGTTTCTACGACCGCTTGCCGGGCGCCCGGGCGGCAGCGAGCCAGGTCACGTTGCTCGACCAGGCGGCGTTGCGCGAAATTGCGCTGGCCCATGAGGTCTGCCCGTATTACCTAAGCCAGGAAATGGCCCGTTGGGCCGATGTGGTGGTAGCCGACTACAACTATTACTTCGATTTCAACGCCTTGCTCTTCGGCCTGGCCCAGGCCAATGGCTGGACCGTCGCGACCCTGGTGGATGAAGCCCACAACCTGGTGGAGCGCGGACGACAGATGTACAGCGCGACCCTCGACCAGGCCGCGCTAACCAGCGTGCGAAAAACCGCCCCTGAACCACTGAAGAAATCCCTGGAGCGGGTCAATCGCCAGTGGAACGCCTTGCACACGCCCCAGATGGCGGCCTATCAGGCCTATGAAAAGCTGCCGGAAAAACTGCTCCAGGCCCTGGCTAGCTGTACCACGGCCATCGGCGATTACCTCAATGATCATCCCCAGGGCCTGGACAGCGGTTTACAGGCGTTTTACTTCGATGCCTTGCAGTTTGGCCGAGTGGCGGAATCCTTCGACGAGCACTTTGTGTTCGACATCCACAAGCGCGAACTCGGTCGCCAGCGCAGCCTGTCCACTCTGTGCCTGCGCAATGTGGTGCCGGCTGCATTCCTGGCCCCCAGGCTGACGGCCGCCCGTAGCACGGTGCTGTTTTCCGCGACCCTGAGCCCTCGACACTACTATGCGGACTTGTTGGGGACGCCGGGCGACACGGTATGGATCGATGTCGAATCACCATTCAAGGCCGAACAGCTGGACGTGCAGGTTGTCAGCCGCATCTCCACCCGTTTTGCTCACCGCCAGGCGTCCCTGGAGCCGATTGTCGAGTTGATGGCTCGCCAGTTCCGCGAGCGGCCAGGCAACTACCTGGCCTTTTTCAGCAGCTTCGATTACTTGCAGCAAGTGGCCGGGCTGTTTGCCGAACGGTACCCACAGATTGAACTCTGGACGCAATCGCGGGGCATGGGCGAAGCCCCTCGGCAGGCGTTTATCGAGCGCTTCATGGAGCACAGCCAAGGTATCGGTTTTGCCGTGTTGGGCGGCGCGTTCGGCGAGGGCATCGATTTGCCGGGCTCACGCCTGATCGGCGCCTTCATCGCCACCTTGGGGCTCGCGCAGTTCAACCCGGTCAATGAGCAGATGAAACAACGCATGGCGGCGATCTTCGGCGACGGCTACGACTACACCTACCTGTACCCCGGCCTGCAAAAAGTCGTACAGGCGGCTGGCCGCGTCATCCGTACCCAGCAGGATCGCGGGGTGGTGCTGCTGATAGATGATCGGTTTGGCGAGGCGAGGGTGCAGCACTTGTTGCCGCGTTGGTGGTCAGTTACTCAAGAGGTGCACAAATCTCCCGGTGGGAACCAGGTTTGACGATTTTTCCTGGCGCCCGACTTGCTCCATACTCCGCAAAAAATCCACATGGACGCCTCGGCCAGATGCTTGAGAAAGACTCCAAGACCTCACTCATGAACGAAGAGCAGCGCTTTCGCCTGCTCATCGACGCTGTGGTCGACTACGCCATCTACATGACCGACCCCTCGGGCATCATCACCAGCTGGAACTCCGGCGCCAGGCGATTCAAGGGTTACGAGGAATCCGAAATCCTGGGCCAGCACTTCTCCCGTTTCTACACCGACCAGGACCGCGCCGCCGGCCTGCCGCAACGGGCGCTGGACACGGCCGTGCATGAGGGGCGCTTCGAAGGCGAGGGCTGGCGGGTGCGCAAGGACGGCACGTTGTTCTGGTCCCATGTGGTGATCGATCCGATCATCGACAGCCAGAGCGGCACCTTGCTCGGCTTCGCCAAGATCACCCGTGACCTGACCGATCGCAAGATGGCCGAGGAAACCCTCAAGCAAAGCGAGCAGCAGTTCCGCCTGCTGGTGCAAAGCGTCACCGATTACGCCATCTACATGCTCGACCCGCAGGGCCAGGTCACCAACTGGAACCAGGGGGCGCAGCGGATCAAGGGGTATCTGCCGATCGAAGCCATCGGCCAGCATTTCTCGATGTTCTATACCCCGGAGGATCGTGAAGCCGGTGAACCACAGCGCGCGCTGAGCATCGCCGCCAGCGAAGGGCGTTTCGAGAAAAAGGGCTGGCGCATGCGCAAGGATGGCACACGCTTCATGGCCCACGTGGTCATCGATGCGATTCGCAGCGACACCGGCACACTGTTGGGATTCGCCAAGATCACCCGCGACATCACCGACGCCACCAAGGCCCAGGAAGCCCTCGAGCAGGCCCGCGAGGCGCTGTTCCAATCGCAGAAACTGCAAGCCATCGGGCAGCTCAGTGGCGGCATCGCCCATGATTTCAATAACCTGTTGACGGTCATCCTCGGCAACCTGGAAATCGTGCGCAAGCGCATGCCTGGCGATCCGAAACTCGCTCAATTGCTGGACAACGCGACCCAGGGCGCGCTGCGCGGTGTTTCCCTGACCCAGCGGATGCTGGCATTTGCCCGCCGGCAGAAATTGACCTACGAATCGGTCGAGCTGTCGGCCTTGGTGCAGGGCATCAGCGGCCTGCTGCAAAGCTCCCTGGGCCCGTCGATACACCTCCGGACCTGTTTTGCCGAGGCGCTGTCGCCGGTGCTGGCCGATGTCAACCAACTGGAGCTGGCGATTCTCAACCTGGCGACCAATGCCCGGGACGCCATGCCCCATGGCGGCCAGATCACGATTACAGCCGAAGAGCGGCAGGGCTCTGATGCGGCCCCGGACCAGCCAATGGCGCCGGGGCGCTACATTTGCCTGACGATGACCGATGAGGGCGAGGGCATGGATGAGGCCACGCTGGCCTCGGCCGTGGACCCGTTCTTCACCACCAAAGGGGTCGGCAAGGGGACCGGCCTGGGGTTATCCATGGTGCATGGCCTGGCGGAACAGTTGGGAGGCCGCCTGATTCTCAGGAGCCAGAAAGGTGTCGGGACTACCGCGCAGTTGTGGCTACCAGTGGCTGACAACCCGGCACCGGACAAAGTATCGGTCCAGGAAACGCCGCAACCCGTCGACGAATTGAGGGTGCTGGTGGTCGACGATGACAGCCTGGTGCTCACCAGCACACGCTTGCTGATCGAGGACCTCGGGCATCGGGTCCTTTGCGCGTCATCGGGCGCCCAGGCACTGGAACTGCATGAGCGCAATCCGGATATCGACATGGTGATCACCGACATGGCCATGCCGCAGATGGACGGTGCGCAGTTGGCGAAACTGTTGCGCGATCGCCAACCGAACCTACCCATCATCCTGGCTACCGGTTATGCCGAACGCCTGGAAGGTTTCGCCGCGAATTTGCCTCGGTTGATCAAGCCATTCAAGCAAATTGACCTGGTGCAGATCATTGCGCAGACGATGAAATAGATACGGATCCCAGGTTGAATGCGGCTCCCCCCTGTGGCGAGGGGATTTATCCCCGCTGGGGCGCGAAGCGGCCCCCGTCGTACCGACGCCTCGGTGTATCAGGCGATCCAGGGGGCTGCTGCGCAGCCCAGCGGGGATAAATCCCCTCGCCACAGGGGGTGTATGCCTGCCCACAAAGGGGATCATGCCTATTCGGTGTTCTTCCTGAACCCACGCAAATTCATCGCACACAGGCAAAACTGCAACACGATCAATGCATACGCATCCGTATGCAGCCCCCCAGACCACCCATAGAATGTTGCTCGCAATAAAACAACTGAATCCCGCCACCCTGCGTCGGGGTTGGCGTGAGCCGATCAACCAGGCAGCCAGCACCGTGACGATCATCGCCGGCCATTGCACCCATCCAAGATAATCCACATAACCCTCCTCTTGTCCTGACACCCTAGAGACCTTGACGGTGGGAGAGCGTTTCCTCGGACTTCGATACACCTGCGGTCCATTGGCTTGAACTTGCCGCGCACCGGGTTCTTCTAATGAGTCCGAATCGACACTGAGATACAGCCACACGATGCCCAGAATCCTCACCAGCCAGACTCCGGATGAAGAACTGACGGAACACAACGCCAAACTGTTCGGCTCGCCCAAGGAGCGACTGGATTTCTATCGCCGGGAGATCCAGTACGAAACCAGCATCCTGGCCAATCGGACCGATGCCTACCTGGCCGCCCAATCCTTCCTGGTGATCGCCTTTGCCTCGTGCATGGCCAACCTGAACCCGGAATGGGGCAAGCTGTTCACGTTGATCGTGCCGCCATTGCTGGCGTTGTTGGGATTCTTGAGCTCACTCAATGCCTGGCCGGGTATTCGAGCGGCCTACGAGATCATCGATCACTGGCATTTCAAACAGAGCGAGCTATTGCGCGCCGAACCCTTGATGGGCATGGCCTACGACGAATCGCCACTGTTCAACGAGCGGGAATCGACGCACAAAGGCTACCGTAAATCGTTGCTGTTCTCGGTGCGCACACCGTGGATCTTCGCCACGTTCTGGGTGCTGCTGGGGGTGTATTCGGTCTTTATTCAACTGACCGATCCAGGTAGTTGAGGCCCACTCGCCTCAGCTCGATTTTTTATGACGCTCGTACCAGGCCAGGGTCGGCTGGGTCGTGACGCCATGGACCAGAATGCTCAAGGCCACCACCGACAGGGTGAGATTGATGCACAGTTGCGCCACTTCTGGTTGCAGCTCATGGTTCAAGGCGAAGAACAGATAAAACAGGCTGCCGATCCCACGAATGCCAAACCAGCCGATCAGCAATCGTTGCGGCGTGTCCAGCAATCGCCGCCAGGGCACGATCAGCACACTCAGCGGGCGAATCACGATGAACAGCAGGGCGCTGATGAGCAGCGCACGGCTATCCCAATGGGTTGCCATGACAACCCCCAGCAAGGTCACCAGGAACACTTCCATCGAGCGCTCCACCAGGCTGCCGAACGCCAGCATGTCGCTCATCATGACCCCTGCGGCCAATTGACTATCGTCCAGCGACTCGGTATCGCCGAGGACGGCCTGTTGGGGATCGACGGTCTCGTGGCCCACCACCGGTTGCACCAGGTGTTCCGCCGGCGGTGCCGCTTCATCGGTGGATTTGACCTCGGCCTGACGCAGCCCCAGGCCCGCGGCGAACACGGAAAGAAAGCCGTAGCCCTGGATCCACTCGGCCACGACGTAAGCGAGGGCAATCAGTGCCAGGGCCAGGTAATCATTGGGTGACAACGTACTGTCGGCATTCCTGATGCGCATCGACAAGGTCAGCTTGCCAATACCGCGGCCCATCCAGTAACCGACCAGCAGCCCGGCCGGCACGGCCCAGAGAACGTTACGCAACAACCAGTCACCGAGAAAACCGCTGCCGTCCTCGTGCAGCATCAACAGGCCGAGGATCACAAAGGGAAACGCCGTGCCGTCGTTCAGTCCCGCTTCGCCCGACAGCCCGAAACGCACCCGGTCGTCATCCCTTGCATCATTGACCTGCACCAACGCCGCCAATACCGGGTCGGTGGGCGCCAGCATCGCGCCGATCAGCATCGATACACCCCAACCGAGACCGAACAGATAATGCAATGCCAGGCACAGGCCAGCGATGCACAGGATCATCACCGGCCCGGCCAGCCCATAGGCTACGCGCCAGGTTCGGTCCTTGAGGGGCAAGCGCAACTTGAGGCCACTGACGAACAGCGAAAACACCACCGCGACTTCCGTGAGGTGCTCCATCCAGACCGACGAGTCGCTGATGTCCAGCTTCAGCACACCCAAACCCATCGGCCCGATGGCGACGCCCAACACCAGGCACATCGCCGAGGTGGTGACCGGCATCCAGCGAAGGTAGGAGGAGGTCAGGGCCAGGGTCAGCAACACGGCGCCAAGCACCGCTACCCATACTGTGAACGTCATCGTTGCTCCTTGGGTATCGGATAGGCCAGCCACAACGCAGGGATGTGCGACCCACATCAAACCGTGTGGCGAGGGGATTTATCCCCGTTGGGCTGCGTAGCAGCCCTCGATCAATCTGCAACACCGAGGAGCCAGTTGCATGGGGCCATATCGCGACCCAGCGGGGCGGTGCGACGTTTCGCTAAATCCCCTCGCCACAAAGTGTCTACTTTCTGGTATTGGCGCACTTGTCACTCATTCGAGGCTCGGAGCGAAGCGAGGGTTCCCACCAAAACCGCACAGCTCCGTTTATCCGCCTGCCTTTCAATCCAACGGAATTTTTCGCCGCTCCTGGCGCTCTGCAAGAGAAGAGACGTTCTGACTCAGCGTCCGCCGAGAACTCAAGAGGCCCTTATGACTGCGCTGACACCCCTTCAATCCCAGCCGGCAACCATGCACCCTGTCAGCCCCGACGGGCACGTGCGCCAGTGCTATGAGCGACTGCTCCAGGGCCCCGATGACGCTGACAAGCAAGCCGTCGCCCAGGCGTTCCTGAAGGAATGCATCGCAAATGCTGCGGCGCTCCCCCAGGAAATGCCAGATGAGCCCATGGCGCTGCAGGCCTGGGTCGAGCAGCACAGCGCCGGCGTGGCCCGGCAATACGCTGATTATCTGGAACGACGCAAAAGCGGCGGTCCACGGGAGTTCTTCAGTGGCAAGGCCCATGCCTTGTACTTTCTGCAGGCTGTAGCCCCGACCAAACGGGTCGACGGCGCCTGGCTGTACGGCGTGCTCAAACACTGGCACGACCATCGGTTCGAAGGGTTGCTGTGCACCTACCTGGAAGAGTTGGGGGACGGTCATCCCTCGCAAAACCATGTGGTGATCTATCGCAAGTTGCTCGCCGAATACGACCTGTCCGACGCCCCGGACATCGACGACGACCTGTATCTGCAAGGCACCGTGCAATTGGCCCTGGGTTATGCCGGCGACGAATACCTGCCAGAGGTCATCGGCTACAACCTGGGCTATGAACAATTGCCCCTGCATCTGTTGATCAGCGCCTATGAGCTGAGCGAACTGGACATCGATCCGTACTATTTCACCCTTCACGTCACCATCGACAACGCCAGCACCGGCCACGCCCATAAGGCCGTGCAAGCATTGCTGCAACTACTGCCATTGGAGGCCGACCGTGAAGCTTTCTGGCACCGGGTCACGTTGGGTTATCGCCTCAATGACCTGGGGCAGGGCAGCCGGGACATCATCGGTTCGTTCGACCTGGACCGCGAAATGCTGGACATGCTCGAGCGCAAACGCCCGTTCGGCCAGCACATGCATTCCGATTACTGCAAGTTCGAAGGCAAAACCGTCAACCAGTGGCTCTCGGTGCCGGGCCAGTTGGAGGGGTTCCTGGCGGCCATGCAGAACAAAGGCTGGATCAAGCGCCATGAAGACCCGCAGAACAGCCGCTTCTGGACGCTGATCGACGGGGCAGGGGCGGCCATGTTCGGGGTGTTCAGCCCCTACGAGAAACAGCTGCTGCATGACTGGATTGCTGGTGACTGGCTGGACGAGAGCACCGGGTCCGGCGCCCGGCGCGGTCCGGTTGCGGCTTGCGAACCGGCGACGTCGATTGATGATCCCGATGTGCAAAGCCTGCAACAGTCCCTGCAAGGCCGGGCACCCGATGAGCAGATGCAGATTCTGATGCCCTGGCTCTGCGCCCGGTGTCATAGCCATCCGGCAGGGCTGTTGGCGACTCGCCGGTTCATTGAACTCAAATCCGCTCTTCGCTAGGGAGCCCTGCATGAATGAAGAAGAACGCTTGTCCGAACAGGACCTTGCGCTGCTGCAACTGGGCCGACGCCTGCAAGCCGACGGCTACCGCTTTATCACCCCGACCCCGTTGACCCACGAACGGGTCAACCAGCGTCCCGGCAACGAGCGTTCCAAGACTTTGCGGGACGTGTTCGGCTGGTCACGGCCGTTTGCGCCGGGGCTGATCAGCGCCGATGAACAGCGGCAATTGCAAGACGCCCAGGTGCTGGAGGAGTGTGACGGCTTGCTGCGTAGCCGGGTGCGCTGGTCGAGCCTGGATGGTTTGTTGTTCGCTCATTCGCAGTTCCCGACACAGGCCACCGACGCGGTGTTTTTCGGCCCTGACAGCTACCGCTTCGCCCAACTGATCCATACTCATCTGCAACAGAATTTCACGGCGGTGCATCGTGCCGTGGATATCGGTTGTGGCGCCGGCGTTGGCGCGATCGTGATCGCTCGCGCCCGGCGTGAAGCTCAGGTGCTGGCGGTGGACATCAATCCGCAAGCCCTGCGCCTGAGCGCCGTGAATGCGGCGCTGGCCGAGGTGGCCAATGTCGAGGTCGCCCACAGCGACGTACTGCAGGACGTGCCAGGCAACTTCGACCTGATCGTCGCCAACCCGCCGTACATGGCCGATCCATCCGAGCGCGCCTATCGCCATGGCGGCGGCGTACTGGGTGCCGGGCTGTCGTTGCGCATCGTCGACCAGGCCTTGCCCCGGCTCACGCCTGGTGGCTCGCTGGTGCTCTACACCGGTGTGGCGATGATAGATGGACGCGACCCGTTCCTGGAGGCCCTGGGCCAGTGGCGTGACTCAGCGGACTTCGGCTGGACCTACAAGGAATTGGACCCGGACGTGTTCGGTGAGGAATTGCTGACGCCGGGTTATCAGGACGTGGAAAGGATCGCCGTGGTGGCGTTGGTTGTAACCCGCATCGGAGCAGGTATAGGCGGGGTTATCGGAGGGACTATCGATGAACAGGCGCATGAAATTCGGCATTGAAGAGGAGTATTTCATTACCGATCTGCAAACCCGTTGCATGCCAGGCGAGCCACCCGCGCAAGCGGTTGCGGCGTGCCAGGCCGAATTGGGCAAGCATTTCGCCCATGAAATGTTCCAGTGCCAGGTCGAGATGGCCTCGCCCATCTTTCGCAGCCTGGCCGAGGCCGCCGACTACCTGAGCCAGGTACGTACGGGCCTGAACCAGCGACTGGCACCGTATGGCCTGGGCCTGCTCAGCGCCGGTTCACACCCGAGGGCGGCCCAGGTGCTGCAACCCACCGACGAGCTGCATTTCCAGCAACTGTTCGATGATTACCAGCGGGTAGCGCGGCGCAGCGTGCTGTCGGGCTTGCATGTCCATGTGGAAGTCCCGGCCACGCAGGATCGGGTGCGGGTCATGAATGAGATCCTGCCCTGGTTGCCGATGTTCCTGGCCCTGAGCGCTTCATCGCCGTTCTGGAACGGTGGCTACAGTGGATTTAGCAGCTACCGGCAAGTGGCCTGCGATGAATGGCCACGCATGGGCGTGCCGGAATACTTCGAAGACGAGTCGGCCTTCGCCGGCTACGTCGACATGCTCATGCGCACTGGTTCCATTCACCAGCCCAGCGATTGCTGGTGGGTGATACGACCGTCCTCACGTTACCCCACGCTGGAGATGCGTATTTGCGATGCTTGTCCGCGGGTCGAAGACGTCCTTTGCCTCGTCTCGTTGTTTCGCCTGATGGTAGCCCACGCCGTGGCACAACCTCGGCCGGGCGCTCGCTACAGCCAGATGTCCCAGTGGATCCTCAAGCAAAACCGCTGGCGGGCCAAGCGCCACGGGATTCTCGCGGAATTTATCGTCGAGGGGCAGGAACAGCCGATGCTGATCGGTGAATGGCTGACCCTGGCGGAGCAGACCTTCGGGGAGACCGCGGCCGAGCTGGGCGTCCAGGAGGTGTTCAAGCAGGCACGGCGCATGGTGCAGGAAGGCACCAGCGCCGACCGGCAAATCGTCGTCTTCGAACAGGGGCTGCTGCTGGGCGATTCTGTCGAACAGGCCTTGAACCGCGTGGTTGATCAACTGCTCGCGGAAACCGCCGGCATGCCGGCCGCCTCTCCAGCGCTGCAGCAGGTGGCAGGTGGTCCATGAGCAGCAAGACCCTGGATGACTACAACCGCATGCGTGATTTCGCCGCCACCCCGGAGCCGGCGGCGAAGCGTTCACGAAAATCGGCGAAAACCGCCCACGCGTTGCAGTTCTGCATTCAAAAGCACGACGCCTCGCGCTTGCATTATGACTTCCGCCTGGAGCTGGACGGCGCGCTCAAGAGTTGGGCAGTGCCCAAGGGACCTTCCCTGGACCCGAAAGCCAAGCGCCTGGCGGTGCATGTCGAAGACCATCCGCTGGATTACGCGACGTTTGAGGGCAGCATCCCCGAAGGCCATTACGGCGCCGGTGACGTCATCGTCTGGGACCGGGGCGTCTGGATTCCCCAGGGCGACCCCCATGAGGCCTATGAAAAAGGCCGGCTCAAGTTCGAGTTGCAAGGCGAAAAGCTCAGCGGCCTGTGGAACCTGGTGCGCACGCACATGCCCGGTAAACAGGAACAGTGGTTCCTGATCAAGCATCAGGACCATGCGGCTCGCCCTGAAAGCGAATATGACGTGGTCCAGGCCGAGCCGGACAGTGTGCTCAGCGATCGCACCCTCGTGCCCAAGCGCCGCGGCAAGGCCGCTGCAACCAAAGCGGTGAAACAACCGGAAAAGGCCGCTCAGCCGAAATCGCCGAAACGTTCTTCGAAAACCACGCTCAGCGGCGCGGTCGCCGGGCCGCTGCCGGAAACCCTCAAGCCGGAACTGGCGACGCTGGTGGAAAGTGCGCCCGACGGCGAATGGCTCTACGAAATCAAGTTCGACGGTTACCGGGTCATGGCGCGGATCGAAAGCGGCGACGTCAGGCTGCTCACCCGCAATGGTCATGATTGGACTCACAAACTGCCAAAACAGGCCGAAGCCTTGATCGCGTTGGGGTTGGAATCGGCCTGGCTCGACGGTGAAATGGTGGTTGCCAACGACCAGGGCGTTCCGGACTTCCAGGCCTTGCAGAACGCCTTCGAGGTCGGCAGCAGCGGCAAGATCGCCTATTACCTGTTCGACGTGCCTTACCTCAACGGCATGGATTTGCGCAAAGTACCGGTGCAAGAACGCCGGGCCGCATTGGCCGCGGTGCTGGAGCCCAACAAAAGCCCCTTGTTGCGGTTTTCCGATGCCTTCGAGGAAACCCCTGAGGCGCTGCTCAACAGCGCCTGCCAGATGCAAATGGAAGGGCTGATCGGCAAGCGCGTCGGCAGCGCCTATGTGTCCAGGCGCAGCAACGACTGGATCAAGCTCAAGTGCAAGAATCGCCAGGAATTCGTGGTGGTGGGTTTCAGCGACCCCAAAGGCGCGCGCAGCGCCTTCGGAGCCTTGCTGCTGGGCCTGCATGACGCCGACAGCGGCCAGTTGCGCTACGCCGGCAAGGTCGGCACCGGGTTCAACGAAACCACCCTTAAAAGCATCTACCAGCAATTGCTGTCGCTGGAGACGAAAAAGGCCGCCGTGGTGAACCCGCCCACCGGTTACGAAGCCAAGGGCGTGCACTGGCTCGAACCGACGCTATTGGCCGAGGTGGCCTTTGCCGAGATGACCAAGGAAGGCTCGGTGCGCCATGCGGTCTTCCATGGTTTGCGCAACGACAAGCCGGCCAGGGACATCACTCAGGAGCTTGCCAAACCCGTGAAAAAAACCGCCGCAGCGAAGAAAACCCGCGCCAAGGATGAGCCTGCCGTGGCACCGAGCAAAAGCACGGGCGGGTCCAAGGCAAAAGCCAAGACACCGGCCATGGACGGCAAGGTCCGCATCACCCATCCGGAACGAATCATTGATGCCAGCAGTGGCACCACCAAGTTGCAACTGGCCGAATACTACGCCAGCATTGCCGAGTTCATCCTGCCGGAACTGGCGGATCGCCCGGTGGCCTTGGTCAGGGCGCCAGAAGGTATCGCTGGTGAGCTGTTCTTCCAGAAAAACGCCGAGCGCCTGGCGATTCCCGGCATCACCAGCCTGGACAAGGCGCTGACCGTGCAGCCGGTGATGATCATCAACAACGCCGAGGCGCTGATCGGCGCGGTGCAGATGAGCACGGTCGAACTGCACACCTGGAATGCGACTTCCGTTGACCTGGACAAGCCCGATCGCTTCGTCCTCGACCTTGACCCGGACCCGGCGCTGCCCTGGAAAAGCATGGTCGAAGCGACGCAGCTCACGCTATCGGTGCTCGATGAATTGGGGCTCAAGGCGTTCCTCAAGACCAGCGGTGGCAAGGGCATTCATGTGGTGGTGCCATTGACGCGCAAATTGGGTTGGGACGAGGTCAAGGACTTCAGCCATGCGATTGTCAGCCACATGGCCAAGTTGTTGCCGGACCGGTTTTCGGCGGTGTCCGGACCGAAAAACCGGGTAGGGCGGATCTTCATCGATTACCTGCGCAATGGTTTGGGCGCGACCACCATCTGCGCCTACGCCGCGCGGACCCGGGAAGGGTTACCGGTGTCTGTGCCGATCTTTCGCGAGGAGGTGGCCGAGCTCAAGGGGGCGAATCTGTGGAATGTGCACAATGTTCATGAGCGTCTGGCGGAGGTTGGTCATGAGCCTTGGGCCGACCTCAAGAAAACCCGCCAAAGCATCACCGCCGACATGCGTCGGCGGATTGGCATGAAAAAGCCCAAGAAGTAGGCCCAGTGACAGGTGAACCTCGCCAAAAGTCGGCGCTCAACTCGCCGGAAAACGCAGGTATTCCGGCTGCAACACGTTGAACCACAGCAGGATCATCTCCACCAGGATGGTCACCAGCACCAACAATCCGACGCCCCAGACGCTGGCTGAGTACAGCAGGCCTTGTTCCTTCTTGAGGCTCATGAACTTGGGCAGCCCGACAAACAGCAAGAACGTCGAATACGCCGAGGCCAGGCCCAATGCGGCGACCGCCAGCCACCGGCTGGGATAGAGCCCGAAGATTCCGGCCAGAAAGTAAGGCGTGGCGGTATAGGCCGCGAAACCAATGCACTGGTTGATCGTTGGACGCGCGTCGAAAGTGCGTGACATCCAGCGAATGAACAAACCCATGAGGGCTACGCCAGCGACGATGGTCAGGTACAGCAGCACGCACAATTGCAGTGCGCTGGCGCTGCTGAGCCGTACTGTTTCGTTCTCGGCCAGGCTCCAGCCAGTCCAGGTGGTTCCGATGAACAGGCACACCGCAGGAATCAAGGCCAGCAACAGCAGATGGCCCAGATAATGGCGCGGATGAGCCTGCTCTTGTTCGCGGATGTCCGCCCAGGCGAACTCGGGATGGGTGAACAGTTTGACGAAAGGTGCAGACATGACGACCTCCTGATCAAGACGGCCTCTGCATGAGGCTCCTATGGATTTGAGGTTCAGGATCGGGGCACGGTTTCATTTATTTGCCGTATGCGGTCCGCGGCGCGATAAAGGGAATGAATAACAGCGGCAAGGGTCAACCCATCAGCCCCCTGAAAGGACTGCTTGCCATGACCGTTGCCCACTTCATTTGTGAGTACCTGCGTGAACATGAACTGCGGCTGACCACAGCCGAATCCTGCACCGCTGGCCAGATCGTCACGTTACTGGCCGAGGTGCCGGGCTGCGGTTCGCTGATCGAAAGCGGCTACGTGGTGTACTCCCCGGAAGCCAAGCAACGGCTGCTTGGGGTCAGCCCGCGGACCATCGAGATGTTCAATCTCACCAGCCGCGAAGTGGCCGAGGAGATGGTCCTCGGCGCCTTGCACGACGCTAACGCCAATGCGGCGGTGGCCACCACCGGCATTCTCGGGCCGGACGACATGGATGGTATCCCCGCCGGTACGGTGTGCTTTGCCTGGGCGTTCGATGTGAACGGCCAACGCGCACTGTTCAGTCGCCAGGAACGCTTCTTTGGCAGTCGCGGCCAGGTGCAGTTATGGGCTGCTGAACACGCGCTTCTTCAACTGCGGCACTTCCACCAACGGGCTTTGGCCGGTGAACGCAGATAAATAAGGAGTCACCATGCCCCGGCACATTGAACCAGAGGACTTTCACAGCCGCGTGTATCCAGTGCGAGAGGATATGGATTACCAACTCAAGGTTTGGCGTTTCGAACGGGTGGGCTGGTATGTCCTGGTGGCGTTGGTGATCATGACGCTACTTGGCTTGTTCTCCCGCGGCCCCTTGAGTTCGCGCGATCTACGAAGCGGCGATGGCAGTCTCGGTGTCGAGTACGAGATGTTCCATCGCAACGGCTCCAGCAATCCGATGATCATTCATATGAAGGGCCAACCCAACGCAGTGCTGGAAGTTGAATTGGGCGGCGCATGGCTGCAAGGTTTTGAGGTGCAAACGTTGCAACCTCTGCCTATGCGCTCTGCAAGTGCCGGTCAAGGCATGCGGCTTTGGGTCCAGGCGGATGCCCAAGGGCAGGCCAGCCTGTATCTCTCATTGCTCGGTCAGGGTCTGGGGATTTATCACGGCCGCCTCTCCATGCCCGGTGGCACCTCGCTCGGTTTCGATCAATTCATTTTCCCTTAGGTGACCTATGGATTCGGTACTGCGGGCCGCCGCGATATATATGGCGTTGCTGGTGTTGTTCAAGATCGCCGGGCGTCGCTCCCTGGCGGACCTCACCACTTTCGACTTCGTATTGTTGATGATCATCGGCGAGGCCACCCAACAGGCGCTGCTGGGAGACGATTTTTCGTTGACCAACGCGCTGATGGTGATCGTCACCTTGATTGCCATCGACGTCGGGTTGTCGTTGCTCAAGCAGCGTTCCAAACGGGTTTCACGATTGATCGACGGCGGTCCGACCATCATTGTCGAGAACGGTCGGATACTCCAGGGCCGCATGCGCCATGCCCGATTAGTGGAAGAGGACATCATGGAGGCCGCACGTTCGAGCCAGGGCATCGAAACGCTGGAGCAGATCAAGTTTGCGATCATCGAGCGCAATGGGAAGATTTCGGTGATTGCCAAGGAGTAGCCCCGAAGTTGACTGTGGCGAGGGGATTTATCCCCTCGTCACAAAATCTGCCTCGGTTTGCTCGATCAAAGGATCGGCTTGCCCCCGGTAATCCCATAGCGGGCTCCGGAGATGTAGCTGGCTTCGTCCGAGGCCAGCAGCACATAGATCGGCGCCACTTCAACCGGTTGGCCCGGGCGGCCAAGCGGCGTTTGAGAACCGAAATTCTGAACCTCCTCCTCAGGCATGGTCGCCACGATCAATGGCGTCCAGATCGGCCCTGGCGCCACGCTGTTCACGCGAATGCCTTTGGGGCCGAGCATTTGCGCCAGGCCGCCGGTGAAGTTGGCAATGGCGCCCTTGGTGGTGGCATAGGCCAGCAGCGTCGGCTTGGGCATGTCGGAGTTGACCGAGCTGGTGTTGATGATCGAGCTGCCGGGCTTCATGTGTGGCAAAGCGGCCTGGCAGATCCTGAACATCGCCGTGATGTTGATATCGAAGGTGCGCACCCATTCTTCGTCGGATATTTCCTCGAGGCTTTCATGAGTCATTTGAAAGGCGGCATTGTTGACCAGGACGTCGATGCGCCCGAAGCGGGCGACGGTTTCATCGACGATTTTGCGGCACTGGTCTTTGTTGGCCAGGTCACCCGGCAGCAATAGGCATTGACGCCCGGCCTGCTCGACCCAGCGTGCGGTTTCCTTGGCGTCTTCATGCTCGTCCAGGTAGGCAATCGCCACATCCGCGCCTTCACGGGCGAAGGCAATGGCCACGGCTCGACCGATGCCGCTGTCGGCGCCAGTGATCAGGGCGATTTTGTTCGCCAGTCTTCCGGAGCCGGTGTAGCTCTGTTCGCCGCAGTCCGGGTAGGGTTCCATTTTCCGCTGGCTGCCGGGCACCGGCTGGCTTTGTTTCGGGAAAGGCGGGAAAGGGTAGTCGACCATTGTCATTCTCCAGGCTGGTTGCAATGGAGGGTGGACTATGGGGTTTCGGGCAGAGTTCGGTCGGATTTTCTTGCCAGTCGATGAGCGTGATGACGGGCGTTTCGTCGTTGAGTAGCGGACACCGGCGAACATCGGACGATGCTGTATTCTCCAATGTCGGTACGGTTTCGATAAGGAGCAAGGCAATGTTCAGCCACATACAGATCGGTGCGCGCGATCTGCCGAAAATGGTCGCTTTTTACGACGCGGTCCTCGGCTGCCTTGGGCTGGAGCGCATCGAGGGCGAAAACGACTCGGGCCCACCGGGGGAGGGTTGGCGGCGGCCCGGCAAGCATTGGCCGCAGGTTTTCGTCCAGCTGCCTTTCAATGGGCTGCCCGCCACCTGGGGCAATGGCATGCAAGTGAGCTTCGCCGCCGACTCCCCACAAACCGTTCGCGCCGCGTGGGAGCAGGCGCTTGCCATGGGCGGCTTCGACGAAGGCCCACCCGGCCCGAGGCCGCAGTATTGCGAAGGCTATTTCGGGGCGTATTGCCGCGATCCGGAAGGGAACAAGCTGTGCTTTATCCATGCGCCGGATATGCATGAATAAAGCGATCATGGCAGATGACTATTGTGGCGAGGGGATTTATCCCCGTTGGGCTGCGAAGCAGCCCCAATAAACAGCACACGAAGTTAATCTGATACAACGAGTGATCTGTTTTTAGGGCCGCTTCGCATCCCAGCGGGGATAAATCCCCTCGCCACAGGGCGGATCAGCCCCTGGCCTTCAGGCTGCGCTCCATCCGCGCGATGCCTTCTTCCAGCAACGCCCGCGGGCAGCCGAAGTTCAAGCGCACGAACTGACCGGCATCATCGCCAAAATCCAGCCCGGCGCTCAGCCCGACCTTGGCTTCTTTGAGGAAGAATCCATGCGGGTCATCCAGCCCCAACCCGGAGCAATCCAGCCAGGCCAGGTAAGTGCCCTGGGGCACGGTCATGGTGACGCCCGGCAGGCGAGTGTGCACCGCCTCGACCAGGTAATCACGGTTGGCTTGCAGATACGTTTTCAAGGCTTCGAGCCATGGGCCGGCTTCGCTATAGGCCGCACGGGTCGCTTCGAGGCCCAGGGCATTGACGCTGTCGACCATGCCGGCCCGGGCACTGTTGACCCGTTCGCGCACCTTGGCGTCCTGGATAATGGCGAACGAGGTTTTCAGCCCGGCGATGTTGAAGGCCTTGCTGGCGGACATCAGGGTGATGGTGCGCTCGGCAATTTCCGCACTGAGGGACGCGGTGGGAATATGCACGCGGCCGTCGAAACACAGCTCGGCATGGATTTCGTCGGAGATGATCCAGGCGTCCTGCTCCAGACAAATGTCCGCCACGGCCTTGAGCTCTTCGCGGTCAAACACCTTGCCCAGCGGGTTGTGAGGGTTGCTCAGCAACAGGGCGCCGCCGCCTTGCAACGCTTCGCGCAACGCGGCCAATGGCGTCTGGAATTCACCGTTGACCGGGTTGAATGGCAATTCCACTTTGTTCAACTGCCAGTGACCCGGGGCGTTGCGCAGCGGTGGATAGTTGGGCACCTGCACCACGACATTCTGCTGGGGTTCTACCAAGGCATGCAGCGCCATGTTGAAACCCGGTTCGACACCCGGCAGGAACACGATCTGCTGGGGCTCGACGCGCCACGCGTACTTGCTCCACAGGTCAGCCACGACGGCGGCACGCAGATTGTCCTGGGCCACGCTGTAGCCCAGCATCGGATGTTCAAGGCGCTTGTGCAGTGCGTCGATGATCACCGGCGGGGCAGGGAAGTCCATATCGGCGACCCACATTGGCAACACATCGGCCGGGTAGCGGCTCCATTTGGTGCTACCGGTGCCGTGGCGTTCCAATACCGTGTCGAAATCGAAAGTCATGGGGGTTCCATCAGTCAGTCATGGGATGGCGAACATCATAAAGCAAAGACCTATGAGAAAAGCTTGGTGGCGTAGCGCCACTAATTAATGGTAATCAGTTAAAGTTCCATCTCGAAACGCCGCCAAGACGTGAACGGCATTGGTAACGGACCCTCCGAGTCTTTGAAAAGGACGACCCCATGACATCGCCCGTGCGCTTTAACGATCACCACCGTAAAGCCGATCGCATCATGTTGGGGCTGCTCTGGCTCACGTTGTTGTATTCCCTGAGCCTGGCATACCTGCACTCGACGTTTGCCCAGGCGCTGCTGGTCGGGGCGACTACCTGCGTGGCGAGCACCGCGCTTTACCGTGTCCTGGCGGGCACTCGGGCCATGCGTTGCATTATCGCGGTGGCGTTGATGGTCATGGCGGCATTGCACATCAACCAGACCCGGGGCGTGATCGAATTCCACTTCGGGATCTTCGTACTGCTGGCCGTGTTGACGTTCTACCGTGACTGGCTGCCGATTGTCGTTGCCGCTGCCACCATTGCGGTTCATCACCTCGGTTTTCACTGGCTCCAACACCAGGGTTATCCGGTGTTTGTGATGGATACCCACGCTGGCTGGTCGATGATTTTTCTCCACGCGTTCTACGTGGTGGTGGAAAGTGTGATCCTGATTTACCTGGCGAACCAGAGCCTGGCCGACGCCACGGAAAACCAGGATGTGCTCGACAAGGTTCTGGTGGCGGCCGCGCAATTGAGCAACGACGCTGGCAGGCAGCACAGCGAGGGCGTCAAGGTCTCTTCGAGCGAGCGTTTCGATCATTTCCTCCAGCAGGTTACCCAACTGGTGGACGGCGTAGTACGCGACACCCGAAACCTCTCGGACCTGGGCCAGGACCTGTCCCAGGTCGGCCAGACCCTGGAAACCGGCGCCCGCCACCAGCTCGATGAAGTGGCACAGATGAGCAGTGCGATCAGCCATCTGGTCCAGGCCATGGAGAACATTGCCGGCCATGTCGACCAGACCTTGCAGCGCGCCGGCCAGGCCAACGAGCAGGTCAATCGCGGGCGCAGCACGGTTGATCAGACCCGAGAAGAGATCGTCGAGCTGGCCGGTCGCATCAACCTGACCAACGAAACCGTGCAAGTCCTGGCTGAACAGGCACAGCAGATCGGCCAGGTGCTCGATGTGATCAATGGAATCGCCGAACAAACCAACCTGCTGGCCCTCAACGCCGCCATCGAGGCCGCTCGGGCCGGCGAGCAGGGCCGTGGTTTCGCGGTGGTGGCCGACGAAGTCCGGACCCTGTCCCAAAAGACCTCGACATCCACCACGGAGATCCAGCAGATCATTGCCAAGCTACAGCAGGGCAGCCGCCAGGCCGCTGTCGCCATGCAAGACAGCCGCGACGGGGTGGAGCGCTGCGTGTCCGCCAGTCAATTGGCCTCGCAATTGCTGCACGCCGTGGTGGAAGACATTGCCGTGATCAACCACTTCAACGACCTCATCGCCAGCACCACCCAGGAACAATCCAAGGCGTCGATGGGTATCAATGAGCGCTTGCAAAGCGTGCAGACCGTGGCTGAGCGCAACGCCGACAACATTGGCATCCTGACCCGAAGCAGTCAAAGCCTGCCGCCAATGGTGCAGCGGTTGGCGCTGTTGGGGGAGGCGTTTCACAGGAAGGGCGGGGCGGTCTGAAAAGCTTATAAATCCAGGTATGGGATGGAAAAGCGTCATGAAAAATTTCAGATGTTTTGCGTTGATGCATCTAAATGTGCGCGCTGCGTGTGAGTTCAGCGCGCGAAGACATCCCTGATTATGAGGGACTATATGAATTGGAGTTGCTTCAGCACGATAAAAACGAGCAGAGCTGTGGCAAGCCCATAGACGAGGGAAATCAAGATCGGATTGTTCGTGAGTGTCGTCAACGGTGTAGGCGCACTGCGCCTGACGAAAAAGTTGATAGCTCCCACCCCGGTAATCATCATGAGGGCAGTTATCGAGAACAACCCCAACGGAAGGTAATCGGAGCGCTTGACCTCCACTATCGTGGCGACCATGAGGAAGGAAGACGACAAGGTTATTACGGCGCCCAATGTCCACAATGAAAGATCGCCCGCCAGTCGGCGGATTACGCCTGCAAAGCCTCGCCCCATGAAGGCCTTAAGCGTGGGATTTTTTATGCTGGCCTCCAGATCCTTGAACATAAGTGCCGGCACGCAGAGCAAGATCGACGCACTGCCCACGCTGTTCACCAACCGGCCCAGGGAGTTACCCATTCTGTCCAGGTAATCCAACGGCTGAATATTTAGCGTATGGATCGCAAAATAGGTCGCGATTCCCGAAATGATCAACCAGACCAACGCCCGGAATACGAGGTCACGAACGAGATTTTTCTTCAGCCAGTCGTCAAACTGGTTTTTATCGGTGGACATGAAAATCCTTGTTAGATATCGGCTACATGAGTGAAGGCGTAATGATATCAGTTGGCAAGGATGCTACGGATGTGAGTTTTCCGATTTTGGCGATGACTACGTCGCAGATACTCGTGGGTTAAGCCCTTGTGGGCACGTGATACCCATCAGTCAATGTATCTCTGTGTATCCACCGCACGTACAGATACGGACTGTTTCTTTTAAGCGCATCGATGACACATCCGGGATACCTCGCCGGCGTCAAATGAACCCATCGAGACAGCATAAGCCGTCTCACGGGCTCACCCGCCGTTCGCAAGGAGATCCGCCATGGACACGACGCTGAAGCACCACACTTCTGCACCACGCCGCCGCCTGCTCGCGCCCTCCATCCTGGTACTCGCCATGATGCAATTGGGTACCTTGGGACTTGCCTCGTCACAGGCCAGCGCTGCCGACGTACCGGCCAGCACCATCGGCACCATCACGCTGGGCAGCCACACATCTTTCGGCCCGTTGAAACACGTCAAGGCTGGCCTGCTGGACGTTTCCTATGCCGAGGTCGGTCCTGCCGATGGGCCGGTGGTCATCCTGCTGCACGGTTGGCCCTATGACATTCACAGCTACGCCGATGTCGCTCCGGCTTTGGCCGAGAAGGGCTATCGCGTGCTGATCCCCTATGCCCGCGGCTACGGCGACACACGCTTCCTGTCGGCCAAGACCGTGCGTAACGGCCAGCCTTCTGCGCTGGCGAGCGATCTCATCGACTTCATGGACGCACTGAACATCAAGCAGGCCGTGCTCGGCGGCTACGACTGGGGTGCCCGTACCGCCGACATCGTCGCGGCCCTGTGGCCGGAACGGGTGAAAGCCCTGGTGGCGGTCAGTGGCTACCTGATCGGCAGTCAGGAAGCCGGCAAGACACCGCTGCCGCCGGCCGCCGAGTTGCAGTGGTGGTACCAGTTCTACTTTGCGACAGAACGTGGCCGCTTGGGCTATGAAAAGAACACCCACGACTTCGCCAAGCTGATCTGGAAGCTGGCGTCGCCGAAGTGGAATTTCGATGACGCGACTTATGACCGCAGCGCCGCCGCTTTGCAGAACCCCGATCATGTCGCCGTCTCGATCTTCAACTATCGCTGGCGCCTGGGTCTGGTCAAGGGCGAGGCAAAGTACGACAGGCTGGAGAAGAAACTCGCGACCTTTCCGTCCATCAACGTGCCAACCATCACTCTGGAGGGTGACGCCAACGGTGCGCCGCACCCACCGGCCGAGGCCTATGCCAAGCGATTCACCGGCAAATACGAGCATCGTTTGATCGAGGGCGGCATCGGTCACAACCTGCCGCAAGAGGCGCCGCAGGCGTTCGCCCAGGCTGTGATTGATGCTGATCATCTGCGCTAGCCCAGGGAGCTGCATCCTACGGTAATAACGACTCCTGATGTTCATCGGCCCAAATCGCAGGGTTTCGATTTGTCTGAGACCTGGAATCACCTTGGATCAGGCAACTATGCCGGCGGATCCGGCAAACGGATTGGCGTTTCGCTCCACATACTCTCGCGGCCCTGAGGCCCTGCCACGCGTGTATCCGAGTGGCGGGGGCTTCTGTAGGCGTTCGAAAACATGTGTATGAGTGCTTGATATGGAAAACGACACGATCCGCTTTGCCTGCAACGGCTGCGGGATCTGCTGCAAGGGGCGGCTGATTCCACTGACATTGGACGAAGCAAGACAGTGGTTACAACGCGGACATGAGGTGGCGGTCGTACTGGAGGCATTCGATGAGACGACTTGGTCTTCAGAGCCTCGACAATTCGCCCACAGCGCTCAACGGGCCGTGGCTGTCACCAGTGGCGATGCCCAGATTCGAGTCGTTGCGGTACTGGCGGGCAATGCGCTGACGCAGTGCCGCAACCTTGGTGACGATGGGCGTTGCGGTATCTATGAAGAGCGGCCGTTGGTCTGTCGAATCTACCCGATGGAAATCAATCCGCTCATTACCTTGCGTCCAGCCGACAAGGTCTGTCCTCCTGAGGTCTGGGAGGCGGGCGAGGTTCTGTTTACCGACCGCGTCGTCGATCCGATCCTGGCTGATCAGATCGAACGCTCCCGCCAGGCGGACAGGGACGATGCCCAGGCCAAGATTGCGCTGTGTGAAGCGATGGGCATGAACGTCGCTGCCTGGAAGGGCAACGCGTTGGCGGTGTACTTGCCTGATCGAGAGCAGTTGGCTGAAGCGATCATTCGTTACGACCGCGCCCCCGTGGCACCGAAAGGCCTGGATTGGAAAGTGCGGGTCGAAACGCCGGCCCTGGCCCAACGACTGCGGCAAGCAGGTGTCGCGTTGGACGATCAACGTTCAACCGGCTACATCTTCCAGGGTCTTTAGTTTTCGATCCAAGCCATCACTTTGTGCATCCCTGGCTCATTGAAACATCTTGTCATACCTGGCCTGGGGTGGTTGGTGTCGGTTACGGCTCGTTGAATCGTGCAAGAAATTACGCCAATCAGGCAAGCGGTTAGAATCGCCGACCCAGCATACTTGCGTCCATATTGATCAACGACTTGCGGTGATGCCGAACAGTGTTCGCCATCACCACAAGTCGTGAGCCCGATGTTTTCAAGGAGTGAAGTGTGCACAGCGATTTCAAAAGCGACCAGGTTGTCAGCGACATCAGTCGTCTGGCCGGTTCGGTCAGCCAGCTTGTGCCAAGCGATGGCGACCAGATCACCGCCATTGCCGGCTTGAGCCTGCATCGGCGCAAAGCAATCACCGCGCCGATGCATTGCATCTACGGCCTGGGGATCGGCGTGACCTTGCAAGGTCGCAAGCAAGCCATGATCGGGGACGAGATACTGACCTACGCGCCCGGCCAATCCATGGTGACCTGCGTGGATCTGCCGGTCATTTCCCATGTCTCCCAAGCCAGCGTTGCCAAGCCATTCCTGGGCATGATGCTGCGATTCGACAGCACGATGGTGATGCAGGTAGCCGAGCGCATGCAGTTGTCACAACGCATGAGAGACGACGCGTTTCGACCGATTACCGTACAGGCACTGGATGCCGGGGTGCTGCACGCCCTGCGACGCTTGATAGACCTGCTGGAGGAACCGTTACTGCTCGATACGGTGGCTCCGCTGATCAAGGAAGAGATTGTCGCTCGCCTGTTGAGCGGTGCCCACGCGCCGCAGTTGCTGCATGTGATCGCTGCCGGTTCACCCAGCCAGCACATCGCCAAGACGGTCGCCTGGCTGAAACTGAATTTTCGCCAGGCGTTGCGCATGGACGATCTGGCGGCACAAGCCCACATGAGTCCTTCTACGTTTCGCCAGCATTTTCGCTCCGTGACCGGAATGAGTCCGTTGCAATACCAGAAGCAATTGCGGCTACAAGCCGCTCGGCAGTTGATGTTGAGCCAGAACGTCGACGCGAGCAGTGCAGGAGGGCTGGTTGGCTATGAAAGTGCCTCGCAGTTCAGTCGTGAGTACAGCCGCCTGTTTGGGGCTCCACCGCAGCGGGATATCAAGCGGATTCGTTTGTGATCGTGAGGCTTGTCTGGCATTGCGACCAGACAGCCTCACACGCCTGTCATGCTAACTTGAACGGCAACTCACGCAACGGTTTACCTGTCAGGCTCGCCACGGCGTTGGCAAAAGCAGGAGCCAGCGCCGGCAGGCCGGGTTCGCCCATTCCCGTAGGCGGTTCGGCGCTAGGCACGATGTGAACGGCAAACTCCGGCATGTCGGTGATGCGCGGCACGCTGAAGTCAGCGAAATTGCTTTGCTGCACCACACCATCCTTCAGGGTGACAGCGCCACCAGGCAGGCACATCGACAGTCCCATCAGCGCCGCGCCTTGTACCTGGGCCTCGATGCTGCGTGGGTTGACGACCAGATTGCAGTGCACGCCGGCAGTCACGTTGTGCAGCACCGGACGCCCGTCCTTTACCGAGGCCTCGACGACGTAGGCCACCACCGAACTGAACGACTCGTGGACCGCCACGCCCCAGGCGCGGCCCGCCGCTAGCTGACGTTTACCGTATTCGCTCTTGTCCACGGCCAGTTGCAGCGCAGCGCGATGGCGCGGGTTCTCGTCGCCAAACAGCTTCATCCGGTAAGCCACCGGATCCTGCTTGGTGGTGCGGGCGATCTCGTCGATCAGCGTTTCCATCACAAAAGCCGTATGAGTGGAGCCCACGCTGCGCCACCACAATACGGGGACGTTGAGTTTGGGGTGATGGACTGTCAGGCGCATCGGCAGCGGATAAGGATTACGCATGCCCTCTGTTGCAGTCGCATCGATGCCGTTCTTGATCATTCCTTCGAACGGAGTGCCACTGACGATGGACTGCCCGACCAGGGCATGGTCCCAGGCCAGCACCTTGCCGCTGTCGTCAAAACCGATGTGCGCACGGTGCAGGTGCATGGGGCGATAGTAGCCGCCCTTGATATCGTCCTCACGGCTCCAGAGCGTGCGGATCGGTACATCAAGCCCGGCGGCGTGCGCGGCCTTGGCCACCTCGCAAGCCAGCACGACGAAATCGTTGGTGGGCACGCCACGCCGGCCGAAACCGCCGCCCGCCGTCTGCACATTGACCTGGACTTGTTCGGGTTGCAGATTCAGGACCCGTGCCGCCGCCGCGCCATCACCGCCGGGAAACTGCGTGCCGACCCACAACTGGGCACGGCCCTGGGCAAGTTGCACGGTGCAGTTCAACGGCTCCATGGGCGCGTGGGCGAGGTAAGGGAACACAAACTCGGCCTGCAACTGATGCGGCGCGCTGGCAAGCGGTGTCATGTCAGCGTCGAACTGTCGTGGCCCGGGTTGAGTGGCCAGCTCGCGGTATTGGGTCAGTTGTTTTTCACTGTCCACTTTCTCGACGTTGGTCAGGTCCCATTCCAGCTTCAGCGCATCGCGCGCCAGCTTCGCTTGCCAATAACCGTCCGCCACCACCGCAACGCCTTCGGCGCCTCGGTCCAGTGGCACCCGAAACACGGCTTTTACCCCTTTGGTTGCCCGCGCCGCGCTGTCGTCCAAAGAGGCAATCCTGGCGCCGAACACTGGCGGACGCGCCACCACCGCGGTGAGTTGCCCCGGCAGATGCATATCGATGCCGAAATCCTGCTGGCCGCTGCTCTTGGCCTTGGCATCGATGCGCGTGGTGGCCTGGCCGATGATTCGGAAGTCCTTGGGATCCTTGAGCGTGACCTTTTCCGGCACCGGCATTGCCATCGCGGCTTCGGCCAGTTCGCCGTAGCTCGCTTTACGGCCCCCCGGGCCGAACACCGTGCCGGCTTGGGTGCTCAGGCTTGCCACATCCACGTTCCAACGCGCGGCTGCCGCTGCGAGCAACATGGCGCGAGCACGGGCGCCCAGTTCACGGTATTGGGTATAGCTGTTCTTGATTGAACTGGAACCGCCGGTGAGGTGAATACCTAGATTCGGATCCAGGTAGGCGGCGTCGCTGTTGCCGTTGCGACTGCGCACCAGGCTCCAGTCGGCATCGAGTTCTTCGGCGAGGATCATCGGCAGGCTGGTCTGTACGCCCTGGCCGAACTCCAGGCGGTTGAGGGTCACCGTCACCACGCCGTCAGGGGCGATCTGCACGAATGCGGAGGGCTGCTGAGTCGGTTTCAGCGGCGTTGCGGCTGAGCCGTTGGCCTCCTGGGCCAGCGCCAGGTGAGGAAAAGCGCCGAGGGCCAGGCCGCCAATGCCGACAATCTTGAGGAAGCTGCGACGGGGAAGGGCGGCGGGGCCATCGGCCTGATCGCTCTCCAAGCTGTGCTGCAGGACGCGAGGCAGCTCATTGGGGAAAATTTCGTTCAACATGGTGGGCTCCGATCAGACAAGGGCTTTGGCGGCATCCGCCACCGCGGCGCGGATACGGGCGTAGGTGCCACAGCGGCAGATGTTGCCGGCCATGGCCGAGTCGATCTCGGCGACTGTGGGTTGCTTGCCCTTGGGCTGGGCCTTGAGGAACGCCGTGGCGCTCATGATCTGCCCGCTCTGGCAGTAACCGCACTGCGCCACGTCGTGCTTGACCCAGGCCTCATGCACGGCAGTGCCGACCGGGTCGCTGCCATTGGTTGCCGCTTCGATGGTGGTGATTTTCTTGCCTTGAGCGGCGGCGATGGGCGTTACGCAGGAGCGAATGGCCTGGCCATCCAGATGAACGGTGCAGGCACCACACAGCGCCGCGCCGCAGCCGAACTTGGTGCCGGTCATGCCCAGCGTGTCGCGCAGGGTCCAAAGAATCGGGGTGCTTGGGTCTACGTCAACCGTGTATTCACGGCCGTTGATATTGAGGGCGCTCATAGGGGTACCAGCTCCAGATGGTTTGGCTCTGGTTAACTATAGAAAGCAATGTTGGGGACCGATTGCACGATCCGGGCTGATTATTGCCTGATCATGCGAATCGCCACGCCCCATGAAGGTGCGCGCGGTTGTTTCAGCGCAGCAAGGGTAGAAGGAAAGGAGCCGCAGTGAGCGTACTGCCGGCTCCTTCCTTCTGCACGGTTACATCAATGGAATGCTATAGCTCACAATCAGGCGATTCTGATCCTGGTCGCGGGCAATATCGCTTCGCGACATGCCGTTGCGCCAGCCGAAACCGACGTTCTTCAATGCGCCGCTCTGAATCACATAATCCAGGGAGATGTCACGTTCCCATTCACTGGCGTCATTGCCGCTGGTGGTCTGGATATTGTCGCCCTTGAGGTACATCACCGAGGCCTTCAAACCCGGAACGCCAAGCGCTGCGAAGTCATAGGCATACTGGGCAAATGCCGTGCGTTCGCCGGCCTGGATGAATGTCTGGATGGTGCGGTCGGTGTAGAGATACAGACTGGCGCCGCCTTCGCCTTTACCCACCA
Source organism: Pseudomonas bijieensis (assembly GCF_013347965.1). NCBI lineage: Bacteria > Pseudomonadati > Pseudomonadota > Gammaproteobacteria > Pseudomonadales > Pseudomonadaceae > Pseudomonas > Pseudomonas bijieensis. The sequence continues at coordinate 826,624 of NZ_CP048810.1, read as the reverse complement.
GGCCGCCTTGATTCAGTTGCGTAAAGTTGCTGTCTTCGGAAACGCGTTGATAACCGGCAGTAATGGCGTGGCCGCCCAATGAGTAGATGAACGCCGCGCTCCAGGTATCGTTATCGATTTCACCGCTACCGTCCTTGGTATAGCCGCCAAGTTTGTAACCGCTGGCGCGACCAGCCGCGCTGCTGTTCTTGCCGTCTGAGGTGGTCTTGAAGTAACGCAAGTCGGTTTTCAGTGAGCCGTATTCACCCAGCGGCAACACATGCAGCAAACCGGCGAAGTGCTGCTGGTAATAGTCTTCGAGATTGGCGTAGTAATACTGGGCGGTCAGATCCTTGGTCAGTTTGTAATCGCCACCGGCGAAGGTGAATTTGTTGCTTTCCTGGCTGCCGCCCGCCACGGCCAGACCGGCGCTGTCGCTGGAAGCACGGCCAGTGGCGTGTTCCAGTTGGCCGGCGGTGAAGGTCAGGTTGTCGATTTCATTGCTGGTGACCTGGCCACCCTCGAAGGTTTGCGGCAGCAGGCGGCCATCGTTGGAAACCAGGATCGGCAGTTTCGGTTGCAAGGTGCCGTAGCGCAGTTCCGTCTTGGAGACGCGCATCTTCGCCGTCGCACCGAGGCGGGCCCATTGATCCGCCGCCTTGTCACCGTCGTTGGGGAACATCGAGCCACCGACATGTCGGCCCGCACCACTGTCGAGCTTCAAACCCAGCAGGCCCATGGCGTCCAGGCCGAAGCCGACGGTGCCGTCGGTAAAGCCGGATTGATAATTGAGCATGAAGGCCTGGCCCCACTCTTCGGTCTTCGAAGGCGCGGCGGCTCCGTCACGGTTATCGTTGTTGAAGTAGAAATTGCGCAAGTTCAAGTTGGCTTTACTGTCGTTGATAAAGTCAGCCGACGCCAATGGGCTGAGGACAAGCGTCACGCCACCCGTTAAAACACTCAGTACGTTAAATAGAACTTTCATCAGGGCGAACTCCGCCGCGGAATCACTGTTCCGGGCATGTTGAAAAGGCAACAGGAAGCGCTCGGCCGATCACATGATTGGCCGATGCGTTAAATGACTCGTTAGAAAATCTTCAATGCATAGAGTGGGTTAGGGGATAAGTCTCCAAAGAGTGCTATCAGTGAAAGTCCCTGGGTTATCAGTCGATCAATCCATGAGCGTCATAAAACGGATACGGCCCGGGATATTCGCCAAACACACCGTTATGGGTCACCAAACCCTGGCCATGCCAGTGATGCAGCAAGTATCCCGGTGGTTCCAGATTGAAATGCGCAGGAGCGGTTGGTTGTAGATCCAGGACGATTTGATGCGATGTGCCGGGGCAGACGCAGCTCAGGCTACCGCCGAAGCGCCGTTGCATCGGCCGATGCAAATGTCCGCAGAGCAAGCGTTCCACCTGCGGATGGCGGGCGATGACCTGTTCCAGCGCCGAGGCATTGATGAACGGTTCGCGGTCCATGTGACCAATTCCGCTGACAAACGGCGGATGGTGCAGGACCAGTAGCGTTGGCACCTCGGGACGACAGGCCAATTGTTCATCGAGCCAGCGCAATTGGCTGTCCAGCAACTGACCGCCATGGCCGCCGGGAATCGTGCTGTCCAGGCCGATCAGGCGCAGCGGATACTCTTCGACCACCCAATCCAGGGGGGCGCCGGGCAAGCTTGGCAGGTAGTGGTGATCAGCAAATGCCGCCCGCAAGTGTTCGCGGTTGTCATGGTTGCCGGGCACCAGGTAGCAAGGCATGTGCAGGCGCGCCAGTTCGGGGTGCAGCACGGCATATTCGTCAGGGCGACCGAAGTCCACCAGGTCGCCGCTGACTACCACAATGTCGGGACGCGGCACCTGGCAATTCAAATGATTGACGGCACGACGCAACGCGGCGAGGGTATCGACGACGCCATAGGTCAGTTTTTCCCCGGCCTTGAGATGCAGGTCGCTGATCTGCGCAATGAGAAACGGATGATTCAAAATAAGGCCTCTGAAAACACGAATATCACGATGCCAGGGTGAACAGCACCTGCGGCTCGACGGCCAAGGCGATCAGTGAACCGGGGGTGTGGATGACGCCGTCGGTGCTGTCCACCAGCAATGGTTGGTCGGCGCCGACGTCGACCAGCAAGCGGCTTTGGGCGCCCTGGAAAAACTGGCCCACCAAGCGCCCACGCAGATGCCCCTCGCTGTCCATCACCCGCAAATGCTCGGGCCGGCAGTAGACGGTGGCAGGCAGCCCGCCACCGCGCCACGGCAACTCTCCGCCACTGACTTTCAAGCCCAGGGGCATGTGCTCAAGTACCGGGAAAGCGTTGAGGTTGCCGACAAAACTGGCGACGAAAGTGTTGGCCGGTTGTTGGTAGATGTCCCGTGGACTGGCCAACTGCGCGACGCGGCCGTGTTCCATGACCAGGATCCGATTGCCCAGGGCCATGGCTTCGCCCTGATCGTGGGTGACGAACACCGCGGTAATGCCCAGATGGCGGAGCAACTGATCCAACTCGCTGCGCAGGCGCTCACGCAACTGCGCGTCCAGTGCCGCCAACGGTTCATCGAGCAGCAGGACCCGGGGCTTGGGCGCCAGGGCACGGGCGAGGGCGACCCGCTGGCGTTGACCGCCGGACAACTCATGAATGCCACGCTTGCCGTGATCCCGCAGACCGACCAGTTCCAGCAACTCCGCGCAACGCTTGTTGCGTTCGGCGGGCGCCATGCCGCGAATCTTCAAGCCATAGACGATGTTCCCGGCCACATCCAGGTTGGGGAACAACGCATAGTTCTGGAACACCATGCCCACGTCACGACGTTCGATGGGCAGGCGGGTGACATCGGTGTCACCAAAAAAAACCTGCCCCACATCCGGGCGCTCAAGCCCGGCAATCAGCCGCAAGGTGGTGGTTTTACCGCAACCGGACGGGCCGAGGATCGCCAGGGTTTCTCCGGCGTCGATGGTCAGGTCCAGGTCATGCACGGCCACGGTGCCGTCCGCGAACGCCTTGCGGCAACCCGCCAGGCGAATGGTGGTTCCGCTCATCGTTTTTCTCCACGGGAAAGGCGGGCGCTGATGGCCTGCAGCGCAATCAGCAGCGGCACGATCATCAACAGGAATATGAGGGTGTAGGCGCTGGCGACTTCCAGCCTCGCCGAGGCATAGCTGTCAGCCAGGCCCACCGGCAAGGTCTTGGTCATTGGGGTGTGCAGCATCCAGGTCAGGTTGAACTCGCCCAGCGACAGCGTGACGACCATCAAGACTCCGGCGAGGATCCCCGCCCGGCAGTTGGGCACCACCACACTGAAGAACCGTCGTAGCGGTCCGGCACCCAGGCTGGCGGCGGCCTCTTCCAGGACCGGCAGGTGCTGGCGTTGCATCACCGCCATTACCGGCCGCACCAGAAACGGCAGGGTGAACAGCACGTGGCCGACAAGAATGAACAACCAACTGCCGCGAAATCCGCCGAACTGGCCATAGGTGAGCAGCAACGCCAAGGCGCTGGCCAGGCCTGGCATTGCCACCGGCAGCACCAGCAACTCCTCGAACGCGCGGCTGAAGCGGTTGTTCATCCTTACCAGCGCGTAGGCCGCCGGTACCCCGACCACGCAAACGCACAACGCACAGGCCACCGCCAGTTGCAGGGATAGCCAGACCGTCGGCGAATAGGCCTGCCAGACCTGCACCAGCCAATCGAACGTCAGGCCGCTGGAGACACCCTGGAAATAATTGCGGGTCAGCCCGGCCAGCAGCGACATCAGCACGGGCACCAACATGAAGGCGCAGACCAGCAAGGTGAACAGCAGTTGCCCGACAAACAGCGTTGAGCGCCTCACAGGACAGTCCTCGCATTGTGCGCCAGGCGCCTGGCCAGTAGCAGCACCGCCCAAGTCAGTGCCCCCAACACCACCGACAGTGCGGCGGCCACGGCGAAATTGGCGTAGTTGGTGAACACGTTGTAGATCGCCACCGGGGTCACATTGAGCCGGGTACCGAGGGTGAACGCCGTACCGAACGCGCCCATGGAAGTCGCAAAGCAGATCGCCCCGCAGGAGACCAGTGCCGGTGCCAGGCCGGGGACGATGACATCACAGACCACCCGCCAATGACCGGCGCCCAATGATTGAGCGGCTTCTTCCAGGCTGCGATCCAGGCTCTCGCAAGCAGCCATCACCGTGAGGATCACTCGCGGGATCGAGAAGTACAGGTAACCGAGGCACAGCCCCATCAGCGAGTAGGCAAAAATCCAGCGCTCACCGGCCAGCTCAAGACCGAGACTGGCGAACAAGCCCTGGCGGCCGGCCAGCAGAATCACCAGGAACCCGACGACCACACCGGGAAATGCCAGCGGGAAGGTCAACAAGGCAACCAGCAGTGAACGACCGAAGAAGCGCTGGCGACTGAGGAAAAACCCGCTGATGCCACCCACCAGCAGCGCCGCGAGGGTCGTGGCGAGGGCAAGCAGGCAGGTCTGCGCCAGGCTGCCCAGGTATTGCGCGCTGCTCAGCACTTGCCAGTAACCGCTTTCGCTACCCTCGCGACTTTGCCCGCCCAGCGCGATCAGGTGCGCCAGCGGCAACAGCCAGAACGCGAACAACACCGCCGCGGCAGGCGCCAGGGCCCAGGCCGCGGTCAGCCGTAAACGCGGCAGCGAGGCCCTGCCCGAGCGGACTGCCCGGGCTTTTATTACCGAGGCGGTCACTTACTTGACCTCACGCAGATAGCGTGCGGAAAAGGCTTCCTGTGCCGCCGCCATTTGCTCGTAGTTGACCACCCCGGCCCGGGCGTAATCGCTGTCGGGCAGGAACTGCGCAGCGATCTCGGCAGGCATCTTCATCGCCCGTACCGGCCGCAGGTAGGCCTTGGCCCAAAGTGCCTGGCCTTGCTCGGACAGGACGAAATCCAGGACCTTCTCGGCGTTGGCCCGATGGGGGGCGTTGTCGACGATGCTCATCACGTAAGGCACGCTGATGCTGCCTTCCTTGGGAATCACAAAAGCAACGTTGGCCTTGTCCTTGTAACGGGCGCGATAGGCGTTGAAGTCGTAATCGACCAGGATCGGCAGCTCGCCGGACAGCACGCGTGCATAGGCCGTTTGCTTGGGCACGATGGGCGAGTTCTTCGCCAGTTTCTGGAAGTAATCGATAGCCGGGGCGAAGTTATCCAGGCTACCGCCCATGGCCTGGTTGATCGCGACCGCAGAGACGTAGCCGACGAACGCGCTGGACGGATCCAGGTAGCCGACCATGCCTTTGTATTCTGGCTTGAGCAGGTCGCTCCAGCTTTGCGGCACAGGCAGGCCGCCCAGTGCATCGACGTTGACCATCAAGCCCAGGGTGCCGGAGTGAATGGCAAACCAGTGTCCTTGCGGGTCCTTCAAGCCGGCCGGAATCTGCTCCCAGCCCTTGGGTTTATAAGTGCCAACCACCCCGGCTTTTTGCGCCTGCAAACCGAACGTCACGCCGTAATACACCACATCCGCCACTGGAGCGGCCTGTTCGGCCACCAGTTGCGCCAACGCCTGCCCGGAGTTCTTGTTATCCAGCGGGACCTGCACGCCGGTGGTGTCGGCAATCGCCTTGAGCTGAGTGCCCCAGTCGGCCCATTCCGGCGGGCAGTTGTAGCAAATCGCCGTTTCGGCGGCCTGGGCCAGGCTGGCAACGCCGCACAGCAGCAACGTCGCCAGGGTTTTACGCAAGCGGATCATCAAGTGTCTCCTCGTAAGGTTGAGTACTTTCGCCCGGCCGGATATGGCAGGGCAGGCAATGGGAAACCGGGGGGGCGCCGCCGATCTGCGCCAGCAGTTGATCGATCACCGTGCAGGCCAGCGCCTCGATGGGCTGAACGACGCTGCACAGCGTCGGGTGCATCTGGGTGCCGAGGGCGATGCCGTCAAAGCCAATGACCGAGAGTTGCTGGGGCACGTGCCAGCCGTTGCGGCGCAACTCGGCAATCAGGCTGATGGCGAGTAAATCGTTGGAGCAAACCAGCGCACTGAGCCCCTGTGGGCCTTGCAGCAGCGGCTCGATGGCGGCGAAATCGGCTTGGGTATGGGCCGGCATTTCAATCACCGGCAGGCTGTCGAGACCAGCCTCACGCATGGCGTCGCAATAACCGGCGTAGCGCTGGCGAGCGCGGTCCGATTGCAGGGCAGGGCCGGCAACCATGCCAATGCGCCAATGCCCGACCTCCAGCAGATAACGGGTGGCGAGGGCCATGCCGGCGCGGTTGTCCACCGACACGGCGCTGTAGTCCGGGTTGCCCGGCTGGTGATAGGCCAGCACAAAGGGCGTGTCCTCGTTGTCCAGGCTTTGCAGCACGCGGTTGCTCTCGGCGTCGGTCACCGTGAGCACCAGGCCATCGACGCGCTGGCGCAACAGTTCCTCGACCACCACGCTTTCGCGTTCACTGCTGTAGTCGGTCGTTGCCAGGAGCAGGTTGTAACCGCGCAAACGCGCAGCACGCTCCATGGCCTGGAATTGTTCGGCGAACACCGGGTTGAGGAGGTTGGGGACTACCACGCCGATCAGTTTGGTCACCTGCAAGCGCAGTTGACGGCCAAGGCGATTGGGTCGAAAACCCAGTTGGCGCGCGGCGGCGAACACCTGCTCGCGGGTGGCCGGGCGCACCACTTCAGGGGAGGCAAAGGTGCGAGCGGCGGTTGCTCGCGAAACCCCTGCCAAACGTGCCACTTCTTTCAAATCCGTCATGATCACTCGCTTGAGATCGATCTCATTGGCGAGGACAGTACCCAGGCACCGTGGCATTTTGGCGACAAAGTGATGACGATTTGATGTCAGATTCTGATGTCCGCCTCTGACGGCCATCCAGGACGCGTATGCGGTGCCCGGTTGCTCATGACGGTTGCTATTTGCGGATCAGGGCGATGACGTACTCGCAAACATGCGCCGTGGCGTTTTCGAACGTGCAGGCTTCTTCAGGTAGCCCCAATTGCAGACAGTCGCCTTGTTCCAGGACGTAGGTGGTGGTGCCCTTGGTAAAGGTCAGCGTGCCTTGCGTGGTCCACACCTGCTGATGAAGGAATGCGTAGGCGGTGGCGGGGTAGCTGATGCGCACGCCCGGGGGCAGTTGCACGCTGATGAGCTCCAGTGGCCAACCCTCCCGCGGGGAGACTTGCTGGCGCGCGTAGCCGGTTTCCGGGTCGACCCAACGTGGTTGCTCCGCAGCCTTTGAGAGCAGCCCCGAGCGCCCCTCGGCTCGATGCAGCAGGGTGGACAGGGGCAAACCAAAAGCGCCCGACAATCGTCCCAGGATCGTCGAGGTAGGGCTGACCTGCGCGTTTTCAATCTTGCTGATCATTGCCTTCGATACACCAGAGAACTGGGCGAGCTCGCCGATGGACCATTGGCGCGCGGTTCGCTCGGCTTTGATGGTTAATGCGATGTCAATGGGTTGGTTGTTCACTATAGAGGACTTCCAAGGCGGGGTGAGTTATTTGTAGCTTAGCGAGCTGGATGCATCTATTTAGTGCGGAAAATAAATAATGCGCCATTTTTGTGCAGATTATTTTTAATATTAAAGTAACCTATTGATTTTAAAGGTTAATATTTATTGGATTTTTTCGTTTCAAAATAAATCTATTGTTGTTATCGCCACCGATTAAAACTATCAATTTGTTTGCATGGATTGCTTGTTTACTATCTGAAACGCGCAGCGACATTCCGTCGCCGTCGTCCAAGCTACCTTATCGTATTTGGGGGGATCTATGCCGGCTCAGCAAATGGAACAAGGCTATCTGACGGGTGAGCAAATCATCCATTCGATTAAAGGAATGATCACGGCTTCGGGGATCAACACCAACGCATTCTACAAAACGTTTCGCCAGGCCCCGCTGCCCAAGGCAACGTTGAAGAAAGTGTTCCAACAGTACTTTTATTACATTCGTACGTTCCCCCAGATCCTGGCAGGTACTTCGCACCGCACTGACAGCGAAGTGATTCGGATGAAGTTGGCGCGCACGGTGGTGTCTGAGCTGGGCGATGGGGTAGGCGAAGCACACTTCATCATGTTTGAGCGTGTACTTGCCGGTGTCGGCATCACGCTGGATGACTGGAAGAAGGTTGAATACATTCCCGAAGCCAGCGAGCTGGTCGACGGCCTGCGCCGGATCTTTCTCGAAGGTTCGACGGAGCACGCCATTGGTGCTCACTACGTCATCGAAGAGTTCGGTTTTCCGATGATCGCCAACCTGTACGAAGGTTTCCGTCTCTACAGCGGTTGGAAACACGAAGACTTCACCTACTTCTACCTGCACATGCTGGTGGAAACCGATCATGTGCAGTGGATCAGTGATGCGGTCATGGAGGCCGCCCGGGACACTGACAACGGCAACAATATCCTGGAGGGTGCTGCCGATGTATTGAACTTGTTGACCCGATTCTGGCAAGGACTCAACCGAGTAGCCACTCACGCCTGACCGATCGGTACAAGGGGACAGGAAGTCATGGACGATATGACATTGATTGGTCGAGTGGCGCCCTTCAGGGATGCCAGTGCATATGCGGCATCCTCAGGGGCGTTGAACCTGTCGCAAGGACTTCCTGAACCCTTGTTTGACAATGCCATGAATGCGGCGTTGGCCCACCAGGTCCGGTCGGGCTGGCAGTACGCCGACCCTCGCGGCGAAATGATCTTGCGTGAAAGCATTGCGGCCCACAGTGCCGGCTATGCACCTGACAGCGAAGTGCTGGTGACCAGCGGCTGTACCGAGGCCTTGTACTTGGCCCTCTACGCAGCGTCTTCGCAATACGGCAGCAAGGTCGCCTTCTTTGAACCCTTTTATCCCTATTACCCCGGAATGGCCACACTGCTGGGGCTGGAGTCTGTTGCACTGCCGTTGGCGGCAGGGGGGCCTGACTGGGCAATGTTCGAGCAGCAATTGCGTGCCGGTGTTCGCATCTTGCTGCTCAACACACCCCATAACCCGACCGGATGGTGCATGTCCGCCGATGATTGGCAGCATCTGGTGGCGTTGGCAAAAAACCATGACTTCATGGTGATTGTCGACGAAGCCTACCGTCACTATCAGTACGACACCGACGCACCGACGCAGTACCCCCATCAACAGATTCCCATGATGGTGGCAGGCAGCGCTTCGAAGTTGTTGTCCATGACCGGAGTCCGGATCGGCTGGTTGTGCGCGCAGGCAACCTTCATGGCGCGAGCCTATGCCCATCACCTGTACCTGAGCTATTGCCAACCCACCCCCATACAGGCAGCCGTCGCGGTTTTGCTCGATGAGTTGACCATCGGGCGACTCGAAAGCCTGCGCGAGCACTACAAGCACAAACGCGATCGCCTGGCAGGTGCGCTGATGGCCGCCGGGCTGGATATCCAGTTACCGGCGGGCGGCCATTACCTCATGGCCGACTATTCACGGCGGGCGCCTTCATTGTCCCCGGTTGAATTCAGTCAACACCTGGCCGTTCGTTGCGGGGTCATGCCATTGCCCGCGACGCCCTTCTATCTGGGGCAGTGCCCCACCTATGTCAGATTTTCTTTCTCGGTAGCCAAACCCATTGTTGATCAAGCTTGTGCCCGCCTGGAGGATTTTTGAAATGGAGCAGCATGTGTTCGACGTCATTGTCGTAGGCGGCGGTCCCGCAGGGCTGAGCGAGTGTATCCGGTTGATCGATCTGGGCCTGAAAGTCGCGGTCATCAGCGATGTATTCGGGGGATGCATGGGCATGATGGGGGACCATCCATTGCAGTCGTACTGCAATGAACTGGAGATCGAAGGGGCCCCCTATCCCTTGCATCGGTTCATGCGCAAGTTGTGTGTCAGCCCCACTGGCGAGGAATACGCCGCCTATATCCGGAGCAACTTCGAAGCCTTGCCATTGACCAGGATCCAGCAACGGGTGGTCACCGTAAGCAAGGCGCAGGGGCTGTTCGAGGTAAACCTGGCCCCGGGTTCCCAGGGGCATCCCTTGCGTGCGCAGCAGATTATCCTCGCGACCGGGATTCGCCCGAAGGCTCCGCCCTTCGAAATGCCCAATGCGCATTGGCTCAATTGCTTTGACGTCTACCAAATGGTTGCGCGGGGCCAGGTTCAGCGGTTCCTGCAGCAGGATGTCGTCATCTTCGGCAGCGGTAACAGTGCGTTCCAGATCGCACTGCTGCTTGCCCCGTTCGCCCGCAATGTGTCGATCCTGATCAAATCCTATCTGGGGCTGTATCCCCAGGAGACCGATGATCGGTTTGCCCTCAGGTCCCTGAGCCAGCGCACGCTGGAGATGATAGCCAAGACGTCGTCCAGTTCCTTTCAAGGGCCGCTCAACAGCGCCAACAGTACGGGCCGGGCCAATATCTGGCTGCATGCCTACAACAGCATTCGCCAGGAAGGCGACAAGGTCGTCCTGGATCTTCCGGCGTCACTCAACGGCAATTCGCTGCTCCAGGCTTCCTGCCGCAAGGCTCGAGAGGCCGGCCGGCTGGTCGAAGCCCAGGCATCCGAGGGGTATGAGCTGCACTTGGATATATCGGCGAAGGATCAATGCCTGGTTTCGGCCATCGGCGTCACCGCACAACTGCCCGCCACCGACTGGCCGCAACTGCTCAACCCACAGACCGGATTCACCTGCCACCAGGATGGGAAAAGCCCTGTCGCAGGCCTGTATTTCGCGGGGGCAGCCTCAGGTTATGCGTCGATCAACACGATGGTGCCCGCAGCAGCGGAAATGAGTGCCACGCCATCGCTGCAAGAAGGGCTGCGGTCATGGGCGTGAGGATGTTCCAGCCGCTGCGCATGGACCTTGGCGATGTGCTCGAGCAATCGACAGCGGAGCTCAAGCAGGCCATCGCCCGGGCCAAGGTGCTGGTCATCGCCAACCAGGACGTCAGTGTTGCCCCTTATGTGCAGTTGATGCGCAGGCTGGGTTCGCCTGTGCACCATGTGTTGGCCAAGTACTGCCTCGAGGATTATCGGGAAGTGCTGACCGTGACCAATCTCCATCGCAACGGCCAGGCCTTGGGCGTGCATGAAGGAGGCGGGTATTGGCACACCGACATGTCGTACAAATCGGCGAATACGGTGTTCACGTCACTGCTGTCGGTGCAGGTGCCGGACCAGCACGGCGAGACTCAATTCATCGATTGTGTCGCAGGCCTGCACCAGGTTCGCCAGTGGCTGGCAAGTCCGGGTTGCCCGCAGCACCTGAAGGGCCTCGATCTGGAAAACCTGCGGGTTCACCACCGTTTCGGCAATCGCGACACCCTGCGCAATGCCGCCGCGGCGGTGCAACAGCTCAATCCCCAGGAGGCAGGCGCGCTGGAAGACACCGTGGTTCACCCCCTGGTGCTCAAACACCCGCTCTCCTGCACGACGTCGCTTTATGCGCCGGCCGCCACGGCCATGCAAATAGAAGGGGTAACGCCTGCACTGTCCCATCGCATTCTCGACAGTCTGGTCGACTTCCTCGTTCAGCAGGCGCCGCGCTATCGGCATGCCTACCGCCCAGGCGACATCGTGATCTGGGACAACCTCTCAACGCTGCATAAAGGTCCGCCAATCCCCAAAAGTGAAGGGGGGGCCGATGCGCGCCTTCTCTATCGCATGAACGTCGACTTCCAGTGAGGCATTACCATGATCAAGACTATCGTTTTCCTGACGCCCCATTACCTGAACTTCGCCTCCGAGAAGGCCTTGCAGACGCTGGGACGAGACTGTCGCACCGTACTGATCGCCTATCATGCCGATGTCCTGCCGCCCGTGCTCGAGCGCAACGTCTCGCAGGTAGTGCGCGTCGATGCCGACCTGCAGCGCAACATTCGCCCGTTGCTCGATCATGACCAATGTCGAGATGTCATCAGCGATGAGTTGCGCGCCGTGCAGGGCAACACGTCGTCATTGCGTATTTTCTGCCAGGAAGAATGCCACGTTGAGCTGGCGGCCCAGTTACGCGAGGAGTTCGGATTAGAGGGCGATACACAGGCGATCGTGGCGAATTTTCGCGACAAGGTGCTGATGAAGCACGCCGTCAGCCAGAAGGGGATACGCATTCCCGAATTCGTACCACTGGATCACGTACGCCTATCGGCCGAGCCACAGGCTTACTACGCCGAGCTGACGACGCAATTGGGCTTGCCCCTGGTCCTGAAACCGGTGAACGCGGCAGGCAGTTTCGAGGTGTCGATCATTCGCAACGAGGCCGAATTCAACAAGGCCCGCGAGCAAGTATTGGCGTCACCGTATCATTTCGATTATGAGGTGGACGAGTTCATCGACGGCGACATGTTCCAGTGCGATTCGTTTGTGGTTGACGGCCAAATCCGCTACTGCGGCGTCCTGGAACTGGGTTGCACCAACTTCGACTTTGTCCAGGGCAAGCCCTTGAGCGTGATTCCCGTGGCCGACCCTGCGCTCAGGGCGACCCTGGAAGCCTTCAACCGGGACGTGATCGCGGCCCTGAACTTTCGCAACGGCTCGACGCACCACGAGGTTTTTGTTGACCGCAAACGCGGTTATCCGGTGTTCCTGGAAATTGCCGCACGCGTACCTGGCGGCATCGGCGTGCCGTATCACGAGAAAAACAGCGACATCAACCTGATCGACGCCAATCTCTACCTCGTGGCCGGTGCCGCGGCGCTCGATGACATCAAGCCCAACGAGAAGAACAACGTGGTGTCCGCCTTGTTGCCCTTGCGCAAAGGCCGGATCAGCCAACTCAACGAACCGCCCATTTCCAGTGCCTACGACATCGATTGGCGGGTCGCCCCGGGCATGGTGGTGGACTCCCGATCCCTGGCCGATACCGCGGGCATCCTGACGTTGTACAACGCGGATCCACAGGTACTGCGCGCCGACTTCGAAGCCTTGCAGCAGTACGTGCCAACCCAGGTGGAAGTGCTGGAGCCGGGAACCGCATGATCAATCCAGTGGGCGGCAGGCAACAGGTTTTTCTCAAGGAGCAGGCATGAAGACAGGAATACTCGGTGCCGTCAGCATGGCGGTCTACTGCATCTCGACGGCGCTCTCGGCCGTCTGGGTCATGGTGGCGTTCACCCGTATCAGTGGGGCGGCGCTGACATTCATTACCTTCCTGATGGCCTGGGCGGTATTTTTCCTGGTGCATACCTTGCGTGGTCATGACCCGTTTCGCCTGCTGCGCGAGGAGTGGCGCGGCGTGCTGCTGCTCAATGTGCTGACGCTGTTCAGTTGGTGGCTGATGTTCATGGCCCTGCAGCGCATCGAGGCGTCGGTGGAATCGGCCATCTATCAGGGCTGGATGCCGCTGGTGGTGGTGGTCTGCGAAATGCTGGTGGCGCGGTCCTCGGTCAGTCGTTCCCGGTGGCTGGGCGCGCTGCTGATCCTGTTGTCACTGATGGCCCTGGTTCTTATGCGTCTCGCGCTGGGGGTCACGGCCCAGGTCAGTCTTGTCAATTTGCATGAGGGCATTGCCCTGGCCTCTGTCGCCGGGATCACTGGCGGGATCTACGTGTTCTGCTCGGCTCGACTGAACCGCGACAGCAAGTACAGCGCCATGGATATTCTGTGCGTCAGGTTCTTCCTGCTCTTGATTGTCACGGGATGGGTCGGCCGGGAAAACCTGCACCAGTTGCTCACGCTTGATACCGCCATGCTCGGCCAATTGATCAAGCTGGCATTCGTCAGCGTGCTGATTCCGGTGTTCACCCTGCAGTTTGCCATTCAGCATTTGGGGGGCGGGCGGGTGTCCATTCTCACACCGTGCGTGCCGGTCATTGCCTTGGCGGCCGAGTTCGTGCTCTCCACCTGGCACAGCCCCTGGGTGCCGGTCCTGGTTACGGTGGTGTGCGTGGCGGTGTTGTTGTCCAACGTCTGGTTTTCGCGAGACAGGCAGGTTGTTCGCTCGGGCCCCATGCCTGTCGCCCTTCAAAAATAGACTTCGGTTTACTGGAGCATCCCATGACTCTTTCCTTGGCCTTCGCACAGGGGGCGGCAGACGCTTGCTCGAATGACGGCCGCAGCGTGCTCGCACGCACGTTGGAAATCGCACGAACCCTGATTGGTTTCCCTTCGGTCAGCGATCGTTCCAATCTGGACCTTATCGAATGGGTGAGCGGGTACCTGCACGGCGTCGGGGTGCAGGCCCAGATTCTACCGGACGTCACCGGGCGCAAGGCGAACCTGTTTGCCAGTCTCGGACCGCCGCGCCCCGGGGGCATCATCCTGTCCGGACATACCGACGTGGTGCCCGTCGCGGGCCAGGCCTGGGCGCAGGACCCGTTCAGCGCCCACCTGGACCACGGACGGCTGTACGGTCGCGGCAGTTCGGATATGAAAGGGTTTATCGCTGTCGTACTGGCGATGGCTCCCGAGCTGATGGCGTCTGCACGGCAAAGCTTTCACCTGGCCTTGTCCTATGACGAGGAGGTGGGCGCGATGGGTGCGAAACATCTGGCGCCCTTCATCTCGCAGGCACAGCTGGAGCCCGCCGGTTGCATTGTCGGCGAGCCGACTTCAATGGAGCTGGTGATCGGCCACAAAGGGCGTCATGAAATCAATTGCTGTGTCCATGGCAAAGTCGCGCATTCATCACTGCCAAGCGAGGGGGTCAATGCCATCGACTATGCCGCGAGGGTGCAGATGCAGCTTCAGCAAGTGGCCAAGCGGCTGGCGAAAGGGCCGCTGGACGGCGGGTTTGATGTCCCGTACACCACGGTTCAGGTCTGTCGGGTCAACGGCGGTGTCGCTGGCAATGTCATTCCTGGCCAATGCAGCTTCGACTTCGAGATTCGCTACCTGCCCGGATGCGATGCCGAGCAGCTGTTGGTACAGATCAAGGACGACGCCAACCAGGCCATGCACGGCGAAATGAATGATCGCTCGGCGGGGGCGTCCATCGAGTTTTCCCACACGCTGCATACCCCGGGGCTGGATGAGAGGGGTAATCAGGCGTTCGCGCAGTGGATCCGTCAGGCCAGTTCGATGGCCCATGGCCGACAGCGCGTGGCGTACAGCACCGAGGCTGGGTTGTTCCAGGCCGAGGGGATCCCCACGATCGTCTGTGGCCCGGGCAGTATCAAGCAAGCGCACAAGGCGAACGAGTATGTGGACCTGGCTCAACTTGAGGCTTGTGAACGATTCCTGCGTCGCCTGGCGCGTTGTGAGTCATTACCTCCACTTCCAGCCAGGGGTGAGCAATGAGCGCCGCAGCCCTGGATAGCCAGGGGCGCGAACGCAAAAAGCTGGTGCTGGCGGTGAGTGTGGGCGCCGCATTGGAATGGTTCGACTTCACCCTGTTCGCGATCTTTGCCATGCAGATCGCCGCAGCGTTCTTTCCGGCTTCCGACCCCTTGATGTCGTTGCTCGCTTCCTACCTGGCGCTCGCCGTCGGCTTCGTTGCCCGGCCATTGGGGGCGCTGCTGATGGGACGTTATGCCGATCGCCGGGGGCGCAAGGCCGCGCTGACCCTGTCCATCATGCTGATGGGCGCCGGGACCCTGATCATTGCGGTGTGCCCGACCTACCAGGCCATTGGTTGGTGGGCCCCATTGAGCATTGTCGTCGCACGCATATTGCAGGGGGTCGCGGCAGGAGGAGAGATTGGTGGCGCGCTGGCCTATCTTGTCGAAACGGCACCCGCCGACCGCCGTGGTCTGTTTGCTTCCAGTCAACAAGTGGCACAAGCCGGATCATTTTTACTCTGTGGCTTAAGTGCGAGCCTGTTGTCGAGCGCATTGACGCCAGCCCAGCTGGATGAATGGGGTTGGCGCGTGCCCTATGTCTTCGGACTGCTCGTGGTGGTGGCGGGCTTGCAGATTCGCCGCAGCCTCGAGGAAAGCGAGCCGCTGCGCCGCTTTCTCGATAGCCAGGGTAATCAAGCGCTGGCAGGGAAGGGGGCAAGCCTTCGCCCCTATCTGCCTAACCTCGTGATGGGGGTGTTGATCGTCGTCCTCTGGACAGTCGCGACGCAATTGATCAACTTCATGCCGACCTATGCGTCGATGGTGCTTGCAGTTCCACGCAACGAGGCCTATCTGGGGCTGGTGCTGGTCGGTCTCATCACGCTGCTGTGTCCCTTGACCGCACTGCTATCGGACCGCATCGGGCGCTATACCGTCATGCTCATCGGTGCCGTGGGGGTCGCGCTCTGCGCATATCCAGGGTTCGTATGGTTGAACAGCAGCCCCAGCCTCCAGACGCTGATCAGCTTCCAATGCGGGCTGGCGGTCTTGATGGTGCTCTACACGGGCCCGGCCTCGGCGGCATTGGCAGAGCTGTTTCCGGTGCAAGTCAGGGCCCTGGGGGTTTCGCTGGCGTACGCCTTGTCGGTGACCGTCTTCGGCAGTTCAACGCCGACCCTGATTACCCTGATCTACCGACAGAGCGGGGATGCGCTCGCCGCCGCCCACTGGTTGTTCGCGGCGGCGTGCCTGAGTGCGATACCACTGGCCTGGGTAAGCCTGTCGAAATATCGGGCAAGTGCTAATCCGGCGTTGGTTGTCGAGCATGAGACGTGAGCGAAGATGAGCAACGAACCTCATTGACGACTGCGGGGGAATCCGCGCTGCTTGGCTGACCACACGACTGCCAACGTCAGAAGCAGGAGAACCACCAGGACAGGCGCAAATGCAACGACCCCCAGGTGATCGAGCAGAATGCCTCCGACGATTCCGCCGCCGGCAATGGCCAGGTTCCAGGCCGTGACCAACATCGACTGGGCGAGATCCGCTGCGTCTCCGGCAGTCTTGGCGATGGCCGTCTGGAACAGCGTCCCAGCCCCTCCGAAAGCGATTCCCCAGGCGGCCACGGCGATATACACCGCCGCTGGCCTGTCGCTCATCGCCCCTAGCGTCATTGCCGAGAGGGCGAACAGCACCGTACCTGCAAGCGTCAACGCCCGTAGATGGCGATCGATCAACACGGCGACGACCCAGATCCCCAGCAACGACGCGACGCCAAAGACCAGCAGGACCAGATCCGTCCGCTCGCCCAGGCCCGCCGCCGCCAAAAACGGAGCGATATAGGTAAAGAGAATGTTGTGCGCCAGGACAAAAGCCAGCACCACGAACAACACCGAGCGAACGCCCGGCAGCGTGAAGACCTGACCCAAGGCGAGGCGTTTATGGGTGGCCTGCCCAGGAAAATCAGGCACCTTGAGTCGTACCCAGACCATCAAGGCCACGGCGAACAGGCTCATGATGGCGAAGCTCATTCGCCAACCGATCAGGTTGCCGAGCAATGTGCCGGCCGGTACGCCGAGGGATAACGCCAAGGGCGCGCCCACCATGGCGATCGCAATGGCTCGACCTTTCTGGCTCTCAGGCACCATGCGGGCGGCATAACCGGCCAACAACGCCCAAAGCAGCCCGGCCGATACGCCACCGAGCAAGCGCGCGACCATCGTCAAAACATAATGGGTGGAAAGCGTCGTGACGGTATTGGCAACGGCGAAGCCGGCGATGGCCAGCAACAAGAGTGTTCTGCGTCGCATACCTTGGGTCGCGGCGGTCAATGGAATGGCCGCCAGCAAGGAGCCGATCGCGTAGACCGTTACCAACTGGCCGGCCAGGGCCTCGGAGATCGCCAGCCCTTCGCTGATCTGTGAAAGAAGTCCGGCGGGCAAGGCTTCGGTGAGGATGGTCACGAACGCCGCGAGGGCAAGGGCAAACAGTGATCCGATGGGGAGCGGTGCCGTGGTTTGAACAACCTCGGCCTCGGCGTCGATGTGGGTATTGGCAATCGTCATGGGTCACCTGTTTGGAGCGCGCCTGACCCGCCGGGACGGCGCGGTCAATTGCAGATTGATAAGTGTCGACTACGGTAGGTGCCCGTCTTTGGCGAGACAAGAATGCTAGAGTGCACAACACATCGGAAAAAATGTCCGTAATGGGGGCCAGGCGTGGAATCACTGAGCGGGATTGATTTTTTTGTGCGCGCGGCTGAAACCCGCAGCTTTTCAGAAGCGGGCAGGGCGCTGGGCATTTCGTCTTCGGCGGTGGGCAAAAGCGTCGCCCGGCTCGAGGCGCGACTGGGTGTGCGGCTGTTTCATCGCAGCACCCGCAGTATCACGCTGACGGCGGAAGGGACGCTGTTCCTTGAGCGTTGCCGGCGCATTCTCTGCGAAGTCGAAGCGGCCGAACAGGAACTGTCGCAAACCCGCAAAGCGCCACGGGGCAAACTGCGCGTGAGTTTGCCCCTCGTTGCGGATTTGGTCATGCCGACGCTGATCGCCTTCATGCGCCGCTACCCCAGTATCGAGCTGGACCTGGATTTTTCCGATCGGCTGGTGGACATCATCGAGGAGGGTTTCGATGCGGTCATTCGAACCGGAGAGCCGAACGACTCCCGGCTGATGTCCCGTCCGTTGGGCCCGTTCAAGCTCGTTGTGGTCGGTTCGCCCCGGTACTTCGCCGAACACGGCACACCGCACGCACCGGCGGACCTGCTGCGCCATGCCTGCCTGCTCTACAAGTTCCCCAGTACTGGCAGG
The DNA here is from genome assembly GCF_013347965.1 of Pseudomonas bijieensis. Classification (NCBI taxonomy): domain Bacteria; kingdom Pseudomonadati; phylum Pseudomonadota; class Gammaproteobacteria; order Pseudomonadales; family Pseudomonadaceae; genus Pseudomonas; species Pseudomonas bijieensis. The sequence continues at coordinate 808,202 of NZ_CP048810.1, read as the reverse complement.
ATGCAAGTGTGGCCGGTAAACGGGGACGGGGAGCCGGAACTCAACCTGCCGGCGACCCTGGTCTGCAACACCACCGAGGCGTTGCTGCACGTGGTGCACGATGCGCTGGGGATCGCCTGCGTGCCGGATTTCACTGTGCGCGAGGCCATCGCCAGCGGTGAGCTGGTCACTGTCCTGGACGACTTCAACAGGCATCAGAGCACCTTCCGCATGCTCTGGCCCTCAAGCAAACACCTGGCGCCAAAGCTGCGGGTGTTCATTGATTTCATGAGCAGTGAGTTGTTCAAGTGACTGAACCGCCGCTATCGCGAGCAGGCTCGCTCCCACATTCGATCTTCAGCGAGCACAACATTCATGCCCATCCCAACTCCTCTGTGGGAGCGAGCTTGCTCGCGATAGCGGTGGTGCAGTTACAGGGATGTTGGATTTGCGGCCCTCATCGCGAGCAAGCTCGCTCCCACAGAGGAAATGGGTTGGCCATAGAGCAAGTCGGCTGCTAGCTGCAATCCTTCTGTTTGCACGGGTGCGCTTCCCGGGAGCGCCACTCCTTGACCAGCTGTTGCCTGGGACGGGCGTAGCGCTCTTCCAGGACAACCACCTCGACGATCCGGTCCGTTCGGAATAAACGATAGTCGCCGCGCAGTTCGCACCAGCCTGCGATATACCGCTGCGACTCGACGAACCCCAGCATGATCGGCCAGAGGATTCGTTGCGTCCGCTCCTCATTTTCGTCCTTGTAGACGATCTGCATTTTCCGCTGTTCGCGAAGCGCCAGCCGGACCTGGGCCAGATCCAACGCCGCCGGGGCGCCTTGATTGCGACTGACGTAGATCGTGTCGTGGTCCAAGGTTCGCCGCATGTGTGGCGGCAGGACACTGTCGATTTTTGCCAGCGCGTTCTGAACGGCGTGGGCCAGGCCTTCATCGGTTTGGCGGCTGACCCATTGCGCACCGGCCATCAGCGCCTGGATTTCTTCCTCGGTGAAACTCAAGGGCGGCAACAGAAACCCCGGGCGCAGGATGTAGCCAACGCCGGGTTCGCCAACGATGTCCGCCCCCATCGACTGCAGCGTGATGACGTCCCGGCGGATGGTACGCAATGAGACATTCAGCTCACGGGACAGCGTGACACCGGAAACCGTCCCGCGATGACGCCGAAGCACTTGCATGAGATCGAATAATCTATGGCTTCTTGACACGCTTCAGTCCATGGCCACAAGGGCCTTGCCACGCAGCTTCCTGCCTCCCTCGATGGCCGCGACAAGCTCGATCGCATCGTCAAGAGGCACCACTTCCGCTACAGGAAGCCGGAAGCTGCCATTCTGGGCGGCGTGGGCGAGCGTGTCGAGGACCTCGGGGCGCGGTGTGCAGATGACGGGTTTCAAGCGTTTATCAAAAAAGGAGCGAATGAACTTGCCGGGGCTCGGATTCAGGTCAAGCAGCACGCCGCCTTTGCGCAGCAGGTCGAGGCTGACCGGCAAGGACAGGGTGGCCGCCGTGTCATACACCACATCGAAACGTTCAGGCAGCTTGGACAGATCGGTTCTGCGATAGTCGTAAACCGTATCGACCCCCAGTTGCCGCGCCCGCTCCAGCGTCTCTTCACTGCAAGCACCAGTGATCGTGGCCCCCACCATGCGCGCTATCTGCACGCAGGCTTCACCGACCGCGCCGCTGCAACCATTGATGAAGACACGCTGGCCCGCGCTCAGCCCGGCCTTGTCCCGCAAGCCGTTCCAGGCCGTCATGCCCGGTGTCCCGAGGCAGGCGGCTTGCTCGAAGGAAACACCATCGGGTTTGCTGGCCAGCAGCGATTCCTTGGTGACCACGGCTTGAGCCAGTGCACCACTTTCCTTGAAGCGCGCGAGACCAAAGACGGCATCGCCCACTTTAAACCGCGTCACGTTGCTGCCCACGGCGGTGACGGTGCCCGAGAAATCCATGCCCATGGCCCGGGGGAAGGATCTGCCCGTGACGATCTTCATCTGGCCGCTGCGCAACTTCCAGTCGATAGGATTGATGGCGGCGAATCTGATTTTCACAGCGACTTCGCCCTGGCCCGGTGAAGCCAACGTGAATGCCTCGAGCTTCATCACCTGCGGCCCGCCGTAATTGTGATACTGGATACGCTTCATAGCCGACGCTTACTCTGGATGGTTGATGAGATGGAAACAGGGCTGGGGCAGGGGCGCTGTTTCCAGCGCATCGTTTCCTGCGGCCAACCCTTTCACTCTAACCATCGACAGGGTCAGTTTCTGGCACCATTGTTTTGCCAGGCTCCAGGGGCGAGCGGCCGTTGCGGCGCATGTTCAGATCAAGGGGCCTTGTTCTCCACCAGGCAGTTTCCGCCATCCACCACCATGACCTCGCCCGTGATGTAGCTCGCTTCCGAAGACGCAAGGAAAGCGACCAGTGCCGCCACCTCTTCGGGACGTCCCGCCCGGCCCATCGGCGTGTAATCGGCCGCCTTGGCTTCCTCGGCCGTGGTCGACCCTGTAGTGATCCAGCCGGGAGCCACGCTGTTGACCGTGATCCCTTGCCGGGCGACTTCCAGAGCCAGGCCCATGCTCATCCCTACCATCGCGGCCTTCGCAGCGCTGTAGGCCGCCTCGCCGGGGTTACTGCAGCGCGTGCCGGTAGTGGAACTGATGTTGACGATGCGCCCGTAACGGCGCGCCTGCATACCGGGCAGAACAGCCCGTGTAAGAAGAAAAGCCGTGGTCAGATTTCGAGCCAGCGAAAGGTTCCAGGCTTGCAAATCCATGATCGCCAGCTCCGAAAGCACCTCTGGGGAACCTTGCATGGCCATGCCCGCGTTGTTAACCAGGATATCGATCCGCCCCCAGCGCGACTCTGCCCAAAGGCTGAACTCGCGTACCTGGTTTTCATCGGTCAGGTCGACGGCCCGCCCTTCGACTTCGAAGCCTTCGGTACGCAGTTCTTCGACTCGATCGAAGACCCGAGCGCTGCTGGCGGTGATGATCAATCTGGCTCCGGCCAGACCAAGCCGGCGTGCGATTGCCATCCCAATGCCGATCTCACTTCCAGCGCCACTGACGATTGCCACATGATCCTGCATTACCGCGTTTGGCATGGTGCTCTCCAAATGATCAGCCAGGTTCGGCCACGACCTGGGTGGACGCAACCCACCCAGGCTCAAGCCGACGAAACGGTGCGATGGTCAATCCCAGGCCGGCCAGCAGCACATACAGCAGGCCGGCGACTGCGAAGAGCAAGCTCAAGCCGCCGACCTTGCCGATACCGAGCACGGGGGCCAGTCTGGCTTGCAGCTCGCTGCTTTGACTCATTAACGGAATCGCCCAACCGTCGGCCAGCGCGCCCGCGCCCAACGCACCGAGCGGCATGGCCAGCAGGCAGACCATCTGCCGGGCTGACAGCACCCGACCGAGGACGGCGTTGGGCAAGCTGCGTTGCCAGAAGCTCTGGTCGCTGCTGGTGCTCAGTGAAAAGCAGCCAAAGGCTACGAATGCCGCCGCATACAAAACCACCGGCGAGGTACTGACACCTATGCCCAGGATGCTGACGCCGAGCATCAGGTCCGCGAGCAATACCGTGCGGATCAATCGCTGTGGTGGACGGGCAACCACCCACAATGAGCCGCCCAGCATGCCCAGGCCGCCGCAGGTCATCAGTGTGCCCAGCACCAATACCGAATAACGCTCCAAAACCATGGGCGCCAACAGGACCGAGGCCAGCCCGAGCATCAAATGCTCGACGCCCAGGTAGGCAAGCAACGCGCAAAACGCCGGACGCCCGCGCAGCACCGCCAAGACGGCTGCCAATCCGCCCACGGCCACGACACGCCCCTGGCCGGTGGCGCGCACCGCCGTCGCCACCCAGGCGAGCCAACCGAGCATGCCAGCGGAAAACAGCACCGCACCGACATCCAGCAACAACAGTCCAGGAACTCCAACGCTGCCCAGCAACAGGGCCGCCAGGGTGGGCGCGATCAGTTGCGGCAAGCCGACCATCAGTTGCATCAGGCCGTTGGCCCGGCCAATCGCTTGCGCACTGCTCAAGATTCGCGGGATCGCTGCCTGGCAAGTGAGCATGCGCATGACCTGGCCACTGGAATTGACGGCGGCAAAGGCATACACCTGCCACCGTTCCAGCTCGCCTTGCTCGAACAGCCACCAGAGGATCAGCGCCGCGAAACCGCTACCGGCCTCGACGCCGAGCAGGATCGCCCGCGCCTCGCAGCGGTCCACCAACCAGCCCGCCACGGGCGCCAGGAGCAGTCCCGGCAACGCAGACAGCGCGATGACCAGGGCGTAGTCCGTCACACTGGCGTGCTGCTGCAACAACCAGATGCCCAGGCTGAAGGCTGCAAGGGCCGACCCCAAGGTTGAGACGACCTGACCCGCCCACGCCCATACCCAGGGCCGCACCGAATGCTCAATTTTCATGGGTTTGAAACGCCTCCAGCGCGGGCCAATAGTGTTTTAGGTACTCGGCCAAAGTCCGTGCCGCAGGCGCTTTGAGAATCGACAGGTGATCACACCCTTCAAGCACGTGGCGCTGACAGTCCCCGGCGAATGCCTCCCAGCCATCCTCGGTTTCGCCATGACCTCGCCCGGCCTTGAACACTACCACGGGGCCCGGATAGACCGATGCCGGTCGATAGTCTTTCGCCAGGTTGGCGTAAAACACCCGCAAAGGACCACGCAACGCATCGGCACGGGCTTGCGCGGGCATCAAACCGACGGCTTGCATGCGCGTCAGCAATCGGGCGCATTGCTCGTCCGGTTCCAGCTTGGCCAGGCTGTCGACGTCGAGGCCCAGCTCACGCCCGACCTCCATCTCCAGCAACGCCACATAGTGCGCCAGGGCCCCACGCGAATCACTGGCCAACCGCGTGCCAGGCGCGCGACTGTCGAGCACCAGCACCGGTGCCACCCCAGTACCCTCAGCGTGCAATTGGCGGGCGACTTCAAAGGCCAGCCAGCCGCCAAATGAGTGCCCGAGCAGGTAGTAGGGACCGTTCGGAACCTGCGCGCGGATTTCCCGTACATAAGCGCTGGCTGCAGCCTGCACCGAGGCATGGGGCTCGCGCTGGCCGTCGGAACCACGGGCTTGCAGGCCGATCACCGTCAATCGCGGGTCCAGTTGCCGGACCAGGGGCACGAAGCTGGCGACATTCGCGCCGGCACCGGGGATCATGAACAGGCAGGGCGCGTTCGGCGCGCCGGTTTGCAGGACCAGGCTGACGCGCGCGCCCGACGGACTGGCAGGGCGCTGCTCGGCTCGCGCCAGCGCCTGCTCCAAAGCCTGCGCCAGCCGTTGCAAATGCTCGGGGTCGCGCATGATCGACCAGTGATCGCCCTCGATACGCTGCTCGACCAGCTCGGCCCCCAGCAGCGCGCGCCAGTCGGCTGCCAGATCTCGCGAGCCACTTCCCGCAGGGCCTGCCGATGTGGCGCGGAACAGGTGCACAGGCAGGCCTAGCGGCGCCGGCCGATAGCGAACCATGGCATTGCGCAGGTTCAGGTTGAGACGGGCTCGGCGGCTCAGCTCCTGGCGGTCGAAACCGGCTGGCAGCCAACCCCGTGCCTGGGCCGCAGCGATCACCGCGTCCAGATCGAGCCCGGCATGCCAGGTGTCCTGGGCAGGGTCATCGGCGCTGTCGCCGACCCGGTGGTGCGCAAAGTACCCGATCAGTTGCTGGCGCAGGCCGGCTTCGTCGAAGCTCAGCGCCAACGGTGCGGCGCGCAGGGCGCCCGGCTGGCTGCTGTCGATCAGCCCTAGGAACGCTACCGGGCAATCCTCGCCCAGCAGTTGGCGGGCCATTTCATAGGCCAGCACGCCGCCCGCCGACCAGCCGGCGAGCTGATAGGGACCGTGCGGTTGGACCGTGCGCAGCAGCTCGATGTAGCGTCTGGCCAAGGTCGTGTTGTCGACGCCGTCGTCCAGTTCGGCGGCGGCCTGCACGGCATAGATCCCCCGTTCCGGGTCCAGATGCTGCGCTAGCCGGACATACGGCAACGCCTCGCCCGTGCCTTCATGGATGAAAAACAGCGGCGCGCGACCCGGCGAACCGGCGCGAATGCACAGCAGGCCTTGGGCCGCGACGCTGGCAACGTCCAGCGTAACGACCTCGCGGGCCAGCGCGGCGAGGCTTTCAGCGCTGAACAGGGCGCCGATGGCCACATCCATTCCCTGCGCGCGCAAGCCGTCGAGCAGTTGCACGAGCAGCAACGAATGCCCGCCCAGGGCGAAGAAGTTGTCGTCACGACCGATCTGCTCGATGCCCAGCAGTCGCGACCACAGTTGCGCCAGTCGCGTTTCCGTGGTGCCGCGTGGCGCCGCATAAGGACGCTGTTGCAAGGCTTGCTGATCGGGAGCCGGCAGGGCGCGCCGGTCAAGTTTGCCGTTGGCGGTCAAAGGCCATTGCTCCAGCTGCACATAGGCGCTGGGCAACATGTGCGCTGGCAATTGTCCGATCAGTGCTGAGCGCAATTGCCCAGGCTCCAGGTGCCGGCCCGGCTCGGCCAGCAGATAGGCGACCAGGCGCGCATCGCCGGGATCGTCCTGGCGCGCCAGCACCACCGCCGAGCGCACGCCGTCCAGGGCACTCAGCCGGGCTTCGATTTCGCCCAGTTCGATGCGGAAGCCACGCACCTTGACCTGCTGGTCGTTACGGCCCAGGTAGTGCAAGGTGCCGTCGGCGGTCCAGCGTGCCAGATCGCCGGTCTTGTAGAGACGCTCGCCTTGGCCGCCGAGAAAGCGCGCCGGTTGGAAGCGCTCGGCATCGAGCGCCGGTTGATTCAGGTAGCCGCGCGCCAGGCCTGGGCCGGCGACATATAGCTCGCCGACCACGCCGCGTGGTACCAGTTCGCCGTGGGCATCGAGCAGGTAGACCCGCAAGTCCGGGATGGGCCGGCCAATCGGTGCCAGCCCGGCCTGGGCATGGCAGTCGGTGGCTTCGATCGGCTGGTAGGTCACATGCACAGTGGTCTCGGTGATGCCGTACATGTTCACCAGGCGGGTAGCCTGGCTGTCCGGCCGTTCGAACCAGGGCCGCAGCGCGGCGGCATCCAGGGCCTCGCCACCGAAGATGACACAGCGCAACCGATGGGGTTCGGCGCGGGTCTGTTTCATCCAGGTATAAAAGGCGCTAGGGGTCTGGTTGAGCACGGTGACGCCGGCGTCCACCAGCAGGTGGTAGAAATCCTCCGGGCTGCGCGAGGTCAAGTAGGGCACCACCACCAACCGGCCACCGTGCAGCAGCGCACCCCAGATTTCCCACACCGAGAAGTCGAAGGCGAAAGAGTGGAACAAGGTCCAGACGTCCCGGTCGTTGAAGCCGAACCAGGCGTCGGTAGCGCTGAACAGCCGCATCACCGCGCGATGCTCGATCATTACGCCCTTGGGCACGCCGGTCGAGCCCGAGGTGTAAATGATGTAGGCCAGGTCCGTGTCACTGGCTCGCGGATCGGCTGCCAGGTCAATGCTGGACAAATGCCCCCATTCACCGGTGTCCGGGTCCAGGGATACCACTGCGCACGATGCGGGGATCTGCAGCGTCTCAGGCAACGCAGCCAGGGTCAGCAGGACCCGTGGCGTACTGTCGTCGAGCATGAAGTTCAAGCGCTGCGCCGGGTAGACCGGGTCCAGCGGGACATAGGCGCCTCCGGCCTTGAGGACCGCGAGTATGCCGATGAGCATTTCGATGCCGCGCTCGGCGTGGATCGCCACGCGGCTGTCCGGGCCGACATCCAGGTCGCGCAGGCGATGGGCCAGGCGATTGGCCTGCTCGTTGAGCGCCCGGTAGCTGAGGGTCAAGCTCTCGTATTGGAGCGCGACGGCGTCCCCCCGACGTGCGACCTGGGCCTCGAAACGTTGGTGCAATCGTTCGCAGCTCGGGGCCGCCAGCGCCAGCGCCGGATTGAAGCCATGCAGCAACTGCTCGCGCTCGGCCGGGCTGAGCAGGTCAATGCGGGTCACGGCCCGGCGATCGTCGTCGACCATGGCCCGCAGCACGGCCAACAGCGCCTGCCAGTGACGGGCCACGGTGTCGGCATCGAACAGCGCGGTGGCGTAGTTGAAGCCACCCTCGATGACATCGCCCGCTTCATGGACATCCAGGGCCAGGTCGAACTTGGCCGTGCTGACCGGCGCGCCGACGCTGTGCAATTGCAGTCCGTTGCCCAGGTCGAGGTCGCCCTGTGGAGCGTTCTGCCAGGCCAGCATCAGTTGGAAAATCGCGTTATGAGCCAGCGAACGCGGTGGATTGAGCGCTTCGATCACTTGCTCGAACGGCAGGTCCTGATGCTCTTGGGCGGCCAGCGCAAGGCCCTTGACCTGGGCCAGCAGCGCACCCACCCGAGGCGCGTCGCCCAGGTCGATGCGCAAGGCCTGGAAGTTCACGAAGAAGCCGATCAGCGGCTCCAGCTCGACCCGGTTGCGGTTGGCGACAGGTGAGCCGATCACCACCTCGGCCTGGCCCGACAGCCGACTGACCACCACGGCCCAGGCCGCCAGCAAGGTCATGTACAAGGTGGTGCCATGGCGCCGTCCAAGGGCCTTGAGCCCATGGCTCAGTTCGGCATCGATACGCACCGGCAGGCTCGCCCCAGCGTAGTCCTGTCGAGTCGGACGCGGGCGGTCGGTGGGCAGGGTCACGCAGGTCGGCGCGCCGTCCAGGTGGGCCTGCCAATAGGCACGTTGGCGTTGCAATTCGTCCGCCTGCAGCCATTGGCGTTGCCACAGCGTGTAATCGCCGTACTGGCGCGCCAGGGGCGGCAAGGGATCGACCTGATCCTGGCTGAAGGCTTGGTAGAGACGGGAGAACTCGTTGGTGAGTACGCCCATGGACCAGCCGTCCGAGACCAGGTGATGCACCGTCACCAGCACGACATGATCGTCGACATCCAGGCGCAACAGGCGTGCGCGGATCGGCCACTGACAGGTCAAGTCGAACGGTCGGCCGGCTTCCTCGGCGCACAGCACCTGCCAATCCGCCGCGCCGGGCGCGCTCAGGTCTAGTACGTCCAGGGCCAATGCCCGTGGTGGGTCGATCACCTGCCGCGCTTGGCCGGCAAGGCTCACGAACCGGGTCCGCAGGCTTTCGTGGCGCGCCACGATGCGATCCAGGCTGCGGCGCAGCGCCTCGATGTCGAGCTTGCCGCGCAGGCGCAAGCCCGCCGGCATGTTGAAGGCTGCTGTCGAGTCCGGGTTGAGTTGCTGGATCAGCCAGAGGTTTTGCTGGGCGAACGAGAGTGGCAGGGGCTGGCTGCGGTCGGCTTCCTGCAACGGTTCCAAGCGACTGCGCCCGGCGTCGGCCAGCACTGCCGCCAACGCGTGCAGGCGCGGTTGGGCGAAGACCGCCGAGAGCGGCACTTCCAGGCCCAGTCGATGGCGCACTTGTGCGAGCAACCGCAATGCCAGCAGCGAGTGTCCGCCCAAGGCGAAGAAATCGTCTTCGCGACCGATGGATGCGACACCCAGCAACTCGCTCCAGATCGCCGCCAGGGTCATCTCCAGCTCGCCCTCGGGCTGGCTGTATTCCGTTTGCGCAAACGCCTCGGGGGCTGGTGCCGGCAAGCGTTGGCGATCGACCTTGCCATTGCTGGTCAGCGGCAGGGCATGCAGCTGTACGAAGGCGCTGGGCAACATGTATTCGGGCAGACGCTCACTCAGTTGGCTACGCAGGTCCAGCGGCGACAAGGTCTGCTCGGCGCTGAAATAGGCGACCAGGCGCGGGTCGCCGTGGTCCGCCGGCAGCACGACGACCACCGATTCGCGCAGCCCGGGCAATTGATCGAGGCGGCTTTCCACCTCGGCCAGCTCGACCCGATAACCGCGAATCTTCACTTGGAAGTCATTGCGCCCCAGGTACTGCAGCGTCCCTTCGGCGGTCCAGCGGGCCAGGTCGCCGGTCTTGTACAGGCGCGCGCCGGGAGTGGCGTCGAACGGGGCCTCGATAAACCGCTCGGCGGTCAGCTCGGGACGGTTCAAGTAGCCTTGGGCCAGGGCCACGCCGGTGACATGCAGTTCGCCGACAGCGCCTTGGGGCACCCATTGGCCATGGGCATCGAGCAGGCACACCTGGGTGTTGGCAATCGGCCGTCCGATCACCGGTACGTCCGGCCATTGGTCCGGATCGTCGGGCAGGGTGTGGGTACACACCACATGGGTTTCGGTCGGGCCATAGTGGTTGTGCAGGCGCGCGTGGGGATGGTGCCTGAACAATGTGCGTAACGCGCCGGTGATGCGCAGCGCCTCGCCCGCGACAATCACGTCCCGCAGCATGGGCAGTTCAAGCGGGGCGTCGGCCCAGCTGTCGGCCATCGCTGCCAGGGCGATATAGGGCAGGAACAAACGCTCGATACGCGCCTGGCCGAGCCAGCGCGGCAGGCTCGCGAGGTCCAGGCGCTGGGCTTCGTCCAGTAACACCAGGGTGCCGCCGCTGCCCAGGGTGGAGAAAACCTCCTGAAACGCGACATCGAATCCCAGCGCGGCGAATTGCAGGGTACGAGCCGGGCCGGGCAACGGCTGTTCGGCCTGCCAGGCCAGCAGGTTGCTCAACGCCAGATGGCCCATGGCGACCCCCTTGGGCAGGCCGGTGGAGCCGGAGGTGTACATGACATAGGCCAGGTCATCGGGGCTCGGTTGCCCGAGCGATGGCGCGGAGGGTGCCTGCATCGCCGTTGCCGCCAAGCGCACCGACAGCGGCGTGCAACGGTCGCTGCATTGCAACGCTTCGACGCGCTGCGCATCCCACAGCAGCAGGCACGGCTGGCAATCCTCGATGATGCCTTGCCGGCGGGCGAGGGGCTGACTCGGGTCGAGCGGCACGTAGGCCGCCCCGGTCTTGAGGGTGGCGACCAGGGCCAGCACCATCTCCAGGCTGCGCGGCAGATGGATCGCCACGCGTTGGCCGGGGCCCGCGCCCAGCTCGCTCATCTGCCAGGCCAGGTGATTGGCCTGGCGATCGAGTTCAGCGTAACTCAGCCCGCGTCCATGCAGTTCGACCGCGATGGCGTCGGGCTGCAACAGCGCCTGGCGCTCGAACGGTTGGTGCACCCAGCCGGCCTGCGGGTAGGCGGTTGGCGCCGGGTTGAGGCCGTGCAGCAGGTGCTCGCGCTCCTGGGCATCGACCAACGACAGGCGGGCCAGCGGTTGGCGGTCGTCGGCGCACAGCTGGCGCAACACGTTGACCAGGTAGCGCCAATGCCGATGCACGCTGGCGGCATCGAACAGCGCAGTAGCGTAGTTGAGCCCGCCGACGATGCGCCCCTCGGCCTCATAGAGTTCCAGGGACAGATCGAAAGGCGCAGTGACCTGCTCGGCGGCCAGACTGGTCAGGCTCAGGCCATCGAGGTCCAGCGCGCTGCGTGGGGCGTTCTGCCAGGCGAACATCAATTGGAACACCGGGCTGTGTGCCAGCGAGCGGGGCGGGTTGAGGGCTTCGACCACATGCTCGAACGGCACGTCCTGGTGCGCCTGGGCCTGCAGCGCGTGCTCACGCACCTGGGCCAGCAACTGGCTGACGTCCGGTTGCCCGGCCAGGTCGATGCACAGCGCCTGGGTGTTGACGAAAAAGCCAATCAACGGCTCGACTTCGCTGCGTGTGCGGTTGGCGACCGGGGTGCCGATCACCACGCGTTCCTGGCCGGCCAGGCGCCCGACCACAATTGCCCAGGCCGCCAGCAAGGTCATGTACAGCGACGTGCCGTGGCGGCGACTCAAGTCCTTGATCGCAGCGCTGGTCGGCTCATCGAGTGCGACCGTCAACCGCGCACCGGCGAAGTCCTGGCGGGGCGGCCGTGGACGATCGCTGGGCAGGTCGACCCGCTCGGGCGCATCGCGCAGGTGTTCGAGCCAATAGGCCAACTGCTCGGTACGACGCTCGCCGGCCAGCCAATCGCGTTGCCAGGCGGCATAGTCGGCGTATTGGATCGCCAAGGCCGGAAGCGGATCCGCCGCGCCCTGGCGGAACGCTTTGTACAAGGTCGACAGTTCGTCGATCAGCACCCCGATGGACCAGCCGTCGGCGATGATGTGGTGCAGGGTCACGTGCAGCACGTGGCAGCAAGGGCTCTGCCGCACCAGCAGCACCCGTAGCAACGGGCCCTCGCTCAATGAGAACGGCCGGGCAGCTTCGCTGGCCATGACTTGTTGCAGGCGGGCCGGGTCGCTAGTGTCCAGCGCCAGGCAGGCGAACGCCAGGCGCGGCTGCGCGTCGATGACCTGGCGGACTTCCGCGTCCTGCTCGATGAAACGGGTCCGCAGTACGGCGTGGCGCTCGACGATGCGCGTCAAGGCGTTGCGCAGCGCCACTTCGTCCAGTTCGCCATCCAGGCGCAGGGCGCCGCTGATGTGGTAGGCGGCGCTCGCTTGCTCATCCAGGCGGGCGATGAACCATAGACGTTGCTGGGCAAACGACAAGGGGCGCGCAACGCTCTGCGGCAGCACCGTGATCGGCGCCAGGGCGCTGCGCGTCGCATTGCCTATGACACTGGCCAGCGCGGCCACGGTCGGGTGCGCATACAAGGTCGCCAGGGGCAATTCCAGCCCCAGGCGCTGGCGCACCCGGGAGACCCATTGCACCGCCAGCAGCGAGTGTCCGCCGAGTTCGAAGAAATGATCATGACGTCCCACCTGGGCGACGCCCAGCAGGTCGCGCCAGATCTCGGCCATGAGCGTTTCCTGTTCACCGCTTGGCGCTTCATAAGCCTGGGCGGTCCAGGCGTCTTCGCCGGGCACCGGCAAGGCCGCGCGGTCGAGTTTGCCGTTGGGGGTCAGGGGCAGTGCGTCCAGGGGCACGACCAGCGCTGGCGCCATGTACCCCGGCAAGCGGCTCGCCAGGGCCTCGCGCAGCGCCGTTGGCGTCAACGGCGCTGCGTCCGCCGTCGCCACGGCATAGGCCACCAGCGCGGGCTCGCGACCATTACGCTGGACCGCCAGCACTGCTGCGGCGGCCACGTGTGGAAGCGCGAGCAGAGCCGCTTCGATTTCCCCCAGTTCGATGCGAAAACCACGAATCTTGACCTGGAAATCGTTGCGCCCCAGGTAATGCAACTGGCCGTCGGCGTCCCAGAAACCCAAGTCGCCAGTGCGGTACAGCCGCGCCGTCGGCTCGGCACTGAACGGGTCGGGCAGGAAGCGCTCGCGGTTCAGTTCGGGCCGCCGATGGTAGCCACGCCCCACGCCGGCCCCGCCGATATACAACTCGCCAGTCACGCCCACCGGCAATGGTTGCCCCGCGTCATCCAGCACGTGCACCTGAGTATTGTCGATGGGCCGGCCAATGTGCGGGACAAAGCCGCGCGCGCGGTCCATCGAGGCCCAGGTCGAATAGACCGTGGTCTCGGTCGGGCCATAGAGGTTGTTGACCTGGTGCACCGCGCCATGGGCGAACAGCCGCTCGACCAAGTGTCGCGGCAGCGCTTCGCCGGCGAGGTTGACGGTGCCCAGCGAGTCCGGCAGCGCATCGGCGCGCAGCAAGGCGTCAACGGCCGACGGCACACTGTTGAGCAGGCTCAGGGCGGGACGGTGCTCAAGCAGGGCAAGGGCGTCGTCGACCAGTTCGAGGGTGCCGCCGCAGGACAACGGCGCGAAGCATTCGAACACCGACAAGTCGAAGTTGATCGAAGTGCTGAACAGGCTGTGGGCAAGGGTTTCAGCGCTAAAGCTACGCAGGGCCCAGTCGAGGAAATTGCGCGCGTTGCGGTGTTCGATCATCACCCCCTTGGGTTGCCCGGTAGAGCCGGAGGTGTAGATCATGTAGGCCAGGTGGCTGGCCTCCAACGCCACAGCCAACGGCGTCGTGTCGCCGGTGTGCAAGGCCTCGTCGACATTGAGCTGCCGGCAGGTAGCGGCGAGGGTGAGGCCCAGCGGCGCGTCGCCCATCGTCAGCACTGCCACGGGGGCACTGTCGTCGAGCATGTAGGCCAGGCGTTGAGTCGGGTAGGCCGGGTCCAGCGGAACGTACGCGCCGCCCGCCTTGAGCACGGCCAGCAGCGCGACGATCAATTCCGGACAGCGGCGCAAGTGAACACCGACCCGTGCCTCGGGCCCGACACCCAGTGCTTGCAGTTGCCGAGCCAGGCGATTGGCCTGGCGGTCGAGCTGTCCGTAGCTGAGCACGCGCCCCTTGCAACGCACCGCCTCAGCCTCCGGGGTCAAGCGAGCCTGTGCTTCGAAGCGCTGGTGCAGCAAGGCACGTTCGGGCTGCGTACGCTGCGTGGCGTTGAACCGGGCCAAGCGCTGATGCTCGTCCGCCGGCAGGACGTCGAGGGTTTGGGCGAGCTGTTGCGCGTTGTGATCCAGGGCTTCGACCAGGCTGGCGAGGGCACGGTGCAGGAAGGACCAGACCCGTTGCGCCCCCACCGAACCGGCAATTTGCGCAGTCACGCCGAAGCCTTGGCCAAGGTCGTCCACCGAAACGGTGAAGGGATAGTTGGTGCGTTCAGCGCTGCTCAACACTTGCATGCCCTCGACACTTTGGTGTGGCGTGTCTTCCAGGCTGTAGCGAAAATTCAACAGCGCGGAAAACAACGGCGTGCTGGCCGGCACGCCGCTGCAGCGCTGGGCCATGGTCAACGGTGCGTGCTCATGTTCGAGCAACCCCAGCAAGGCCTGATGAGTACGTTGCAGGCTGTCGCTTACCGAGCTCTGCGCGAAGCCGATGCGCAACGGTAAGGTATTGATGAAAACCCCCAATGCCTGATCGGCGCCTTGCACGCCTTGCAAACGACCGAGCAAGACAGTGCCGAATACCACGTCGGCGCGTCCGGTGGCCTTGCCCAACACCAGCGCCATGGCCAGGTGAAACAGACTGGCGACACTCACCTGATGGCGCCGTGCCGCCTGGCGCAGGGCGAGCGCCAGCGTGGGGTCCAGCGACCCGTGGGCCTCGTCGATTTCACCGGTATTTTGCACATCCAGCAGGCCAAACGGGGCGGTGGGTTCGCTGACGTCGGCGAGCATGGTTTGAAAAAAAGCCTGCTGTCGGGCGCTGTCCTGGCCGCGCCGGGCGTGCCCGACGAAGGTCCGGAACGGTACCGGTGCGCGCAACTGCGCCTCGCGGCCCTGCTGGATCAGCACGATTTCCTCGACCATGCGTTCCAGGGTGGTGTGGTCCAGCACCAAATGATGGTGCAAGACCTGCAGCAACCAACGTTGCTGGCCGGCGTCGAACGCCTTCACCACCCGTAGCAGCGGCGCCTGGCGGATGTCCAGGCGCCGTTGCCGGGGATTGGTGTGGGCCTGTAGTTGAGCGAGCGCATCGGCTTCGGTAATGCGCAGGATCTCGATGGGCAGCGGCGCCTCCCGCCAGACCACCTGCACGGGTTGCTCCAGGTCTTCCCAGGCCAGGGCGGTGCGCAAAATGTCGTGGCGGGCGATGACTTGTTGCAGCGCCAGGCAAAAAGCGTCCAGTCGAGCTTCGTCGCTAAAGGCCAGGGTGGTGTGCAGCAGGTAGGTGTCGCCTTCGTCTTGCAACAAATAGTGAAAGAACAGGCCTTCCTGCAACGGCGCCAGGGGATAGATGTCCTGCACGTTGGCCGCGCCACCCTCGACGCTGGCGACGATGCGGTCGATCTGCGCCTGGGTCAATTCCACCAACGGCAACAACTCAGGCGTGATGTGGGTGCAGCCCAACGGCAGGGACGCTCCCAGTACCTCGGGATCATGGCTGGGGGGCGTTTCGCGGTGCGCCAGCGCCGTGGCCAGTGCGGCGATGGTGGGCGCACCGAACAGGGTGCGAACATCAATGGCCCAGTCTTCGGCACGCATGTGTTCGACCAGTTGCACCGCCAGCAGCGAGTGCCCACCGAGGGCAAAGAAGTTGTCCTGGCGTCCCACGTGCGGCACGCCAAGGACCTGGGCCCAAAGCTCGGCCAGGCGGGTTTCCACTGGCCCTTGCGGCGCTTCGTAGCGTTGTTGGGCGAAATGATTTTCGTCGGGGTCGGGCAGGGCACGACGGTCCAGTTTGCCGTTGGCGGTCAGGGCAAAACTGTCCACCTGGACGAAGGCCGCAGGCAGCATGTAGTCCGGCAGCACGGCGGCCAGGCGCGTGCGCAATTCGCTCGGTTCCTGGGCTGTGGTGGCGGTGAAATAGGCCAGCAGACGTTGCTGGGCATCGGCCAGGACCACGGCTTCGCTCACCTCGGGCAAGGCCTTGAGCTGCGCTTCGATCTCGCCCAGTTCGATGCGAAAGCCACGGATCTTGACCTGGAAGTCGTTACGTCCCAGGAACATCAGCACACCGTCGGCGCGCCAGCGAGCCAGGTCGCCGGTGCGATACAGGCGCGAGCCCGGCTGGAACGGGTTGGGCACGAAGCGTTGTTCGCTCAGTTGCGTCTGGTTCAAGTAACCCAGGGCCAACCCGTCGCCGCCGATGTACAGCTCGCCAGCGACACCGATGGGCAGCGGACGGCGCTGTTCGTCGAGCACGTAGACCTGGGTGTTGCCGATGGGTTTGCCGATGGGGATATCGCCGTTCAGGGCGTCTTCAAGGGTGACGCGGTGGGTGGTGGTAAAAGTAGTGCTTTCGGTCGGCCCGTAGCCGTTGAGCAGGTGTTGGGGCGGCGAGTGGCGCAGCACCTGGGCGATGCGCCGAGGGTCGAGCACATCGCCGCCGACCATCAGGTAGCGCAGGTTGCGAAATGCCGGGGCCAAGGGTTCGGCAAACTGATGAAAGAGCCCGGCGGTGAGCCACAGCACGCTGACTTCATGGTGCAGCAGATGCTCATTGAAACGCGCAACGTCGAGCAGGGTATCGCGTGGGCAGACCACCAGGCAGCCGCCGTTGAGCAATGCGCCCCAGATCTCCAGGGTGCTGGCATCGAACGCCGGGTTGGCGGCCAGGGCAATCCGGTCCTGGGCGTTGAACTCGGCGAAACCGTTGTTGCGCACCAGCCGGGTAACCGCACGGTGGGGGACTTGCACACCCTTGGGCGCGCCAGTGGAGCCGGAGGTATACATGATGTAGGCGGTCGCTTCGGCAGACACCGAGGGATGCTGGCGCGGCGTGGCGAGAGAGCCCTGGGCCAGGGTGTTTTCCCAGGCTGCCAAGGCCAGGTGTCGGACCGTCGGGTCGAGCACGCTCGAGGGCGGTTCGTCGGTGAGCAACCAGGCACTGCCGCAATCGTGCAGTAGGGTACGTTGCCGCTCCAGCGGGGTGGCCGTGTCGATGGACACATAGGCTGCGCCGTTTTTCAGAATCGCCAGGATTGTCGCGACCAGACGCGGGCCACGGTCCAGGCGCAGGGCCACCCGATCACCCGGTCGCACGCCGTGTTCGGCCAGCCAGTTCGCCAGTTGTTCGGCGTAATGGTCGAGCTGACGATAGCTTAGCGAATGGTCGCCATCCTGCACCGCCGTCGCCTCGGGGCGGCGCTGTACCTGGGCCTCGAATAACGTGTGTAGCGACTCGCTTGACGGGTAATCGAGGGCGCTGGCATTGAAGGCATGCAGCACGTGTTCGCGCTCGGCTGCGCCGAGAATCGACAGCCCATCGAGGGGTTGCTGGTCATCGTCGACCATGGCCTGCAACGTGGCGCACAGGGCCTGCCAATGCCGCTGCACGGTGCTGGCCTCGAACAGCGCCGTAGCATAGGTCAACCGACCGCCAATCACGCCGTCGCGTTCGTGCAGGTTCAGGGTCAGGTCGAATTTGGCGCTGTCTTCGTCGGTGCTCAGCGGCGTCAATTCCAGGGCGCCCAGCGCCAGGCTCGGTTGCGGAGCGTTCTGCCAGGCGAACATGACCTGGAAGATCGGGCTGTGGGCCAGCGAACGGCTTGGATTCAAGGCCTCGACCAAATGCTCGAAGGCGACCTCCTGATGGGCCTGGGCGTCCAGCGCGGTGCGCCGCACCTGGGCGAGCAATTGCGCAACCTGGCTGACCTCGTCGAGCCGTATACGCAACGCTTGGGTGTTGACGAAAAAGCCGATCAGCGGCTCGACTTCGACACGGGTCCGGTTCGCCAGCACCGAGCCGATCACCAGGTCATTCTGCCCGGACAACCGCGCCAGCACGATCGACCAGGCGGCCAGGACGGTCATGAACAAGGTGCTGCCGTGCCGGTCGCTCAGCTGTTTGATGGACTGGACCAGACCCGTGTCGATGCTGACTTCCAGGCTGGCACCGGTGAAATCCTGGTGCGCCGGACGTGGCCGGTCCAAGGTCAGGTTCAACAGTGGCGGGGCGTCTTCGAGCTGGGTGCGCCAGTAAGCCAGTTGTTCGGCGATTCGTTGCGCCTGGCGCGGTGAGCGTTGCCACAGGGCGTAGTCGGCGTACTGGATGGCCAGCGGCGGCAGCGGGTCGGCCTGGTCCAGGACAAAGGCCCGGTACAGTTCGGTCAGTTCGCGGGTGAGTACCCCCAGCGACCAGGCATCGCCGACGATGTGGTGCAAGGTGACCAGCAGGACGTGCTCCTGGTCGGCCAGGCGCAACAGGCGCGCGCGAATCAACGGGCCGCGCGCCAGGTCGAATGGCGCCTGTGCTTCGGCGGCGCAGCGGGCCTGGAATATCGCCTGTGGCTGGCCGCGCAGGTCTTCGTTGGGCATGACGAAGGCCTGCGGTGGGGCGATGACCTGGACCGGTTCACCACCTTCGGACACGAAACGGGTGCGCAAGGCTTCATGCCGCTCAACGATGCGCGACAGCGCCGCGCGCAATGCCGATTCGTGTAACGCTCCGCGCAAATGCAGACCACCGGCCATGTGGTAGGCGGCGCTGGCCTGGGCATCCAGGTGGGCGATAAACCACAAGCGCTGCTGGGCAAACGACAGCGGTAGCCGTGCGGGCCGCGCAACGATCGGGATGGGCGCCGCACCGTATTGTCCGGACGCGGCCAAGGCTTCGATAGCCTGGGCCTGACGCTGCAGGGTTGGCTGGTCGAACACGCAGGCCAGCGGTAGCTCGATCCGCAGTTGTTGACGCAGTTGGGAAATCAACTGCACTGCCAGCAGCGAATGGCCGCCGGCTTGGAAAAAATGCTCGTCCCGACCGACCCGTGGCAACCCCAACAAACGGCTCCAAATGGCCGCCAACTGGATTTCCAGTGGACCTTGGGGCGGTTCGAAGTGCCCCCCGGTCGCGCCATGCTCGGGCGCGGGCAGGGCGCTGCGATCAAGCTTGCCATTGGGCGTCAGCGGCAAGGCCGACAAGGCGACGTAAGCGCTGGGCTGCATGTACTCCGGCAGGCCAGAGGCCAGGACGTCGCGCAGTTGCACCTCGGACACCGACACGCCTGGCTGGGCCACCCAGTACGCCACCAAGCGTGGATCCCCGGCCACCTCTTCCCGAGCGATCACCACGGCGTGCTGCACGCCCGACACCCGGCCCAGGGCCGCTTCGATTTCCCCCAGCTCGATGCGATAGCCACGCACCTTGACCTGGAAGTCGTTGCGCCCCAGGTAGAGGAGCTGACCCTCGGCGGTCCAGCGGCCCAGGTCTCCGGTGCGGTACATCCTTGCGCCGGGCTGGGTGGCGAACGGGTCCTCCAGGAAGCGCTCTGCGCTCAGTGCTGGCCGATTCAGGTAGCCACGGGCGACCCCGGCGCCGCCGATATAGAGCTCCCCGACCACGCCCAGCGGTACCAACTGCCGATGGGCATCGAGGATGTACACCTGGGTGTTGTCCAGCGGCCGTCCGATACCGGGCACGAAACCCTGCTCGCGGCTCATCGATACCCAGGTCGAATACGTGGTGGTTTCCGAAGGACCGTACAGGTTGCACAGGCGCTGCACCGCGCTGTGGGCGAACACTTGCTCGACCAGGCTCTGCTTGAGGGGCTCGCCGGCCAGGTTGACCACACGCGTCGAGGCCGGGATCGCCTGGGCACCGACCAGCGCGTCAAGCGCCGAAGGCACGCTGTTGATTAGCGTCACCGGCACCGGGCAGTCGAGCAAGGCCAGGGCATTGCGGGCCACGTGCAAGGTCGCGCCAGCGGCCAGAGGGACGAAATACTCGAACACCGCCAGGTCGAAGTTGATCGAAGTGGCAAACAGGCTGTCCCGCAGGCTGACCGCGTCGAATGCGTGCAGCGCCCAGTTCAGCAAGTTGCAGGCGTTGCGGTGCTCGATCATCACGCCCTTGGGTGTGCCCGTGGACCCTGAGGTGTAGATCACGTAGGCCAGGTGCGCGCTGGTCAGGCCCAGGCTAGCTGGGTCGGGGTTGTCGCTGGGGAGTTCGGCCAGGCTGGCCTGGGTATGGGGGTCGTCCAGGCACAGCAGCTCGCAACCGCTGGGCGCTGGAACGCTGGATTGCAGGGCGCGAAGTGTCAACAGTGCCCGCGGCGCGCTGTCTTCGAGCATGTGCAGCAAACGTTCCCGAGGATACGCCGGATCCAACGGCACATAGGCGGCGCCGGCCTTGAGAATCCCGAGCAGGGCGATCAGCAGGTGCGGGCCGCGTTCCAGACAGATCGCGACACGGCTGTCGGGCTCGACCCCGGCCTGCAATAGACGGTGCGCCAACCGGTTGGCCTGGGCATTGAGCTGCCCATAGGTCAGCGGACTCGAGCCATCGGCGGCCTCGAAACGTGCGGCGATGGCTTGTGGTTGCCGCTCGGCCTGTTGCTCCAGTGCCAGGTGCAGCAAGCCCGGGCCAGGAAGGGCGCGGGTGGTGGCGTTGAAGGTGCGTAACAGCCGTTCCTGTTGCGCACCAGGCAACACCGAAAGTTGGCACGCCAGGGTCTGTGGATGCCGTTCGAGGGCCTCCAGCAGGTTCTGCAGCGCTGTGTTGAGCCAGTCGAGCACCGGTTCGGCACCGACCTGGGCGTCGATTTGCAGGCTCAGCGAAAAACCTTCGCCCAGATCGTCCACCGACAAGTTGAATGGGTAGTTGGTGCGTTCCTCGCCCCCCAGTACGCGCATGCCGGCCAGCATTGGGGCGTGCTCGGTGGCAGCGCTATGCCGGTAGTTGAGCAACGCCGAGAACAGCGGCGTGCCACTGGGCAAGGCACTGCAACGCTGGGCCAGGCCGAGGGGCGCGTGCTCGTGGGCAATCAACCGACTGAGCAGCGCGTGGGTGTCGCGCAGCGCCTGTTCCACCGGCACCGCCAGGCGCACCCGCAATGGCAGGGTATTGATGAACAGCCCCATGGCGGTCGCGGCTTCGCCGGCGCCGAGCAAACGACCGAACATCACCGTGCCGAACACCACGTCGTCGCGGCCGCTGGTCTTGCCCAGGACCAGGGCCCAGGCCAGGTGCAACAGACTGGCGCTACTGACGCCCAGGTTGCGTGCGAGCAGACGGATCCGGCGACTCAGATCGATCGCCAGCGGTGCCTCCAGGGTCTGGACCTGGCTGCCATCGCCGCGTACGTCGAGCAGCCCGCACGGTGCGGTGGGTTCATCGATATCGCCCAGCAGCTCGGTGAAGAACGCGGCATGTTGCGCTTCGCTCAGCCCCTGGCGAGCGCGCAGCACGAAATCGCGGAACGGCTGTGGTGGTTGCAGTTCGGCCAGCCGACCTTGCTGGATCGCCGCGACCTCCCGAACCAGCCGTTCCAGCGAGGTGTGGTCCATCACCGCGTGGTGGTGCAACAGTTGCAACAGCCAGCGTCCGGCGCGTGGGTCCTCGGCGGCCACCGCGCGCATCAAGGGCGCCTGGCGCAGGTCCAGGCGCCGCTGCCGTGGATCGGTGTGGGCGCGCAATGCAGCCTCGACATCGGCCTGGGCGGGGTTGATCAGTTCCAGCGTCAACGGCGACTGGCGCCAGACCACCTGCACCGGTTCATCGAGGCCCTCCCAGGCCAAGGCGGTGCGCAGGATGTCATGGCGGGCGATGGCTTGGTTGAGCGCGTCCATGAAGCGCTGCAAACAGGGCTCGTCGTCGAAGGCCAGCAGCACATTGAGCAGATAGGTGTCGCCGCGCTGTTGAAGCAGGTGATGAAACAGAATGCCCGCTTGCAAGGGCACCAGTGGGTAGATGTCCTGGATATTGGCGGCGCCGCCTGGTACGCCGGCGACGATGCTGGCGAGCTGGGCTTCGTCCAACTGGCAGAGGTCGAACATCGCCGGGGTAATGTGCGTGGTGCCCTTGGGCAATCCGCTCTCGAGGGGCGGTAGTGCGACAGGTTGGCGCAAGGCTTCGATAAGTGCCGGTTTGTGGCTGCGCAGCAGCGCGATCAGTTCCTGGTCGGCCAGGACCTGGTCGTCGGCCACCACCGATAATTGATCGCCACGCAATGACAGGGTCACGCCACGTTGTTTGAGCAGAGCCAGCAGTTGAGCCGCAGTCACAGGAGCATCTCCTTCAAAGGGGTAGTGGCCGCGGCCAGACCTGCCAGGGTCGGGGCGGTGAACAGTTGGCTGATATCCACCCGCAAGCGGTGTTGGCGCATGCGTTCGACCAGACTCATGGCGATCAACGAGTGACCGCCCAGGGCGAAGAAATTGTCGTGGCGACCGACCCGCTCGACATTCAGCAGCTCGCACCAGAGCGCCGCCAGGGTGATCTCCACCTCGCCTTGGGGGGCTTCATAGTGCGTTTGCACGTAGGCCTGGGCGTCAGGTTCAGGCAGGGCGTTGCGGTCGAGCTTGCCGTTGGCGGTCAGCGGCAGACTGTCCAGGCGCACATACGCGCTAGGCAGCATGTAATCGGGCAAGCGTTCACCGAGGGTGGTGCGTGCCTGGCTCGGGGTTGGCAGGGCCGAGCCCTGAAGGTAGGCGACCAGGCGCGTCACGCCATGGCGGTCGGCGCGCCCCACCACCACGGCCTGGCGCACGCCGGGCAGCGCCAGTAGGTGGCTTTCGATTTCACCCAGCTCGATGCGGTGCCCATGGATCTTCACTTGAAAGTCCGTGCGCCCCAAGTAGCTGAGGCTGCCGTCCAGCTCCCAGCGTCCGAGGTCGCCGGTGCGATAGAGCCGCGCGCCCGGCTGGCGGGTAAACGGGTCGACAATGAAGCGCTCGCGGGTCAGGTCCTCGCGTTGCCAGTAACCACGGGCCACGCCATAGCCACCAATATGAATTTCCCCTGCCACCCCCAACGGCGCGCGTCGGCCATGGCCATCGAGCACCTGCACCTGGGTATTGGGCAGCGGCTGGCCGAGGCTTGGCTGCGAATGGTGATCGAGCCAGGCGCTGGTGGTGTCGACCGTGCATTCGGTGGGGCCGTAGACGTTCAACACCCGTACCTCGTGCTCGCTGGCCAACTGCGTCCACAACTCGCTGGGCACTGCTTCGCCGCCGAGCAGGATGCGCCGCGGCAACGGTACGGCCGATGCCAGCGTTTGTCGGTGCTTGAGCAAGGCCTGCATCTGGCTTGGAGTGCAATCGAATACAGTGACCTGCTGGGCGCTCAGGTAGCCGAGCAAGGCGCCGGCATCCAGGCGCACACGTTTGGGGACCAGCACCAGGCAGTGGCCACTCAGCCATTGGCAGAGCTGCTGCACCGAGGCATCGAAGGCGACCGAGGCGTTGAGTGAGCAGCGTGTGCCGGGCAGCAGATCGTCCAGGCGTTGGCGCAACCCGGCCCAGAGGTTGAGCACCGAGCGGTGTTCGACCATGACGCCTTTGGGCTGTCCGGTGGAACCGGAGGTGTAGATCAGGTAGGCCAGGTCGCTGGGTTGCTGACCCAGCGCGGCGCCATCGGGGTTGTCTGCGCAGGCCTGTTGCCAGGCCGCGAGCCCTTGCGATTGTGCATCGAGGCTGAGCAACGGTCTGCCGTCGAAAGACGGTAGCCGGTCGCGCAGGTGTTCCTGGGTAAGCAGGGCGGCCGGGGCGCTGTCGCTGAGCATGTAAGCCAGGCGTGTCACCGGGTAGTCCGGATCCAGCGGTACATAGGCGCAACCGGCTTTCCACACGGCCAGCAGGGCGATCGCCAGATGGGCCTCGCGTTCCAGGCAGACCGCGATGCGCTGGCCGCGCTGTATACCCATCGCGAGCAGATGATGGGCCAGGCGATTGGCCTGTTGGTTGAGCTGACGAAAGCTCAGGGCCTGGTGTTCGTCGATGACCGCCAGGGCGTCCGGGCTGCGCGCGGCCTGTTCGGCAAAGCGTTGTTGCAAGGTCGCGTCGGGGGCCTGCGCGGCGAGCGGTGGGTTGAGGCGGTCCAATTGCGCCTTTTCTTCGTCAGACAGCACGCACAATTGCAGCACGGAGGTATCGCCGGCTTGCTCCAGCGCTTCCACCAACGCAACCAAGGCTTGTTGCATGAACCCGACGAGCCGGGCCGGGGCGTGTCCGGGGTGGGTCTGGGCGGTCAGTTGGAAACCTTCGCCCAGGTCGTCCACTGCCAGGTTGAACGGATAATGGGTGCGCTCTTCGCTGTGCAACAAGCTCATTCCCGGAATGGCCTGGCGCAGGTCCGCCTGCTCGGCATGGCTGTAGCGGTAATTGAACAACGCGCTGAACAGCGCGGTGCCCGCCGGCATGGCGCTGCAACGCTGGGCCAAGGCCAGCGGGGTCTGCTCGTGGCTCAGCAAACCGTTCAACGCATGCTGCACCCGGGCCAGCACTACCTGCACACCGTCATCCAGGCGCACGCGCAACGGCAAGGTGTTGATGAACAGCCCCACGGTCCGGTCCGCGTGGGCCCCGGCCTGCAGGCGCCCGAACAGGACCGTGCCGAAGACCACGTCATCGCGCCCGCTGAGGTGACTCAAGACCAACGCCCAGGCCAAGTGACAGACACTGGCCGCGCTCACCCCGTGGGCGCTGGCCTGTTGACGCAAGCGCCGCGCCAGTTCGGCTGGCAGCGCTTGCCGGTGTTCCAGGGCCTGCCAGCGCGGATCGGTTTCCAGGTCGATGGCAAAGGGCAGGGTGGGTTCCTCCAGGTCGCCCAACTGTTCGCTGAAAAATGTCCGCGCAGCCGCCACGACGTGCGCCTGTCGCGCCTGGGCCACCAAGCCGCGGGTGCTGGTGGGTGGCGGCAAGTCCGCCTGGCGGGCGCCTTCGATCAAGGCGATCTCCTCGATCATCAGCTCCAGCGAGGTGTGATCCACCACTACGTGATGATGCAGCAGCAACAGCAACCAGCGCTCATGGACGGCATCGAACGCCACCCGCGCCTCGATCAGCGGTGCCTGGCACAAGTCGAGCCGGTAATGGCGGGGATCGGCGCTGGCCTGCAATTGCCCGGCGACGTCGTCACTGCTGAACAACAGACGACGAGGCACGAAGGCCACCTGGCGCAAGACCACTTGCAGGGGTTCGTCCAAGTCTTCCCAGAGCACCAGGGTACGCAAGGCGTCATGCCGGGCGATGACCTGCTCCAATGCGGCGCAAAAGCCTTGCAGGTATGCCTCGTCGGTAAACGCCAACAGGCTGCGCAACACGTAGCGATCCCCGGCGCTTTGCGCGCGATGGTGATAGAGCATGCCTTCCTGCAAAGGGCCCAGCGGATAGATATCCTGGATGTTGGCGGCACCGCCGGGGACCCGGGCCGCGATCAGGTCGATCTGGGCCTGGGGCAACTCGACCAGGTCGAGCATCGGCGGGGTGATCCGTGAGCAAGGGGTAGGAATGCGCGTGACACTGGCTTCAGGCGCGGCGCCAGTGCCGAGTGTCTCCAGGCGCTGGGCCAAGGTGGCGAGGGTCGGACGTTCGAAAATGCTGCGGATGTCCAGGTCCCAGCCGTTGCGCCGCAGTTGTTCGAGCAGTTGTACCGCCAACAACGAGTGCCCGCCGAGGCTGAAGAAGTCATCCTCGCGACCGATGTCCGGTTCACCGAGTATCTGCGTCCAGATCGCTGCCAGGCGCCGTTCGGTGTCCCCGCGTGGCACCTGTTTGGCGTGGCCAGCGGACGCTGCGGCAGGCGCTGGCAAAGCTTGGCGATCGAGTTTGCCGTTGGGTGTCAGTGGCAGGTGAGTCAGGACGACACATGCGCTGGGCAGCATGTAGTCCGGCAAACGGCTTTCCAGATGAGCGCGGACTTCGGCCAGATCCGGGGCAGGGCTGGCGGGGTCATGGGGCACCAGGTAGGCGACCAGGCGCGAGTCGCCGGAAGGGCCGGGTTGGGCCAATACCACCGCTTCGCGCAGGTCCGGCATGCCGAGCAATTGGGCTTCGATCTCACCCAGTTCGATGCGAAAGCCGCGTACCTTGACCTGGAAATCGTTACGCCCCAGGTATTCCAAGTGACCATCGGCACGCCAGCGCCCCAGATCACCCGTGCGGTACATGCGCGCGTCGGGCGCGGTGACAAAAGGGTCGGGTAGAAACCGCTCGGCGCTCAGCTCCGGCCGGTTCAGGTAGCCGCGCGCCACGCCCGCGCCGCCTATGTAGATTTCCCCGGCCACCCCCAGCGGCACCGGCTGGCGATGCCGATCGAGCAGGTATACGCGGGTGTTGTCCAGCGGTCGGCCGATGCCGGCTACGTAGCCTTCTTCGCGACGCATCGACAGCCAGGTCGAGTAGGTGGTGGTTTCCGTCGGTCCGTAGAGGTTGCAAACCCGACGCGTGGCGCTCTGGGCGAACAGTTGTTCCACCAGGCGCGCCTTGAGCGGTTCGCCGGCCAGGTTGACGACTCGGGTCGCGCCGGGGATGGCGCCGATCCTGAGCAGCTCCTCGACCGCCGACGGTACGCTGTTGATCAGCGATACGGCGCTGGGCTGCGAAACCAGGGCCAAGGCATTGTCGACCAGTTGCAGGGCCGCGCCGGCGGTCAAGGGGACAAAGCATTCGAACACCGCCAGGTCGAAATTGATCGAGGTGGCGAACAGGCTGCGTTGCAGTTCATCCGTCTCGAAGCTGCGCAGGGCCCAGTGCAGCAGGTTGCAGGCGTTTCGGTGTTCGATCATCACGCCCTTGGGCAGCCCGGTCGAGCCGGATGTGTAGATCACATAGGCCAGGTGCGCCGCGTGCAGGCCGTTGACGTCGGGATTTTCCATCGGCAAGGCGGACAACTGCGCTTGCAACGCCGGGTCGTCCAGCTCCCAGCGCTCGGTCGTCGGCGTGGTCGGTAGCCGACCTCGAAGTGACTGGCTGCTCAGGACCATGCGCGGCGCGCTGTCTTCGAGCATGTGCAGCAGGCGTGCCGGCGGGTAAGTAGGGTCCAGGGGCACGTAGGCGCCGCCGGCCTTCAAGATGGCCAGCAAGGCGACCAGCAGGTGCGGGCCGCGCTCCAGACAGATCGCCACCCGATCATCGGGGCGCAGGCCGGACGCCAGCAAGGCATGGGCCAGTTGGTTGGCCTGGCGGTTGAGCTGGCCATAGGTGAGCGTCGTGGTACCGGCGGTTGCGGTTGCAACATACGCGGCCACGGCGTCGGGGCGCAACGCGGCCTGCTGTTCGAACGGTTGTTGCAGCAGGGTGTCACGTGGGTGCGGCTGATGGGTCGCGTTGAACACTTCCAGTACTTGTTCGCGTTGCCTCGCGGGCAAGCTGTCGAGTGTGCAGGCAAGGGTCATCGGCGCCGTTTCCAAGGTCTGCGCAACCACCCACAGGGCTTGGATCATATGCGCCAGGACCGCTTCGGCGCAGACCGAACGCTGGATTTGCGCGGTCAGGGCAAATCCATCGCCCAAGTCATCGACAGACAGGCAGAACGGGTAGTTGCTGCGTTCCACGCTGCCCAGCACCTGGATGCCTGGCAGGTTGAATTCCGGGCGTGCCGAGTGCTGGGCCTGGCTGTGGCGGAAGTTCAGCAGGGCCGTGAACAGCGGCGCCTGGGCCGGCAAGGCGCTGCAACGTTGTGCCAGGGCCAGAGGCGCGTGTTCATGGGCGAGTAATTCGATCAGCCGCGTATGGATCTGACGCAACGCAGTGTGCAGCGGCGTGTCGAGGTCGATGCGCAGTGGCAGGGTGTTGATGAACATGCCCAGGGCCCGGTCGACCTGCTGGCCCCCGGTGAACCGCCCGAACAGCACCGTGCCAAAGACTACGTCGTCGCGGCCACTGGTCTTGCCGACCAGCATCGCCCAGGCCAGGTGGAACAGGCTGGCGACGCCCACCCCTTGGGTCTTGGCTTGGCGCCGCAAGCGCAGGGACAAGGCCGGTTCGAGCTGGCACTGCGCCTCGCGATTGTCACGGCCCGTGCCTTGGATATCGTGCAGACCATAGGGCAGGGTCGGCTCGTCAACGTCGCCAAGCAGTCGCTGGAAATATGCCTCGGCACTCGCTTGACGCCGAGGCTCGCGGGCCTGGGCCACGAACGGGCGAAATGGCACGCTAGGCGGCAGCCGATGATCGGGATCGAGCATCAAGGCGCGGACTTCGGCAAATAGCAGGCCCAGGGTGGCATGGTCGATGGCCAGGTGGTGGTGGACCAATTGCAACTGCCACTGTTGCCGGGGTGCGTCGAAGCGCGTGAACGCCTGCGCCAACGGCGCGCGACGAATGTCCAGTGCACGCTCGGCAAAGGTTTCCCCATCGGTGAGGAGGACCACGGGCAGACGGGCAGTGCGCCAGACCACTTGCACCGGCTCGTCCAGGCCCTGCCAGAGCACCCCGCTGCGCAGGATGTCATGGCGGGCAATCACTTGGTCGAACGCTGCGATGAACCCCTGCAGGCGCTCGCGGCTGTCGAAGGCGAGGGTGGCTCGCAGCAGGTAGGCATCGTCCGTGGGCTGCAGCAAGTGTTGGAACAGCAGGCCTTCCTGCAACGGCGCGAGGGGGTAGATGTCCTGCACGTTGGCGATGCCGCCGTCGACGCTGGCGACGATGCGATCGATCTGCGCTTGGGGCAGGTTCACCAGCGGCACATGTTCTAGGGTGATGCGGACACAGTGCGGCGGGATGGACGCTGTTACCGGTTCGCCGGCCTCGACGGGCTCGCCGGGGTGTTCCAGCGCCAGGGCCAGGTTGAGCAAGTTGCTGGCGTTGAACAACGTTCCGACATCCAGGCTCCAGCCCTGTACGCGTAATTGTTCGACCAATTGCACCGCCATCAACGAGTGCCCACCGAGGGCAAAGAAGTTGTCCTGGCGCCCCACGCGCGGCACGCCGAGGACCTGGGCCCAAAGCTCGGCCAGGCGGGTTTCCACTGGCCCTTGCGGCGCTTCGTAGCGTTGTTGGGCGAAATGATTTTCGTCGGGTTCGGGCAGGGCGCGACGGTCCAGCTTGCCGTTGGCGGTCAGGGCAAAACTGTCCACTTGCACGAAGGCTGCTGGCAGCATGTAGTCTGGCAGCACGGCGGCCAGGCGCGCGCGCAACTCGCTCGGTTCCTGGGCCGTGGTGGCGGTGAAATAGGCCAGCAGACGTTGCTGGGCATCGGCCAGGACCACGGCTTCGCTCACCTCGGGCAAGGCCTTGAGCTGCACTTCGATCTCGCCCAGTTCGATGCGAAAGCCACGGATCTTGACCTGGAAATCGTTACGCCCCAGGAACATCAGCACACCGTCGGCGCGCCAGCGAGCCAGGTCGCCGGTGCGATACAGACGCGAGCCCGGCTGGAACGGGTTGGGCACGAAGCGTTGTTCGCTCAGTTGCGGCTGGTTCAAGTAACCCAGGGCCAACCCGTCACCGCCGATGTACAGCTCGCCAGCAACGCCAATGGGCAGCGGACGGCGCTGTTCATTGAGCACGTAGACCTGGGTGTTGCCGATGGGTTTGCCGATGGGGATATCGCCGTTCAGGGCGTCTTCGAGGGTGATGCGGTGGGTGGTGGCGAAGGTGGTGCTTTCGGTCGGACCGTAGCCGTTGAGCAGGTGTTGGGGCGGCGAATGGCGCAGCACCTGGGCGATGCGCCGAGGGTCGAGCACATCGCCGCCGACCATCAGGTAGCGCAGGTTGCGAAACGCAGGGGCCAAGGGTTCGGCGAACTGATGAAAGAGCCCGGCGGTGAGCCACAGCACGCTGACTTCATGGTGCAGCAGATGCTCATTGAAACGCGCAACGTCGAGCAGGGTATCGCGTGGGCAGACCACCAGGCAGCCGCCGTTGAGCAATGCGCCCCAGATCTCCAGGGTGCTGGCATCGAACGCCGGGTTGGCGGCCAGGGCAATCCGGTCCTGGGCGTTGAACTCGGCGAAACCGTTGTTGCGTACCAGCCGGGTAACCGCACGGTGGGGTACTTGCACGCCCTTGGGCGCGCCAGTAGAACCAGAGGTGTACATGACGTAGGCGACGTCGCCTGCGCTATTCGTCAGTAGACGACTTGGGCCAGCGGTCGAATCTTCGTTCAAGGCCTCGACATCGATGACCTGGACGCCATCCTTCGGCGCTGGGCTGTCACCTGCGCTGAGCAGCCAAGCCGTGCCGCAATCCATCAACACTCGGGCTTGATGGGCGGCCGGGGCGTCTCGATCGATGGGCACATAGGCCGCGCCGAGCTTCAAGATCGCCAGGATCGACACGATCAGCGACGTGTCTCGAGCCATACACACTGCGACCTTGCTGCCGGTTTCGACGCCACTTGTCGCCAGGTGGCGAGCCAACCGTTCAGCGCGCTGATCGAGCTGGCGATAGCTCAGCGAGTGGTCGCCATCCAACACCGCCGTCGCCTCGGGTCGACGCTGTACCTGCGCCTCGAACAACATATGCAGTGGCTCATTGACGGGGTAGTCACGGGCGGTCGCGTTGAATTTTTCAATGACCTGATGCCGTTCGGTGTCATCGAGCAACGGCCAATCGGCCAGCACCCGGGTGGGGTCGGCGAGCACCTGCTCGGTCAGGTGTTCGAGCCGTCGCAGGTGCGCGGCGATCTGCTCGGCGTTGAACAGCCGCGGGTCGTAGTTGAACTCCAGGAGCGGTTCGGCTTGGGCCTCGTAGTCCCGCAGGTAGATGGCCAGCGGATAACGCTCGTAGCCGTTGTGCCAGGTGCGCAGCGAACAACGCGCCGACCCCAGGTTGACATCGCCGGGGTACTGCTCGACCGACAGCATCAGCTCAAACAGGTGGCCGGGATGTCCGGCCCGCGCGCGTAGCTCGCGATGCAAGGCTTGCAGCGGATAGCGTTGGTGCCGATAGCTGCGCAGGGTCTGGCTGGCGACCTGTTGCACGGTCTGGGTAAAGTTGGCGAGAGGATCGACCGCGACCGCCAATGGCAGCACCGAAGAAAACATGCCCACGGTACGTTTTTGCAAGGCATTGGCGCGGTTATGCACCGGCAGACCGATGACCAGGCGCTCCCGTTGATCGGTCACCCGGCTGAAGTAAGCGGCCAGTAAGGCGCTCAGACAATGGCTCAGCGTAGCGCCCTGGGCTTTTGCCAGCTGGCTCAGAGCATCCAGGCGCCGTGTCCCCAATGGCCAGGTTGCCTGGGCGCTGACAGCATGAGCGGTTGCATTGGGCTGTGGCTGGCGTTGTACGCTCGGCGACCGGGCGGTCTGGAACAACGGTTCCGGCAGCGCCGCAAACTGCTCCAGCCAGTATTCACGGGCCTTGTCGTAGCGCGACGAGCGCAGGTAATCCTGGTCCCTGGCCGCAAAGGTTCGGTAGCCTTCGGCCAGTTCGGGGTCCAGCACCGGTTGTTCACCACGCAGCAACTGATTGTAGGCCGCACTAACGGCCTGGCCGACCAGGCCCACCGAAGTGCCATCGCAGATCAGGTGGTGATACCGGCTGTTCCACAGGGCCTCGGTGTCGGACAACTGAAACCATTCCATGCCCCACAACGGTTGCTCATAAAGTGCGAACGGCGTGCGATTCAGTTGCGTGATAGTGGCCAGGGCCTTGGCGCGTGCCTCGGGCTCGCCGCGCCAGTCATGGTAGGCGAAAGGCGCCTCCAGGTCGGTCGCTACCCGCTGCTGCGCGTGCCCGTCGCTTTCGCTGAAGATCAGCCGCAACGCATCGTGTTGAGCGATTACCACCCGCACCGCAGCGGCAAATACCGTAAGGTCCACCGCACCGTGGACCTGCACCGTGACGCCGATGTTGTAGGAGGGGATATCGGGCGATAACAACTGGTCGAGCCAGACGGATTGCTGCGTGGAGCTTAACGAAAAGCATCGCGGTTCGATCATGACACGTCCATGTAATGTGAGGGCTGGTGCAAGCTGGTTCCATGAGACTGGAGCCGGCAGTCGCTCGCGGCACATTCCCTTGCCAGAGGAGCGTCAGAAAGGACTGTTCGTTGATGCGACGTCCTATGACTGCTCCGGTTTTTGCCGCGCGCTTAGGCTAGGACGCTATGACTGGGCGGTCAACCGTTGAAAATCGGTAGACGGAGAGAGATGTGATGTCCGATGCGGCCAGCGCTAAAGGCTCAAAGCCCACGGGCTCAAAGGCCCAGTAGACGCGCGCATTCCCTGGAAGATCGCTGTTTTAGCGACCGAAACGTAGGATAATTATTTTGTACATCTCTTACATTTTGTGTGCTGCTTCACCAAAAAACGTTGTTACCCTGCCGCGCCTCAGGCCACACACCCGGGAATCGCAGCCGATCGGGATCACAAATGCCCGCCGGTACAGGATTAGCTCGGTGGTTTCGTGCCGCTGATGTTCGATGCGGCGTTGACCGCTGCCAACCACCTCTTTTGCCGCCAGGCCGGCGCGCTAGTGGGAAACAGCACTTCGTTTGGCCGATAGCGGGCGAGGCCGCAGGCGGCGGCGATGCGCTGGCGTTGCTGGCCGTGGACAAGGGCTTGCTGAAAACTGTGTTCGCTATGGGCCAAACCCAGCATATAACGCGTACCCACCTGGAATTGTCCGCCGTTGGCTTGCCACCATTTTTCGATTGCCTGCGGGTCGGGCCAGGGCAGGTTCTCATCGGGGTCCATCGCGACATTGGGATCTTCAGGGTTGTCGTTCGGGCCCGCATCGAAATCCGGCAGGGCCTGCAGTTCCAGATCAAGCAACGCCAGGTCAGCGCCAGTGATCAGGCTGAAGGCTTCGCCGGCGACCCGGGCAAAGGGCAGGTCGCTCATCTGTTGGATCAACCAGGGCACGCAGACCGGATCGCCCAGCAGCCCAAGGGCCTCGATGCCGATGCGCCGATCCCGGGGATCCTGTACCCACTGGCGTATCCAGGCGATGCTGGGCTCGCGTTCCTGCCAGGCCAGCAGCACACAGAGCGCGCGGTATTGAAATTCGCCCGGTTGTTCGGCGAATGAGCGCAGAGGCTCCAAGGCCTGCTGATCGCCCATTTGGGTGGTGGCCCAGTTGGCCCAGAAGCGCGTGGCGGCGTCTTCATGCTGGCGGTGGGCACGAATCACCGGCAGCAGGTCACGCCGGCGCAGTTCGCCAGCCGTGCGCGCGGCACGCGCCAGCACGCTGGGGTCGGCATCGGAAAGTCCGGCCAGCAGGGCGGGGCCTGGGTCGTGGCGATGCATGCCGCAGGCGGCGAGGCCGAGGCGGCGGAACAGCGGGGCAGGGGCGGCGAGCATGCGCTCGATCCAGGGCGATATCCGCTCCCAGTCGAGCCAGCCCAAGGCCATCAGATAACCGCGCTCCGTTTCCATGGCCGTGCGCAAATGTTCGCTGAGCCGCGACAGCACGTTCGCATCGGCCGCCTCGAAAGCCAGCACCACACTGGCGAACATCTCGCCGATGGCGTGCGGGCCGAGCTGGGCCAATAGAGTTTGCAGGCCGTCAGGGGTTGCGATGCGCAAGCCATCAAGGTGGGCGTCAAGGCGGTTATCGAGTTTGTCGAGGTGCTCGATGTCGTAGTGCGGTGCGCGCAGGGCATAGTCGCGCAGGACCACGAGGAAGCTGGCTTCTTCGGCGTGCTGCTCGACCACCCGGGACAGCGAGTTGTTCATGAACCAAGCATCGCAATGATCGAGGTGGCGGGCAAACTCATGTGTTGTGCGGGCATATCACCCGCTCCCACTGATTGCCATCAAACTTGAGTATGTCGTCAACACCAAAGGAGTACAGCAGTCCATCACGGGCATCAAGTTTATGGGCGCCGGGAGGGGGTATAAGGCCCGTATCGATGTCGAAGAAGTCCTGCCCATCATATCGAACGATGCCGTGCACATGGGAAAGGTACAGATCCCCGTTGTACAGCGCCATGTCCCAGAAATTCATGGTTCTCTCTGTGTCGATGACCTGCCATCGATCGCGGTTGCCTAGCAGCAACAGACCATCATTCCCGCATGCATAAACCTCCTCTTCACTCTTGCACCTTACGCATGACAGCGGGCGATTGGTTGGGGAGTCCAGGGTGCTCCAGTACGATCCGTCGTAGTACAGGATGAGGCCCTTTTCACCCACCGCATAGATATTGTCGTGCGACAGGCCATCCAGGCTTTCCAAGGTTGGAGAGCCTATTTTCGTTCCGGGAGGGCTCATGTTCGTCCATGCACCGTTTGAGTGACGATAAACCTGGGATGACTGGCCGCAGATGTACAACTGGTTCTCGACTTCTCTTATGCAAAGCAGCTCGCCAAGCCGACCTGTTTCGATGCGATGGTTTTCGAACTTTCCTCGAATGTTGTCCAGAGTGAAGTCCGCCGAGCCAGACCTCACATAACGAAGGTTGCCATTTCGTCCAAGCATCCAGAGGCTGTTGTCACTGCGTCTGAAGCAGACCGCCCCGATGACATCGTTGTCTACGTCGTTGTAGACCCAATTTCCATCGAAGCAGAAGGCGACCCTGGACATCTGTTCGTCCGGCAGGGAGTTGTACTGCGCAGGAATAACGATTGTGCCCGGCTTAACAATTAGGCCACAGGTGAAAAACAGGGAGTCTTCATTGTTCATGATGGCATCTCTATATCAAGGGGGCCGGGTTCTTCGGCTTCTTTTCAAGGGCGGGTGCGCGAACTTCCCCCCTGCGCATACTTGATTCCGGGCCAACGCCCAGGTCTGCGTGACCTTTGTCGATCTGAGCCTTCAGGCAGTTTTTATCGCAGCCCGTCTCATCGGCGACCGCTTGGGCCGAGAGGTCACTTATTTGCGCGTAGGTGAAATCATCACGACCGTCCAACATCGCATCTCGTTTGACCACGTACCCCCTACCGATACGTCCATGCTGCATGAGTTTTTCCGTCGGGCCTTGACGAGAGTTGTGGTCAGCGCCCTCTACACATATGCAGGGGGCCTTGTTGTGATCGTATGTCGGGACGAAAGGATCACCACGGACTTTCAGCTTCCCGGTTTTCGGATTGATGGGCCGGGGTGTCGATAAATCTGCTACCGGTACCGGGTGGTGCGGGGTCTTTCCCCCACATTTTGAACAGCGGGTTTTGGGCGAATTTGGTACCAGCATGCATTTGCGTGCTTCACAGCACGCGGGGCTTGTATTGTCGGCGGGGCCGGGTATTGCGCCGCGAGACAATGACTTGGCTGGCGGCGGGCAGGCCGCCTTTACTTTTTCCACGGTGCCTGACTTGACACAAGGGTTGTTGGGGTCGGCCATTGCTACCGCATCCAAATAGGGCCATGCCAGTGTGTTGGACGTTGAACCGTGGTTATGGGTGGTCAGGTCCATATTTCGTACGACGTTTTCAGCTTCAAATTTCACATTCATCGACCAGGCCGTGAAATAGACCTTCCCTTTGATCTTGCCGGTGATGATCCCCTTTTTCGGGGCATTGCCAGCCTCGTCCCCATAACTGGTCTTGAAATAGCTCTTATCCTTGAGCATGGCTTCCTTGCCACTGATCTTAACCGTTCGCGTGCCCTTGGTCGTATCCTTGGCCATGCCGGTATTGGGGTAGGGAATCGGCACCCCCAGCGGGGTGGGCGGGGCCTGGGGCGGGGTGAAGCAGACATCCGGGAAGCAGGCGATCGATTTGCCATCCGCCGCCTTGCAGGAAATTTCCATATTGTTGGCATACACCTCATTCGCCATTACGCAGCCCTCACAGTCTGGTAACTGAGCATCACGGCGGCGCGTTCGCCAGCGTCGTTGCCGAGGTGGCAGAAGATATTCGGTCCTTCGCCATAGCCCTTGCGACTGGCAGCCAGGGCCACGGAGAGCATGGCCGGGCCGATGGCGGCGCCGACTTCGCCAATGCAGTCGGCCGGGTGCCAGAGATGGAAGAACTCCTTGCGCACGCGCAGGGTTCGGCTGAGGGCCAAGGATGCTTCCTTGAAGTAGTACTGCTCACCGGAGATGTCGGTGAGCCGATAATCCATCTGCTCCAACCCACAGCCGGCTTCGCTCAGGGCTGCGCGCACGGCATGAGTCAGACCATCGGCGCGCAGGGGAATGTCTTCGGCCTCCACGGTGGCCTTCTCCACGCCGAACCCCAGCCCCATGCAGGCCAGTTGCGGCTCTTCACGGGCGACGGGGGCCGCCAGCACCACGGCGGCGGCGCCTTCGCCGGGGATAAAGCCGTTGGAGTTCTGGCTGGTGAGCAGGCGCTCGCGTTCTTCGAAGGCGGCCAACGTCGATGCGTTCAGAAAAGAGTCGACGCCGGCAATCAGTACGTGGCGATGGCCGCTCTGGTAGATCAGCGTGCGCGCATTCAGCAGGGCCACGGCGGCGCTGACCCGACCACGGGCGATGATGTAAGAGTCCGGATGAAAACGCAGGCCCAGTTCGGTTTCGATAGCCTGCAGCAACCCCTTGTCGAGGCCGGCGAGGCGGCCGGGACGCTCGACTTCGGCCACGCCCAGCAGCAGCGGGGTTTTTTCCGGATCGACCCCGGGGGTGCTCTGTAAGGCTTCGGCGATGGCGCGAGCGGCCATCTTGAGCAACTTGGTGCGGCCGCGCCAGGGCTGCTCCAGAGGTACGCTGGCGGCCATCAGCCATTCGCCACCCTGGTCGATGAAACGGGTTTCCTGGAAATTGTCGATGGCGCAGCGGATCGCCGCGCAGCTCGCGGGTGCACTGAGGCCGACAGCGCTGACCATGCCGGAGCCGATGATGCAAAGTGCGGTCATCCGTCCATCTCCTCGGGGGCGCGCCTGGATTTTACCAGGGAGGAGAGCGACGGGTAGTAATCCTTGCCCAGTTCACGGGCGCGCCACCAACCCGTGGACATTGTGCCAACCAGCACCTGGGCGATCTCGAACAGGTTGCGCCGCAAAGGACGGGAAACACGCCAGGTCAGTTGCACCTGGCGCGCGTCTGTGTCGATCAGCAGGGTGTCGATTACCGCCTGCACAGTCTCATGGCCACCTTTTTTCAAGAAGAACGTCACCGGAACCTCCATTTCAGGGATGCGAAAGCCCGCGCGCTCTTGGGGCGTGAGGTTGAGCAGTAGCACGTCCTCGCCGCCACGCAGGTAAGGAATCTGCTGATCGTCAGGGGCTGCCTGGAAGTAGCGACGGTCGAAATCTTGCGGGAGAAACGGAAAGCAGTCGGCCAGCCAGGCCTCGTCGTAGGTACCGGCGAAACGGGCGCGTTGTGGCCAGCTACGACCGATGGGGCCGAGGGCCATGGGGCGAAAATCGCCGGAGGGGCTGTCGATCGGCTTGCCCAGTTCTTCCGTATTCGGCATTGGCTTGTAAGCGACTTCAGCACTGTCGATGCTGCCTGGAAACCAACCGCAACCGCTTGGATTGTCCGGGTAGCAATGACGCATATCCGGATTCTTGGCCATGGGATGGGAGCCTCCGTAGGCCTGGGCATAGGAGATGTCCTGCTGGGTAAAGGGCTGCGGTAAACCGGGAGATACCCCCAATAGCCCCGGTTGCCATTGTCGGGGGCCGAGGACGGAAAAGGCTTTGCTCATCTGCCCGACGCGAATGCCCGCGGCCAGCTGCGTCACGGGCCGCCCGCCTGGGG
The DNA here is from genome assembly GCF_013347965.1 of Pseudomonas bijieensis. NCBI lineage: Bacteria > Pseudomonadati > Pseudomonadota > Gammaproteobacteria > Pseudomonadales > Pseudomonadaceae > Pseudomonas > Pseudomonas bijieensis. Next base: position 770,717 of record NZ_CP048810.1, on the reverse strand, counting down.
CATAGGCCTTGCCGCGTACCAGCACATCGCAGAATGGCTTGACCGGGGCGAAGTCCATTTCCTGCAGCGGGGCGCTGAGGCCCGGCTCGCCGAGGAAGGTGTCGGCCATCAGCAGCGGTTGCTGGGTGTCGGCGAGGGTTGCCGCACGGCCGTCCAGCGGTAAATCAAACGTGCCTTTGGCCACGATCACCAGGGATTCGCGACCATCGGGCTCCAGGCCCTGGGTGTAGGCCGCAAACAGTTTGCTGGCGTTGAGCAGCTCCATGAGTCGACTACCTGTCTAGTTGATCTGCACCGAACCGCCCTTGATGCGGTTCACGCCGGATGACCGGTTCGAAAGATAGGTCCCACGGATCAGCACCTTGCCCTCACGCGTGAGGGTAATGCTCGCCTTACCGCAGCGCAGGACGATTTCCCGCTCTGCCGTGAACTCCAAGCGCTCGCCGTCCAGGTGGGCGACGGCTGGCGTGGCGGTTTGCGGCAGGCGCTGGATGCGACCGATCACCAGCGGCCGGGTCAAATCGCCGGCCTCGAACATCAGTGCGACCTGGGCGCCGATGTCTTCACGGGCGAGCGGGGTGGTGGTGCGCGCGGCGAGGCCCGTTTCGCCGGGGCAGCCAGGGAAGGCCACCACCGGGGCATCTGCCCCGGGCACATCCAGCAGCACCCCAATCACGACGCCATCCACGCGCGCGGGCGTGGCGGTAGAGGAAACGGGGAAATGATATTCAACGGTCATGGCGCCCACTCCGTGGCTAGTTCTGCAGGATTTTCTGGCCTTTGACGACCACGTTTTTGTTGGCCTTGATGTTGATGGCGCCGGATCCGTCGATGGTGATGTTCTTGCCGCTGATCACAATGGTGCCGTCCTTCTTCATGGTGATGCTGGCCGCGCCCGTGGTCAGGCTGATGGAGTCACCAGCGTTGAGGGAGAAGTGCTTGCCCACATCCAGGCTGTCGTTCTGCTTGATGCTCGTGCTGCGGTTCTGAGCGACATCGCGGGACTCGTTCTGGCCGATCTGGGTACTCTGGTTGCCGTTGATCTCGATCCCTTCGTTGCCCTGGACCGTTTCGTTGCGGTTGCCGCTGATGCCGATGGTCTCGTTGCCACCCACGTCCTCGGTGCGGTTGCTGGCGATGCTGATTTTTTCGTTCGCACCGACTTTTTCCGTGCGGTCGGCACCGATGGTGATGGTCTCGTTACTGCCCACGCTCTCGGTGCGATTGGCACCAATAGTGATTTTCTCGTTGCTGCCAACATCCTCGGTGCGGTTCACGCCAATGGAGATGGTTTCGTTGTTGCCGACCTTTTCCTTGCGGTCCACACCGATGGTGATGGTTTCGTTGTTATCGACGGTTTCGGTGCGGTCGTGTTTGACGTGCACGGTTTCGTCGTTGTCGATGGTCTTGCTGCGGTCATGACCGACCCAGTGGGTCTCGTCGTTCTCGACCTCGATGTCCTGGTTCTTTTCGGCGTGGATAAACAGTTGCTCGGCGCCTTTCTTATCCTCCATGCGGATTTCATTGAAGTTGGCCGGTGAGCCGCCCTTGCTCGAACGGCTTTTCACCCCGCTCTGGGTGGCGTTGGCCGGCAGCGCATAGGGCACGGTCTGTTCGGCGTTGTAGACGCGGCCGGTGATGATCGGACGATCCGGATCGCCCTCCAGGAAGCTGACGATGACTTCCTGACCGATCCGCGGGAGCTGCACCGAGCCCCAATTCTTCCCGGCCCAAGCCTGGGACACGCGAATCCAGCAGGAGCTGTTTTCGTTGGATTGGTCATGGCGATCCCAATGGAAATGCACCTTGACCCGGCCATACTGGTCGGTCCAGATCTCCTCGCCACTGGGGCCGACCACCACGGCAGTCTGCGGCCCGCGGACAATGGGCATGGGCGTGAGGGGGAGAGGGCGGAAGGCCTGGTTGGCATCCATGCAGTCCAGTTCGCTGACGAACTGTTCGGCGATATCCGACTGTCCGCTTTCATAGGCTTCCTGACGGATCTGATAACGGGCGACCACCACGAGGTATTCGCGGTTCTGGTCCGCGCGGTCATAGCCCGTCAGCGTGAACATATGGCCGCAACCCAGCCCGCGAGCGCGACCGCGCAACTGCACACGCTCGAACTGGCTGTGAATAGCCTCGATGCGGGTGCGCGCGTAGTGCTCGCCATCGTTGCTCTGTACGTACTCACCGGGATAGTCATAGAGCGGATGGTCGCCGTTGCTGTGGTTGCGCGGCACACTGGAGCGCACCTCAAGGCTGGCGCGAGGGCGTAGGAAGTCGTAGTCGTTCAGCGCCAGCGAACCGGGTTGTACTTCCCGGGCCAGTTGCCAGTCGTAGAAATGATCACGCTCGCGCATTTGTCGATCGGGCGGATAAAAGGGCACTGATTCATAGTCCGCCGCAGTGGTGTGAGCGCCATAGGCATCGGCCAATACCAGGACATGCCGCGATTTCTCATGGCGAAAGTAGTAATAGATGCCTTCCTGCTCCATCAGCCGACTGACGAAGTCGAAGCTGGTTTCGCGGTACTGCACGCAATATTCCCACTCGCGGTAACTGCCGCTGAGGCCGTCTTCGAAATCGGAGAAACCGAGGTCGCGAAACACCTGCTTGATGATGTCCGGCACCGTCTTGTTCTGGAAAATCCGACAATCCGAGGTGCGCGTGAGCAGCCAGAACCAGGGACGCAAGCTGATCCGGTAACCGGCGAACTGGCCGTGGCCGGTCAATTGCCGGCAACTGCAGACAATGCCGTGAAAGTAGCGTTTGCCGCCGTCGTACAGCTCCAGGGTCAGGCCCATCGGCTTGCCCAGCAACTGGTCGAACGTGATTGCTCGGTCTTCGGAAGTCAGGTCCAACTCGTAGTGGAACAACCGCCCCAACTCTTCGCTACCTTCCATGCCTTGCAGCAACAGCACATCTTCGCCGAGAGGACTGTCGACCTGCACCAAGCGATTGTTTTGCGTGATTGCCATGAACGGCTTCCTGTGGCTCGTATTCGGGCGTCAGTCAGCCTTAAGGAAGGCGGCGTCGGATCCAGGGTTGTCGCCACAGGAAGGGCCAGGGGAAGTCGAGTCCAACAACTGCTGCCTATCCACCACGAAGGTGATCTCCATATCGGCCTCGCAATCCTCTTTATTCAACAGGAACCTGAGGGGTTTCAAGATTTTAAGATAGGTGAGCTAAGGTCGTTTATTTAGTTTCTTTAGCTATTTATTTAATTCCAAATATACATAAGAGATGATGCGGATTAACAAGCACATCGTCCCGGATCATTGCCGGAACCCGTTGAAAAAGCCCCCGGCATCCATGTGCCTGCGAATTGGTTCCGCATGCGCCCGCATTGGCTGTCTGAAGGTCGAGGCGGATAGCCAAAGCCGCCCCACACTTTCTATGAAGCCGTCGCAATGGTGCCGCCATCAATGCTATATGTCGTAAGTGGCCCGTATAGCCTCCACGGCCCGCTCACCGATCACGACGCACGGGGCCATCGTATTGCCGCTGGTGACATGCGGCATGATGGAAGCGTCGGCAATGCGCAGGCCCTGGACTCCGTAGACCCGCAGTTGACCATCTACCACGGACATCGCGTCCTGGCCCATTTTTGCCGTACCGCATTGGTGCCAGTAAGTCACGGCCGCGTTGCGCGCGTAGTGTTCGAGCGATTGGGTATTCAGTTTTCCAGGCAGGCTTTCACCTTTTACCAAGCCCTTGAAGGGGGCCTGCGCGCCCAGTTCCTGGACAAATCGAATGTTTTCCAGCGCGTTGCGCAGATCGGCCGGATGCGACAGCGTGTTGGGTTCGATGATGGGGGCATCGGTCACATTCGGGCCGCTGAGCTTGACCCGTCCGCGACTTTCCGGGTGGGCAAGGCCGGCGAACATTGTCCAGCCGTGTACGGGCACGCCGAGTGAGGCGGTCTCTGCGCTGGGTACTGGAAATTCGACCTGGCAGTGGAACATGTCCGGGAGACGCAAAGTGCTGTCGCTGCTCCAGTAGAGCGTCGCCTCCGAACCGCCGTAACCCACCGCTTGTGGCGTCGCGTATTCGAAAATAACCGCAAAGGACACGTGATCCTGATGATTGGCGCCAACACCGGGGAGCTGCTGGACGAGCGCAATGCCATGGCGCTGCAATTCTTCCTCCGGCCCCACGCCTGATTGCATCAGGACCTTCGGCGTGTTGACCGCTCCCAGCGAAAGAATGACTTCGTGATTGGCGTAAAAGCACTCGGTCTGGCCATTGCTTATGGTTTGCACGCCGATGGCGCGTTGGTCCCTGAATAGCACGCGACTGACAAGCGTATCCGTCAAGACCGTGAGATTGGGCTGGCCACGGCGTGGCGCGACGTATGCGCGGTAGATGGAGTTACGCCGGCCATCCTTGACGATGAGATCGTTCAAGGCAGCACCTCCGCGGCCTTCCATCATGGCGCCGTTCGGGTTGTCAAAAACCGGTATACCCATTCCGGCAGCCGCGCTGAGCATGGCGTTCGCAATCGGCTGGGCGTCTCGCACAGGCGCGACATGAACCGGTCCGCCTTTGCCGCGACGGACTGGATCGCAGGCCCCCTGATAGTCTTCCACGCGTTGATAAATCTTCAGGGCCGAGGCGTAGTTCCACGCAGGATCGCCACTTTGCGCGGCAAAATCTTCCCAATCGTTTTTGTGACCGCGGGCCCACAACATGACATTGACGCTGGACCCACCGCCCAATCCGCGGCCCATATTCAGCGGGATTTTCCTGTCGTTGAGATGAGGGTTCGCGGCACCTACGAAGTTCCAATCGCGCTCGCTGCCAAGGTTCAGGGGCCAGTTTCCCGGCTCCAGCACATGGGGGTGTTCATCGCCGCCCCCAGCCTCGATGAGCAATACCTCGACCTCGGGATTTTCGGCCAGCCGTCCGGCCACGACGGAGCCGGCGGTGCCCGCTCCACAGACGATAAAGTCGAAATGATGTTTTTTCAGCTCGGAACTCATGAGCAGGGCTCCTTGGGCGGAGTGTTTCGTTCGCCAGATTCATGGAGTTTCGCCAGGGCAGGGAGGTACGTTGCGGCTGGCTGTTCGGCTACCGCTTGCGCTATGACTCGCGGCGGCAAACATTCCAGGTGCAGCGCACTTCCCTCGACCTCAGCGCAGAAGGGGCCAGGGATTACTGGCTCTTCTGAACAGCCTGGATGATGACTTTTGCAACATCGGCCGGGCGCGATTGTTGCGGCACGTGGCTGGCGTCGACTTCGCTGACCTTGGCACCGATCTTCTTGGCGAAAGCCCGCTGCAGATCAGGCTGGATCATCCGGTCTTCCTTGGCCACGACGTACCAGGTTGGCTTGCCTTTCCAGGCGGCGACGCTGGTTTTGTCATCGAAGGCCGAGGCGCGGATCGGCCCCTGCGTCGCCGCCATTACCGCGGTTTGCTGTGCGGAAAGATCCTGGGCAAACCCGGTGGCCATGCCCTCGGCGGTCATGTACAGGAAACCGTTTTTGTCGGCGGCGATGTCTTTCACACCGGACGGGGCAGGGTAGTCCTTGCCCAGGTCTTTACTGGCTTGACCGGCATCCGGGGCGAACGCGGCGACGTACACCAGGCTGCGTACTTTCTTGTCGGTGCCAGCCTCGCTGATGACGGTGCCGCCCCAGGAATGGCCGACCAATACGACGTCGTTCTCCTGGTTGTTCAGTACACGCTGCGTGGCGGCGACATCGTCAGCCAGCGAGGTCAGCGGATTTTGTACCACGGTGACCTTGATGCCTTCCGCCTGCAGCAGCGGGACGACCTTGCCCCAGTCGGACCCGTCGGCGAAAGCGCCATGGACGATGACGACAGAAGGTTGCTGCGTCGCGGCATGTACTGCGCCGCCGAACAAGGAACAGGTCATGGCGAGTGTGAGGGCAAGGGCCTTGGGTTTGAACATGATGCGATCTCCTGTATGGGGTGAGCGCAGTTTCAGCGATACTCGGCGGCTGAGGTATCGGTCATTTATCCGAGGCCATCAATAATGTTCAATCGAATGTCCGGAGGAAACGACATGTCGGCAGGTGACTGTATCGAATTGGAAGACGCCATTCTGGCGTTGTCCATGGTCGGCGACCTGAGCATGGGCCAACCGTTCGATCAGTCACGCCGCACCGCCCGATTGGTGCTGATGCTCGCGCAGGCGTGCAATGGTGCTGGCGAGCACACCGAGATCGGACGCCAGGTGGCCTTGCTGCGCTGGTCAGGGTGTACCGCCAATGCGCAGGGTTTCACCCAACTGCTGGGCGATGACGTCGAGGGCCGCAACGCGATGCTGACGAATACCCTCAGTGCAGCGGGCCAGCGAGCGATGCGCAGGTCTACGCCGCTGGCACAGATTCATTGCGAGGTGTCCGGTGATATCGCTCATACATTGGGCTTGAGAACCGAAGTCGAACACGGGCTGCGTCATGTGTTCGAGCAATACGACGGGGAGGGAAGGCCGTTCGGCCTGCGTCATCCGCAGGTACCGGAGGTGGTTTATCAGGTGTTGCTGGCAGGGGATCTGGAAATTCTGTCCCGCAGCCACGGTCTGGAGGTGGCTTTACAGTGGATCAGCAGCAAGAGCGACCGACGTTATCCAGCAGCGCTCGCCAGCGAAATGTTGAAGCACGCTGAGGACTGGTTGGATCAGCTGCGGACACCACAGTCTGTCGATCCGCGGGAAACCACGGCACAGGTGCCGCTGACCCTGGTCGGCGATGTGATCGATCTCAAGCTCCCGTGGCTGTCGGGATATTCGCGCTGCGCCTCGGAACTGGTGCGCGAGGCCGCCAGGCTTTCCGGCCTGTCGGCATCAGCCGTTGACCATCTCGGCCAAGCGGCGCTCATCCATGGTATTGGCCGCGCAGCAGTGCCCAATCGAGTCTGGAACATTCCCGGAGCGTTATTGGAGGGCGATCTTGAGCAAGTGCGGTTGGTGCCTTACTGGACGTCGCGGGCCTGCGGCCAGATACCGGCGCTGGCCGTGTCGGGTCAGATAGCGGCTCACGCGTACGAACGACTGGATGGCAGTGGTTACTTTCGCAGTCTCAGCGGCGACGCGCTGCAAAGCGAACACCTCTTGCTTGCCGCGGCCCTGGCTTGGCAAGCGTTGCTGAGCGACCGACCGTGGCGACCGGCCCTCAGTCATGACGATGCCACCCGCCTGTTGCTGGACGAAGCGGACCAGGGACGCTTTGACCGACGCGCCTGTCAGGCGGTCATCGCGGCGGCGCGCGGGGATACCACGATGACCGCCTGCAAGCCTGGCGGTGGCCTGCTTTCCGAGCGTGAAACCGAAATTCTACGGCGCATCAGTGCAGGCGGAAGCAACAAGGAAGTGGCGCGTCAACTGGGCATCAGTCCGAGCACGGTTCGTACCCATGTGGAAAACGTGTTCCGTAAACTTCAATGCACCACCCGTGCGGCTGCGACGCTCAAAGCCCTGACGCTAGGGTTGATTTGAGGCGCTTTCCGGACGATGGTTTTTCCAGCGACGGGGCCAGACGTCGGTCTATTCTGACAAGAATGTCAGGAAGCGGTCAGGTTCAGGACACCTTTGTTCTGTAGTCTGGAAAATGGTGCACACAGCCTGTCCAGAATGCTTGAGAGATGGATAAAAGTCCGTCTCGACCCGCGCCGCTTCTACGGAGGAGTTACCCGATGCGTTTGCTCATCGTCGAGGACGAAGAAAAGACGTCCTCTTATGTGCATCGTGGCTTGAGCGAGCTCGGCTACATCGTTGATGTCGCGACTAATGGCATCGATGGCCTGCACTACGCGCTGGAAATGGATTATGACGTCGTTATCCTGGATGTCATGTTGCCGGGCAAGGACGGCTACGGCGTGCTGCAGGGCTTGCGCCTGTACAAGAAAACCCCGGTCATCATGTTGTCGGCCAGGGGTACGGTGGATGATCGCGTCCGTGGGCTGCGAGAGGGCGCCGATGATTACCTGGCCAAACCCTTTTCATTTGCCGAACTGGTTGCGCGCATCCAGGCATTGATCCGGCGTTTCGCCGACGACACGGCCGACCCGACGCACTTGCGCATCGATGACCTCGAGGTCGACCTGCAAGCGCGCAAGGTCACCCGGGCCGGGGTGCGGCTGGACCTCACGGCCAAGGAGTTCTGTCTGTTGAGCCTGCTGGCGCGGCACCAGGGCGAGATTCTTCCCAAATTGATGATCGCCGAGCAGGTCTGGGACATGAATTTCGACAGTGATGCCAACGTGGTCGAGGTTGCGATCAAGCGTGTGCGCGCTAAAGTGGATGCGCCTTATCCTCGCAAGCTGCTGCATACGGTCCGTGGCATGGGCTATGTACTGGAAAGCCGCGAAGCCGATGGCAGGCAAAACGGTACGCCATGATGAAAGGATCGATATCCAGGCGGCTCGGCCTGATGTTTGCGCTTTCGGTCATGCTGATCACCGCGGTGAGTGCGACGCTGTTGCGCTGTTCCTTGAAGCAATCGCTCGAAGATCAGATGCAGAACGAGCTGATCCTGCGTCATTCCGTACTCGACCCCGTGCTCGCAAAATACGATTCGCCGGCGTTCTGGGTCGGCTTGCGTGAGAAGCTGGATGGCCTGACTCCCGCGGACGAGCGGGTGCGTTATTGGGTGCTGGTTGACGACCCGGCCTACAGTTATGGCGGGGCCATGCCGGACGGCCAGGATTGGTCGAAGCGCCCGGATGGATTCTCCACGGTCGAGTTACCTGACCGGCATCGTCCCATGGTGCTGCTGGTCAAGACCATCGCCGCCATGGGGAGCCGGCCGGAGTTGCGCTTTATCGTGGGGCTCGATTCAACGCCGTTCATGAAGACCTTGGACCAATTCACCAAGATGCTGATCCTGATTTCGGCGCTGGGCGTTGTGCTGGTGGCATTGCTCGGTTACTGGATCGCGCGTTTTGGCCTGGGGCCGGTCAGGCGCCTGAGCCGTCAGGCCAACAGCCTGCCGCCGGGGGATTCGAAGCAGCGACTGGACACCGAGGCGCTGCCAAGCGAATTGCAGGAGTTGGCGGTGTCGTTCAACGGCGCCTTGGCTCGCCAGGAAGCGGCCTGGTGCCAGCTCGAAGGGTTCAATGCCAATGTGGCCCACGAGCTGCGAACGCCGTTGACCAACCTGATCGGGCAGACCCAGGTTGCGTTGGCCCACGGGCGGGACGTGAATGAGCTTCAGGATCTGTTGCAGTCCAACCTCGAAGAGCTGGAGCGGATGGGCACCATCGTCAATGACATGCTGTTCCTGGCGGGTGCCGAAAGTGGGCAGCGGGCGACCGAGCTCAGTGATGTCTCGCTTTATGAAGAGGCGTCGAAGACGGTGGAATACCTTGAGCCTGTCTTGCATGACAAACAGCTGAACGTGGTGATCAAAGGCGACATGCGCGTATGCATCGACCGACGCCTGTTTCACCGCTCCCTCGCCAATCTGATACAAAACGCGGCGCGATACGCGGTGCCGGAGAGCGTCATCATCGTCCGCCTGGAAAGCCATGGCATGCAGGCCCAGGTGAGCGTTTCCAATGCAGGCGAGCCTATCGACAACGTGCATCTGGAGCATTTGTTCGAACGCTTCTATCGCGCCGACGCCGCCAGGGCCCGGAGCGACGCGCACCATGGCCTGGGGCTTTCCATTGTGCGGGCCGTGGCGTCCATGCACGGTGGACGAGTGTTTGCCCACAGCAAGGATGGGCTCAATACCTTCGGATTTTCCCTGACGAGCCAAGCGGCGCGCTAGTTGCGTCTTAGCGAACGCCGGTGTTTCCCCAACATCGGCGTTTGACATCTTCCTGTCAGTCAGCAGTCACCTTGACGTCAGTGTCCCCCTCCTAGAGTGCTAAGACCATCCCGGTAAAGGCAGTCATGGAGACCATCATGAATATCCAAAACCTGTCGATCGCCAGTCTGCTGGCCGTCATCACGTTGAGCGGTTCACCTCTGTTCGCCAAAGAAAACACGGAACCACCGGCTTACGAGTATGGCATGCCGCTGGACATCGCCCACGCCATTCGCATCGAGGCACCGAGCTCGCAAGTGTGTGAGGTTGTGCGGGCAAAAATGACCTATGTGGATACGCAAGGGCAAACCCGCCAAGTCAGCTTTCTGCAACTGGCTGAGGCGTGTTCCATCCAGTGATCGCCGGTCGTGTCGGTTCATTGTTTCAAATAGAGGATTCAACCATGTGGAACACAGCAACCCCCGCAATCGGCCTTCTGAACACCATAAACCCGTTGATGAGACTGGTCCGGGCACTTGTCGCCGGTGTCGCGCTGCTCAGTGCCGTAAGTATCGAAGCATCGGCTCGTGTCGCACCGAAACCCGACTGGTCGACCAACGACATGCCGTCTCAGAAGGGCCGAATCGTCTTGGTCACCGGCGGCACCAGCGGCATGGGTTATGAGGATGCGCTGGCACTTGCCCGTGCCGGCGCGCAGGTGATTATCGCTGCTCGCAATCCAGAGCGCGGCGCACAGGCCATTGCACGCATTCAACAGGCGGTGCCCGATGCCAAGGTGCAGTTCGAGGCCGTGGACCTGGCCAACCTTTCATCCGTGCGCGACCTGGCCCAGCGTCTTAATCAGAGGCTGCCGCGCCTCGACGTGTTGATCAACAATGCCGCCATCATGGCGCCGTCCGAACGAGGTACATCAGCCGATGGTTTCGAACTTCAGTTAGCAACCAATTACCTGGGGCACTTCGCGTTGACCGGCCTGCTGGTGCCGCTCCTGCGTCAAAGCCAGGACGCACGCGTGGTGAGCCTTTCAAGCATTGCAGCGACCCGTGGCGCGATGAACTTCGATGACCTACAGGCCAACCAGAAGTACGACCCGTATGCGACATACGCGCAATCGAAACTGGCCATCCTGCATTGGGCGTTCGCGTTGCAGCGACGCAGCGATGCCGAAAATTGGGGCATTCGTAGCATCGCCGCGCACCCCGGCGTTGCCGTAACCGAGTTGGTCGAACGCGGCCCCGGCCTCAACAGTGAATTCGGCCAGCGCTGGGCCCAGGACCGCGACGCCTACCACTCAGCGGCACAAGGGGCGTTGCCCACGCTGTATGCCGCCACCGCTAAGCAGGCCGTCGGCGGCGCCTATTACGGCCCGACCGGAGACCAGGAAAAACGCGGCCCGCTGGGTTTTGCCAAAACGCCTGCCGCAGCAACCAGGGAGGCGGATTCCGATCGGCTTTGGGCCGTCTCCGAACGGCTGACCGGCGTCACCTACCCCTGATGCAACCTTGGGCGCGGGTGTCCGTCCCGTGCCCACCCTCTGGCCTGTTGCCGCCTTCCTGGAGCTCCCATGAGTACGCCTTCCTATCTGCACCGGCTGAGCCTCGCCCTTAATGCCCGCGACGGTGAGCTGCGTCCGGCGTTGTACGGATTCCTGCTGTTCCTGTGCCTCTTTACCGGTTACTTCATGCTGCGCCCGATCCGCGAATCGATGGGCATCGCGGCGGGCGTGGAGAATCTGCAATGGCTGTTTACCGCGACCTTCCTGGTCATGCTGGCGGCGGTTCCGATGTTCGCCTGGCTCAGTTCCCGGGTACCGCGCTTGCGCCTCATCGATTGGGTGTACGGCTTCTTCGGCATCAATCTGCTGATGTTCGTCGAGTTCTTCCAGTTCCAGCCGGACAGTGTCTGGCTGGCCCGGGTCTTTTACGTCTGGATCTCGGTTTATAACCTGTTCGTCGTGTCCGTGGCCTGGAGCTTGATGGCGGATGTATTCGACAGCGAGCAGGCCAAGCGTTTATTTGCCTTCATCGCTGCCGGCGCCAGCATCGGCGGTTTGCTGGGGCCGGCCCTGAGCGCGCTGCTCATCGATACCCTCGGCGCCTCTGGGTTGATGCTGCTGGCGGCCTTGTTGCTCGGGGCCACGCTGGTCTTGAAGCGGGCGTTGATGAGATGGCGCGAGGAGGGTGGGGCAGGCCGACCGGGTGCCGCGCCGACGCAAAGCCCTCGGCAGCCACTGCGCGGCAACCCGTTCAGCGGCTTGACGACCGTGCTCAGATCACCTTACCTGCTGGGGATCGCCGGGTTCGTGGTGCTGTTGGCGACCGTCAGCACCTTTCTGTATTTCGAGCAGGCGCGCCTGGTGGCCGAGCACTATCCGGATCGCGAATCGCAAGTTCGCATCTTTGGCACCATCGACATCATCGTGCAGGCGGGCGCGTTGCTGTCCCAGCTGTTCATCACCGGCCGTATCGCACCGAAGCTGGGGGTACGCGCGTTGCTGGCCATCGTGCCGTTGCTCATGTCCATCGGCTTCCTGGGCCTGGCGTTGGCGCCCGGGTTTGCGCTGCTTACGACGTTGATGATCGTACGACGAATCGGCGAGTACGCGTTCGTCCGGCCGGGCAGGGAAATGCTCTTCGCACCCTTGGACGCCGAGAGTAAATACAAGGCGAAGAACTTCATCGACACCGTGGTTTATCGCGCCGGTGACGCCATGAGTGGCTGGGCCAAGAGCCTGCTTGACATGCTGGGGCAGGGCGCCGGCCTGGCCGCGATGATTGGCGCGTGTTGCGCGTTGCTGTGGGGTTACTTGGGCTGGCAATTGGGACGGCAGGCCGATTATGCCGCTTCGCGGGAACTACGCCTGGCAATTATCTCGGCCAGGGCATGAAGATTTTTTATTCTCCATCGCATCCTTACAGTGAGAGGTGATACAGATGACTCTAAAAAACAGCGTACTGGCAGTAGGTGCGGTCATTGCCTTTTCGGTTTTCCCCACAGCCTTCGCGGGCGAACAAAACTCGTTGATCGGCACCTGGCGCATGATCAGCGCAACGGTTGAGCACCAGGGCAGTAGCTCGGATGCTTATGGACCCAATCCTCATGGCTGGCTCGTTTTCACCCCGGAGTTGACGTTTGTTGAAGTGCTCACGGATCCACGCGTGCCGCCGTTTCGCTCCAACGTGCGTGGCGAAGGCACCGATGAGGAAAACCGCGCAGCCATGCTCGGTAGCATCGGTTTCTTTGGACGATATACCGTTAACCAGAACGGCGAGTTCACGGGCAACACCGTCGAAGGATCTACGTTTCCAAACTGGGTGGGCGCTGTGCGTACCCAGGATGACTTGCAACTGAAGGTTGACGGCGACCGGATGGTGGAAGATTTTCGGCGCCCGGATGGGATGAAGGTTCACATCGTCTGGGAGCGTGTAAAGTAGCTTCGAAGCATCTTCCATACTTCTCGTGAGACAGGGCGGTTCCAGCGCTCTGTCGAATACATTCATTTCCTGGCCAATCCCCGGCAGCTCTGAGTGGAGTGGCGGTGCTGCTGAAATCTCTATAGTGTCGCAATGGCCGGCCCCGGTGGGGCGATACCCAAGGTGCGGTTGATCTCGACCCAGCGCAGCGCCACGTCCGCCCTGGCCTGTACCTGGCTGCGCTGCACGTCGAACAGGCTGCGTTCGGCATCCAGCACTTCCAGCATGGAAACCGTACCGGCGGCATATTGCTGCTTGGCGAGGTCGACAGCGCGCACGGCAGCAACCGTCGCCTGGTCGAGATTGCCCTGTCGCTCGACACCTTGGTTGTAAGCCTGGAACGCGGTGTGCACCTCTCGCAAGGCCTGCAGCAGGCTCGACTTGTAGGCGAGCCTGGCCTGTTCGTGTCGAGCATCGCCGGCTTCGATGCGTGAGCTGATGCGGCCGAAGTCGAACAACGGCTGAAACAGTTGAGTACTCAGCGCCCAGGTCGAAGCGCCGGCGCCTTGCTCGAAACCGGACAGCAGCCCCAATGTCAGTTGCGGGTAACGCGCTGCCTTTTCCGCTGCCAGAAACTCACCGGCCGCCTGCAAGCGTTGCTCGGCCGCACGCACGTCCGGCCGTTCGCGCAGTACCTCCACAGGTACCGAGGACAACGAAAGGGCGGAGGGGGATGGCGGTACTGCCGCCGGATCCTCACCAGCCAGCAGCCGATCGACCACGGACTGCTCACTGGCCAGCAGATAAGCGAGGTTGTAACGAGCGGTCTCCGCCTGTTGCCGAGCGACCGGTACCTCGGCCAGGGTGACAGCCACTTGGGACTCGATGCGCTCCAGATCCAGACGGTTGCTGGTGCCCTGTTCCAAGCGAGCCCGGGTGACATCCGCGGTTTGTTTCTGTGCGGTGCTGGCCTCGCTGGCAATCTGTTCCACTCGCCGCGCCAGACGGTATTGCAAGTAATTGTTGGCCACCTCGGCCATCAGGCTGATACGCAGGCTCAGATAGTCCTGTTGCGAGGCCTTCAACTGCGCATCGGCTTCATTACGCAGAGCCTTGAGACGACCAAACAGATCCACTTCCCAGCTCAGGTCCATGCCGTAGAAGTAGTCCTCATTGGTGCCGTTCAGTGCTGTGCGTGAGCGATCGTAGTTCGCCGCCAAGCCAATATCGGGATACCGTTGGGCCGCAGCCAAGCGCCGCTGAGCCCGGACCTCCCGAACTCGTTCCACGGCGCTGGCCAGATCCAGGTTGTTGCGCAACGCCGACTCCATGAGGCTATTGAGTGCAGGATCGTTGAAGCCTTCCCACCAGCGCGGCAACTGAGTGGCAAGAGAGGGCGCGAGGTCTTGGCCATGCATCTGGTCACCTGCGGTTGGGGAACCCTCCTGCATGGGGCTGCTGCACCCTGCCAGCGCGGACAGCAGGGCCAAGGTCATGAGCGAGGTTCGGTTTATCATGCGCTGTGCTCCAGGCCGGCAACCGGCTGACCTTTGCGTCGGTGGAACAGATTGTCGAGTGTCAGGAACACCACCGGTGTGGTGAGCAGCGTCAACACCTGGCTGAGCATCAGGCCACCGACGATTGCAACCCCGAGCGGCTCACGCAGCTCGGCGCCGGTACCGAAGGCCATCATCAGGGGCACGGCACCGAGCAGGGCTGCCAGAGTTGTCATGAGAATCGGCCGGAAACGCGCCAGGCATGCTTGATGGATGGCATCTCGGGCGGACAGGTTGCGTTCACGCTGGGCGTGGATGGCGAAATCAATCAGCAGAATGCCGTTTTTCTTGACGATGCCGATCAACAGGATCAGGCCAATCAGGGCCATGATCGAAAAGTCCAACTGCCAGGCCCACAGCAGCACGATGGCGCCAATACCTGCCGACGGCAGGGTCGAAAGAATAGTCAGCGGATGCACCAGGCTTTCATAGAGAACGCCAAGGATGATGTAGACCGCCACCAGCGCGGCCAGAATCAGAAACGGTTGGCTGGCCAGGGACGACTGGAACGCCTGGGCCGATCCCTGGAAGGTACCGCTCACCGAGATTGGCATGCCGATGTCCCGCTCTATGTCCTGCAGTGCGCTCACCGCCTGCCCCAGAGCAACACCGGGAGCGAGATTGAAGGACAGGTTGGCCGCTGGCAGCATGCCGTTATGGTTGATCACCACCGGGCCACTTGACGGCGGCTCGATCCGGGCAAATGTCAGGAGCGGGACCATCTGGCCGGTCTGCGGTGAACGCAGGTGGAAGTAGCTAAGGCTTTCGGCATTGCCACGCTGTGCCGTACTCAGTTCGAGCACCACCTGGTACTGATTGACCTCGGTCTGGTATTCGCTGATCTGTCGTTGCCCGAAGGCATCGTAAAGCGCGTTGTCCAGGTCCTGGGCGGTGAAGCCATAACGTGCAGCCTCGTCACGATCCAGGGTGATGCGGGTGATGTTGGCATCCAGTTGCAGGTCATGGGAGACATCGCGAAACAGTGGGTTGGCCCGCAGGCGATCGGCCAGTGTGGTGGCCCAGGTCGCCAGTTCGGCACTGCTCTGCGCGCGCAACACGTATTGATACTGGGCCCGGGGCTGGCCAGCACTGAGGTTGATGTCTTGCACGGCGCGCAGGAACACCTGGATCCCGGGAACCTGTGCCAGTTGTGGACGTAACCGATCAATGACCTGGCTGACCGTCGCGTCACGCTCCCCGGGATCGTTCAATACCAACCAGACCCGGCCATTGCCGATCGAGTCCGTAGTGCTGCCACCGACGGCGTGGTTATAGCTGATGACCGCCGGATCCTTGCTGAAGATCGCTTCCAGTTGCTTGTGCTTTTCAACCATCTCATCGTAGGAGATATCGGCAGATGCCTGGGTGAAGCCCTGGATGAAGGCCGTGTCCTGCAGAGGAAAGAAGCCTTTGGGGATCATGATGAAGCTGGCCACGCTGAGCATCACACTGGCAAAAAACACGCCGAGCATGATGCGCTGGTGCCCAAGCGCCCAACTCAAGGCGCGATCGTAGACTGTGAGCAAGCTGCCGAAGAAACCTTTGTCGGACTCGCCGTGATGGTTGGGGGCTTTCATGAACAGAGAGGCCAGGGTAGGGGCCAGGGTCAGGCAGACCAGGACTGAAATCACGATGGCAGCAGTGGCGGTCAAGGCGAATTCGCGGAACAACCGTCCGATCACGCCGCCCATGAAGAGCAGGGGGATAAAGGCGGCAATCAGCGACACGCTGATAGACACCACGGTGAAGCCGATTTCGCTGATGCCCTTGAGCGCCGCGGTACGCTTGTTCTCGCCCAGTTCCAGGTGACGGTGGATGTTTTCGATCACCACGATGGCGTCGTCGACGATGAAACCGACTGCAATCACGATGGCCACCAGCGTCAAATTGTTCAGGCTGAACCCGGCCAGGTACATCACCGCGCACGTCGACACCAGCGAGACACCAAGCACGATGGTGACGATTAACGTGGCCGACCACTGCCGCAGGAACAGCGCCATCACCCCTATGACCAGGACGATCGCGATGCCCAGCGTCAACTCCACTTCATGCAAGGAGGAGCGAATGGTGCGAGTGCGGTCGTTCAGCACTTCGACCGTCATGTCCGCCGGCAAGGACGCCTTGAGGCGGGGAAGGGCTTGCAGGATGCGATCCGCGGTGGCAACGATATTGGCCCCCGGCTGACGCCGGATTACCAGGGCCACGCCGGATTCGCCATTGGGCCAGCTTTGCGTGTAGTCGTCCTCCGACCCGAGGGTAACCCGGGCCAGGTCGCGTACCCGCACAGCCGAACCATTGCGATAAGTGACGATGACATCGTCATATT
This sequence comes from Pseudomonas bijieensis, assembly GCF_013347965.1. Lineage (NCBI taxonomy): Bacteria > Pseudomonadati > Pseudomonadota > Gammaproteobacteria > Pseudomonadales > Pseudomonadaceae > Pseudomonas > Pseudomonas bijieensis. The sequence goes on along the minus strand of NZ_CP048810.1, from coordinate 753,680 downwards.
CCCGGGGCTCGAACAGTTGATCATTGACCTCCAGATTGGAAACCCGGTGCCCACCGAACAGAGCGCCCTTGGGCAGATTGACGCTGGCCGTCTGCACTGCCGAGCGGATGTCCGCCAGTGTTACCCCGGCCGCGGCGAGGACTTCCGGGCGGGCCTGGATACGGATCGCCGGACGACGTTCACCCACTACGTTGATCAGGCCCACCCCTTCGAGTTGACTGAGCTGACGCGAGAGCACGGTATCGGCCAGGTCGCTGACCTCGATCAGCGGCAGGTTGGCCGAATAGGCGCTGAGAATCAGGATCGGGCTGTCAGCTGGATTGACCTTGCGCCATACCGGCAGGCTCGGCATGTCGCTGGGCAAACGCGCCGACGCCGTATTGATCGCCGCCTGGACTTCCTGGGCGGCGGCGTCGATGTTTTTATCCAGCGTGAACTGCAGCGTCAGGGTCAACATGCTCAACGAGCTAGCCGAGGTCATCTCGGTAATACCGGGGATCGAGCTCAGTTCAACTTCCAACGGTGTCGCCACTGAAGAGGCCATGGTCTCGGCACTGGCGCCAGGCAGTGTCGCGGTGATCTGGATCGTCGGAAAATCAGCTTCCGGCAGTGGCGCAATGGACAGACGCGGATAGGCAATCACCCCAAGCAACACCAAGGCGAAGCTCAACAGGATGGTGCCGATGGGATGGTCCATGCACCAGGCGTAGACATTGCGGCGGGCCATCACAAGACTCCTCCGCTGGCGACAGTGGAGTGAACCGCATCGTCAGGCTCGAGTATGTGCACCTCGGTTCCGGGGCGCAGCCGCGAGTAGCCGTCGTCGACGATCCGGTCACCCGCTACGATGCCCTCGACCACTGCGATCTCCGCGTCTGCATAGGTGACCCGTACCGGTTGTGGGGATGCCTTGCCGTCCCGGACGCGCCAGACAAAGGTGGATTGCGCGCCTTGGCGCAAGGCACGCTGGGGCACCACCAGTGCTTCGCGCAAGGTCGCTGCCTGCAGGTTGACCACCACCGATTGGTCCGGCCACAGACGTCCTTGTGCGTTGGCGAAATTGCCTTTGATCCGTACCGTCCCGGTGGCGTCGGAAACCCGGTTGTCGATCAGGCCCAGGCGACCCTCGCCCAGCAGCGCACCACCGTCGCCCGAGTAAGCGCGCAGGATCACCGGTGCTTGTCCCGAGCCAGCAACCAGTGCTTGCAACTGTGGCAGGAGCGCCTGGGGAAGGGCGGCCTCGATACTGATCGGGTCCAGTTGCACCACGGAGAACAATGCCAGCGCGTCACTCGCCCGGACGTAGCTGCCTTCATGGAAGTTACGGATACCGACCCGACCATCGGTAGGGGACAGAATCCGTGTGTAGGACAGTTGCACCTGGTTGGCGGAGACAGTCGCCTGCTGACTCTGCACCGTTGCATGCAGTTGGGCGACCAGTGCCTGCTGCTGGTCAAGGGTCTGTGCGGAAACCGCTTGGGTCGTGGCTAGGGCCCGATAGCGCTTGAGATCAACGTTTGCCGAAGCCAGTTGGGCCTGGGCCACGGCCAGTTGGGCCTTGGCTTGCTCCAGGGCGGCGACTATGGCGCGATCATCAATCCGAGCCAGAAGATCGCCACGCTTGACCCGTTGCCCCTCTTTGACAGGCAACTCGAGCAATAAACCGTCGACCTGCGAGCGGATTTCCACGCTGTGCAGGGAACGTACGTTGCCGATCGCGTGAATCAACACCGGGACGTCTTGATGTTGTACCTCGAACGCACTGACCGGTACGGAGGGCGGGGTCGCGGTCACGGCTGCCGCGGACTGGCCCGGCCACAACCAGTAAGTCCAGCCACCCAGGGTCAACAGGCTGCCGAGTGTCAGAGATACACTGAAAAAGGTTCTGGATATCTTGGATTGCGACATGACGGCGACTTCCCTGAAGGATTTAGAGTTCGCGCCCGAGCAGGCGGTCCAGCGAGTGGCGGCCGGCCCCCCTGAAGGCGATGTAGATGAAGAGAAACGCCATCAGGACCGGGTACTCGATGCCGCGATCGATCCAGGGCCAGGTCGGACCAAGGATGTAGGCGATTGCCGCCATCTGCAGGGCCATGGCCACCGCGAGTACCCGGGTTGCCAGCCCCAGCGCCAGTAACAATCCGCCGAGTCCTTCAAGCCAGGCGACGAACAGGCCGAAGAGTTCGGGCGCAGGGAGATGCAAGATGCTTTCGATCAAGCGGATCGAACCCGCCATGGGGTCGGCCATGGAGCCGTGTGAGGTTCCCAACAGCTTGGGCAGGCCATGGGTCAGCATGACGATGCCCAGGCATAACCTCAGCAACGCGTAGGCGAGGGGTTCGCCCCATTGATAAAAAGTGCCCAGGGCCGGGATCAGCAGTTTCGGTTGCAATTGCGCATCTGAGGAATGAGAGGTCGATTTCATCTGAGGTTGTCCTGGCATTGTTCAATGGGGCCGGTGCAAGTGCGTCGAACCGCTGTTACAACGAAGCGCGCACCGACCCGGTATTGTGGGGCGCTGTTTGCCAGTGGATAAATCCGCATAAACTGCCATGGCTATTCATCTCGGATAAACAATCGCTGATGGGCAGACACACCTGCTCCAGAAAGCCCCGAAAAGGGTGGCGTAGGGCGCTATAACCGTGACCGACAAGCTAGACAGCCAGGTGGCGGGTCCTGATTCAGAGCTTGCCCAGCGCTTGTATGCAGACTTTGTCGAGAGGAGGGCGCTTTGTCGCAAAATGTCGGGAAGGAGGCCTGGGTGACATTTTGCGCAAGCGCTGAGGCATTGCTCCGTGCTTGGAGCAAAGAAGAAGGGGGTTAGCGGGTCAGTGGAAGATTAATCAGGGCACGCATGCCCGCATCCAGATTGTTCAAGCTGATGTCACCTCCATGGTGACGCACTATGGCCCGGGCGATGGACAGGCCCAGGCCAATGCCTCCCGTATCGCGACTGCGGGAGTCCTCCAGCCGGAAGAACGGGGCGAACACTTGTTCCCGGGCATGGTTCGGGATGCCCGGTCCGTCATCCTCGATGATGATGTCGATACCTTCCATGGCGTGGTGGATACTGACCCGAGCCTGTTCGCCATACCTGACGGCATTTTCGATGAGGTTACGCAGCGCTCTGCGCAGGGCGTCGGGTCGGCAGCGGTAGATGATCTTCGGACCGCCCATATAGCTGACCTGCATACCCAGCTCCGCAAGATCGTCACACAGGCTTTCAACCAGCGCCGAAACATCTACCGCACGGGTCGCTTCAACCGTCGCTTCTTCACGTGCATAGGCGATGGCAGCCTCGGTCATGCTGCGGATCTCCTCGATGGTCGCGAGCATTTTCTCCTGGACCTCAGGGTCGGTGACGAACTCCGCGCGCAAGCGCAGTGATGTGATCGGTGTGCGCAAATCGTGACCGATGGCCGCGAGCATCCGGGTCCGGTCGTCAACGAAGCGTTGGATACGTGCCTGCATGCGGTTAAAGGCTTCTACTGTTTGCCGGATGTCATCGGGGCCCGACTCCGGCAGATGCGGAACTGATTCGCCACGTCCCAACAACTCGGCTGCCGCCGCCAGGTGTCGCATCGGACGGGTAATGCCCCGCGCGACCACAATCGCTATCAGGGAGAGTGCAAGTGCGGTGATCGCCAATGACAACAACGATTGCAGGGTCAGCGGTGAATTGGGTATCGATTTGGCATACACCGCATTCAGCCAGACGTCGTCGGCGAGCCGTACGGCCAGTCCTGATCCGTTCGCGGCCTCCAGGGGCAGGTACAGGGCAGGACGGGAGAGCGGCCAGGAGGTGGAGGGCAGTTGGCTCCAGACCAAACCTGATTCGATCGCCTGCGAAGGCACTGCGGTCAGTTTTGTTGATACTTCCCGTTCCTCGGCATCCCCCGGCGCCGCCGTGCGGTTGGGTAATGGCTTGAGCAGTTGTGCACGCGCGTCCTGCCACCAGGACGAGGCGTCCCTGGGGGCTTCGGTCGAGATCCAGAACCGGCTGTAGTTGGTCCCGCTGACATTCAGGATATCGCTGTGCAACGCCGACGGTGTGCTCTCCAGCAGGAGTGTCAGTGAGGCGGTGCGGCTGAAAAATTCGCTTTTGGCAGCGCTACGCAGTGCCTGCCCACGCTCATCCCAGGAGATCAGGAAACCCGCGCCTTGGGACAGCGCCAGGGCCAGCAATAACAACAGGATGAAACGCGCGGCGAGGCTGCGTTGCCAGATACCCATCATGCCCGCTCGATCTGGGCCGTGAAGCTGTAGCCTCCGCCCCAGTGTGTTTTGATCAAGGCCGGGTTGCGCGGATCGACTTCGATTTTCTTGCGCAAACGGCTGACCTGGTTATCGATGCTTCGGTCAAAGTAGTCCGAGGTACGGCCAACTGTCAGATCCAGCAACTGGTCGCGACTGAGCACGATGCCCGAGTGATCGAGAAACACGTTCAGCAGCCGAAACTCTGCGGTGCTTAAAGGAATGGCGACACCATCGGTTCCCAGCAACTCCCGGCGGCCGACATTGAGCACCCAATGATCGAAGCGCAGCACCTTCGACTTGGAAATACCGCGCTGCGGAGGCAGGCTGTTGACCCTGCGCAGCACGGCTTTGATTCGTGCCAGCAACTCTCTGGGATTGAAGGGCTTGGAGAGGTAATCGTCCGCTCCCAGTTCCAAGCCGATGATGCGGTCCAGCTCTTCGGTCATCGCGGTGAGGAAGATGATCGGGATGTCGGTGCTGCTACGCAGTTGGCGGCAGACTGTCAGCCCGTCTTCTCCAGGCATCATGACGTCGAGAATAATCAGGTCCGGTGCACTGCGTTCCATCAACCTTCGCAGCGCCGCCGAACTTTCAGCCATGCTGATCCGATAACCATGTTGCCCGAGGTACTTGCCGACCAGATCGCGGATATCGCGATGGTCGTCGACAACAATGATGTGGGGGGACGACTCCATCGGAAACTCCATGTGCCATAAACCGTGCAGGCAGGGTATGCGCAGATTCTTGAGTATTTCACGCACCTGCGAAAGTCCCCGGCCCGGCGGGTTTTCAACTATTTCTTATCAATCTGTGCCCGTTGAGCTGTGTGTGATATTTCGCGACAAACGGCTAGGCAACGGGCATCGATTGTCCGTAGAGAGTGACCTCTTTCAGTGCGGATGCTGCTCCAGGTGCTGGCGCAACAGGCTCTGGCCGTAGTCGTTGCCATTGGGCGTGCGCACTACCGCATGTACATGCTGATGATCGGTGAATGTGCCGTGGATCTCGTCGAACTCGATGAGGATCACAGGGCTGAAAATCCGATAGTAGATTCGACCATCATCACGCTCCCGGGCGACAAACCATGTGTCGTCGAGATGTGCCCGGACCTCATCCATGGCAATGTCCGCGTGGCCTTCACGCAGATTGCCGACAAAGTTTTCGATCAAGGCGGCCAGCGCCTGACGCTGGCTGCCCTGCAACTCATTGCCGCGTATGCCTTCTTGTGGAACCTTGGCATTGTCGTTGCCGGCTCCCGAGATGAACGACTGCCAACCGTGCAGGCGGGCCTTCTTAGCCTGCTCCGGGTTCAGAGAGGCGAGAAAGTCCTTGGCGCCACTACGTTCAACCTGCAGCACGGACAACCCCTGATAACGTGGCGGTAGTGCCGCGTCAGGCGGACTGTACATGGGCTCTGAACCCCAGAAAGTCGGACTCATCACCACTTGATCGCCGAGAATGAAGTAGTTGATGACCAGATGGTGTCCTTCGAACTGAAACCCCCAGGGTTCGTTATCCGAAGGGCGGCCGAACAGCGCCAAGTAGTACTCGTCCTCGTTGAAACTGCGGGTGTCGCCGGTGATGACGCCCAGCACATGGTTCAACTTGATGATGTCCTCGCTGAGTTTCAGTCCCTTGGCGCTGAGCGACTGGCGCAGCAGCTCAAAGACATCGGCGCGGCTGGTCACAGACAGATCCCCCAGGCGTAGGCCAAGGCGCCCACTGGAGCGGTGGAAGTTGCTCCATACCCGCCATTGTTCACTGTCCACCGCGAAACTCGCCTGCTGTCTCTGTGGCGCGCTCAAGCCATCCAGCAGGTGGGTGGTGGCCTCGGCGATCGCTTGCGTACTGACGCCGGTGGATTTGCGTTTGTGCAGCGACGGATCCACGCGTTCGTCGTAAGCGATACCCCTGTAGGGTTCGATCGCCGAAGAGACCGGGCTGGCCAGGAACAAAAAGGCTGTGATGGTGGAAAGTGTGGTTCCGCCCAGCCTGCGTAGATGCCTGCCTTGTTCCGCTAGAAAACGCTTCATGGCTGCGTCGCTCCAGACGTCAGACTAACCGCTGACACTCGCTGCTTGAGCTTGCGAATGAACGCGCGCATGGCCGGGTCGATGTCCGCGAACAGTGGATCGTAACGGTTTGCCAGCATCACCGCGCTGAACAGTTTCACCCCGATCGCCAGCGCGGCGGTCGAGGCAGGTGCATAGCTCAGGCCAGCCTGGAGCAGCTCGACGATATGCAACAGGTCGTCATGGTTGACGAATTCGAACTGCAGGGCAGGGGGAGCGCCCTCGCTCTGCTCATCCAAGGGCTGGATGCTGATTTGATAATGATTGGCCTTCATCGCTGCCTCTCACAAGACGGATTCGAAATGACATGTGCGCCGCCATGGCGCGCCTCAGGCGAAACCACCGCCGGCACGAATGACCTGGGCATTTAGCGAGGCACCATCCTCACCACAAAAGTAATTCTGATTGCTTCCAGGGGATGGATAAATGCGGAATAACTGGCAAGACTATTTACCTCTCACCAACAATAGGGCGCTACACGGTGGACAAATTCGACGCCTTGCAACTCTTCATCCGTATCATCGAGCAGGGCAGCTTCACCCGTGCCGCCAATGCCCTGAACATCCCACGAGCCACTGCTACCCTGGCTATCAAGGAGCTGGAACGACAGCTCGGTGCACGCCTGCTCGAGCGTACGACGCGGCAGGTTCGGCCAACGCTGGATGGCCAGGCATTCTATGAGCGTTGCAAGCGTATTCTTGGGGATCTGGAAGATGCCGAGTCTTCGCTCAGCACGGTACTGGCAAATCCACGTGGCACGTTGCGCCTGGATCTGCACGGCTCGCATGCGACCCAGATCATCTTGCCGAACATCCAGGACTTCCATCAGCGCTATCCCGAAATCAACCTGGCGATCAGTAGTGGTGATCGGCTGGTGGACTTGGTGAGCGAAGGCGTCGATTGTGTAGTGCGTGCAGGTAACCCGCGCGATTCGTCACTGGTAGCCAAGCGCCTGGCGTTGATGCCGGAGGTCGTTTGTGCAAGTCCCGGCTATCTGGCGGAGCACGGCACACCGACATCCCCCGAGCAGCTAGGCGAGCACCAGGCGGTGGGGTTTTTTGCCAGTAATCACGACATTCGTTATCCCTTCAGTTTTCTCATCGACGGCCAGGTCGTCGATCAGGAACTGGGTGGCTGGATATCGGTGAATGATGCTGAGTGCTACAGGAGTTGCGCGCTCAGCGGTTGTGGCCTGATCCAGGTTCCACGGTTTCGCGTGGAGCAATACCTGGCAACGGGGCAGTTGGTGGAGGTCCTGGGGGACTGGCCCAGCGCCGGACTGCCGGTCTCGGTGCTGTATCCTTATCATCGCCAGCTTTCCCCCAGGTTGAAGGTCTTTGTCGAGTGGGTGAGCGGGTTGTATGCCCAGCGCTTCGGGCCCTTGACCTGAGAAGAGCAGGGCCTGCTTTCCAGATTCTGCTTTATGCATGGCTTGAGAGGCGTAACGGCAACTCTCGCAAGCGCTGGCCCGTCAGGGCGAACAGCGCGTTGGCCACTGCCGGTGCCACTGGCGGCGTCGCCGGTTCGCCCACTCCGCCGGGCCCCTCGGTGCTGGGGAGGACATGCACCTCGATCTGCGGCATCTCATTCATGCGCAATACCCGATAATCGTGGAAGTTGGACTGCTGGACGCGTCCCTCCTTGATACTTATCTGCCCGAACAGCGCCGCGCTCAGTCCGAAGACGATAGCGCCTTCCATCTGCGCCTTGATGTTGTCCGGGTTGACCGGGATTCCGCAGTCGATCGCACAGACCACACGGTGGACACGGATCTCGTCACGCTCAATGGATATCTCCACCGCCTGAGCGCAGAAACTTCCGAAGGACTGGTGCACGGCAATACCCTGGCCCCGACCAGCCGCTGCCTTACGCCCCCAACCAAAGCGTTCAGCGGCGAGGTTCAACACCCCCAGGTGACGGGGTTCAGTCTTGAGCAGCAAGCGTCGATAGGCCAATGGATCTTGGCCGGCTGCATGCGCCAGTTCATCAACCGCGCTTTCCATGACAAACGCATTATGGCTGTGTCCAACCGAGCGCCAGTACCACACGGGAACGTTGGAGCGGGGCGAGTGCGCTTCGACTCGATAGGCAGGGGTGTGCTTGATGTAGGGCGAGTCGCTCATCCCTTCGATTGATGTCGGGTGAATACCCTCGGCATCGGGGAATATCGACTGGCCGGCACTGGTCTGCGACCAAGACAGCGGTTGGCCGTCACGACCCAGGCCTACCTTGAGACGTTGCGCGAAGGCTGAGCGGTAATAGCCGCCCTGCATATCATTTTCGCGACTCCAGAGGGTCTTCACCGGCACTCCCGCGGCCTTGGCGACCTGTACCGCCTCCGCTACGAAGTCCTGTACGGCGCGTCTGCCGAAACCACCGCCCAGGAAGGTGGTGTGGATGCGTATTTGTTCCGGGGCCAGGCCGGTGATTTTTGCGGCGGTTCGTTGATTGAAGGTTTGCATCTGGCTACCAACCCAGATGTCGCAACCGTCGGCACTGAGCCTCACCGTGCAGTTCAGCGGCTCCATGGCCGCGTGCGCGAGGTAGGGCACGCAATACTGCATCTCGACCACTTTATGCGCAGCCTTTTGGGCTTCCTCGACGTCACCGTTCTGTGTCGCGACCAGTCCGGGGGTATGAGTCAGCCTGACGAGATCCTCGCGTTGCCGATCACTGTCGAAGATGACGGCACCGCTCGCAGCTTCCCATTCCACCTGCAGCACATCGCAACCTCTCTTGGCCGCCCAGTAGTGATCAGCGATCACAGCGATACCGCTGGGGATCTGAACCACGTTGCGCACTCCGGGGAGCGCCCGGGCCTGAGTCGCATCGAAGGCACGCACAGTGCCGCCTAGCATCGGCGCACGAGCTACCACCGCACACAGCAAACCGTCGAGTTGAATGTCGATACCGTACTGCGCACGACCGCTGATTTTCTCTGGCGAGTCCAGACGCAAGGCACCTTTGCCGATCAGCGTCCAGGCACCAGGTTCTTTCAAGGTGAGGGTGGCAGGGTCCGGAGCCGGAAGGAGGGCGGCCTGTTCGGCCAGCTCACCATAGCGCAAACGGGTATTACCGATGATGACCACACCATTTTCGGTACGCAATGCACTGGGCGCTTGCCCAAGGCGAATGGCCGCGGCCTGGATCAGCAGGGTGCGGGCCATTGCACCGGCCCGACGGTAGCGTTCGAACTCTTCGCGAATGCTGGATGAACCGACGGTGGCCTGAAACCCTCGTTGAGGGCTGGCGTACGCCGCAGCCGCTGGCGCATGTTCGACCTTGAGTCGACTCCAATCGGCATCCAGCTCTTCGGCGATGAGCATCGTCAGGGTGGTCCAGACTCCCTGGCCCATTTCAGAGTGAGCCAGCAGGATGGTAACGCTGTCGTCCGGCGCGATTCGCAGAAAGGCATTGGGCGCGAATTCGGAGTCTGTGGTCTGAGCCATCAGGCGTTTGGCGCCGGGAACCGAGAAGCCGACGATCAGCCCACTGCCGAGCACCGCACCAGACTTGAGAAAACCGCGACGAGAGGGGACAAGAACGGGGTTCATCAGAGAACTCCTTAGCTGGAATAGGGCCGATGGAAGAGAGGGCGAAACGTCAGCTCTTGCTTAACTCGGCAGCGCGATGAATCGCGTTACGAATACGCTGGTAAGTACCGCAACGGCATATATTCCCGGCCATGGCCTGATCGATATCGGCATCGGTGGGGGTGGGGTTGCTCGCTAACAACGCCGCGGCGCTCATGATTTGGCCAGACTGGCAGTAACCGCACTGGACTACATCAAGTTCGGCCCAGGCACGCTGTACCGGATGGCTGACATCTGCTGATAGACCTTCGATCGTGGTGATCTTTTTGCCAGTCACGGCACCGACCGGCATGACACAACTACGCTGTGGCGAACCATCGATATGCACGGTGCAGGCGCCACATAGGGCCATCCCGCAGCCGAACTTGGTGCCGGTCATGTGCATGAGATCACGCAGTACCCATAACAGCGGCATGTCGGTTGGTGCGTCCACTTCTAGTTCCTGTCCATTGACCTGTAGCTTCATCGTTAGCTCCTGTTTGCGACCGCAAAGATCCGCTATGACAGGCAACAGGCCGCACTTGGCTCGGTTACTGTCGATCATGGTTAACGGATGGCCGCAATGCTGTTGGGGGCATAGGGATTGAGACGAAGCTTACAAGTCGCGCGCTCCGATCATAAAGACAGGAGAATTGAATGGTCTGTGCAGGGGGGACTAACAATCAGGAGGGACACCAAAGAAGGATTCGCCTTGAACATGAAGGACATGGCCCGATGAGAGAGTGGACGTCAGAAGTGGGTTAGTAGAATCAGTACGAATGCATCCGCCTTAAAATCATAAACACGCTGTTTAACATAATATACATTACACGTACCAACAGATATTCCACACAGGCCATCTCCCAGGCACATTTGAAAACTCAGTCACATCCCTCGACCACATTCCCCAGGATCTTCTCAGTACGCCGAACCAACCTTGACCCCAAACCTGGTAGTAATCGCGTTTTCTTGAGGTCTCGACTCCATAGGGTTCACTTTACTTCTCGCTTCATACGTTTTTCTCGAGATCACTTCGGCACGCTTGTCAACCGTTCAATGCCTCTGCGTCACCATCCTAGATTTGAATGTTCCTTTGAAAGAGCTTGGAGACGTTGAGAAAGTCATTCAGGAATCGACGTTTGTAAGTTTGCTTCCATGTTCCATGAAACCACGCTTCTCTAAACATGCCGAAGAAATCGGACAAGTGGTTCTAAAAGTTTGCTGGAAGCGAACATGGATGCTTGGCATCAAGGAAGTAATCTGAGATGCATGGCATCAAATCTGAGGCGCGACACCTTTAATGTTTAATGCGTCAAACTCCAATATATTCCTTAACTACCGCATATCGAGTTCAGGTGGATGATCAGGTCATCGAGGATACATTTTTTGCCATCCCTCCAAGCGGATCGGCGCCATTGGGTAACTGGACACCCTTCGTACCTTTCGATTTAGCTTGCCGATATCGCCGCCACTGCGGTCTAGCCGTCTTGCGTCCTAGATTCTGAGCAGAGCCCATGCCAACATCGATTACAGCAGCCATCTGGAGATTTTTATCGCTATTAAATGACTGCTTTGAAAAAGCATAATCCAGGTTTCCGTTACCCTTCGCCGCTGCTTCGTACTATCATGGGATCCATAGCATTGCCTCCATATAACTCAACTAAATATTCATTTAGTTGAGTTGGGTGGTAATACTTTATTGAAGTAGATTTCAAGGTTTCATCTGAGGCTCAGACCCCGCCGGCTCTGATCTTTCTATCACGCGCTCTTTGTCCTCCGCATTCAGCAGCGCAATGATTTCGCTCGGACTAAATCCGTACTGAAGCGCTAAGTGATCGAGCTCCCCGAGAAACCTTAAGCAATCCGCCACTCCCGGATCCTCCATCAGTTCGCAGGACAAGCGATAACGCAGCCCGATGTCCTGATTCAGCTCGATCAGCCGGCCCAGCTTCTGATGGATCGTTTTGCCTTGGCTCTCACCCATCTTCATGCCCCCCTTTCTACCCGGGCCTCACCCTCGATCAGGCTGAAGATGTGCCTCAAACGCGATACGGTTAGGTTCGGTGCAAGCTCTAGATCTCCCCTCAACATCAGCAGTTCCACCACATCCTGAGAGGTAAACCCAAATTTTTGCATCAGCCCCTGAAGCTTTCCGTAGAATTCCACGTCCTGCGCATAGCCTGGATCCTGCTGGAGCGTATCAATCCGCTGCCTGAGCGTTTCGATCTGCTTTTCTGCGAGGCGGATGCCGACTAAACCGTGTGGTGAGGGGCTCATAAGGACTCCGATGCTTGACCTTCGTGATCGGTTGGGGAGAGTGTACTGCACCACCCTCCCCCCTAGTACCGCCCGTCTGATTCAAAATCCAGATTGTTGCAACCTTGGTAACTCAAACCTGGCGTTAAAACGGGGCTCAATAGATTTTTACAGATTTAGGCACAATGCCAAAAATCCGTAGGCGCCCTGCAATATTTGTGGCTCCAACCAAGGGCTGCTTTAAGCATATATTGAAAGAGAAAAACTGCTCAAAAATTGGCCTCCATGCCGTCGGGCCGAAAATTTAGTTCCCGCTGCGATGACGCCCACCACATCTGAGCCGAATGTCTTGGTCGCTCGAAGACCCGTACGGTTGCGAGAGATCGACCATCCCAATAATTGACCTTTGGCGTCTCTGGTTGCTATGCCGAACCGTCGTTTCGGCCAAATTGGATTCAAAGCCAGCGCCTCCTCATAGACCTGAAGTGCTTCCGTGACCTAAGCCTAGTCACGCCCGTTGCTCCATTCGTATCCTGGAAAGACCTAGAACGATAAGAACGAGAAGGAGCGTATCCCATGCCAAAAGCAATGTTCACCTTTCGCACAGTCAATTCCCCCAACGGTAGTCGCGAGGTCTGTACCCATGGCATCGAGAAGAACGAGAGCCGCCAGCTCAGTAATTTTCAGGCGCTCGGTTACCTGCTTCGCTGGGTTGATGCGCTATCCGAAGATCCGGCAGATCTAGCAGGGTCAATCGGAGCCATGTTGGGTTTCGATGCGGAGGTCGCAGCGTTGGGGTTTGAACCCTTCGACCCGGTGCACATACTGTCTGCGCCGACCTGGAAAGACCGCATGCGTACAGCTTGGTGCGTGATCGGTGCGGCCGAGAGAACCAAAGCCCTGCAGCTTGATTACGACACGCTACAAAATTACTGGCCCAATACAGATTTCTGTAGCTCAGACTGGGATGCCGAGGTCGAGCGATGGGTAGCTCAACTGGCTGCGTTCGATGTTAGCTGTGAATTTAATATTTGCTCGGTGGTGGGGAACCCTCCTCGGCCTCGATTGGAGTTCAGGATCTCATAGCTGACCCCACGGCCCTGGGGCTGACAGGCCTGTAAGCAACGAACCGGTTGGGAGCAGAATACTTGATTTTCTGACCGGCATCGCAACTGCTGCCTGAACCTACAAAGTCACTTTGGTGATCTAAATTGCTGCTCCGTCCTGGACATAGTCAAACGTCCAGTCAGCAAGGCCCTCGCATCCATGAGCCAGATAGTCTGGTGGTGTAACTACTCTTGGATCAGTCCCTACTGACAGTGCAGCAAACCCGGCGCCCTGGGCCGATGGGAGTAAACCGTCCCACCAGGAGATTCGAATAGCATGATTCTCACAGGCCAGAGAAAGCCGCATCAGCATATCCTCAAGCTTTGCCCCTCTGTTAAAGCCTTCCTGCATGGACTCGCGCACCCACTGGCAGGATTGGTCGCTCGACTCATGCCAGGCGAGCACATACGCCCATCCGTCCTGCGTGGGGGCGGTAAAGAATGTCAGTAAGTCGAGCGCCTTTGTCTCTGGCCCGAGATCCTGAAGCTTGCGACCAAGAAAGTCATAATCAGGGAAAAGCAGCCCTGAGTCCTGCACCGAGCAAGGGGAGCTCGACCGAAAAACGATGAATCGGAACTCCGCGAAATTGCCTTCTGAGATCGCCGCATCGTAGATGAGCTTGTGTCGGTGGAGGTGTTGAAAACCAAATGCCTGCCCTTGAGCTGAGTCCACCAGCAACTGGCGGTTTGCCTGAGGTACGTCAGGGTGGTCGATCATCGCTGCTAGAGAGCGTGCGGCATTTTCTTTGACGAAATACTCACGACAAATGCTGCGATAGGCATAGAGAGCTATCTGTTCGTGATCGAATGCCAGTGGTCTGTCATCGATTGGTGCGAACAACCTATTGTCGTGATGCTTGCACATACCACGGAAGGTGGACACCTTGTTGATGCCCACTTTCTTCAGTTGAGGCTTACCCCCGGTTGATTTCAACATGGTGAGATCGGCGGACAGCTGGTAGACATGACCTTGCTCTACGATCAGGTTGAGCTGGCCACCCTTCTGAATTGAGTGCGCGGAGATGATGGCGTCGCAGCGGCCCCCATTTTCGTAGTGAAGGCACCGCCCCCTGTTGCGCTGCTGCGCCATTGCTGTCTGATGCGCATGAGTGAAGGACATGTCGGTCTCTATTGAGGTGTGAACTGGAGTAGCACTTGTTTCAGAATTGCGATCGCTGCTGAGGCTGTAGCCCTCATTCACAGGCTTGGCGTAATCGCTCTGCGAAGAGTGGCAGGAAAAGCGCGGATTCAGCTACCTGCCACCAGACCTTGTTTTCATGGTCGTCGGTGGCTGCTAGCAGATCGTGGGCCAGAAAGACTTCAAACCCCGCCCGGGCGACCTTGTCCTCGGCGCTGAACTCGTAAAGCCCCGCTTGGACAAGCAGCTTTTTGACGATCAGGGGTAATAGCCAGGCGGAGAAAATGAGGTGGTTATGGCGAGGCCAGATGCTTCCCTTCTCACCATTTGCGGGGCCATGAGCTGCGGCGTTGCGAGCGGCACAGAAATCATGAACCCAGGCGTCGAGCGGGCGATTTACGTTTTTGTCCCAATGCTCGCGCCACCAAGCTTCGTCCAGACTCCCTTTATGCCAGATGGGCTGATTCGGTAGCTCATCGAAGTGTTCGTTGATCGCCCTGCGGAAGGCAGCTTTGTCATGTGGGACGTTGAGCAGCGTATCTATGGCAACCCTCATCAGGATCAGCTCGGATCGCTCATCCATGGATGGGGCATCGGTGTTGGCCCTAAGAAAGGACACTATCGCCTCGTCTATGCGTTCCTTTAGTTCCCCGTCAGGTAGTTTGAGCAGAGCTTCGAGCAGTGGCGTGTCGATCGAGATCCCCGCGCGATTGTCGACGTGGTACGGCCGAATGAACTTGAGCCCTCCACTCCCCGCCAGCATGTTTTGCGTTCCACCGTCACGCCGACGGGTGGTCATACAGGATTGAGCCGGTGAGGCGATATCAAATCGCTGCGCGACGACCTGGAGTGTGTCGGCGTTGTAGTACTCGAAGGCTGAGCATAGCGATCGGCCTGCCAAGGCTGAGAACGCAAGATAGGAACTCTGCACCAAGCGCTGCTGGATCTGGACGTCCGAAACCTCCATGCCAGGTGTGTCATCGTTCCAGATGACAAGCGCTGCCTGATGGACTGGATGAGAGGGCTGAGAACCGAGTTCCCGGTCGCCGTAGTTGCCGAGGACACCGTCGAAAGCTGCTTGCGGGATGCCCAGAAGCTCGCCAGGTAGCCGCCCACGTTCGTAAGGCATCAAGCAAATGTCAGCGATCCGCAACTCTTCAGCAGCCGCTACCCAAGGTAGAAAGAACACGACTGCCATAACTACCCTCCCTTCACTTGGCCATGGGCTGAATGATCTTAGCTCACCCTGGAATGATCAACTGGGTCTGATGCCTTCCTCTGCATTGGGCGTTTCGTGACGTCTTGTCGAAGGCGAAGCAGAAGGGAATCCGCGGCTCTCGTAGTCTATCCGTTCACCTGTGTAGCCAGTGATCGCGAAAAGAATTTCGTAGAATAATTTGAGGACACCCTCGATACACACGCTCACGTTGAGCGCAGCCGACTCGATGCCTGCTTGCCAAGCCCTATTCAGCTTGTTCCAGTTGTCGTAGTACACCACCCCGTCTTGTTCAAGAAACTCGACAAAGAGATTGAAGATCTGCCCGAAAAAGTCCGAGGCGCATCTGAAGGGAATTTCAACTGGTGGAGGAAGCTGTTGGTTGCTTAACTGGACGTCCGTTGAATACAGCTGAACGGTGGAGACGCCCTGATAGATCTTCTCGGTAACGCCTAGCTGCAGGCGAACGCCGCTCAACACGTTCAGTGCCTTGCTGATTGCTCGGCAAAACTCGTCACTCAGATGGCCTTCCAGCACCGACACATCGCATCCTGACTCATCCCTGGTGATAGTGACAGTAGATTCGCCGCAGAGGAATTCCAGTCCAGGCGCAACATGCAGCTGGGGTGCTGGGAAGTGATGGTCGTGAAAATAGATCTGGTGAAGTGTATTCGGGGCGCTTCCGCTAAACGGGTGTTGAGAGCTGAGGAACTCTATAGAGCCTTCGACCACGCAGAATTCAGAACGGTAGTTGCCGCCAGAGGTATCAACCCCCTCGGCCGTCCAGATCTTGCCATTCAAATCCTGCCCTTCAAAATCGAAAAGAGAGTCCAGGTTGATCAGCTCCCCCGCCTGGCCCGAGAAGCTCATGGCCATGTGTCGGTTTGCTTCATCACCGACACAGGTGTGGTAGACAACGTACCTTAGATGGCCCTTATCAAGGTGGACATGACCAGACCCTTTGAAAACGATGGGGTTGGCAGCGTGCCGCTGAGTCAAGGTGATACTGCGGAAATGCAGTACCATTTCCCCTCTTAGGTATGCTTCAACGTCGACGCCATGAGCCTTGGTCATTCAGGATAGATCCTTCTCTACAGTAAAAATATGCGCCGGCGCGCGCTCGTCCACTGCGCTTGGAGTCAGGGTTTAGGCCAGCCCTCGCGAGCGTCTTCTCAGCTAAATGGTTCAGCAAACCTTCGAGGATGGAGTATTAACGCAGCCCAAAGCCCATTCGCGCCAGCTCCCCCAGCAGCTCTTCACGCCCATGCAGGCTCGACACGCTCCGCAGCCTGCTGACCACTTGCGCTGTCCAGCCCGAAGCCTTCATCCCTTCGCGCTCATAGAACGCACCCAGGCGCTCATCGTAGTGCGCGAGAACCCCCTCCTCGCCCGCGGCCGAGTAGGTTTCGTGGTGCAGCACTGCCTCCTGGGGCAGCCGCGGCTTAACCTTCGCTGGTCGGTCAGGGGATGCGTAGCCGACGCACAGGCCGAAGACGGGATAGACCTGGGCCGGCAGCGCCAGCTCCTTGGCAACGCCTTCGATGTCATTACGGATACCACCGATGTACACGCTCCCAAGCCCCAGCGACTCCAACGCAACGACGGCGTTCTGGGCTGCGAGTGCTGTGTCAATGGTGCCCAGAAGCAAGCTTTCCAGGTAAGGCAATGCTTCCAGCGCTATGCCCTGCTGCTCCGCGATACGCGAAACCCTAGACAGATCTGCAAGCCAGACA
This sequence comes from Pseudomonas bijieensis, assembly GCF_013347965.1. Lineage (NCBI taxonomy): Bacteria > Pseudomonadati > Pseudomonadota > Gammaproteobacteria > Pseudomonadales > Pseudomonadaceae > Pseudomonas > Pseudomonas bijieensis. Next base: position 736,330 of record NZ_CP048810.1, on the reverse strand, counting down.
AGAAAGAGCGGCGCTTGATGGATGTAGGCCTGATTGCCGGCCAGGGCGGACAGGCGCTTTTTACGATCGCCATCTTGAACAGCGACGACGCTCCACACCTGCAGGTTTGAGGACGTAGACGCAGACTGAGCAGCTGCGACCAAAGTCTCGATGGTACCCTCAGGCAGAGGCTGGTCTGTGAAAGCGCGGACGCTCCGGTGATCGAGGAGTTGCTCGACGATTTCATTGCATTGAGTGAGCGGTGAAATGTCAGGCGTGCCGTAGCGAGCGGTGAGCTTTGAGTGGGCTGTCATGATCGTCTTCCCAAAAAGCCGAAGGCTATCAAATCGATGCCGGTGTCACACGCGCAGAACGCCAAATTTCATTTACCATGCTGCCGACCCAGGCCAGGTACGAGCAGGCCCAAAGCCTCAAAACACACAAGTAGCTTTCGTTTGGCACCAACACCACTAACAGCCCGCGAGGCCTATCAAATCCTGCGGGACATCGCCATAGGGGTTCGCACCATGCGTCGTTTGGGTGGACTGTCTTGGTCTGAGATCTACTGCGGTCAGATGACCGTTGAAGCCGATGGCTTGGTGCTCACGTCCTACAACGATTGCGACACGCTCGACTATTGCGACAGCTGCTATAGCCCGGAGGGGCGTGCCTACGTTTTCGACTCGCTGCAGTCGTACAGTACCGACCCTGTAGAGCTGTTGAGCACTTGGGAGCAGGCCACGTTTGAAAAGTTGTTGAGAGACGCCTAGACGCCCCGCAATCAGCATAGATCGAGAAAGAATTAACCTCACCTAGGACTTCTGAGAAGCCGCACGCCCAATTGGCCCGGTGGGCACATGGAGGTGGGTGTGGCTGACTTGCCAGCCCTGAGGTGAATCAGGCTCGACATCTGACACGCCTCTAAAGCGCTGCTTGACGACAATCAGGCCACAAACCCATGCTCCAAGCGCCTGACGTACTCAATGGCCGTATCAGTTTCGAGCCTTGTTGTGACCATGGCCTCTGGAGCTTTGCCGCCAAACGCTTTCAGCGGGCCCGACATCCAGCGCCGAGCTGCATCAAGATCGCCGCCGAACAGACGCGTTGCTGCATCGAGCACTTCTGAATAGCGGGCGCGTTGATCAGGGGGCAAATTGCTCATTGAGAGATTCCGTCTGGGTTAGCAGCCCTCCGTCGAAGGCTGATTTGCAAGGATGATTGCCTTGGGGCTGGGCCTGCATACGAGTTGGCCTGAGCGGTATTCCAAAGGCAAGGCCTACATGAGCTCGCCTAGCCACCGCCATTGGTGCCCTACTCGCCCCTCTACCAAACTTCGTCTAGATCGATGTCGTCGGCAGCGTTAAGAACTGGCTGCGCGGCTATTCCTGGCTCGCCGTCATCATCATCGCCTTGGTCGGTTGCGTCAAAGTACTCTTCATCCATGTCATCAAAGTCAAAGTCGTTTTCGATTTCGTCGTCGGAGTCGAAATCAATATCGACGGGCGCTGACTGCTTGACCTGGAAGATGGGAGGAAGCTGAGCCGCTTCACTATAAAAGCCAACTCCAGCATCTAGCAGTACTGCGAAGCAAGCATCATCCCGGATGAATTCAACGCTTTCGTTGGCAAGCCAGCTCCGACGTCCGCCTTCATAAGCCAGCATCCAATTATTGCCTAGAAGTGCCTGAGTCATCGCCAAAGGCCCGAGGTCGCTAAGGTCAAGATCACCGCGCACCAAACCTGAGTGATTCAGATCCAAGGCTATGAGGGAGCAAACGGAACTCTCCATCTGTAGTACCTGCTGCACAAGCGCTGCGTCCAGAGGGATTTGAAGCTCCTTGCACAACCAAAGCAACCAGGCCGTTTCACTATGATGGTTCGCCGCTGACGCTGATCCAAGGAGGTTTCTGCAGAAGTCGCCGAGTGCTTCCATATTCAATTGATACCGATGGCCATGGTAGGTCACGAGAATCTGAGTGATCACCTGAAGCGTGTTGGGAAATCCATACCCGCATTTGAGTAGGTACGCTTCGGCAATGGGCCAGTTAGATTTCTTGATGATGGTGGACGAAAGCTGCTTTAGGCCATATTTCACCAAGCTTTCGTCCTTGAACCGCGCCTCCAGGGAGAACAACACCTCGAAATAGTGGTGGATGTCGTCCTTTTGCTGCCGCCGCTTCGCTGAGACTTTCAGCTTCTTGAGGGTGTATTTCCAAGACTCCTGGACTAGCTCGCGAACTTCAACAATCTTCGTTTTTGAAGCATTGATCTGGAGCTCAAATGCACTGACGCACTTGATAATGACAGCCAGCGCACGTTCTGCCTCTTCCCGAGTGTTGAAGAAGAAGGTGAAATCGTCGACATACCGAAAGCCTTTGGGCCAGCCGCCCAGGGCATTTCGGATGGACTCGTCAATTGCGACGCCTATCATTTCCGCAATAATGTGTGAAGTGTCCGGGCCAATGGGCAACCCAATGGTCTGGCCATCCTGTGTGCCCATGCAGCGCTGATCTAGAATGTTACCGAAGTACTGAGGGATTTTGCCCCTGTTTACCTTGGCAACAGCTTTCGAATGCAAAGCCCATGGTATCGTATGGGTGTAAATGGTGGGGAAATAGCTCGAAATATCAGTGACCAGTGCAAAGCGTGCTCCTGCCGAGCGGCGCACGCGCTCTTCGTACAAATCAGTGAATTTCGTCAGCTCAATTGCCCGCAGCGAGCCTCCTTCTCCTGGGATGCTGCGAGAGATTTCACTCTTGTTGAAATGCTCTTGGATTTGTGGCCAATACCGGCAGATGTCCTGGGCCAGCCCATAGAAATTGACGGGGTTGGGTATAGAAGTTGTACGTCTACTATATGACGACCTGGCCACAGAAAATCGTTCTGATTGGGAGAGTACTCGCCTTCTTCCGTCCAGTGCGTCATCCCAGCAGGCTTGGAGTGCCCCAATGTTTTCTGCCAATTGCTTGGTGCTGAAGCCGACCGGCAGTTGGATAGGAAAATACCCTCTCGAAAGCAAGTCCTGTAGTTGCATGGCTCTCCTTGGCAATCCGGCAGTGGTGAATGAAAGATCGCAGTTCACCCCTTGTGAGGCGCATAGTCAATGTAGCCTCTCTCATCGCCGCCGTAGAAGGTGTCACGATCTGCAGGAGTCAGCGGCCAGCCATGCTCGAGCCTGGCAACCAGATCCGGATTGCTGATGAAAGCCTGGCCGAACCCAGCGAGGTCAATCAGGCCTTCAGATATCAGCTCCTCAGCGCGTTGACGGCTCAACCCACCGGCCAATATCAGTGCGGTAGCGCCGAGTTTTGGCTTGATCTGCTTCAACAGTCCAAATAGGCCACCGCCGGACTCGCCCTGAACGGCCCGATCAATTCGCTCGAAGCTGTCTTGGTTCATCACGTGGACATAAGCCAGGTGGCGCTTGCCGATCTCCTCGGCAAGCGCGAGGTAGGTCTCATCAATTTGATCGTAGAGGGGCATGTCGAAAAGTTGACCATAGGGTGAGATTCGAATCCCCACACGGTGCGCGCCAATTCGTTTGACGACTGCATCAATAACCTCAACGGTAAAGCGCAGCCGATTTTCCAGCAGGTCACCGGAGTACTTATCTGTGCGGTCATTGACCCCTGGATTCAAAAACTGCTCGTGGAGATAGCCGTTTGCTCCGTGAATTTCAACGCCATCAAAACCGGCCTGAATTGCGTTTTCAGCAGCTTGTGCGAAGTCTTCGACGATCCGCTCGACCTCATCGGTGCGGAGTTGCCGTGGCGCTGGAGGTTCGACGCGATCTGGCTCACCCTTCTCGTTGTAGCCAAATGCTGCGGAGTCTTTGGCACGCTGAGAGCTAGGGCTGACGGGCAACTTGCCGTCGTCCTGAATCGAAGGATGCGAGACACGCCCTACGTGCCACAGCTGAGCGAAAATGTGCCCACCGATCGCATGCACCGAATCGGTTACCAGCTTCCAGCCATCGATCTGCGCTGCGCTGTAAATTCCGGGGTTGAACAGGTAGCCCCGACCTTCCCGTGAGATGGATGTCCCCTCGCTGACGATCAAACCAGCTGTTGCACGTTGGGTGTAATAGAGCGCCGTCAGCTCGTCCGCGACATCATTGGATGCCCTGGCGCGCGTCATGGGTGCCATTACGATGCGATTCTGTAAATTGAGGCCCGAGAGATCAAAAGGTCTGAAAAGGTCAGTCATAGTAAGTCTCACTGATGAGGGTAAGTTTTACGACCTCGTCTGCACTGGGTGACGGAGGCGATTACCCTATGCTAAGCATCAGTGATTGATGCGACTACAGCGATAATTGGCAAATTAAAATTGCTGGAATCGCAATTTCTGTGGCGACTTACGTGACATTGCATTTCTGAGCTAGGAGCCGGTCGAGCCTTTTTTCGCTCAAATCCAGAGCGACCCTTAGGATCGGAACGGCTTGGCGATACAGCACAGAGCATTGATGGCACGCGCCACCTATACTCCACGCATCCCATACAGGAGTATCAAATGTCCAGACTTGCAGAATTTCGTGCGTTGGAGCAACAACTGGCTGCTCAGTTGGCCGAGCTCGAGAGCCTCAAAAACGATGATGGTTTAAAGCGCGAAATCGAGTTCGAAAAAAAGCTTCGTGATCTGCTCTCTGAATACGGCTACAGCCTGCGCAATATCATAGCCATTCTTGATCCACAATCCGCTTCTCGACGAGCGCCAGCTGTTGTTGCTGAGAAGAGCAACCGCAAGCCGCGTCAGACCAAGGTTTACAAGAATCCCCACTCCGGTGAGCTCGTGGAAACCAAGGGTGGTAACCATAAGACCCTGAAAGAGTGGAAAAGCCAGTACGGTTCTGACGAGGTTGAAAGCTGGCTGGCTAAGTAAATCCTGGACTATGAGAAAGGGCCTGGTCATGGCCCTTTTTTTCTACAACAACAGTGGTCACTGTCTTTACCCGGACTGTCTGTCACCGCCATCCCCACATCCCAAATCTCCCCGAGCTCCCTGCCCGCTTTAAGGCCAGCGTACTAAGTCCAGCTCCTTGATCCGAATGGCCATAGCCGAATCTGAGACCCCAAATTGCTGGGCCAAGGACACTAGGTTCCTGTTGTTGAAACGGGTGCACCGCGCCAGCGCCAGCTCACGTTCCTTCGATTCTTTTGGAGCGTAGAGCAGTCGATCTGGATTGATGGGATCGAGGTGATAGGCAATGACGTCGCTGAAGCGCAATTGCCCGCTGCAGCAGAACATGAACTCGAACCGCTCTCGAACGAGCTTCTGCGGCATGAGGAAACAAGCCGCGAAGCGATCCGCTTGCCTCTCTGCGGGTGGACGCGGTATCTGCAACGGACTCCCATCAAAGGCACGATCACGATGCATGACGGTGTTCTCGTGAAGCACGAGATGGCCGATCTCATGGGCTCCAGTGAAGAGTTGGACTTTTTCTCCGAACTCTGTGGCAACTGCAATCTTGATCGATTGACGATCTATCAAGCCTGCAATACGAGTACCGGTGTTGTGCCGATTGAACTGCGTGTCCCCTAAGGTGGAATGGACTTGGAAATCATAACCACAGACCAAAGCAGCGATACTGGGGCTGCGCATCATCATCGGAATAACGTCTTGATCGGGCCAAAGGTATCGCCGGTCACGGTAAATCTGCATGAGCAGGTCAGTCGCTGCCTTCTCGATATAAGCGTCGTTCATGGCAAAAACACCAGATATAGGCTCTCAAGCTCAATTTAGCCCAATATGTAGTGCCTTCAAGGTGCAGCTAACGCAATATATGGGGTTTGGCGACGAACGGTAGGCTGCCTCGGTGAGATCATGGGCAATTATCATCATGCTAACCATGTCCCACTTAGGCATGAAGTACGCTCACCCGAAATTCGAACCAGTCGTTGGTGGGGAGGCTGGGTGCGATGCTCCGGACTGGCTCCCCGATTTAACGATGCTCCAGATCAGGTAGTTAGATCCAGAATCGACCACCCTGCTGCTTCCAGGGCAGCCCTTCGCTTCTCCCCGCTGCGTCCCTCTCCCAGGCTGCTCTGCCGTACAGCCAGACACAGCATGTGCGACGGCCTGGTCATCCCCACGTACATCAGCATCATGTCTCTCTTCGCCGTTACTTGGGGGCGTTTGGCAGCTGTTTTTTTGCCCTCAAGCCACGGCATGAGCTTTTTGATGAAATGGGTGCCCCGGAAAGTTTCCAGAATCAGCGTCGCGGCATGAGTCTTGCCCTTCTCCGAGTGAATGGATGCCATCCGGATGTCGACGCCATCGCCACCATCCTGGAACCGATAAGTATTAACCAGGGATCCGCCACTCTCTCCGACCTCAGTAGCCGCGGGAGCAGGCTCCCAGGCGAGATAACGATGGCCTTCGCTATGAATTGCATTTCCCTCGGCGTCATGAAGAGCAGCCGCCAGCATCAGGAGCTTCGGAGAGATTTCGTTGATCCAATCATGCTGCGTGACCTCGGATGGCACGAACAGGATCTGCCGTAGGCATTCCCGGTACTGGGCAAACGATTCAGGCTTGGTCGTGAGTTTCTCCTGTACCGCAGCTTGGCGTCGGCCCTTCAGTTGAACCAGGCTATATGGAAACGCCAACTCACCGAGGTTGGCCAGGCACAAAGCCAACAGCTCAACAGCCGAAGAGGCGGTGGGCTCTTTCATGGCATAACGCCGGGCGATATGAGCACCTTCCGCGAACGTACGAGGCTTGAACGAGGTCTTCGTCGTGTCAGACCGGTAGGATGGCCAGTAGTGCTCCAGAGCTTTCGGGTACTGATTCGCCTTGAAGTTGTCCAGCCGGTGCACCGCCCCGACTGCGAATACACCAGCCTTGCGGGATTCCGTCGACAGGTGCTTCAGCACTAACTTCCCGAATTCATCAAGTACACCAGTCGCATCGTCGTCGGGGAAAACGATGATCGTGTTAGGTGTGTTGTCCGGGGCCTGCGGAGCACGAAGCCCGATCAGGCCAGTCGTGATAGGGACATACGCAAACGGGTTGGCAATCGATGCAATGGCCTGACCAAACCGGAAGCTGCTCGCGATCTCTAACTGGCGCCCAGGGTCTGGGAATGGATCCTGGAGTGGCGCGGTCTTCTCAAAAATTTCTTGGTTTGGGTCGCCAACGCGAATGACGCGAACATCCGGATCATCGTGAGGAAAAACCCGATGCAGCACGTCCGCCTGGTCTGGCTGGGTGTCCTGCATCTCATCTATCAACACGCATGGGAAGCGCAGACGCAATGCACCGCCCACTGTCGGCTCCTGATCAAGCAACGCGTGGCCTAGTACGAACACTTCATCGAAACAGAAGTAACCAGCCTTGGCGGCTCCGCTCAGCGATTTCACGACACTCTTGTAGGTAGGAGTGTGTGGCGCAAAACCGATATCTTCACCTCCGAGTGGATCATCGAAATCGGCAGACCGGACTCGCAAGCTGTGGAGGTTTTTGTGCTTCGCCTCGAAGGCAGCCTTTGCACCGAAATGCTCGCTGTTCGTCAGCCCCCTCCGACGTGCCTTATGCGTGAGCTCATCGTCAATCGCCTGCAATGCAATCCCTTTAGAGCGCAACCACGGTGAAGCTAGGAATCGGCCAGTGAAACCATGGATGGTGTCGATATAGTGGGGAAAGCGCAGGAGCCGCTGGCCTACCTCAGTGTCGCCGAGGCGTTTCTCGATCTCTTCCCGAGCTGCGTTGGTGTGAGAAAGCACGCAGATACCCTGCATACGGCTCTTCCAATGGCGAGCCAGGATGGCAAGTTTAGCCACGACCAGGGTGGTCTTGCCGCTCCCCGGGCAAGCCGCTACATCGATGGTATCCATGGACTTCAAGAAGGCACGACGGGGCTCGTCAAGCGTTTCCAGTCCCATTAGCGTAACTACCCAGTCCACATCAGCGTCGGTGATGGGCGTTACAAGTTGGCTGAGCGTCATTCGGCGGCCTCTTCCAGCGGATCAGTGGATCCTGCCGGCGCTGCTGGCACCATGAGGGGATGAGCCGGGCTGGAGGTTGTAGCCAAGGCTGAACCGCCGGTTGCATATTCGATCGCGTGGACGACATAGGTCGGCAACTTCCCTCGCAGTGTCGTGGCATCCATCGAACCTTTTTCGAAACCCTGGTCAATGAAGTCGATCAGGTACTGGGCTGCGATCGCTTTTGACGCCCGATTGAAGAGTTTGTAGATAGCGGAGCAACGGGCTTCCTCGGTGGCATGGGTGGTCTGAATTTTTTCGAAGGCGGTCTGCGCCTTCTTCAGCAGGCCGGCTTTGGTCTCCGTGCCTTTGTCGATCTTCTCCTCATAGATGGCAAGGTATGCCGCGTGATGGACTTCCTTCGAGAAGCCTTTCAGTGCCAGGTCATATTCGAGCGTCCAGTGGTCGGCGACGAATGTGCGCACACACTGCCCATCACTTTCGCCTCGTTTCTCGCGATGTGCCTTCAGGCCCCTTTCAACTTCGGCCGGTGTGGAGCCAAAGTCTTTTCTGGCGCGCCAGCGCCGCTTGGCGATGTCTGGCCAAACTGGCCCCTTCACACCCTTTAGACCCCGAATCTCAGGCGCGCAGTCTGGCATCACATCCATGTCGGTGATGCAGGCGGTGGGAACGGTGATCTCGCCCTTCGATGTGTCCTTGCGCTGCAGGATTTTCGAATAGCGTCGCAGACCGACACCGCCTACGTTAATGATGGAGACCCCATGTTTGGTGAGATCCTTGCCCAAGCGACGCGCTAGTGACGGCAGGAGGATTGCTTCCGCATCTCCTTCGACAACGAGCAACCCTTTCGCGAAAAACAACCCAGCCTTGGTCACATCCAAGAATCGACTGAGGAATCGATAATCATCAGACGCGAGACATGTCTGATCCTCAGCGAGCGAGAAGGCCCGCTGTCGTTGCATCAACACCAGGTTCTGCAGAGGTATCTTGGAGCTCAGATTGGGGCTATGGGTGCTGAGGATGACCTGAACCGGCCTTAACTCCGTGGAGGGCTTTGCCGCGGCTTCGAGGAACTCCATCAACTGGAGCTGACGTTGCGGGTGCAGGTGAGCCTCCGGCTCCTCGATAAGGAGCAGCGGGAGTCCATCGGGTTCTTTGCCGAGAAGTAGGAGTTCGCAGGCCATGAACAACACGTTGTTGGAGCCCAGGCCGTAGATGCCGCGCGCCTCTCCAGTGGCATGATCCAGCAAACCAAGCTCCAATCGCTCCAGGATCTGCTTGAGCTTGGCTGGGTCAGTTCCGGCTTCCCCGAAGCCGATGCGACTGGTGAGGGGTTGGCCTGCCAGTGACAGCGGGCGAAGGTAGGTGTCGTTAATCTCCGTTTGAGCGGACACGATGGCACTGTGACGATTCACCAAGTGGCGCAGGAAATCACCCATGCCGGCAATGCTGAGCGCCTCTGCATCAGTGAGGTCTGTCGGGAGTGCTGCGGGATCGAAAGAATCGCCCGCATCAATATTAGGGAAACTGCTCAATACTTGAGATAGCCGGGAATTCCGGCCTGGAGACATTTCCCGTTCTGCATCGCGCAGCGGTTTAAGGTAGGCAGTGGCGAGCAGTTGCCGTACACCGACGTCTAGAGACGGCCCTTCCCCGTTCTCCCCCGAACGAACCGAAATATCCACCCATTTGCGAGTTGAGGCTGAGGCGACAACGCGGCGGGCTGACCAGTGTACGTAGAGCCGCCCTACGCCACCGGTGTAGGTCACATACTCAGCGAAAGCCCCCAATTCCGCGGAGCTCAGTCCTTCCAGAGTGCACCTCAGCGTGATGTTCTCGGCCTGGATGCCACCGCTGGAGATGTGGAAGTCCTCGAGCTGCAGTCGAAGGTATTCGGCATCCCGGGTTTGCAGCACATAACGAATCGCATCAATGACCGCGGTCTTGCCAGCGTCGTTTTCGCCGACGAGAGCCGTCACGCCTTCGTTGAACTGGATGTTCAACGCATGATCACCATGGCCGAACTGGCGGAAATTTTCGATTTTCAAAGCCGAAAGGTACACAGCGCTGCCCCCATCCTTGTTCAGTGGCAGGGAGAGGGTTGCAGAGCGTCAACCTGGCCGACACCATCCCTCCCTGGATGCGTTAGCTATATGCCATGAAAAGTCTATTGGGGCTAGACGATTTGGCCGGCTCCTACCGGAGCATGGTCATTCAGCATCCGCCTGTGGGCATGTAGCCTTAGCAAGTATCAGTGCAGCCCCGCTTGATGGCTTCCATCAGCAACGAAGCAGCCTCCCGGTCGAGGGCATCAACTCAAAATGGAGCGATCCCTAGCGTCGCCATGCCTCGTCTACTAATCAGCTTTTCAATGGCCCCAGGTCAATTGCCAGGCAACGAAGGTCGTTGACCTGAGCAACCATGGCGTCGCCGGCCTCGTGATGGGTAAAGGTGCCTAGGAAGTAGAACGTGAGGTACCTCACCAGCCGGGCCTGCTCGAGGAGCTCATTCACATAGCGCCTTGATCGGTGTTGAGTCATGCTTCATCAGAGACCTGGAGAAAGGCGTCCTTATCTGCGACCTTGTCAAAGAACCTGAATACGAAGCCAGCCCCTTCCCGCCGCTCAATTCGTCCGCCGCCGCTGTAGACGTACCCTGCAGTATCGGGCCTGGCCCAAGCCACCTTCTTGAAGTACGAGCGTAGCGGTATCTCGCCACGCCCTGTGACGTTGATGGTTACCTCGGGGAAAAGTTCTTTGAGGGCCTCGCGTGTGTCGTGGTAGTAATCCACGAGCTCTCGCAGATCACCGCTACGATGCTTCCGATCGGTTCGGGTACCCTCCGTGCCAGCACCGCCCCGTCGACGATTGGCTCCCGCCTCGTCCTCGTCGCCTAGCACGGCCCGAGGTGGACGCACTACGGGTTGTTCAGGTTGCGTCGGGGGAACAAAGATGTCGATGACCGAGGTGAGTTGTCGTTTAGCTAGACGTGTGCGGGTCTGCTGCTCCGTTTCTCCAGGTAATGATGCATCGCTACTTTCGTCCTCATCAGGCAGCACCCACTCGCACTCTGCATGATGCGCATAATGCTCGTTATCCTTGTAATGCGGAGATTTGACACGCGTTTTGTCGGTCGGGTGGATGTAGTAATTGACTGCTGTGATTTTGGGCACCACCTGGAGAGTTCTGCACTCCGGCGATGAGCACTGGAACTGAAAACGAATACGTGGCGGCGTTTGGTTGAAATAGGCTTGATGTGCACCACCAATGTTTAATTCTTCACCCAGTTCCACGCAGTAGGCTCGGGTAATCCTTCGCTTCGTTCGCATCGGCAGTCTCAACGTAAAAGCATGAGACTAACTCGCCGTGTGTGGAGCGCCAAGGCTTGAGATAGAGCCGTTAGCTAAGACCTTGGTCGAACAGGGTGTCATCTGAGAGGTGGCGTGAATCGAGGGTTGGGCCTCGTTGCTGACAAAACCCTCGTTGTAGGTTGGCAGATTACGCGGCGGCTATTCCGGCTCGCCAGCCGCTGCTCGGTCACCCTATACCGAAGCTTGCTGCTCCTCGGCAGCGGCTTGATGGCTTACAGCTGGCTGGGCCCAGTACACCATGGCTACCCATCTCAACATGAACCACCAAGCGTAAACGGCGTCCGCCGAATAAAAATCGTCATCGTCCATCAGGCCATGAGCGAACGTGTTTCGCAGGTTCGGCCCGAACGCGCTGCAGAACAAAGCTTTCATCTCGAACACGATGTCGCCACCGAAGACTGCGTCGACGCCATCGACGTCTAGAAGCGTGCTCAGGCCGTTCTCGTTCTCGATACCTTCCAAGTCAGTGTTGGAGGTTTTCAGCTCCGCTCCTTTCATGTGGAACCGGACGATATTCTCTAACTGCGGGATCAGGAAGTGCACCGCCATGCCGAAATCACCCGCCATTCCCCAATACAGCCCCTTGCCGACCATGAGCGCCCGATCAGGCGGTACCAAGGCCGACGCCTTGGCAAGTTCAACCAGATCCTGCTCTTTGTAGCAGTGTTCCCGCTGCATAACGCCCAGTGCTGGAATCACGCCGCCTTGCACGGTTAGGTTGCGTGTGAACGCGTGGTTTTTGACCATTTCTGCCCAAATGCGCTCCTCGTTATCCTGCGAGGTCTCAGCGCCTAATGACAATGGTTTGGTCTTGGCGATCACACGGCCACCCTTGTCGAGGTATGTCGCTCCAGTGAGCGCGCCGATCAACCCTACGCGTAGCGTGTTCAAGGCTGCTTGCCGAGCGTCCTCCTTCTTAGCAAATGGATACAGCGTGGCCAATGCACGGAGTGCTTCAACCGGGGACTTGCCCGAAACCTTCTCCAACGCATCATTGACAAAGCCTGAGATATCTGTAGGTGGCGTCGAGATCACGCGCATCATCCCCACCGAACGATTGCCTGCATCTGCGATGCGTTGAGGCAAGCGGAACAAGAGTTCGGTGATGCCAAGCTGATCCCTGAATCTCTGCGGTACCTTTCTGTAGATCTGTAATGCCTTCTCGAGGTTGTTCAGGGCGATCAGCGGCTGCGCGCCCTCTCCATCACCAATCACCTCCGCTTCTGCCACCCACGTATTGGCAAGGGCTGCTGTCATGCGTGCCGATGAAACAGGGTCTTTAGCTGCGCGGTACGCGTCCATGCTCAACTCATAGCACCGTCGAGCCCTTAGGATATGACCACTGCGCTCTGAATCCCGGCCGACTTTTTCCAACCTTGACGGCAGATCTGCTGCTTGGCTGTGCACCACGCGATGCTCAAGTATCAAGGTAGCGATTGGCGCCAGCATGGGGGACGGGGTATCAAATTCTCGGTCGAGTGCCTCGAACAAACGATTCGACAGTTGTTCTGCGATTTCCTTGCCGGCCTTCCCCAGCCTTGGCGCCAGCATTAGTGCACGACCCCAGCAATCTTCGCCGCCGCGCCACCAAGTGTCGTCATCCAGCGGCACGGTCTGATATCCCGCTAGCGCCGCCTGGGCATGCTTGATGTGACGCCGTCCCGGGGTGATCCAGAGGACTTCTGCAACGCGTGCCTTCACGAGGCCGGTACTGAGCTCATCGGTCACAGCTTCGAGGAAATCGAGCTCATCGGCCGTTACATCGGCAATGTCCAGTGACCGCTTGTCCTCCAATATCGCGAAGGGGCTGAGGGGCTCATTCGGATTCGAGGGGTTTAGCATCATGGAGCAGAGGTCAGACAGGAGCCAAAGTACCCGGGCCTGGGCGAACTCCTCGCTGGCCAACTTTGCTCTCGCGGCGTCAGCTAATGCACGCCATATGTCCTCGTAACGTGCTGCCACACCCTCGAGTGCGGTGGGGAGGTCTATGGCGTGTAGTGCCTCTGGGGTCAGTGGCGTGCTTTCAGGATAACGATAGAACTCTAGCGACACAGCTAATCCTCATGAGGGGCCGATTTAGAGCGGCTCACATGCTCGGAGCGTGATCATATCCGCTATCCATGGCTGTTGATTACGAGTGTCTCATTCCGCGGTCAAGGCAATAATTGCCATTTGCCATCATGCAGATCAGAATAGCCCAGCTAAAAACTTCGACGATCACGAACGATCTGGGCATGGGAATGACAGTTTCAGGAAGAAACAGCGGCGGAGCACGGGGGGCACTCACCTCGCGTACCGTAGTCCAGTGCCCGCGAATCTACCTACCTCAGAGTTTGCCTGGCATCACTTGCCGTCACCTCGGCAGTTACGACGCTCAGCGCCACCAAGCTCCCCGTCAGCACCTTTCACTGATGGCATGTCTCTACACACCATTCGATTCGAAACGGCTGAGCAATGACTCGTCAGCACGTCGGTCTATGCTGGCGGACTTTCCAGCGCACTTTCCTGAGCTTCTGGGGTTCACGGTAACCCGCATGGAGGGACGGACGCTGCTCCACCCTCTCCTTCCCATTACTGCTCACCAACCATGGGCCGCATCATGAGTTCTGCGATACCTGACTCTCAGCAAGGCCAGAAGGCTGCTGCTGACCGCTACAGTGCTCGAGAACAAGGCTTGGGCTATATTTTTCAGCCCCGTTTTGCGTTGTTCCAAGCGCTGGATCTCCCAGAAGACACTGCGATTCTCATCGAAAAAGAAGATGACTTGGATTTCGAGGATGCCTCAGGCATAAAAACCCTAGCATCCCTGAAACACAAGGCAGTGGGTGACCGGCTGAATGACCTGTCCATCGATTTCTGGAAGTCCGTCAATATCTGGCTTACTCGATATAACGCCAATGGGCGTATCGAGTCGAACTTCCAGTTTTTTCTGTTCACCACCTCAACCGTGGCACCCGGATCCTTCCTGGAATTTTTTCTCCATGGCGCCGATACGACCAACGCTCTACCCAGCGTATGGGAAGTGACGGATGCCACGCTGCACACCAGTGAATCCAAGGCACTTGGGAATGTGAAGGTGCTGTTCTCGAGCCTGTCCGACGCCGAGAAAGAAGACTTTGTCTCCAGGATCACCATCGTCGACGACATTCCGAGGATTCAAGACCTTCCGGCGCTTATCAAAGACCAAAAAATGCGCGCAATTCGTCTTGAACATCGAGACGCGGTTTTTGAGCGCCTAGAGGGTTGGTGGAACGACTTGGTCATCCAAATGCTGTGTGACTCTGACTTTGATCCGATCTGCGGTTCTGACGTATCAGAGAAGCTCCATGCGTTCAGCGAGGAGTATCGCGCCGATAACCTGCCCATCACATTTGAAGACGCTGAGCCCGAAGCGCCAATTGAAGTGGCAGCCGATAACCGCCTGTTTGTCGTCCAGCTACGGCACCTGCAGCTCAGTCAAGGCCGGATTAGGAGCGCAATACTCGATTACTACCAGGCTTTCGAACAGCGATCGGTTTGGGCACGCCAGCGCTTAACAGGAGCCGGAGAAATCGAAGCCTACGAGGAGCGGCTAACCAGGGAGTGGAAGCGACACCGGGACATCATCTTTGATGACGCATTGGAAGTGGTTGAAGAAGACCGTTCTGAGTCCGGTTTCGTGGCTGCTGGGAAGAAGCTATACACCTGGGCAGAGGTCGATGCTCAAAAACTGGAACACCTTAAGATTCGAGCCCGTGTTACGGCCCCTTACGTGGTGCGAGGCAGCTACCAGATCCTCGCCAATAAACGCCCGACACCTCCCGTGTACTGGCATCCACAACTCTTGGATCGCCTTACTGACGGCTCAGGAGAATCGGAATGAACCGATGGGATCAGCGTCCGTTTGAAACCAAAAATCTTTTCAACCCGGCTTTCTGCGCAGTGGTTCTGATGCGCTCGATCAAGGCGTACACGACGATAGATCCACGGGGCATGCCGTTTTCACTGTCACTTCTGATACTGCCACTGGCGCTTCATGAAGAATCGCGAACGGTAATTCTTGAATACGCCAGAAGCTACTTGCTCAAGGCTGTCTCGGTACACCCGCAATTGCTAATTGGTTTCCCAGAGCGCGTCACAGAGATGATGCCCTACGGATTCGAGGCCTTTGGAGTTGCGCACCAATCGGACTGTTTTGAAGTCACTGCCGAGGGACGTCTGCTGCCCAAGGCCCGCCGGCTTAAGGCAACCGTCGACGGCACAAAAGAATCGATGGAATGTCAGCAGACGGCCATTTTGCTCGGCAAAGAGTTTGCCCGAATCGCGGACAGAGTAACGGTCTACACGGCATTTGGAATCCGACCATGAAAATCAGCTCCATCCACATCTACAGCCATGATGGCCAACGCCGCGACGTGAATTTCGAGATCGATGGTCTCAATGTGATTACTGGACGCTCTTCGACTGGTAAATCGGCGCTGTCCGACATCATCGAATATTGCATGGGCCGCTCTGAATTTAACGTGGCCGAAGGTGTGATTCGGGACAAGGTGTCCTGGTTCGCGGTCATCTACCAATTCGAAGATGTTCAAGTGCTGGTGGCCAAGCCTGCGCCTCCTAGGGGCGGTGACAGCTGCCGCATGGCAATGACGCGTACGGGAGAATTTGTTGCCCCGCCCGAATACGCCGAATTGATCGCCAATACCGATGACATTGCAGTCACCTCTCTGCTTTCCCGCCAGCTCGGTATCCCAGAGAACCGCACAGAGGTGGCTGAGCAACACACCCGAGTGAGCTACGAAGCGTCGATCAAGCATTCTTATTACTACCTCTTCCAAAAGCAGGGGCTGGTCACCAGCAAAGACCAGCTTTTTTACCGTCAGAGCGAGGCGTTTCAACCCCAAGCCATCAAGGACACGTTGCCCATATTACTGGGTGCTTCAACCAACGAGCGGTATGAGCTGCAAACGAAACTGCGAACCGCTCAGCGTGACCTGAGAGCACATGCAAAGCTGCTCGATCAGTCTAAACAGGTGATTGGCAACAGCCGTAATATGGCCGTTGGCTTGCTGGCCGAAGCCAAAACCGTCGGTATTCTGCCAGCCGATCATGATGCTGGTGAGATTGAAGAGATTCTTGTGGCGCTCCGCATGGCTGCCCAGTGGGTGCCTGCCGCGATGCAGCCTCAAGCCGAAGATAAAGCACCGAAGCTTGAGCTGGAGTTGGCGAAACTTCGCAAGGATCGGCGCGAAATCAAGTCGAAGATCGAAGCAGGGCAAAACTTTGAGCGCAGAGCAAGTGGGTTCGAGCGCGAGGCTGTTGAGCAAATTGACCGCTTGGCATCTATCAAAGCCTTGCCCAAGAACACTGCAACCGGTGAATGGCAGTGGCCTTTCGCAGAAAAAAACCTGGGTATGGACACACCCATTGCCAAGGCTTTGATCAGTGAGCTCAAATCCCTTGAAGTAGAAATGCAGACGGTGCTGGGCCAGCGCCCTCACCTACAGGATTACCTCGCAGAGGAAACGCAACGGCTGCGAGACACGAACCAGCTCATCACGGAACGAGAAGCTGAGTTAGCAGCTGTGATCGCTGCGAATACGTTGCTGGCTCAAGCCCAGAAGCAAAGCGATGCGGCCAAATACGTGGTCGGCCGCGTTAGCCTCTTCTTGGAAGGGTACGTTCCCGATAACTCGTTGAAGCAGCAACAAGCTGAACATCGGCGTAAAGAACTTCGGGTCAAGGAGCTCGAGAAAGCTTTGGCAGGCATCGATGTCGATGATCGCCTAGCCTCGATCCTGAACAGCATTTCTGCCCAGATGGGCGTCTACAACAAACGTTTCAAATCCGAGTTTTGCAATCTTCCCGCGCGACTTGATCTGAAGCGTCTCACAGTAGTGTTTGACCGGCCCGAGCGACAGGTGCCGATGTCCAAAACGGGAGGTGCTGAAAACCATCTCGCCTACCATCTGTCTGCGCTCCTGGCACTTCACTGGTACTGCGCCGAGAGCAAGAGCCCCATGCCTCGGTTCCTTATGATCGACCAGCCCACACAAGTGTACTTTCCATCTGAGGAGGTCTACAAAGCCGTTGATGGGTCAGTCGAAACGACTGAACAGTCGGATGCCGACATGGACTCGGTGCGCAAGCTCTTCAACCTGCTCTACAAGTTCGCGGTTGAGGATGTGCCAGGGTTCCAGATTATCGTGACTGAACACGCCAACCTGCGCGACGACTGGTTCCAGAATTCGCTGGTAGAAGAACCCTGGAGCAAGCCACCAGCACTGGTACCTGAGGACTGGCCGCTCAAGAGCCCAGCGGGCCAGTGAGCACCACCTGTCTCTCTTGGCCAATAAAGGGAGGCAGGCTTACCCAATCAATCCCCTTTTTTATCGATAATGGATGAATCATGACCCTTTCAGCAGAACAGTTGTTTGATGAGTTGAAGCAAGCGATTGACCGCTCAGTCGCGGAAGAGTCTTTCGCGGTAGTCAAATCTGCAGCGGAAGCTGGCGGGATGGTTGGAGGCGAAAAGGACGGAAATGTCACGACGCTGGAGTACCAATACGGATACACCGACTCCACCCTGGCCCAAGTCACTCTCGCGATAAAATCCTGGGATACCAGTTCACCTGGCCAGATGAAGCCTGACCGCAACAAGATGACCATAGAGCTGATCCGCGATGGTCGGATTGAGCAGAGTCATACGGATTCGTACGAAGACTGATCGAGGTTTGGTTATGCGCCGATGCCTGACCTCGAAGTACATGGCTAGCTGAGGATCAGGCATCATGAATGAGTATGTTTGGACTCCATGTGCTGGAAACTCTGGAGCCGCTCAGTTTTTTAAAAAAACAGCGCGTTTGTTTGTATTCAAAGCATAAGCGCAGCCAAAGGCTGCGAAGAAGGCGATCTCCCCCTCAGCCCCTGCGGGGCAATACAGATGCAACCCTGGCAACAGAGACCAAATCTAGAAACCGTCAAAAGCAAAAGCCGAACCGGAAAAACCGTGTGTGAACCTTGCAGATCACCTGCGACTGCACACCACTCGCTTTTTTCTTGTCCTCAAATATAGAACTCCGTCTCGCGAAAAAAATTTCAAGGGTGCATGCAGGAAAATAGTTGAAATACAGAGAAAATCACTGATTCCGCGAGGTTAATCAGTGAAAACAACTAGATTGTGGTGCGCGATAGTCTCGGGCAGTCCGCGCCGGGAAAGCTGCAGGCCTATCCCGATGCTGGCCTGAAAAGGTTCTTCGTTGAGACCGGCGGGAAGGTCTCTGTGATACTGTCAGATGCTCTACGTCGGGTATTTCCGCTGAAAATGGTTTGCGGGTCTTTCTCGCCTGACATTGGCCAGGAGCATCTATGTCGCTGAAAGCAGCTTTCGCCACTGTACTGAAAACCATGCGCATTAGCCGCGGGTTGACGCATAAGGATATGGCAGTAGCGAGCAGCCGTGGCTACATGCTGAAGCTGGAACACGGCCTATCAAGCCCTACGGTAGAGAAGCTGACTGCGATAGGTGATGCGATGGGGCTCAGCCCTTTGACGCTTTTCACACTGACGTTGAGTGTGGAGAGCGGTCAACCGATTGATACCCTGGTACAGAGGTTGAAAGCTGACGTTGCAGATCTGGAGGCCAATGGCGCGCTCAGCGGCCTAGTAGTCTCATCAGCGACACCTATCTGCATAACAAAGCCCTCGTCGGCACGCCGGCACAAGGCTATTTACCCGTCATCTCAAGCTGAACTGTGCTTTGCCGAGTAGCAGAGGTTGAGATCGCCGAGTGTCAGAGTCCAAGGTCAATCGAAAACAGGATATCCCTAAGCTCAACTGGAACGGCCTCCTCTTCTACAAGACGTTTTAGCACCTGATAAATCAGATGTGACCGTAACTGTTCCCGGACAGGGATGTAGCTGCTGTCGGTGCGCGGCAAATCCGCGCTGGGCAGGACGCGCTCAAGCACTGCAAACGCTACGGCGCCAACGTCTTGCTTGTAGATGCGAGTCAAACTGTCCAGGCCCGGTTTACGGCGGAAGCTGGCGACTGCATCACCCACTATCGCCATGAGAGAATCACGATAGTGCTCAGCGGCGCACAACCACACCTGCGCTTCCTGCTCGACCTTCAATGCCCTGTCCTCCTCGCTTCCAATCGGCGCGCAATATTCGACCAAAGCGTGCTTGAGCGCCAGGGGGCGGCTGCAGTTCAACCATCTAGGGATTTTCGAACATGCTCATTCAATTTGATCTGAACCGTAACGACCGCGACGCACTGCTACGGCACTGCCAAGAGTTTGTTCCCGAAAGCGGAGATGCCCGTGAAGACGCCCGCCTGGCTGAGGCTTTGGAGGCGCTGATCGCTGCATTGGAAGACGCTATTTGAAGTGCAGGAGAGACGTCGTCGAAAGCTGCCTCAATCGACCAGTTGAGGCGCCTGAGATGCGAAGGAGTACATGTGTACTCTTGGGTTTGATCACCCATCGCGAGACGCTACCAAGATTACGGTCTCACTGAAAATTAGGCGTATAAAGAGCAGCGCCACGATCCCTTCACCTCCCGCAACTCAGCACTGATATAGCCTTGTAAGCAGATGGCTCTGTTGGGGATCCGTTTAAGTAATCTTGCCCCAGAGCTCCCTTCGTCTGTTCCGCTTGGCCCGCCTCGTGAAATCCGTAAGAATGTCATCTGGCCATTACCAACTGTACGGAATACTCATATGCCACGGAAGCGCAAAGGGAGCGGCGGCGGGCCGATCGCTCTGTACGCCTTGTTATTCGTTGTTGCCCTTTTGGCGCAGGTTCCAAAGCAAGCGTGGATCGCCCTTGGAGTTATCTTGGGCGTAAGTGCGTTGGTATGGGCGGTCAGACGCGCCACCCAGGCAAAGCCTTACGCGTCTGAAGATGACATTGTTGCGGAGATCGCCGCTGAATCTCGACAGGTAACCTCCCCCAGTCTCACCGTCCAGTTCGGCACCAGTACCCGCGAGCGAGACTTCCATACTGTCCAATTCGGTTCGTCCAGCGATAGTCAGAGCTACGCCATTCCAAAGCCAAGTGCAAAGCCCATGGGGGTTCGCTGGCTTGCCGAAGGTGAATCTATCACCGTGGCCGGATTGGCCATACCGGGTGGAATGCTCTACATCACCGAGCGGGCAACCCAGTTCGGTCAGACTGAACCGTCCCTGATTGATGCCACGCTTCGAGTCGCACGCTCACCCATGAGCCTTACCGAGCGGCAGATGCCCTATTGGCCGAGTTACCGAAGCATCACGCCTGAGGCGCGGCGAGCGTATCTGCAATGGTTGGCAGGAGGTCGCCGTCAGCCTGCGGATGCGGGATACGTGTTCCTGTTTTTTTACGGGCTTGAACGCCGCGCGCTGATCGATGCACCGAGCGATCCTCAGGCCAAGGCAGAGATCCCTGCCATTAAGGCCGAGGTCGAACGCTTGCTTGGTCTCTACGGGGACAACCATTCTTTCCGCGGCTACGCTACCCGCTTTCTCGCCCATATCGACGCGGGTTCTGTTCAACCTCAAAGCTATATGAGTGAAACCACCGCCAGTGCCGCAGATGGATACGAGCTGCCCATGTCGCTGCGCGTCGCGCTAGGCCAGATGGCCGTGGACAAGTATCCACTCCCCCCGCACTGGGCACTAGCCTGGGCACTCGCTGAGCCAAACATTTCCAGGCGTACACCTGTGACCCGTTGTCCTGAGCAATTCGCAGCGCTCTTCAAAAACGAATTCGCAAAACGGTATCCCAATGGCCTTGTGCTTCCTCAGAACAAGACCAAGCTGAAGATTGCCTATCGCCCCGCCTCTTCCGGATTGAGCATCCCGGCAGCGGCCGTAGGCGACCTCCCCGATGTCGCGGCAACCTCAGGAACGCGTAACAAGCTGCAGGTTATAGTGGAAGAATGCACCACCGTTCTCGACGCTTACAGTCGATATCTGGGGCGCAACCCAGACGCTGGAGATAGTCTGGAAGCCATCCTGCAGTTGCCAACAGAACTCTGGCCTGCTGAAGCAAAAGCCGAACTCGAACAGTTGGAACAACGCGTCGGCGGCGAAACTATCTGCATGAGTTTCGCTGAGCTGGCAGGCCGTTTCAAATCCGCCGGCGCGCTTTCCCGCGACAAAGTCGTGGCACTCGCCCGGGCTTTGGAAAGCAAGCGGATCGGATTAGAGCCCGATGTGCTTTCTGGCAGCCGTACGCCCAAGGCAGAAGACACCATTGCACTGTTCGCAGCGGACTCTGATGAAGGCACTCTTCGGTCGACCGATGCTTACAGCGCTGCAGCAGTGACTTTAGACCTGGCCAGTGCAGTGGCTGCGGCAGACGGTGACACCTCGCTAGAAGAGGTGAGTCTGCTGTCCGGCCACATTGACTCATGGGATCACCTCTGCGTCGCGCATCGAAAACGCTTGAAGGCGCACCTCCAGATTCAACTGAAGCAACCGCCGACATTGGCAAGCCTCAAGAAGAAGCTTGAGCCGCTGACGATCGAGGCCAAGCGGAAAATTGCCAGCTTCCTGGCCCACCTGGCACAAGCGGATGGCGAGGTGACGCCACAGGAAGTTAAGCTCCTTGAGCGCGTATACAAGTCGCTCGCCCTCGATCCGCAGTTCGTCTACAGCGACCTCCACAGTGCAGCTGTTCGTCCCTCCCATGGAGTGGAGGCACTGACTGCGAATGCCGCGCTGGCCACTGCGACACAGACATCAGAAAGCACTGGCTCTGGCTTTGCACTGGACATGGACAAGGTCGCTCGCTTGCAACAAGAAACGGCAGAAGTGTCGGCGCTCCTGGCCAGCGTCTTCAATGAAGAATCGCTGACTGAGACGCCTAGCGCCCTGGAGCCCGAGGCGCCCCAACGGCAGGAAGAAAGTACCGCCGAACAGCTTGCTACCGTACATGGCCTGGACGTCGAGCATTCAGCGTTCCTTCGGCTTCTGGTGTCACGGCCTGAGTGGAGTCGTGCCGAGCTGGAAGACGCAGCCAGTGATATGGAACTGATGCTGGATGGCGCCTTGGAGCGGATCAACGACACAGCGTTTGAGCTGTTCGACATGCCCGTGACCGAAGGTGATGATCCCATCGAAATCAACCCCGACATTCTGGATGAGCTAGCCCTATGAGTAAGATACGAGCCAAGGATCGCGACGCGGTCATTCAATCGCTGCGTGCGGGCGTAGTGCCCCGTGTTGGGCAGCATCTCATCCAGGTAGGTCGAGCGGGTGAACTCGATTCGCTGCTCAAAGATGTGGATCGTCTCGCGGATGGCGGCTCGGCTTTTCGCGTCGTCGTTGGCGAGTACGGCGCGGGCAAAACCTTCTTCCTAAACCTGGTGCGCGGCATCGCCATGGAGCGCAAGCTTGTCACCATGCACGCCGATTTGAATCCAGACCGCCGGCTTCACGCTTCAGGTGGCCAAGCGCGCTCGCTTTACTCGGAGCTGGCTAAAAATATGGCCACCCGCACCAAGCCAGAAGGCGGCGCTCTGCAGGGTATCGTTGAGAAGTTCATCTCCCAGGCTAAGACGGAAGCCAAGACCGAAGGTGTCGAGAGTGAGGCGGTCATTCGTGAGTACCTGGCAGAGCTCACCGAGATGGTCAATGGGTATGATTTTGCCGACGTCATTGCCGCCTACTGCCGCGGCTTCGAGGAAGGTAACGAGCAGCTCAAGGCTGACGCCATTCGTTGGCTACGCGGGGAATTCTCCACCAAGACTGACGCCCGCGCTGCGTTGGGCGTGCGGACGATCGTCGATGATGCTTCTGTCTACGACCAGCTGAAATTGCTGTCACGATTCGTGCGCCTGGCTGGTTTCGGCGGCTTGATGGTCTGCCTGGATGAACTGGTCAACCTGTACAAACTGGCAAACACCCAGGCCCGTAACGCCAATTACGAACAGATTCTGCGCATCCTGAACGATTCGTTGCAGGGTTCCGCTGAAGGCCTGGGTTTTGTATTGGGCGGCACACCAGAGTTTCTGATGGACACTCGTCGGGGGCTCTACAGCTACCCTGCCCTGCAATCGCGCCTCGCTGAAAACAGCTTTGCGAAGTCTGGCCTGGTCGACCTTTCTGGGCCTGTCATTCGACTCAGCAGCCTGACACCTGAAGACTTCTACGTGCTTCTACAGAAGCTGCGCAATGTCTACGCCTATGGTGAGCCTGAGAAGTTTTTGCTGCCGGATGAAGCCATCCCCGCTTTCATGGCGCACTGTAATCAGCGCTTGGGCGAGGCATATTTCCGGACGCCGCGCACGACCATTACGGCTTTCATCAACTTGCTCGCGGTGATCGAGCAAAACCCTACCGCGGATTGGCGAACTTTGCTGGGCGCCGTGGAGCTGACCAAGGATGAGGCCGGGCAGCAAGATCTTGAAGTTGAGGCCGACGATGAGCTCGCCAGCTTCAAGCTCTGACTCTTCTTCGTTCGAGCGTCTACACCCGGAGGTTCAGCAATGGATCTGGTCACAGGGGTGGACGTCTCTGCGTGATGCGCAGGAGTGGGCGGTACCAGCATTGGTGGGCGCCGATCGCGATGTGATCATTGCAGCGTCCACTGCCGCAGGTAAAACAGAGGCCGCATTCCTGCCGATCCTGACCAACCTGCTCAACAACAGTGAGCCAGCCGGCGCGGTGCTGTATATCAGCCCGCTCAAGGCGCTGATCAACGACCAGTGGGACAGGCTTAGCCGGTTATGTGAGAGGCTCGGACTGCCCGTCGTTGCTTGGCATGGCGATGTGGCAGCAAGCAAGAAACAACGGTTTTTGAAATC
Source organism: Pseudomonas bijieensis (assembly GCF_013347965.1). NCBI lineage: Bacteria > Pseudomonadati > Pseudomonadota > Gammaproteobacteria > Pseudomonadales > Pseudomonadaceae > Pseudomonas > Pseudomonas bijieensis. Next base: position 712,269 of record NZ_CP048810.1, on the reverse strand, counting down.
GCCTGAGGGCATCTTGCTGATCACTCCGGAGTCCCTAGAAGCCCTGTTCGTAAACAGAGGCTCAGGCTTACCAGGGGCATTTCAGAACCTTCGCTACATCGTCGTCGATGAGCTTCATGCCTTCATCGGAAGTGAGCGTGGAAAGCAGCTGCAATCGCTAATGCAACGGGTTGAAATCGTCGTAGGTAGAACCCTGCCCCGTGTAGGGCTGTCGGCGACGCTTGGGGAGATGTCGCTGGCCCGCAAGTTCCTGAGGCCAGTGTGCCCAGATGGCATCACGGTTATTGAGTCAAAGTCCTCTGGCCAAGAGCTCCAGGTACAGGTGCGTGGCTATATTGAGCAGCCCATGCAGCGGCTGGTGGTGGAACACCCAAGGAATGCATCAACAGATGAAGGCGCAGAGAAGGAAGACATCTCAGGTACCAAAGTGGCTATCGCAGGTCACCTGTACAAGGTGCTGAGGGGGCATAACAACCTGATCTTCCCCAACAGGCGCCAAGAGGTTGAATGGTTTGCCGACCGTCTGCGCTCACTATGCGAAAACGATGGTGTACCGAACGAGTTCTGGCCGCATCACGGTAGCTTGTCCAAGGAGCTACGCCAGGATGCCGAGCGGGCGTTGAAAGCGGGAGATCCTCCAGCTTCTGCCGTATGCACTACCACCCTGGAACTGGGTATAGACATCGGTAGTATCAGGACGGTCGCACAGATCGGCTGTCCACCCTCTGTGGCAAGTCTCAGGCAACGGCTTGGCCGCTCTGGTCGTCGACCCGGTGAGCCTGCGATGCTCAGGGCGTACTGCCAGGAGCGCCCTTTAACAGATAAGTCGGATCTCTCCGATCAATTACGTGAGGGCCTTGTCCAAACGGTCGCTATGATCCGCTTGCTGATCAGTGGATGGTTTGAGCCGCCTCGATCGGGAGGCCTACACGCCTCGACACTGGTGCAGCAGTGTTTGTCTTCGATTGCTCAGCTCGGCGGTGCCTCGGCGGCGCAATTATGGGGAAATCTCATAGCAAGCGGCAGTTTTGCGAGCGTAACCAAGCCTGATTTCCTGGCTTTGCTCAAGGGTATGGGTGAGAAGGAATTGATCGTCCAGGACAGCTCAGGACTTCTGCTGCCTGGCGAACTCGGGGAGCGGTTGATCAACCACTATGAATTCTACACCGCCTTCACAAGCGATGAAGAGTTTCGTTTGCTCCGGGATGGCAAGCCACTTGGCTCGCTGCCGGTCAGCAAACCCCTGACCAAGGGACAGCGCATCATCTTCGGCGGAAGGCGTTGGCAGGTTCAGGATGTCGACCTCGAAGCAAAGGTGATCGTGGTCACACCGGCGCGGGGCGGCGAGCCTCCTCAGTTTGATGGACTTGGTGCCCAGGTGGATGATCGTGTCAGGCTTGAAATGCGAAACGTGTTGATGGAAACCACATCCTGTCCCTTCCTGGACAAACACGCTCAAGCTCTACTAGACGAGGCTCGGAGTAACTTCCGCGCTCTCAGGTTGGGTGACGCGGCGATAATTGGCTCTGCCAGCGTAAGCCATGTGGCAACCTGGCGAGGGGATTACACCAACGATGCGCTGGCCTTGTTGCTCAGGCATGTGGGCATTCAGTGTGAAAACACCGGGCTACTCCTGGAAGTTGCATTCGGCGCGGAGGACACATTGCGAGCGTTGCACGTGGTCGGTCAAATGGATATCTCGAACGTAGAGCCGATCTTGGAAAATGTCGAAAACATGATCCGAGAGAAATGGGATTGGGCCCTTCCCCGCCCGCTCCTCATGAAGTCGTTCGCCTCAAGCCATCTTGATCTCCAAGCCGCGGTCACCACAGCTCGACTCCTTACACTGGAGTCGCAGGGAGAGGAATAGCGATAGCACTACTCTCCTACATCCCGTCGCCCATTTTTCGAGACCGGCATCGACATTGGAAAGCTTCTGCATCAACTCAGCTTCCCACTACTTCCTCGCGGCGACCTCGAACAGGGCATAACTAGCCTATACGTTGGCCTGCTTGGCCAAGTCGGCATCAAACGCAATTTCAGGCTTCGTGCTGCCCCCGGTTGCCCGCTCAACTTCGGAGGTTAACTTATAGGCGGCGTTTTTGCTTCCTCCAGTCCACTAACTCCCATCAGGTTCCTCAGAGCATATCGATCCGTTAACATGGAGCCAAATGGCCATCACCAAAAACACACCGCGTGTGCCCTCAGAGCAAGGACGTCATGAGCATGAAATTCATCAAGGTTCAACACCGAGGTAAGCTCCAGCAGGATGCAAGAAACTCTGGGGTTTTGTATGTAGATAACTGGGACGACTACGGCTACAAAACCAAATTTGTCCTTGTCATCGTTGATGGGTCTGGGGTCGAACATAGAGTTGGTGACTTGAAGATCGCTTACCAAGGGCAATCTGAAGGCTGGACTGAACACGGGATGCCTGATGAATTCACGTCGTTAGAACCCAAATTTTTCAGCCTGGGGCAGGACGTCGAATACTATCGGAAACTACTTGAGCTGTTTTCGCTGGAGGAGGCTCATGCAATCCTCCACGCGTTAGGGGATGTGGCTTTCTCCAAGGAGCGTCGGGAGGCTTCCTCTTCAGAGTTAGCGTTTAGCACTTCCCTGCTTCGGGCAGTGAACCCAACAACGATTGACCACCAATTCAAGCGGATCCTCACCGGGGACGCCCCACTGACCCCTTACGACTTCTTTTACGAAAAGGCAAGATCAGACGGAATCGCACCGCTGACTCTCGAGTTCAGTGTCGATCCAGATGTCAAACCCTCCAGTAATGTTCACATCTTGATTGGCCGAAACGGGGTGGGTAAAACAACCCTGTTGAATGGCATGGTTGACTCCTTGGTCACGCCAAGTGAAGAGGTGTACGCCAAAGGCTGCTTTTTCAACAAGAACATGTGGAGCTTCAGGCGACCGCTGACCAATGATGACTTTGCAGGTGTGGTGTCGGTTTCGTTCAGCGCGTTCGATCCATTTGATCCCCCGCCGAACCAGGATGACCCCAGTCAGGGGATGAGATATCGATATGTAGGCCTTAAGCACAAGGTGCTAGCCGCCGAGGGAGAGGATGTTTGGGGGTTGAAAACCAAGCCCCACCTCTGCATTGATTTGGCCGATAGTCTCAAAGTCTGCCTTAGCCTTAGCGCAAAGAGAGCACGGTGGATCAAAGCTATTCACAAGCTCGAATCTGATTTCAATTTCGAGGAAATGAACCTCATCCAGCTGATTGCGGTTTTTGACGCCGATGGATCAGAAACCAAGGCCGAGTTCGTCCGACGCAGCACTACCATGCTCGAAGGGATGAGCTCTGGCCACGCTATTGTTCTGCTGACCATTACCCAGCTCGTCGAAACCGTAGACGAGAAAACGCTGGTGTTGATTGATGAACCAGAAAGCCACCTGCACCCTCCTCTGCTGTCTGCTTTCACCCGGGCATTGTCCGATTTGCTCACGGCGCGAAACGCTGTAGCGATCATCGCCACCCACTCACCTGTAGTTCTGCAGGAAGTACCCAAGTCTTGCGTATCCATCATCAACAGGAGTGGCGAGACAGCGACTATCGACCGCCCGGATGCCGAGACGTTTGCAGAGAACGTTGGCGTCCTGACTCGACACGTCTTCGGTCTGGAGGTGAGCAAATCAGGCTTCCACGAGCTCCTAGCCGCCGACGTCCGAACAGGTGCTCCCTACGAGCAAATCAGGGGGGATTACGCAGGTCAGATTGGCACCGAAGGCCAGGCACTCTTGAGATCCATGACCATCGCACGTGACAAGCAGTGGGAGTCTGACCTATGAGAGCAATCAGCGTTCCCGCTCAGGATCCGCAGCTGGTCTACGACCTCTGTGTAAACAGCATTGCTGACGAGGATCTGAGAGCTCGCTTGCAAGCCATTACAGCAGAGGTGGTTGCCGCTGCAGTAGACTACCAGCAGAAAGGCCTTATCAATCACCTCTTCGCGATCCCTGCTATCGATTGCGATAACGACGACATCGTGGTCGGCCAAGTAACCAAGAAGGAGCTGAAAGCTACCTACTCCTCTCACATGGTGGGTGACTCGAAACCCGCTAGGAGGGTGTACACCGACATACTCGGTAAGGCTCCGCGTAAAAAGTGCCCATTCTGTGGGTTCGGCCAGGCGAGCACTCTCGACCACTACCTGCCGAAAGCCAAATTCCCGATACTGTCCGTCTTGCCGTGGAACCTCGTACCCGCCTGCAAGGACTGCAATACTGGCAAAAATGCAGCCACTGCGACTACGCAAGACCAACAAACCCTCCATCCGTATTTTGAGCATCAGCGGATGGTTAGTGACCAGTGGCTACACGCGCGGGTGATTACTGGAACCCCGCCCGTTCTCGAGTTTTTCGTGAGCCCCCCAGAGGATTGGGATCAGGTCGATAAGACCAGGGTGCTAGCGCATTTCAGGGACTACAAACTGGCTTCAAGGTTCTCAATCGAGGCCAGTAACGAACTCGCGAATCTTAAGGACACGCTCGACCTGGTCTGGTCGGACTCCGCCCTAGCCGGAGTACAAGATCACCTTCGGGTAATTGCGGCCGGAAAAAAGGCTGTCCATGTGAATGCTTGGGACACCGCCATGTACCAAGCGCTTCTCAGAAGTGAGTGGTACTGCGACGAGGGCTTCCGAGCATTCGAGTAAACGGCACAAGTTTGCCAAGCGCAGCGAGCAAATAAGCCCGGCGCAAGGCAGCTTGCTGGATGATCTGCTCAGCACCGAGCTCGAAGCCATCGACGCCGAGTTGAAAGCACATCGTCCCGCCCTTGCACCCGACAAACCCAGTCAGCAGCCCAAGCGTGTTCCGTTGCCTGCGCAGTTCCCACGTACCCTAATTCGTCAGGAACCGCAAAGCACTCAGTGCGCCTGCGGCTGCCAACTTCAGCGTATCGGCGAAGACGTCAGCGAGAAACTGGATTACACGCCGGGCGTGTTTACCGTTGAGCAACATGTGCGTGGGAAGTGGGCCTGAAACGCTGGGTAGCGCTGACGCGCTACCTAGATGATGGTGCAGTGCCCATCAACAACAACCCGGTGGAAAACACGATCAGGCCGCAGGCACTTGGGCATTCCAATTGGCTGTTCGCCGGATCGCTGCGGAGCGGCAAACGGGCTGCGGCAATAATTAGCTTGATTCAGTCGGCACGCATGAACGGGCATGATCCGTTCGCCTACCTCAAGGATGTACTGACCCGGTTGCCGACACAAAAGGACAGCACGATTGGCCAACTACTACCGCATCGATGGTCGCCGGGCTCTTAATAGCCATTAGTCAGACGCTTCTAAATCTAATGGTGTCGATGTGGGTGTTTGCCATGCGGGTTGCTTGCCGTCCTGGCTGTCGAAAATGCGTCGGGCCTTGCGGAAATCCTCAACGTTTTCGACAACCCAAGTCCAGATAGGAGACATGCGGATCAACAGCTCCATCCCCAGCGGCGTCAGCTCGTACTCAACGCGTGGGGGAATTTCACCATATTCTCGCCGAGCTACCAGGCCATCCCGCTCCATAGAGCGGAGCGTTTTCGTCAGCATCCGCTGAGTCACACCAGTCATCTGCCTTTTTATTTCGGCATGGCGCATCCTCCCGTACACCCCCAAGGCATGCAGGATTCCTAACGACCAGCGGCTCCCTGCGTGAGCAAGCACCTCCCGCCTGACGCCATCATCATCTTCTCTAAGCGTCCGGCAGATTGTCTCTGCCTGGCTGAGAACAGCCTGATTGGTCATTTCATTCTCTGGTATCACAGGTGTGCCTTCTTACGAGCGTTGGCAAATCATGCAAGCATTTGTTCATCTTACAGGCAACAGATCTCAGGAGAAATCATGACCGAAGTGACCCAGTTTCCCCCCCAATCTATTCTCGTTCTAGGCGCCGGTGAGCTTGGGCTACCGGTTTTGCGTAATCTTGCGCGAGTAGCAAAGCGCGCGCCCGGTTCCACAATCAGCGTGCTGCTCAGGGATTCGACCATCAACACTGAGGTGCCCGAGAAAAAGGTCGAAATCGATGAGCTTCGGGGCCTCGGCATCCAGATGGTGGCCGCAGACCTCGTGAATGACTCAATCGATCAGCTGGCTGAAGTATTCGCACGTTTCGATACCGTAATAGGCTGTGCAGGCATGGTTGCAGGCCGGGAAACCCCTATGAAACTGGCTACCGCTGCTCTGAAGTCCGGTGTGAAGCGCTACTTCCCGTGGCAGTTTGGTGTCGACTTCGAGGTAATCGGTCGGGGCAGTCCTCAGGATCTGTTCGATGCTCAGCTTGATGTTCGCGAATTGCTTCGTGCCCAGGATAAAACTGAATGGGTAATCATCTCGACGGGTATGTTCACCAGCTTTCTGTTCGAGCCTGTATTCGAGGTTGTGGACTTGGAAAACGATACCGTGAACGCACTAGGCAGTCTTGAGACCAGCGTGACGCTTACGACTCCAGACGACATCGGTGCGTTGACAGCGGAAATCGTTTTCTTTGAACCTCGCTTCCGCAATCAGATTGTGTACCTCTCGGGAGACACTGTGACATACGGAGAGGTTGCGAGCCTCCTCGAACGTGCACTGGGCCGCCCGTTCAAACGTAACGTATGGACTGTTCCGTACTTGCTCCAAGAATTGGATAAAGACCCAACGCATCACATCAAGAAGTACCGCGCTGTTTTCGCTCAGGGCAGAGGTGTGGCCTGGCCTAAAGCAGGCACCTTCAACGCGCAGCAATCGATTCAGGTCACGACCGCTGAGGAGTGGGCCCGGGCAAATCTGGCAACCTCTTCAGCGCTAGTGCAGTAGCCAAACGAGCGTTTCCGCGCAGGGAGTTGACCTACTGAATCGCTGCGAGGTCTCAGGTGCTCCAAAGCCACCAGCTATTGAGTTTTCTCAGCGCGGATTGCAAACCACAGCGCTTTAATCAAACGCTTGCCATGATCGTGGATTTTTGAATGCGTGTTCGTCAGACGCTTACTTTGAGCGAGCTGGCTTCGGCTATACAGATACTGGTAAGCCTGACGTTAGAGGGTATGGCAGGCGTTGGTTCGCATGGGGACTACCTGGCTCGGATCGCGAGCTGCGAATTCTGAAAGAAGTACAAATGTACTCCGCGATGTGCTAATGGGTTCAAGGTTCTCTGGATTACGCCTGCGAGCCATCCGCCTCACTCGATACGCGCAAAGCCATCAGCTCAGCCTCTGCGGTGGTGAGTTTGTGTGCCAGATCCACCTCCCTTAGCTTCGCGGCTGCGATTTTCGACTGAGACTCACCAGCCTCTTTAGCCTTTGCTTCCAACTGTTGAGCGAGCAGTTCCTTCGCACCTTCCGCACGCGCAGTAGCAGCATTGGCAATGCTCAACTCACCCCGCAGGGTTTCGACAGCCTCACGATATTGCGAGGCGTCCCTGGCATGCTGGCGATTTTCGGCAATGAAGCGCTCGTTATCCCGGATCAATCGCGTGATCTCCTCCTGCTTGACCATGAGCGCCTGCTGAATGACGGTCAGCTCCTGCTGCATTTGATAGACCTGGGACTCGTGGCGGTTCAGATCTTGGTCTCGCTGTTCCTTGATCGAAGAACGGTAGTGTTCGAGGGCCTCCCGGGCATGCGTATGCTTTTGCTCCAGAGACTGGATCTGCCCATCCTTCTCTTGAATCCGGACTTCGAGATCACTGTTGCTCTGGGTGAGCCTGGCGTTGCGCGTGATCTCAGTCTGCAGTGTGGACTGGGCGGTCTTGAGCTCTTCAGTCTGAGTAGCCAAGATATGCCCTTGCGCGTTGAAACGGAGCTTGAGTTCATCGAGCTCGCTCTCAAGTGCCTCGGCTCGGGAGACCAAGAGCTTACGCTCGTGCTCGAACTCTGCTCGTGCTTCAAGAAAGGCCTGACTGCCCTCCTCCTGGACTTGATCCAACAAGCTTTCGACAACCCCGCGTAGCGCGCCGCTCATGCGTTCACGAGGGTTCGCTTCTGATCCTGGTGATTCCAGCTGCTTTAGATACCGCGCGATCGTGGTCTTTGACCCGGTATTTCCTATCTCCACCCGGACTGCATCAATGCTGGGATACACACCGCGCATTAGCAGGCTGTTTCGCGCCTTTTGCACCACCGCTAGGTTAACGCCGCCTCGCGCCATACGCCCTCCAGACTATTTCGTGTCATGTCACATGTCATGCGATTACATAATACGAAAATGTTAAACCTTGCTGAGAATTTGCCGACAACTGGCAAGAGATAATCGAGGGTTATGGCTTGCCAGGCGAACGGTCGGGCGTAAAATGGCTTGTCAAGGTAACAAACGGCAGAGACGGGCCACCAAGGGCTCGAGTGGGGAATGTGTGTGGTCGAGGTGCCCAGCAAAGCCGATCGCTATCTAGAAGCGAGCGTGCGAGAGAACACATCGAAGAGCTATGCCGCTGCCCTAAGCCACTTCGAGGTGGCGTGGGGCGGCTATCTCCCCACCACCACTGAGTCGGTGGTACGGTACATCGCTGAGTACGCAGACCAGCTAGCGCTCAGCACTCTTAAGCAACGCTTAGCCGCGCTTGCCAACTGGCACCAAAGCAACGGCTTCCCCGACCCCACCAAAGCCCCTAAGGTCAGGCAGTTGCTGAAGGGCATTCGGGCGGTACACCCCGTGCAACAGAAGCAAGCAGCTCCTCTGGCGCTACTGCACCTCGAAAAAGCGGTAGCGCACCTGGAGAATGAAGTTGCTCAGGCAAGAGCCGTCGGCAACATGGCCGCACTTCTGAAGGGGACGCGGGACATCGCCCTGCTGACTATTGGTTTTTGGAGGGGCTTTCGCGGAGATGAGCTAGCCAGACTCACGATCGAGAATACCCATGCCGAGCGCTACGTCGGGATCCGGTTTTACCTGGGATCGACTAAAGGAGACCGGCAGAACATCGGGCGTGAGTACAAGACACCATCGTTGAGCAGACTGTGCCCGGTCGAAGCATATCTGACCTGGATTGAAGCAGCCGGCTTAAACCGCGGCGGTGTCTTCAGAGCGATTGATCGCTGGGGCAACATCAGTGATCGCCCGATTGCGGCCCATAGTCTTATTCCCCTGCTTCGTGACACACTGGGAAGGTGCGGCTTACCGTCGGAAATCTACAGTGCTCATTCAATCCGACGTGGATTTGCCACTTGGGCCGCGAGCTCAGGCTGGGACATCAAAACGCTTATGGAGTACGTTGGCTGGAGCGATATGAAGTCCGCGCTACGCTATGTTGAGCCTGCGCAACAATTTGGTGGGCTTATCAGAAAGCTTGAAGGGTGATCACCAGAAAACAATCACGTGGTCGTGATCGCCCTCACGCCAGTAAACTCTTTTGCCTCGATCTAGTGGTTGCCTGAGGAGGTTGCATAGTGAGGCTCGCGACTGAAAACCGTAAAATGCTTCGTGAATTGTTGAAGGCTTACGATCAAAGGATGTGGTTTCTCGTTTCGTATGCTCGCGAGGCGGAACTACTGAAATATGATCCAGAGTATGCGACCACCAACGAAAGCATTCGGCGCCTTGGTGCCACAGCTCTGGGAGAGCTTCAAACTCAGATATTGGCCAACAATCTTGAGATCCCAGTCTTTGCAAAAGCAATTGAGGCAGGCGAGTTGAATCTCAAAAAGATAATCGCCCACCAACCCAGGAGCGATGTCCGGTGGCATCTCAACAACGCGCGCCACGAAGTGCTGAATGAGATGAGGAAGGATTGGGCGAATGTACGTATCACCATCCGGTACATCCACCCCGATGCATGATTAAGCGTTCGCGTGCTGGTATGCGAGATGGTCAGTGATGATCAATCCGCGCTTGTCGCAGGTGGATCAGCCTTCGAAACGTCGCCCAGTGAAGGGCACAGACCTAGGCATCTGCGTATAGAGCCCCATCTCATTGCAATACCTGCATGATCGGCCTGCGAGAGTTTTCATAACTGAAAAAGCCTTAGGCAGTCGCTCTGGGACACCAGGGCAGACTCGCATACGCAGATTTACTCTTCCGCTAAGTCGGTAATGCACCTTGCCGCTCTAGGCAGGGACTCAGAGGCCAGCACCCCATAAATCGATGCTATATAGGCCATAATGATAATGACATAATTGCTTTTATCGCATTTTTGCATTCAAAACCTGTGCAGGCACCCCATGCAAATTAAAGCCCTACGCTACTTTCTCATGGTTGCAACGACTGGGAGCTTCCTCGCTACAGCCAGGCATTTTGAAGTGCCGGCATCGTCAGTTTCTCGATTCATCGCGGCCTTAGAAGAAGAGCTGGGGCGCCAGTTGTTCTACCGGAGCACCAGGGCGGTGAAACTCACTGAGGATGGAGAGCGTTTTTACCTGCAGGTGAAGGAAGCCGTTGGGCTACTCGATGCTGCAGCGGAAGACCTGGCGCAGGCAGACGTCGGATTGAAGGGGCTCATCAGGATTAATGCGCCCGTCGCACTGGGTCGGCGTCACGTAGCCCCGCTTATAGTGTGCCTGCAGAAGGAATACCCTGAACTGGAGGTGGAGCTCACTCTCACGGACGCTCTCATTGACCCTGTCCAGGAGGGAGCTGACATCACCATCCGGGTGGGCCATGTCATCGATTCAGGTTTGATCGGGCGCACTGTCAGTGGTCAACGCTACGTACTTGCCGCCAGTCCCGCCTACCTCGAAACACACGGCAAGCCCCTTTCTCCCGGTGATCTAAGTGATCACGCATGCCTGCTCTACAAGGGTGACCAGGGCGCACAACGCTGGTACTGCAAACGCCCTCCCGAGGAGACTTTCAAAATGTTGGAGGTGAGCGGGCCACTCAGAAGCAATAACGCCGAGGTTTTGGTTGCGGCTGCCATGGCAGGTCAGGGCCTCGTCCTATTCCCAAGCTGGCTTTTCGATCCGTTGAGCTTTCGAGAGGGTCGCCTTCTTAAGCTACTCACCGACTGGGATGTTTCTGCTTCTGCCGAACAGATGCAGGTACAAATCCTTTCTCCAGAGAATAGGCTTCGTTCAAGGAAAGTGCGTGAGGTATCAAACTTTCTCATCGAGAAAATCGGCTCTCCGCCTTATTGGGAGAGCCTTTGATTTGGCTAGAGGGCCCGGGCACGACGAGACCGTCCGTTCGCTCTAACTCCAGGGACGCATGATTTCTCTAGCAGCACGCCTAACACGGCCGCTGCCCTGATCATTAGAAGATCGATATTGGGTAGTCAACGATTACACGAACTTCGTTGTTATCAGCATATCGATACCCGGCCGATCCTCGGTGGGTAGCCTGCCTCACGCGAACGGACAGAGCCTTGGCTGGGCCAGATTGTACGACGTACCTTGCTTCAATATCTCGCTCCCAATGGCGCACGTCGTCACCTTCGGGATAGACATATCGGCGCGTATAAAATGTATTGTCGCTGTCCCGGTTGCTGACGTTATCCCCTCTTGCATACCGTGTCATGAACGAAAGACCTGGTATTCCAAACGGCGCCATATCGATGTCATAACGAATCTGAAAAGAACGCTCATTAGCCTCGGTAAATGTCGAATACTGGATCGCATTGGCCAGCGAAACGACACCTGGAGATGTACCAAATCCCAGCCAGTCCATAGGCTCATCGCTCTGAACCTTTTGATATGCGAGCGTAACCGTATGGGCATTGAACCGGTAGGCAAGGGATAACGAGTAGGTAGTGTTGTCAATTACGCTCGCTAGTTTGCGACCAGCATCAACCGTACGGTATACGTTGGCATCAAAGATAACGGACTGGGCAGGATCGATAGTATGGGTGTAGTTGCCATTGAGGTAGTACTGCCTCCAAGTATCTTCCGCTTCGGAAGCGTACACAGACGCTTTCAATGAGCTTCCAAAGCTATACTTTGCGCCTACGTAGCTAACGGACTTGATTGCGATTGGCAAACCATAGTCCGTCGTAAAATCATCATCGTTATTCGACGAGTCGACACCACCCTGACCAGTAAAATGAGCTGCGTCAAGATGCAATTTTTCTACATCCCATCCGAGCATTGTTCCTGTAGCCGAACTAGGGAAGAGCCTGACTGTATTCACCGACAATACCGGAACGCTTGGAAAGAGGTTTCCGTATTGGAACAGGCCACCACCATAACGCAGTTTTAACGCCGCCCCTGATTTACTGAAGTGGTCGCGGGGTTCACCATCACTGTCTAACTGTGTCAGCCGGACTCCTGCTCTACCACCTCCACTGTCTAACTTCAAGCCCAAGAAGCTGTAAGCATCAAAACCTAAGCCGACGGCTCCAGGTGTGAACCCTGAGGAGAAATTGGCCATAAATCCCTGCGCCCATTCTTCGGCATAACCGTTGCGCTCCCCTGCCCCTTTGAAGGCATTGGTGCCACCACCATTGCTCATCCCGTGTCGGAAATCCCGATTGAAGTAGAAGTTTCGGGATGTAATTGACAGCTTACTATCCCCAAAAAAATCAGGAGAAGATTTTTCGTCAGCCTGAACTTCGGAAAAGCAGACAGAAAGCAGTGCGAAACAGGTTGCTTTATTTAATGCCATCTTTTTACCCATCTATTGTTTTTGTAGTAAGGAAGACAAAGCAGCACGCTTGGGTGAACTATAAAATCCTAAATATGTTTATTCAGAACAGCCGTGCTCGCCGGCTCTACCGGCGCCAAGCAACTCTAAATAACTTCGATTTCGATGAGTCTGAGCAGACCCATTTTATAAATCTAATGGCGCGCCCAGCGATTTGGACGTTAGTTAAGTAACGGCCATGCTCTACGCATTCATTTATTTTTCGACCCAAGATCTAAGAATGCCTGCAGCACCGTAGGAGCTGCAGGACGATCTTGTGCAGGGTCGAGTAACCTCGCCTTAAGGATACTTTGGCTGGCTATTTTGAACTTTAGGCGGTTCTACAGTATCGGAAACAGGCGCTGTGTTCTCAGATGACACTGATTTAGGGCTGGCGATATTCATGGCAAAGATCCCGGAAAGCACCGCAGGTATAGCCGCAAGCAGCATTACACCTACGAAGGGAATGTGCATGGCTATCAGCATCGCTCCAACGAGGGGGCCCGCGATAGCGCCTAGCCGCCCTACACCCAGCGCCCAGCCCACACCAGTTGCGCGGACATGGGGTGGGTAAAAGTTGCTGATGACCCCGTTTAAGGTGAGCGATCCTCCAATGAGGCAGAAGCCAGCCACCATAACGGCAAGGACGGTAAGCGTGGGGTTCCCATGCTCGAGACCGACCACAGCTGTAGCGATGCCGCAGATCACCATAACCTTACCTACCAACCAAACCTTGCTCTTTACCTTGTCTGCCAAGTATGAAAGCGAGACAGCTCCAAGCGTACCTGATGCCAGGAAAGCAGAAGTGGTAAGGCTTGCAGCGCCGGACGAGAAACCAGTATCTCGCAAAAGTGTAGGCAGCCAACTTACTGTGAAATATAAAACGGTGAAGCTGGCAATGCATGAGCCCCAGATGAAAATCGTAGGCTTCAGATAGCCATAGCGGAATAGATCAACGATTGTGACCTTCTGAGGTTTCCCATCCGATACGGGGGCTGGCGGAGTCCACTGCGGCAAGAATTTGTCGAGCATAGCTCCTAGTGCATCGCACAGATGTTTTGCACGGAACAGTCTAGAGAGGGACTCTGGTAGCCAGAGATAGAGGAAAGGCATCAACAGTAGAGGCGCTACACCGCCGACGATGAAAATGCTATGCCAGCCGTAAGTTTGCATGATGCCGGCCGCGATAAACCCGCCAACTGCTCCACCAAATGCAAAACCTGCAGCAGCCATAGTTACGAAAAACGTCTTCATCCTTGGAGGTGAATAATCAGCCATCAAAGCCATAGCGCTTGGCATAGCGCCACCCATCCCGATCCCGCAAAGAAAGCGTATGGCTGCGAGGGTATAGATATCGTCTGCCCAGGCGGACAAAAGAGTCAGCCCAGAGAACAGTAATACGCAGGTCAGGAGCGTTTTTCTGATACCGAAGCGATCAGCTAAAGGGGTCAACAAAAGTGAGCCAACGGTCAGTCCAAGCAAGTTACATGTGAATACAATACCGAAGGCAGCTTTCGGCGTTTCCCACTCTTGGGCAAGAGTTGGGACAACAAAACCCAATAACTGAGCATCGTATCCATCACAGATAAGTAACAGAACCAGGAGTACAAGTGTTTGGATCTGATGCCGCGATAGCGGCCGTTGATCCAGTGCAGCACGAAAGGCGTCAATTTGGTTATTCATCATGGCATTCCGATTATTTTTGTGAGGCCACGTAAGAATTTGTCGTCACTTCTACGACGGTCGGGTGTTGGCCTGCCCCTCAGGGTAGGGAAGCTGAAATACAGGGTGCACGGCCGCCGGACGGTGAAGACCAGCATTTTGGAAAAGCTGCACCCACACCGAATGCCAGAACCGCTCGGATCTGAGCACCTTCAACGCACCTCCAGGCACGTCTCATCACCCCAGGCCTCTCCAATAGGCCCGCCCAACGCCTCTACCGCTCCAAATCCGCCGCAGAACGCGCGTTGGATCAATGAGTGGAGCGAAGCGTCCTCATCCTGTCGATCATAGATCGATATCCCTATACACACCCTGAGAAGGCGTTTAATACTACGGGTCGCGAATGCACTGCCTAGAGCTTTTCAAGAAAACAGTCGAGTCACTATTTTTCCGAAACTTCTAATCACACATTGCACGTTTTCTAATAGATCATTCACTACTCAAGCCAACAACTAGTTGATCTCAGTAAAATGCCTGCTGCTTTACCCAGCATATTGGAGAGCAACCTCCGAAACCTCTGGAGACACCTCAAACATCAAGATTACACAGCCAATAGTTTCCAGGAGTCACCAATGAGAGCAACAGAGCTGCCCTCATTGCTAGCACGACGCCCAAAAAACTTATTGATTCAGATAAGCAAAGCGAGCCGGCACATGCGCTGGAGAGCAGTTAATTAGTCGCCCTGCAGCTCTGCCCAGATTTCTTTATCCAACTTGTCTGTCCAAATAACTGGCCAGTCAATTTTCGAGCATTCGTCCCAAACCCTTTTGACGTCGAATGGCAGGCAGTGCTCGAAGATAGGCCAGTGACCATATTCAGCATTGAGCTTATTATGAGTGGCTTCGAAAGCCTCTTTCAAAGAGCCTCCGCGCTTATGCACTTTCTCTACTTCTTCAATCATGCTTTGAATGAAGTGACGTGTTTGCTCAATCGCTGCGTCGGTGTTCGCGACAGTTTTGGCCACTGGCCCACGCCCACCCAGCAAGAATTCAGCCCGGTACGCTTTCACCGCATCCAACGTTTTTCCTGACCAGTCGTAGTGGAAAGCATCACCGGTATACAGAGCGGCCTCTGCTTCAACCAAGTCCCCTGCGAAGAGAGTTTTGCTCTTCTCGTGCCACACAACCAAATCACCAGCGGTGTGTCCACGACCAACAAATTTGACTTCAAGTTTGCCGCGATCGCCACCGAGATCAATTGTGTAATCGTCGGTGATTTTAGTTGGGCGAGTAAGCCCAGGAATTCCTTCGGGCTGCTTGAACAGTCGCGGCATGCGGCCAAACTCACTGTCCCAATCTTGCTGGCCACGCTCTTCAATCAGCTTCGCAGTATTGGTGCTCGCCAGGATATGCTCTGCATTAAAAGCGCTAGCGCCCAATACGCGGACAGCATGGTAATGGCTCAGAATCAAGTATTTGACCGGTTTGTCGGTGTGCTTACGCAGTTCGTCCAACCAGATGTTAGCGGAGGCAGGAGTGGCGCGCGCATCAAAGCAGACAACAAAGTCCTCACCTTCGAAAGCACCGACATTCGGATCCCCTTCGGCGGTATAGGCATACACACCCTCAGCAAGGACTTCAAGAGTTTCGATTTTTTCAGCAGTGTCATTTGAAGAAGCAAAGGCTTTTGCCACGGATTTTCTCCTTAGAATAATTGAGAACACACCTGTTCTTAGGGGCCCTCGGTGCCACGTACTATGACGAGGAAGTGGGCCCGGCTTAGTGTCCTGAATCCATACTAAAGAGCTAATTTGGTGAGATATATAGGGTCTCTATCGCAAGAGTGTTGACTGCCAGTCGTCAATGATCCGAGCTGCACCTCTATATCCTAGCCCACAGCTTCGAGCCGGAGACCATGCGGCCTAGATGGCGCAAGCGCCTGGACGCATGAGGGCTCTGCCATGCGATCGGCTGCGGTTTGGCTTGGCACAAACCGATGCGGCCCTGATTCTGCTCGGCTGGCTCATTCATTCGACCGGGAATAGTGAAGTCCTTCCCTCCTCAGTCGAACATATGGGTTCCCCACGACATGGGGAATGGCTCCGATCTGGGTTAGTCCCTAACCTCCCAAGGTTGTTCGGGTACAAACCGTGCAGCCAGGAGGTCGACTACATGCCGAACCTTTGGCGACAGCAGTTGATTGCGCTGCCAGACAGCGTGAATTGGAAAGCCCACCGTCCTGACCTCCGGCAACACCACAGAGAGCCTCCCGTCAGCGATGTACTCGTTGACAAGCCAATCAGCGATCAACGCGATACCGAAGCCCGCGAGTGCAGCAACCAAGATGGCGCCGCTATCGTTTAACCCTACACGGCCGCGGATTGCCATGGAGTGACTGTGTCCGTTCTCATCCAGGAAATACCACGACCTTGATTGGCCGCCACTGCCAAAGGTAATGCATGCGTGAGAGTGGAGATCGTCAAGCGAGGCAGGAACTCCATTCGCTGCAATGTACTCCGGAGCAGCGCACAACACCGCTCGCTGTACACCCAAAGGCTTCGCAATCAGAGTGGCGCTGTCGTGCAGCGGGCCAATACGAATTGCAAGATCAACCCCCTCTTCCACCAGGTCGACCAATCGATCCGTGAGGTTGATGTCCAGCTCAAGCGCAGGGTGCTGTTTGGCGATATCAAGAAGCTCGGGAAGCACCCAACGCTTTCCCAGCACCATTGGGAGCGTGACACGCAAACGTCCACTCAATTCCTGTTGCTGAGCTAACAATAGAGTTTGCGCTTGCTTGAGCTCATTCAATGATCGTCGACACCCTTCGCTGAATCGAGCGCCCTCATCCGTCAATGTCAGACTGCGCGTCGTTCTGTGAAAAAGACGAGTGCCAAGCGTGCTCTCCAGCTTTGAGATGCTTTTCGCTACCCCCGATTTGCTCATGTCCAGACGCTCGGCGGCGTCCGTGAAGCTCCCTGCATCCACAACCTCTAGGAAGATGGAGATACCTCGGAATGGATCTGATGTGTTCATTGTCTGAAATCCAATTGACGACCAAGGGTCAACTCTATTGCGATCCTAGCATGGTATATCGAAAGCAAATTCGTCAATAGTATATACATCACGAAACGCGCCCTCTCTCGGCGCGTTACTTAGAGCTACTGATGGAAGGAACATGAACGCTGCAACGCCCTCAAAGCTACCCCTGAACATCGCGCTTTTTCTGCTCGCGGTGTGTTCAGGTCTTGGTGTAGCGAACGTCTATTATCTCCAGCCGAGCCTCCAATTGGTGAAGTCCGATCTGGGTGCGACCATAGAACAGATAGGCTGGGTACCTACCCTTACACAGATCAGTTATGCCCTGGGTATGCTGCTCCTGGCTCCGCTTGGAGACGTGATTTCGAGGCGCAAGCTGATAATCATTAAATCGATGATTTTGGTATTGGCGCTCGTCGCAACAGGCATGGCGCAAAATCTGAATTATCTGCTCCTCTCTTGCATGGTGGTAGGTCTGCTGGGGAGCGTCGGCCAAGACTTTATTCCCGTCGCGGCTCACCTCGCGCCTGAGAAATCACGCGGTCATGCCGTCGGGATGGTCACAACAGGATTGTTGACCGGCATTTTGCTTTCTCGGACGCTTGGCGGCTTCGTGGCTGATAGCCTCGGCTGGCGCGAAATGCAATTTCTTGCTGCAGGATTGATGTTGGTTGTCATCCTTATCACCGCAGTGACGCTTGCCCCGACTCCACCACCCATGCGTACCCCGTACACCAAACTGCTCACAAGCCTATGGACATTATGGGGTGAACACCGGGCGCTGAAGCTCTCCATGATTGTTCAGGGCCTGCTGGCGGCGACCCTCGGAGCGTTCTGGTCGTGCTTGGCACTCGTGCTTGCGGAAGAGCCATTCCAACTTGGCGCTAGTGTGGCTGGCTCATTCGGGATAGCCGGTGCCGCCGGCGCTTTGGCCGCACCTTTGTTTGGGCGCCTGGCTGATCGTCGCGGGCCGCTGATTGCAATCCGTGCAGGGTGCGGTTTGGTAATCGTGTCGTTTATCGCCATGGCTGTACTCCCACCTAGCTTGGTGTTGTTGGGCATAGGCGCAGTATTTTTTGACCTGGGTGTCCAGGCAGGCTTGGTGTCCCATCAGAGCATCATCAATGGTCTCGATCCGCTGGCACGCAGCCGGTTGAATGGACTAATGATGGCCGGCGCGATGGCCGGCATGGCGGTTGGTGCTGCACTAGGCACCGTAGCATTCACTCACTTCGGGGCCCGTGGCATGTTCACATTTGCAGCCATCGCTGGCACTGCCGCGTTGGCCATTACCTATCTTCACCACGCACCGAAACGGGAACAGCATTATGCATAACACCAGACAAGACCGCCTCCTGCGTACCCCGTACATCGAGCCCAAGTTGGCCGGCAGGGCACCTTTGACCGTTCTGTTCTCGCTGCTTTCCCGTTCCGACAGTACTCCGTTGAATGAACGTAGCCGAGCTCAAGGGTTCGGCCTGGATAACGACGGAAATGTGATTGAGGATCCCTCTGCTGACCCATCGAACAACGCTCTGGAGGGCAATCCGAACCTAAGCTTCGAGCATTGGGGAGAATACTGGCGCAAAGTACATGGCCCGCGTTTTGCGCATGTGGAGGAGTCGGATGACAAGTCACTGGAGCGACTGCTGAGGTATGACCAGCTACATCGCTTCGCACCTGGGCCCACCAGCTTTAATGCCCCCCCTTATCGTTTCCCTGTTGATGACGAAGGAAAGCTCTGGCCAACAATCGTAGGCCATGTCCCCCCATATCATCGTCCTGCATGGGACGGCGTTGCTTACCTGCATTTTGAACGCATGGACGACATGGGTCTGGTTTTCGGGAATGAGCGCATACGCCAGAAAATCGTTCCTGAGGATCATGCAATGTTCAGGAACATTGCGCCAATACCTGCTAAACAATTTATCGTCCTGCCCAGCATCGCGGATAACGACCCAATCACGCTGGTGAAGCTCCATGCAAGAAAAACTGGTACGACCCGCGCTCAATTCCAGCACTGGTGGCTGCACGAACATGCCGCGGTCGTCATGCAGCACACCGGGGGACTGATTCGGCGCTATGTTCAGCTCCATAGCCTTGGCCCAACCGAACCAGGTGAGCCGTTCTACCATCCAGACGCGAGTAAATTTGACGGGGTGAGCCTGCTGAATTTTGCAAGCCTCAATGACCTGGAGGACTTCTTGCGAAACGAAGACTACCTGGCAATTTTACGAGATGAGGAACAAATGATCGATGCCAGCGCCGGCGAATGGTGGACAACCATTAGCATGACGATTGTGAACCGAATGACCCATGAAAAGACAACTGCGATTGATGACCGACCTCAGCCATTCAGCGGTTTAGAGTCACTTTAATCGCCATCGGGGGAAGGTAGCCCCTTCCCTCGGCAGAGTTCATGCTCTCAGCCTGTAGCCGCTAACCACGCATTTGCGGCAACAGGATGAGGGCGTGGCGTTGTTAACTCAATCACCCAATCGCTGACAGTCCCAAGCTTGGTGACTGGAGGAACGACGATTCGTAAATACAGTCGCTGAGTCGGGTATTCATCCGCGCCCTGGGTGGCGAAAAGCATGCAAACTGGCTCAGTCTTGAACTGGCGCTCTCAGTGTGAGGTGCTTCAGCTGGGTGTCACCTTCTCGCGAAATCCTAGGTCATCACTCAGCTTCCTCGCTGCTTGATCAAGTAATTGGGCCTGTAGACTGTCCAGCTCAGCACCAAAGCTGGATACGGAGCCGACAGCCGTCAGAACACCGATGATTTCGCCAAACGCGTTGAAAACGGGCGCGGACAGCGCATTGATCCCGGGCATGAATTTGCCGCGGATGGAACACATACGCTGATCACGAATTCCAGCGAACTGAGCCTCGATATCCTTCCTACTCAAAGCACCGCCTGGTGTGCCTTGGCCTGCATCCTTGTCGAGCCAGAACTGAAAATCGAGTTGGCGCAAATAGGCACCGAACACTAAACCGGTAGATGACCGGAACACTGGCAGCACCGAACCTATTTGCGTGACCACGGTGACTGATCGAGGCGCAGCTTCCACCTTGATCACCGTTGCGCCCTCGCTCCCCCACACTGCCAGGAAACAGGTTTCCCCGATGGCGTCCCGCAGGCCGACGAGTACCTCTCCGCCACTGCGATAGACGTCCACACTGTTCAATGCGGCCAACCCAACGTAAAGAGCCTCCCGGCCTAGACGGTAGTGGCTCGTATGCTCATCCTGCTCTGCAAACCCGCTTATGATGAGCGCCTGCAGATACCTGTGGGTTTTCGCTGCGGGCATATCAATGTACTTGGCCAGAGCACTAAGCGTGGTAGATGGTGACAGCTTGGCGAGCGCTCGCAGGATCTCAGACCCGACTTCCGCTGATCTTACGGTCTGTTTGTTGGCGGCAGCGACTGGCGCATTTCCCATGCATTTTTCTCGGGGCTAAAACGTGCTTTATAGCGCGTCAGATTGATGTTGAGCAAACGGGGCGGCAACTGGGCGCCTCTTCCGGTACAGGCTAGAAAACCCCTTGTCCGAGAAGGGAATGTGTTTGAGCCTCTTGCCTACCACGGTCACTCCTGCTGATCTCGTTTGCACCCATTCTCTGGCAGGGCATTGACCCTTTCATAAAATGCGCTGGTTGGTTGCCTACCATCAAGACCTGGATCAAGCTTCCTGCCAGCCAACCGCCCTGATGTAACTTCAAAAAAAGCCCCGCCGAGCCATAGGCACGACAGGGCGAGGTAAACCATATTCGAAGTAATTAAAGACGTTCCGGATCGGCTATTTTCGAGCTCCGGCGCGGGAGTCAGACTCCCCGAGATGATCTGCTTCTTTAGACCGTTGATTATCTGGATGAGCGATCTTCACGACGAAAAATGCGGCCAACAGCGCGGGGATCGCAGCCAGTAGCATCGCGCTGGTCAGCGGCAACTGCATGGCAATCAACATGGCACCTACGAGCGGGCCAGAGATGGAACCTAAGCGGCCAACTCCCAGCGCCCAACCCACCCCAGTGGCTCGAATGTGGGCCGGATAAAAGTTGCTAATCACGGCATTCAACGTGAGCTGGCCACCGATTAAGCAGAAGCCCGCCACCATCACTGCCGCTACAGTCAAAGCTGACGAGCCATGATCGTATCCAATCGCCGCAGTAGCGAGACCGCACACAAGCATGATCTGGCAGAGTAACCGTTCCTTGCTTGCGACCTTGTCTGCGAGATACGAAAAGGCAATCGCACCTATCGTCCCTGAGGCGAGGAACGAGGACGTCGCCAAGCTCGCAGCGGTGGAAGAGAAACCTGCCTCCCCTAGCAACGTTGGCAACCAGCTGATGATGAAGTAGAGGAGGATCAAAGTGGAAACGCAGGTGCACCATATGAAAATGGTGGGCCTTAGATAGCCATGACGGAACAAGTCAACGAACGTACCTTTTTGTGGCCGTCCGTGCTCCAGGACAGGTGCAGGAGGTGTCCACTGGGGAACTAGAGTATGAAGCATCCTGTTGAGAGAGGCACTCAGATGCTTGGCGCTGAAAAGCCGGGCCAGCGATTCTGGTAGCCACAGGAAGAGCAAGGGCAAAAGCACAAGGGGGGCAACGCCACCGACGATAAACACGCTCTGCCACCCATAGTGTTCCATCATGCTCGCCGCGATGAAACCGCCCGCAGCCCCACCGAACGAGAAGCCACAAGCAGCAAGCGTCACACAGAAGGTTTTCAACCGAGGAGGCGCATAGTCGGCCATGAGTGCCATAGCACTCGGCATTGCGCCCCCCATCCCTATGCCGCACAGGAACCGGATGACTGCCAATGTCTCGATATTGTGAGCCCATGCCGATAGTAAAGTTAGGCTCGCAAAAAGTAGAACGCAGGAGAGTAAGGTTTTCCTGATTCCAAACCTGTCTGCGAGCGGCGTCAGCAGCAGCGACCCTATGGTCAAGCCAATCAAATTGCTGGTGAAGATGATACCGAACGCCGACTTGGGTGTGGCCCAGTCATGCGCCAGGCTCGGAACAACGAAGCCTAAAAGCTGGGCATCGTAACCATCGCAAATGAGCAGCAAAATCAGCAATACTAGGGTTCGGATCTGATACCGCGAGAACGGTCGTTTATCCAGTGCCTTACGAAAGGCGTCAATCTGGTTATTCATCTTGGCAGTCCGATTATTGTTCTGAGGCCACGCTTTAGGATGATGCGGAGTTAAGCAGGCGAATCTATTTGACTGGCAGGGTGCGCCCTCTGGAAGGCTGCGTGGGACTTGGCAAGCTCAGCGACGCGAGCAATTCGAGGGAAGCAAGCGAGATCCAGTCCAAAGCGTTGTGCGGCGTATACCTGAGGCAACAGGTACACATCCGCCAGCCCCGGCTCATCTGTAAGCGCCCAGGCCTTGTCTTTGATCAAGGATTCGATGGCATTGAAGCCATCAGCAATCCAGCCCTGAATCCACTGTTCGACGAACGCTTCATCATGCCCCGCCGCCCGCAGCTTGTTCAGGGCTGACACGTTGTGCAGCGGATGGATATCACACCCTATGATGCTGGCAACTGAACGAGCCAGGGCCCGATCGGCCTGGCTCCCTGTCAGTAAAGGGTTTGCCGGGTATACAGCCTCTAAGTACTCGATGATCGCAGGCGACTGGATAATTTTCACATCGCCATCAATCAAAGTCGGCACTCGGCCCTGCGGATTCAGCTCCAAATAGGTGCTGCTACGATGCTCCCCGCCATCCTTAACCAGGTTCACAGGCCTGACGGTGTATTCCAAGCCCTTTAACTCGAGCGCGATCCGCACACGGTATGAAGAAGTCGACCGATAGTAGGAGTACAGAATCACGAGGTACGCCCCCAGGCTGGGAGCACTACTGCTCGGCATTCACCGAAACCGATGGAGCCAAAGCCATCCCGGCTGCAGCGAGCCTTGATGATGATCTCGTCACCATCTTCGAGGAACGTCCGCATCTCGCCAGTAGGGAGCTCTACCGGGTGCTTACCGCCTTCACTCATCTCAAGCAGTGAACCCATCGAGTTGCGATCTGGGCCAGACAGCGTGCCGGTACCAAAAAGATCACCTGGGTTAAGTTGGCAGCCGTTTACCGTATGGTGGGCAACCATCTGAGCGAACGTCCAGTACATGTTGCGGGTATTGCTCAAGCTAAGTCGCACTGGAGCCACGCCCTTCTCTCTCATCGTCGGCGTAAGGATGTAAACCTCAAGGGCGATGTCGAATGCGCCGGTGCTCTGATCTTCGGCATCCAGCAAATAAGGAAGCGGAGTGGGATCGCCTTCAGGCCTCGCTGGCTGGGCGCAGCGGAAAGGCTCCAGCGCTTCTGGCGTCACTACCCATGGCGAAATCGTGCTCGCGAAGCTCTTCGACAGAAACGGGCCCAGTGGCTGATATTCCCACGCCTGGATGTCCCGTGCTGACCAGTCATTCAACAGGCAAAAGCCTGCAATATGTTCACGGGCGTTAGCAATGTCGACCGGTTCCCCGAGTACATTGCCTGGGCCAACCCAAAGTCCAACTTCGAGCTCGTAATCAAGCCGGCGAGAAGGTGCATGGATTGGCTCATCGCTATCTGGCAGCTTGATTTGCCCTGATGGGCGGACGAAGGGCTTACCCGAGGCAACGATGGTGGACGCCCGGCCGTGATAGCCAATCGGTACATACTTATAATTCGGCATCAACGGGTTGTCTGGACGGAAGAGCTTGCCCACGTTTTCTGCGTGATGGATCCCTACGTAGAAATCGGTGTAGTCCTGAATGCGAGCCGGCACATGTAGGGTGCACTGAGCAGCGGCAACCAATAACCGATCGCAGATTTTTTGCTGCGCTGGTGTCTCCTCACTGCCCTCAACCAAAAGCTCAATCAGTCGTTCGCGCAGTGCCAGCCTGACTTCACGTGGCAAGGCGAAAAAGCTATTAAGTTCTCCGCCGATAGCGGCGCTTGCTGCCGTTAGCGCAAGACCTTCGAACAGACCCGCATCGAGAGCGACTTGGAGATCGTAAATCTCATCACCAATCGCCACGCCGGAGCGGCGCTCACCACCCTGCAGGCTAAATACACCGTAAGGTAGGTTCGCCAGAGAAAAATCAGGATGGCCATTGGCCGAAGCAACCCAGCTATTCATTTAAAAGCCTCTCAAAAAGAAATTAGTTATCGAACTTTCCGGCAAGCCCTTCCCAACAGGCGTCGTAATTTTTCTGTAAGGCAGAAGTTGTCATCGCGAATTCGGTCGCACGAAGTACTTGGGATGTTTCGAACATGAACGCCATGGTGCCGTCGATCTTCTGCGGTTCAAGCGATGCAGCCATCGCCCTCTCGGAAGTCTGCGCGTCCGGGCCGTGAGCACTCATGCAGCTGTGTAGGGAGGAGCCGCCGGGGGTAAAGCCATCAGCCTTGGCGTCATACTCACCTTCAATCAACCCCATGTACTCGTTCATGAGATTGCGGTGGAACCATGGTGGCCGGAAGGTATTTTCTGCAACGAGCCAGCGTGGCGGGAATATCACGAAGTCCAGGTTCGCCAGCCCAGGCACGCTGGTCGGAGAGGTAAGGACGGTGAAGATGGAAGGATCCGGGTGATCAAAACTAATCGAGCCAATCGTGTTGAAGTGACGGAGGTCGTATTTGTAGGGCACGTTGTTGCCATGCCAGGCGACGACATCAAACGGCGAATGGTCAAGCTCGGCCTCCCAGAAGCTTCCCAGGAATTTTTGAACCAGGCGAGTTGGCCCCTGGTTCTTCTCGAACCATGCATTCGGCGTTAGGAAATCCCGAGGGTTTGCCAGGCCATTGCTGCCGATGGGGCCGAGGTCTGGCAGGCGAAGCGGCGCCGAATGGTTCTCGGCCACGTACCCGCGCGCGGTTGAGTCAAGTAACTCGACCTTGAATTTCAAGCCACGTGGGACGACGGCGATTTCAAGAGGCATCAGCTCAATGCGCCCCAACTCCGTAACCAGTAGGAGCCGGCCCTGTTGGGGGACGATGAGCATCTCCCCGTCCGCACTGTAGAACGCCCGTTCCATCGAACGGTTGGCTACGTAGTGGTAAACCGTTATGCCATTCGGACGATCAAGGCTGGAGTTCGCCACCATAGCGCGCAAACCATCGATGAAATCTGTCGGTTCCGACGGTATATCCAGTGCCTCCCATCGCAGCCTGTTCGGATTTGCGGGAGCTAAGGTGGTTAGAGGAATCGGTGACCCAATTGCTTTGAAGGTCGGGTGCGCCGCAGAGGGACGAATGCGGTACATCCAGGTGCGACGACTCTCGTGGCGAGGCATCGTGAATGCCGTTCCGGAGAACAGCTCAGCGTACAGCCCATGGGCTACTCGCTGCGGCGAGTTTTGCCCAACTGGCAGAGCGCCTTCAATCGCTTCACTGGAAAACTCGTTACCAAATCCAGACTGGTAACCGATGCTGTGCTCTGTGGTCATCGTTCCTCCTGCGGCGCTACGTGTGTTGTATTTGTCGTAATCGGATTACGCTAATCGTAATTATGCGCAGAGGTGCGGTCAAGCGTCGCAGGGAAGATTTCGAGCCAGGCACTCTGGAAAGCGCTCTTTCATTCAGAGGTACGACAATTCCTTGAAGCCTCACTACGTGCAGGCTCCGCTCGGCAAACTTGGCGTTGGCGGTCGTTGGATTGGAGGGAGTCAGGCGTCCACTGCCTAAGATCCGTGTTCAGACCGAGCCCGCAGGCGGCACCACCAGGCTTGTCCAGAGTGGACGGTCTGAGTTCGTTTGCCCTCGGGCTTGCCTGGGGCCCATGACGAGAGGGACTTCGATGAGGAGGAGGTTCGGGTTAGCGAGGATCGCCCTGGCATTCGTCCTACCAAACCTGCTGAGGCTGCGATCACCACACATACCTGCCCTCCCATCCGGCCTCGCTATCCAAGGAATGCCATAACGTTGGCGAGGTTGAACACGAAATTTGCCGTGCGCGTCAGATCGACTAGGCCTAGTCGGTCTTCCAGCAAACCTCTACTCTCCCCGCCGGCATCCAAGGATTCCACGCGCAACGGGCGGGGAATGTGTCGATCACGTATTGACCTTTTGGTCAGATGGCCGCAGTGCCGGGGAGAAGACATGAACGGTCAGGCAAACCAGGATACGACTGAAATTACCTACTTCATCGACGAGTCTGGGAACACGGGGGATCTGATTCTCGGGGGCGAGACCTTGAGTTACGGGGGACAGCCCTACTTTGGACTAGGATGCCTTGGCATCACCGACCTGACCCAATTTGAAGCTGACATAACGGCTTTGAAGCTGAAACACCGCATACAAGCCAATGATCTGAAGTCAACCAAAATCTACAAAAACAAGCCAGGGTTCATACTTGATCTAATCAAGCTGATTGCAAGCAATAAAATTCCTTTTTTTATCGAACTAGTAGAAAAGAAATTTTTTGCTGCGACGAACCTGGCCTTCTATCTTGTATGGCCGCCTTATTTTTCCGGGCCTGGTAGTAAACAAGCTGATTACATTCGCACGGTGTTCGCGCAGATACTAACCAAAGAAGCACCAAACCAAGTTTTCAGCATGTATTTCAAAGCTTGCCAGAGCCAAAGCAAAGATGATCTGCTCCGTGCCTTCGATTGCATTCTCGAATTCGCACGCACCGGTACTTCGCCCCAACACGCAGCCATGGCGGAGTCTGTAGTTGAAACGATGGATGACTTTCAGGTGATGTTGACTCAAGAGTCCTCCGAGGAAAAAGCAGTGCGCCGTTTTCTACCCATGCCTGATCAAGGTAAGAAAGGAAAGGACGTGTGGATACTCCCGAATTACTCTTCACTCACCAACATGTATGCTCGAATCAACCATGCACATGATGGCCATATAAAACGAGTGAAATTGGTACATGACGTTCAGACTCAATTCGACGATATTCTATTTTCGGCCAAAAAGGCAGCCGAGGAAGCCTCGCCTGAACGAGAAGTTTCTCCCGTAGCTAACTACCAGTTCCTGCAGCAAGCGGAGCTATCTATTGCTCGTTCCGAGGACTCTGTCGGCGTCCAGGCTGCGGATATTCTGACTGGGTTTATCGTGCGTTATGCGCAAGACCGGCTGGTCTACAAGGTCGAGCCAGCGCCTGAGCTCACCACTGCCTTTCATCTCATGGCTGAGGCTGAGAATGAACTGAAAGGGTACGGGGTCAATTATGTATGGTGTCATAACGTGCTAGACGTCCCAGCATAGCGCTTGTCCTATTTAAATTCATCGGGTTCACAGAATCCCCTGTGAAACAGCATTTGTGAATTCGATCAGGCTACGAAACTGCCCTGCCCCATGGCGATCCAGATGATGCCCCAGAATCCCATAAGAGCGCGGCCCCAGCTGGTCGCACCTTTTGGAGTCGCCGATCATCAGCACTTTTGAGCCTTCAGATCCTGGGGCCTTTCCAGGATGAGCGTTGAGCATGCTGCAGATGATCCGGTAGATTTCCGGGTCTGGCTTGAGCACACCAGTTTCAGCGCTCAGCGCATAAGCATTCAGGCCAGGAAGCAGGCTCCTGACTTTTGAGCAATAAGGCCCGGCCAGGTTTGAGCACACCCCTACTTTGATCCCATGCTCTTGGAGACGCTCAAAGGCAGGCAGAGCGTCATCAAAGCATTTGATCGACTCAAGCTCACGATCTAGCGCACTCTGCAGCTCGATCAGTTGGGTAGGCTTGAGTTTGATTCCAAAAAGGTGAGCAGCCTCCAGCAGGCCTCCGTTCAACGCCATGACGGTACGCAGGTCGGAAGGTGAAGCCACTCGGCCTTGTTGGACGCCAATCCGGAGAAGACGCTTGTAAGGGTTCTCACGATTCAGAATTTCGATAAGCGTGCCGAACGCATCGAAAATAACCGCTGTAATCATTAAGAGCGCCTCATGATCCCGAAGTGGCCCAGCGATGATAATGGCTTTGGCAATTACCGTACAATAACTCCATGGGCAGCCAAATCATCTACCAACGTTTTGCGGCGCAACATTCCTGGAATTTTGAACACACCTCGGTATGTATAGTAAAGTGCAAACGGAATAAACAGTAGACCAAGACCATATGTGGCTGTCGCAATGATGATTCCACCAGGAACTGCCGCTACCGCCATCAAGATCCCTTTCAGAATACTGGATTTTGCAACCTGCCGCAGGTTGTCAAGATCGTATTCGACTTTTCCATTGCTTTTCTCTACAGCAATAAGGACGATTGATTTTTTTCCAAGGTTCTTATAGTACCAGGTGCGAGGACTGTCCAAGACAAGCGCACCATGCCTTTTCAAATAGTCAACCATGGCGACTTCCTTAAAGTGAAAAGTACGGCCCTCCACATCCTCGCATCTAACCTGGTCATAAACCGCATCTAAGTCGCCACTGGCTTTAAGATTATAGTTTTTGACAGTGAGTTTCGTTTTCTTGAGATCAGACATACCTTTCCTTAAGTATTACAACTTGTTCTTAATAGCCATTGGGGGCGAGCTAGTGGGCACGGGGACGCACCAGGCTAAAGCCGCTGGTTCGTCTCCGGGTGCGCTGTACTCGGCTGATTTCTATCAGAGCGCTCGCGTGCTACAGGTTAACGGGGCATGAGTGAGTCAGGGCCGAAAGCAAGCCGGCATCTCACGCGTCACCTGGATCTCCCGTAGATAGTTCCGACACAATCACGTAGTGATCACGACGGGTCAGGCTCCGCACCAGCTTGAACCCGTTGACTTGCCGGACATCCCGAATCTCCGGGGTTACGACAGTCATTCCGTCACTACTCACGCGAGACAGGTCGCAGTAGACCAAGCCTGTGAGGCGATCACCTACCCGCGCTACGTCCATCAAGTACGCGTCAATCGGTATCCCCCAATCAATCCGGGTTGCCTGGGCGACCTGCAGTGGAAGATCGAACAATTCACAAGCACTCACGCTACTAACCATCCCTCAACCGATTTCAATTAATTTTCTTGGTTCGAATCCGCAGTCTTCACCGGGATAACCGCGCTGATTAGAAAGCAACCTACACCCTCTCAGCATCGTATCCACCGAATGATGCGTGTGGCCGAATGCCCAGTAATCCACTTGCTCGACCAAGCCATGCCACCTGTTGTAAAAGGCAGCGCTCAAATGCCCCTCATATTCATCTCCGGCGACCTCCGGTATTGGACAGTGATGGGTGACAACGAAGGTTTTCCCGTCGAATGGCTCAGCCAACACCCGACTCAGAAACGCCTTGGTGGCCTCATTCTTTGCCACCAGGTCGGCCGGCCGCAGCCTGCGATAGTTCGAGTCGGCTCTGATCGTCCGAAAATCATTCATCTGCCTAGCGCAGGTCATCGATGCCGCGACAGCGTCGCCCGTGCTCGTAAAGTCCGTCCAGGCAGTTGCGACGAGGAACCTCACCCCGCGGAATATCCAGGACTCGTTCTCCAGCACATGGACGTGAGCAGCTGCTGCAGCTTTCATCTTTTCCAGCGTCCGGTCGAGGTGGCCTTTGTAGGCTTCATGATTCCCAGCGCAGTAGATCACTGGGCATTGGAAGGTCTCGTTTGCCCACAAAACACCCCGTGCCTGGATATCGATGTCGCCAGCGAGCACCACGACATCCACTGGTACGTCTGGCGGGATGAAACGGTCGAATTCGTTGTGTAGGTCTGAGTAGATGAGGACTTTCATGGACTGGTGGTTTGGCCTGGCTGCTGGCATGCGCTCACAGGGTCGAGACCCGATTCGCTGCACGCCGAAGCTGAAATTCGTTTTAAGCGTATATTGATAAAACCCGCATGGCAGAAGGGCCCGCTGTCGACGAGCATACCCAGTGCAAAGCCTCATGACTATAGTCACTTGCGTATGACGACGCAAATTCAGCATATCGTTCCGTTTGCACGGATCCGATTATGTCGCTTCGCTCTGCCTACGCATCGGCTTTGCAGTACCTCCGTACTCATCGCGACTCATCCAAGCAGGAACTGGCCCATGCGGCCGATCCCTCCTATTTGAGCCGACTCGAAGCAGGTTCGCGCTCAGTTACCCTTGACGTCAGCCAGCAAATTGCCGAAGCACTTGACGTGGATCCTCTCACCCTTTTGGTGCTGGCATACGCCGCGGAACGCGGGGTGACGCCGCAGCAGGTTCTGGAGCACCTGGAGAGCGACCTGAAAGCCACACGGTTGCTCCATTGTGAGATCCCTCCGCTACCTTCAAAGGCTATTCATCCTGTAACCGCTGCTGCTGAAGAGTTGCGCGTGCAAATTAAGGAACTTGCGGGTCAAGGTTTAAGCCAGGCAGAGGTTGCAAGGCAGCTAGGGGTCAGCCGTCAAACTGTTAGCAACCATTTGAAGAAACTCGGCTTGCAGGCCACCTGACACGCGAGTGAGTGTCAGGTGGCTAAATACTTTCGAAACACTCAACGGAAGCAAACTGCTGGCGACTTTATTCATCTGCAATGGTTCAGATGTAAAAATCGCACGAGCCTGAGGCTCCCTTTGAAAAGTTGTAAATAGCGCAATAGATTGTGTGCCTATCGAGCCTTCGAAGCTCGACATCATTGCTATCGATGATCAGTCGGTGCGGGCTCTTGCACTTTCTACAAAGGCTGGCTAGGACTTCTGGATTTTTCATAAATATGTAGGCCCCCTCACGCGCAGGGAGGCCACGATTGCGACCAATTTCAAAGATGCCCGAATATTTGCATGTCCGCTTAGAACAAAAAAATTGAGAGCTGAACATAATGCATTCAGCGCCGGTTTTTTCGTGGTTTGCTAAACCATCGAGCACCTCATAAAAGGAGCGCAATACACTGACAGCGTCCAACTCAAAGCTTGCCCCAACACCTCCATTATTCAAATTGATGGTTCTTTGCTTAAATCCGACTGTGCAGTCATAAGAGCAAGTTCCTCGAAAAAAATAATAAGGCGGAACCTGCCAATACTTTGCGCAAACCAAAGCATAAGCAAGGACGCCAGGGCATATCGCTCTTGCATCCATTCTTACCCACTCTTCTTTGCCGAGTTTTTTAAGCTTTTTGAGACAGGATCGATGAGGTTTCACATATACGCGAAAAAGATACCTTCGCAACGCCCGGACAACCGCTCGCATTTCAGTACTAGATATCACCCGACTGCCTGCAGGCATCAACTCATTATTGCAACATGCATAAGCTGGGAATGTCCGTGAGCGCAAGGTTTGAGGGGGAGTATTTCTGAAGACAACAGTCGATTCAGAATGCCTAGTAGTGAAACCTGGCACGCCCAGTCGTTCAACTAAGTACCCAAGCGCTACGTGGACATCTTGCAACGCACTGGCATGATTTATAGCGATTACATCATAAACTCTCTCGCCTAACAGTTCGTGACCTCGCTGAACCCACGTGAAAAACGTATTGCACCACGTCCGTATAACGTCAGCTAGATCTGCAGGCAACGGGTCGTTTTTTGCAACCCTTAAGATAATTGGGATGTGTTCACAGAGACTATCAGCGTTATAAATACCCTTTTGTATGCCCCACTGCTGATCAAGAATCATTGAGCACTGCTCACATCGCTCTAGGGCATCTCCATGCCAGGGGCAGTGGGTGACAACGCCAAAGTAAAATACTACGGAATGGTAACCGTACTTTATACATTGAGGGCAATGTCGGATCTGAACTCGCTCCCTCTGATTTGTTAAATCATGATCATATGTTTTGGGAGCCGGAAACCAACCATCGACGAATGATAGTTTCAGCTCTACAGGTGACATTCCCAGTTCGGCGCTCAAGTCATGCAATGAGCCTGAGCCGTTCCACCATGTCTCCTGGATTGGGTTGCCCAATACGAAAACCTGTAGAGCATGATAGTCTGCGAGGCGATTACACCTCAGAATATCTAAGTAGACCTGCCATGAGGAAGGATATGACGCAACTATGGCAGGGTAAATGAGCATATTGCCACCTGAATAATTATTTTTTAGTCAGATTAGTTGTGTAGCTTGCCAAATTTGCTTCCGCTACGGCTGCTTTAACGACATCTTGTGGAAGTTCAAATCCCGCATGATCGAGCTTTTTTGCGCGAATTAATATCAGCCTGCATACTTCTAGCACATGAGCAGTCGGAAGAAGCTTCAAGCTTGCCTCGCGAATAGCTTGCTCCATTTGTAAAAAAATAAGCTTTGCGCTATCAGCTAATCTGAAACCGTCTGCGAAGGCTAGTGGTAGAAAGAACTCCGTATATGTGCATTTACTATTCGAAGGGTAGGTCATCTTCTCGTCAAAAAATGTGAGGGTTTCCGTAAGCCATCCAACATTCGTGCAGTGCGGCAGGTCGTAGACTTCATTTAAAAACCGAACAAGTAGTTCGGGTCGCCCTTGCTCCCTCAGCAACGTAATTGAGTCATCCACCTGTGTCTGGGCGAATCCGATCACAGTCATACCGATCCCCTGCAAGGCCAGTTCGTTCTGCAAGAACTGGAGGTGTTCATATTCCGAAATCTGCAATGCCTGCATTTCATCGATCAACAGAACGAAATGCCTGCCATTCACCGACCTGAGCTTGTTCTCGATTGCCGCCAGAGCATCTCGGCGCAGGTTTTCGAGTTTTGGCTGGTTCGGGATTGCAAGATTCAAATTCCTCACAATCGTACGGATTATATGTTCATGGCGGCGTGGATCCGCAGTGATCATTAAGCAAAAACGATCTCTGAAACTTTGCCCTTCGTCAATGGCCGCACGTGAAAGCCGGCAGGCTGTGGACTTTCCCATTTGGGGATAAGCCCGGAAGCAGATACTCCTCTTATGCAGCATGACGCTCTCTACGACAATATTTAGCACTGGGGGTATGCTGGGCGTGACAATCGTATAGTCTTTTATAATAAGAGGATGGCTGGGGAAGTACTTAAGCTGCATCGCCAAATCTGTCGGCTCATAAACTTCCATCGACCGCTCCTCGTTAAATCTTCTTGATTAATGCATCAATGTCTACACTATCCTCAGGCAACACCCATTCCCGCTCAGGAGCAGGGCGAGCAGGAATATCTGTCGTGGAGGTTGTCCCGCCACCATTTTCACTGTTCGTGCTCCATTCCATCTCATGCCTCAAACGATCCAGTTGCGACGCAAGTTTTTTCGACTTCGACTTGGTTTGAAGGCTGTGCTCTAGCTCCGTTGCCAGCTGGTTATGAAAAACCACCACAGGACTTTGGCCCTCAACATTGCTCACAGTCTTTTTGCGTTTCCCGCTATTAACTGCTTTGCGGGTTTTCCTAGAATGTTTGACATCTTGCCAATGACCTTCAACTTGGAGAGCTCCTAGAGAGCGCCCATCCAAGCGATACCCATAAATCGTCCGCACGTCACTTTCATTGACTTTGAGAATGATTGCTTGATTGATGAGACTACTTTCCTTTCTGAGGACGTCATTGGAATAGCGGGCCCGCTCGAAATTTACATAGGGCCTGATGCCCTTTTCAATACTGCCTCGTACTGTGCGCCTTTCTGATCTCAGAGCCAAGGCGATCGTATTCATTTTATCAGCAGGCAGAAACCTAGGGATGAAGTGATTGTTTCCCTGGTGTATTCGCTGCCCAATAACTTCCAGCGGGCTTAAGAATCCTTTTCCTTCCGTTGGCTCTGCATTATGATTGGCAAAAACAGTGTAGCAAAGCTGCTCTAAATATGAGCTTTTAATATTGTACTTCACTGCTGCTTTGCCTGCGCTGTCTCCTGAGTTGCCCCCAGGTCGAGATCCCACTGTGTTTACCGACCGCTGAAACAATTCGCGTTCAAATTCTAAAAAAAGTCTTTCAATTCCAGGGCGTCTTTCAAAATGTCTGGGCGGGCCGTATTCCACAGCCCAACCTAGCTCCTTGCGGAGCTCGCAACTGACTTTTGTGGACAAATGTGCCAATGCGTTGTCCAGCCGCAAAACTGATGGTATTACACAGGCAAGTTCAGGATAAATCTCAGTGGGGAAGCCGGCGCCGGGCTTGAGCTCTAAATCTGGAATGAGCACATCAGGCTTTGGCAAATTCCGACTTAGCATCTCCCGTAACAACGAGATGACATCTTCTGCATCTGCGTCCAGGCCGTACACCACATGAAACCACAATACTGCGAAGGAAGATGGTTCCAAACCCGCAATTACATGGAGGCGCTTAAGTTCCACTGAGCTTACCAAGCCCGACGAATTTTCGAATTCGATCACAAACTCAGAATCGATCGTATGACTATCGATCACTACAGAGTCATACAGGTTTTTCAGGTTCGCCAGTGTGGACTTACCCCTCCCTACTGCCAAATGCGCAACTGCAGACACGTCACCTATGATATGAACGGCACGATCAAAATTTTCAGCACGGACTCTGCGAGTAAATTCTGAAATCGTTTTAACACCGTGACCCTCAGTTGTGTAGGGCCATGCATCTTTGGGATGGGATTTTTTCTCTAGAAATTTTATGAAGCCATGATGAACCCCTTTTGGTTTTATTGCAGCCTCATGTATGACTACATTTCCAGTGCCAGGCTGAGGCTTCTCGCGCTTCAAGATCAATGCTCGTAGATAGTTCTCTAGATCGGGGTATTGTTGAAATAGGAGGCCAAGCACTCCGGAAAGGCCACTACCACCTATTCGCGGTGTAACTGGGGCCGTTCTTTTATAGATTTTAATTCGAATATTTGGTATCAACCCCGTATATCCGTACACAACGCCACGCGCATCGACGAGAAGACATTTCGCAATGAGCTTTCTCAGATAGTTGCCGCCAATCTTGGTTTTTTGCTTTATCACTGAAAGCGAAGCACCTGCCATATACATTTCCAAGGCAGAAACCCTACGGTTGAACGTGTTCAGTGCATCCTCAGAAAACGAATCAGTGCAAACAGGCTCCCATGGCATCGTTGACTCAAGAAGCCGTACAGTGGTCGCACGACTGTTTCGTGCTGTCATGGTAAAGACCACCGGGTATTGTTACCAAAGCCATCGACGTTTGCTTCCACTTTAATGGTGCCCGATAAGATCATTTGGCACATCGCACCAAGCGCGAGCGCAGTATCTTGAATCGGAGTGCTGGCTAGGAGTGTGCGCACATCCCCGCCCTTTTGCACTGAAATCGTCGAGTGAATTAAATCCATTTCGTGTTTAAGATTGTAGCTGCGCACCTGCGACGCAAACGCAATGACCTTTACCCAAAAGCCGAGATTCTTGCTCGCCAAATAAAAGTTTGTGCTTGGCAGGTCTACAAGCGTGCCTGTTGAAATGGCGCTGCCGACCTCCTTGAACCAGACGGGAACGCGGCGCACCTCATCCTTAGCATCGTCGCTTTTGAAAATCCTGTGCAGCTCAACAGCACCATTCAAGCATAAGACTTTAGTGCATTTGATGACTTCGAATTTATCGTCTGCCGCTGGTTCCTCTGCCGAAACCTCGACCTCTACGCCAAGCTTGAAGCTAGCCACCTTTGGATTGGGTTCCAGGTTTGTAACCCAGTGCAAAACCTCACAATCACCAACCAGTGCAATATCTTCCTGCACCTTGGGGCTATAAAAAAGCCAAATACTGTAGTTATTGCCCGACGCCTTTCGTGAGGCTGTGAGCTGCCGTCGTAGGTGGGTTCTCGGGCTCGCCATGCTACCTACCCTGTCACGAAGGGATGTGAATTGCTTCCGAAAGCTTAGCTTTGCAGCAGGAGGGTATAGGAACTATTCGCAACAAAGTGCAGCGTTGAAATTTCAATTGGCGATGAAAAACGCGGGTTTACGGCTGTCGCTGTGTGGATGTCTAGAAATCGTGGACTGTAGGGTTAACAGGAGTGCGGCCATAGGGTCACTATTTCTTCTTTCCGCGTCTAAGGGTTCACTTTTACTACTGGTGAGCGGAAACAACCCTAGTGGCTTACGTGCACGCGCGAGTGGCTGGCTTTTATCAAGCTGCTGATTTATAGGGGGGTTGTTGGAGGGCTATGAGGGTCAGGTTTACTTCGGCGGACTTTCTCCCATGCATGAGGCAGCCCATCAGATCATCGACCTCTACGAGCGTCACGCTCAAACATGGGATCGCGTTCGCCCGCGGTGCCTCGTCGAGCAATCATGGCTGGATCGTTTTCGTCAGGCCATGCCTGTTGTCGATGCTCATGTCCTCGACATTGGCTGTGGTTGCGCCGAACCCATGGCTGGTTACTTGATCGACGCGGGACATGCCGTATGTGGCATTGATTCGTCCAAGGCGATGATCAGCCTATGCCAGCAACGTTTCCCGCAGCACGATTGGCATGTTGCCGATATGCGACAGTTGGCGCTTGATCAGCGTTTCGCTGGCATTCTGGCGTGGGACAGTTTCTTTCACCTGACGCCTGAGGATCAGCGTCGGATGTTCCCGATTTTCCAGGCCCATGCCCAGCCAGGCGCTGCACTGATGTTTACCAGCGGGCCGGCCCATGGCATTGCATTAGGCACTTTCGAAGGTGAAACGCTTTATCACGCCAGCCTGGACCACAATGAATACTTCGACTTGCTCACAACCCATGGTTTCAATGTCGTTGAGCAAACAACGGAAGATCCGGCTTGTGGTGGTCACACGATTTGGCTAGCTGTTAGCTGTTAGAAACGTCGCGTCGAGTACAAACCGCCAAGCGCAGATCGCCGCCCTGTCAGATCCTGTAATAAATCGTCTCGTATGAAATGCTGGAAACCGTTGTAGGATTTCTTTCCCAATTATTTCCAGGTCTGTATGAACACGCCCCAGGAACCTCCCAGTAGCTTTCCAAAGAACAGAATTCCCTCCAGCGCTCCAGCACCTTCTTCCCTCGCATTGATCGCCCGAGGGAGCGAATAACCCATGGAATGGATCGTTGACCCCACGGCCTGGCTCGGCCTGCTGACCTTGATCGTGCTGGAGTTGGTGCTCGGCATCGATAACCTTGTATTCATCGCCATCCTGGCTGACAAACTGCCGCCCGAGCAGCGCGACCGTGCCCGTATCATCGGTCTGTCTCTGGCGTTGCTGATGCGTCTTGGCCTCCTCGCCAGCATCTCCTGGATGGTCACGTTGACCAATCCGCTGTTCGAGGTCTTCGGCAAGACGTTCTCGGGCCGGGACTTGATCATGCTGTTCGGTGGTGTGTTCCTGTTGTTCAAGGCAACCATGGAGTTGCATGAGCGACTCGAAGGCCACGTGGCCCAACGGTCCGGCAACGCGGCCTATGCGATGTTCTGGCCTATCGTTGCGCAGATTGTGGTACTGGACGCGGTCTTTTCCCTGGATGCGGTAATCACGGCCGTGGGTATGGTTGAGCATCTGTCGGTCATGATGATCGCGGTGATGTTCTCCATCGGCTTGATGATGGTCGCGAGCAAGCCGCTGACAAAATTCGTCAACGGCCACCCTACCGTCATCATGCTGTGCCTGGGCTTTCTGATGATGATCGGCTTCAGCCTCACCGCCGAGGGCCTGGGCTTCCACATTCCGAAAGGCTACTTGTACGCTGCGATTGGTTTCTCGATTCTGATTGAACTGTTCAACCAGTTGGCGCGCTCCCGTCGCAAGAAAAGTCTGCAAGGTCTTCGGCCGATGCGCGAGCGCACCGCCCATGCGGTGTTGCGCCTGTTGGGCGGCCAAAAGCTGGGGGCCGATGAAGTCGGTGAGGAAATCGCCGACATGCTGGAAGGCGACGAACCGGAGCAGGTTTTCCATCGGCGCGAGCGGGTCATGATCAGTGGCGTACTGCAATTGGCCGAGCGCCCGATACGCAGCGTGATGACACCTCGTGCGCAAATTGACCACCTCGACTTGGCCAATGAAGCGCAGGAAATCCGTACGGCACTGATGCACTCTTCCTACTCACGCTTGCCGTTGATCCGGGAAGGACGCGTGGATGAGCCGCTAGGCTTTGTCCATAAGAAAGAACTGCTCAAGGAAATACTGGCGGGCAATCAGCCCAATCTGGAAGTCATGGCGCGCAAAGCCATCAACCTGCTCGACAGTTTCACGATCCTCAACGCACTGGAGCAAATGCGTAAAGAGTCGACCCACATCGCGTTCGTGGTGAACGAGTTCGGTGACTTCGTCGGCCTTCTCACAATGACTGACATCCTGGAATCCATTGCAGGTGAACTGCCGGATGCCAGTGAAATTGAAGGCCCGAATATTGTCGCCCAGGATGGAGGCTTTCTCGTCAGCGGCGCCCTGCCCCTCAGTCAGATCTGTGAGCACATCGGTTTCCAGGCGAAAGCGACGCAAGATTACCAGACGCTCGCCGGCTTGGTGATGAGCCTGCTGGATCGCTTGCCAATCATCGGAGACACTCTTCGTTGGCAAGAGTGGAGCATGACTGTGCTGGAGGTCGAAGAGCGCCGGGTGACCAGGGTGCTGTTACGTAAGGAATAAGCGTAGAGCGAGGCCGCAGATGCTAGCCCACCGCACGTGTGCACCTCCAGAACCGGCTAAAAAGGGTCCACTCCACAATCAGATGCAGTTAAACTGCGCGCCCTCTGATGTCACCTCCAGGAAGGATTCGATGACGTTTCGGCTATTGGGAGCTGCTGCGGCCCTACTACTGCTATCCGCTTGCTCTAACTATCAGTACAGATCTTTTGTCGGCAATTTAGATGATCCTGCCCTCCAGGTCTTGGACTTGTCCGATGGAGTCGCCGATGCCCCGGTTATCTACTTCGAGACGCTCCAGTATCGGGATCTGGGCGTGCCGTTCCACCGCCTGCTTCTCGCAACCCGGGTGGATGGCCAGTCCTTACCTTATGCCGGTAAGCACTCAATCCTGGAGTACTTCGGTTACCAAGCCGTTCGGTTGACGCCAGGTCCGCACTCATTGGAATGGTGCTGGGTCTCGATGAACAAACTGGGTACAGGTGGAGGCAAATGCGGCTTCAGTGCCCCGGACATCAGGTTGGAAGCCGGCAAGCGTTATTTGGCTACGTGGTCATCGTCGACATCCATGATAGGGGTCTCAGGGAGTGAGCAAATGCAGATCAGGGTGAATTCCTACGTACTTGAACGGGATACTAAGAAGCAGGTCTACCCCTGATAGCAAAACCTCGGTCAGCCATGTTGATCGCCGTTGCGAGGCCCGTGCTTTTTTTGATAAGCCGCCGAGGAAACGATCAGCACACGGAGTTTCGTAACTCATTACCCCTGCAGCTTGCGTAACTCCCCGCCCTCCTCCTTCAGACGCTCCAGATACATGGCGGCGTCCAACAGTTGATAAGGGAAATAAAGCCCTGGCGGCGTCGGTGGCTGGCCGTCCAACCCGAGGAGTCGTTCAAGCGTCATTGCGACGCTGAGGCCGGTCAATGGCGCAGCGCCTGCCGGGTGGATGACTGCATGACGCGTATGCAAGGGTTCGCCCTGGAGGTCCTCGCCAACGAGTTCGATGATGATCTCGGTGGACATCGGCCTGCCCTGGCGCCGGGTTGAACTCACTGCGGTGGCCAAGTTGAATTGGACATTTGCTGCACCCGTCGCAGCCGCCAGGCCAACCACATCAATGGACGAGAAGCCCGTGGCCTCGATTTCCGTACCATCCACCGAATGGAATCGTGCCTTGGAATCCTCTCCTTCGCGCCAAACGAACACACCGTCGCGTCGTGTCAGTGCGGCAGGCAGCATTTTGTTCAGGTGTTCAAAGTCAGTGGCGACGGTTGGGCCGCCGGTGTCCTGCTCATCGACCAGCGCGTTGATACGGATGTCCTGGACCCGGCCAAATGCCCGGGCAACGCTCAGCGTCGCCACGGTCGTCGCCCCTGCCATCCATTCGTAACCGAGGACAATGGGCGAGGCGTCAGGCGTATGCATGTACGTCGCAATTTCCGGCGCGATCTCGAAAACGCCGGAGGAAATGCTGAGGTGCGGCACGCCGCGTTTTTGCGCAAAACGCAATCCGGCAAGGGCGTGGTCCATATAAAAGACCACGACGGCGCTGACCGGGCGATCGCCGAGGCCTAGATCGTCTGCGTTAGAGTCAATCGCCACGCCCTGCGCCCCGCCAATGTGATCCGCGGCGCGCTGAGCCTTGGCAAGGTCGCGACCACCGATCAGCAGTGGTACCTCGGGGTGGGCGGCGCGAAGCGCCCGGGCAGTGTGATGGCCAATGGCGCCGGAACCGCCCATTAATAAGATAGGATCAAGTGACATGGTGTGTTCTCCTTGTCTCTGGTTTAAACCTACTTTCAGTAGGTAACCTAACACAACATCACGCACTTCAACCTACCATTGGTAGGTTTTTAGCGGTCAGGAGCAAAAAACCGTGCAGAAAGACATTGAGCACAGCCCTGTCGGTTCCCCTCCCCGCCGGCTTGCGAAAGCCGAACGGCGGCGACAGTTGCTGGATACCGCGCTACTGATCGTGCACGAGGAAGACGCGGATCGGCTGACCTTGGGGCATCTGGCCGTTCGCGCCGGCGTGTCCAAACCGGTTGTCTACGATCATTTCGGCACCCGTTCGGGTCTGTTGATCGAGCTCTACAAATGGATCGATACCGAGCGGGTCAGCGCTTTCCGTGACGCCATGTCCAAGACTGCGCGGAGCCTGGAAGAGACAGCCTTGGTCCTGTCCAGCGCCTACATTCATTGCGCGGCCGATAACACCGACGAATTCCATGCTGTGGGCGCAGCCCTGGCAGGCAGCGAAGAGAAGGCGGCGGTGTTCCAGGAGCTCTTGGATAACTGTGTGCAGATGTTCATATCTGTGCTCGAACCTCATACGACGTGGCCAGCGGACGAACTCGAACGATGCTGCATTGGCCTGGTTGGCGCGGGGGAAGCCCTGTCCTGCGCGTTGGTACGAGGGCGGCATGGCGAAGACGAGGTCATTGAAACATTCGCTTCACTGATCCGCAGCGTCGTAAAGCCGACAGAGGCGCAACTTTAGACGTCGTGATAGCGGACCCGAGATCGTTTACATGTCCGATGGACTGCAAGCTCTTCTACGGCTTGCGGATTGCTGCTCCGTGCTCAACGCTGCTTCAAATACACCCCGGCCAGCCCGTCCTGTGAATCCGGAACCGCGTTGTAGGCAATGACAGCAAAGCCTTTCACCAATTGAATGTGATATGGACCGTTCTTCCCGGAGGCTTGCGGCTCGCGCACGATGATCAGGTTGCTGCTGTCCATCGGCACGATGTGATGCTCGGTCACGCTGTCCTTTGTGGTCATGGTGAATTCGGCGACTTCTCTTCCATTGGCATCCCGCTCAGGGAGAATCTTCAGGTCCAGATCGGCGTCGTGCCCCAGTGCGTCCTGCATCTGGTAATGGCCGCTACGCTGGGCCGCGTCGACATCGTCGATCTTGTCGTTATCCAACTCGCGTTCTTCATCGTGCAGCAGGACAGCCCCTTGGTGGTCGTCGCCCTTGGCACCGCTGACCCAGATACCGGTGAAAGAGTACGGTTCGACTTTTTCCCGGGAGATCCGCCAGGTACCCGTTTGACGACCATCGCCGGCATATTCATGGAGGCTGATAAGGTCGTCATCCGCGTCTTCCCGAATGCCCAGCAGCTTGATCGGTTCGCCGTTGCCCGCCTGGGTATAGCGCACCTCACCAACGATCACGGCACCTTGCACCTGGTACCAGAGTTCTACCGGGGTCTTTGTGTCGAGGGTACCGGCGAGGATCACGGGGTCCTCCTTCTCGGGGCCTTCCAGGCGCGATTGCTCAAGCCATTGGCCCTCTTTCAATTCACCCGTGGTGCGCAGCGTGTAGCCGCTGGGCATGCTGGTGTTTTCGCCTGGCTCGGTCGGCTGGATTTGCTCCTCGGTGTCCGAGCGAAGCAGGACCAGCTCGTCGCCGCGCATTTTCCATTGAGTGGCGCGGGTCCAGCAGCAGTCACGGTCGGTTTGTGACAGCAGGACGCCGTCCAACGGGCTGACAGAGAACATGCCTTTGCTGTCCTCCCTGGCCAGGGCCGTCAAGGCCGGATTGAGGATCCATTGGGTTTTCCGCGGGTCTTGCAGATAGACGTCGAACGTCGGTTTGTAGCTCGCGTCGGGATCGTTGCCATTGCGGATCGCCAAGTCCTGGCGGCCATCGAAGTTGAAGTCGTCGAAGTACAACAGGCTCTGAGGGCCAAGTAGCCAGTTATCGACCTTGCCGTTGCGGTCCACGGGCACATTGCCGGCGGGCGTCTGCAATTGCTGCAGGGCTTCGTGGGTGTTGTTGTCGCGCACGGTGATGAACGCTTGGGCCAGTTGATGCGGGTCTTCCGGCGGCTCCGGGAACAGCACTTCGACCAGATATTGGCCACTGCGGTCATTCACCGCGAACGCCCTTGGCTCGGCCATGACCGGAGCCGTCACAGTCATGGAAAGAAGCACACTGCTGACGAGCGAACGCATCCACCCACTTCCTTGCTGAAATTCGGGGCCGCAGTTTAGCGACTCCCGTGATTCATCGCGAGAGAGACGACTGTTGCTATCAGTTAGGCCCGGACTGTAACTGACGCCCTGCTCGCCGTTCGCTTACTGTCGAGGCTCATCCCACGGAGTGATTCCCATGCCGGATACCGCCAATCTCTACCTGTTCGTGGTTGCTGTCGTGCTTTTGCTGATCGTTCCGGGGCCCAACATGGCCTTTGTCACCAGCCATGCGTTGGCCCACGGCTGGCGTGCTGGCGTCGCGGCCGCCCTCGGCATTTCCTTGGCGGACGTGCTGATGACCATGATGGTCAGCGCTGGCATCGGCGCGCTGGTGATGAGCTGGGCACCGGCGTTCGACGTGCTGCGCCTGGCCGGAGCCGCTTATCTGCTGTGGCTTGCCTGGCAAGCACTGAGAGCGCCGGCTGCGACTCAGGATAGCCAGCTCCAGGTTGCTTCGCTGTGGAAAATCTTCTGCCGAGGCGCCCTCAACAGCCTCTTGAATCCCAAGGCGCTGCTGTTCTTCATGGTGTTTCTGCCCCAGTTCGTCAACGTCAAGGCCGGCGGCGTAAGCCTGCAACTGATCTTCCTCGGAGCGTTGCTGGCACTGATTGCATTCGTCTTCCATACGCTGCTGGGTGTTTGCGCCGCACAGCTCAGGGCGAAACTGGCAAACAGCGGGATTTCAAGGCGCCTGGGTACGTATGGTTTTGCCGGGGTCATGGCAGCGCTGGCGGCACGCCTGTTGTTTCTCGAC
Source organism: Pseudomonas bijieensis (assembly GCF_013347965.1). Classification (NCBI taxonomy): domain Bacteria; kingdom Pseudomonadati; phylum Pseudomonadota; class Gammaproteobacteria; order Pseudomonadales; family Pseudomonadaceae; genus Pseudomonas; species Pseudomonas bijieensis. Next base: position 668,950 of record NZ_CP048810.1, on the reverse strand, counting down.
CGTCCGCTTTGACCCGCGGCGTCCTTGCGCCAGCGATTGTCCTATGCTTATCCAATCCACTGCGGAGCTGGACCCATGTCCTCCGAAACCACCCTCCTCCAAAGCTGGCACCACAATGCCCAGGCCTGGATCGAAGCCATCCGCACGGGGGCCATCGAAAGCCGCCTGACGGTCACGGACCAGGCCATGCTGCTGGCGGTACTGAGCCGCCAGCCCGAGCGTGTGCTTGATCTGGGTTGCGGCGAAGGCTGGCTGTTGCGGGCGCTGACTGAACGGGGCATCGAGGCGGTCGGTGTGGATGGCGACGCGACGTTGATCGATGCGGCCCGGGCAGCGGGCTCCTCCCTGGTGCACCTGGCAAGCTATGAAGCGCTGGTGGAGGCCAAGGTGGACGTCGGCAGCGGCTACGACCTGATCTGCGCCAACTTCGCCCTGTTGCACCAGGACATCATCCCATTGCTCGCGGCGATGAACGCCCTGCTCAACCCGGGCGGAGCGCTAGTGATCCAGACACTGCACCCGTGGACTGTGGCGGCAGGCAATTACCAGGACGGCTGGCGAGAAGAAACCTTCGACGGGTTCAAGGGCCAATGGCGGCCCATGCCGTGGTACTTCCGCACCTTGTCCAGTTGGCTCAATGCCCTGGACATGGCCGGTTTCCGACTGGTGGTGCTGCAGGAACCGCAGCACCCACAAAGTCCGGTGCCGCAGTCGTTGCTTTTGGTGGCCGAACAATACCGGTCGGCAGAGCGATGATTCTTACCACAGCGCCATCGTATAGCTGACGATCAACCGGTTCTCATCCAGATCGTTGCCAAAATTCGAACGGACCGTCGCATTGCGCCATTTCAAGCCCAGCCCCTTGAGCGTGCCGTCCTGCACCACATAGGCGATATCCGTGTTGCGCTCCCACTCCTTACCTTCGCCTGGTGCGGTGCGCTGGACATTGTCGCCAGTGATGTAGCGGGTCATGAACGTCAACCCGGGCACGCCAATGGCGGCAAAGTTGTAGTCATAACGCGCCTGCCAGGAACGCTCGTCGATGTTGGCGAAGTCGCCGATCTGCACGAAGTTGACCAAGTACGGATCGCTGCGTCCGATGTAGGGGAACGGATCGTCGCCGCTCATGCGTTGATAACCCAGGCCCAACGCATGGCCCGCCAGGCTGTAGGTGAACAAGGCGCCGAAGGCCTGGTTGTCGAGATCGCGAAAGTTGCCGTCTTCGGTGCTGCGCGAATAGCGCACGTCGCTCTTGAACGACTGGCCTGCGCCCAGGTCCAGGGTGTGGACGAACCCGAGGTAGTTTTGCTGGTAGATGTCTTCCAACTGGCTATAGCGGTATTGCGCCGTGAGGTTCGGCAGGAACTGATAGTCCGCCCCGGCGAACTGGAACTTGTCGCTGCTTCCACCGATGCGATTGGCAGTCATGTCCTGGTAGTCGGTGGAGTCGACAAAGTTGATCTGCGTGAGTTGCCCGGCGCTCAGCTTCAAGCGATCGATTTCCTGCACGCTCAACAACCCGCCCTTGAACGTTCCCGGCAGCAGGCGCGTGTCGTTGGAGCTCACCGCCGGGTCCTTGATCTGCAACGTCCCCAGCTTCAAGGTGCTATTGGATAGGCGCACCTTGGCAGTCAGACCGAGTTCGCCATAACGGTCTTGCGAACCGCCCGACAAATCCGCCGGTAACAGATTGGTGCCCGCCGTGCCGCCCCCGGAATCGAGTTTGAAGCCGGCCATGCCCAAGGCATCGAGGCCGAAACCCACGGTTCCGGCGGTGTAACCCGACTCCATCCGCAGCAAAAAGCCCTGGGCCCATTCTTCAGCCTTGTCCCGTGCCCCCTCCTGGCGGAAGTCGCGATTGAAGTAAAAGTTGCGGGCCTCCAGGCTGCCTTTGCTGTCGGCGATGAAGTCGGCCTGGGCGTTCGGCATGCCGATCAGGCTCAGGCCGAGCAACGTACCGGCGGGGGTATGAAACCAGGTGGATGTGAAATGCCGCATGGCATGCTCCTTTTTATGGACGCGAGCGAACCCTCTCGGGGGCGCTGCCTTCGCGTCCGATGGTTGTTGTTTTAAAGGTTGGTACGGCGTCCGCTCTTTGCGCGGACGCCACGGGCAGTCAGGATTCGAGCTGTCTGCCGCGGGTTTCCGGCAGGCTCAACGCCGCCAGGATCACTACGCCATAGGCGCCGGCGGCGAACACACCGATCCCGGTGCCGATGGGCAAGGTGTTGCTCAGCGTGCCGATGAACAACGGGAACAGCGCCGCGATGGAGCGCCCGGCGTTGTAGCAGAACCCCTGACCCGACCCACGCATACGGGTGGGAAACAGCTCAGTCAGGAACGCGCCCATGCCGGCGAAGATGCCCGAAGCGAAGAAACCCAGGGGGAAGCCCAGCCAGAGCATCCAGGCGTTATCGATAGGCAGTTGGGTGTAGGCCAGGACGATTGCCATGGACCCGACGGCGAACAGAATGAAGTTCTTTTTGCGGCCGATGGCATCGGTCAACAACGCACTGGTCACATAGCCGACGTAGGAACCGACGATGACCATCGCAAGGTAACCGCCGGTACCGAGCACACTCAGGCCGCGCTCGGTTTTCAGGTATGTCGGCAACCATGTGGTGATTGCGTAGTAGCCGCCCAGCGCACCGGTGGTCAACAGCGAGGCACGCAAGGTAGTGCTGAGCATCCGTGGGGCAAATATCTCGAAAAATGCCCACCGCGAACCCAGCTCTGGCTTGGCCTGGCGCTCCCGCACAGCATGTTCGAAGGTGTCCGACTCCTTGACCAGTCGACGGATTACCAGCACAAACAGCGCCGGTACCAGGCCGATCATGAACAACGCCCGCCAGGCCTGTTCCGGTGGCAGGAAAGTGAACAGCCCGGCATACAGCAGCGCCGTCAGCCCCCAGCCCAGCGCCCACCCGGCCTGCACCATGCCCACTGCTTTACCACGGTCCTTGGCGCGGATAACCTCGCCGATCAACACCGCCCCCGCGGTCCATTCCCCGCCGAAGCCAAAGCCCATCAAGGTCCGGGCCACCAGCAATTGTTCGTAGTTCTGCGCCAGCCCACACAAAAAGGTGAAGAACGCGAACCACAGGACCGTCAGTTGCAGGGTCCGTACCCGGCCGATACGGTCGGACAGGATTCCGGCGATCCACCCGCCTGCCGCCGAGGCCAACAAGGTGCAGGTGCCGATCATGCCGGCGTCGCCCTTGGAGATTCCCCAGGTCGCGATCAGGGTCGGGATAACGAAACTCAGCATCTGCGTATCCATGCCGTCCAAGGCATAGCCGATCTTGCAGCTCCAGAATGTACGTTTTTCATTTTTCGACAGGGGGCCGTACCAACTGAATGGGCCCGTGCGCCCTGTCCCGGTGGTTACGCCGTCAGTCATGGTCTTTTCCATGGAAGGTTCCTGCGGCAGCAAGCGAAGATGACGGACACGCCTCGTTATTCTTTTGTGAAGGCGTTGTCGTTGGGGATGCGGACGCAGTGGCTGCGTCGTGGGGCGGATTCTTTGTGGCAAATCCACGCAGCGTCAAACGGGAAAAACACCCGATCGGGCATAAGAAAATTTGATGCGTCCAATGGCCTGATCTGGAGTAACAATTGCAATCATAAGAACCACACGCACCCAGAGAGCCTTCATGAACCTCAAATTCCTCGAAACCTTCGTCTGGGTCGCCCGACTGCAGAGCTTCAGCCTCACCGCCGAGAAGATGTTCAGCACCCAGGCAGCGATCTCCAGCCGGATCGCTTCATTGGAAGAAGAATTGGGCTTGCGCCTGTTCGTGCGCGATTCGCGCGGGGTCTCGCTGACACCCGAAGGCCTCAAGGTGCTCGACTACGCCGAACAGATGCTCGAAGTCCAGCGGGCGTTGAAGCAGTCACTGGACACCAACAGCCCGCAGCAAGGCCTGGTGCGCATCGGCGTGATGGATACGGTGATTCATACCTGGCTCAGCCCGTTGATGTCGATGCTGATGCAAGCCTTTCCCGCCGTGGAAATCGAAATCACCGCCGATGCGGCGCGCAACCTCTGTGAGCAATTGCAGAAAGGCTACCTGGACATCGTGTTCCAGACCGATCTGGTCCGCCACGAAAGCGTGCGCAACCTGGAACTGGGTCACTATCCCATGCACTGGATCGCCGCCAGCCAGTCCATCTATGCCCGCCCCTACGCTTCGCTGGTGGAGATGGCGGGCGAGCGCATCATCACCTTCGTCAAGCATTCGCGTCCGCACCAGGATGTGCTCAACCTGTTGTACGCCCATGGGGTCACGGCACCGCGGGTCAGTTGCGTCAATTCGGTGTCGGCCATGACCCGGCTGATTCGCGACGGATTCGGCATCGGTGCCTTGCCAGCAGCGCTGGTGGCCAAGCCGCTGGCCAGCGGCGAATTGATCCAGCTCGAGCCCGGCACCGCCCTGCCCCAACTCGACGTCGTCGCCTCCTGGCGCGCTGGCGTCGGCCTGGAGCTGATCGAGAACATCGTCCAGATGAGTCGCCAGGTGGTCAGCCAATACGCCGCTGATGTCGGGCCGCAACGCATGGTGGCGGCCCCGGGCCTGAACAGCCAAGCGCCTCTGGAATAACTTTTAGTTGTCACGGGGTACCAATATTCCTTGTTGGACGTCATCGCCATGCTGTTCTCAAAGTAACGGACGAACGCTTGGAGACCCCGTGATGAATCAACCCGCCCTGCCTTTCGAACAACTGCAGCAATGCACGCCCGTCGCCCTGCGCCAGAGCATCGCCGCCGGCCAATACCAGGGCCATACCAGCGGCCTGGGCCAAGGGCGCGTGCAAGCCAATATCGTGATCCTGCCCAGCGACTGGGCCAATGAATTCCTGCGCTACTGCACCCTCAACCGCCAGGCCTGCCCAGTGCTGGACGTGACCGAGCCTGGGGATCCGTTCTTCCGTAACCTGGGCGCCGCCATCGATATCCGCCATGAGGTGCCTCAATACCGGGTCTACCGCCACGGCGAGTTGAGCGAAACGCCGCTGGACATCGCACACCTGTGGCAGGACGACCTGGTGGCCTTCGCCCTCGGTTGCTCATTCTCCTTTGAACAGCCCTTGCTGGAGGCTGGCATCCGTTTGCGGCACATCGAGCTGGGGCGCAATGTCGCGATGTTCCAGACCAACATCGACACCCGTCCCACCGCTCGCCTGTCTGGCAAGATGGTGGTAAGCATGCGGCCGATGAAAGCGGCCGCGGCCATCCAGGCGATCCAGATTACCGGGCGCATGCCCAACGTTCACGGCGCCCCGGTGCACATCGGTGATCCTTCATTGATCGGCATCCGGTCCCTGGACACGCCGGATTATGGCGACGCCGTACCGGTGGAAGCGGACGAAATCCCGGTATTCTGGGCCTGTGGCGTAACGCCCCAATCCGTGGTCCAGGCCTCGCGTCCACCGCTGTGCATCACCCACGCTCCGGGTTGCATGCTGGTGACGGACTTATGGAACAGTGATTTGTAAACCTCGAACAAAGGCTGTTTTTCAACCTGAAAGGACACGCGATGAACACCGCTCAGCGATCGATTCAACAGTACATCCACGCCAAGGACGGCAACCGCCCTCACCTGCTGGCCCAGGCCTTTACACCGGCGGCTATTCTGGACATGGTCGTGCGCACCGGTTCCATCGCGTTTCCCGCCCACGTCGAAGGCCGTACCGCCATTGGCGACGTGTTGGTCAGTCGCTTTGGCCAGACCTTCGAAAATGTCTACACGTTCTGCCTGGCCGCCCCTCCGCCCGCCAACACAGAGGCGTTCGAGTGCAAATGGCTGGTGGCGATGTCAGACAAAAGCAGCGGTGAAGCACGTGTCGGTTGTGGCCTGTATGACTGGCAGTTCGATCCAGCGTCGAGACTGGCCGAGCAACTGACCATCACCATCGAACACATGAAGACCCTGCCGGCGACCGATCTGCCGATGATCATGGCCTGGGTATCGAAGTTGGACTATCCATGGTGTAGGCCTGAAGCGATTATTGATAACGCGCCGGATTTGGGCGAGATGAAGGAGGTAGTTCGGTACTTGGCCAATACCCAGCAGTGAAGAACATGAAACTAACCTAGATCCCCCCTCGCCACGGTTTCTAAGCCAGCGCCAAGGAAACGCCCAAGTGAACATCAAGTTTCTCGAAACCTTCGTCTGGGTTGCCCGCCTGAAGAGCTTTCGTCTCACCGCCGAAAAGCTGTTCACCACCCAGGCGTCCATTTCCAGCCGGATCGCGGCCCTGGAGGACGAAATGGGCGTGCGCCTGTTCGTGCGCGATTCCAAAGGCGTATCGCTGACCTCCGAAGGCCAGCGCGTGCTGGAATACGCCGAGCGCATCATGGACACCATGCAAAGCATGAAAGCCGTGATCAAGGATCCACGCCAGGTACGCGGCCGGATCCGCATCGGGGCAATGGATACGGTGATCCACACCTGGCTCAGCCCCTTGGTGACACGCCTGATGGAATACTACCCAGCCCTGGAAATCGAGCTGTCGGCCGACACCGCGAGCAACCTGTGCTCACAATTGGAGAAAGGCTACCAGGACATCATTTTCCAGACCGACATCCTGCGCCTGGACAGCGTGCGCAATACACTGCTGACTCGCTACCCGATGCACTGGGTGGTTCGCACTGGTTCCCCCTATGACCGATCCTATGCGTCGCTGGAGGACTTGTCCCAGGAGCGCATCGTGACGTTCTCGCGCAACTCGCGGCCCCACCAGGACATTCTCAACCTGCTGCATTCAGCCAACATCGTCTCGCCCCGCATCAACTGTGTGAACTCCGCGTCGGCCATCACCCGCCTGGTTCGCGATGGCTTCGGCATCGGTGCCATGCCCGCGGCGTTGGTTGTCGGCGAACTGACCCAAGGCACATTGACCTTAGTGGACGGCGTGCCGCTGCCATCGGTCATGGACATCGTAGCCAGTTGGCGCACCGGTGCCGGAATGGAAAGAGTGGAAGACATTGTCAGCTTGACCCGGGAAGTGGTCGGCGAGTTCGTCGCGCAACTGCCAGCAGCGTACCGATTGCCGACACAAGACATCAGCGGACTGTAAGTGAACTGCAATATCCCCGACTTATTCTGAGCCAAGCGCACTGCGGCGAACGCTGGTTGTGCATGTCGCCCGCTCGGAATGACCCAGGGAATCCGCCATGAAAATCAGTGTATTCGGAAGTGGCTACGTAGGTTTGGTGCAAGCCGCGGTGTTGGCCGAGGTGGGCCATGACGTGGTGTGCATGGACATCGACGAGCGCAAGGTGGAAAGCCTGAGCCAAGGCCAGGTGAGTATTTTCGAACCCGGTCTCGCCGCGCTGGTGCGTGAAGGCCTGGAGGCCGGACGCTTGCACTTCACCTGTGACGAACAACTCGCCGTGCAGCACGGCCAAGTGCTGTTTATCGCCGTGGGCACACCATCCCGCGACGATGGCAGCGCTGACCTGGCCCAGGTCCTGGCCGTCGGCGAGGCCATCGCCCGCTACCGCGAGCTACCAGTCATTGTGGTGGAGAAGTCCACCGTGCCGGTGGGCACTGGCGATGTTCTGCGGGCGCACATCGACAAATGCCTGCTCAAGGCCAGTCGCCTGCTGCAGTTCGATATCGTCTCCAACCCCGAATTCCTCAAGGAAGGCTCGGCGGTCGCCGATTGCCGTCGTCCGGATCGCATCGTGATCGGCTGCGAGCGCGATGAAGTGCGCGAAACCATGCGCGACCTGTACGCCCCGTTCAACCGCAACCACGACCGGGTCCTGTTCATGGACCTGCGCAGCGCCGAACTGACCAAATACGCCGCCAACGGCATGCTGGCGACCAAGATCAGCTTCATCAACCAGATCGCCGAACTGGCCGAACACTTGGGGGCCGACATCGAATCCGTGCGCCTGGGCATCGGCGCCGACTCGCGCATCGGCTATCACTTCATTTACCCGGGATGCGGCTACGGCGGCTCATGCTTTCCCAAGGACATGCGTGCCCTGATCCACACCGCCGAGCAGGCCCACTGCTCCAGCGACCTGTTGCAAGCGGTGGAAGCCATCAACGGACGGCAGAAACACAAGCTGTTCGAGCGGATCAACGCGTTTTACCAGGGCGATCTGCGCGGCAAGACCTTCGCGCTGTGGGGCTTGGCGTTCAAGCCCAACACCGACGATATGCGCGATGCACCGAGCCGCACCCTGCTGGAATCGCTTTGGGCCGCAGGTGCCAGCGTCCGCGCATTCGACCCGGAAGCCATGCAGCAGACGCAGTTGCTCTACCCCGACGAGCCCCGACTCATGCTGATGGGCACGCCGGAATCGGTGTTGCCGGGGGCCGACGCGCTGGTCATCTGCACCGAATGGCAGCCCTTCAAGGCGCCGGATTTCAACCTGATCCAGCAACGGCTCAAGGCCCCGGTGATTTTCGACGGTCGCAACCTGTTCGATCCGGAGCGCATGGCCGACAAGGGTTTTACTTATTTCCCGATGGGTCGCGGGCAGTCGCGCAACCTGCCCGTTGCCCAGCAAACATGGTTCCGGCCCTCGAGAAGTGCTTGAGCCCTGAGCGATACCTCAAAATTAATGCACTCAATCAGCATTAATATGAATTTGTAACCAATGGTTGTGAACGGCACACTGTGCAGCGTTCCTCCCCCAACTGTTGGAACATTTAAAGGGCTTTCTGGGACTCACCCGTAAGCCCCTTTTTTTGTTCGTTTTTTGGATTTTCGTTTAATGCTTTCTCGCTGGTTCCCCGCCGCTATCAATACCCGTCCCACCGAATGGAGCCGCGCCGCCATCGGCATGGCGTTGGGGACGATGTTCAGTGTCTGGCTTTGTGGACAGGTATTCGGTCTTGAGGTGGCGCAACACCTGATCGGCCCCCTCGGCGCCTCGGCTGTATTGTTGTTTGCGGTGTCCTCGGGCGCGCTCGCCCAGCCCTGGTCGATTGTCGGCGGCTACCTGTGTGCGTCGGTCGTCGCGCTGCTGGTGGCCCATGTACTGGGCCGCACGCTGGGCAGCGCCTGCCTGGCGGCTGGCATGGCGCTGGTGTTGATGTGCTGGCTGCGCTGCCTGCACCCACCGGCAGGCGCCCTGGCGGCAACGTTGGTGCTGGCCGCCCCGTCCATCATCGCCCTGGACTGGCAGGCCGTAGGCGCGGCCATGCTGGCCGGCTCCGGACTGCTCGCCTTTGCGCTGGCCTACAACAATCTGACCCGGGTGCGCTATCCAAAGCGCACCAGTGAACCGGTGGCCGTCATACCGGCTGACCACTCTCCCGTCGACCGGCACGCCATCACGGCCGAAGACCTGAAACTGGCCCTGGCGGAAATGGAAGCATTCTTTGACGTCACGCCAGAAGATCTCGAGCAGTTGATCCACGCCAGCGAGCGAAATGCCAAGCGCCGCAGCATCACGGAGGTTCTCTCTGGTCGCGGTTGAGCCTGTGGCTGCTATAAATATGCAGACAGGACCTGCACGTATCCCGGTTGTGCAATGCAAATTTGCACTGGTACGATCCTGAACGGATACGCGCGACACAATTCATAAAGAAGAATAAAAGCAGGGAGTTAGCGATGACTGCTCAGGTTTCATCACAAGCCGCGCAAACCAGCGAAACCGCGGCCTATGAGGTGCTGGTCGACGTTCGCAATCACATTGGGCACTTGACCCTGAATCGACCCGCCGGCCTCAATGCCCTCACCCTGGGCATGGTGCGCAGCTTGCAGCAACAACTCGATACCTGGGCACTCGACCCGCAGATCCGCGCCGTGGTATTGCGTGGCACCGGTGACAAGGCCTTCTGCGCCGGCGGTGATATCCGCTCGCTGTACGACAGCCACAAGCAGGACGACACCCTGCATGAAGATTTCTTCGTCGAGGAATACGCCCTCGACCTGACGATCCACCACTACCGCAAACCGATCCTCGCCTTGATGGACGGCTTCGTCCTGGGCGGCGGCATGGGCCTGGTACAAGGCGCCGACCTGCGGGTGGTGACCGAACGCAGTCGCCTGGGCATGCCGGAAGTCGCCATCGGGTATTTCCCGGACGTGGGCGGCAGCTATTTCCTGCCGCGCATTCCCGGTGAGCTGGGGATCTACCTGGGGGTCAGCGGCGTGCAGATCCGCGCCGCCGATGCATTGTATTGCGGGTTGGCCGACTGGTACCTCGACAGTCGCAAGCTCAAGCAACTCGACGAACGTCTCGATCGGCTTGAGTGGCACGACACGCCGCTCAAGGACCTGCAAAGCCTGCTGGCCAAGCTCGGCCAGCAACAGCTGCCTGCGCCGCCCCTGGCTGACTTGCGGTCGGCCATCGATCATTTCTTTGCCTTGCCCGATGTGCCAAGCATGGTCGAGCAATTGCGCCAGGTCACTGTCGCCAACAGCCACGAATGGGCGCTGAAGACCGCCGACCTCTTGGACAGCCGTTCTCCCCTGGCCATGGCCGTGACCCTGGAGATGCTGCGGCGCGGTCGGCATTTGAGCCTGGAAGACTGTTTTGCCCTGGAACTGCATCTGGACCGGCAATGGTTCGAACGCGGTGACCTGATCGAAGGCGTGCGCGCCTTGCTGATCGACAAAGACAAGAACCCGCGCTGGAACCCGCCGACCCTGGAGGCGCTGGACGCCAACCACGTGGCGAGTTTCTTCGACGGCTTCGACGACCACGGGAACTGAGCCATGCACGACCTCGAACTGACCGAAGAACAAGTGATGATCCGCGACATGGCCCGGGACTTCGCCCGTGGTGAAATCGCCCCCCATGCCCAGGCGTGGGAAAAGGCCGGCTGGATTGACGACGGCCTGGTAGCGAAGATGGGCGAACTGGGCCTGTTGGGGATGGTGGTGCCGGAAGAATGGGGCGGTACTTACGTCGACTACGTGGCCTATGCCCTGGCGGTGGAGGAAATTTCCGCCGGTGACGGTGCCACCGGGGCCCTGATGAGCATCCACAACTCGGTAGGTTGCGGGCCGGTCCTGAATTTCGGCACCGATGAACAAAAGCAGACCTGGCTGGCCGAGCTCGCCAGTGGCCAGGCCATTGGCTGCTTCTGCCTGACCGAGCCCCAGGCCGGCTCCGAAGCCCACAACCTGCGCACCCGCGCCGAATTGCGCGATGGCCAGTGGGTGATCAACGGCGCCAAGCAGTTCGTCAGCAATGGCAAGCGGGCGAAGCTGGCAATCGTGTTCGCCGTGACGGACCCGGAGCTGGGCAAGAAAGGCATTTCAGCGTTCCTGGTGCCCACCGATACAGCGGGTTTCATCGTCGATCGCACCGAACACAAAATGGGCATCCGTGCTTCGGATACCTGCGCCGTGACCTTGAACAACTGCGCCATCCCCGAGGCCAACCTGCTGGGCGCGCGCGGCAAAGGCCTGGCGATTGCCCTGTCCAACCTGGAAGGCGGCCGCATCGGCATCGCGGCGCAAGCCTTGGGCATCGCCCGTGCCGCATTTGAAGCAGCGCTGGCCTACGCGCGCGATCGCGTGCAGTTCGACAAGCCGATCATCGAGCACCAGAGCATCGCCAACCTGCTGGCCGACATGCACACCCGCATCAACGCCACCCGTCTGCTCATCCTCCACGCCGCTCGCCTGCGCAGCGCCGGCAAACCGTGCCTGTCCGAGGCCTCCCAAGCCAAGCTGTTCGCCTCGGAAATGGCCGAGAAAGTCTGCTCCTCGGCGATACAGATTCATGGTGGTTATGGATATCTCGAGGATTATCCGGTGGAGCGCTACTACCGCGATGCGCGGATTACCCAGATCTATGAAGGGTCGAGCGAAATACAACGGATGGTCATTGCCCGGGAGTTGAAGAACTACCTGGTGTGATGGCTGAAAAAGCATCGCGAGCAGGCTCGCTCCCACAGGTTTGGTGGTGTATGCAGATGCTGAATGCACTCCAGATCCCATGTGGGAGCGGGCTTGCTCGCGAAAGCGCTGGGTCAGCTTGCATCAATGTTGAATGTGCCACCGCCTTCGCGAGCAAGCTCGCTCCCACACTGAGTCTTAGGCGAACATAAATTTTGTGTTCACAGCAGATCCAATGTGGGAGCGAGCCTGCTCGCGATGGCGGCAGTAATGACGCCGCATTACTTATCCTGAAACTCCGCCGCCCGCTTGGCCACGAATGCCGCCATGCCTTCCTTCTGATCCTGTGTCGCAAACGCCGCGTGGAATACCCGGCGCTCGAAGCGCACACCTTCGGACAAGCTGACTTCAAAGGCGCGGTTGACGCTTTCCTTGACCATCATGCTGATGGGCACCGACTTGGAGGCGATCAACGCCGCCGTTTTCAGGGCCTCATCCAGCAGTTCATCAGCCGGCACGATGCGTGCGACGATGCCGCAGCGCTCGGCTTCCACCGCGTCGATGAAGCGCCCGGTCAGGCACATTTCCATGGCCTTGGCCTTGCCCACCGCCCGGGTCAGGCGCTGAGTGCCGCCCATGCCCGGCAGCACGCCGAGGTTGACCTCCGGCTGGCCGAACTTGGCATTGTCGCCGGCCAGGATGAAATCACACATCAACGCCAGCTCGCAGCCACCGCCCAAGGCGAAACCGTTCACCGCCGCGATGATCGGCTTGCGCCGGTTAGCCACGCGATCGCTGTCGCTGAACAGGTCGTCCAGGTAGATCTGCGGGTAGGTCAGCTCGGCCATTTCCTTGATGTCAGCACCGGCGGCAAAGGCTTTTTTCGAGCCGGTCAGCACGATGCAGCCAATCTTCGGATCGGCTTCCAGGCTGTCCAGCGCCTGGTTCAGCTCGCTGACGATCTGCGCATTCAAGGCGTTCAAGGCCTGGGGGCGGTTGAGGGTGATCAGGCCAACGCGGTCCTTGATCTCCAATAAAATCGTTTCGTAGCTCATGCAGGACTCCTGTTCAAAGATTGCGCGAAATGACCATGCGCTGAATGTCGCTGGTGCCTTCGTAGATCTGGCAGACCCGCACGTCGCGGTAGATACGCTCCAGCGGGAAGTCGTTGAGGTAACCGTAACCGCCCAGGGTCTGCAACGCCATGGAACAGACCTTTTCAGCCATTTCCGAGGCGAACAGCTTGGCCATGGACGCTTCCACCAACGCCGGCTGGCCGTTGTCCCGCAGCGCGGCGGCGTAATGCACCATTTGCCGGGCCACGGCGATCTGGGTCGCCATGTCGGCCAGACGGAACGCCACGGCCTGGTGCTCGATGATCGGCTTGCCAAAGCTGGCGCGCTCCCGGGCGTAGTCACGGGCCGCCTCGAACGCAGCGCGGGCCATGCCCACCGCTTGCGCGGCGATGCCCACTCGGCCGCCTTCGAGGTTCGCCAGGGCGATCTTGTAGCCCTCACCCTCCTCCCCCAGGCGATTAGCCAGTGGCACCTTCACATCCTCAAAGAGGATCTGGCAAGTGTCGGACGCGTGCTGGCCGAGTTTGTCTTCGACCCGCGCCACGCTGTAGCCCGGCGAATCGGTCGGGACGATGAACGCACTGATACCACGCTTGCCGGCACTCGGATCGGTCACCGCGAACACAATCACCAGCCCGGCGTTCTGCCCCGACGTGATGAACTGCTTGCAGCCATTGAGCACGTAATGATCGCCCTCCAGCCGCGCCCGAGTCTTGAGGCTGCTGGCGTCCGAACCGGCCTGGGGCTCGGTCAGGGCAAAGGCGCCGAGCATCGCGCCACTGGCCAGGGGCGTGAGGAATTTCGCCTTCTGCTCATCGCTGCCAAACTTGAGGATCGGCACGCAGCCCACCGAGTTATGCACGCTCATGATGGTCGAGCACGCGCCGTCGCCGGCGGCGATTTCCTCCAGGGTCATGGCATAGGCCAGGTAACCGGTGTCACAACCGCCCCACTGCTCCGGCACCAGCATGCCGAAAAAGCCCAGTTCGGCCATGTCACCGATGGCTTCCCTGGGGAAACGGTGCTCACGGTCCCATTCAGCGGCGAACGGTTTCAAGCGCTCTTGGGCGAATTGCCGGGCCATGTCACGGATTTGCGTCTGTTCTTCAGTCGGGAGCATGGTGATTCCTTAGTACAGGCATTCGACAGCCATGGCCGTGGCTTCGCCGCCGCCGATGCAGATCGCCGCAACGCCGCGCTTCAGGCCTTTCTGGCGCAGGGCTGACAACAGGGTTACCAGGATCCGCGCGCCAGACGCGCCAATCGGGTGGCCCAGCGCACAGGCGCCGCCATGGACGTTGACCTTGTCATGGGCAATTTCCAACTTGCTCATGGTCACCAGGCCCACCACGGCAAAGGCTTCGTTGACTTCGAACAGATCGACTTGATCCAGCGACCAGCCGGTCTTTTGCATCAGTTTCTTCACGGCACCGATCGGCGCGGTGGGGAACAGACTCGGTGTATCGGCAAACGCCGCATGGCCGTGAATAACCGCCAGAGGCTTGAGGCCACGCTGGACCGCCTGGCTCTGGCGCATCAGCACCAGGGCAGCGGCGCCATCGGAAATCGAACTGGCGTTGGCCGCCGTCACCGTGCCGCCCTCGCGGAATGCCGGTTTGAGTGAGGCGATCTTGTCGATCCGCGCCTTGGGCGGCTGCTCGTCGTGGCGCACGGTCACTTGTTCCTTGCCGACCATGACCTGCAACGGCACGATCTCGGCGTCGAAGCTGCCGTCCTTGATCGCCTGCTGGGCGCGGGTAGTTGAGGCGATAGCGAAGGCATCCTGGGCCTCGCGACTGAAGCCATTGGCCTCGGCGCAATCTTCGGCGAAGGTGCCCATCAGCCGACCTTTGTCATAGGCGTCTTCCAGGCCGTCGAGGAACATATGGTCAAGCACCCGGCCATGGCCCATGCGGTAACCGCCGCGGGCCCGATCGAGCAGGTACGGCGCGTTGGACATGCTTTCCATCCCGCCAGCCACCACCACCTCGGCACTGCCGGCGATGAGCATGTCATGGGCAAGGATCGTCGCTTCCATGCCCGAACCGCACATTTTGTTGAGCGTGGTGCAGCGGGTCGACTTGTCGAGCCCGGCGCCCAGCGCAGCCTGACGCGCCGGTGCCTGGCCCTGGCCGGCGGCGAGCACGCAACCGAACAGCACTTCTTCAACGGCGCCCGGCGCGATGCCGGCCCGTTCTACCGCCGCCTTGATCGCGGCAGCCCCCAGTTGCGGGGCCGTGAGGCTTTTCAATTCACCTTGAAAGCCGCCCATGGGGGTGCGGACGGCGCTGACGATGACAATAGGATCGTTGGACATCATGAATCCTCCTGATTATTTGGCAGCCATACGCAAGGCACCGTCGAGACGGATCACCTCGCCGTTGAGCATGCTGTTCTCAATGATATGCCTGACCAGCGCCGCGTACTCGGCGGGTTTGCCCAGGCGCGGTGGAAATGGCACGCCGGCGGCCAGGGAATCGCGTACTTCCGGGGTCATGCCGGCCATCATCGGGGTTTCGAAAATGCCCGGCGCGATGGTCATCACCCGGATACCGAAGCGCGCCAGTTCCCGGGCGGCCGGCAGGGTCAGGCTGGCAATGGCGCCCTTGGACGCCGAATAGGCTGCCTGGCCGATCTGGCCGTCGAAGGCTGCCACCGAAGCGGTGTTGATGATCACGCCGCGCTCGCCGTCGGTATCGGCCTCGGTTTCGCTGATCGCGGCAGCTGCCAGGCGCAGCAGGTTGAAGCTGCCGATCAGGTTGACGTTGATCACCTGGCTGAAGCTCGCCAGCGCGTGGGGGCCGTTCTTGCCGAGGATCTTCTCGCCGCGCACGATGCCGGCGCAGTTCACCAGGCCATTGAGGCCCCCGAACGCATCCACCGTAGCCTTGACCGCCGCTTCAGCCGCGGCTTCGTTACTGATGTCGGCCACCACGCTCTGGCAGCCCAGTTTCTGCGCCTGGGCAGCCACGGCTTCGGCGTTCAGGTCCACCAGCATCACTTTGGCGCCGGCCCTGACCAGCATCTCACCAGTGGCCGCGCCGAGGCCGGAAGCACCGCCGCTGACGAGAAAAATCTTGTTGTCGATCTGCATCATGGTTTCCTTGGGTTCAAGCTGAAACGTTAGGCGCCGCGGCTTCTTGGGCCTTGGCGATCTCCTGGTTGCGCAAGATAAAGCGCTGCAACTTGCCGCTTGGGGTTTTCGGCAAATCGCTGACAAATTCGATTTCACGGGGATAGGCATGGGCCGCCAGGCGTTTGCGCACATGCTGGCGCAATTCTTCGGCCAGTTCTGGCGCGGCGCGGTATTGGGCGCTGAGCACCACGAAAGCCTTCACCAACTCAGTGCGTTCCGGATCAGGTTTGCCGATCACGGCCGCTTCCACCACCGCCGGGTGTTCGATCAGCGCGCTCTCCACGTCGAACGGGCCGACCCGGTAGCCGGAGGTGGTGATCACGTCGTCGCTGCGGCCGACGAAGCTGATGCTGCCGTCCGGGTTCAGTTCCACGGTGTCGCCACTCAGGTAATAGTCACCGACGAAGGCCTTGGTCGGCCCGCCTTCGTAGCCGGCGAACCAGCACATCGGCGACTGGCTGCGATCGACGGCAAGGATCCCGGGCTGGCCGATGCCCAGCTCGCGATGGTTTTCATCCAGCACCACGATCCGGTGGCCAGGCGAGGCGAAACCGGCCGCGCCCAGGTGCACCGGGTGTTCCAGGCCGTGGTGGTTGCACAGCACCATGCCCAGTTCGGTCTGGCCGTAATGGTCGTGGATCACCACGTTCAGGTTGTCGGCGAACCAACGGATCACCTCCGGGTTCAACGGCTCGCCGGCGCTGCTGACGATGCGCAGCTTGCCCTTGATCGACCGGGCGAACTGCTCGCCACCGGCAATCAGCAGGCGATAGGCCGTGGGCGAGCCGGTCAGGTTGGTGATGCCGTATTTGTTGATGACTCGGCAGGTGCTTTCCAGGGTGAACGGGCCATCGTAGAACGTGATGGGGTGCCCTATCGCCAGCGGCCCGGTCACGCCAAAATAAATGCCGTAGGCCCAGCCTGGGTCGGCGACGTTCCAAAAAGCGTCTTCAGGGCGCAGGTCCACCGCGTCTCGGGTGTAGCTCTGGAACGCGACAATGGCCTTGAGCGGTACCGACAGCGCCTTGGCGGGCCCCGTGGTGCCGGAGGTGAACATCAGCAGGAACGGGTCTTCACCAGTGAGCATCACGGGTTCGCACTGGTCGGAATGGTTTGCCACTTCGGCCCAGAAACTGTAGTCGCCTCGCACGATGCCCTGGCCTTTTTCGCCGCCGACCGTGACCACGGTGGGGCAACCAGCGACTTCGTTGAGCTTGGGACGGTTGACCGCATCGGTGACGACCACCCGCGCGCCCGAGCTGCCGAGGCGGTGCTCGATGGCCTTGGGCCCGAACGCGGTGAACAGCGGTTGATACACCGCCCCGATGCGCCAGGTGGCGAGCACCACGATCAAGAGTTCAGCGGTGCGTGGCAGCAGGCCGGCCACTTTGTCGCCCTTGCCCACACCTTGGGCCAGGAGGAAATTGGCGAACCGCGCGGCGCGGTCCTGCAAGTCGCGGTAAGTCCAAGTCGCGTCGCTGCCGTCGCGGCCCTCCCAGAACAGGGCAATGCGCCCTGGCAACGCGTGCCGGTCACAACACTCGACACAGGCATTGAGTGCCTCGAGCGAGCCGTGCAGCGCGGCGTTGACGGTGTTCAGGTAATCGAACTGCGACGTGGCGGACGAATAATCGCGCATGAGCAGAATCCCTCTGTATTTTTTATTGGTTGGGGGAACCGTAGACAGCAGGGAAATACTCGCGCCGGAGGGCGTTGGGGGCAATGGTCAAAGCCATCAAGTTGCTTGACTGGTTTGGCCATGGTTCGAGGGATGTGTTGCCCGTAAGGCCGTCATCGCGAGCAAGCTCGCTCCCACAGGGAATTTGCGGTGGACCCCGATTTGGCGAGCCCCCAACCATTCATGTGGGAGCGAGCCTACTCGCGATAGCGGTGGTTCAGCTACATCGTGATCGGCTGTCAGGACGTCTTCGCGAGCAGGCTCGCTCCCACAGGTGATTAGTGGTGAGCCTGGATTTTGTGACCGTCCAAGCCTGCTCGCGATGACGGCGGTCCAGCCGCTACAAGGGATGCTTCCAGGCAAATGAATAAACCTTCTCCGGCGCCGGGGGCTGGCAGCGCTGGTTATCCGCATCAGCCCCCACCAGGAACCACTCGGCCCTTGAAGTACCGCCAACCCGGCGCGCTTTTTGCGGGTCATAGCAGCGGGCCAGGTTCCGCGCGGGCACCAAGGCGAAGGCCTGCGGGTGGCTGCGTAGCCAGGTGACGGATCGTTCCAGAGACTGGCTGTCATGGAAACCAAAATGCACGATGGGTTGCTGGGCGAACAGCCAATGCCCCTCACGCCACCCCACGAGCACCAATTCGGCATTCGAAGTCAGCCCCGCGACATCACGCATCAGGCTTTCGTGGGGGTTGATGCCTTCCCTGTGGGGCTCGATGAAACCGCGCACAAGCCAGGCGCACAGCCACACTGCCGTCAATGTGGCGAATACCACCCTGCCCCTCGGCCTTGAGCCAAACCAGCGGCGTAGCATCCACGGCACCAGCGGCGCCACCAACAGGATCAAGGCCGGCAATGCGGGAAAGATATACAGCTTGCGCTTGCCACTGCTCAGGCTGAAGAACAACAGCACCAGGAGCACCCAGCCCAGCAACACCAACACTCGACCGTCATGCTTGAGCAACTGCTTGCGCCAGGCTGGCACCAGCCAGGGAAGCATGAAAAAGATCGGCAACCAGTACTTCGGAATCACCTGGACGAAGAAATACCAGAAGGGTTCGCGGTGTTCCCAGGCATTGGCATAGCGCCCAGCCGTCTGCTTCAGCAGGATTTCCTGGGCGTACGCCAGGCTGTCGGGGCTGCCCTGCCACACGATCAGCAGCAAAGGCCCAAGCCATAGCGCGATGGCTGCCAGCGCCACGGCCAGCCCCAACCACCAGGCGCCTGCCTTGCCAGGCATGGACACCACGCCTTTCCAACCCCGGCGCAGCGCATAAGCATAGGGAATCAGCATCAACACCGGCAGAAACCCCACGCCTTTGCTGATGATCCCGAACCCCATCGCCGCACAGGCAACGTAGTACCAGCGCCAGGCCGGGCCGAGCAGTAAATGCCGGCACAGGCCATAGACCCCCAGGATGGTCCAGAGCGCAAGGAAACCGTCGATCTGCCCGGTTCGCAGGATGCTGTAAGTCTGGTAGGTGGCGAGAAACAACAGCGCAGCGATCACCCCCACGCGTCGCCCCCACAAGCGCCGGCCCAGGTCATACAGACACGCAGTGGTGACGGCGCCTGCCAGCAACGCGGGCAAGTACAGGGCTACTTTGGGCAAGTGGGTCAGTTGCACGAACAACGCCACCATCCACATGAACAGCGGCGGTTTGTCGGCGTAGATTTCACCGGCGCGATGGGGAATGAACCATGAACCGTTCTGCAGCATCTCCAGGGCCACGCCGAGGAAACGCTCTTCATCAACGTTCATCGGTTGGCGCCAGCCCAGGCCAGCGCCCACCAGGATCAAGGCCAACGCTACAAACGCCAGAAGCTCCAGTCGCGAGGAGGATAACCGTATCCGCACCGTCTCAGCCCTTCTCGGCCAGTTCGCGGTTTTCCTGCTGATGATGCTTGGCGATCAACTGCAAATTGCGCAGGTAAACGATAAAGCCGAAGGACTGACCGACAATGAACACCGGATCTTCACGGTAGATGGCATAGGCCAGCAACAGCGCGCTACCGATGATGCTCAGGTACCAGAAACCAACGGGAATCATGCTGCGCTTCTTGTATTCGCTGTACAGCCATTGCAGGGCAAAACGCCCGGTGAATGCCAATTGCCCTCCGAAGCCAACGGCCAGCCACAACGTTTCTCTGCCCATGTCAAACCTCGGTCTCTTGTGCGTTGATATCCAGGCGGGTGCGTTTTATCAGCCACCACACCCCGAACAGATCGACAATGCCCACCAATGCCCGGTCCAGGTTGCCGTAGTTGGACACCCCTGCCCCGCGTTCACGATGATTCACCGGGTGAACCAGCATCCGGCCGTTGTGACGACGGATCAGTGCCGGAATAAATCGGTGCATGTGGTCGAAATACGGCAAGCGCAGGAACGCTTCGCGCTCTATCAATTTGATGCCGCAACCGGTATCGGGCGTCTGGTCCTTGAGCAGGCTGGCGCGCAGTTTGTTGGCAAATCGCGAGGCCCAACGCTTGCTCGCCGTGTCCCGACGGTTGACCCGATGCCCGGCCACCAACTTGACGCCCGTAGGCGTGCCCTCCGAACCACGCACCAGGTCGAGCATTTTCGGCAGGTCGGCCGGGTCGTTCTGACCATCGCCATCGAGGGTCGCCAACCAGTGCCCACGGGCCACTTCAGCGGCATGGTAGATCGAGGTGCTCTGCCCGAGGGAACGGGCATGGCTGAGCACCCGCAATTGGTGATAGCCGCTGCCTTGCAGCATCCGAAGTTCAACGGCGGTGGCATCAGTGCTGCCGTCGTCGACCACGATGACTTCAAAAGTCTCGCCGACCAGCGCCACACGGACTTCTTCCAACAGTGGAATGAGGTTGCCTGCTTCGTTCTTTGCCGGGATAAGGACCGACACATAAGGAGTTTGGTGCATGACGCTCCAGTCAAAAGCTGAGGAGTGAGGGGTTAAACGCGGTAATACTCGCGGTACCAATCGACAAACGACTGCACACCGACGGGCACCGCGACCTGCGGGCGAAACCCCACGCGTTCTTCCAGCTCGCGGGTGTCCGCCCACGTGTCGACCACGTCGCCCGGCTGCAATGGCAAGAAATTTTTTATCGCAGCGATCCCCAGTGCCTCTTCCAGACACTCGACAAACTGCAAGAGCTTCACTGGCCCGCCGAAGCCGATGTTGTAGACCTTGTTGCACACGCCGGTCTCATTGGCAGGCGGAAGCGCTAACAGCCGCACCAGCGCTTCGACGATGTCGTCGATATAGGTGAAGTCCCGCGACATCGCGCCCTCGTTGTAGAGGTCAATGGCGCGGCCGTTGAGGATGGCGTCGGTGAATTTGAACGGCGCCATGTCGGGCCGTCCCCAAGGTCCATACACGGTAAAGAAACGCAGGCCGGTGGTGGGAGTACCGTAGAGATGCGAGTAGGCGTGGGCCATCAGCTCATTGGCACGCTTGGTAGCCGCATAGAAAGACACCGGCTGATCGACCGGGTCGGTCGTGGCATACGGCAGACGGTCGTTCAAGCCATACACCGAGCTGCTCGAGGCGAAAACCAGATGAGCCGGCCGATGGGCGCGGCAGGCCTCCAGCACGTTGAGGAAACCCACCAGGTTGCTTTGGGCATACAGGTCGGGATTATCGATGGAGTAGCGAACGCCGGCTTGGGCCGCCAGGTGGATGACTTGCTCGAATGCATTGTGTGCAAACACATCCAGCAGCGCCTGTTTGTCGGCCACATCCAGCTTCTGAAAGCGGAAGTTGCGGCATTCGGCCAACAGCGCCAGTCGGGCCTGTTTCAGCTCGACGCTGTAGTAGCTGTTGAGGTTGTCGATACCGATGACCTGATGGCCCTCGCGGCACAACCGCCTGGCGGTATGAAACCCGATGAACCCTGCGACGCCGGTGACCAGTACTCTCATACGCGGCCCAAAACGGTCACTTGCATACATTACCCTGATAGATGGCCCGGTTTTCCGGCACCTGCACAGGCTTTTATCAAAAAAAAATGACAGTTTTATGAGCAGCCCAACCTGCCAAGCACCCTCTGTGGGAGCGAGCCTGCTCGCGATGGCGATGGGTCAGTTAACACACATGTCGATTGTTAAATGGCTATCGCGAGCAAGCTCGCTGCCACAGGGAAGACTCTTGGTGTCAGATTCAGCGGGATCAATCGGAGTCGTTGAGAATCAGGCTGCGATAATGCCCCGGGTTGGACCCGGACCACTTGCGAAACGCCTTGTAGAAGGAGCTGGCATCGGCAAAGCCCAGGCGCGAGGCGATTTCGACGAAACTGATGGAGGGTTCGGCCAGCCAGGTGATCGCCAGGTCCTTGCGCACGCTGTCCTTGAGGCCTTGGTAAGTCTGGCCCTCCTCCGCCAGGCGTCGACGCAGGGTAGACGCGGACACGCACAACTGCTGGGCCAGGGCCTCGGTTTCCGGCCACCGTTCGGCAGGCAACTGCCGCAGGTCGTGCCTGATCCGGCTGGCCAGGCTTTGCGGGTTACGGTATTTGACCAGGATGTTGGCCGGCGCCTGGGCCAGGAAGCGCTTGAGCTCGTCAGCGTTGCGCCTGATCGGCAGGTCGAGGCATTCGGCCGCGAAAATCATCCGGGTTCGGGGCCGGTCGAAGCGCAGGTTCTGGGAGAACATCACCCGATAGTCGTCGCAGAAATCCGGTGCCGAGCAGCGCAATTCGACGGAGAGGATGGGAATGCGCCGCCCGGCCAGCCAACAGGCCACGCCATGGACGATCATCCAGTAGGTGAAGTAGGTAAAAGCCCGGCGCGGTTCCTGATCGTCTTCCAGCAGCACGATCTCCGCCAGGCTTTGCTGGCGCATCCACTGGGCCGGCAGGTTTTCGAGCATCAGCGACAGAAACCCCAGCCCCGCCGTCAAGCCGCTCGCCAGCGAGGGCTGGGCCATGGCGCACTGGCAGAGGAACGCCAGGCTGCCAGACTTGAGCTTGCGCGGGTCCATGCCAAAAAACTCGTCATCCAGGCGTCGGGCGAGCAAACGCCAGAGCCGCGCATAAGCATGGGCCGGAACCCGTGCCTGCGCGTCGTCGAGCAACGCAGGGTCTATGCCGACCTTGCTCAGGACTTCATCGGTGGCCGCTCCGGGAGCGCAGCTTTGCAACAGCGCCTCACGCACCAACTGGATGGAGATGGTGTCTTTTTTCGACATGGCGCGAGCGTTCACAGGATCCGGTAAAGCAGCCGTTCTATCCGCACCCGGCTGACCCGTTTCAAGAACCTGGCCACAGCCTCGGGGTAATCCGGCAAGGTTTCCAGGTCCAGGTAACGTCCGATCCGCTGGGTGTGGCGGTAGATCCGCTCCAGCTCGGCCTGGCGCGGCGCAAGCAACTCGCCCTTGGGGTCGTCCAGCAACAGCGCGTTTTCCAGGTCCAGGCGAAACGCCCGTGGGTTGAGGTTATTGCCAGTCAGCAAGGTGTAGCGCTCGTCGATCCACATGCCCTTGAGGTGATAGGTGTTATCCCCGTCACGCCATAGGTGCAGGTTCAACTGGCCGCTGTCGATCGCACGCTGATGCCGCTTGGCGAAGCGCCGCAGGCTGATTTCGTAGAGGTAGGGCAACGCCGCGATGATCTTGAACGGCTCGCTTGGCGGAATGTAGAAGTCGTTGGCAGTCTTGTCGCCGACGATGATGTCGATCCTGACCCCGCGGGCCAGGGCGCGGTTGAGCTCCCGGGTCACCGCCAGGGGCAGGTTGAAATACGGGGTGCAGATGGTCAGTTGCTGGCGGCTGCTGGCGATCAGTTCACCGATCACCCGGCTCAGTGGATTGTTCTTGCCTACCCCCAACAACGGGCTTACCGACAGGCCGCTCTTGTCGAGACTGCCAACGCTGGTGTCATACGTCGCGTACTTGAGGCGACTGCGCAGGTCGCCGATGTCCTTGCGCAAACTGCGGGTGCTGGGCAGGTTCGGCAGGTCCAGGCGATGCACGGCCCTGGAGGTGATCAGGCCGTGCTGCACCAGGTGGTGCATCGAATCGGCCAGTGCCGTGTTCTGCAGCAGGTGATAGCGGTCATAGCGGTATTTGTCGAACTTGTGCAGGTAGACGTTATTCAGGCTGGCGCCGCTGTAGAGCACACAGTCGTCAATCACGAAGCCTTTCAAGTGCAGCACGCCGAACAGCTCGCGGGTTTGCACCGGCACGCCGTAGATCGGCACTTCGCTGGCATGGGTACGGGTCTGCTCCTGGTACCACGCCGAGTTGCCCGGCTGCTTCTTGGCACCGATCAGTCCACGCTGGGCCCGCAGCCAGTCCACCACCACGACCACGTCCAGTTCCGGACGCGCCGCTTTGGCGGCATGCAGGGCATCGAGGACTTCCTGGCCGGCCTCGTCCTCTTGCAGGTACAAGGCGACGATGTAGATGCGTTGGGTGGCCTGGGCGATTTTCTCCAGCAGGCAACGGCGGAATTGGGCGGCGCCATCGAGGATGGTCACCGCGTCGGCGGTCAGTGCAAAGCTGCGCAGCTTGGGCAGCAGGGAGCGTTTGAAAAGCGACGGCATAGGGCTCGCAAAAGGTCGATTCCGAAGAACGGATGAGCTTACACCATGGATGGGTTTGGGTCTTCCTGTCCTCAAGAAAAAAAGACTTGACCAAGGAGAACGATCATTCTACTTTTGTTCCATGAATGAAATTACTGGAAATGAAACACGAGACATCATTCTCGATGTCGCCGAAAAGTTGATCTATAAAAGTGGCATCGCCGCCACCGGCATGGACCTTCTGGTGAAAACCGCCGGCGTCTCCCGGAAAAGTGTCTATCGCTACTTCGCCAACAAGGACGACCTGATCGTGGCCGCCCTCAAGCGACGGGACGAACGCTGGATGCATTGGTTCAGCTCCGAGGTGGACAAGGCACCGACCCCGGCTGCACGGCTGCTCAACCTGTTCACCGTGCTCAAGGGCTGGTTCGACAGCGAAGGTTTTCGCGGCTGCGCGTTCATCAATACCAGCGGCGAAACCGGCGATCCGCTGGATCCGGTCCGCCAAGTGGCGAAGATGCACAAACAGAAATTGCTCGATTACGTGACCCGGCTGTGCGTCGAACAAGGTGTCGAGAACCCGGATGCGCTGGCCCGCCAGCTGCTGATTCTGATTGACGGTGCCATTACCGTGGCCCTGGTCATGGGCGACCATAGCGCGGCTGACCACGCCCAGGACATGCTGAAAATGTTGCTGCCTGTTGAGATACCCCACGTTTGATCCATTGAACCACCGTGCTATTCGTCAATGACCCACTGGAGATCTGCCATGTCTGCTGCTTCTGAAGTTCGTCCGCCTTTGCCACCGTTTACCCGTGAATCGGCGATCGAGAAAGTTCGCCTGGCCGAAGACGGCTGGAACTCTCGGGACCCACAAAAAGTATCCCTGGCCTACACGCTGGATACCCAGTGGCGTAACCGCGCCGAGTTCGCCCATAGCCGCGAGGAAGCCAAGGCGTTCCTGACCCGCAAGTGGGCCAAGGAGCTGGATTACCGGCTGATCAAGGAACTCTGGGCCTTCACCGATAACCGCATCGCCGTGCGCTACGCCTACGAATGGCACGACGACTCGGGCAACTGGTTCCGCTCCTACGGCAACGAGAACTGGGAGTTCGACGAGCAAGGCCTGATGTACAACCGCTACGCCTGCATCAACGACATGCCGATCAAGGAAAGCGAGCGCAAGTTCCACTGGCCGCTGGGCCGCCGGCCGGACGATCATCCGGGGCTGTCCGAGTTGGGGTTGTAATTGCCTCGACCGATCCACCGCTATCGCGAGCAGGCTCGCTCCCACATTTGGACTTCAGCGAACACACCTGTTGTGTCCGACGTGGATTCCCAGTGGGAGCGAGCCTGCTCGCGATGACGGACTGACATTCAACATCGAGGCTGACTGTTACACCGCTATCGCGAGCAAGCTCGCTTGTATGTTTAGACTTGAAGGGGTGGGCGGGACTAAAAGCTCGATTCCGACTCTAGCCAGTACGGACCGTGGGAGACTTCTCGTTCCGCCCTTTCTACCTAAAGCGCCGATAAGGAATTCATCGGTAAAACCGACGATAGAGGCAAGCCAGCGCAAAGGTAGACCCCGACAAGCACCTAAACCCTAGCTCCGAGGATTCGTCATGACAATCCTTAACTCACCAACGGTTATTGGTATCGATGTAGCGAAGGCCGAAATCGTCGTTTACCGCGAAGACCTGAAAATCACTCAAGCCATCGCCAACCACCGCGAAGCTCTTGGCCGGTGGCTCAAAACGCTACCAGCCCAAAGCTCGATTGCGCTGGAAGCCACCAGCTTTTATCACCTGGACACAGCTGAGCTGGCCCATGGAATGGGGTTTCATGTTTACGTTGTGGATCCTTATCGGGTGGCCCATTACCGTGAAAGTATTGGGCTGCGGGCTAAAACTGATCCTTGTGATGCGCGTTTGCTGGCTCGGTATCTAACGAACGAGCAAGCAAGGCTGCGTATCTGGAGCCCACCTCCAGAAGCCTACAAAGTGTTAAAAAACCTGCTTAGAAAACGTGCGGCACTCATCAAGGCCCGCGTCAGTATCGTGCTGAGTTTTTCGAACGAACCGTGTCTGAAGGACATCTTGGCCCGGCAGTTGGAGGTCTTCAAAGAGTCCGATCAGGCCATTCAGAAACTAATGCGTGAGGCCAGCCAAGCGGCAGGGATCACTGAAAACATCAACCGCTGCAAAGCCATCGAAGGGATTGGTGAACTGACGGCCATTGGCTTGGCGACCGCATTCATGCGCGGTCACTTTGTCAGTGGCGATGCATTCATTGCTTTCTTGGGGATGGATTTGCGTCCAAAGATTCAGGGAAGAAGCACAGTCCTCGTCACTTGAGCAAAAAAGGGGACGGGGAGCTACGACGCCTGGCGCACAACGCCGCGATGGCGGCCTGTCGGTCTCCTGCCTGGAAACCTTACTATGAGGCCTTCTTGGCACGAGGCCTGGCCAGAACTCAGGCCTTGGTTATCCTCGCCCGCAAGTTGTGTCGGGTAGCATTCGCCCTGATGAAAAATCAGAGCGAATACCAACCAAATTCACGGTTGCAGGGTTCCCCTGCAACATAGAATCTCCCACAATAAAGCGGTGGGGTACACAGCAGCGCCAGACAAGCGGCCCCTCCAACAGGCTTGACCCGCCTGCCGCCAGGCATCACATTGCCTGGGCCGGCGATAAGCTGGCTGTTTCATCGTGCAGCAGATTTTGTGGAGCCCATGACCGCGTCGATCCCGATCCGTCCCCCCTGCCCGCCTGGTGTCTGTGATTGCGGCCGTGATGCGTTGCTGCAAGCGCCGGGCAGCGACCTGCGCATCCTTTGCCTGAATCGCCAGGAAGAAAAACGCCTGCTTGAGCGCCTGGAGAACATCCAGAGCCTCGACGAACTCCAGCGCCTGCAACAACGCTTGTACGAAAACCTGGGGATCCGCCTGAGCGTCGAGCCCGGCTACAACGAAGTGCGGACCATGCGCGGTATCGCCATAGAATTCCAGGACCAGCCAGGCCTGTGTCGCAAGATTCGCCAATCGATTCCCGCCGCCATCCGCCGAGGGCTGGAAAAACGTCCCGAGATTGCCTGGCGACTGCTGGATGCCCACGATCTGTTTCGCGATATCTGAACCCAGCCAGCTCCGTCCCTGGAGCGCCCCATCAGCTTAGAAATCAACCGTCGCGGACAGCAGGTAGGTGCGCGGCGTCGACAGCGTCAAGCCAGGCTCACTGTCATCCGACGCGCCGGCCGAACTCCAATAGCGCTTGTCTGTCACGTTTTCGATGTTGGCCCGCAAGGTGATGTTCTTTTCATCGACCTTGAACCCGTAGCGGGCGCCCACGTCGAAGCGTTCCCAGGAATCGATTTGCTTGGTGTTGGACTGGTCCAGGTATTGTGAGCTGGAGTAGATGCCGCGGGTGGTCAGGGTCAGGCCCTGGACGCTCGGCACATCCCACTCGGCGCCCAGGTTGACGTTGTACTCCGGTGTCGCAGGCGCCCGATTACCATCGAAGGTCCCACCGGTGGTGTTGGTCAACTTACTGTCGATGTACATGACCCCGCCGAGCAACCGGGTGCCCTTGACAGGTTCACCAAACACATTGAGTTCCACGCCAGTGTTTTCACGCTTGCCATTCGGGCCGAAAATACGCGTCGTGGCGTCGGTGGCGTAGGCAGGCTGCTTGATCCGGAACACGGCAGCGGTGACGGCGAGCGCTCCAGCGTCATACTTGGCGCCCACTTCGACCTGGCGACTGACGAACGGCGGGAAGATCTCATCTTCGTTCACCGACGTCGACGGCGCGATCTTGCCCTGGCTCAGGCCTTCCATGTAGTTGGCATACAGGGACAATCTATCGGTGGCCTTGAACAGGATGCCACCCGACGGCGAGACCTTTTCCTCATCGTAGGCAGTGGGACCTTTGACACCGTCCGACCAGTCGTCAACCTCTACTCGCTGCCAGCGGGCGCCAAGGGTCAGCAGCAGTCGATCATCGAACAAGCCCAAGGTGTCGGACAACGCCAAGCCGCTGAAGTGGTTTTCGGTGTAGACCTTGGGATCCTGTCGCGTTGGGTTGCCTGGCGTCGATGTTTCAACCGGGTCATACAGGTTACTGCGGCCGTTGGCATAGCGCGCACCGCCGTTTGTGAAATCCATGTAGAAATAGCTCGCCGCCAGGTTGACCTCATGGCTCACCGGACCGGTATGGAACCAGTTGCGTACGCCCGCATTGGCCGTCTGGACGTTTTCATCCCGGGTAAAGTCCCGGGGAGAAACGGTGAAGTCACCCGCATCATTGGTGACCGAAACGGCATGCCGGAGGAAATCATGATTGCTTTTGCGCGCCCCCACACCGCCGTACAGCATGACCGAATCGTTGACATCGTACTCGGCGTTCACTGTACCGAAGGTGTCCACGGTCCGTGCCTTGCTCCAGGCTTGCGCATAGTTGCGGCGCACATCGCTGGCATGGGGAACCTGGGCGTTGGCGCCGACCTGCACGCGCTCCTGGGGTGCGTCGGTATCGCGTTCGGTGTGACCGATGTCCGTCGAGAGGCGCAGGCGCTCACCGCGAAAATCCAGGCCCAGCACCGCCATCTCGCGGTCCACGCTCTGGTGGTCCCATTCGGTGTCGCCCGCCTGCTTCACGCCATTGAAACGAATACCGAACTTGTTGTCTTCACCAAAGCGCCGCCCGACATCCACGGCACCGCCAAGTTGGTTGTTGGAGGCATAGTTGCCGGTGAACGAGGTGATGGGTTTATCGGTCGCGCGCTTGGGCACCACGTTGATCCCACCACCCACGCTGCCCCGTGGCGAAATGCCGTTGATGAGCTGACTCGGGCCCTTGAGGATATCGACGCGCTCGGCCATCTCCATGTCAATCGTGTATGTCGGCAGGACGCCGTAGAGACCGTTGTACGCGACGTCACTGTTGAACAGGCTGAAACCGCGAATGGTGAATTGCTCATAGCGCCCGCCCGCCGGGTTGGTAGCGCGGACAGAGGGGTCGCTGGCGATCAGGTCACCCAAGGTACGCGCTTGCTGGTTCTTGACCGCCGCGCTGGTGTAGGTGGTCATGCTGAACGGCGTTTCCATGAAGTCCCGCGAGCCCAGCAAGCCTTGCGAACCACGACGAGCAACCTGACCGCCGGCATACGCCGGGCTGTCCTCCGAAGCCGTGGCGCCCAGAATCGAGGTAGGTGCCAGTTGCAGGCTGCCGCCTTCCGGCACCGGGGTCAGGATATAGGCCTGCTCACCCACCGCTTGCAGTTGCAGGCCCGAACCCCGCAACAGTCGGGCAAACCCCTCCTCTACCCCAAACTCACCCGAAAGCCCGGCGCTGTCCCGACCACTCACCAAGGCCGGATCCACCGAAAGGTTGACCCCGGCCAATCCGGCGAACCGGGTCAACGCCGCGCCGAGGCTGCCGGCCGGCACTTGATAGCTGCGCCGGGCAGCCTCGTCGGCCAGGCTCGATGAGATAAAGAACGGGCTGGTGCTCAGGCTCAGCATGAGGCTCAGGTTCAACAGCGGACGCCAGCCGGCAAGGGCCGGGCGAAAACGCAAAGGTGCAACTGCGGACATTGGAAAGCGCTCTCATTTTTGTTCAGTTGCCTTGAATGACAAGCGAGACAAAAAAAGGGGACAGGCGTCAGGCGATATTTTTGCGAAGCGTCAACGTGACCCAGTAGCGCGTGCGCATGTGCACATCCAGCGGCAGGCTGGCGGCAAGCAGCGCGAGGATTCGATCGGTGTTGTCCAGGCGGAAACTGCCCGTGACTCGCAGGGATTCGAGGCTTTCGTCCCAACGCAACACGCCGGGACGGTAGCGGTCCAGTTCTCGCAGGAAATGCCCCAGCGGCTGATCCTGGGCAACCAATACGCCGTCACGCCAACCCAGCTGTGCCACGTCGAACGCTCTCACTGGCCCCGCACCCGAGGCCTGGAAGTTGACCTGCTGGCCCGCTTCCAGTCCAAGCAATGGCCCGCGCAGTGGGTGCAGTTGCGCCGAGCCGCTGACCACCGACACCCGGCAATCGCGCTCGCCCAGGTACACGCAGACTTCGCCACCACTGATCGTGACGAGCCCATAGGGGGACTGAACGGACAGCGGCGTGCTCCCGGCGAGCTTGAGGGCCATCTCGCCACGTACCAGCACCAGGCGGCGCGCCTTGAGGTCCAGGTCAACGGCACTGTCGGTGTTCAGTTGCAGCACACTGCCATCGACCAGCGACCAGCGCCGTTGCTCACCCGTGGCGGTGTGCAAGTCAGCGCGCCAGGTCTCCAGCGGCAGCTCTCGCCCCAGCAGCCAAGCGGTTGGGACCAATGCAGCGACGCCCAATGCACGCTTGAGCACTTCGCGTCGGGCCAGCGCCGGACGGTCCAGGGTTGCCATGCCCAGGGACGCGGGCACCCCGGCGAAACGCTGGCGCAATCGCAGGGCCTTCTGCCAGGCCGCCTCGTGATGAGCGCTGCTGTCGCGCCAGCGTTGCAAGGCCGCCGAATCGAACGCGGCCCCGTCAGACTCCATCAGGGTCAACCAGCGAGCGGCCGCCCGCGCCGCTTCACGGGCTTCGGGCGAAGGTGCCGAGCGCATCAGAAATCCACCAGCAGGCAGTGTTCATAGGCCTGGGCCATGTAGCGTTTTACGGTGCGCTCGGACACTTGCAGGCGTTCGGCGATCTCGCGATAACCCAGGCCTTCAAGCTGGCTCCAGAGAAAAGCCCGCCGTACCAAGGGCGCCAGGCCATCAAGCAATTCGTCCAGGGCTTGCAGGGTTTCCAGCAGCAGCCAACGTTGTTCCGGTGACGGTGCGCAGGCTTCAGGCAGGCTTGCCAGGGCGTCGAGATACGCCTGTTCCAGGTTTCGCCGGGTGTAGAAGTTGCTCAGCAGGCGTTTGCCAACGGTCAGCAGATATGCCCGGGGCTCTTGCAGGTCAGCCAATGGCCGGGAACTGGCAAGAACCCTCAGGAACGTATCCTGGCGCAGGTCCGCCGCATCCCAGGCATTGCCCATGCGCCGACGCAACCAGCCTTCCAGCCAACTACCGTGGTCACGGTATAAAGCATGGAGGGAATGCTCCGTCGGCGTAGCTGCATCACACATGTCCAGAAGCCTGCGCAAAGTCTTAAATGAGACTGATTCTAATTAATGTTCGCGCGTTAATCCAAGCTCTTTATACAAAGTGTGTCTAATAACCGTTCGGAAAAACCCTACCCTGTGTGAGCGAGCAAGCTCGCTCACACAGACAGGTCTTTTGCAGGCAGCGTTATCAGTGACTGGCGTGCAGGGTCTTCGGCACCTCAGGCATGGCCGATGAGTGATGGTTGATGATCTTCCACTGGCCGTCGAGACGCTCATAGAGGAAGGTGTAGCGCGCCTGGACCTCGCGCTTGGAACCGTCGGCCTGGGTGAGCGTGAAGGTATAGACGCCACTGTCCATCGCCGCATCGGGTCCCAGATGGCGGATTTCCCGGTAGTTGATTTGCCCGACCGGTTTGCCTGCCAGGAAATGCTCGAAGTAATCCTGGATCTGCGCCGGCGTGTTGCGCACCTTGTTGGAAACAGTCGGTTGCAAAATCGCATCCGGGGCGTAGAGGCCGGTCACGGCGCTGGCGCTACCGGTTTGCAGCGCGGCGTTCCAGCGATCGAACAGTGCCGCGATCTCCCGGTCATTCACATTCTTGGGCTGCTCGGCCACCGTGCGATACACGTAGGGAGTAGCCTCGAGAGCCTGGACCAGCGGCGAAGCCAGCAGGAATAAAGCAGCGATGGCGCAGGTTTTCATTTTCATCAAAGCGTTCCTTTGGGTTTCAATGAGCCCACTTTGCCGGCCTTCTCGGCCTTCGCCATCGGCCAACCGGTGCCAATCGCCTATGCCGTTCGGCAGATAGGCCCGGTGCCGGTGACACGTTCTAATGACGCCACCGTGAATCGGACCGGTCCTCTTCAACGCTGGAGCTACCCATGCAAAGCCCACCCCATGACCCCGGCAGTGCCCTGGCCATTCGCAGCCAGTATCGCCAGTCGCAAAGCCGTGCAGCACGCCTGGGCCTGCTGCTGGGCGCCGGCCATGAACTGACGCAGTTGCCCTTGTCGGCCATGCGTCAACGTGCGCTGCAACGGGCGTGCGCGTTCATGGCCATGGATCATGGCCTGTTGTTGGAGTGGGCGCCGGGCCACCCGCTGCGCACCCTCGCCAGCCACGGCAGCGCGGAACGACTTGAGCTGCTCGCTAACCTGGCCCAGCCGCAAACGCCCGGTCCACAATGGCTCGAATTGCCCGGCAGCGCCCTGCCCCAGGTCTTGCGGGTGCCGTTGCGTGCCTCTGACGGCGTGGCGTTCGGGGCTTTGCTGCTGGGCAACAGCGTGGCTCTCGGCGCGCCGGACAACGAAGACATCGAATCGCTGCAATTGCTCGCGACGCTGTTGGCGGCGCACCTGGAGAACAGCCGCTTGCTCGAAGCGCTCCAGGCCCGCGAGCGCACCATGTCCGAGCTGGTCCACCGCTTGTTCAGCGCCCAGGAAGACGAACGCAAGCGTGTGGCCTACGACCTGCACGATGGCCTGGCGCAGAACCTCGCCGGTTTGCACCAGCGCTTGCAGGGCTTTGCCGGGCGCTGCCCGTCGCTACCGCCGGCCCTGGCGAACGAGCTGCAAAGCATCCTCGAGCTGGCCCAGGGCTGCGTCGGCGAAGGCCGGCAGTTGATCGGCGGCCTGCGCCCCCACGTATTGGATGATTTCGGCCTGTACAAAGCCGTCGACAAGGAGGCCGATCGCCTGCGTGACGCGGGCCTGACGGTGACCTGGGCCGAGCACAGCACCGCACGCCTGCCGGGCAACACCGAGATCGCCCTGTTTCGCATTGCACAGGAAGGCATCAACAACATTCTCAAGCACGCCCAGGCCCGCCACGTGCGCTTGGGCTTGGCGGTGGAAGACGGGCACGCTCGCCTGCGCGTGGAGGACGATGGCCGCGGCTTTGCCCTCGAGCAACCCATCGAGACCAACGGCAGCTGCCATTTGGGGCTGGCCGCCATGCAGGAGCGCGCCCATTTGCTGGACGGCCACCTGAGCTGTTGCAGTCAGCCCGGCGACGGCACCCGACTACTGGCCAGCGTGCCACTACCGGCTCACGGAGGACACCCATGAACCAACCTTTGCGCCTGCTGCTGGCCGACGACCACGAAGTCACTCGCACCGGTTTTATCAGCATGCTCGCCGGCAGCCCGGGATTCGAGGTTGTCGGCCAGGCCCGCGACGGCCAGGAAGCCCTCGACCTGTGCGATCGGCTGAAACCGGACATCGCGATTCTCGACATCCGCATGCCCGTCCTCAACGGCCTGGGCGCGGCGCGGATCCTGCAGCAGCGCCAGCCGGAGGTCAAAGTGATTATCTTCACCATGGATGACAGTCCCGACCACCTCGAAGCCGCCATCGGTGCAGGCGCGGTCGGCTATCTCCTCAAGGACGCCAGCCGCGATGAAGTGCTCGACGCCCTCAAACGGGTTGCCCAGGGCGAAGAGGCGCTGAACAGTTCGGTCAGCGCGCGCCTATTGCGCCGTATGGCCGAGCGTGGTGCGAACGGCGCCACTCAAGTCCAGGCCCTGACCGCCCGGGAGCGCCAGGTATTGGGGCTGGTGGCCGGCGGTTTCAGCAACCGTGAAATCGGCGAAAAACTGGGCATCGCGCCCGGCACGGCCAAAGCCCACGTAGAGCGGGTCATTGGCAAGCTGGGCGCCGCCGATCGCACCCAGGCCGCCGTGCGCGGCGTTGCCCTGGGCCTGGTGGCGCAACCCGCCGGGCAATGGCCATGAGGTTTCTCGCCGCCCGCCGCTGGGCCGACTTGCCGTTGCGAGGCAAGGCCCTGGTGGTGATCTCCTTGCCCCTGGTGGTCCTGCTGCTGTCGCTGGTGCTGATCTACATCACCGAACGCCAGACTGCCCGGGCCGAAGAGGATGTGCGCCGTGTGCTGCTGGTCCAGGGTGATATCCAGACAGTCCATACCCTGCTGGCCGAGGCAGCGGCCAGCGTGCGGGGTTACCTGCTGACCCGGCGCGAAGATTTCCTGCCCAGCTACGAACAGGCCACCCCGCTGATCCATGCCGCGTTGCAGCGCCTGGACCACAACATTCGCGATGCCAGGATGCGTGAACACCTCCAGACCATCACCCCGCTGATCGCCGACAAACTCGACGGCTTGCTCGCCTTGCGCAACGGCAAGCGCGACGACCCCGAGGCCATCACCGCGATCCTGATCGAAAACAAGCAGGTGCTGGACGTGCTGCGCGAGCAGATCAGCGCCATGCGCATTCGCGAAGATGCCCTGCTCGCCGACCGCAGCGCCGCCGCCTCGGCCACGCGCATGCGCCTGTTGTTCGCCACGTTGCTGGCGGCGGTGTGTGGACTGCTGGGGGCCATTGTCGCGGTGCTGTTCCTGTCCAAGGGCATTGTCGCCCGGGTCCAGCAGGACCAAGGCAACGCCCAGCGCCTGGCCCTGGGCCAACCCTTGTTGCCGCAACCGCCGGAGCAGGATGAAATCGGCCAACTCGGTACCCGTCTCGTAGAAGCCGGACAATTGCTTG
Organism: Pseudomonas bijieensis; assembly: GCF_013347965.1. Classification (NCBI taxonomy): domain Bacteria; kingdom Pseudomonadati; phylum Pseudomonadota; class Gammaproteobacteria; order Pseudomonadales; family Pseudomonadaceae; genus Pseudomonas; species Pseudomonas bijieensis. The sequence continues at coordinate 634,141 of NZ_CP048810.1, read as the reverse complement.
CCGAACGCGAGCGGGCCCTGCGCGACAACGAGGAGCGCTTGCGGCTGATCATCGATGGCGTGAAGGACTACGGGATCTTCGCACTCGATGCCCAAGGCTATGTCACCACCTGGAACGCTGGCGCCGAACGGATCAAGGGCTACACCGAGCAGGAGATCATCGGTCGGCACTTTTCCCTGTTCTATTTGGCCGAGGAATGCCCGGCGCACCCGGACATGGCCCTGCGCGAAGCCACCCGCGACGGTCATTACATGGAAGAAGGCTGGCGTTGCCGCAAGGACGGCAGCCGATTCTGGGCCAGCGTGGTCATCACTGCCCAATACGATGGCACTGGCGCCCTGCGCGGCTTTTCCAAGATCACCCGCGACATCACCGACCGCCGCGCTGCCGAGATCGCCCTGCGCACCGCCCGCGAAGAAGCCGAGAGCGCCAGCCGGGCCAAGAGCGAGTTTCTTTCTCGCATGAGCCACGAATTGCGCACGCCATTGAACGCTATCCTGGGTTTCGCTCAATTGCTGGACATGGACTCCACGGCCGGCCAACGCCCCCAGGTCAGCCATATCCTGCGGGCTGGCCAGCATTTGCTGGCGTTGATCAACGAGGTGCTGGACATTGCCCGGATCGAGGCCGGTCGCCTGCCGCTGAACATCGAGCCGATCGCCCTGTCGACGGTGCTGCACGAAGCCCTGACCTTGGTTTCACCGATGGCCGCCGACGCCGGGATCCACTTGGCCGAGCTGCCACCGCTGGCGGATGGCTGCGGCGTGCTCGCTGACCGTCAGCGCCTGGTGCAGGTGTTGCTCAACCTGCTGTCCAACGCCATCAAGTACAACCGGCCCGGCGGCGAGGTGCGCATCGAAGTCAGCGTCCAGGCCCATCAGGTGAGCATTGCCGTCAACGACACCGGCCATGGCATTGCCCCGGAACAGCTGGACCAACTGTTCAAGCCCTTCGAACGCCTGGGCGCCGATCCCCAGGTCGAAGGCACCGGCCTGGGGTTGTCCTTGAGCAAGAGCCTGCTGGAAATGATGCAGGGCAAGCTGCAGGTCCACAGCGAGCCCGGACACGGCTGTTGTTTCACCCTGCAACTGCCGGGTACCGAGGTGGTTGGCGCGCATCTGCCGCCCATTGCCGCGCTGGCGGTGACGCGTGCACCCGTGGACTATCACGGCAAAGTCCTGTGCATCGAAGACAACCTGTCGAGCCTTGCGCTGATCGAAACCCTCATGCAGCGCCGTCCCGGCATTCAACTATTGTCGAGCATGCAAGGCCAGATGGGCCTGGACCTCGCCCGCCAGCACACTCCGCAACTGATCCTGCTGGATGTCAGCCTGCCGGACCTCGAAGGCCTGGAAGTCTTGCGACGCCTGCGCCAATCCCCGACCACGGCGACCATACCCGTGCTGATGATCACCGCCGATGCCAGCGACCTGACCCACCGCGCCCTTCACGAGGCCGGTGCCACGGCGATCCTGACCAAACCTATTCATATCCAGGCCTTCCTGGGCCATCTTGAGCACTATCTACCGGAGCCCGCATGAATCGCGACTTGCGCATTCTGATCGTCGACGATCAACGCCCCAACCTGGACCTGATGGAACAACTGCTGGCCCGCGAAGGGCTGCACAATGTGCTGAGCAGCACCGAACCTTTGCGTACGCTCGACCTGTTCAACAGCTTCGAGCCGGACCTGGTCATCCTCGACCTGCACATGCCGGCGTTCGACGGCTTTGCCGTGCTGGAGCAACTCAACCGGCGCATTCCGGCCAACGACTACCTGCCCATCCTGGTGCTGACCGCCGACGCGACCCGTGACACCCGCCTGCGGGCCCTGGCCCTCGGTGCGCGGGATTTCATCAGCAAACCCCTGGACGCACTGGAAACCATGTTGCGCATCTGGAACCTGCTGGAAACCCGGGCGCTCTATAAGGCGTTGCGCGAGTTGATTCCGTCTCAATCCATCGAACTGTTGCGCCAACACCGTCCTACCGCCGACCCGGCTTGACCCCGGGGGCTCTCACGAGGCCATCGAAGCATGGAAGTCACCGAACGAACATCGGCAACCGGCCTGCAGGCACACATACGCGGCGAGCGCCTGGCGACGTCCGATGGCGTATCGGCCAAAGACATCCTGGTCGAGATCTTTGTCCGTGAGCGCAGCGAAGCACACATCGTCGTGCCGGCGGTGGCCGAGCCGTTGCTCGTCTGGGTGTTGTCCGGGGAAGCCATCGTCGAGGAACGCATCGCCAACCAGGACTGGGAAGCGAATAGCGTGCGCAGCGCGGATTTCTTCCTGACCACATCCCCGGTGCCTTACGAGATGCGCTGGCAAGTCACCAGCCACGAACCGTTCGTGGTCATGCATGTGTACCTGGGGTTGGCATTGCTGGAGCGCGCCATTGCCGAAGCCGGCGGCAGCGGTGGGGTCCAGTTGCGAGAAGTCTCTGGCGGACGGGATGAAGCACTTTCAGCCTTGCTCGAACCGATTCGGGCAGAGTTGACCCGGCGCGGTGAAACCAGTGCCTTGCTGATCCAGGGCATGGCGCAATGCGTAGCGGTGCACTTGGCACGGCATTACCTGGATGCCGATGCCGACGACATGTCCGGACGTAACGCCCTGCCCGCCTTCAAGCTCAAGCGGGTTATCGAACTGATGGAACAGCGACTGGCCGAACCCTTCTGCCTCGGTGACCTGGCCCAGGCCATCGGCCTGAGCGAATACCACTTCAGCCGCCTGTTCAAGCGCGCCACCGGGCGTTCGCCCTCGCAGTACTTCATCCAGCTGAGAATGGCCCGGGCCCGGCAACTGCTGATGGAAACCGAGCGCAGCGTCATCGATATCGGCCTGGAGGTCGGGTATGGCAGCGCCAGCCACTTCTCCCAGATCTTCCGCCGCGAAGTGGGCGTGGCGCCGAGTCATTACCGCAAGTAAAGGCCTGATGGCGCCATAGTGAGGTTCTGGCGGTGTCGGGAACGATCGAACGGCCGCACAGGTACTTTCTACCAAGCATGCATTTCATTTGATCCGGTAGTGAAAGGTATTGCGCACCGCCGGCACCGTCACCGCCCTGCCATCAATGATTCGCGGTTGATAACGAAACGTCTGGGCGGCGGCCAGGGATGGCCGGATGAACAGGGGGTGGCAACCCTCGATGACCTTGGGGTTATCGATCCGCCCGTCCGGCATCACGCTGTATTCCACGGTGCAATCGCCTTCCAGCCCCTTGTCCAGGGCGCGTTGCGGATAATCCGGGGCTTGCTTGCTCAGGGGTTGATAACTGCGGCTGTCGGCGGTGGCCTGGCGTGCCTGCTCGGCAAGGCGTTGCTGGGCAAGCTCTTGTGCCTGCCGGGCCTGACGCTGTTGCTCGGCGACCTGCTGTTCGGCGTCTTGCCGGCGTCGTTCGTTTGCCTGGCGCTCGCGCTGCTGTTGGGCCTGTTGCTCGCGCTTCTGCTCCTCGACCCGTTTACGGGCCAGGGCCGCCTGTTCCAGTTTCTGCGCCTGGATTCGCGGGTCCACGACCGGCTTGGCAGGAACGGGACGAGGCGCATCAATGGGTGGCGGTGTGGATTCGACCAATGGCGCGGCGACAGGGATGACAGGGGCCGGGGCCGGTGCTTCGGGCACCGGAGCCGGCGGCAACATCACCAGTTGCGTGCGCAACACCCGGGGCGTCTCGACGGTCAGCTTCTCCACGTTCCAGCCCAACACCAATAACAGCGCCACGCCAGCGTGCAGGGCCACGGCGAGCCCGGCCGCCAGGCTGTTTTTCCAAACGCCGTGGCGGTTCAGCGTCGGCGTACTCAAGGAGGCACTGTGCATGATCATCGCCGTCATTGTGGCGCCTCGGTCACCAGCCCGAGATTGCTCACGCCACCTTGCTGCAACGCAGCCATGGCCGCGACGACCCGGCCATAATCGGCATGCTCGTCGGCGCGGATGTACACCTGGGTATCGCTGCGCTCGGCCACGACCTGCGCCACCTTGGCGCGCATCTGCTCCAGGTCCACGGCGCTGTCGGTCTGGTGGCGTGTGTCCAGCTCACCGCCCAGGTTCCAGTAGTAACCGCCCTCGGCCTTTACCGACAGGGTGAGAATTTGCTGGCGGCTATCGTTGGTCAGTGCCTCGCTGGCGACCTTGGGCAGTTCGATCTTCACCCCCTGGGTCAGCATCGGCGCGGTGACCATGAAAATCACCAGCAGCACCAACATCACGTCGATGTACGGCACCACGTTCATTTCGGCCTTGGGACCGTGCTTGCGTTGTGGCTTGACGAGCATCTGCCCTCTCCTTTCAAGCGGCCGAGGCCAGGTTCACCGGGGCACCGTGCAGCTTGCGGTGCAGACGCGCCTGCAGCTCGTTGCCGAAAGCGTAGTAACGGGTCAGCAACGTCTGGCCGCGGGCCGCAAAACGGTTATAGGCAATCACCGCCGGAATCGCTGCGAACAAGCCGATGGCCGTGGCGATCAAGGCTTCGGCAATGCCCGGCGCCACGGTGGAAAGGCTGGCCTGCTGCACCTGGGACAGGCCAAGAAAGGCATTCATGATCCCCCAGACGGTGCCAAACAAACCGATGTAAGGGCTGACCGAACCAACGGTGGCGAGAAACTGCAAACCTTTCTCCAACTGCACTTCCTGTTCGCTGATCGCCACCTGCAGCGAACGCTCGACGCCTTCGAGCACCACCTCGGGCGTGCTCGAAGGCTGGTTGAGCTGAGTGAAAGCCAACAGCCCCGCCTGGAAAATCGGCGTGACGCCGCCGTCTTCTTCGCGCACTTGTGCGTGCTCCCTATACAGGGGCAACAGATCCTGGGTGCTGCGAAAACGCTGCATGAAACCGTTGAACTGGCGCTCGTTGCGTTGCAACACGGCGCTGCGCTGGATGATCAGGTACCAGCTCAATAGCGAGGCCAGCAGCAACGTGAGCATGACTGCCTTGACCAGCAGACTCGCGTCGCTGATCAGGCCCCAGATCGTCATGTGTTCCAAAGTGGCTTGCATGGTTGAAACTCCTGTCTGGCGGTTATTCGATGAAATGTTCGTGACCGGTTGATGACAACGCTGCTCAAGGCAGGCGTAGCGCTTTCGCCACGTCGGCCCAGGGCACGAACTTGAAGTTCTGGGCCTGCTCGGGCATGCGCTTGCGGCCGTCCTGGACTACCAGCATTCCCTGGCTCCAAGGCCCGCCGAGGTTCACCGAGGTCACCTCCAGGCCATCGGTTTCCGATGCCCCGTCGATGCCTGCGGCGGCGTTCAGGCCGACCCGGAACGCACCCCGCACGGCATAAGGCGGCTGGGCATCGAGCACCAGGTAGCTGTCGTTGCCCTGGCTGGAGATCACCAGGTAGTCGCGGCCCCCGGCCTGGTACAAGGCCATGCCCTCGACGTCGGCGTGCAACGTCTGGCCGACCTCGATCACACGGCTCAACGTGGCGGGTTGCTCGGCCCGGGCATCCACCGCCCAGACGCCCACATCCTCTTCACCGAGAAACAGACGCTGGCGCTGCTCATCGGCCACGCAACCTTCAGGCTGGCTGTCGACGCTGAACTGGCGCACCAACTGGCCTTTCACCACGCCATCCGGCGCGCTCAGGCGGTACTGCACGAAGCGCCCGTCCTTGCCGTTGGCGAAGGCATACAGTTCACCTTCGGCAGGCTGGAACAGGCAGATGCCGTAGATTTCCTTCAATGGCGTCGTAATCTCGCCCGCTTCGCGCAACTCGCCACTGGTGCGGTCGATGCTGAACAGGCTCAAGCTGTTGCGATCACGATTGCTGGCCACGGCCAGGTCGACGGTTTGCGTGCCCAGCTTGAAGTTCGCCCGCACATCGACGTTATTCAGGCGTCCGACCGGCAGCTCCTGCAACAACTTGCCGCGCAGATCGTAGGCCAGCAGGCCTTGCTTCTTGTTGGTGCCCAGCACCCGGCTCAGCCCGGGCGTCGTCGGATGAACCCAGATCGCCGGGTCATCGGCTGCATCGCCCTGGCGGGCCACTGGCTCGCTCTGGACGATGGCGGCGACACTCGGCAGGACCGGCGGCAAAGGCACTGGCGTGGGTTTCCAGCTGATTTCGCCTTGGTACAGGTGACCGTTGTCATCGTCGCGCAGCAGCACTTCAATGCCACTTTTCGTCAACCGCGCCGCGAGGTTTTCCGGCTCCTTCAAGCCCGCCAACGGCAGATTGGCTTTGGCGCTCCAACCCTCTCCCTGCTGCTGATACACATGCAGTTGCGCCGCTTCCGGGTCCAGCCCCAACAGGCCTCCCGGCAACACGGCCATGGCCCCGGCGCTTTGCCTGAGGTCGCCGAACGGTGCGCGCATCGCCACGGGCACCCGCACGGTCTCGGCCTCAGAGGATGCCGGATAGGCCCACCAACCCACCCGTTCCTCGTTGACGAACAATTGATTGGCGCTGTCCTGCACCTGGCAGGTCTTGGCATCCGGCGGCAATGGCAAGCCGCGCACCCGTTGCGCGCTGTCGCTCAGGCGCTCGCCATTGCCCACCAGCCATTGCTCGCCCTTGCCCTCCTCGCCGACCAGGAACACAAACAGGTTGCTCGCCCCGTCGCGATAAAGGCACAGGCCGTTGACCGGGAAATCCCGCACGGGCAGGTACAACGGCGTATCCCACTGACGGTTTTGTGGATCGAGGCTAACGATCAGGGCTTGCTGGCGCGTGCTGTCGAGGCTGGCGACCAACACGTTCGCGCCCTGGGCACGACTATCGACACCTTCGAAGCTGCCCTTCAGGCGCGTCAGTTCGCGACCCTGGGCATCGAGCAAGAACAAGCCCTCGCGGGCACTGGCCAGTCGCTCGGTCGTCGAAGGGCCGGGCAGGAATGCCAGAGCGTTGATCGACAGTTGCTCGGCTTGAGACCAGGATTGCAGTTTTAGCCTGGGCGCTGGGGCGGCCGCCAGGGCGGCGGCGGATGCCAGGCTGATCGCCATCGCCAGTAGGTAGCGCTTGGGTAAGAAAAACATCGTCTTCAACGGGAAAATCCTTGTCATTCAGTCAGACTCAAACGGGCTTGTTGCTCACTTCTATTGCCAGGGAATTCATCTGTGGGAGCAAAGCTTGCTCGCGATGCAGGCGCCTCGGTTTCCGGGAGACCCGTGTCGTCTTCGTCGCGAGCAAGCTTTGCCCCCTCAGCCAAATCCTATTGCCACAAGTGATCAGGCTCGCGATTCAGAAATGGGTAAAGGTCAGCCCCAGCTTGTAGGTCGGGCCGTACTCTTCGTACTGGCCGTTGTAGGAGCGATGGCCGGTGTAGACGAAATACGGCTCGTCGGTAAGGTTCTGGGCTTCCAGGCTGACTTGCAGGTTCTTGGTCAGCGAATAGCGCGCGCTGAAATCGACGAAGGTCTGGGCGTCGACGTGCAGGTCATGGTCGCGGTCGCTGATGGACGCCAGTTCGAACAGGTACGCTGACTTGTAGTTGGCCGACAGCCGCAGGCTCAGCTTGTCGTTTTCCCAACCCAACATCAGGTTGCCGACCGTGTCCGACTGGTTCGGCAGGTCGATGCTGCGCTTGCGCTGGGTACCGCTGGCCTGGTCGAAGCCTTCGATTTCGGCATCCGAACGGCTGAAGGTGGTGTTGGCCCCCAACAGCAAGCCGTTCCAAGGCGCCGGCAACCAGTCGAATTTTTGCGAGTAGGCCAGCTCCAGGCCATAGAGTTTGGCGCTGTCGCCGTTGGCGTAGCTGTGGGCTTCGGCGAAATCGGTCCAGGCGCCCGTGCCGGCCAGGTCGGTGTTGTAGACGAAGTTCTTGATGTCCTTGTAGAACACGAAGGCCGAGACCGTGCCGGCGTGGCCCATGAAGTGCTCGATGCCCAGGTCCAGGTTGCTCGATTCCAGCGGCTTGAGGTCCGGGTTGCCGAAAGTCGCCTCATCATCGTCGATGACAAAACCCGGCGCCAATTGCCCGAAGGTCGGACGCACCACGGATTTGGTCCACGCCGCACGCACCTGGGTGTTCTTGTCCAATTGGTAGCGTGCATGCAGGCCCGGCAACCAGTGGTGATACTTGCGACGGGTCTCGGTATCAGTGAATACACCGTCGGTGGCGCCGGTGCCCTTGGCCTCGAACTCGGTGCCTTCGTAGCGCATGCCGGCGATGAAACGCCAGTCATTGATGTCGACGGTATTCATCAGGTACGCGGCGTTGATGTCCTCGCTCATCTTGAAGTCGTTGACGCGCGACTCCTGCTCGTCGAAAAAGTCATCGCGATTGAGGCCGCCGATCAACTGCTTGATGGCATCGGCGCTGATGCCCGGGCCGAAGCGACCGAGGCGGTAGTCCACATTGCCTTTCTGGAACTGCCCCAGGTTCAACTGCTCGTCGGTGAAGCCCAGGTCGTCGAAATCCTCGTAGACCCAGGCGTCCAGGTCGTTGTCCTTGTTCCGTCGACTGACTTTGCCGCCGAATTTGACTAGGGACGCATAGCCGCGCAAGTCGTAGTCCCGGGCCAGGTCCAGACGCAGGTTTTTCTCGGTGTCGGTGGTCTTCTGCTGTTCCCAGTCCACCTTGTCGAGGCTGAAATTGGCCGGATCGTAGAACCCTGAGCCGATAATCGGCCGGGGCTTGTCGTTGTCGTAGAAACCGCCGTTGAAACCATCGATGCCTTCGAAGGTGGCGCCAGCAATGTGGCCGGGGCTGTCTTCGCTCGATTGGCTGTAGCCGCCCTGGCCACTCAAGGTCCAGAGACCGAACAGGCGCTCACCGCCGAGTACGTAGGATTGGATCTCCTGGGTTTCTTCACGTTGCTTGAGTTTGCGCTGACCCTCGGCATCACCCAGTTCACCGGCAGCCTGCGGGTCTTCAAAGGCGATGCTGGTGGAGTTGCGGATTTCGCTGTCCTTGTAGCGGCTGTACAACGTGCGCAGGTAATAGCTGCTGGAGTCATCGGGCTTGTAGTCGAAGTTCAGCCCGCCACCGGCCCGCTCGCGACGAATGTCGTAGTCGCGCTGTTCGAACTCTTCGAGGCGTGAGCCTTGCTCGAAATCCCAGGCACCGCCGGTTTCGACGTTGTCCGAGCCGAAGTCACGCTTCTGCCAGCTCAGCGCCGCGGCCACGCCGAAGTTATCGATGCCGTCGCCGAGGCTGAAGCGATCGCTGATGGCACCGGAGAATTTCGGGCTGGTCTGGCCGGTGTTCTTGTCATAGCTGGCTTCGCTGCTGCCGGTATAGAACAGACCCTTGTGGTCGAAGGCCGAGAGACTTTTGACGTCCACCGTACCGCCCAGGGAATTGGCGTCCATGTCCGGTGTCAGGGTCTTGATCACCGACAAGGATTGCACCAGCTCCGAAGGCAGTACATCCAGGGCAACGGCCCGCCGCTCGCTTTCCGGGGCCGGCACCAGCGTGCCGTTGATGGTCACGCTGTTGAGGTCCGGCCCCAGGCCGCGCACGCTGACAAACCGACCTTCGCCCTGGTCGCGCTCGACGCTGACCCCGGGCAGGCGCTGCACGGCTTCGGCGACGTTTTCATCCGGCAATTGCGCCACACCGTCGGCATGCACGACGCTCTTGATGCTGTCGGCGCTGCGCTGCTCCTTGAGGGCCTGGTCGATGCTGGCGGCCTGGCCAACCACTTCGACGTGTTCCGTGGCCGCCTGCTCGGCGGCGCTCAAACGCTCACTGGCAATGGCCATCGCCAATGCGGTGAACGTGAAACCGACGAACCCGGCAGTGCTGGTGCGGTGGTGCATGGTGGTCCTCCCCCAGGAATCCGAACTTCCGCCAGGCAATGGCCCGGCAACTGGGAGGGCACGCTAGGGGTGGGGAATGACGGTTCTGTGACAGGGCTTGGCCGTGGAGGCTGGAATAGGCTGATTTAGGCGGGCTGGCGAGTCGGAATGAGCTGAAATGACCTGTTTTACAGACTCAGAGAATCTGAAGGGCGAAGGAATTTGGCGAAACGTCGCACCGCTGTGGGAGCAAAGCTTGCTCGCGATGCAGGCGCCTCGATTCCCTGAAAAACCGCGTCGTCTTCGTCGCGAGCAAGCTTTGCTCCCACAAAATCCGCTCGCCACAATGAGATAGGTGGCGATGTTATGAATGAAAAGTTCAGACAACCGATGAGCTGATTCGACCTCCCCCATCCATTCAGCCACCGTCACCGCGCTGTCACATTCATCTGCTGTGCTGGGCCGCATTCCGCTTCTGGCAAAGGACTCCGGCCATGTTCTCCGTGCTCCGCCCGCACCGCCTCAAACTCGCCCTGCTCCTGCTGGCGGCCAACCTCGGGTTGATCCTGCATTTGGCCAGCGGCGAACTCAAACCCATCGCCGAATGGGTCTGGCTGGACATCCTCGGTGAAGGTGGCTCGGCGCTGCTGGCGCTGGTCTGGCTGGGGCTGGTGCTCAAAAGCCGGCCGGCCGGGCGGGTCACCAATTACCTGGTCCTGGGCCTGGGCTGCATCTTCTTTTCCTGGTGGATCGACAGCCTCGATGAATTCATCCGCCTGCCCGACAGCATCACCTGGGATCACTGGCTCGAATCCGGGCCCATGCCGGTGGGCATGATCCTGCTGACCCTCGGTATTTATCACTGGCACCGTGAACAATTGGCGATCAATGGGCAGATGGAGAAGCGCGAGCGTCTGTTCCGTGAGCACCGTTTGTTCGACAAACTCACGCCGTTGGGTGGCGCCGACTTTCTCAAGCACGAACTGTCCGCCAGCCTGGAAGACACACGCCGCCGTCAGCAACCGCTGTCGCTGCTGGCACTGGACCTGGACAACTTCACCGCCATCAACCAGCGTTTCGGCCACGGCGAAGGCGATGCGGTGCTCCAGGCCGTCAGCCAATTGCTGGTATTGAACCTGCGGCGCCAGGACTTGCTGTGCCGCCTGGCCGGCGATCGTTTCGTAGTGCTGCTGCCTGATACCGGCGAGAGCCAGGCCCGACGCCTGGCCCTGGAGCTGGAAATATCGGTGCGCAGCCTGGCCCACAAGACCCGGCAACACGGAGAACGCTTGCAACTGGTCGCCAGCACGGCGGTGGTGATGGCGTTCGACGAATCCGCCGACGCCTTGCTCAAACGCCTGAACCTGGCGCTGGCACAGTCCCGCACCACGTTGGCGAAAAGCGCCTGAGGCCGTGCCATGACACTCAAGACGTGCTGGTACGAAACCGACAGTCGCTTCATTCCGGGGCACTATCAACCTGCCGCGCTGATCGACCTGGCACTGTCGCGGGACATCGACAGCCATCGCCTGCTGCGCGGTACCGGGCTGTTCCACGACGATATCCTTGCCGGACAAAGCCGCATCAGCCCGCAGCAATTCCTCGGCCTGATCGACAACAGCCGGCGCCTGCTGGATGCCAGCGACAGCAGCTTCCTGTTCGGCCAGCGGCTGTTGCCGGGACATTACGGGCCCGCGAGCCACGCGTTACGCCACGCGCAGAATCTGCATCAGGCCCTGCAAACCCTGATCGACCAGCAGGCGCTGCTCAGTCCATTGGCCGCCCCACGGCTGCTGGTGGACGAGCACTATGCCTATGTCCATTGGCTGGACAGTTGTGGCGCCGATGAGCAATGGCGCTTCGTGCTGGAGGCGAGCATGACCTCGATGGTGGCGATGAGTGCCTGGCTCAGCGGCGAACGCTTGCCCTGGCAGTGCAGCTTTCGCCACAGCGAGCCGCGTTACGTCGAGCAATACTGGGTGCACCTGGGTGAGCACACCCAATTCGACCGCCCCCTGGACTTGATGCGCCTGCCCCGCCACTGCCTCGCCCAGCCCTGGCCCAACGTTTCGGCCACCGCCGGCCAGGTGGCGCGGATCGAAGCCCGCGACCAACTCGATCAACTGGGCTTTGTTTCCAGCTTTCTGGATTGCCTCTACGACTACCTGCACGTCCATGTACAGCAGACGCCAAGCCTGGAACAGACCGCCCAGGCCTTCGCCATGAGCCCGGCAACCCTCAAGCGCAAGCTGCACAAGCATCACACCGGTTTCCAGCAACAGGTGGACCGGGTACACACCCATGTGGCGTTGTATTTGTATCAGGTCAAGGGCTTCAGCAACGAGGAAGTGGCGCAGTACCTGCGCTTCAACGATACGGCGAACTTTCGTCGCTCGTTCAAGCGCTGGACCGGCAGCACGCCGAATCTGATCCGGCAATTGCTGATGTTGGGCTGAGGCTCAGTGGCCGCGAATGTAGTGTTCCAACTGTAGGATCAAGTCCGCCTGCTCGACAATCGCCTCTTTCACCAGGTCACCGATGGACAACAGGCCGATCAACTGCCCGTTATCCAGTACTGGCAGGTGGCGCAAGTGGCTGTCGGTCATGACTTCCATGCAACGGTCGATGCTCTGCTGGCTGTCGGCGGTGACCACCGGAGTGCTCATGATGGTGCGCACTGGCGTACCCACCGATGAACGCCCCTTGAGCACCATCTTGCGCGCATAGTCCCGCTCGCTGAATACCCCCACCACCTGGCCGTCCTCGATCACCGGCAACGCGCCGACATTTTTCTCGGCCATGATTTGCAGCGCTTCGAGCACCGTCTGCTCGGGGGCGATGCTGTGGACCTGTCGGTTCTGCACACTCTTGAGTCTCACCAGTTGAGCAGCGGTTTTCATTGTTCATCCCCACATTTGACTGCAGTTTTCAACTCATCCAATGGCTCGGATCAGTCCTCGCCAATCTCCACCACATCGCCATTGAGCCGCACCGGCCATACCCGCAGGCGCTGCTCCGGGTACTCCAGGCAAGAGCCGTCTTCCAGGCGGAAATGCTGCTTGTACATCGGCGAGGCAATCACCAGGTCACCCTTGATGCTGCCCAACAAACCACGCCCGATGACATTCGCACCCGACTTGGGATCGCGGTTGTCGACAGCGTACAGCGGCTTGTCCTGATGCTCGGGCAGGTACAGCAATGCCACTTGGCTGCCGTCATGCCAGGCGACCACACCAGAGTTGGGTACCAGGTCGTCGCGGCTGCACAGGGCACGCCATTGCGACGGTTCCTGGGCGACATCGCGGACAGGAATACGAACAACGTTTGACTGGTTCATCAGAGCACCTCCTCGGTAACGGGAATCAGGTGAAGTTCGCCGACGTGGACTGGCCGGCGCTGGCCGCGCTCCCGGACAAAATGAACATCCGGATCACCACGCCCGTCGTTGACGAAGGTGCGGAAACGCTTGAGTTTGTCCGGATCCTTGAGGGCATTGGCCCATTCGCATTCATAACGATCGACCACCAATTGCATCTGCGCTTCGAGCTCGGCGCCCAGGCCCAGGCTGTCGTTGATGATCACGTCCTTGAGGTAGTCCAGGCCGCCTTCCAGGCTTTCGCGCCAGACCGAGGTGCGTTGCAACTTGTCGGCGGTGCGGATGTAGAACATCAGGAAACGGTCGATGTAGCGGATCAGCGTGGCGTCATCCAGGTCAGTGGCGAACAGCTCGGCGTGACGCGGGCGCATGCCGCCGTTGCCGGCCACGTAGAGGTTCCAGCCCTTCTCGGTGGCGATCACGCCGACGTCCTTGCTCTGGGCCTCGGCGCACTCACGGGTGCAACCGGACACCGCGAACTTGAGTTTGTGCGGCGAGCGCAGGCCTTTGTAGCGATCCTCGATGGTCAGGGCCATTTGCACGCTGTCTTGTACGCCGTAGCGGCACCAGGTGCTGCCCACGCAGGATTTCACCGTTCGCGTGGATTTGCCGTAGGCATGGCCGGTTTCGAAACCGGCTTCGATCAGCTCGGCCCAGATATCCGGCAGCTGGTGCAACTGGGCACCGAACAGGTCGATGCGCTGGCCGCCGGTGATCTTGGTGTAGAGGTCGTATTTCTTGGCGACCACGCCGATGGCGATCAGTTTGTCGGCGGTGATTTCCCCACCGGCGATACGCGGTACCACCGAATAGGTGCCGTTTTTCTGCATGTTTGCCATGAACGTGTCGTTGGTGTCCTGCAACGGCACCAGGGACGGGTCCATGATCGGCTGGTTCCAGCACGACGCCAGGATCGAGCCCACCGCCGGTTTGCACAGATCGCAACCGGTGTGACCGCGACCGTGCTTGGCCAGCAGCTCTTCGAAACTGATGATGCCTTCCACCCGCACCAGGGCATACAACTCCTGGCGGGTGTAGGCGAAGTGTTCACACAGGCTCTTGTCGACGCTGACACCGCGGGCCGTCAATTCATGCTCGAACACTTGCTTGACCAAGGCCGCGCAACCACCACAACCGGTACCGGCCTTGGTGTCGCATTTGAGCTGGCCCAGATCGGTACAGCCACCATCGATGGCCGAGCAGATCGAGCCCTTGGTGACGTTGTGGCAAGAGCAGATGGTCGCGGTTTCGGGCAAAGCCGCCGGGCCCAGGGTCGGGGCGCCTTCGGACGATGGCAGGATCAGGCTGGCAGCGTCCTTGGGCAAGGCGATGCCGTTCTGCATGTATTGCAGCAAGGTGTCGTAATAGCTGTTGTCGCCCACCAACACTGCGCCGATCACTCGTTTGCCGGCGGCGTCCACCACCAGGCGCCGGTAGCTGGCGCTGGTTTCGTCAATGAACTGGAAGCTGCGCGAACCCGGCGTGTTGCCATGGGCATCGCCGATGGAGCCAACGTCCACGCCAAGCAACTTGAGCTTGGTCGACATGTCGGCGCCAGTGAAGGCTTCAGCGCTTTCGCCGCACAGCCGGGCCGCGACATTACGGGCCATCTGGTAGCCCGGGGCGACGAGGCCGAAAATACTGCCGTTCCAGGCCGCGCATTCACCGATGGCGTAGATGTGCGGGTCGCTGCTTTGGCAATGATCGTCGATGACCACGCCACCGCGCGGGCCGATCTGCAGGTCGCTCTGGCGGGCCAAGGCATCCTGGGCACGGATGCCGGCGGAAAACACGATGAGGTCGGTTTCCAGGAAATCGTCGTCGCCGAAGTTCATCCGATAACGGTACTGCTCACCGGCAGTGATCGACTGGGTGCCCTTGGAAAGGTGCACGCCGACGCCCAGGCTTTCAATGCGCGCCTTGAGGGCCAGACCGCCCTGGGTGTCCAACTGCACCGGCATCAGCCGTGGGGCGAATTCCACCACATGGGCTTCCAGGCCGAGGGTCTTGAGGGCGTTGGCCGCTTCCAGGCCCAGCAGGCCACCACCGACCACCACGCCACGGCGAGCATTGCTGGCGGCGGCACGGATCGCGTCCAAGTCCTCCAGGGTGCGATAGACCAGGCACGAATCGCCTTCGGCGCCTTCAATCGGTGGCACGAACGGATAGGAACCGGTGGCGAGCACCAGCTTGTCGTAGTGAATGCGATCATGGGCGGTCACTACCTGATGCGCGTCACGGTCGATTTCCAGTACGGGTACGCCCAAGTGCAGGGTGACGCCAGGCGTCTGGTACAACGACGCCTCGCCAAGGGCCAGGGACTCGGCGTCGCGCCCCGAGAAATACTCGGACAGATGCACGCGGTCGTAGGCCCGCATCGGCTCTTCGCTGAACACATGCACGCGGTAATGATTAAGGGCACCGCGCTCGATCAGTTGCTCGACGCAGTGATGGCCGACCATGCCATTGCCGATCACGATCAGCGTTTGCAGCTTGTTCAGAGAAGCAACGTTGGAGTTCATAAAAAGCACCCGACAAAAGCCCATCACGATTTTGAAAGCAAAAAAAAGACGCCTGAAACCTTGCGGTTCCAGGCGTCTTTGCCTGTTCTGTGCGGTAGCGGTCCGGCGACTGCGCCCTGACCTACCGTTGTTCCTCCGGCCTGCTGGCATTCGATCTTCGTTGACCGACGGAGCTGCCCACTCGACTGGGTTCGCGGTGGGCCTGGATAGCCTCTTGCAGCGAGCGTGCCAAACTTCGCCCAGCCCCTACTCATGGCAGCGCGTTCACCGCTGTCCCCCCTGTGGGAGCGGGCTTGCCCGCGAAGACGCCAGTTCTAACACCACAAGCCGACCGGCGCCCGCCCCCCTTTCCCAAGCACCACCCACTGCCTTGCGATGGTGCGATCACCCTGCCTGCGGCTTCATAAAAGTGCAGTCGTTCGAACACCCCCGACCAATCCTGAACCGAGGTGTTGACCGGGCTGCACTATCGCGAGCAAGCCCGCTCCCACCGTTAATTTTGCTGACCTCAGGATCCGCATGCATCCGGGATCCTCTGTGGGAGCGAGCCTGCTCGCGATAGCGGTGGGTCAACTTGAAGGGTTATCGGCGGTCCTGGCCACCATCGCCACGATACTGGCCAGCAGTTCTTCTTTTGCCTCGGCAGCGCTGATTTCCCCAGTCGCGGCGGCATTGGACAGTGCTTCCGCCGCCCCGAGCATCGCCCGCAAGCCGGCCTGGGTGATGCCTTTCGTGCCGGCGAACGGCTCCAGCACGGCGCGGCACTTGTCGAGGAAAATGCCCTCGTACTCGCGCTTGATACGCTCCAGTTCCGGCGAACTGGTCAGTGCTGCGATCACCCCGGGAATCTCTCGGCCTTGCAACAGCACGCACTCGACGTAGGAAGAAGCGATTACCGCCGCGCGGCTTTGCAGGGTGGCCTCGCTCGCGTCGAGGGCCGCATCCATCAATGCGGTCTGACGGGCGTCGAAATCCTGGTAAAGCGCCGCCAGCAACCCGGACCGGGTAATGAAATGGTCGTAGACAATGGGCTTGGTCACCCCCGCCTGGTCCGCCAGCCGGGCCAATGTCAGGGCATCGCTACCCTCCTCCCGCACCAGTCGCCAGGCGACATCGAGCAATTGTCGCTGGCGGTCATGCCGGGACAAACGGCGACGAGGTGAAGACTGCGGATGTTCTTCGGTACTTGACATGCTAACTTTACCAACCGTAACTTACTAAGCGTAACTTAAGCATACCGGTCTTCCAGACCTCGTGACCAGAAGGAGTTTCGCCATGCATGCACTCATCGTTGTGGCTCACCACGATCCGCGCTCCCTCACCCACAGCCTGGCCGGGAAAATCGCCGAAGGCATCACCCGAGCCAACCCCGTCGATACGTTCGAGATCGCCGACCTGGCCGCCGAAGGCTTCGAACCGCGCTTCAGCTTTGCCGACCACGCCGTCCACCACCGCGAGGCCTTGCCGCCCGCGGATGTGCTGGCCGAACAAGCCAGAATCGACCGTGCCGACGCGCTGGTATTGGTCTACCCGATTTACTGGTGGTCCATGCCGGCATTGCTCAAGGGCTGGATCGACCGGGTGTTTTCCAACAGCTGGGCGTTCGATTTCAGCCTGGACAAGCCGTTTATCCAGAAGCTGCAGCACTTGCGGGTCCATCTGGTGGGCGTCGGTGGTGCCGATGCCGACAGCTTCCAGCGCCACGGCTACGGTGAGGCGATGACCACGCAGATCGACCATGGCATTTTCGGTTATTGCGGCGCCCGGGTGGTGAGTTCCCAGCTTCTGTTCGACTCGGAAACCGCCGATCCGCAGCAGCATCTGCAGGCCGCCGACGCTATCGGCCAGCGCTTGTTCGCCACGCTCGACGAAACCACCCACGCGCCCGCGACGGCATGCGCCTGAGCTCAGAGCGCGCGACCACGGGCGGCAGACAGTGTCGCGTCACGCCCGTAGATATCCGGGACGTACACCGCCTGGCCCTGGCTGTCCGCTTGTGCCGTCCAGTAGCCCAGCAGGATCGGCACGGGCCGGGCCAGCCTGAATTCATGGGTCGCCTCGCTGGCCAGCAACGTGTCGGTGCGTGCCCGTTCGGCGGGGCTGACCAGCAGGTCGCGCAGGTGCATCACTTGCTCGATCCGCACGCAGCCTGAACTGAAAGCTCGCGGGCCCTTGCTGAACAACGCTTGGCTCGGTGTGTCATGCAGGTACACCGAGAACGGATTGGGAAAACGGATCGCCATTTTGCCCAACGGGTTCTTCGGACCAGGGTCCTGGCGCAACATGAGGTTGCCCGGGTGCTCCCAGTCGATATCCTCCGCCAGCAACGGCAAGCCATCGCCATCGAGGATCCGCAGGTTGTGGCGGCTGAGAAACTCCGGATCTCGGCGGATCTCGGGCAGTTTGTCTTCACGCATGATGGTCGGCGGAATGGTCCAGGTCGGGTTGAGCGTCAGGCGGGTGAGGTGGGATTTGAGCAACGGCGTCTGCCGTTGCGCACGCCCCACCTGGGTGCGGGTTTGCCAGACCGGCGCGCCGCCCTGGTAGACCGTCAATTGCGCCGCGGCCACGTTGACCAGGACACTGTCGTTTTCCACGTCCTGGGCCAGCCAGCGCATGCGCTCCAGGTTGATGCGCAACTGCTCGCGGCGCATGGCCGGGCTGATGTTCAGCTCGGTGACGGTCCACGGTCCCACCACGCCATCGGCCTGCAACGAATGCTGGGCCTGGAAACTCTTCATCGCCTCCACCAGTATGGGGCTGTAGTGCTCGTCGCTCACCTGCGGCGGCGTACTCAGGTAACCCTCGTTGAACAGTCGTTGAGCGAGGGCAGGTACGCGGGCGTCCTGTTTGTCCGGTTGCAGCAACGGCCCGCCCGGCACCGCTTGCCATTCGGCTAAAGGTTGTTGCCGCAGTCGGGCATAGAGGCCGCGCAGGTTGCGGTAGAGGTCCAGGTTCGGCCGTGCCTGTTCAAAGGCATCGGCCAGATTCTGCCGGCCCAGCCCGGCGATCGCCAGCACCACGGCCGGGTGATCCTGTGGCGGTGGGTTGGCCTTCCACACCGGCTCCAGCCGGTCTTGAGGCAGGTAACCGAAACGCAGGTCATGCAAGGCTTGCAGATAGCGCTGGCTGATGGCGATGTCGGCGCAATGAGGACCTTGGGCTGTGCCCGCGACCGGCAGGTTATAGCGGGCCGGATCCAAGCCGTCATCGGCCAGTTGCTGCAACTGGACCTGCAACGCCCCCCGTCGTTCGTCGTCCGACCAGACTTCCTGGCCTGCGTTTTGCTGATAGAACGCCTGCAAGTCGAGCACCGTCGGAAAGCTGGCACCCGCCGCGACGTCCGGGCACGCGACCGCCAGTTGTGCCAGTGTGGTCTGCACGAGTGCCGGATCACTGTCTTCGGCTGTCGCGACCAATGGCGCAGTGAGCAATAAAAGGCTCAGGTAACATGCGGACTTTTTGAACAACTGCTTTACTCCAATCCATGGCCGTCTCGTTGACGGTGAATTTTGCGACAGGTACGACCCGCCATCATGCAGACAAACGAAACCGGACGGGATGCCGCGAACGAACACCACGCTGGAAATGCTTCGCCTGTACAGGGCTTTTTGCGCCGACTTTGCCTGGTCATGCTGGGCCTGGGCGTCATTTGCAGCCCGGCGCTGGCGGAAAAAAAGGCAAAGCCGCAAACGCTTTATCACAGCCTCGCCCAGGCAGCGCCGGAACTCAATCCCCTGGCACTCAAAAGTGCCTTGAGCGCCATGCAGTGCGCGGTCGCCAATGGCGCCAGCCAGGCCCGCCACCTGGCGGTCATCGACTACTCGCAGCCCTCCACGGCCCGTCGCCTGTGGATCTTCGACCTGCGCCAGAAGAAGCTGGTCTTGCGTGACCTGGTGGCCCATGGGCAGAAATCCGGGGAAAACTTCGCCACGCAGTTTTCCAATCGCCTGGGCAGTTACCAATCCAGCCTGGGCCTGTTTCGCACCCAGGAAAGCTACCAGGGCACCCACGGCTATTCGCTGCGCATGGACGGCCTGGAACCGGGCTTCAATGACCTGGCCCGTGATCGGGCGATCGTGATCCATGCCGCCGACTACGTGAACCCGTTGTGGAGCGCGCGCCAGGGACGCATCGGACGCAGCCAGGGTTGCCCGGCCGTGCGCCCGCAGGTGGCACGCCAGGTGATCGACAAGCTCAAGGGCGGCCAGTTCATGTTTTCCTGGTACCCGGACCCGGGCTGGCTCAAGCGTTCGGCCTATCTCAATTGTCAGCCGCAACAGGTGGCGAGTATTCTGGCTACCAGTGGAGGTTGAAACAGGCAGTTGCTGCGCAACTGAACGGGAGCAAGCTCCCTCGCCACAGGTTAAAATGCCGGCCTTTCGAATCCCTGGCGTTGCCTGAATGAATTGCGTAGCCCTTCAAACCCTTCACGACCACTTGCTGACAGCCCTGGAATCAGTGCCCGAAGAAACCCGTCGCCTGTTCCATGGCCGCGGGCGCTGCTGGCAGGGCCTGGAACAGGTCACTGTCGACTGGTTGCAAGGGATAGTGCTGGTGTCGCTGTTCAAGGAACCGGACCCCACGCATCTGGACGATTTGAACGCAATGCTACTGGCGCTCGCCACGTCGCCGGCCTGGCAGCACAGCAAGGCCCATACGCTAGCGATGCAGCACCGCTACCTGCCACAAAGCCTCACCCAATGGCTGGTGGGCCAGCCCATCGATGAATGCACCCTGACTGAAGGTGGCCTGCGCTACCGGATCGACCTGGGCAAAAAGCAGAACAACGGCCTGTTCCTCGACATGCGCTACGGCCGCGACTGGGTGCGGGTAAACGCCAAGGGCAAGCGCGTGTTGAACCTGTTCGCCTACACCTGCG
Source organism: Pseudomonas bijieensis (assembly GCF_013347965.1). Lineage (NCBI taxonomy): Bacteria > Pseudomonadati > Pseudomonadota > Gammaproteobacteria > Pseudomonadales > Pseudomonadaceae > Pseudomonas > Pseudomonas bijieensis. Next base: position 613,674 of record NZ_CP048810.1, on the reverse strand, counting down.
GCTTTTCGGTGGCGGCCATCGCCGGCGGCGCCCGGCATGTGGTGAACCTGGACATGTCCCGCGCGGCCTTGAGTCGTGGCCGCGACAACCATCGCTTGAACGGCCATGACTTGAGCCAGGTGAGTTTCCTCGGCCACGACCTGTTCAAATCCTGGGGCAAGGTGATCAACAGCGGACCCTACGACCTGGTGATCATCGACCCGCCAACCTTCCAGAAAGGCAGTTTCCTGTTGACCAAGGACTACCAGCGGGTCCTGCGCCGCCTGCCGGAACTGCTGGCCGCCGACGGCACGGTCCTGGCTTGCAGCAACGATCCGGCCACCGGCCCGGATTTCCTTATCGATGGGGTGATCCGCGAAGCGCCCGGGCTGGTGTTCGAAGCGCGCCTGGACAATCCGCCGGAATTTCCGGACATCGACCCCGAGTGTGGCCTGAAGGCGTTGATCTTCAAGGCCACGGCGCCTGGTTTATAGCGATCCCGGTGCCCACCACGCGCTGACCAGGTTCGTGGTGATCCTGCGCACCAGCGACTCGATCTCCCGGCTCTTGACCGAGCGGTAGATCGCCATGGTCCGCCGCAGTTGGTCTTCGGTGAGCATCACCGGCCGGCCTGCTGCCCAATCCACATCCGCCACGGCCTCGAGCCCCACGCGGCGCCAGACGATCCGGTCGCCTTGGGTGACGGATTCCAGTGGGCTGGGTAGCTGGGCGTCCGGCTGCACCAGATTGTCCAGCATCACTTGCGGCCAACGGGACGGACTCACCGGTGCGCTGAAGGCGTCCACCAGGTCGTCATCCAGCCTTTCCCAGAAAGCCAGTCCTTCGGACCACTCCCGGGACATCAACCCCAGATACGGTCGCCAGGTCATTTCTCCCACTCGCGGGGTTTGGTCATTGCTGTTGAAGGTGTCCTGGGCATCGCTGAGCCAGTCGATGAACGCCTCCCGGGTCAGGTACGCCTGGCGCTGCACCAGGTCGGGGTAGCGCTCCGTCAGGGTATGGTTCCAATAGGCGTAATGCTCGGCCATGAAACTGGCATAAGGCACGCCTTGTCGAGCGAGACGAGCGCGCATCACCGATTCGAACAACGAAAAGTGCATCTCCAGCTCAGCAAGGTCTGGCGTGTGCCGGTCCAGGATGCGCGCTTGCAGGCGCGTGCGCAGTTGCCGTAGCTGCTGGTCGAAATCGCCCACCAGCATCGGGAGTGGGTCGTGAGTGTTCTGGTAGCCGATGTAGTGTTGCAAGACGGCGGCCGCCCGCCGGCGATCACCGAAAGACAACCCGACAGGCGTCTGGGCATCGGTGTTGCGGATGCCGGCGGAGAACCAGTCGATGAAATTCCGCATCCCGGGATCGTCGCGGGCGACTTCCAGCGCTCTCTGCAGGTTCGGTGAAATGTAGAGCCAGTCATCGACGGTGTACTGGAAAGACTCGGGAAATATGGCGCGAAGGGCCTGGATCTGAACACTGGATAATGGATTGTCATCAAGCCATATGTCCGGTGAGTCCCGATCTGGCAAGCTGTTGAGCAAGGGCAGCAAGTCATCCTGGATATTGGTGATGCGGTTGCCTCGAAGATCGAGGACGAATCCATCGGACGAATGCCTGGAGAGCACCGCCAATGCCAATGCGGGCACCCGATCGAGTCCGGTCCTGGCCAGTTCCAGCTCGGACAGGTTCGTAAGCTCCGGCAAGTCGGGCAGGTCCCTGCAGCTGTTTTCGCTCAGGCGCAGGTCTTCCAAACGCGTCGCGGTACGCAGAAACGCACTGCCCTCCTCATCCAGGCGCAGGCCACAGCGCGACAGCTCCAGCGCTCGCAAATCCGGCAACCGGGTCAGCGCCTGCAACTGCTCGGGCGTGAAATGCAGGTTATCGGCCCATACCACTTCCCGCAGTTCCGGCAGCGCGGCCAGGCTGTCAATGGCAGCGATCACCTGCGCACTGGTTCCCGTCTCCGGGCCGCTACTGATCCCTGACAGACCCAGGGTCCATATACGGCTAGCGGGTTCAACTCCGGTCAACGGCGTGAAGACATTCTCGTTCAGATGGAGCGGATTGCTGTCCATTGACAGTTCCACTAGAAAACGTAACTCGCCTGCCGCCACCGGGATCGTGGTGAGCTGATTGCCCGTCAGGTGCAACGTGTCGATGTTGGGGAACAGCCTCAGGAAGTCCGACGGGTCCTCGCTAAGGGCCATATGGCTCAGCACCAACGAGCGGATATGCTCGAAACGCGCGCTGATGGGGGGCAACCGGCCCACGTCGAAAGACCTCAGGCGCAGTGCCAGTTCGCTGCCCTCCTGTCCCGGATCAGGTGTACGCTGCCAGGCACGGCGCAGTTCCCTGGCGATGGCATGGCGTTGCCCAACCAGGGTCTCACGGTCGTGCTGCTGTTCGTTGGGATGGTGGAAACCTTCATGGTCCACCCACTGGCGCAGTCCATCGTCCAACGTGGTCCATTCGTTTTCCAACTGGCCGACCAACTCGCCCAGGCTGATGCCTTGGCGCTCGGCCTGTTCGGTCAGGCTCGCCCGTAGCTGTGCGAGACTTTGCCCTCCATGGCTGGGATAGAGCCGCTCGAGACGCTGCTCCAGGCTGCCGCGCCAGACTTGCAGCGGTAGCCTGCCACGACCGCTGAGGGGATATACCAAGTGCCCGTTCAACCATTGCGGCCGAGATCCGACGCTGCCCTGGCGCCTCATCGACAGATAGGGGCGCAGGCCTTGCCGATCATCCAGGGCCTGTGCAAGTAATTGGGTCCGAAGCTTATCCGCCTCCCAGATATTCAGGCCCAGCGCCTGGCGCGCGTCGTCCGACAATGCCCTCAGCAGCGCGTCCTCCAGGCTCATGGCCCCTGCCAGTTCTTCGCCGGTTTCGTCAAAGGGGCGATATTTTTCGCCTTCCTGGCGAATGGTTTTCAAGGGGCCATCCTTCCCCAGCGTTATCGGGTCGTGCAGCTCGCGCAGCCAAAGACGCAGATGCACGCGGCCTTGCAACCGGGACGCATTGCCCAGCAGGCCGATGACGATGCGGTCACGATCCACGGTGCTTTCGCCGCGCTCCAGGGCACGCAGGGCACGAGTCAGGCGCAGCTCGCGCAAGGCTTCGGCACACTGTTTGCCCAGGTTCTCGCTCACCTTGCCTTCGAGCAAACGCAACCGATCATGACCTGAAATCTCGTGGACCAGCTCGTTGGCGATGGATTCGGTCAGACTCGGAAAAGTCCGGGTCACCGCAACGGCCAAGGGATCGCGCCCGATGTGACGAGCCATGGCCGCGCTCACCCGCGTGGCATTGCGCTCCAGGTACCCGGCCCAGCGTCCGGCCAACAAGCGACTGCGCTCCAACGGGAGCAGGCCGAAACTGCGTTGCCCGAGCAGCACACTCTGCTCGTCCATGCTCAAGTTTCCCAGGATGCGGGCCGCCCAGGCGTCGTGCTCCAGGTCCGTTTTGCTCAACAACAAGAAGCGCGTGTCGGCGATGTCACCCACCGGGTAGAGCCTCACGCCATCGTGGTAGCGCAACGTCAAGCCTTCGGGCCATCCCGGTAGATCGACGAGGGTCTGAGCGATGCGAAAATGCGTGCCCCCCGGCGCTTCGCCCCGGCGCAGGCGTCCAATGGCCTGCCGCAGCCCTTGCCAGTTCCGCGCCTCATCCAAGGCATCGGCCAATATCGCCGGCATCGGTTGGCCCTCGACTTGCAGGTAGCGCAGGTGCGCCTCGCTGATGCCAACCTGCCGTTGCAAGGCCAGGAGCGCGTTGTCGTTCAGCTCGGCGGGCGTCTCGGCAAAGGCACGCAACAACGCCAGGCTATCTCGCTGCAACGGATTGCGATGGGCCCACTGCCAGCCGCGGGCACGGCTCCACTCCAGCGGCGGCCTCACACCTCGGTGCCCGGCCGGCAGGCGCAGGTTCAAAGCGTCCTTGCTGCCCTGCACTTCGAAATAGCGGTCCTCGATACGCACCCACGCCTCGTCTGTCGTGCGCCAGACACCCCAGGCGTCCTGCTCGGCCTCCACGGGGGGCAAGCGTTGCGCTTCGAAGGCACTGATGTCGCCATTCCACAGGCGCGTAGTGCCGTCACTCACCGGCATGGGTTCAATGGCCCCACCGACGAATCCCAGGTAAGCGCCTTGAGCGACCCCGAACAGCACGTTGAAGATATGCTCGATCCCTTCTTGCGCGTGGCCTTCATTGAATGCCTGAATGCCTTCGAAGATTTCGTACACCAGGCGCACGCCACCGACCGCCGCGGCGGTCATGCCGATAGGCGCGCAAAACGGGAAGAAGGTCGCGGCGACCATCAGCGAACGCTCGATAAGACTCTCCCAATAGTCGATGCGAGCCAGCAGCGCGCGCCAGTCCTGGTCCCGCGTCGGGACCATCAGCGCCGAGGCGTTGGCCAGGGCGTGGCCGCGCCACTCGTGATAGCAGGCGTGCCAATGGTCCTCACGCAGGTCCTTCAGGCCCCAGGCCACCTTGGGCGTGGGTATCCGGATGCGTCGGTGGCTGCCATCCTCGCCCCGCTCACCCTCGCGCCAACCGGTGATGCGCGCATAAATTTCCTGGAAGAGATTGAGGTTGTCCGTCACCGTCCACTCCACTTGATCGTGCAGCGCCGTGCCCAGGCTGGTCTGCAGACGCAACGGGAGGTAATGCATCAGGCCCTGGCGATAGCGGCGTTTGCGCACCCGTTCGGTGAGCTCCGCCGACAGCGCCTGCAGGCTTGGGAACTGCTTGAGCGGCGCCACGGTGTCATGGGGCATGTGCAAGACGATCGGGCGAACGCCATGGACGTCGCCCTTCAGCCCCCAGTACACCCGCACACCGAACAAGGGCGCCGAGAGCAACTCCAGCACCTTGACCTCGCAGGCAAGGGAAGCGACGGGCCGCTCTTCAAGATGAACGCCCACGTGGGCCAGCAAGCGTTCACCGGTTTCATCCAGGCGCCCATCCAGCCTGGCTTCGTAGGCGTCATAGGCGAGCTGGCTGCGTGCGTACGCCATGTAGGCCTTTGCAATCGCGGGCACCTCATTGGCAATACGAGGCATCTTGTGTTCGAGCAACTGTCGATAGGCTCCGCCCACATCCATGCGGCGACAGAGGCTGGCGAAACTGGCCGGGGTCGTGGCCAGTGTCGCGGTGTCCGACGAGGCGTCCCCTAGAGAGAACTCCCCTCGCTGGCCCTGGATGAAAAGTTCGCCCTTGTTATCGAAATCGCTGCCGACAACCGCGTCGGCGGGAGGGTAATTGCGCATGGCCGCCTCGATCACCGACAGCGAGGGGTCGGTGATGAAGGAACTTCGCCTGACCTTGGCCCGGCGTACCGCATCCGCCACAGTGCCGGTGCCAATCACCTGGTTCCAATCCTGTACTTGCGGCTGGGTCTTGAGCCGATCGAGGGTGAACGCATAGGGCCCCGGCAGGTCGGTGAGCAGTGCATTGAGCGCATCACTGTCGCGCTGCAATTGCCGGCTGAGCACTTTGAAACGTCTCTGCTGGGCCCGTGTGGCCCGCTTCAACCAGACGGGCAACCTGGCCTGGATAAAATCGATGTGGGTATCTTGAGTGGACATGCTGGACCTCCTTCCTTGGGGTCGTTTGTTGGTTCGAGCGCTAAAACACCTTGGGTTCTGGCGTGGCCGATGCTCTCCAAATCAACTGTGTTTTGATACCGTCCAACCGTTGCAAGGGATTGCGGTACCCGGGGTGATAAAGGTACGTCGCAGCTACATCACCAACGTCAACCACGCCGACACCAGCAGCATCACCGCCATGACCCGGTTGAACCGCCCCATCGCTACGGCGGAACGACAGAACCGGGCCGCACCAAGCCCCAGATAAGCCCAGACGGTCATGCATGGAATCGAAATGGCGAAAAACGCCAGGGACAGCCAGAGTACCCGCACGGTACGGTCGGCCTCGGCGCCGGCAAAAACGCTGACCACGGCCAACGCCATCATCCAGGTCTTGGGGTTCACCAACTGCAATCCGGCGGCCCCTGCCAGGCCCAGACGCGGGCCTTCGACCGGCCGATCCGGGTCGATGGCCTGGGCCGGGGCGCTGAAAATCTGCCAGGCCATCCAGCTCAACCAGGCAATGCCCGCCCATGAAAGCGCGGTCTGCACCGTAGCGTGGCGCGCCAGTAAATCGCCCAATCCCGTGCCCACCAGCAACACCAGCAAAGCCGCCGCGGCGCAGGCACCGAGGATGATCGGCACGGTGGTTGCCAGGCCGAAGCGCGAGCTGTGGCTCAGTACCAGGATATTGGTCGGGCCCGGGGTGATGGAGGCGACAAAGGCGAACAAGGCAAACGGCAGTAACTGGTCCATGGAGCAACGTCTCGGTGGATGATCGATGCCTTGATCATCCCCACGAAGGCGTGGTCAGTCTGGAACAATTGAGCAGCGCTTGCGGTAGTCCGCCGGACTCAAACGGTAGGCGCGCTGGAACCAGCGGCCCAAGTGGCTCTGGTCGGCAAAACCGAGCATGGTCGCCACCGCCACGGCGCTCTCGCCACAGGCCAGCAGACGTCGGGCGCGGGCCAGGCGCAACTGGATCAGATAGGCATGGGGCGCCAGGCCGAAAGCCGCCTTGAACGCCCGGGTCAGGCGGAAACGATCCACGCCGGTGACCCGCGCCAGGTCATCCAGGCCGATGTCTTCGCTCAGGTGACTGTGCAGATAATCCCGGGCCTGTTGCGCCACCAATGGCAGGCGCGGGTCGGGGTTGATCCGTGCGCGCCATTGCAGGTGTTGGGTCAGGTTGGCCAACAGGGTATCGAGGGCCGTCTGGCGCACGATGCGAATCTCCTGCTCATGCAAGCTCTGGAAGGCCAAGGCCGTGGCATTCGCCAGCCGCGCATCGTCAGTCAGGGTGGCAGCAAACCCCAACTGGGCATTGTCTGGCGCCACATCGAACAAGGAGCGCAACTCGCGCTCCAGCCAGTGGGGCTCCAGGTACAACGTGCGGTAGGTAAACCCTTGAGCGTGAGGGGCATTGCCGTCGTGGAGCTCGCCGGGCTCAAGCAGGAACACTTTGCCCGGCGTGCTGTTGTGCTGCTGGCGACGGCAATGAAACTGCTGCACGCCCTGCTCGGTCACGCCCACCAGATAGGCGTCATGCCAATGGGGATCGTAGGCATGCCCCTCGAAATGCGCGCGCACGGTCTCGATGCCGGACGTGGCGTCCTGCTTGAGATCGATCCAGTTGCGCGCGGTCATGCCCTGTCCCGTTCAGTGGATGTGCTCTTGGCAGATTAACTGCTGATGAGGCGCGTGTCTGGAAGATTTGTGCAAACCTTGGTGGAGACGGGCTTGCTCGAGAAAGCGTTCGGGTCTGTAAATACATTTGTTGACTGACCCACCTCCATCGCGAGCAGGCTCGCTCCCACAGGAGAAACGCGGTCCCACCAAGAACCAGGCCGGCTGTCAGGCCGCCTTCGCGACTCGACCGAAGCCTCAGGCATCCGGAGTAATCACCGCCTCCACCGCCAAACGAGCCAGTTCGGCATCCTGCTCGGCCTTGACGCCGGACACACCGATAGCGCCGATGCACTGGCCGTCGTGGCGGATGGTCACGCCGCCTTCGAGCATGCCTTGCAGGTGCGGGGCGCTGAGGAAAGCGTAGCGGCCACCGTTGATCATGTCTTCGAAGACCTTGCTGTCGCGCCGGCCCATGGCGGCGGTGCGCGCTTTTTCGGTGGCGATATAGGCCGATAACGGCGAGGCATCGTCCAGGCGCGACAGCCCGAGGGGATGACCACCGTCGTCCACCACGCAGATCGACACCGCCCATTGACGCTGGTGCGCCAGTTTCTTGGCCGTCACCAGCAATTGCTCAACGTCCTGTTCAGTGAGTACCGCTTTGGTTTTCATGGATCACTCCGTGTTGTGCCGCAACAAGCCGGTAAGACAGCCCGCAAGCCAATGTCTGCGGGCCGAAAACACCCCGAGATTTACTCGCCGTAGATATCGAAATCAAAGTACTTCTGGCGAATCCTGTCGTACGTGCCGTTGGCGCGAATGGTCGCCAGCGCCTGATTGAAACGGCTCGCCAACGCATCGTTCTTGCGTACCGCAATGCCGATGCCCGTGCCGAAGTATTGTTCCTCGGTGAAATTGGGCCCGACAAATTCGAAGTCCTTGCCCTCCGGACGCTTGAGCAGGCTCTCGTCGATCACCACCGAACTGGCCATGGTCGCGTCCAGGCGCCCACCCAACAGGTCGAGGAATATTTCGTTCTGCGAACCATAGCGCACTACCTCGGCGCCCGCCGGGGCAAAGTGATCAGTGACATAACGATCGAAGTTGGTCGCCCGCTGCACCCCGATCCGCTTGCCTTTGAGCTGGGCCGGGATATCGTTGATACCGCTGCCCTTGCGAAACACCAGGCGCGCCGGGATCCGGTAGTAACGGTCGCTGAAGTCCACCGACTTCAACCGCTCGGGGGTGATGGACATGGAGGAAATCACCGCGTCGACCTTTTTCACCTTGAGCGCCGGAATCAAGCCATCGAACTCCTGTTCCTGCCAGATGCAACGGACCTTCATTTCGGCGCATAACGCCTGGCCGATGTCGTAGTCGAAGCCGACGATGGTGTTGTCCGGGGTTTTCGAGGCGAAGGGGGGGTAAGCTGCCTCGATGCCGATGCGCAGCGATGACTCGGCGGCTTGCAGGTTCGCGCCGAAAGCCAGCAGCGAGACGAGACCCAGTTTCAGGGCGATGCGTTTAACGTTCATTCAGTTGCTCCAGATGCGATGTTATTGATTCCGGACGCTCCATAGAAGTCATCCGTTATGGCAGCAGCAATGTGAACAAGCCCGGGCGATGACTCTGGCGGTCGCCTGCCCGGTGACAGCACAACGGTGATCCGGCCGACGGCCTCAGACCACCGCCGTGACAATCAGCTCCAGCAAAATCTGAGGGTCATCGAAGGCCACTTGGGCCGTGGCTCGCGCTGGCGTCTGCGTGGCATCGACCCACTCGCTCCACTGCGCGTTCATGGCGGCGAAATCCCGCCCCATGTCTTTCATCCAGATCTGCACGCTGAGCAGCCTGTGCTTGTCGCTGCCCGACGCGGCGAGCAGTTCATCGACCCGTTGCAGCACCTGACGGGTCTGGCCCTGGATGTCCTGGCTGCAGTCGGTGGCGACGACGCCGCTGAGCCAGGCCACGCCGTTGTGCACGACGCTGCGGCTCAGGCGTGGGTTGCTTTCGATGCGTTGAATACTCATGTGGGTTCCTCGACGGAGAGACGCTCGCCGGCCAATTGGGCGAGCGTGATAGGTTTGAGGGGTGAACGGATGCGGTAATAGCCCACCTCGGCGGGTGATACTTGGCGGTGTTCGGCGATGATTTCAGTGACGCTCAGACCGCACTGGCGCCCCTGGCACGGGCCCATGCCGCAACGACCGAAGGCCTTGGTCTGGTTGGGGCCCAGGCAACCCAGGTCGACATGACGGCGGATGTCGCCAGCACTGACTTCTTCGCAGCGGCACACCGTGACGTCGTCGGCGGGAATGCGATTTTGCATGCCGGGGCGATACAGGATGTCGAGTAGCGGCCGTATGGCGCGGGCGCGGCCTAACGCCCGTTGCAGGGAAGACGCTTGCGCGGACTGGCCAGCGATTGCCAACGCAGCCAGGCGCCCCTCCAGTTGCGCCACCCGGGCCCCGCCGATGGTGCCACCGTCACCGGCGATGAAGATGCCCGGCACGCTGCTTTCACCCCATTGATTGCGGCGCACAATCCAGCACAATTGTTGTTCATTCCAGTCATGTTCCAGACGCAACGACCAACTGATCTGGGTGTTCGGCACCACCCCCTGATGCAGCAGGATCAAATCGGCGTGAATGCGCTGTGAGCGGCCTTGGCTGTCGAAGCTCAAGGCGCAGGCCCGGTCCGTGCCTTCAACCCGCAAGTTGCAAGCGCTGCGAAAATGCCGAACGCCGGCACGCTTGAGCTCCGCCAGCAGCCCCAGCCCTTTGAGCAGGTCGCGCCAACCGCGCAGCGCACCGGGAATTGCCCGCCAGGCCCGCAGCAGATCGCTTCGCTGGCTGGTGTCCACCAGGACCTCAAGGGCGATCCCGGCGCGCAGGTATTGCACCGCCAGCAGGTAGAGCAATGGACCACAGCCGGCCAGCACCACTGGCGTGGCCGGCACCATGGCCGCGCTTTTGAGCAAGATCTGCCCGGCTCCGGCGGTCATGACGCCCGGCAGGGTCCAGCCGGGAATCGGCATCGGCCGCTCGAAGGCCCCGGTGGCGATCAACAGGTGGCGCCCCTGCAAGACTTCAGCGCGCCCCTCGACCAAGTAGTGCACCTGACGCTGCGGCGTCACCTGCCAGATGGCCGCGCCAGGCAGATAGCGGGCACCGCATTGCAAAAAGTCGGCGGCCAATTTCGCCCCGGCAACATAGTCGTCACCCAACACGGCGCGGCTGCGTACGTCAGCCTGGAGCACCTGGCGATAAATCTGCCCGCCCGGGCTGGCCTGTTCATCCAGCACGACCACTGACAGGCCATGAGCCCTGGCTTCGAGCGCAGCGCTCATTCCCGCCGGGCCAGCACCGATGATGATCAGGTCGATGACTGCGTTATTCATCGCCGCCCTCCTCCCACGGTGCCAGGCAAGCGGCTCCGCGTTGGCGACGCACGCGCATGCCGCAACGTACCGGCACCAGGCACGCCTGGGTATTGGCTTGTCCGTCCACCTCCACCAGGCATTCGAAGCACACCCCCATCATGCAATAAGGCGCACCGGCACGACCGTTGATGGCGCTCTCGCGGGTGTGGCGAATGCCGCAGGCCAACAGGGCCGCAGCCAGGGATACCTCGGCGGGCACCGTGAGCGGCGTGCCTTCGAATTCGATTTGCACGCTGTGATCTCCCAAGATCAGCGGCCGGAACAGGCTGTCAGCCGACATGGCGCACCTCTGCTTGCGGGTTGAAACGTTGCAGCCCGAATGGCTTCACCGCCGGGTCATCGAATTCGCCGGCGATCCACGGCGCCAGGCGCAAGGCATGGGCAGCGGCCAGCGTCACGCCGCTGTGGCAGCTGACAATCGACAACCCCGGGCAGCCCTGGGGCGTTTCGTAGATCGGAAAGCCATCGGCACTCATCACCCGCAGCGCCCCCCAGGCCCGCACCAGGCGCACCTGGCCCAACCGTGGAAAACACTGCACCGCGCGCCGGGCAATAGCGGCCATGACCTGGCTGCCGGTGCCGTCATCGAAGCCCGCTGACTCGTGGGAATCGCCCAGTTGCAGCGTGCCCTCATCGGTCTGGCGGACATAGGTGGTGGGGTACTGTAGAAATGGCTCAAGCCGCTCGGTGACCAGGATCTGCCCCCGGTTTGGCTGCACCGGCACGTCCAGCCCCACCCTGGCCCCCAACGCCCGATTGCCGAGGCCGGCGGCCAGCACCACCTGGCGAGCAGACCAGCGCTGGTCTCCAGCCCGCAGTTCGAAGCCCGTGGCACCCGCGTCGATAGCATCGACGTGATGGCCGTTAATGAGTTTGACCCCGCGCGCCTGGCAGGCGGCGTAGAGCGAGCGAAGCAGCTTGAGCGGGTTGACGTGGCCGTCCATGGGCGAAAAGCAGCCGCCCACCACGTCTGGCCCAATACCGGGCAAGCGGGTGCGTAGTTGCGCAGCGTCCAGCAATTCAAAGGGGTAGTTGCCGGCAAAGGCGTCACGCAGCCAACCCAGCCGACGGCTTTCCTCGGCCATTTCTCCATCGCTCAGGCACAACTGGAACCCACCCTGTTGGCGCAAATGGACGTCGATGCCGGTATCGGCTTGCAACGCCTTGGCGAACCGAGGCCAGAGCGCCACCGATTCCCGCGTCCACTGCGCATATGGGCTCATGCGGTAGCCCTTGCCCTGGACCCAAAGCAGACCAAAGTTGCCTCGGGCCGCGCGAATGGCATCGTCGCCTTCATCGAGCACACTCACCCGGCGCCCGAGCAAGGCCAGCCCATAGGCGATGGACATCCCCACCAGGCCGCCCCCCACGACAATGACATCAGTTTTTTGCATGGCTCTCTTATCGCTGCTTTTGATGCCTTACACTTAGTAAAGTGCCGGCCCTGTGGCTGGTTAAAGCGGTTGTGGACGATCCTAGGGCGATGACAATCTCTTGAAAAATGCTTTATTTTGGCAATCTCATGTCTTTTTGTTATGGACTGGAAGCGCACTATGAACCTCCGTCAACTGGAAGCTTTTCGCGCCGTGATCCTGGGCCAGACCGTGACCCGCGCCGCCGAAATGCTGCACATCTCGCAACCCGCGGCGACCCGGCTGATCGCCAGCCTGGAAGAGGACATCGGTTTCAGCCTGTTCGACCGGGTCAAGGGGCGGCTGCAACCCACCGCCGAGGCCATGACCCTGTATCAGGAAGTGCAGCGCTCGTTGTTGGGCGTGGAACGCATTGCGCGGACCGCCCAGGACATCCGCACGCTCAAGCGCGGCTCCCTGCACATTGCCTGCGCACCGGCCATGGGCTTGTCATTCGTGCCCCGGGCGATTGCCGCGTTCATGGCTGAACACGATCAAGTACAGATATCGCTGGTGGTGCATTCGTCCCGGGAAGTGGTGGACTTGGTGGTGGGCCAGCGCTGCGACCTGGGCCTGATCGTGCTGCCCAACACTTACCCGAGCCCCCGCGCCGAAAAATTGCTGGCAACGCGCATGCTCTGCGCCCTACCGGCCGGCCATCGCTTGCAGGACCAGGCAACCATCCGTCCAGAGGATCTGCAGGGCGAACCGTTCATTTCCTACCCGCAGGCGATTGCCTCACGCCAACACATCGACGCCATCTTCGCCGCCCATGGCGTAGACCGTGAGCTGCGCCTGGAAACCCAGCTCTCGTTGCCCATGTGCGCGTTCGTCGAACAAGGTCTGGGCGTGGCGCTGGTGGATGCCATCAGTGCTGTCGAGTACCGGGGCCAGGGCATCGTCTTCCGGGCCTTCGAACCGGCGATAGAAATGGACTTCAGCATGCTCCTGCCCATCCAGGGGCCGGTTTCCAGGCTGCAAGCCAGTTTTCTGGAGCACATGCAGCGGTTTATCGAAGCGCAGGTGCCGGCGGCCTATCGGTTTTGATGCAATCGTCGATTCAGCATCAATGGATCCACTAAATAACCAATCATCCACAAATCCAGCAAAACAATTGACAAGCAAATTAGTTAAGAGAGTTAATGGATCCACAGACAAGAACAACATCCGCCTGGAGATCCGTCATGTACCCCAAAAATGCCTGGTACGTTGCCTGCACCCCCGATGAAATCGCCGACAACCCCCTGGGTCGCCAGATCTGCGGTGAGAAGATGGTTTTTTACCGCGGGCATGAGGGCAAGGTCGCGGCCGTGGAAGATTTCTGCCCTCATCGCGGCGCCCCGCTCTCCTTGGGTTATGTCGAAAACGGCAACCTGGTGTGCGGCTATCACGGTCTGGTGATGGGCAGCGACGGCAAGACCGTCGAGATGCCAGGGCAGCGGGTACGAGGGTTCCCTTGCAACAAGACTTTTGCGGTCCAGGAGCGGCATGGGTTCATCTGGGTCTGGCCTGGTGACCAGGCGCTGGCCGACCCGGCGCTGATCCATCATCTGGAATGGGCCGAAAGCGATGAATGGGCCTATGGCGGAGGCCTGTTCCACATCCAGTGCGACTATCGCCTGATGATCGACAACCTGATGGACCTGACCCACGAAACCTACGTCCATGCCTCAAGCATCGGCCAGAAGGAGATCGACGAGGCACCGCCGGTGACCACGGTCGAAGGTGACGAAGTGGTTACCGCCCGGCACATGGAAAACATCATGGCCCCGCCGTTCTGGCGCATGGCCTTGCGCGGCAACAACCTGGCCGACGATGTGCCGGTGGACCGCTGGCAGATCTGCCGCTTCACCCCGCCCAGCCATGTACTGATCGAAGTGGGTGTCGCCCATGCCGGCAACGGCGGTTATCACGCCGCGCCGCAATTCAAGGCATCGAGCATCGTGGTGGATTTCATCACGCCGGAAACCGAGACCTCGATCTGGTATTTCTGGGGCATGGCGCGACATTTCCAACCGCAGGATGAAGCCCTTACCGCGTCCATTCGCGAAGGCCAAGGCAAGATTTTCAGCGAAGACCTGGAAATGCTCGAGCGCCAACAGCGCAACCTGCTGGATCATCCGCAACGCAATTTGCTCAAGCTCAACATCGATGCCGGTGGTGTGCAGTCCCGTCGGGTGCTGGAGCGCTGGATCGCACGGGAACGGGAAGCACAGGCCGGTTTGATCGCCAGCAGCCATCAACCGCAAGTGGCGGAGCAGCGGCCATGATCGAAGTCCAGGTCGCGGCGCGACACAACGAAGCCCTCGACATCTGCAGCTACGAGCTGACGCGTGTCGATGGCGAGCCGTTGCCGGCCTTCACCGCCGGCGCCCATATCGACGTGCATTTGCCCGGCGGGCTGATTCGCCAGTACTCGCTGTGCAATCATCCCGAGGAACGGCATCGCTACCTCATCGGCGTGCTCAAGGATCCGGCGTCCCGCGGTGGTTCGCGCAGCCTGCATGAGCTGATCCAGCCAGGCATGCGCTTGCACATCAGCGAACCGCGCAACCTGTTCGCCCTCGCCCCGCAAGCCCGGCGCAGCTTGTTGTTCGCTGGTGGCATCGGTATTACGCCGATCCTGTGCATGGCCGAGCACCTGGCCCAGAGCGGTGCGACGTTCGAGCTGCATTACTGCGCCCGCGCCCGGGACCGCGCGGCCTTTGTCGAGCGCCTGCGCCAATCCCCTTACGCCGACCGGGTATTCCTGCATTTCGATGAAGAACCGCAAACCCAGCTGGACGCCGCCAGGGTCCTGGCCGCGCCCGGCGATGACCTGCACCTCTACGTGTGCGGGCCCGGTGGTTTCATGCAGCACATCCTCGACACAGCCAAGAGCCAGGGCTGGCAAGAAGCCTGCCTGCACCGCGAATACTTCGCCGCCGCCCCCACCGATACCCGCGCCGATGGCAGCTTTTCGGTCAAGCTGGCCCGCAGCGGCCAAGTGTTCGAGGTGCCGGCGGACCGCAGTGTGGTGCAGGTACTGGAGAGCCATGGCATCGAGATTCCGATTTCCTGCGAGCAAGGTGTATGCGGCACCTGCCTGACGCGTGTGCTGGAAGGTGTACCGGAACATCGGGACATGTTTCTGACCGAGGCGGAACAGGCCGGCAACGACCAGTTCACACCGTGTTGTTCCAGGTCCAGGACACCAGTCTTGGTACTGGACCTCTAACACCGGCATTGTGGGAGCGAGCCTGCTCGCGATGGCGTCGGTTCTGCAGCATCGAGGGTGACTGACCCACCGCTTTCGCGAGCAGGCTCGCTCCCACAGGGGGTCTGTGGTGGGTCACAAATCCAGCAGTCATCCACAATTGGGGCTGTTCACTCCGAACGGAGAATCACCGTCATCCGCTCGTCAGCCAGCGTCGAGCCGAACACTTCGGCGTAGCGCAGGGTCGCATTGGCATGCTCGCGCATGATGGCCTCGGCACGGCCGCTCTGGCGGTTGATCAGGGCGTCGAACACCGAATGGTGTTGCATATGGGCATAGTTGAAGCGGCGAAACTCGCCGGCCATGTTCTGGCGATCCACCGCCAGGGCGGTCACTGAGGCGAATGGCAGATGATCGTTGCGGGACAGGGCATCGGCAATCGCCGGGTTGTGGCTACCTTCGACGATCACCTGGTGAAAGCGCATGTTGAGGTCGTGATACACCTCCAGGTCGTCCTCGGTCACATAGCCCTTGGCGAACAGTTCATCGCCCTGCACCAGGCATTGCTCGAGTATCGCGCGGGCCTCTTCAGACAAACCGTGCTCGGCCGTCTGCCGTGCCGCCAGGCCCTCCAGCACGCCACGCACCTCCACGGCCCCGGCGATCTGCTCGGCGCTGACCGAACGTACCTGGAAACCTCGTCCGCCGAAGCGCACCAGCAACCCTTCCTGCTCCAGGGTGCGGAACGCCATGCGCACCGGCATGCGCGAAACACCGAACAGCTCAGCCGTGGGGACTTCCATCAAGCGCTCACCAGCGGCCAGCTCGCCCGAGGCGATCATCTTGCGCAGCGCAACCAGCACCGTTTGGCCGGGCTTACTCATCCAGGCGATTCCAGAGAAAAGAAGCCGTCATAGTAAAAGGCTTGGCGCAGCGTGTCACGGCAAGGCACCGGCCCCGGTCGATGGGGTCGCTCCCAGGTTGTTCAACTCCCCGCCAACTCGCGCAACTGCGCCAAGGCCTGCTCGTCCAAGGTAATCCCATGTTCATTGGATTTGCTGCGCTCGCGATGGCGACGATCCCCCGGCAGCCGGCGCAACCCGACGCCATGCATCTGCCTGACCAATTCCTGGCTGCGCTCGGCGAAATCCTGCCCGGCGGTCTTGCTCGGGTCGATCACGATCAACAACTGGCCGGTCCACGGCGTCTTGGCGCCCGGATGGTTGTGCCAGTCGAATTCGAAGGAAAAATTACCGCCAGTCAGGGCGGCGGCCAGCAACTCGACCATCATCGACAACGCCGAGCCCTTGTGCCCGCCAAATGGCAGGAGCGCACCACCTTCGAGAATCGCCTTGGGGTCGCGGGTCGGCTGGCCGAGGCTGTCCACTCCCATGCCCGGCGGCAACAACTCGCCCTTGCGTGCGGCAATCTGTACGTCGCCGTGGGCGATGGCGCTGGTGGCGAGGTCGAAGACAATCGGCTCGCCGTCGGCCCGCGGTGCGGCGAAGGCAATGGGATTGGTGCCGAACAATGGACGGTCGGCGCCATGGGGCACCACGCACGTCATGCTGTTGACCACACTCAACGCCACCAGGCCTTCATAGGCAAACGGCTCGACATCCGGCCAGAGCGCGGCGAAGTGATGGGAGTTGCGAATGGCCAGGACAGCGATACCGGCGCTGCGAGCCTTCGCCACCAGCAATGGACGCGCGGCGGCCAGGGCTGGCTGGGCA
The DNA here is from genome assembly GCF_013347965.1 of Pseudomonas bijieensis. NCBI lineage: Bacteria > Pseudomonadati > Pseudomonadota > Gammaproteobacteria > Pseudomonadales > Pseudomonadaceae > Pseudomonas > Pseudomonas bijieensis. The sequence continues at coordinate 596,686 of NZ_CP048810.1, read as the reverse complement.
AACCCGTTACCGGCGTCCACTGCGACAAACCCTGATGCGACATCTTCGACCGTCGGCACGGCCTGACCGTTGACCCAACCGCTGTTGAGCGTCGAGACATAACCGGGAATGCGAAACACCCCATGGCTATGGGCTCCGTCGCGCTCGGCCCCGGCACAGTTTTCAGCCAGGCACCGCGCAACGTCGGTCGACGTGCCATGACGCAGGAAAATCTTCTCCAGCAGGTTCACCAGAGCATCGTAGGACAAGGTGCAAGAAGCGGCATGATCGGATGGCGCAGACATCTGAAGCTCCAGAATGATTGTTGGAGGTAGCAACAGCGTAAAGGACTCGCCGGGTGATTAAACACCGCTTCGCGGTGCGAGCAAAGCCTGCTCGCAAAAGCCGCCACAGCTCTCCAGTGGGGGCGAGCCTGCTCGCGATAGCGGTAGGTCCGCTTGCATCGATATTCCAGCCTGACAGGCCTCAAACCCAGCGTGCGGTAACTATGTACCACCTTTGCCCATTCATCGTTGCCTAGTCTGGCGGCTTCCTCCACGTTCGCGCCGCCTTGAGGCGCCTTGATCGAGAAGCAACGATGCTCACTGAAACCACACCACTTTTATTTCCCGAGGTATTGAACGCCCATCGCCTGGACCAATTGACCGCCACCCACGGGCTGACCCAGGCAGACCTCGACTGGTTACACCATATCGCCCTGCCCAACCACATCCGGCGCACGGCGCAGACGCCACCGATGTTCGCCGAAACGATTCTGTTGCAAGCCGAGAACAAACCGCCCATCGCACTGGCCGGCTGCCTTGCCCTCAGCACCTCGACAGACCGCAGCGCATCGAGCACCCAACCGGCGTTCCTCTACACACCCAGTGGTGGAATCGAAAAACTCGACAACCTGGCATCCCTCGAACAAAAGATCGATCGGATGCGCCAGGACGCTGCGCAACGCGACGACCTGTTTCGCCTCTTGTCGATTTCCCAGCGCAGCGAATTGATCAGCACGACCGACATCAGACAGACCCGGCAACTCATCGAAGAAGATGTGTTCCAGGCTCAACTCAAATCCATCGAGGACGCCCAGAGCCTCAATGCCCTGGCCATGGTGAACGAGCTGATCAGACTGCCCTCGTTACGATCGATGCTTGACCAGATATTGAGCGAGGCACTGCCGGACCTGGATCATCGACAGATCCGCGTGGCATTCAGCAAGGGCGGGCACCTGGCAGGTCCAAAGGCAATCCAGGTGACCGAAAGCATTCCACTGAGCGACGCCATCCTGGGCTACTTCCATAACCAAGGCTGGCCGCCCGGGCATGACATCGATCTGACCCACCCGGGCACACTCCCATCGTCCTACACCCCGCTGCAATGGGAAAACATCATAAAGGACACGGCCAGGAAACTGATTCCGACACTTCAGGGCTGCCTCGATGCCTTCTGGGAAAACACAACAGCGCGCGTCTATATGTCTCGGCGCAAACTGCTTTCCCAAGTCATCCACGATGGGCTCTGGGCTGCGATCCTGGTGGAACGGGAAAAAAGGCAACTGACGGATGAACAAAGTCGCGAGTTGCTGCGACTGTTCCGGCCTTCCCGCCGGGACGAGGCGCTGTTGTTCATCGAAACGATTCGCCTCTGGGAATACGAGCCGCACTATGTAGAGCTTGCAGGCTCTCTGATGATCAGCGCCAAAGGAAACTACCTCTATACCCCCATTCATGGTTTTCAGAAGATAGACAACTACCTGGGGTTCAAGGAAGCGTTGTTCGGTAACCCCGCAACCACAGCAAAAAAGGAAGCACTCTATAGCCTCCTGGGCCTGGAAGAGCGCAACCGCTTCCTGCGTTTTGACGAGCCACAGGTCTCGGGCGAACCACTGGACTTGCCCGTGTCCGAATCCCTGGCGAACGCAATCATCAAAAAGCAGAAGGATAATCTTCATTACGCGCTGGAAATGTCTCGCCAGGGCGATGTCGACATTCACCCGCTCATCGACAAAGCCTTGGATATACGCAGCTTCATCAACAAAAGCCTGCTGAGCCAGCCAACCGCCGGACATTGGGGGACTCATCCCGCCTTTCATGGAAGTCTGCGCCCGTCCAACTTCATGGCCGATCAACTGGAAAGAAAGGTCAAGAGCTATACCGATGTTGAAAAGGCTTTCAATGGCCTCTTTATTCGGTTGCCAGCATCCCATGGCGTTTCGCTGCACAACGGGCTCAGGCAGTTACTGCCTGAACTGATCAATGTTTTTTCCTTAGGCATACGCGCCGAAGCCGAACTCAGGGAACTCAACGCGAGCCTGCCGGCGATTGCGAATGACTTGATCAGAACAGTCTTTGCCTACGACTCAGAATATCCGGACCGCTCACAACGTATCGGGGTCAGGGGGTTTCGACCGGATGTCTATTCGTTGACGCTGGTCTGCAGCGTAGGAGATCGAACGGCTTATATGCCCCTCGCCAACTGCTTTCTATTAACTGAACGCGGAGGACTCGATACACCCTATTCGGGCATGGCAATCCTCTGGACACCCGCCGATGGCTTGCAGGCCTTTTCGTCCGTCGAAGTGGCCACCCAGCAACTGAATCGGCACCTGCTCGACTCCCGAAAGCGCTTTGGTTTGCTCACCAACCTCACGCCCGACCAACGCAAGCCACATGGGCGTTATCAGCTCCAGGCGTACGAACTGATCGAAGATAACGTGCTGGTGAATCGAATGAGTTCGTTCATCAAACACTTCGAGGCCGAGCAAGGGTATCTGAGCACGTTGAAAGCCGGAAGCTGGCAACTGACCGGCAATGCATTACTAAAAAGCCTTCAGGCAATGTTGAACAAAGGCGCGCCCACCAACCTCAAGCGCGCCACACACATCGCCCAGGCCAACAGACGGCAACAGAAACTTCCCGCCTGGCTCGGCGCAGCGGTGCTTGAAGACCAACGCCTGCACATTGAATTGCTTGAGCAATATAAAAACAGCGTGGCCGACGGCAAGGACTACCTGGACGGTATCGAGCCGCTGCGAACCTATGCACGTAATAAACTCAAAATGCTGTTGGACGCACGCTTCGCTGCAAAGAACCTTGACCCCGATACCATCCAAATCACGCCGAACCTTGCCATTGTCGGGCCGGCCAGTTCGCTGACCGACTTTGCCTTGCAGCACATCGAAGTGACCCGCAAAGGCTTCAAAGTGTCTTCGACGTCCACGCAGAAGCTGCCGGACGGCCTGAACGAAACCGCTGTCCGGCAAATGTTGTCCTCATTGAATATCTCTACCGACTATAAAAAACATGTAGCGCAAAAACTGTCCGGCACCACCGCGGATGTCCAGCAAAGAAAAACAGCCTTCCGCCAACAATTACCCTGGCAGTTGCTGCAACACGCTCACGCTCGTCATCTACAACAACACCTTTCCCCCCTGGCTTTCGACCTGATCCGTCAGGTGATGGACATGCCTGATGCCATCGCCCGCAAAGCGGTTGAGGGTGCCAGCGCGGTTATTCGCCCCCTGGAATTGATCAAGACCGGCGGCGCGGTACCGGTCAAGGCGCTGGGGCTTTACTTGATCGGATCGAGCCTCGATGCAGCAGGCCCCCAGGTCCTGTACTCGCCTTACCATGAGGGTCATTGCTTCAGCGAGTTCAAGGACGAAAAAAGCGTTATAGCCGCACTCAATACCTCAGGATCGCTTCAGGACCTGCTGATTCGCCGGCTTCCCGAGAACCAACAGGCCATTTTCAGAAACCTGCTCGCCGCCACGCTCGGGCAGCGATCGGAGATGACCCTGGCCTCCAATCCTATCCAGACCAATCTGCTCGACACATTGTTCAACGACAATACGGCATTGTTATTGGACATGCTGACCACACAGACAATTGAAAACCGTCAGCTTGATTGGAGAACAGTCCTGCACCTGTTCACCTCCGGCGTCAAGCTGGTGGGCGGGCAATTGGCGGGCAAACTGACTTTTATCGAAACCCTCTGGGAAAGCTATCAGGACTTCAAGACCTCAGCCGAAGCCTTGCAGCAGCATGACTGGAAAACAGGCTTGCACGATTTTATCGCCGGCGCCGCAGAAATGGTGTCGCTGGGCATGCTGAATCGTGAGGATACATTTGGTCTTCTCGATCCCATAGAACCGGTCTCGCAAGGCGCGACACTGGCGGGTGACTGGAAGAACATCGCTTCCACCGCCCAGATTCGGACCGACCTGAACGTTTTTGAGGCCATGGGTATCAGCCTGGCGAACTTGCAAATAGACCCGATCGAGAAAACCTACAAGGCACTGGAAAATGGCAGGCGTTATGTCCCCCTCGCCGGCAAAGTCTTCCAGGTGGCGAGAGCCAACCAAACCTGGCGAATCGTGCATGAGCACGGAGAGGGGCCGTTGCTGAAAAAATCGTCTGACGGCCGGACATGGGAACTCGACCCACAACGCCAGACCATACGCTTCGGCAAAGCAGGGTCGAAAATGGCCGTCACCTACAGCGACTTCAAGGCCAAGGGCTCACTGAATATTGAAGCGCGGGGAATGTCTGAGATACGCAGGAAGTATCCGTACCGCGCCAATATGATTGTCCAGGCACTGGAGACCGCGAGGTTCTATTCATTCAATGCCCTTCACAACTTTGAGCAATTCAAGCGACGACCGCTTACGGGCTCTCGGCTGGATAGTTTCCTCAGATTGTTTTTTGGGGTCGACAGCATCGACGCCCGTCTTATCAGCAAGATAGAGGCGGCGATCTCGCCCATATGCCGGGCATTGGCCGATCCGTCCTGGGAGTTGCAAAATGCCGAGCGCATCGTGGTCGGCCACCTCAAGCACCTGGAAGATAGAGCGACCGCCTTCGTACTTGAGCCCGCAGCCGTCGGAAGAATCTACATCACGCAGTTTTTCTTCGACATGGGCCTGGATTGGTACAAGGCCGTCGTACCGTCGTCCTTTAATGTCGATGCCCATGCCCAGGGGGCGACCTTCATCCACGAAGTTTCCCACCAGTTGTTCAATACGTTCGATTTCATCTACCTGGATGCCTCGCTGCCCTTTCTGGACTTGATTTCAACAGCGACTTATTCAGGAAAGTCGCAATACGACAAGCAAAAGGACCTGCAACTCAACGGGCTGTCATTGACCACACCCAAGTCAAAACTGTTTACGCAATGGGACAGCACGGATAACACCTACAAGAAGATGGAACTGTTGCCTGGGTACAAGGAAACCACCCGGGAAATCCTCAGGATAACCGGCGCCAGAACCATGGATAACGCTCGCGATGATTTTCTCGATCCGATTTTGCCGGACAAGCGCATCGACGTCATACTTCGTAACGCCGACTCGATCACGCTCTTGATTTGTGAAATGGGACGCCAACTCGACCCAAGCCCGTCCCGGCAGATTACCGTGCCGTGAAGCGTTTGAGTTGTTGATCTTTTTTTCACGCAATGTATGCGACGCTAGGCTACGACGAATGTTTGAGTAAAAAACGGGCTCATTGATGCGTAAATGCCATGACGGCTGTTCTCGGCAGCTCATGCCGAAGGTTAGAATGCGGCAAACCAGGAAGAGTCAATGACCGAACATACCCTCTCGGAAGCCGAATACGACGCCATCACCGATGCCGCTGCCCATTGGTGCATGCGTTTGCATGCCGTCGATTGCACCGATGCCGAACGGCAAGCGTTCAAGCAGTGGCACGATGCCGATCCCCTGCATGCTTTCGAATACCAAGCCATGCTGGAGATCTGGGCGGTTGCCGATCATCTGCCGCGCGTCGAGTCGGCGCCGGCAGCCCCAGCGCCCCGCCCACGGTCGCGCTGGAGCCGCCTGGCGGTCGCCGCTGCGGTATTCGTCGTGGGTCTGCCCATCGCCGCCTACACCGGCTGGAACCTGGGCTGGGTTGCCAACTCCTATCAGCGCTTCGAAGCCGGCGCAAGCGTACGTCACGTTACTCTGGGCGACGGCAGCGAGGTAGAACTCAATCTGGGCAGTGAGCTGGTATTTGCCAACTACAAAAACGAGCGTCGGGTAACGCTGGAAAAGGGCGAGGCGTTTTTTGACGTCAGCCATGACAAGCAGCATCCATTTGTCGTTCGGGCTGGCCAAGGCCAGGTACGCGTGACCGGCACTCGTTTCAACGTCTGGATGTACCAGGACCAGGTACGGATCACCCTGCTGGAGGGCTCGGTAAGGGTGACCAGCAATCAGGCGTTCAGCCGTGACGGCCTGCCGCTTTCCCCGGGCATGCAGGCCAGCTACAAGGCGGGCGACCACCAGCCACAAGTCCGTGAGATAGCCCCCAACGACAGCTCACTGGCGTGGCGCAATGGCAAGCTGGTGCTGGATAACCTCGCCCTGAGCGACGCACTGCCGCTGATTAACCGCTACCTCGACCGTCCCGTCATGCTGGCCGACAACAGCACCGGCGGCCTGCGTATCGGGGGGGTCTACAACATCAGTGAAGTGCAGAACCTGGTGCCTTCGCTGCCCAAAGTACTGCCGGTCTACCTGACCCAGAACAAGGACGGCAACCCGGTCCTCAATTCCATCGGGCAACGGCCAACCAATAACTGAAACCTCCCCCGGTGGGGGCGAAGCTTGCTCGCGATAGCGGTTTTACAGCCTTATAGAGGTGATGTCTGTGACGACGTCATCGCGAGCAAGCTTTGCTCCCACAGGCTCGCGATAACGGTAGGTCAGCCGGCATCCATCGGGGATGTGAGCTCCCCCTCGTCCACAGCCCAACAAAAGTTACTGCGTTACCACCCTGCCCGCCTCATCGTGCTCACGGATAATCAGCGCCTGATAGTGCGGGTCGGCCTTGATCTGCTGTTCGGTAAACGGCAGCACACTCCACTGCTTCTGCGAAAACGCCTGGGTCTGATCTGCCGAGTAAGGCGATGCCGGATCGCTGGAAATGGAAAAGGCCAACAAGCCCTGGGCCTGCGGACCTTTACCGTCGAACGTCACCACTTGCAGATAGCTGGTACCGCTGACCACCTCCCGCTTACCGCTCGCCCCCGGTACGCTCTGGATCGCGTTATAGATGCCCAGCTCCCCGGGGCCGCCATGGATCGGCGTTAGTCGACCGCCGCTGCTGGACACCTGGATATCTTGCCATTGGCTGTCCTTCGACAACCCGGCGACCTTCACCGCTTCCACCGAGGCCAGCATGGCTTCGCGCACGGCCTTGAGTACAGGCGGTCGCTCGATCGCCAGGCCTCGCGGTGTGTGTTGTGGGTCTTTGGGATCGAACGCGACGCGCCACGACCCCGGGGCAGCCCGCACCTCTTCCATGATGTGCTGGAAATGCACGAACCCCAGGCCGCTCTTCAGGCCGGCCTTACGATCCCAGGCCTTGAGGCTGGCACAAACCTCGACCAGGGCCGAAGCGTCCTGCCCCAGGTCACCGGCACAAACGCCGAGTAGATCCGGCATCACCTGGTCGGCCAGGTAAACCTGATCGTCCATGACCATGCGCTGCAAATCCTCCACCTTCACCGGACCATCCTTGGCCAGCGCGTCCATCCGTTCCAGCGCAAAACGCGCCCGCAGTCCCAGCGGCTGGCCTTGCTGGCTGATCAATGGGGAATAACCGGACAGCGGCTGCGACGGGTTGACCATCCAGGCCGAATCGTTGGAGTTCTGCACATAATCGCGGCGTAGCAACTGCGGAAGCCTGTCGGCGGCATAGATGCCTTTTTGCACGGCCTTGGCATCGATCCCCCAGGCACATTCGCTGCGAGCCCCATCCAGCACGATCAGTTGCAGCCCGGCCCTGGGATCGCTACACCGAGCCAGTTTATCGGCGTCGACGTTCGGCACCACCGACACATTCATGTAGAGGCTTTGCCCCTGATCGTCCACCGCCAGGGTATTGACCCAGGGAATGCCCTGGATCTCATGGACGGCGTCCTGCAAATCCTTGAGCGTGACCGCCTTGTTCATGGCGTACCACTGGGCCAGCACACGATCGTTTTCCAGGTTGGCATCCCGCAGGCTGTAGGCGAATCGGTTGTCCCAGTCCAGCCGGCCGGGCCATTGCACGATCGGGCCGAACTGCGAGCCATAGACCACTCGGGAAATCGTCTGCACCTGGCCGTCAGGTCGCTTGATGTCGACCGCGACCGTCTGCTGGCTCATCGGCACAGACTTGCCGTCGAGCAGGTAGCGAGTCGGATCCTTCGGGTCGAGTTGCAGGCGGTACAGGGTGAAGTGTTTTGAACTGTCGACAGTGTGGGTCCAGGCCAGATGCTGGCTGAAGCCGATGTTGATCATCGGCAGGCCCGGCAGGGCCGCCCCCATGACATCCAGCTTGCCGGGAATGGTCAGGTGCATCTGATAGAAACGCATGCCGCCCAACCATGGAAAATGCGGATTCGCCAGCAACATCCCGCGGCCGTTGAACGAGCGCTCACTGCCGATGGCCAGCGCATTGCTGCCACGCTCCAGGGCAAAACGCTGCTGGCGGGTTGCGGCGGCAGCGAAACCGCTGGCTGGAACACCCGTGAGTGCCGTCGCCTGGGGCGGTTGTGCACCGGCCAGGGCCTCGGCGAATTGGCCGACGCCGCCTTCCACCAACAGTCGACGGGTCAACTTGACCAGGTCCAGCGCCGTGATCGGCCGCACCCACTCGCCGGCGCATTGTTCCGGCAGGCCCTTGGCCTTGCGCTCGACCAACGCACGGTTGTAGCCCGCCACGTAGCCTTCGACCAGTTGCTGCACTTGAGGCGTCTGGGCCTGCCAGAAACCGGAAACCGCTTGCGGTGTGTTGAGCCAACTGAAAAACACATCGCTGACGCGGTTCTCCCGCTGTTCGACCGTGACTTGCTGCGGCCCGAAATAGCGCGAGCGCTGGGCGTTGACCGTGACGATCTCATTGGCCAGCAGGCACAAGTTGTCCTGGGCGTAGGCATAGCCGATGCCATAACCCAGCCCGCGTTCATCCTGAGCCCGGATATGCGGCACGCCAAAACGAGTGCGACGGATCTCGGCACTGGCCTGCTGCCCATCATCCTGCGCATTGACCACGGGAATGAGCCCGAGGGCGATCCCCAGAAAAGCGCCTGCGAGGCCAATCCTCGATAACTGCCCGGACATTATCACGCTCACTCCTGATAAAAACTTCAGAAACCAGGACGGCTACCGGAGCGAAGTAGACAAACACTCGGCCCGCCTGGGAAATCACACGCCGCGTGCTGAACCGGAATGTGCCTACCTTCAAAACGAACCGGATGAAAAAAAATTAATGGCTGGCAGCCGTTTGAATACGGGGGTTTGACGAAGCACGGGCAATTTTTTCACATCATGGTCCTCATGATTGCGAATCCTCGTTCGTCCTATTACAGGAGAGTATCCGTGACCTTTTCTGATCAGGCTTGTAAGGAGTTTTTGCATGCGTAACGCGCAACAGCCCATGGAGGGCAAGCCAAGGCCGAGCGGCGTCTCGCTGAGCGCCCCCCACCGTGTATTCGACAAGCCGGCAGATCGAGGCGGCAACGACCACATCAGGCGCTTGCTCAAGAGTTTCGGGCTCAGGACTAGCCTGATTCGCCTCAAAGTCATCGACGCGCTGCTCAAGGCCGCCAACGAAAATCGCAGCCTGGGCGTGCGCGGCGTGCACAGCCAGTTGTTGGGGCTGGACATTCCATTGTCCTTTCTCAGTGTGCGCGAGGTGTTGAAACGCCTGTGCAGCGAGGGAGTCGTCACCCTCAACCCGGATAAAAGCTACTGCCTGCACCCCAGTGCGATGGCCGTGCTCCAGGCCGAGGATTGAAGCCGGCGCTCAGGACTTGACCTTGCGCCGCATCACGCCGTTGATCACCACCACGATGACCGCCACGGCGATGGCGATGTATTGAAACAGCTGCTCGCTGATCATGCCCTTGCCTTGCATCCAGGACAGCCCCAGCATGATTGCCAGGACGACGAGGACGATCAGAATCGAGTATTTCAAACGTTGTGAATGAGTCATTACCAATTTCCTGAATGTATCCGTTCTGTATCCGAAGGCTTGCCAAGTCCCTACCGAATTGCGGGGATGACGGGCTGCCAACGGGGTCCCATGGTACAGCCGAAGGAGCGTATTCGCGCAACCGCGGCGGTTTATCATGAGGAATTATGTATGTTTCGTCGTATCAGCCTGTTGCTTGCCTTATTGTCCACCCTGACCCTGAGTGGCTGCCTGTTTTTCCCCCACGACCGCGGTCATGGGGATCGACCTGACCACCGTGGCGGCCCGGGCTTCGACATGCCCCGCTAATGCCCCTTGGCGAGGAAGCCGCTTCCTCGCCAACCTCTCATCCCACCTTGCCCTCTCCTAAAGCTGCGTCACCGCAGGCCGATACATACAGGACTGCCCATCCGCCTGCTGCAGAAAGTCGCCTTCGTGCAAGGACTCCCCACATGCCCTCATTCCGAACTATTCAGGCTCGCTACACGCTGTTCCTGATTGTATTCATGCTGGTGTTATCCATCCTGACCGTGGTGGGCATCAGTTATCTGGTCGCGCCCAAGTTGCGCCAGACCGAAGAGCAAGTGGCCTTGAACCGCATCGCCGAGGTCGCCGAGCAGATCCAGGGCGAACTGAACAAGGTGCAGGCGCAGCAACGCAGCATCACCCAGACCATCCCGCTGCTGGACAGCGATGCCATCGACAAAGTGTTGCCGGGACTGGTGGATCAGTACGGCGAGTTGAAAGTCTTTGGCGGCGGGATCTGGCCGTTGCCCAACCAGCGGGCCGAGGGACGCAATAAATTCAGCACCTTCTGGCACCGCGACGCGTCCGGCAAACTGGCGGTCAATACCTTCTGGAACAGTGACGCCGCGCCCAATTATTACGAACAACCCTGGCACAAGGGCGGCATGGCCACCCCGCCGGGCAAATGCGCCTGGGCCGCGGCCTATAAAGACGATGCCAGCGCCGAACCACGCACCAACTGCGCCATGGCCATCCAGAAGAACGGCGTGCCTTATGGCGTTTCCACCATCGACGTGACCCTGGGTTTCTTCAATGACCTGGTGGCACGCAAGGAAGCCGACCTGAGCGCCGAGATGCTGATCGTCGAAGGCGACGGCAAGATCATCAGCAACAGTTCGCGCATCAGCGGACCGATCGTACTGAAAAACATCAGTGAACTGGCGGCAACCTCGCCATTCGCCGCCCAGGTCCAGGCTGGCCTGGCCAAGCGCGACCAGCCGCTGCAACGGGTCGAGTTCGACAACAAGGGCGAGGCCAGCACGTTTTTCATGCGCCCTATCGAGGGTTCGCCATGGTTCCTTGCGACCGCATTGCCAACCCGACTGATCACCGCCCAGCGCGACGATGTACTGAGCACACTGAGCCTGCTGCAGATTCCGATGGTGATCCTGCTGGTACTGATGCAGCTTTACGCGATCCGTCAATTGACCCACCGCATGAAGGTCCTCAAGGGCAACATCGACGCCTTGTCCACGGGCGATGCCGACCTGACTCGACGTATCACTATCCGGGCCGAGGATGAACTGGGGGCGATCGGTCATTCAGTCAACCGCTTCATCGCTTACCTGCAAAGCATGATCGGCGAGGTCACCCAGGCCACTGGCGCCATGGCATCGAGCCTGGGCGATCTGCAACGGACCTCCGCCCACACCAGTGAAATCCTGATGCGCCACGCTTCGGAAACCGACCAGACCGTGACCGCCATCACCCAGATGAGCTCCACGGCCGAAAGCGTCGCGCAAAATGCGGCCGAGACCGCAGCGTTCACCCAGCGCGCCAACGAGCATGCCGACCGCTCCCGCGTAGTGGTCGGTGAGGCGTCCAACAGTGTGGTGGCGCTGATCGATGAAGTGGCCAGCGCCACTCGCAAGGTCGAGAGCATGCAACAGGACGCGCAGCGCATCACCGAAATTCTCGGCGTCATCGGCGCCATTGCCGGGCAGACCAACCTGCTGGCTCTCAACGCCGCCATTGAAGCTGCCCGGGCCGGTGAGCAAGGCCGTGGGTTTGCCGTGGTGGCCGACGAAGTACGTGCCCTCGCCGCCCGCACCCAGGCCAGCACCTCGGAAATCAACGAAATGCTGACCCGCCTGACGCAAGGCGTGAGCTCGTCGGTCTCAGCCATGGAAAACACCCAGGCCAGTTGCCAGTCGGCCGCCGATGCCACATCCCGAGTCAACTCCGGGCTGGACGAAATGGCAGGCTCGGTCAGCCAGATCAACAGCCTGAGTACCCAGATCGCCACCGCCGCCGAGCAACAGAGCGCGGTGACCGAGGAGATCAATCGCAGCATGGTGCAGATCCGTCACATGGTGGAAGAACTGGTGGCAGGCGGCCTGGCCAGCGAGGCCAACACCCGGCAACTGCTGGAAGCCAATGCTCGGGTGAATGCGATCATGGGGCGGTTCAAGGTGCGCTGAATCTGCTCCCGCCACAAAACCTGTGGAAGTGAGCCTGCTCGCGATCGCGGTGGGTCAACTGCGGTGATGGCGCCTGTGCTGCCATCATCGCGAGCAGGCTCGCTCCCACAGGGTTCAGTGGTTTCCATTCCTCTGCGAATTGTCTCCCTCTCAACCTGACAATTGTGTAATCCCCGCCTCAGCCCCCTGTCAGCTCACGCTCGCTACTCTGGTATCCTCCCTCCAAACCGTTTGACACGAGACCACCTCCATGGCCCATCCCCTGCACTTGCTCGCCTTGAGCGCCCTGTTCGTCTCCACCCTGGCCCAGGCCGCCGAACCGGTCACCATTGATGTACACCGCGATGCCAATTGCGGTTGCTGCAAAAAGTGGATTTCGCATTTGCAAGAAAACGGCTTCAAGGTCAACGACCATGTCGAAGCCGACATGAGCCTGGTCAAACAGCGCCTGGGCGTGGCGCCGAACCTGCGTTCCTGCCACACCGCCGAGATCAACGGCAAATTCGTCGAAGGCCACGTCCCGGCCGACCAGGTGCTGGCATTGAGCAAGCGCGATGACTTGCTCGGCGTGGCCGCACCGGGCATGCCCATGGGCTCGCCCGGCATGGAAATGGACGGCATGAGCGACGCTTATCAAGTGATCGGCCTGAAAAAAGACGGGACCCAAACCGTGGTGGCGGACTATCCGGCCCACTGATGGGCGAAGCCTACATCGGCCTGTTCCTCGCGGCCTTCGGCGCGGCAACCCTGTTGCCGCTGCAATCCGAGGCGTTGTTGGTCGGCCTGCTGCTCAGCCAGCGCCATGAAGCCTGGCTGTTGCTGGGGGTTGCCACGTTCGGCAATGTCCTGGGTTCACTGGTGAACTGGTGGCTGGGCACGCGCCTGGAGCATTTCAAGGACCGGCGCTGGTTTCCGGTCAGTCCCGCCCACCTGGACAAGGCTCGTGGGCATTACCAACGCTTCGGTCGCTGGTCACTGCTGCTCAGCTGGCTGCCGATCATCGGCGATCCATTGACCCTGGTGGCCGGGGTGATGGGCGAACCGTGGCGGCGCTTCCTGCTGCTCGTGACCCTTGCCAAGGGCCTGCGCTATGGCGTTCTCGCCCTGGCGACACTGGGCTGGATGGACTGAACGTTCGCGTCGTTCGATTGCCTGTGGTTAATGTCGCCATAATCGGGCCGCACCAGGATCGGCGGCGGCCATAAGGAGATTGACCATGTCCCGCATCACCGCGCGCTGGTTGCCCAGCCTGTTCCTCACCGCCGCCCTGCCCCTGCTCGCCCAGGCCGCCAACCCGCCTGAAGGCCCGGCCTACGGTGCGCAGTTGGAGGGCTTCGAATACCCCTACACCCTCAAGCATTTCGCCTTACAGTCCCAGGGCCAGTCGTTACAGATGGGTTACATGGACGTGCCAGCCCAAGGCAAGGTCAATGGCCGCACCGTGGTGCTGATGCACGGCAAGAATTTCTGCGCCGCCACCTGGGGCGATTCGATCAAGACCCTCAGCGAGGCCGGATACCGGGTCATCGCGGCGGACCAGGTCGGCTTCTGCACATCGAGCAAACCTGAGCATTACCAGTACAGCTTCCAGCAATTGGCAAGCAACACCCAGGCCTTGCTCAAGGCCCTCGGTGTGCAGAAAGCCATCATCCTCGGTCATTCCACCGGCGGCATGCTCGCCACCCGTTACGCCTTGCAGTTTCCCGACCAGGTCGAACGCCTGGCGATGGTCAACCCCATCGGCCTGGAAGACTGGAAAGCCTTGGGCGTCCCCTATCGCACTGTGGATCAATGGTACGCGCGGGAACTGAAAGTCACCGCCGAGGGCATTCGCAACTACGAGCGCACGACCTATTACGCAGGCCGCTGGAAGCCTGAGTTCGAGCGTTGGGTAGACATGCTCGCCGGCTTGAACAAAGGCCCGGGGCATCGCCAAGTGGCGTGGAACTCGGCGCTGATCTACGACATGATCTTCACTCAGCCGGTCTATTACGAGTTCAAAGACCTGACCGTACCCACCCTGCTGCTGATCGGCACCTCCGACACCACCGCCATCGGCAGTGACATCGCGCCGCCGGCGGTCAAGGCCAGGCTGGGTCACTACGAGGTGCTGGGCAAACAGGTGGCCGAGCTGATTCCCCGTTCGACTCTGGTGGAGTTCCCCAATCTGGGGCATGCCCCGCAGATGGAAGAGCCGGACCGGTTCCACAAGGCCCTGCTGGGCTGGTTGGACAAACCCATTCCCTGACGAGGTGTTCCATGGCGGTGCAAATAGCAGTCATAGACGATTGGCAAGATGTGGCACGTGGCGTGGTGGATTGGTCGGTGCTGGACCGCATCGGCCAGGTGACGTTTGTCCACGACTATCCCGCCGACCGCGACACCCTCGCCGAGCGCCTGCAGCGCTTCGAAGTAATCTGCGTGATGCGTGAGCGCACCTTGTTCGACGAAGGCCTGCTGCGCCGCCTACCCAATCTCAAGCTGTTGCTCACCGGTGGTATGCGCAATGCCGCCCTGGACCTCAAGGCTGCCGCCGAACTGGGCATCCAGGTGTGCGGGACCGACAGCTACAAGCACGCCACGCCCGAACTGACCTGGGCGCTGATCATGGCCCTGACCCGCAACCTGGTACAGGAAGCCAATGCCCTGCGCGCCGGCCTCTGGCAGCAAGGCTTGGGCGGCGACCTGCACGGCAAGACGCTGGCGATCCTCGGCCTGGGTAGCATCGGTACGCGGGTGGCGCAGTTCGGCCAGGTATTCGGCATGCGGGTGATCGCCTGGAGCCAGAACCTCAGCGCCGAGCGAGCCGCCGAAGTCGGCGTGACCTACGTCAGCAAGCAGGCCTTGTTCGAGCAGGCCGACATTCTTTCGATCCACCTGGTGCTCGGTGAACGCACCCGCGGCCTGGTGGATGCCCAGGCACTGGCCTGGATGAAGCCCGAGGCGCTGCTGGTCAACACCTCACGCGGGCCGATCGTCGATGAAGCCGCCCTGATCGACGCCCTCCAGCACCAGCGCCTGGCTGGCGCCGCCCTGGACGTCTTCGCCCAGGAGCCCTTGCCAGCCGCCCATCCCTTCCGAACCCTGGAAAACGTACTGGCCACGCCTCATGTGGGTTACGTCAGCCGACAGAATTACCAGCGGTTCTATTCCCTGATGATCGAAGACCTGCTGGCATGGGCGGCGGGCACGCCGATTCGGTTGCTGACGCCGACGGGCTAAGCCCCGGCCCCAAATATCCTGGATACCTCTCTGTAGGAGCGGGCTTGCTCGCGAATGCTGTTTGTCAGCCACACATTTGCTGGCTGATACACCGCATTCGCGAGCAAGCCCGCTCCACAGGATAGTGTGCTTCCAGCGCAGACAATAGCCATCAAAACGCCTCCATTCCGCCCGCCCCCCAATGGTGCATCACGCCATTCCATCGCGCACGCCGATGACACAAGGCTGCCCCTTTACACCTTTTTGTTTTCAGGAAACTGCACTTCGTCGGTGCGTATCCCTCTTTGTCGTGTAGGAGATTGCCGACAAAAACCGTGATTGTCGGACAATGCGACGAACCGAGCCGCACCGCTCTAAGTTCTGACCTAGACTGCCTAACCGGGGAGAAAACCGACCGGTCATCCGGACGAAAAAAAGTCGAAACTTTTCGCAACGGCGACAGGTCAGGTTAGAGGTAGGGCAACAGCGACTGGTGCAGTCCTTGCACTGGTCATTGCAACAGCTCCTTCACAGCTGATTCGCTTCGCCGCATTGGGTAGCCGTTCGCTTTCCTTGCGTAGCGCTTGTGCGCCTGGCCGCAGGATTCGGCCAATGAAACAACAGCTCTGGCGCTTGCCGGAAACAGATCGAGAAAATGGGAGATATTTATGATCAGTGCTGCCTTGGAACCACAACAAGTCCGTTCGCAATTACCGCCGGCGGCCGAATCGCCAACGGCACCGGTGCTGGCCACCGGCGGCAAGGCACTGCTCCCCGTCGTTCGACAGAATCCCAACCGCAAGAAAGTATTGTTCGTCACTTCGGAAATCGCCGACCTGGTAAAGACCGGCGGCCTGGGCGACGTCTCCTCCGCATTGCCCCGGGCCATGGCCGGGCTGCATGATGTCCGGGTGCTGATCCCCGGTTATCCGCAAGTGATGAACAGCGGCAATCCGATCCACATCATCGGCGAACTGGGCGGCCACGCAGCACTGCCGCCCTGCAAGATCGGGCGCATGGACATGGCCGACGGCCTGGTGATCTACGTACTGATCTGCCCGGAACTGTTTGCCCGCGAAGGCTCCCCCTACGGCGCCAACAACGGTCGCGACTGGCCCGACAACCACATTCGCTTCGCCCGCCTGGGCCTGGCCGCCGCCGACATCGCCGCCAACCTCGCGCAGATCCACTGGTGCCCGGACCTGGTCCACGCCCACGACTGGCCAGCCGGGCTGGCACCGGCCTACATGCACTGGCGTGGGCAACGCACCCCTACGCTGTTTACCATCCACAACCTGGCCTATCAGGGCGTCGTCAGCCTGGCGTCCTGCCCGGAACTGGGCATCCCCGAGCACGCCCTGCAACAGGAAGGCATGGAGTTCTACGGCAAGCTGTCGTTCCTCAAGGCCGGGATGGCCTACTCCAGCCATATCACCACCGTCAGCGCCACCTACGCCCAGGAAATCACCACCCCGGCGTTCGGTTGCGGGCTCGACGGTTTCCTCGCGGCCAAGACCCAACAAGGCTTGCTCAGCGGCATCCCCAACGGCATCGATGAAAGCTGGGACTCGGCCACCGACACGCATCTGTTCCGCCAGTTCGCCATGGGCGACTGGGAAGGCAAGAGAGTCAACGCAAGCCACGTGCGTGAACTCTTTGGCCTCGATGACTCCACTGGCCCGCTATTCGCGGTGGTTTCGCGCCTGGTCTACCAGAAAGGCCTGGACCTGACCGAAGCGGTCGCCGAGTTCATCGTCGAGTCCGGCGGCCAGATCGCCATCATTGGCCGCGGCGAACCGGAAGAAGAACAGGCCATGCGCGAACTCGCGCTGCGCTTTCCCGGACGCATCGGCGTGCGCATCGGCTTCAACGAAACCGATGCGCGGCGGATGTTCGCCGGCAGCGATTTCCTGCTGATGCCGTCTCGCTACGAGCCCTGCGGCATGAGCCAGATGTACGCCCAACGCTTCGGCTCACTGCCGGTTGCGCGCAATACCGGAGGCCTGGCAGACACTATCGAAGATGGCATCACCGGCTTCCTGTTCGATGAGTCCACCGTGGAAAGCTACAAACAGGCCCTGAGCCGGGCCTTCAAGGTCTTCGAGTTCCCCGACCTGCTCAACGCCATGCGCTGCCGGGCCATGTCGGCGCCGTTCAACTGGTGCAAGGCCGTCGAACCCTACGCCGAACTCTACGAACAGCTGGTGGCTAAGTCACTGGGAAAATCGGCCAGACAATGAGGTAACAATGACGTCAAGGACGCCTGAGACATGGACCCACGGGGCGGTCATGCTGGATGAGGAGCACACCCGCTTCGCCCTTTGGGCCCCGGATGCCTTTTTTGTCAGTGTCGAGCTCGACACTGGAGATTCAATACCGCTACTGCCCCAAGCCGACGGCTGGTTCATGATCCAGACCCGTTGCCCCGCTGGCACCGGCTACCGCTACAACATCGATGGCGAGCTGGAAGTGCCGGACCCAGCCTCTCGCGCCCAGGCCGGCGATATCGATCGCCACAGCGTGGTGGTCGACCCGCATGCCTATTCATGGCGGCACACTCAATGGTCCGGCCGCCCCTGGCACGAAGCCGTGATTTACGAATTGCACGTCGGCGCCCTGGGTGGTTTCAACGGAGTCGAGCAGCATTTGGCACGCCTGGCCGGGCTGGGCGTCACCGCTATCGAGCTGATGCCGCTGGCGCAGTTTCCTGGGGATCGCAATTGGGGCTACGACGGCGTCCTGCCCTACGCACCCCAGGCCTCCTACGGCACACCCGAACAGCTCAAGCATCTGATCGACAGCGCCCACGGCCATGGGTTGTCGGTCATCCTCGATGTGGTCTACAACCACTTCGGCCCCGACGGCAACTACCTGCACCGCTACGCCAAGGGCTTCTTTCGCGAAGACAAGCACACGCCCTGGGGCGCGGCGATTGATTTCCGGCGCCGTGAGGTACGGGACTTTTTCATCGACAACGCGCTCATGTGGCTCCTGGAATACCGTTTCGACGGCTTGCGCCTGGACGCGGTACACGCCATTGAAGACCCGGACTTTCTCCAGGAGCTGGCGGCCAGGGTGCGCGAGCAGGTAGACCCGGTCCGGCATGTCTGGCTGACCGTGGAAAACGAACACAACCAGGCCAGCCTGTTGGAACACGGCTACGACGCCCAGTGGAACGACGACGGGCACAATGCCTTGCACGTGCTGCTGACCGGTGAAACGGACGCTTACTACGCCGACTATGCCGAACAGCCGACGGAACAACTGGCACGTTGCCTCAGCCAGGGGTTCGTCTTCCAGGGCCACATCAATCGCCATGGCGAATCCCGGGGCGAACCCAGTGGGCACCTGCCGCCGAGCGCGTTCGTACTGTTCCTGCAGAACCATGACCAGATCGGCAACCGAGCCCTGGGCGAACGCCTGCATCAGCTCGCCGTGCCCCAGGCACTGCAAGCGGCGACAGCCTTGTTGCTGTTGTCACCGATGATCCCGCTGCTGTTCATGGGCGACGAGGTGGCGGCCGAACAACCGTTCCTGTTCTTTACCAGCCACCACGGCGAGCTGGCAGAACTCGTACGCGAAGGCCGACGCAGCGAGTTCAAGGCCTTCAGTGCCTTTGCCGATCCGCAGAAACGCGAACAGATTCCCGACCCCAACGCGGCCAGCACCTTCGAGGCTTCACGCCCGAGCCTGGAATCGCAAGGCCCGGAGCAACAGGCCCATGAGGCGCTGTATCGACAACTGCTGAAAATTCGCCGTGAAGAAATCGTCCCGCGCCTGCCCGGTGCCCAGGCCCTGGGCGCCGATGTGCTGGGCCGTGGCGCCGTCAGCGCACGCTGGCGGCTGGGCGATGGCAGTGTGTTGCGCATCGACCTGAACCTGAGTGATCAGCCCGTCGCACACAGCGCCCCGGAAGAGGTACGCATTCTTTTCGAACATCCGCAGCCGCTCGAGGGTCTGTTGCAACAGGGCGTTCTTGCGCCCTACAGCGCGCTGGTCAGTCTGACGCAGGCGACAACCTTGCCCAACATCACTGGAGAGCGCCTATGAGCGATGCGCAACTGGAAATCCTCGCCGCAAGAGCAGGCCTGGCGGTGGATTGGATCGATGCCAATGGCCGGGCCCAGAAAGTCTCGCCGGCCGTCTTGCGCTCGGTCCTTACCGGCCTGGGCCACCCAGCCGGCAGCGCCCAGGAAATCGACGCCAGCCTGCTGCAGTTGCAGGAAGCTCAACAGAACCATCAATTGCCACCGCTGATCACCGCCGACGTCGGGGCCAGCCTGGACTTGAGCCGCTACTTCGAGGCGGGGACGCCTTGCGAAATCAAACTCGAAGATGGCGCGACACTGAACCTGAACCTCGATGCCGACGCCAAGCTGCCGGGGATGGTCCCAGTGGGTTATCAGCATGTCAGCATCCAGGACCAGCATTTCACCCTCGCCGTCGCACCGGCCCGTTGCTACAGCGTGGCCGATGCGGTGGACGACCCGACGCCACGGGCCTGGGGCCTGAGCGCACAACTGTATGCCCTCAGGCGTCCCGGTGACGGCGGCTTCGGTGATACCCAAGCCCTGGAGGAACTGGCACGGGTGGCCGGCGAGCGCGGGGCCGAGGCCATTGCCATCAGCCCGATGCATGCCATGTTCAGTAGCGACACCGGGCGCTACAGCCCCTACTCACCGTCGAGCCGACTGTTTCTCAACAGCCTGTACGCGGCGCCGGGGACCATCCTCGGCGAACGCGCCCTGCGCACCGCCATCGACGCCACCGGCCTGACCAATCAACTGCGTACCCTGGAAGAGCAGCCACTGATCGACTGGCCGGTCGCCGCCCAAGCCAAGCAGAAAATTCTGCGCGCCCTTTACGACGGCTTCAGCCAGGGCGAGCATCCGCTGCATGAAGACTTCAGCAGTTTCCGTCACACCAGCGGCGAAGCCCTGGAGAACCATTGCCGCTTCGAGGCCTTGCAGGCCGAACGCGCCGCCCGCGGCGAAAGCCTCGACTGGCGGCAGTGGCCGGAAGAATGGCGCGATCCGCGCAGTACGGCCTTGGGCCATTTTGCCGAAGAAAATGCCGATGAAATCGGCTTCCACGCCTTTTGCCAATGGTTGATCGCTCGCTGCCTGGAACGTGCCCAGAGCGCAGCCAAATCCAGCGGCATGGGCATTGGCCTGATCGCCGACCTGGCGGTGGGTGCCGATGGCGGTGGCAGCCAGGCCTGGAGCCGACAGGACGAACTGCTCGCTTCGCTGACCGTGGGCGCACCGCCCGACATTCTCAACCGCTCCGGCCAAGGCTGGGGGATCTCCGCGTTTTCCCCGGAAGGCCTGGTGCGTAACGGCTTTCGCGCATTCATTGAAATGTTGCGGGCCAACTTCGCCCACGCCGGCGGCTTGCGCATCGATCATGTCATGGGCTTGCAACGGCTCTGGGTGATTCCTAACGACGCCCCACCCTCCGATGGCGCCTACCTGTATTACCCGGTAGACGACCTGCTGCGCCTGCTGGCACTCGAATCCCATCGTCACCAAGCCATTGTGCTCGGCGAAGACCTTGGCACCGTGCCAGATGGCCTGCGGGAAAAACTCAGCGCCCGCTCGATCCTGGGCATGCGCGTGCTGTTGTTCGAACAGGACAACACCCACTTCAAGCCAATCCTCGATTGGCCGGACAATGCCCTGGCAACCACCAGCACCCATGACTTGCCAACGCTCAATGGCTGGTGGCACGGTCACGACATCGACTGGAACGCCCGGCTGGACCTGATCGATTCCCACACCGAAATGGACTGGCGCAAACACCGCGAGCGCGAACGTGAAGGCCTGCGCCAGGTACTGAACCAGGATCCGCAGAACTTTCGCGAGGAACACCGCGAAACCGACCAGGTACTGGATGCCAGCGTGCGCTTCCTCGGCCACACCCGCGCGCCGCTGGTGTTGCTGCCTCTCGAAGACGCCCTGGGCATCGAGGAACAGGCGAACCTGCCGGGCACCATCGACACCCACCCCAATTGGCGCCGCCGCCTGACCCAGCAAAGCCAGGCGTTACTGGATGACCCGGACGCCGCCCGGCGTCTGGAAATACTCGCCTGTGCCAGACTTCAGGCGAACGAGCGTGACCGATGAAGCAGACATTGATCCAACCCCTGCGGGCAACATTGCGCCTGCAGTTTCATAAAGGCTTCACCCTGGACGATGCCATCCCCCAGGTGCCGTACTTCGCCGCGCTGGGCATCAGCCATATCTATGCCTCGCCACTGCTCAAGGCCCGGGCCGGCTCGATGCACGGCTACGATGTCGTCGACCCGACCCTGGTCAACCCCGAGCTTGGCGGCGAAGCAGCGCTCAAGCGCCTGGTCGCAGCCTTGCGCGAGCACCGGATGGGCTTGATCCTCGACATCGTTTCCAATCACATGGCCGTTGGCGGCAATGACAATCCCTGGTGGCTGGATTTGCTCGAATGGGGCCGCCTGAGCCCTTACGGTGAATTCTTCGACATCCAGTGGCACTCCCCGGACCCGCTGATGGAGGGCCAGTTGTTGCTGCCGTTCCTGGGCAGCGACTACGGCGTGGCGTTGCAGGAAGGCACCTTGAAACTGCGCTTCGATGCCGCCCATGGCCGCTTCTATGTCGAGCACTACGAACACCACTTCCCCATTTGCCCGATGTACTACGGCGAACTGCTCAAACCCGCCGAAACCCTGCCCGCCGGGCAAGCCGAGTCGCTCAAATCCCTGGCCGAGCGCTTCACCACGCTCAATTACCAGACCGATGCCCACACCCTCGCCCGCCCACTGCAAGCAGAATTGCAAAGCCTGGCGACAGATAACGGCATCCTGAGCGCCATCGAGGACAACCTGGGCGGCTACGACTCTACCCAGCCCCAGGGCTTCGAACGCCTGCATCAATTGCTGGAGCGCCAAAGCTATCGCCTGGCCAGTTGGCGCACAGCCGCGGACGATATCAATTGGCGGCGTTTTTTCGATGTCAACGAACTGGGCGGGCTGCGGGTCGAGCGTCCGGCGGTATTCGAGGCGACCCATGCCAAGATTTTCGAATTGATCGGTGAAGGATTGGTGGACGGGCTGCGGATCGATCACATCGATGGCCTTGCCGACCCTCGCGGTTACTGCCGCAAATTGCGCAGACGCGTCGATTCGCTTTCGCCGTCGCGGCACCTGCCGATTTTCGTCGAGAAAATCCTTGGCGATGGCGAAACCTTGCGACGGGACTGGAACATCGACGGCAGCACCGGTTACGAGTTCATGAATCAGGTTTCGCTTCTCCAGCATGACCCGGCCGGTGCCGAGCCCCTTGCCGAATTCTGGAGCCGGCACAGTGAGCGACCGGCGCACTTCATTGAAGAAGCGCGCCTGGCCCGCCAACAGATTCTCAATGGTTCCCTGGCCGGCGACTTCGAAAGCGTCGCCCAGGCCCTGCTGCAAGTGGCCCGGGACGATGTGATGACCCGCGACCTGACCCTGGGCGCGATCCGCCGGGCCTTGCAAGAGCTGATCGTGCATTTCCCGGTGTATCGCACCTACATCACGCCCCTGGGGCGGTCGGCCGAAGACGAAGTGTTCTTCAACCAGGCCCTGGAAGGCGCCCGGCAAACCCTCAGCGAAGCTGACTGGCCGGTGCTCGATTGCCTGGCCGGATGGCTCGGTGGGATGCCCTGGCGGCAACGTCCGCGCGGCAGCCAGCGTAAACGCCTGCGCCATGCCTGCGTGCGTTTCCAGCAACTGACCTCGCCAGCCGCCGCCAAAGCCGTGGAAGACACCGCGCTCTATCGCTCGGCAGTGCTGTTGTCGCGCAATGACGTGGGCTATGACACCGAGCGCTTCAGCGCCCCGGCCGAGGTGTTCCACCACGCCTGCCTTGAGCGACTCAAACACTTTCCCGACAACCTGATCACCACCGCCACCCACGACCACAAGCGCGGCGAAGACACCCGTGCCAGGCTGGCCGTACTCAGCGAGCGCGCCGACTGGTATGCCGCCTGCGTGGAGCAATGGCGCATCCTTGCGCCTTCGCTGCACAGCGACCCGTCGGCGCCTTCGGCCGGTGATGAGCTGATTCTGTACCAGGCGCTGCTCGGAAGCTGGCCGCTGGACCTCAACCTGCAGGACCACAAGGCCCTGGCCGACTACAACGAACGCCTGTGGCAATGGCAACGCAAGGCCTTGCGTGAAGCCAAGCTGCAAAGCAGCTGGGCGGCCGTCAACGACGCTTATGAGCAAGCGACGCAGATGTTTCTCGAACGGTTGCTGCTGGGTGATGAGGGGCTGCCGTTGCGCAGCGCCATCGCCGAGGCGGTCCAGGCCATCGCCCCGGCGGGTGCCCTCAATAGTCTGGCGCAAACTTTGCTGCGCATGACCGTACCCGGCGTACCGGACCTGTACCAAGGCAACGAGTTCTGGGACTTCAGCCTGGTTGATCCGGACAACCGCCGACCTGTGGACTTCCAGGCCCGCCGCGAGGCGCTACGGGCCGACAACTCTCCAGCCGCGCTGATACGCGATTGGCGTGACGGGCGAGTCAAACAGGCATTGATCGCCAGGACACTGGCCGTGCGAGCCGAGTATCCGTCGCTATGGCGACAGGGCCGCTACCAGCCGCTGGAAGTGCTCGGCGAACAGGCCCAACGGGTACTGGCCTTCATGCGTGAGGACGGGCAACAACGGGCGATCATTGTCGCGCCTATCCATGCGGCGCACTTGCTGGAAAACAGTGCCGTGCCGCTGGTGGCTGCGTCGGATTGGGGCGATACCCGCGTGTCGTTACCGTTCGCCGCCGAGGAGGAAAAACTGAAGGGACTTTTTTCAAGTGCAACAGTCACACCCCAAAGGGAGCTGCTGATCAGCACCGCACTGGGGGATTTCCCGGTCAATGTCTTTATCCAATCTTGAGTTGAATCAGGAGCACTGCGATGAGTACCGACGATAAACGCATCCGCGAATTCGCCTATCAGATCTGGGAGTCCGAGGGTAAGCCCAGCGGGCAGGAAAAACGCCACTGGGAGATGGCGCGCAAACTCGCCGAAGCCGAAGCCCTGGCGCCCAGCAAGCCTCCCAAGGCGGCGAGCAAGTCAACGGCCAGCAAAGCGGATGGCGCCAAGCCCCCCGTGGCGACCAAGAGCACCGCTGCCAAGAGCGCTCCAAAAAGCGCGACCCCCAAGGCCAAGCCGGCGACCAAACCGGTCGCGACCACCGAGGCGCAAAAGCCTGCGGATAAAAAGCCCCGGGCGGCGCGCAAACCACCAGCGGTTTGATTCATCTCCCATCGGTCTCCTTGCCAGGTGGGAGCAAAGCTTGCTCGCGAAACAAGCGCATCGCTTCATCGCCGCAACCTTTGCTCCCACAGAGAGCAACTTGTCCCACACAGCGGGGATAACTCTCCTCGCCACGGGTGAAGGGGGAACCACCCCTCTCAAGTGAACCGCATCGCTATATCTGTCTGTCTTTTGCAGGAGCAACTATGACCCGTCCAAACAAAACCACGCCGCCGCCCGTTATCGAGGCTTCGCGGATTCGTGAGGGGCTGCCTTTTCCACTGGGTGCAACCTGGGATGGCCTCGGGGTCAATTTCGCGCTGTTTTCAGCCAATGCCACCAAGGTCGAACTGTGCATTTTCGATGATGCCGGCGAAGTCGAACTCGAACGCATCGAACTGCCGGAATACACCGACGAGATTTACCACGGTTATCTGCCCGATGCCCACCCGGGATTGGTCTACGGCTATAGGGTCTATGGTCCATACGACCCGGCGAACGGTCATCGCTTCAACCCGAACAAGCTGCTGATCGATCCGTACGCCAAGCAGCTGGTCGGTCAATTGAAGTGGTCCGAAGCCCTGTTCGGCTACACCATTGGCCATCCCGACGGCGACCTCAGTTTCGATGAGCGTGACAGCGCCCCGTTCGTCCCCAAGTGCAAAGTCATCGATCCGGCGCACACCTGGGGCCACGACCATCGCGTCAGCGTGCCCTGGGACAAGACCATCCTGTATGAAACCCATGTGCGCGGCCTCACCATGCGCCACCCCGCGGTGCCCGAAAACCTGCGCGGTACATTCGCCGGGCTGATGGTCGACGATGTGCTGGAGCATATCCGCAAGCTGGGGGTTTCCTCGGTGGAACTGCTGCCCATCCATGCCTTCGTCAATGACCAGCACCTGCTGCACAAAGGCATGACCAATTATTGGGGCTATAACAGTATCGCCTTCTTTGCCCCGGACCCACGTTACCTGGCCAGCGGCAAGATCGCCGAGTTCAAGGAGATGGTCGCCCACCTGCACGAGGCCAACCTGGAAGTCATCCTCGACGTGGTCTACAACCACACCGCCGAAGGCAACGAACAGGGCCCCACCCTGTCCATGCGCGGCATCGATAACGCCTCGTACTACCGGCTGATGCCCGATGACAAGCGCTACTACATCAACGACTCCGGCACCGGCAACACCCTGGACCTGAGCCATCCTTGCGTTCTGCAAATGGTCACCGATTCCCTGCGCTACTGGGCCACGGAGATGCACGTCGATGGCTTCCGCTTCGACCTGGCGACCATTCTCGGCCGCTACCATGACGGCTTCGACGAACGCCACAGCTTCCTCGTTGCCTGCCGCCAGGACCCGGTACTGCGCCAGGTGAAGATGATCGCCGAGCCTTGGGACTGTGGTCCTGGAGGTTATCAGGTGGGGCACTTCCCGCCGGGCTGGGTCGAGTGGAACGACAAGTTCCGCGACACGGTGCGTGCCTTCTGGAAGGGGGATGATGGCCAGCTCGCCGATTTCGCCAGCCGCATGACAGCCTCGGGCGAGATGTTCAACCAGCGTGGCCGGCGTCCATACGCCTCGGTGAACTTCGTCACAGCCCACGACGGTTTCACCTTGAATGACCTGGTGTCGTACAACGACAAGCACAACGAAGCCAACGACGAGAACAACCAGGACGGCAGCAATAACAACCTGTCCTGGAACCATGGCGTCGAAGGCCCGACGGACGATCCGGAGATCAACGCGCTACGCCATCGGCAGATGCGCAACTTCTTCGCCACCCTCCTGCTGGCCCAAGGCACCCCGATGCTCGTTGCCGGCGACGAATTTGCCCGTACCCAGCACGGCAATAACAATGCCTATTGCCAGGACAGTGAGATCGGCTGGGTCAATTGGGACCTGAGCGAGGATGGCGCGGCGCTGCTCAAGTTCGTCAAGCGCCTGATCAAATTGCGCCTGACCTACCCGATCCTGCGGCGCGGGCGATTCCTGGTGGGTAACTACAACGAGGACATCGGCGTCAAGGACGTGACCTGGCTGGCCCCGGACGGCAGCGAAATGACCACTGAACAATGGCAGGACGGCCATGGTCGCTGCCTGGGGATGCTGATGGACGGGCGAGCCCAGGAGACCGGTATTCGACGCAAGGGCGGCGATGCGACGCTGCTGCTGGTGGTCAATGCGCATCATGACATCGTCAATTTCAGCTTGCCGGAAGTCCCCGAGGGCAGTTTCTGGACCTGCATGGTCGACACCAATCAACCGGCCGTTCGAGGACAGGAGCGCTTTGAGTTCGATTCTGAATACTCCGTCACCGGGCGCTCGCTGCTGCTGTTCGAACTGCAACGCGAAGACGAGGAATGAAACACCCGCTGTAAGCTGCCATGAGGACCGCAAGGAAGCGGTTTTCGATGCACACCTGCCAGTTTGAAGAAAAAAATGCAGTGCAGATGCACATGTCACGAGACGAATCGGCCGAGATGGTCAATACTTCATATGCGGTAGTCTCCAGGATTCGGAGCGCTGTGAATCGCAGTCATGCCCACATCGGAACCACCGGACAGTAGGCCCGGTGCATGGCTGAAAGATTGAACACATACAAGGATGTCGCTTATGAAACCTGCCTCTCGCTTGCCTGGCCGACAGCACCCGCAAATCTGGAACAGTGCTGCGCAACTGGCCGATATTCCAATCATCAGTACCCAGACGCTCATTCCCGCCGGCGCCCGTGCGGTCATCCTCGCCCCCCATCCAGGCGATGAGGTCGGGGCCTGTGGCGGATTGCTGCAATTGCTGAGCAACCTGAACCAACCCATGTTGCTGATCTCGGTCACCGACGGAGACTTGGCCCACCCCGGCTCACCGTTGTGGACCGACGAACGCCTGCGTACACACCGCCCTCACCCCCAGGAAAGCGTGGACGCCCTGCATCGCCTTGGCATTGCGGCCAACGGCCTGCAATGGGTGCGCGGCGGCTTCCCGGAAAAGGCCCTGGCCGAACACGAGGCCGAACTGGCTAGCTTCATAGCTCGCCACCTGCGGCCCGGTGACGTGGTATTCAGCACCTGGCGCCAGGATGGCGACAGCGATCACGACACCGTCGGCCGCGCCGGGGCGCTGGCCGCCGACAAAGTCGGTGTGGCGTTCAACGAACTGCCGGTGTGGGCCTGGCACTGGCCAGTGCGCGAGCAAAATAAAATCCCCTGGCACCGGGCCCGTAAACTGCGCCTCGACGTCTGGACCACCGCCCGCAAGCGTCACGCCATGTACGCCTACGTCAGCCAACTTGCCGGCGAACCGGCGAGCGGCATCGCCCCACTGTTACCCAGGGTCATCCTTGACCGGATGGGCTTGCCCTATGAGATTGTGTTCATCTGAATACGCACCTGTAAAGCTGGGTTTGTTCGCGGAGGGCGGTGGTTCAGACACACCGCCAATCGCGAGCAGGCTCGCTCTCACATTGGATTTGCGGGGTACTGCAACATCTGCGCACGCCTGCGCCCCCTGTGGGAGCGAGCCTGCTCGCGATAGCGATCGGCAAGGATATGAAAAATCCGGAACTGCCGGCACCTTGGGTCAGTCGCATGAACAAGTACGTCTGATTCAGGAGTGAACGTGTCTCAAGATCCCGATTGGCGCGCCGTCGAACCAATGCCATCGGACGCGCCCGCGGCGGTTCATCGGCTGCGGATCCTGACGGTCAACACCCATAAGGGTTTCACCGCCCTCAATCGTCGTTTCATCCTGCCCGAACTACGCGAAGCGGTGCGCAGTACCGGCGCCGACCTGGTGTTCCTGCAAGAGGTGCTGGGCGAACACGACCGACACGCGTCACGCTACGACAACTGGCCCCAGACGTCCCAGTACGAATTCCTCGCCGACAGCATGTGGAACGATTTCGCCTACGGCCGCAATGCGGTCTACCCCGATGGCCATCATGGCAACGCCCTGCTCTCCAAGTACCCGATCCGCCAGTTCCGCAATCTCGATGTGTCCATCACCGGTCCGGAGCGGCGCGGATTGTTGCATTGCGTGCTGGATGTGCCCGGCCACGCCGCCGTCCACGGGATCTGCGTGCACCTGAGTCTCCTGGAAAGCCATCGTCAACTACAGCTCAAACTGCTCTGCCAACTGCTCGATTCGCTGCCCGAGGACGCCCCTGTGATCATCGCCGGCGACTTCAACGACTGGCAATTGCGGGGTAACCTCACCCTCGCCCGCCATGGCTCCCTGCATGAAGCCTTCGAGCACCACCACGGTCGCCCGGCCAGGACCTACCCGGCCCGTTTTCCGCTGCTGCGCCTGGACCGCATATACCTGCGTAACGCCAGCAGCCACGCCCCGCAAATACTTGGGAGCAAACCCTGGACGCACCTGAGCGATCACCTGCCACTTTCGGTGGAAGTGCATTTGTAAGGCTGATCCTGGCTGCTGTTTCTGCGCAGTGACCTGTAAGTTCTGACAGTAGCGACGCCCTTTATTCGTTGCTAGGGTGCCATCCCATACAGCGAGCGTTGCCAGGCCCTGTGTGCCATCTGTTGTGCAACCAATGCTGGAACCGGCATTTGCGAAATGCCGATGCAGAGGGATAGCACATGATTCGGCACAACAAACGACTCAATCGGCTGCTCAACGCTTTATGGGTATCGGCCCCTTTCCTGTTCCCCGCACCGGCCGCCATGGCAGCCTGCACGCTGGCACCAACCGCAGGCGATGACACCTATGTCTGCGACAGCGGCACCAGCCCCGGGCTGACGGACCTTGCAGGTAACAACAGCCTGACCCTGCCCGCCAACGGCAGCGGCGTCATTTCCGGCGACGTTACCTTCGGCACCGGGCTCGACCGCATCGTGATTAACGCCAACGGCGTGATTGACGGTGATGTCGAGCAAGGGTCGGAGGCCGATGATTTCGTCATGAATGGTGGCAGGATCCTGTCTCTGGCCCAAGGCGACGGCCTCGATACCTTCCTGATGACGGGTGGGACCATCGTCGATGCGTTCGAAGACGGCGACCACGCCGAGATGACCGGCGGCACCATTGGCCGGGTCGACATGAAACTCGATGACAATGTTTTCAATATGTCCGGCGGAAACATCATCGGCAACCTGGTGACCGGTTTCGGCCAGGACACCATCATCCTCTCCGCAGGACGGATCGGCGGTAATGTCAGTGTCAGCGGCGGCAACGACAGCATTACCGTCAGCGGTGGCGAAATCCTCGGCGAAGTCCGGGCCAGTGCCGGCGATGACCAATTCCAATGGAGCGGCGGCCTCATTCACTCGGCCATCCTGATGGGCGAAGGCAACGACACGGCACGGCTGAGCACGCTAGATGAAGCCGGGCTGAGCATCACCCCTAGCGTGAATGGCGGATTGGGCCAGGACGTCTTGACCTTCGAAGGCAGCACCTCCAGCACCGGCGCCCGTTACCTCAATTGGGAAACGGTCAACCTCACCCAAGGTTCGCAACTGGACCTTAACGACACGCTGACCTTGGGTGACAGCGCCACCGGCACCGGGACGCTCAACATCGAAAGCGGCAGCACGCTGACGGCGACCCAGGGCGTCATCGCCCCTTTTACTGCCGGACAACTGGCGACGCTCAACAACGCCGGCACGGTGGACCTCACCCAAGGCAACACCCGCACCAACGACACGCTTACCGTCCAGGGCAACTACGTCGGCAACAATGGCCAGTTGCATGTGCAAACGGCAGTCGGCGCCGATGGCTCTGCCAGTGACAAATTGGTGGTCAATGGCGGGACGCTCACCGGCACTACCACCATCATAGTCACGAACCTGGGCGGCACGGGCGCGCGGACGACCCAGGACGGTATCGAAGTGGTCCAGGCCCAGGGGGGCGCGGTCAGTGACATCAATGCCTTTTCACAGGGGCAGTCCATCTCGGCCGGTGCGTTCGATTACCGCCTGTTCAAGGGCGGCGCGACCGGTAATCCAAACAACTGGTACCTGCGCTCCAGCTTGATTGAAGGGCCGGTAGCCGCTCCCATCCCAACGGCGCCTCCCGCACCAGGTGCGCCACCGGTCCCGACGCTACCGCCGTTGCCAACTGCGGTGCCCGGCGCGGCACCTATCCCGTTATATCGCCCGGAAGTGCCGACCTGGTCAGTATTGCCTCCAGCGGCGGCGCAACTGACCCTGATGGCCCTGGGCACGTTCCATGATCGCCAGGGCGACCAGCGCCTGCTCACGGAAACTGGCGCGTTCGGCGCGGGTTGGGGCCGGGTCTACGGCAAGGATCTGGAGCAAACCTGGGCCGGTACGGTGACGCCGCGGTTCGATGGGTCGATCAAGGGGTTCCAGGTGGGCAACGATCTGTACAGCTCCCTGCTGTCCGGCGGCCAGACCCAACGCATTGGTTTCTTCGTCGGCCACACGGAGCTGAACGGCGATGTCAAAGGCTTCAACCTGGGTTTCGAAGATCGATACGCCGGCAAGATAGAACTCGACGGCGACAGCTATGGACTGTACTGGACGCTCACCGACCCTACCGGCGGCTACGTCGATGCAGTGGTGATGGGCACGCGACTGAACGGTGACAACCGCTCCGAACGCGGCTTGAAAATCGACAATCGTGGGCACGCCCTGACTGTTTCGGCGGAGGCCGGCTATCCCTTCGCGGTGAGCGCCAACTGGGTCGTCGAACCCCAGGCCCAGATCATCCACCAGAAAGTGTCCCTGGACACGCAAAACGATGGGGTCTCCAAGGTCGAGTTCGATTCCGACGGTGCCTGGACCGGCCGTCTCGGGGCTCGCCTCAAGGGCCGCTACCAGGTCAGCGGCATGCCCGTGGAACCCTACCTGCGCGCCAACCTCTGGCACACGTTTTCCGGCACCGACTCGGTGACGTTCGACGACACCGAACGGGTCGAGACCCAACAGCGCGCGTCCACCGGTGACCTCGGGATTGGCGTCACCGTGAGCCTGGCGCCCACAGTCGCCATGTATGCCGGCGCGGACTACAGCCAAAACTTCGACAGCAACCAGCAACGCGCCGTGGCCGGCAGAATCGGCTTACGGATCAGTTGGTAGACAGGAACCCCGACGGTGATTTGACGCCCAAATATGATCCGAAATAAGCAATTGAAATCAGCCTCTTATTGAGGCTGATTTCAGCCTGCCATTCATCGTCCATTTTCTTGACGCAGTGCCATCAGTCTTCTTGACTACACGGTACTACCCCCGGAAATACAGTCAGGGGCAGGCCTCTGGAACCCGCAAACGCGGGCCGCCAGAGGCTTGCCTCAATCCATTCGGTCGCCCCTCATTCGGGGTAGGAGAGACGCCAAAAAGCGAGAAATGCATGCGATTGCAAGGCAGGCCACCATGAAAACCTCCCTCCGTCCACAAGAGATCACCATCACCTTCCACACCCTCTCTACTTCGTTGTTGCTGCTTTCCTCCATGGAGGTACAGGCCTGGCCTGGCGAGGAGACAACGCAGCCCTGGTATGGCCGAACACAGTCCCACGACCTCAGTACCGCAGCGATCGGCAGTGACCCCGCCTCCAGCAAGAGCCCCGCCCTGTTCACATTACGAAACGACAGTGGCCATACCCAGCGCATGGGGCTGATCAGTGGACAAAACCAGATTATTTCAACCGGCAATGGCCTGCTGGTGACGCCTGTCATGGCCGATCCAGGCAAGGATGCCGTCAACCTCAAAGGCTCGAGCCTTGGCGCCTACTGGAGCCTGACCGGGCCTGCGGGCTGGCACGTGGACCTGAGCGCCAGTGGCGGCCGGGTCAATGGCTACAGTCGCACCGAACAAGGCCAGCGCCAGGCCGCCGAAGGTAATGCGGTGACGCTGTCGGTCGAAGGTGGCTTTCCGATTGGCATCGGGACACACTGGGTAGTCGAACCCCAGGCGCAGTTGATCAACCAGCGCATCACCCTCGATACGCCGAATACCGAGAGCGGTACCGGCAATGAACTGAGCAGTTGGAGCGGCCGCGTCGGTGCACGACTCAAAGGTAACTACCAGGTCAATGGCCTGGGCATGGAGCCCTATGTGCGCACCAACCTGTGGCACACGGTGCAGAGCGCCGATACGTTGTCCCTGGACAAGGTCGACAAGATCAGCAGCAGCCGGAAATCCTCCACCGTCGAAGTCGGCCTGGGCCTGGTGGCACGGGTCACGCCGGCGGTAAGCCTGTATGTCAGCGCCGATTACAGC
The DNA here is from genome assembly GCF_013347965.1 of Pseudomonas bijieensis. Lineage (NCBI taxonomy): Bacteria > Pseudomonadati > Pseudomonadota > Gammaproteobacteria > Pseudomonadales > Pseudomonadaceae > Pseudomonas > Pseudomonas bijieensis. The sequence continues at coordinate 563,618 of NZ_CP048810.1, read as the reverse complement.
AGTGACGTCGACGACAACGACCTCAATGGCATCATCACCAGCATGGGCGTGCGGATGCGCTGGTGAGCAAAAGCTTTGTAGGAGCTGTCGAGTGCAACGAGGCTGCGATCTTTCGCTTGGAACTCAAGTGCCAGGGGAAAGATCGCAGCCTCGCTTCGCGAGGTAGCTCCTACGACATCGCCAGGCGCGAGCAATCTGCCGCCACTTAAAAAACACCTCCATTAAGGCGTATAACGCTAAAAGCGATTTATACCTGCAAGCCGTCCGCCCATGGCTCATTTCATTGATGGAGTAACGACATGACCACCGCCCCTTTTCTCGCCAACCTGTTTCCCAGTGCCGCCGACATTCCGGACGCCTACCGCCTCGAAGGCCGGATCGAACAGCGCGAATACCTGGTCGACGGCATCCTGAAAACCTGGCAGGGACCACTGGCCGTCGTGCGCAGCCCCGTTTACCTGGCGGGTGAGCTGGGCGACGAGCAAGTGATTCTAGGCAGCACACCGCTGTTGGATGCCGAGACCGCCCTCACCGCCCTGGACGCCGCCGTCCGGGCTTACGACCGCGGCCAGGGCCAGTGGCCGACGATGCGCGTCGCCGAGCGCATCCGTCATGTGGAAACCTTCCTGGCGCGCATGCGCGACCAACGCGAGGCCGTAGTCAAGCTGCTGATGTGGGAAATCGGCAAGAACCTCAAGGATTCCCAGAAGGAATTCGACCGCACCTGCGACTACATCGTCGACACCATCAACGCCCTCAAGGAGCTGGACCGACGCTCCAGCCGCTTCGAGCTGGAACAGGACACCCTCGGGCAGATCCGCCGCGTCCCCCTGGGCGTGGCCTTGTGCATGGGCCCGTACAACTATCCGCTGAACGAAACCTTCACCACGTTGATTCCCGCCTTGATCATGGGCAACACCGTGGTGTTCAAGCCAGCCAAGCTCGGCGTGTTGCTGATCCGTCCATTGCTGGAGGCCTTTCGCGACAGTTTCCCGGCGGGCGTGATCAACGTGATCTACGGCAGTGGCCGGGAAACTGTCAGCGCACTGATGGCCAGCGGCAAGATCGACATCTTCGCCTTCATCGGCACCAACAAGGCTGCCAGTGACCTGAAGAAGCTCCACCCGCGTCCGCACCGCTTGCGGGCCGCCCTGGGGCTGGATGCGAAGAACCCCGGGCTGGTGCTACCGGATGTTGACCTGGACAACGCCGTCAGCGAAGCCTTGACCGGCTCGCTCTCCTTCAACGGCCAACGCTGCACGGCGTTGAAAATCCTGTTTGTCCATGAGGACGTGGCGCCAGCGTTCATCGAGAAGTTCAACGCCAGGCTCGCCACTCTGAAACCCGGCATGCCATGGGAGGACGGTGTGGCGCTGACGCCGTTGCCCGAGGCGGGCAAGGTCGATTACTTGCACTCGCTGGTCGCCGATGCGCTCGCCAAGGGGGCAGAAGTGAAGAATGCCCACGGGGGCGAATCACGCAGCTCGTTCTTCTACCCGGCAGTGCTCTACCCGGTGAATACGGCGATGCGGGTCTACCACGAAGAGCAATTCGGCCCGGTCGTGCCCATCGTGCCGTACCGTGACCTCAATACCGTGATCGACTATGTGCTGGAGTCCGACTTCGGCCAGCAACTGAGCATTTTCGGCACCAATCCGGCGGAAGTCGGCAAGCTGGTGGACACCTTCGCCAATCAGGTCGGACGTATCAACATCAATGCCCAGTGCCAGCGCGGCCCGGATACCTTCCCGTTCAATGGCCGGAAAAACTCAGCCGAAGGCACCTTGTCCGTTCACGATGCGCTACGCACCTTCTCTATTCGTACGCTGGTGGCCACCAAGTTCCAGGACAGCAACAAAGCGCTGATCAGCGACATCATTCGCGAACGCGATTCCAACTTCCTGACCACCGACTACATCTTCTGAGCCGCGCCGAACGGTGTCTCAAGACAGGGCTGCGCGGCGCAACTTGATGCCCCAGCCCTGCTGCATGCCTGCGGCCGCCAACAGGATCGCCGCCACACCCAACCATTGCAGGAGTTCAAGGCGATGACCGAAGGCGAACCAATCGACGAAGATCGCCGCAATCGGATAGATGAACGACAGCGCGCCGGTGATCGCCGTCGGCAATCGTTGAATCGCGCTGTACAACAACACGTACATCACACCGGTATGCACCATGCCCAGGGTCAACAGGCTGGCCCACGCCCCGGCGTGCTGTGGCAACGCTGAGAAGTTCGCCCAGGGTGCCAGGAGCAATACGCCGGTGCTGACCTGGATCAGTGCAATCAGATGCGGCGGCGTGCCGGTCAGGCGTTTGATGATCAACGCTGCGATGGCGTACAGCAACGCTGCGCCCAGCGCCAGCGCGATGCCCAGCAGATAGTCACCGCCGCCCTGCCCTTGTTCGCCGTGGGAACTGACGATTGCCAGCATTCCGAGAAACGATACCGCCAGCCAGAACAGTTTTTGCGCGGTGATCCTTTCTCCCAGGAACAGAGCCGCCAGCCCGACCAACATGAACGGCTGGACGTTGTACACCGCCGTACCGATGGCAATCGAGGCTCGGGAGTAAGAGGCGAACAACAGCACCCAGTTGCCGACAATCGCCACCCCGCTGAGCACCGCCAGCAGAAACGTGGTGCGTGTCAGGATACCTGGACGCAAGAAGCCGAAACCGGCGCAAATCAGCAGTAAAGTGGCGGCGCCAAACACGCAACGCCAGAACACCACATCCAGTACCGGCAGGCCCGAGACCAGCACGAACCAGCCTATGGTTCCGGAGATCAGCATGGCGGCAGTCATTTCGAGCGAACCGCGGCGTAGGGTCTTGTCCATCTTCAGGCTCCTTCAGCAAGTGAGGCACAGTATGCCGAGCCAGTGGTTGGGTTCTCCATGGTCTGAAAAAGGCTAAACTGGCTTTCGACCTTTTTTATCAAGGCAACTTCGAGCATTCGCCTAATGGAACTGAAAAATGACTGACGACATCGACCAGATCCTCATCAGCGCCCTGATGGAAGATTCCCGACGCTCCCTCAAGGCTCTGGCGAACCTGAGTGGCCTGTCCTCTCCCAGCGTCGCCGAGCGCCTTCGCCGGCTCGAAGAACGCGGCGTGCTCAGGAGCTACACCGTCGAGGTAGACCCCAAGTGCTTCGGCTATCAACTCCAGGCCATCGTGCGTATCCGCCCGCTGCCGGGGCAGTTGCAGGAAGTTGAACGGCAGATCCAGGCCATCGCTGAATTCACCGAATGCGACAAGGTGACCGGCGAAGACTGTTTCATTGCCCGACTGCATGTGCGCTCGATGGAACAGCTGGACACGCTGCTGGACAGGCTCAATGTCCTGGCCGAGACCAATACGGCCATCGTCAAGAAAACGCCCGTCAAACGGCGCTTGCCGCCAATGGCGTGAGTCGGATCCGGCCTCGGTTCGTGTCCGAGGCCGGAGGCCACGCTACTGAAGGTCTTCCAGTTCAGGGCTGCGTTGGACTTTGTGCACCTCTTGCTCAGGCGCATTGCTCGCCTTCATCAGATTAAGGGGCTGTATTTTGGCGCAAGCATTCTGGCCGTCGGCATACACTCCGCTGTGGTTGCATTTCCAGTCATAGAAGTTGGCCAGGGAACCGGACAATTGCAGGCTGTAGTCGGTGCTTCGGGTGCCAGGGGTAAAGGGTTGGCCGGCTGGAATATTCTGGAACCACTTCATCCACTCCTCACCGCCCACGGGTGGCGGGTTGGCTTGGAAGGTCGGGTTCATCAGCGCCAATTGCTGGTACTCAGCGGTCATGTGGCAACTCAGGCAGGAGGCCTGGGGATTGTCCACGGGACCGTTGAGGCGCCCGTTCCAACCCAGATGGGTGGGTGGCAGCTCTTTGGTGTTCGCGTTGATGGCTGTCTGCTTGAGCGCCGGGTTGATCTTGGTTTCGGTAGGGGTCGGGTTGGTGAACGCGTTGCCGGTCTCTTTGGGATCGTTGCCCCACATAATCCCCACGGGCACCAGATTGTTCCAGTTCGCTTTACCGGTCACAGCACCGTTGTATTGGAACGTCCCGAACAGCCAGCCGGTGTCGCTCACGCGGGTGTCCCGCACGGCGATGTCCATCTGAATCAGCGCGACTTGGGTCACCGCGCGCTCTGTCGAGGTGAACGTCTTGGTGGTGTACGCATTCCAGAGCAATGGATTGGCCAGGAATGGCACCGTGGTGACGTCTATATCGGCAAACAACGCCTTGCAGACGACTGTACCGTTGGGAAAGCCCTTAGGTTGTGAGGTGTAGCTCGGGTCAGGGTTCTGCGGGTCTTTCCAGACCTGGCCAATGGTGTAGCCCCCTATATCGTTATAGATACCTACTGCGTAGGTCTGGCCACTGCCTTTTTGAGTGCTCGCCAATTGCAATGGCTTGATCGGTGCCTCCTTGGTTAGCCCTCGGATACCTTCGCGACCATTGGGGCCATAGTGTTGCCATGGCATGTGATACCACTGGCGAACCTTGTTTTTCTGCACATCCCAGCCGATCCCCGTATTGCCTTCCAGGCAATAAGCCTTGACCTCGTTCATATAGGAACGCCAGGTTTCAAAATCATTGCTGAACGTGGTGGGCAGATGCTTGAAGAATGCCGGCATCGAGGAAGGGCCCGGGGCCACGGTGGGATAGTCTTGGCTGAGCCGGAATAATGGACCGGAGTAGACGCTCTTGGGTGGCCCGTAGCCGAAATCAGGGAAGGTCCCCGCGTGGGCGCCCGCCATGGTCAGCGCGCCTGTCAGGGTCAGCAATGCAGCGATCTTTCCTTGGGGGTGGTTCATCGATATCTCCTTATAGGGAGAACGCCCGCCGTCCCATCGAACAATTGAACGATGCGCAGGGTCTCCTTCTGTTATCAGGCTTGGGCACCATGCCCATACCTGCTCACGGTCCACGGTCACTGATGTTGCCCACCTCCTTGGGCCCAAGAATCGGGCACGACCAGACAAGGCTTGATAGCCAAATGCGAACGGTATCCGGAGGGTGTGGCGAGATTTCGCGCAGTCGCTGATCGATCCACTTCATGCCGCCCCTGGCAATGCAGTTCCTAGCCATAGGTGTAGATCATTTATTCAAAGGTGCCATCACGCTTAAGGCTTTTTAAAGGCTATTGGCCACGACCTCAAAACGCGGACGAAAAAAAGCCCGCCGAAGCGGGCTTTTCACTCATTGCGGATGCAATCAGTCATCGCGACCCATCAGGCCGAACAGTTGCAGCAGGCTGACGAACAGGTTGTAGATCGATACATACAGGCTGACAGTGGCCATGATGTAGTTACGCTCGCCGCCGTGGATGATAGCGCTGGTCTGGTACAGGATGCAGACCGACGAGAACAACACGAAGCCGGCGCTGATCGCCAGTTGCAAGCCGCTGATCTGGAAGAAGAAGCTGGCCAGCACCGCACCCAGCAAGACGAAGAAACCTGCGGTGATGAAACCGCCGAGGAAACTCATGTCCTTGCGGGAAATCAGCACGTAGGCCGACAGGCCACCAAATACCAGTGCGGTCATTGCAAAGGCCGAGCTGACCACTTCGGCGCCGCCCTGCATTTGCAGGTAGCGATTGAGGATCGGGCCGAGCAGGAAGCCCATGAAACCGGTCAGGGCGAAAGCCGACACCAGGCCCCAGGCCGAATCACGGAGTTTGTTGGTAAGGAAGAAAAGGCCGTAGAAACCGATCAGCACGACGAAGATGTTCGGGTAACCCACCCGCATCTGTTGTGCGACGTAGGCCATCACACCGCTGAAAGCGAGCGTAAGTGCCAGCAGGCCATAAGTGTTGCGCAGGACGCGGCTAACCTCTAGCTGCTCAGCCTGCACGCTGTTGTTCACTGCGTAATCCTGTTCGCGCATGGCGACACTCCTCCGGTTTTGAAACATTCAGTGGCAAGGATCATAACAGACGCTCTGTAACAAGCTACGTAGAGAGTTTGACAGTGTGTTTCATTCGGGTATTATGGCGCCCGCAACGCAATACGGAGGTGTGGCCGAGTGGTTTAAGGCAACGGTCTTGAAAACCGTCGACTGTAACAGGTCCATGAGTTCGAATCCCATCGCCTCCGCCATCTTCTAACGTTAAAGCCCTGATTATTCAGGGCTTTTTCGTGTCTGGCATTCAGAATGCCTGCTTCGGTCTTTCAGGATTGACATACCGTCATGGCAAAAACCACCCCTCCACTCAAGGAAAGAAAAGTGACCAGTAAAACCATCGGTTCTCTCGTTGCGGCAATCGTAGGCATCGTCCTGTTGTGCGTCTTCTTTGGCAGTTGGTACACGGTCGACGAAACCGAGCGCGGCGTTCTTCTGCGCAACGGGGCGCTGGTCGGGGTGGTTGAACCGGGACTGTCCTTCAAGACGCCGTTTATCGAGTCTGTGCGCCTGATCAGCGTCCAGAGCCAAGTGACGGCTTATGAAGACCTCCAGGCCTACAGCAAGGACCAACAGTCCGCCCAGCTCAAGGTATCCGTGTCCTGGCACATCGCGCCTTCCGATGTCGCGAAGGTCTATACCCAGTTCAAGGATCTTGAAGGCATCCGCGACCGGATGATCAGCCGTCAGGTGCCGACCCAGGTGGAAAACGTCTTTGGCAAGTTCAACGCCGTGGCTGCCGTGCAGAATCGCGTCCAACTGGTCAACGATATTTCGACCGCAATCAAGGCGACGATTACCGGGCCGGTGATCATCGACAGCGTCCAGGTCGAAAACATCGACTTCAGTGACGCTTATGAAAAAGCCATTGAAGCGCGCATGGCCGCCGAAGTGCAGGTCAAGACCCGTGAGCAGCAACTGGCGACCGAGCAGGTTCAAGCCCAGATTCGTGTCACCCAGGCCCAGGCAGAAGCCGATTCTCAAGTTGCCCAGGCCAAGGCAGACGCACTGGCCACCGAATTGCGCGGAAAGGCCGAAGCCGAAGCGATCAAGGCACGTGCCCAGGCCTTGGCCAGCAACCAGAATCTGGTAGAGCTCACCAAGGCCGAGCGCTGGAATGGTGTATTACCCACCACCGTGCTGCCGAACGGCGCCCTGCCCTTCATTGACATCAAGAATCAGTAAACCCTCACGAGCGCGGCCAGTCCTGGCCGCGCTCGTCCACCGTCTCAGCCTTCACGGCCAATGCCATCGAGCTGTCTCGTTAACGCTACACTCACGTCACTGACGACCCCCGACGTTCACCGTTAGCAGGGAGCTCAATGTGTACCAAGGCAAAAGCAAACCCACGCAAACATCGCTACGACAGTTCAACGCTCTCTTCGCCTCACGCTCTGACATTTCCCGCCCGCCCGGGCATTCACCGACACCCTCGACAGGCGCCCTGAACAGGAGAATCGCGTGACCTACATTATCAAGAAGTACAAATGGCCTGCCTTGCTGGCCGTCGCGCTGATTGCGTTTTCAGCCCTGATATTCTTTCTGATCAAGTCCTATACGTACGACTCATCGACCTACTTCGAATCCCGTGACTTCATCCGCCAACTCAAGCAGGCCGACGCTAACTGGAGCGTCAAGATCCTGAGGAAAAAAATCGGCGTCAACAACAATCTGTCGCTGGCGCCACCGCCTGAGGCGGGCAGCCGATGGGAGCAGTTGGAGCAGCTCAATAACGCAGGTCCCCTGGCGACTCTTTGGGCGTCCAGGCGCCAAGGTTATGTGGATGCGGTCAAGAACAAGACAGTACTGGTCGATCAATTCCAGCAACACAACGCCAAGCTGCGCACTGCCCTGGACGCTCTGCCGGTCATCGAAGACGACATTCAGACATTGCTCAAGGAGATGACAGTCAAAAGCCCTGCGGAACGCCTTACGGTGGCTTCCAATGTGCTTGAGCTGTCACTGACGACGCTGGAGTACGCATTGTATGTCACCTCGGACAAAGCCAAGGAGGTGCAGAACCAGCTCAATGAACTGGAACGATACATCAGCCAGTTACCCGCGACCTACCAACCTCCCTTCATCACCCTGGCGCAGCACGTCAGAGCTATTATCGAGGAACAACCGATCGTCAATGACCTTCTTGACCGCATCAGCGTGATTCCGGTGGCCCAGGAACTGGATAGCATCAACGAACTGTTGAACGAGACGCAGCGCAGGACGGCTGCTGCGGACCGTCAATACCATGTCTACCTGGGTGTGTGCGCCAGCCTCATGGCGCTATTGATGATCTACCTGGCGGTGCGGCTGGTTCGCAGCTACGCCGTCATCAACCAGATCAACCACGAACTGCAATCGTCCAATGAACGGCTCGAGGAGCGCGTGCAAGAACGCACTCGCGAACTGAAAGAGGCTGAACGTGAACTGGTGGACGCCGCACGGATGGCAGGCATGGCCGAGATCGCCACTAACGTGTTGCACAACGTCGGGAATGTGCTCAACAGCGTGAATATTTCCGCGGACCTGGTAACCCGCAAGTTGCGCAGCAGCAAGACACTGGGCCTTGGAAAAGCCGTAAAAATGATGAATGAACATGCCGACGACCTGGGCCAGTTCATCACCAGCGATGAAAAGGGCAAATTGTTGCCCCGCTACTTCAATGAGCTGGTCGACTCCATCGCCGCCGAGCAAACACTGCTTATCGAAGAACTGGCGCAACTGACCAAAAGCATCGACCACATCAAGGAAATCGTCACCACCCAGCAAACCTACGCCGGAGCTGCCAGGCTGATCGAGGCACTGAGCATCAGTGATCTGTTCGAAGATGCGTTACGCATGAACTCGGGCGCGCTGAGCCGGCACCACGTCACCGTCATCAAGGACTATCAGGACGTCCCGATGATAATGGGTGACAAGCACAGGTTGCTGTTGATCCTGATCAACCTCATCAGTAACGCCAAATTCGCGATGTCGCACGTCAGCGATCATCCTCGGGAAATGACTTTGGGAATCCGGGTCGTCGATCAGAAAACGCTGTGCGTCAGCGTCAAGGATCGAGGCGAAGGCATTACGCCCGAGAACCTGACTCGCATCTTCAACCACGGGTTCACCACCCGCAAGGACGGCCATGGCTTCGGCTTGCACAGCTGCGCCTTGGCGGCGGTTGAAATGAATGGCCACCTCCATGTGCATAGCGACGGCCCTGGACAGGGAGCGCTGTTCACCCTGGAAATTCCGCTGGAACTGGCACCCACCTGACAGAGATGGAGGAATCGGCTGCGCAACGAACCATACGGCTCGGTTCGCAGCCAACTCCCCTCGCCTTTGACGGCGCTATTTGGCGGTCGTAGCCTGGCGGCCGTGTTTTTTCCTGGCCGGCAATGCGGCGGCGTAGGCCAGTGCTTCCTCACGGGAAGCAAAGGAGCCCAATCGGTCGGCCTGAGTGCAGACCCGCCATGGGCCGCTGTTTACGCTGAGCACGTCATACCCGTTGATATGCATTTTGGTCAGCATCGCAGTACTCATTGTCACCTCCTTTCGAGATAAACCAGGGTTACGCCACCTACCTTACACTCAGTTTGCGCAAGGGAGCCAACCGAGCGTCGCAACCTTGCACAACGACGCAGGCCTGAGCCTCTCAATGGGAATCCGAATCCCACAACCAATCCCACAAACCCGGCAAGTGCACCGGTTCGCTAGTGTTCTTGACCGTGCGCGCCATCGCGGCCCGCTCCAGCGCCTGACGGTCATCATAGAAGGGCTTGGCGTCGGTCCTCACGCCCGTGGCTCGGGCAGCGTCGAGCAGGATTTGCAAGTATTCCCGGGCATGTCGGGCGGTATAGCGGTTGAGGTCATGAAAGGTGACCACCACCGGAATCACCCCGTCAACCGCGGGCAACTGCCCGGCGGCGATGCGTTCGCGCACTTCAGAGAGCTGGCGCGTCAGGTTGATTCGCCGTCGTGGGCTGGCGGTGATTCCCCAGACCTTACCATCGTTGGCGCTCAGGTCGGTCAGCAATACGTGCAAGCCGTGCTGCTGATAAGCGGCGAAGGTGCGCCTGTCGTAACTCCAGAACGGCGGCCTCACCAGGGTGGGCGCTGCCCCTGTGATGGCGGCGATATCACCCCCGCCCTTGACCAGTGACTGCTCCAGTTCGTCAGGACTCAGAAAGCGATGGTTGGTATGCCAGTAAGTCGCCGTATGGAAGCCCAGGATATGACCTTCGCGCTGTTCACGGTGCATCACCGAGCGTCCGATGTCGCTGTTGCCAGCTCTTAGTGCACGGGTCTGGACAAAAAATACCGCCTTGATCCCCGGCTGCACCGGGTTGTGCGCGAGGGCATCCAGCACCTCCAGGCTCGGGTTCCAGAAAGACGAGGCACTGGGCCCGTCATCGAAGGTCAGCAAAAAACGGATCGGGGGTTGTGCCAGCAGGCTTTGCTCGGTTTGTGGAGTCAGTTCGATGGGCGGGCCGATGCATCCCGACACACCGATGGCGAGGACTGCGATAACCAGCGCCCTGGCGATGTTTTTCATGTTCTGCCTTTATCTGATACCGCACTGTCTTGCCTGTTAATCCCTGGCACATGGTGTGAAGCTCACCTTGGAGAAGGTTAACCGGGTTTGGTTCCGGACAGCGAGCAGCGACTTGGCTGCGTGACTACCTGGTGTGATTTTTGACCGTCTGGATAATCCGATGGAATTTTCCGCACGCCTCCGTATCCATCCGTATAGAACTAATTAGGGAGGATTTATGGGCGGGCCATCGCTTTACATCATCGACTACATGCTCCATGGCGAGCCGAAGTCATTCATCATTCGCGCCGAAGTGATGAATAACTCCGAAGCTTGGCATTGGGCCAGTTGCGACGCGGGGGTCGGGCGCATTCCGAAATTCGGACGGGAAAAGGTCAAGCGGGTTTCAAAACCCCTTGCTGAGAAATACGGTATTACCGACGTGCGTTGGCGAGCGAGCGTCGCGCCGTCCTGGGTCAAGGAGTCCGGCTGATTTAAATAACCCTGTTTCCGGTGCACCGGTTGTCCAGCCGGGCGCCGGATTCTTCGACAAAACCGAGATAACTCAACTACGCTTTAAGCGATAGCATGACCCGCCCCTGGCGGGTTTTGTGCTGCCTCATCAACGCTCAATGCAACCCTGAATGGAGGTGTGACATGTCCGAAAAAGAGTCCATCACCACCCTGCTCACCTTGCTGGAATCGCGTCAGGCCAGGCTTACGGCAGCCTGCAAGGAAATCGCCGATTGGGTCGACCACCAAGGCGGGCATCCCACTGCGGTGCGCATCCGTGACCGGCTCAACGACATCGAGAAAGACGCCCCATCGATCCAAAGCGCACTGACGTCGCTAAAGCCCGCTGAACGCCCTCTGCCCAAGTTCCGCTGACGCACCGCGCCAGACATGTGCCCCCTTGAGTTCTACCGGTTGGAAAACCGATGGAACACGGGCTTTTTTTGCACCTCGAAATTGATAGGCACCGGTGCAAAAGCCACAAAGGGAGAAACCTCATGATTGCCAGATTCCTGCTATTGATTGCACCAGCAAGGACAAGCACGGTGGGTCGGCCAATCTTCCCGATAATGCCAAGGTGACCTGGTACTACTACGGCATCGAACAGTTGCAGCAAGCCCAGGAAGACTGCGAAAGCACCGGCGGTAACTGGATAAACCAGTGAAAAGTTGACTCGGAGAGCCGTTTCTAGCCCTTGCTGTGCTCCGGCGATGACGGCCCTTCCTTGATCCCGCGCGGCCCAGCTACGCCCCAGATAACCAGGCCCACAACCGGCAGAATGATCAGCAACAGGGCCCAGCCAGCCTTGGTGCCAGCCGACTTGTCGCTTCGAAAGACGCTGACGATCGCCCATAAATCGACGAGGAGCAAAAGCACCGCGACAGCGATCCAAAAATAACTGGCTAATTCGGTCATGGCCTAATCCTCTTGTCGGTTTAAGGATTAGGCACAGCCGTTGAGACGCCGTTCAAAGAATTTTTACCCTTGGTGCACCCAAAGGACCTATCCCCGCTCATTCAAATAAGCGACCCATTGCTCATAGGCTTCATGTTGACGGCGGACCGCTTCATCCCAGGTCGATCCACTCATTTGATGGATACATATGAGCTTCATCATTTCCGACGTTGCCGCATCGAGCTCCACCAGGAGCTCATGGGATTTGATCTTGAAGTCTTCAACGCTGGTCATATCTCGCTTCCTTCCCCGGGAGGGGCCGGCCAATGCACCCAACATGGATTCATTTTTTTGAAGCTGATTCATTTGAGGCGATAACCGGTCGAAAGCCTAGTGCTGGTGGTCGGACAGATGGGATGGGTCGATGACTGCCTCAAATGAGCCCAGTCTTTCTCGCGCCGTCGCGGTCGTACTGGATAAGACATTGAAAAAATCGACAGTTTGAGCAAAGCCAATTGATGCCAGGCTCAAATATTGCAGTTATATTTCACTTTAATGACAGTCACTGATTGAGCACGGCCATGAAAATTCGAGCGACCGTCATTTGCGAGGAAAATCGCCATATCTTGCTGGTTCGCAAAGCCAATAGCCGCTGGATGCTGCCGGGCGGTACCGTCGAACGCGGCGAGACCCATGCTGGGGCAGCCATTCGGGAATTGGCCGAAGAAACTGGCCTGGACGTCGAGAACCTGCTCTACGTGATGCGAATCAGTGACGGGCAAACCGAGCATCACGTATTCGAAGCGTCAGTCAGCGATTCGACGGCGGCCAGGCCACAGAACGAAATCAGCGATTGCCTCTGGCACCCGCTGGATGCCATCACCCAACTGCAAATGAAAAAGGGCACGCGGGATATCCTCGAGGCGTTTCGCCGGCGATTGTGACGAGTCGGTACAAGCCGTGCTGATACAGAAGAGGCTACATGATAAATATCATGGTCAAGGGATTCGCGTATTAGGCAGGGCTTGGACAGCAGGTAACGCTTGAGCACTCACCCGCTAATCGCAATGCCGAGTGCAGAGGCTCCGGAGGCAGGACTCCGTTTCTTCGGTAGTTTCAGAAGCCGTAACGAACAAGGGTTTGCATTAGCTTTCGCTCGCAAACCCTTGATTTTAGATGGTGCCCGAAGCCGGAATCGAACCGGCACGCCCTTACGAGCGGGGGATTTTAAGTCCCATGCGTCTACCAGTTTCGCCATTCGGGCGGTAGCGCGGTTAGCCATGGGAGCGTCGGCAAAATCCAATCGCCGAAGCCCTGGCTGGTGCAGCAAGAGGGGGAATATATACATCCCTCCCCTGTGAAGCAAGGTAGCTCGCGCCCTTTTCAACACAAAACCTTTCAATGCTTCGAAAATAAAAAAGCTCCGTAAATCATAGATCTACAGAGCTTTTTAAAAGTGGAGGCCGAAGTCGGAATCGAACCGGCGTAGGTGGATTTGCAATCCACTGCATAACCATTTTGCTATTCGGCCTCAAGACGTTTGATGCAATGCAGCCACATCAACCGCGTACAAACCTGATCTGGAAACAGAACCTCTTTGAAGCGCTATCTCCTTGAAAACATTGAGATTTTTTACATCTCAGTGCGTTCGATGGGCGCAATTATGTACTCATTTGCCTAGACTGACAACCCCTTGATTTCAAAAAAAAATCGTCGATTGTTCGGCTTCCGGAGGAACCTGCTGCATTTTTTTCTTGCTCAGATCCACGCACTGTCGGATAAGACACAGCCTTCCGCCTCTGCGAGTCTGTCCATGCCCCGTGTTGGTATCCCCCAGGGTTCAAGCGTTCGCTTGCTGATTTATCTGTTGTTTGCGATCCAGCTGGTTTCCATGGGTGCGATGGAGATGAGCGGGCCGTTCTGGCCTGTTCACCTGCGACAACTGACCAGCAACGACGCGCTGTTCAGCTTCGCCAGCACGGCGGTGTATGTCGGCCCGATGCTGGGCATCATCCTGACCAGTGCTTTCTGGGGCCGTATCGGTGATCGCTACGGCCATAAGCTGATGATGATCCGGGCACTGGCCGGGTTGTCCCTGACCCAGCTTGGCCTGGCGCTATGCGGCGATATCTGGGTGATCCTGGTCCTGCGCTTCCTGCAAGGTGCGTTCGCCGGTTATATCGCCCCCGCCCAGGCCTACGGCGTGAGCATCGAGGCGCCATCGCGGCGGGCCAGGCTGTTTGCCATCCTGCAGATTTCCACCAATGTCGGCTCGCTGCTGGGGGCGGTGGCGGGCGGGCTGATCCTGGACCATGCAACGTTTTTCTGGATCAACATCGTGGCCTCGGGCCTGTGCGCAGTGTGCACCGTGGTCGCGGCGTTGACGCTGCCTGACGTAGCGCCTGTCGGGAAGACAACCGCAGCCGGCAGCGTTCCGTCCGCACCCTCGCGTCCCGGGCTATACAACCCGTTGACAGTATCGCTGCTGGGCATCATGGGGCTTCTGTTGCTGGCGCGAATGCTGCCGCAGACTTCGTTTTCGCTGTATGTGAGTTCGACCTTCGACGTCAGCAATGCCCTGGTGGGGCTTTGCTATGGCCTGCTGGCCCTGGGCTTCATCCTGTGCGCAACCACCTGGTCACGCTACTTCGAGCAGCGCAACCCGACACAGACGCTGCGAGCCATCACCGCCATCGTGATCGCTTGCATGACCCTGACCGCCATGGCCGGCCTGACACGTCAGCCGTTGGTCTTCGCCATTGTCTACTTCGCCTGGGGCGTCCTCTTGGGCGCAACTACACCGGTGCTGACCGCACTCATCTCCAAAAGCACCGACAATAGCCGCCAGGGTCAGGTGCTGGGACTCGCCCAGGGCGTTTCGCAAACGGCGTCCATCATCGGCATTTCCTTGGGGGCCTTGCTCAGCCAGGTCTATGGCCTTCAATACACCTACCTCTATGTCAGCATTGCCTACGGCGTGGTGCTGTTGCCCTTGGTGCTGCTGCGCTACAGGCCGGTCGGGGTGCCGGACCAGGCAAGCGAATAGCGATTCGCACAACCCTGCCCCAGCACAATTGCTCATTGCCTCAAGATCGATCTTGCGTGCCGACGAGCGCCTCCACTAATATTGGGAATAATTCTCACTATCAAAAATATAAACAGCCATGAGCGATCCGGGTTCAGCGACCAACGATTGTCATCTGCGCACCGTCGCAGACCTCTACAGCGGACACCATGGCTGGTTGTACGCCCGACTCTACCGCAAACTGGGCAATGCGCTGGATGCCGCAGACCTGGCGCATGACACCTTCATCCGTATCCTCGCCTCGAAGGTCGCGGTCATCGAAGAGCCGCGGGCGTACCTCAGTTGCGTGGCCGGTGGCATCCTGGTCAACTGGTTCCAGCGCAAGGCTTTGGAGCGCGCCTATCTGCAGGCGCTGGCGCTGCTGCCCGAACCCGAAGCGCCCTCGCCGGAACGCCGCCTGCTGGTGCTGGAAACCCTGCATGAAATCGATGCCATGCTCGACACCCTCCCCGGGCCGGTCAAACGCGCATTTCTGTTATCGCAAATCAGCGGCTTGAAATACAACGACATCGCCCATCAGTTGGGAGTCTCGCTGATTACGGTCAAGCGCTACATGAAGCAGGCCTTCCTGCACTGCCTGATGTGGGTGGACTGAATGCCTGCTCGCGATAGTCATGCCGTCGATCCCGCCATCCTCAATGAAGCAGCCGACTGGCTGATGCGCCTGAGCGAAGGCAGTGTCAACGACACCGAGCGCCTGGAATGGGAACGCTGGCGCAACAGCAGCCCGGCGCACCGCCAGGCCTGGGCGCGGGCGGAATTGTTGTTGAGCAAACTGCAAGGCTTGCCACCGGCCCTGGCCATGCCGGCGCTGGACCGTCCCAGCAACCCCGAGCGCCGTGCCGCCATGGGCAAACTGGCGACCTTGCTCGCGCTGGCGCCACTGGCCTGGGGCAGTTGGAAGCTCAACGACTGGCAGAACTGGACCGCCGACTACCGCGCGCCCGTGGGCGAGCGTCGCGACCTGACATTGACCGATGGTACTCGCGTGACGTTGAACACCGACACCGCCATCGATGTGTATTTCGATCAGCGCCAGCGCCTGTTGCTGTTGCGCCGCGGCGAAATACTGATCCAGACCGCACCGGACCCGTCGCCTGTCGCCCGGCCATTCAGGGTGGAAACCCACGAGGGCCGGATGCAGGCGCTCGGCACGCGTTTCAGTGTGCGCGAAGAGCGCGGGCACACCCGCCTCGCCGTGCTCGAGGGCGCAGTCAGTATCCACCTCAAAGGCATTGGTGAGAAAGTCGTCGAGGCCGGTCAGAGCAGTGGTTTTACAGCGTTCGCCATTGACGGGTTGAAACCTGTCGATAAATCGGTGCTGGCCTGGACCCAAGGCATGCTGATGTCCGACAACATGCGCCTGGCCGATTTCATTGGCGAACTGGCCCGCTATCGCAACGGCGTCCTGCGTTGCGACCCAGCCATTGCCGACCTGCGGATTTCCGGTGCCTTCCCCGTCAGCGACACGCAACGAACCCTGAACATGCTCGCCCGGACTTACCCCATCCGCGTCACTTCGCGCCTGGGCGACTACTGGGTCATGTTGACGCCGGCGTGAACCCCAAAAAAATAATCGTGCGAGGGTGATACTTTTTTCGATCCTGGCTGGCTAGAGAACAAAACCCCTCTGAACAGGATCATCAAGCCATGCCCGTTGCCCGCCCCCTGCGCTCGGATCGCACGCTGAATCTGGCGATTCGCAGTGCAATGCTCGGCCTTGCACTTTCGACCTTAAGCCCAGGCAGTTGGGCCGCACCGGGCGCGCCGCTGGACAGCATCGCCAGCCAGTCCTACAACATTCAACCCGGCCCCCTGGGGCCAACCCTCTCGACGTTCGCCGTGCAGGCCGGCATCGCCCTGTCGTTCGAACCGTCCCTGACCCAGGGCCTGGACAGCCCGGGCCTGTCCGGCCAGTTCACCGCGCGCGAAGCGTTTGCCCGGCTGCTGGCCGGCAGCGGTCTGGATCTTGTGGCTCGCGACGATAGCAGCTACACCTTGCAAAAACGCAGCACCGACGGCGGACTGACCCTGGCGCCAACCACCGTCAGCGCCACCGAAGCCCGCCCCGATGATTTGCCGGCCGCCTACAGTGGCGGTCAGGTCGCCCGTGGCGGTCGTGTAGGCTTGTTGGGCAACAAGGACCTGATGGACACGCCGTTCAGTGTGAGCAACTACACCTCGGCCCTGATGAAAGACCAACAAGCCGTGACCGTCGCCGACGTGCTGGAGCGTGATTCCTCGGTGCGTTCCACTGGCCAGACCGGCGGCATCGTCGATTCGTTTTTCATTCGCGGTTTTCCCGTGGGCGAAGGCAACCTTGGGGAACTGGCGTTCGACGGTGTATACGGCGTGGCCCCCAACTATCGGGTATTCACCGAGTACGCCGAACGCATTGAGGTGATCAAGGGCCCGGCCGCCCTGCTCTACGGTATGTCGCCCAACAGCGGTGTCGGCGGTGTCATCAATATCGTCCCCAAACGTTCACTGGACGAAGACTTGACCCGCGTGACCGCCAATTACGCCATGGACTCGCAAGTGGGTGGACACGTCGATATCAGCCGTCGCTTCGGCGAGGAACGGCGCTTTGGCGTGCGGGTCAATGGCAGTCTCCAGGGCGGCGACACGGCGATCGACAAACAGTCGCGGGATGTGGGTATCGGCTCGATCTCCCTGGATTACCAGGGCGACCGATTCAGGACCAGCCTGGACCTGATCAGCCAGGAAGAACAGTGGGACGCGCCGTCCCGACCGTTTCAGATCGCGAACGGTGTCGAGGTACCGTCGGCCGCCAACGGACGCAGCAACGTGACCCAGGAATGGGGCTGGTCGAAGACCCGCGATAAATCGGCGTTGCTCAGTGGTGAATATGACCTGAGCGACAGCCTGACGGTATTTGGCCACGCCGGGGGCGGCAAGTCCGATGTAGCACGGCTGTCGGACCAGACCCCCACGATTCTCAATAGCGCCGGGGATACCCGCTCGACGCCTGGTTACTACAAGTTCGAAGTGGAGCGCTACACCGTGGACGCGGGGGCCCGGGCCCGCTTCGAGACCGGTCCGGTCAGCCACAGCACCACGCTGCAGATCAGTCGCTACCGCGATGAATTGCGCAGGGGGATCAATTCCGGAACCCCGTTATTGTCGAACATCTACCACCCGGTGGAGCGCGACAAACCCTCCATTGCCTCGCCTGACGTGGCGAAAATTTCCGACACTGAACTGTCCGGCGTTGCCCTGGCCGATACGCTGTCGATCCTTGACGAGCGTATTCAAGTCACCCTTGGCCTGCGCAAACAACGTGTCGAGTCGCACAACTACAACAGTGGAACAGGAGCTCGCACCTCACCGTCCTACGATGAGACTGCAACCACGCCGCTGTTCGGCGCGGTCATCAAACCCTGGGAGCATGTTTCGTTCTATTACAACTACATCGAAGGGCTAAGCAAAGGCGACATTGCACCGAGTACCGCTGACAACGGAGACCAAATATTCAAACCCTATATCTCCCGCCAGCAGGAACTCGGCGTCAAGATCGACTACGGTACGTTCACTTCCACCTTGGCGCTTTTCCAGGTCAAAAAACCAAGCGGAGAGCTTATTGGCAATACTTTTTCCGTCCAAGGCGAACAACGCAACCGTGGCATCGAACTGAACATGTTCGGTGAACTGCGCGAAGGCACTCGCCTGTTGGGTGGCGTCACGTTGCTGGACGGCGAACTGACCAAAAGCGGCACCGCCGCCAATCGCGGCAACAAGCCGGTCGGCGTGCCCGAAGTGCAGGCCAACCTCTGGGCCGAATGGGATACGCCATGGGTCCAGGGCGTGACCCTCACCGGCGGCGCGATCTACACCGGCAGCCAGTACGTCGACCAGGCCAACACCCGCGAACTCGATCCTTGGACGCGCTTCGACGCGGGCGCTCGCTACAGCACCGTGCTCGATGGCCGGCCGACGACTTTCCGTGCCACGGTGCAGAACGTCTTCGACCGCGAGTACTGGTCCGGTGTGGCCTCCTACGGTGCGTTCTCCCAAGGGGCACCGCGCACCTTGCTGCTCTCGGCCACGGTCGACTTCTGAGCTTTCCGGGCGCGGCAGCGCGTACACCGCGCTGTCGGCCCGGGCCATCAAAGGTTAAAACGATGTTATCCAGACCTCGAAAACGCCCGTCGCTCATCGCTGTGCTGCTGGGCGCCATGACCCTGCTACTGAGCGGTTTCGCCTGTTCAGGCACCACACCGGACACCACGCCAAGAACCACTGTCACCGATCTGCTGGGCCGCCAGGTCCAAGTGCGCATTCCCGTACGCCGGGTGATCCTCGGTGAAGGCCGTCAACTGTATCTGGTGGCGGCCCTCGACACCGCCAACCCGATCCAGCGCATCGTTGGCTGGCGCAAGGATTTGATCCAGTCCGACCCGGACACCTACGGCGCCTACCTGCAGCGTTATCCGGACATTGCCAAAATCCCGACCTTCGGCGGTTTCGAAGACGGCACCTTCGACATCGAGCAAGCGATCAGCCAACAGCCGGACGTCATCATCCTCAACATCGAAGCCCAGCATGCCACCGAGGACGCCCGCTACATCGAAAAGCTCGACGCCCTTGGTATCCCGGTGGTGTATGTGGATTTTCGCAACAACCCGATGCAGAACACCGAGCCGACCATGCGCCTGTTCGGCCAGTTGTTCGGCGAAGAAGCCCGCGCCGAGGCGTTCATTGCCTTTAGCCAGCAACAGATCCGGCGTGTCACCGATGTGATCGAAGCCCGCCAACCGCCCAGGCCCAAGGTCTTCATCGAACGCATCGGCGGCTACACCGACGACTGCTGCCTGAGTTTTGGCAATGAAAATTTCGGCCGTTTCGTCGAGCTGGCCGGCGGTCACAACATCGCCGGCACCATCATCCCCAACACCTTCGGCCAGTTGAACCCCGAACAGGTGATCGTCGCCGACCCGGATCAGGTGGTGGTCACCAGCGCAAACTGGCAAGCCTTCGCCCCTGGCGGACATTGGGTTGGTGTCGGGCCCGGTGCCGATCTGGTCGAGGCACGGCGCAAACTGCAGTGGTTCACTCAGCGCCCCGCCTACGCCGGAATCAAGGCCCAGCAAACCCGGGGGTTTCACGCCATCTGGCATCAGTTCTACAACAGTCCTTACCAGTTCATCGCCATCCAGCAATTGGCCAAGTGGTTCCACCCGGATCTGTTCGCCGACCTGGACCCCGATGCCACGTTTCGTGAGTTCCACGACCGATTCCTGCCGGTGCCCTACGAACCGGGCTATTTCGTCAGCCTCAAGCCCGCGCAGGCCCAGCCATGAACGGCCCTATCGATCACCTCGCCCTTGGCACGATCTACCGCGCGCAGGTCTGGCGTAAACGGCTGATTCTGGTCGGCCTGGGGGCGTTGCTGCTGTTCAGCGTGCTGCTGGACCTGGCCCTCGGCCCGGCCAGTTATGGCTTGGACGAAGTACTGGGGGCGCTGTTCGCACCCGAGTCCGCCGCGCCCCAGGTCCGGGTGGTGATGTGGGACATTCGCCTGCCGGTGGCGCTGATGGCGGTAGCGGTGGGCGCCGCGCTGTCCCTGGCCGGCGCACAGATGCAGACCATCCTCAACAACCCATTGGCCAGCCCGTTCACCCTGGGCATCTCTGCTGCGGCCAGTTTTGGCGCGGCCCTGGGGCTGGCGTTCGGCGTGGCACTGGTGCCGGTGATCGCTCAATACATGGTGCCGCTCAACGCCTTTGTCATGGCGATGCTCTCGGCGCTGCTGATTCATGTGTTGAGTCTGCGTCGCGGCATGACCAGCGAAACCATCGTTCTGCTGGGCATCGCCCTGGTATTCACCTTCAATGCCCTGCTGGCGCTGGTGCAGTTCTTCGCCACTGAGCAAGCCGTCGCTGCGGTGGTGTTCTGGACCATGGGCAGCCTGACCAAGGCGACCTGGCCGAAACTGGGGGTGATCTGCCTGGTGATCCTTGTCACCTTGCCGATTTTCGCCCGTCGCGCCTGGGCCATGACCGCCCTGCGCCTGGGGGATGAGAAAGCCGCGAGCTTCGGCATCAATGTGCGCAAGTTGCGTTTGCAGACCCTGATCATGGTCAGTCTGCTGGCCTCATTTCCCGTGGCATTTGTCGGCACCATCGGCTTCATCGGTCTGGTGGGGCCGCACATTGCGCGGATGCTGATCGGTGAAGACCAGCGCTTTTTCCTGCCCGCCTCATTGCTGACCGGTGCCTTGATCCTGTCGGCCAGTTCGGTGGTGAGTAAAACCTTGATACCGGGCGCAATCTTTCCTATCGGGGTGGTCACGTCACTGATCGGCGTGCCGTTTTTCATCTCTCTCATTCTTGGCGGGAAGAAACAGTCATGGTGACGATTGAACTGGCGGGCCTCGGCGCCCGTTATGGTGGTCGCTCGATCCTCGATGCAATCAATACTCCGGTTCTCTGCGGTGGTGAAGTGGTGGCGGTGATTGGCCCAAACGCAGCGGGAAAATCGACGCTGTTCAAACGCATCGCCAGCCTGATCGAGGGCCCCGGCCAGGTGCGGTTGGAAGGTTCGCGCAAAGGCCCGGCGGGCATCTGCTACATGCCGCAGAACCTCAACGTCAGTGCGCGGCTGACGGTCTATGAATCGGTGCTGCTGGCCCGCAAGCAACAGGCCCCGGGCTGGGCCGTACAAACCGATGAGCTAGCGGCGGTGGACCGCATCCTCGAATCCCTCGGCATCAGCGAGCTGTCGTTTCGCAATCTCAGTGAATTGAGCGGCGGGCAGCAGCAACTGGTGTCCATCGCCCAGACGCTGGTACGCGAACCCGAGGTATTGCTGATGGATGAACCCACCAGTGCCCTGGACATGCACCGTCAGGTCCAGGTCCTGACCTTCATGCGCGCCCTCGCCCGTCAACATGGAATCATCGTATTCATCGCCATCCACGACCTGAACCAGGCATTGCGCTTTGCTGATCAGGTGCTGGTCATCGCCCAAGGCACCCTGCAAGGCAGTGGTCCGAGTGACGACGTCATCACCGAGCAGATGCTGCGCACGGTGTACCGGGTCCAAGCGCGGATCGAGCGCTGCTCGCGGGGTGAGCGGCATATCATTGTCGATGATGTGGTTTGAAGGCTGTAACCGAGCTCTGTGGCGAGGGGATTTATCCCCGCTGGGCTGCGCAGCAGCCCCCAAACCAGGCAACTCGGTGCGCCAGGAAGATTGGGTTCATTGCTTCAGGGCTGCTACGCAGCCCAACGGGGATAAATCCCCTCGCCACGGATTTTGCATGGCGTGCAAGGGCTGGGCATGATCGGGCAGTCGCAGCCGTGCACCATAATGGGTAACATACCGGCCTTCCCCGCAGCCCTTCTGCGACCTGCCAAATAAGTCATTCCATGCCTTTCGAACTCAGTGTTGACCTCACTACCCTCGCTATCCTCGCCATTGTCGCGTTCATTGCCGGTTTCATCGATGCCATCGCCGGTGGCGGTGGCCTGTTGACCACGCCGGCGCTGTTGACCGCTGGCCTGCCGCCACATCTGGTCCTGGGCACCAACAAGCTCAGTTCGACCTTCGGCTCGGCCACGGCCAGTTTCACCTTCTACAAGCGCAAGCTGTTCCATCCCCGCCAGTGGACCCATGCCCTCGTCGGCACGTTGGTGGGCGCCTTGACCGGCGCCATCGTCGCCCATTACCTGCCTGCCGAATGGCTGAACAAGATGCTGCCCGTGATCGTCTTCGCCTGCGGCCTGTACCTTTTGTTCGGTGGCACGCCCAAGGCGCCACTGGACAGCGACGCGCCGATCAAGAAAACGTGGCAATCGCCCCAGGGCTTCAGCCTGGGTTTCTATGACGGCGTGGCTGGACCGGGCACGGGGGCGTTCTGGACGGTCAGCAGCCTGCTGCTCTACCCCATCGACCTGGTCAAGGCGAGTGGCGTGGCTCGCAGCATGAACTTCGTCAGCAACATCGCGGCGCTGTCGGTGTTCATCTTCTCGGGGCAGGTGGACTGGGTCATCGGCCTGAGCATGGGCCTGTCGGTGATGGTCGGTGCGTTCTTCGGTGCTCGCACCGCCATCAGCGGCGGCGCGAAGTTCATCCGACCGGTGTTCATCACCGTGGTGCTGGGCTTGACTGTCCGCCTAGCCTGGCAACACTGGTTCAGCGTGGCCTAGACGCCGCGCCACATAGAGGTCGATCAGATAACGGGCGATGGAGCGCGAGGCCGGCAGCGGCGGCAGGTCATGGACGTTGAACCACTGGGCGTCCTCGATCTCATCTTCCTGGGGCACGATGTCGCCACTGGCGTATTCGGCGTGAAAACCCAGCATCATCGAATGGGGGAACGGCCAGCACTGGCTGCCCATGTACTGGATGTTCTTCACCTCGATGCTGACCTCCTCGCGCACCTCGCGAATCAGGCAATCCTCAGCCGACTCGCCCGGCTCGGCAAACCCGGCCAGGGTGCTGTAGACGCCGGTGACGAAACGCGGCGAACGGGCCAGCAGGACTTCATCGCCGCGGGTGATCAACACGATCATGCTCGGTGAGATCCGCGGGTAATGCCGCAGATCACAGACATCGCAATACATCGCCCGCTCCAACGGAATCTGCCCCATGCGCTTGCCGCAACTGCCACAGAAACGATGCTCCCGGGCCCAGGTGCCGATCTGTGCGGCGTAGCCCAGCACTTTGTACAGTGTGTGGTCATCCTCGAGCATGAAGGCCCGCAGGCCTTTCCAGCTGCAGCCGGGGATGTCCAGCGGGCTGTGCAACTCCAACAGGTAGACCGGCTCGCCATCCAGGTGACCAATGCCATGCTCGGCGAGGATCGACAGGTCTTGGCGCTTGAGCCATTCGCGGGGAAACAGCGCGCCGTTGTCATCGAACAGAAAGCCTTCCGGGCTACGGGCCACGGCCCAGCCGCCAGGAAGATCGGTATCGAGTACTCCGGTGGTCCAGCGTGAAATCATGGTCAGTCAATCCAGAAATTCGGGTTTCTGTTTGCTCATATGGGCAGCCATGGCCACGCGCAGGTCGGTCGATTGCAACATGGCGGCGTTCCAGGTAGCGACGTATTCCAGGCCGTCGCCGATGCTATGGTCGCGCATGTAGCTGATCATTGCCTTGGTGCCGGTCACGGCAATCGGCGACTTGGCGGCGATTTCCCGGGCAATGCCCATCACACCGTCGAGCAGGCTGGCGGTGTCACTGTAGACACGATTGACCAGGCCGATGCTGCGTGCTTCGTCGGCACCGAAGGTGCGCCCCGTATAAGCGAGTTCACGCAGCATGCCGTCCCCGATGATCCGGGGCAAGCGTTGCAATGTGCCAACATCGGCGGCCATGCCGATATCGATCTCCTTGATGGAAAACTGCGCGTCCTCGGCGGCATAACGCATGTCACACGCGGCAATCAGGTCGATGGCACCGCCCAGGCAATAACCCTGGATGGCCGCGAGCACCGGCTTGCGGCAATTGTCCACGGCGTTGAACGAGGCTTGCAGTTGCAGGATCTTGCGCCGCAGCAACCGTGCATTGCGTCCTACGTCCTTGCCCAGCTCGTTGGCCACGCCTGCCAGCATCATCAGGTCGATCCCTGAGGAGAAATGCTTGCCGGCACCGCTGAGCACCACTACCCGCACGGCGTCGGTGTCGTCGATCCATTGGAAAATCTCGATGATCTCGCTCCAGAACGCGGCATTCATCGAATTGATCTTTTCCGGGCGATTGATCTGCACATGGGCGATGTTGTCTGCAAGTTCGACGTTGAACGCTTGGTATTGCGACATGGCAGTTATCCTTTACCGACTGAAAGAGGCCTGAACTATAACAAGCCATGGCGACAGGACGTAGGCAGTGCATCGGCCAAAAGCGGGACTGACCGGCGACCAAGCAAAGGCGCACCTGTATAAGGGGGGATTTATCTGTGAAGGCTTCACCTGTGGCGAGGGGATTTATCCCCGCTGGGGTGCGAAGCGCCCCCCCTTATCCGGCCTGACACACCGCAGTGGCAGTAGTATTTGGGCTGCTGCGCAGCCCAGCGGGGATAAATCCCCTCGCCACAGGGACTTGCACCCCTGGCTTATTCATCCGCCTGCAACTGCCCATCCCACCCACCACCCAACGCCGCAATCAACTGCACGCTGGCAATCAGCCGACTTTGTTGCAGGCTCAGCATGCTGCGTTCGTTGCTCAGCGCGGTGGCCTGGACGGTCACCACATCGAGGTAGGCGATCAACCCGGCCTTGTACTGGTTCTGGGTCAGGCGCAGGGATTCCCGGGCGGCGTCCAGGGCTTCCTGGCGCACGCGGGCTTCGTCTTCCAGCACCTTGAGCTGAATCATATAGTTTTCCACCTCGCGCAAGCCGTCGAGCACGGTCTGGCGATAGGTGGCGACGGTCTGGTCGTAGGCCGCGACGGTACGGTCGACCTCTGCCGAACGCTGGCCGCCATCGAACAGCGTCATCGCCAGTTGCGGCCCTACCGACCAGAAGCGGTTCGGCACGCTCACCCAATTGTCGTAGGTACTGCTGCTGTAGCCACCGCTGAGACTCAGGGTCAGGTCCGGGTAGTACGCTGCCTTCGCTACACCGATGTTGGCGTTGGCGGCCATCACCGAGCGTTCTGCCGAGGCGATGTCCGGCCGGCGTTCGAGCAGTTGCGATGGCAATGCCACCGGGATCTGCGGGAGTGACGGAATGTCCTGGGTTTCGGCCAGGCTGAACTCGGCCGGCGGCAAGCCGATCAGCACAGCGATGGCGTTCTCGAACTGGGCCCGTTGCCAGATCAGGTCGATCAGGTCGCCCTGGGTGGTCTTGAGCTGGTTTTGCGCCTGGGCCACCGCGTCCTTGCCGGACACCCCGGCGCGGTACTGGTTTTCGGTCATTTTCAGCGAGCGCTGATAGTTGTCGACGGTGGTCTGCAACAAGCGCTTCTGCTCATCGATCACCCGCAACTGCAAGTAATTCTGCACCAGTTCCGATTGCTGGCTCAGGCGCATCGCCGCCAGGTCGGCGAAACTGGCTTGCGCGCTCGCCTCGTCGGCTTCCAGGGTCCGGCGCAACTTGCCCCACACGTCCGCCTCCCAACTGACGCCCGCCTGGGCGCTGTAGGTGTCGCGAATGCCGCTGGACGAACTGCTCAGGCTCGAACTGCTGCTACCAGTGCCCTGGCTGGAGCGCGTCTTGCCAACGGTCAAGTCCACGGTCGGGAAAAATGCGCCACGGGCGTTGCGCACCAGTGCCCGGGCCTGCCGGTACTGGGCGTCGGCCTGGGCCACGGTCTGGTTGGACGCATTGAGCTTGTCCACCAGGCCATTGAGTTGCGCATCGCCGTAGAGCTCCCACCAGGCGCCGCGGGCCAGCGCATCGCTGGGGTTGGCCTGGCGCCAACCTTGGGCCTCCTTGTATTGCACCGGGGCGGCGGCCTGGGGACGTTGGTAATCCGGGCCGATGGCGCAGGCGCTGAGCATCGCCACACACAGCGCCAGGCTCAGCACCCGCGAGCCACGGGCGGTCGCCAGCGCCGCGGCAAGATTGAAAGGCGAACGGTCGGTCATAGCGGAGTTTCCAGGGCAGCATCAGTGCGCACGCCGCGCCAGCGATTGAAGCGATGGCGCAGCTTGTCGAGATAAAGGTAAACCACCGGCGTGGTGTAAAGCGTCAGCACCTGGCTGAACACCAACCCACCGATGATGGTCAGGCCTAGCGGCTGGCGCATTTCCGAGCCTTCGGCGGCGCCGAGCAGCAGCGGCAAGGCACCCAGGATCGCCGCCAGCGTGGTCATCAGGATCGGCCGCAACCGCAACAGGCAAGCGCTGCGGATCGACTCCAGCGGCGTCTGCCCGGCACGTTCCAGTTGCAACGCCAGATCGATCATCAGGATGGCGTTTTTCTTCACCACGCCGATCAGCAGGAACAGCCCCAACAGCGAAATAAGGCTGAACTCGCTGCCCAGTGCATAGATCGACAGCAATGCACCGACCCCGGCCGATGGCAAGGTGGACAGGATGGTCAACGGATGGATGTAGCTTTCATACAGCACCCCCAGCACCAGATACACCGCCAGCAACGCCCCGAGGATCATGAACGGCTGGCTCTTCTGGGTGGCGGCGAACGCATCGGCGGTACCGGCCATTTTCGCAATGACGTCCTCGGGCATCCCCAGCTTGGCGATTGCCCGCTCGATGGCCGCGGTGCCCTGCTCCACCGTGACACCTTCGGCCATGTCGAAGGAAATGCCCTCGGACGCAAACTGGCCTTCATGGCTGACCCGGTCGTCTTCCAGGCTGTTCTCGTAATGGGCAATGGCCGACAGCGGCACCCGCGCGCCGTCGGCGGTGATCACCTGGACCTGTTCGAGGGTACTCGGGTCCTGGGCGTACTTGGGATTGACCTCCATCACCACCTGGTACTGGTTGAGGCTGTCATAGATGGTGGAAATCTGCCGCTGGCTGTAGGCGTTGTTGAGCACCGTGGTGACCATGTCCATGTCGATGCCCAGGCGCTTGGCCTGGTCGCGGTCCACCACCAGCGTCACCTGTTGCGCCCCGCCGCCATCGCGGGCATCGATGGCGGTCAGTTCCGGCAAGGCCCTGAAGGCCGCCACGACCTTGGGGTACCAGGTGCGCAGCGACGCCAGGTCGGCGCTTTGCAGGATATAGGAGTACTGCGAAGTGGTCTGCTCGCGACCGCCACCGAACTGCAGGTCCTGGTCGGCCATCAACATCAGTTGAGCGCCGGGGACCTTGGGCATTTCCTTACGAAGGCGCTCGATGACCTTTTGTGCAGAAATATTGCGTTCCTTGATCGGCTTGAGGCGCACCAGCATGAAGGCGTTGTTGGTGCCGTTGTTGCCACCGATGAAACCGGCGACGCTCTGCACCGCCTCGTCCTTGAGCACGGCGCGACGGAAAATTTCCATCTTCGGCTGCATCACGTTGAACGACAGCCCATCGTCGCCCCGCACGAAACCGATCAGTTGCCCAGTGTCCTGCTGTGGCATGAAAGTTTTCGGCACCACCACGTACAAAACGACGTTCACGCCGATGGTCACCAGCAGGCTCAGCAGGGTCAGGCGTCGATGGCGCAGCACCCAGTCCAGGCTGGTGGCGTAACCACGGACCATCCGCTCATTGAGGCGCTGGCTCCAGCGTTGCAGGCGGTTTTCCTGTCCCGGCACGTGGGGCTTGAGCCAGCGAGCACAGAGCATCGGCGTGAGGGTCAGCGAGACCACCAGCGAAACCACTATGGACGCCGCCAGGGTGATGGAGAATTCGCGGAACAGGCTCTCGATGATCCCGCCCATGAACAGGATCGACAGGAACACCGCCACCAGCGAGACGTTCATCGACAACAGGGTAAAGCCCACTTCCTCGGCGCCCCGATAGGCGGCCTTCATCGGCGGCACGCCTTCGTCGATGTGCCGGGAAATGTTCTCCAGCACCACGATGGCATCGTCCACCACCAGCCCGGTCGCCAGGATCAACGCCATCAACGACAGGTTGTTCAGGGAGAAACCGTACAGGTACATCACCGCAAACGTGCCCACCAGCGACACCGGCACGGCCAGGGTCGGGATCAGTGAGGCGCGGAAGTTGCCGAGGAACAGGAACACCACCAGCACCACCAGGGCGACGGCGATCAGCAGGGTCATTTCCGCTTCATGCAGGGTGGCCTTGATCACTGGCGAGCGGTCCATGGCCAGGTTCAGCTTGACGCTGGCCGGCAGCACGGCCTGCAAGGCCGGCAATTGTGCCTTGATCTCGTTGACCGTCTCGATGATGTTGGCCCCGGCCTGGCGATTGATCACCAGCAGCACGGCGGCATCGTCGTTGAAGAAACCGCTGTTGTAGCGATCCTCGACGCTGTCGGTGACTTTGGCCACGTCCTTGAGCCGCAGCACCGAGCCGTCCTGGTAGCGGATGACCAGCGTTTCGTAGTCCTTGGCCTTTTCCAACTGATCGTTGGCCTGGACCTGCCACATGCGCCGGTCGTCCTCCACCGAGCCCTTGGGCCGGCGTACGTTGCTGTCGGCGATGGCGGTGCGCACATCGTCCAGGGCCACGCCGTACTGATTGAGCAACTGGGGCTCCAGCTCGATGCGCACCGCCGGCAACGAGCTGCCGCCAATCTGCACCTCGCCGACACCTGACACCTGGGACAGGCTCTGGGACAGGATGGTGGACGCCAGGTCATAGAGCTGGCCTTTTTCCAATACATCCGAGGTCAGCGACAGCACCATGATCGGTGCCTGGGACGGGTTGACCTTCTTATAGGTCGGCATACTGCGCATGCCACTGGGCAACAGGTTGCGCGAAGCATTGATCGCTGCCTGTACCTCCCGGGCAGCACCGTTGATGTCACGGTCCAGGTCGAATTGCAGGATCACCCGGGTCGAGCCCTGGCTGGAACGGCTGCTCATGGTATTGACCCCGGCGATGGCGCCGAAGGAACGCTCCAGCGGGGTCGCCACTGTGGAAGCCATCACTTCGGGGCTGGCCCCGGGCAAGTTGGCCTGGACCACAATCACCGGAAAATCCATCTGCGGCAGCGGTGAAACCGGCAGCAGGCCGAAGCACACGCCTCCGAGGAGCATGATGGCGAAGCTCAGGAGCATGGTCGCCACCGGGCGCTTGATGAATGGGCCGGACAAGTTCATCGGCCACCGCTCCTGGCTTCAAGCCGCTGGATACAAGAGACGGCTAGGCTGTTGTGGCGAGGGGGGATTTATCCCCGCTTGAGTGCGCAGCACTCACCAAAGGGGCTGCTACGCAGCCCAACGGGGATAAATCCCCCCTCGCCACAAAAAGCGCTCAAGCTCCGGGATGCCGGGCGCCGCCGTCATACCCGCACCTCTTTCCCATCCGGTCTGGCGAAACGGCGCCCCAGCCGATCGAAGTACAGGTAGATCACCGGCGTGGTGAACAACGTCAATACCTGGCTCACCAACAACCCACCCACCATCACCAAACCCAGGGGCTGGCGCAGTTCGGCACCGGAACCGGTGGCGAACATCAGCGGTATCGCACCGAACAGGGCCGCCAGAGTGGTCATCAGGATCGGACGGAAGCGCAGCAACGCCGCCTGGTAGATCGCCGTCTGCGGGTCCATGCCCTGGTTACGCTCGGCGTCGAGGGCGAAGTCGATCATCATGATCGCGTTCTTCTTGACGATGCCGATCAACAGGATGATGCCGATGATCGCGATCATGCCCAGGTCATTGCCACTGAGGATCAACGCCAGCAAGGCGCCAATGGCCGCCGAGGGCAGCGTGGAAAGAATGGTGATCGGGTGGATGTAGCTTTCGTACAGCACGCCCAGGACGATGTACATGGTCACCACCGCCGCCAGGATCAGCAGCAGGGTACTCGACAACGACGCCTGGAACGCCTGGGCCGCGCCCTGGAACTCGGTCTGCACGCCCAACGGCATGCCGATGTCGTGCTGGACCTTCTCGATCAAATCCACCGCGTGCCCCAGGGCCACGCCCGGCGCGAGGTTGAACGACATCATCACTGCCGGAAACTGGCCAATGTGGGCAATCGCCAGTTGCGCCTGGCGTTCTTCGACCCGGGCCAGGCTCGACAACCGCACCTGCCCGCCATCGGTGGTCTTGACGTGAATCTGGTCCAGCGCCTGCGGTCCGATCCGCTCTCCGGCCTGGGCTTGCAGCACCACTCGGTACTGGCTGGCCTGGGTGTAGATGGTGGAAATCTGCCGCTGGCCGAAGGCGTCATACAACGCATCGGTGATGTTCGACACCGAGACGCCCAGGCGTGAAGCCGCGTCGCGGTCGATCACCAGGTAAACCTGCAAGCCCTTGTCCTGCAGGTCGCTGGCCACATCGGTCAGTTCCGGCTGCCGGGCCAGGGCCTCGACCAGCCGACCGCTCCAGAGGCTGAGCAATTCGGCGTCCGGCGATGACAGGCTGAACTGGTACTGGGTACGACTGACCCGATCCTCGATGGTCAGGTCCTGGACCGGTTGCATGAACAGGCGGATGCCCACCAGGCGATCCAATTGCGGTTGCAAGCGGGCAATGATCTCGCTGGCGCTGTCGTCCCGTTCACTGTGGGGCTTGAGGTTGATCAGCAGGCGGCCGCTGTTGAGCGTGGCATTGTCGCCGTCCACACCGATATAGGACGACAGGCTCTCCACCGCCGGGTCGGCGAGGATCACTTTCGCCAGTTGCTGCTGGCGCTCGCTCATGGCGGCAAAGGATATCGATTGCGGCGCCTCGGAAATGCCCTGGATCACGCCGGTGTCCTGCACCGGAAAGAAGCCCTTGGGCACGGCCAGGTACAGCACCACCGTCAGCACCAGGCTAGCCACCGCCACCAGCAGGGTCAGTGGCTGATGCCTGAGCACCCACTGCAACTTGCGGCCGTAGGCGGCAATCAGCCAGTCGATCCAGGCACCGCTGGCGCGATAGAAACGGCCCTGCTCTTCTGCCTTGGGCTCGCGCTTGAGCAAGCGGGCGCACATCATCGGCGTCAGGGTCAGGGACACCACCAGGGAAATCAGGATCGCCACCGCCAGCGTGATGGCAAACTCGCGGAACAAGCGCCCCACCACATCGGCCATGAACAACAGCGGGATCAGCACGGCGATCAGCGACAGGGTCAGGGAAATCAGCGTGAAACCGATCTGCTTCGCGCCCTTGAGCGCGGCCTGCAACGGGCTGTCGCCCTCTTCGATGAAGCGGGCGATGTTCTCCAGCATCACGATGGCATCGTCCACCACGAAACCGGTGGCGATGGTCAGGGCCATCAGGGTCAGGTTGTTGATGGAAAAACCGGCCAGGTACATCACGCCAAAGGTGCCGATCAGCGACAGCGGCACAGCCACCGACGGAATGATCGTGGCACTGACCCGGCGCAGGAACAGGAACGTCACCATGACCACCAGGGCGATGGCGATCAGCAACTCATGCTGCACGTCGGTGACCGAAGCGCGGATGGTCTGGGTGCGGTCGGTCAGCACGGTGACATCCAGGCCGGCCGGCAGGTTGTCGGTGATGCTCGGCAGCAGGGCCTTGATCCGGTCCACGACCTCGATGACATTGGCCCCCGGCTGGCGCTGGATGTTCAGCAGCACGGCCTGGTTTTCATTGGCCCAGGCGGCGAGTCGTTCGTTTTCGGCGCCGTCGACGATCTGTGCCACATCCTTGAGCCGCAACGGCGCGCCGTTGGCGTAGGCCAGGATCAGTTCGGCGTAGTCCTTGGGCGAGGTCAACTGGTCGTTGGCGTCGAGCATCGAGACCCGGGTCGGGCCGTCGAAGTTGCCCTTGGGCTGGTTGACGTTGGAAGCACCGATCAGCGTGCGCACATCCGCCAGGTTCAGGCCGTTGGCCGCCAGGGCCTCGGGATTGACCTTGATTCGCACGGCCTGGCGCTGGCCACCGGCGATGGTGACCATGCCGACCCCACTGATCTGGGCGATTTTCTGCGCCATGCGGGTGTCCACCAAGTCATTGAGCTTGGGCAGCAGCATGGTCTTGGAGGTGATCGCCAGGGTCAGCACCGGGGTATCGGCCGGGTTGACCTTGTTGTACACCGGCGGTGCCGGCAGGTCCTTGGGCAGCAGGTTGGTGGCGGCGTTGATCGCAGCCTGCACCTGCTGCTCGGCGACGTCCATGTTGATGTCGAGGTTGAAGCGCAGGGTAATCACCGACGCGCCACCGGAACTGGTGGAGGCCATTTGCGTCAGGCCCGGCATCTGCCCGAACTGCCGTTCCAGGGGCGCGGTGACCGCGCTGGTCATCACATCGGGACTGGCGCCCGGGTACAAGGTCATCACACGGATGGTCGGATAATCGACCTGGGGCAATGCCGACACCGGTAGCAGCCGATAGGCGATCAGGCCGGCCAGGATGATCGCCAGCATGCTCAGGGTGGTGGCGACCGGGCGAAGGATGAACAGCCGCGAGAGATTCATGCGCCGCCCTTTTTCGCCTTGTCGGCCGTGGCCGGCTCAGTGGGTGCCGCTGCGGACTTGCCCTGCAGGTGCTCGGTCGGCGTGGTGGGCACTTCCTGGCTGTCACTGACCACTTCCACTTCACTGCCTTCCTTCAAGCGATCGGTGCCTTCGAGCACCACCCGGTCGCCGGCGGCCAGGCCTTCGGTGACCACGGTGTTCGCACCGTCGCTGGCGCCAATCTTCAATTTCTTGATGGTGACCTTCTTGTCGCCCTCCAAGGCATAGACGAAGGTGCCATTGGTACCGAACTGGATGGCCGCCGTCGGCGCCAGGGTCACGCCTTTGAGGGTATCGGCCAGCAGGCGCACATTGACGAATTGGTTGGGGAACAGCGACTGGTCGCGGTTCTCGTAGCGAGCCTTGAACTTCAAGGTACCGGTGGTGACATCGATCTGGTTGTCCAGGCTTTGCAGCACGCCGCTGGCCTGGAGCTTCACGTCGCCGCGGTCCCAGGCTTCGACGGGCAGTTTCGCCCCGCTGCGGTAACGGGCGAGCACCGTGTCGAGATTGTTCTCCGGCAAGGTGAACACGACGCTGATGGGTTGGGTCTGGGTGATGACCGCCAGGGCCGTGGTGTCGTTGGCCGCCACCAGGTTGCCGATGTCCAGTTGCCGCAAGCCTACGCGACCGGTGATCGGCGCGCGGATCCTGGTGAATTCCAGGTTTAGCTTGGCGTCGTTGACCGCCGCCTGGTTGGTCTTGACCGTGCCCTGGTACTGGCCTACCAGCGCCGCGGCGGTGTCGAGGGTCTGCTTGGCAATACTGTCTTCGGCGTACAGGCCGCGATACCGCTCAAGGTCTACCTGGGCATTTTTCAACTGGGCCTGGTTCTGCAACAGCGTGCCTTCGGCCTGGAGCAAGGCGTTCTGGTACGGACGTGGGTCGATCTCGGCCAGCAAGTCCCCGGCCTTGACCATTTGTCCCTCTTCAAAGGCGATCTTGACCAGTTCGCCACCCACGCGGCTGCGCACGTTGATGGTATTGAGGGCCGTGACCGTGCCCAGCGCCTTGAAGTACAGCGGGAAATCCCCGCTCACCACCGGCGCCACCCGAACCGGGATCGGCCCCGTCGCGCCACCGAACCCTGGCCGCATGCCACCGGAGCGCCCCACGTGCCCCGCCGCGGCCTTCTCCCCTGCTCCTGGTTTCTGGGCCGGGCCACCGGGCCAGAACTTCCAGGCCAGCGCCGCGACGACCAATACGATGAACAGGCCGAACAGCCAGCGACGGGAATTGCGGGATACAGAGGATTGCATGGAGTGATCAACCATTGGGCGCGTGGACTTCTTTTACAGGAGGCTGAACGATAAGCACTGGCGGGTGTTTAGCAAAGCGCCTTTACCGGCAATTTACGTTGGGCTTACCTGATGAATCGTCGGCTAAGAGCTTGAAGCACAAAAGAAAACGGCCTGGACAGGGCCAGGCCGTTAACAATTGTAATAAAGACCTTATTTCATTCCGCTTATTTCAGAACAGCCAGGGCCGCGTCATAGTTCGGCTCTTCAGCGATTTCCTTGACCAGTTCGCTGTGCAGCACGGTGTCATTTTCGTCCAGCACCACCACGGCACGGGCGGTCAGGCCTTTGAGCGGGCCATCGGCAATTTCCACGCCGTAGTTGCGGATGAATTCGGCACCGCGCAGCGTCGACAGGTTCTGGACGTTTTCCAGGCCTTCGGCGCCGCAGAAACGTGCCTGGGCGAACGGCAGGTCGGCAGAGATGCACAGCACCACGGTGTTGTTCAGCTCATTGGCCTGGGCGTTGAACTTGCGCACGGAGGTGGCGCAGGTCGGGGTGTCGACGCTAGGGAAAATGTTCAGCACTTTGCGCTTGCCGGCAAAGCTCGCCAGGGAAACGTCGGACAGATTGCCGGCCACCAGGGAAAAGGCTGGTGCCTTGGAACCGGCTTGTGGCAATTGGCCGTTGACTTGGACTGGGTTGCCTTTGAGGGTGACTGTAGCCATGAACGGATTCCTTCTGACAGGTTTGAAAAAGGTGAAGGCCGGAGTTAACCATGAAATGGAGCTGCGACCTATGCCCGGACATAAAAAGACATGACGTCACCAGCGCCCACTGC
Organism: Pseudomonas bijieensis; assembly: GCF_013347965.1. Classification (NCBI taxonomy): domain Bacteria; kingdom Pseudomonadati; phylum Pseudomonadota; class Gammaproteobacteria; order Pseudomonadales; family Pseudomonadaceae; genus Pseudomonas; species Pseudomonas bijieensis. The sequence continues at coordinate 528,666 of NZ_CP048810.1, read as the reverse complement.
AGACATCCGTGGCTATTTAGCCTTGAGCTTCAGGAACGACTGATGCAAATCCGACGCCCAGCCATCGATGACCCCTTTGACGTCCTCGGGCTTCATGACCTGGGACTCGTTGGACAACGGTTTGCCCGTCCCTTTGCGCACCACCTGGGCGACCACCGCGTTGTTGCCACCGTCGATAAAAACCGCTTCGGTACCCAGAGTGGTTTCCTGGTCGCGAATGCCACTGGCAGTGCTGACAGCGGCCGCCACCAGCGCAATCGGGATCACCTCATAAGGTTTCAAGCCTTCGGTCTTGCTGCCGACAGCCGTGATGGCCGCCCGCATCACCAATACACCCGGCCCTGGACTGGTCGCCAGGGGCAAGGATTTCCCCGCTTCGCGCTTCAGGGCCTGATCGTAATAGGCGGTGATGCCGTACAGCGTGGCCGCGGGGATCTTCACGGTCGGCTGCGGCTTGGGATAAAGCTGCGTCGGCTCGATATAGAGGTGGGTGTACTTGCCCGGATCAATCTTCGGATCGACCCAACGCATGACCTCGGCCCCCGACGGCGACTTTTCTTCCTTGAGCCGGCTGTAATCGCCCAGGAACCCGGAATACTCATCCGGCTGGGTAACTTTGCTAGAGCAACCCGCCAAAGCGAGCGAGGCAATGCAAACAGTGCCGATCATCGACGAAAACTTCATGCTGTCACTCCTGTAAGCCACACGAGGCGGGGCCGGAACTACAGGTATAGCCAATGAGCCATTTTTTGCCTGCCCTGGAAGAAGGTCGATGACGATGAGGTTCCTCGCCACACACCGTCAGCCTCGATCGCGCGGTATCAGGCTTTGTAATTGTTGTGCGAGAAAGTCTGCGTCGAAAGCGAACGTGTCGGGGTCTTTCAATCCATTGGTCCGCCGCCATTGCCATTGCACCGATGGTGGCTGGCAAACCAAGGAAATGCTCCCATGGCGGGTCGAGGCCAGCCCCATGATCGACAAGGAAACCAGCCCACCCACGCCCATCACATCCGGCACGAACTCCACCGGTTTACCGGTAATGGTCAAGGTCAGTTTTTCAGTCTTGAAACCGGACGTCTCTACCGGAACGCTCGGCCCGTGAGCCACATAGCTCTCACGATTCAACGTCAACAGGTCGGGTGCCAGGACTGGCGCCAACCATTGCCCGATTTGTTCGTACAAAGCCTTGATCTGTTCTGACCACACCAATGACTGGGCCTGGTGCTGTTGTTTTTTGTGCGCTTCGCTGTCTGCGTAGTGACGAAGCATCTCGCCCAATTGCCGTATATCGTCCATGGGCTGTTCCTCTATTAAGGCATGCTGCGGAGCTGGATGATGACAGGTTCAAGAGGCCGGCGTACGCAAAAGCCCGTTTGCCCGAGTAGCCAATCCCTCAACGCAGCCGCGCCATGGCCAGGGTGTCCACCCAGCGCCCGTCACGCACGGCATAGTCGCATCTGCAGCACCTGGCGCATCACCGCCGGGTCGTTGTAGAGCGCGGTGACTCCGGCGATGTGGGCTTCGGTGAAGCGTTCGAGGGTGATCGAAGACTCGGACATGGGGGCTCCTTCCTGGAGGCGCGACAAGGCCGAGCACTATAAGCCGCGTCAAGCTGTGGGGAAACCTGCCCCCAACAAAAGCCCTGGGGTGGTTGCGAGGCAAGCTCCCACAGGGGGCTACACTCAGTTTCGGTTATGCCTGGAACCAATCCCGACGCTCATCCAGCGTGTGCTGGATCAATTCACGCAGCATCTGCACCTCCGGCGAGTCTTCGGTCTGAGTATTGACGGCCATCCACAAGTGCCGCTGCATCGACAGGCCGAATATTTCCGGCAACGCCACCAGGCCTCGATCGAAGCGGCTCATGTACTGCGGCAAGAGACCGATGCAGGCGCTGCAGCGAATCATTTCCAGCATCAGTTCGTAGGATTGCACCTGCACCACACCGGCACGGCGTTGTTCTATCAAGGCGTTCCACGGGGCGAAGCAGTCCACGTGTCGGTCCGCCTGCCATTGCACCAGCATGTAATCATTCAGGTCGTCCAGGCAATCCGGGCGCGTGGCCGCTCGTGAGTAGCGCTTGGCGATGTGTGGCACATAGTCCAGCCGCGCCAGTCGATCCGCTGGCAACGTGGCGAAGCTCGGCCCTGGCGCCGCCCCATGGGTATCGCTCAACCAGAGCACCAGATCGGCGCTGACGGCTTGCAACGCCAGTTCACTGTCCAGGGTGATGATCTGCAATCGCACGCTGGCGTTGCGCCGCAGCAACGAAATCAAGTCGCGCCCCAGGATGTCATGCAGAATCGACTCGGCCACGGCCAGGCGAATCAAGGGCTGATCGTTCAGTGGCGGCGCGCTTTCGTGAGCCAGGGCGATCAAGCGCGCCTGCAACTGCCGGCCTTCGCGGCTGAGGGTCAAGGCGCTACCCTGGAAGCTGAACAACGAGCGCTGCAAGCGCGTCTCCAACTGCGCCAACTGCTTGCGCAGCCAGGTCGCCTTGACGTTGAGACTGCGGGCCGCTTGCATGAAGCAGCCGCAACGGGCACTGACCAGGAAACACTGCGCCACCTGCGGCTCGATACCACTGGCCATTGCCAACCAGGGGTCGGGGGCATGCAACGGTGTGCGGTATGCGGTGACAGCCTGGCGTCCTGCGGGCTCGATGAAGGTCATGGGTGACTCCCTGTCGGTTGTACGAATACGGTGGAGCTGCGCGACGTTCCAGATACAGCGCGGCTCCCTGTGGCGAGGGGGTATCTGTGGGAGCAAGGCTTGCCCGCGATGAAGATGACGCGGTCTCCCTGGAACCGAGGCGTTTGCATCGCGAGCAAGCTTTGCTCCCACAGATAAATCCCCTCGCCACAAAAGATGTTCACCTCACAAAGGTGTTCACATCCAAAGATCGTCGAGGTCAGAGCCCCTCCTCCAGCACCTTGCTCAACTGCGCGCCATCGATGCTCAACGTAGCCGTGTCGAGCATGCCGTCCAGGTACGCCTTGGCGATCTGCTCCTGGCGTTGGGCGCGCAGGGCCTGGGTCAGGCGTTCGCGGACTTCGTCCAGGGTCGCTCCCCGGGGCGGTTGTTGTTCGGTGAGTTTGATGACATGAAAGCCCGCCGCGCTCTGCACCGGGTCGGACACCGCACCGACCTTCAAGCGCGCCACGGCCTCACGCACCGGCGGGACGAGTTGCTGCAATGGCTGGAAACCACTGTCGCCGCCCCGCTCGGCACTGGTGCGATCCTGGGAAAAACGGCTGGCCAGGGTGGAGAACTCGGCGGGCGAGGCCTGGGCCTTTTTACTCAGTTCCAACGCTTGCCGGCGCACCGCTTCCACCGTTTGCGGCTCGGTCGCGGCCAGGAAAATCTGGCTGACGCGGTACAACGCCGGCGCAGTCCAGTTGGCTTTCCCGGCGTCGTAAGCCTGCTTCAACTCTTCTTCACTGGGATAGCCGGCCGGTACCTGGCTGACCGACTGCAAGTAGTCGCGAAACACAATCTGCTCGGCCGCCGCTCGCGTCTGGCGCTCCACCTCCGGACGCTGGCGCCAGCCCTGGGCATCGGCTTGCTCCAACACGGCTTTTTCCGCCAGGCGGGCACGGATCCAGCCTTCCAGCGCGGCCCGATTGCCACGCATTTGCTGACGAACCTCGGGGGCCAGTGCGGCCAGCAACGCCTTGAGTTCATCGGGGCTGACCTGCTGGTTGCCCAATCGGGCCAAACTCGGCGAGTCGACCGAGACAACACTGGCGGTCTGCACGGCGGCGACCGGATCGCTGCCCGGCCGCAGGCCAAGCACCAGTGCCACGGCGATCAGCCCCAGCGCTGCGGCGCTGATGACGAAGGTCGGCTTTTTCACGATGCGACGGCCTCTTCCAAGGGCGCCTCGGTGGGCTCGGCCGGGGTCTGCAGGCGCGCCGCGTTCTGGCTGTACTCACGCAGGTAGACAATGAACTCCTGCAACAGGCGATCCCACAGCTCCAGATGGCTGCGCAAATGATCGGCACTCACACCTGCCGCCACCACCACGTCCATTTCCATCACCAGGAATCCGCCCTGCAACGACAACCGGGCAAAGCGGCGCGAGGCGTTCCATTGCTCTGCCAATCCAGCCGGCAACTCGCCCTGTACCCGCAAGGCACAGCTGAAGGTGAAGTCCAGGTATTCGCCTGCTGTCGGCGCAGGATTGCCCAAGCGCACGGCAAAGCCGATGCCCTGGCTGGCGCTGAGCAGTTGCACGATGCCGTTCTGCTCGGTTTCGTTGACCCGATAGCCAGCGGCCTGCAACAACTCGGTCAGGGATTTGGCACCGACGTATTCAATCATTGAGGTCATGCGCGATTCTTCCTTGTTCTGTTCAGTGAGTGATCGAGGCCTGGGGCGCATCGAAACGGTTCTTGTAGAGATCATCGCCAAAGCCTTGGGCCAGCTCCTCGAAACGCACCCGGGCCTTGGCCGCGAACGGCTGGCGGATCTTCATGATGTCGGTCACATCAATGGTTTCGTAGGCATGCAGCAGCGTCTTGGCGACTTCGTACATTTGCTGATTCTTGACCGAACATTGCTGCACTTGTGTGTCACGCTCGCTCAATTGTCCCTCCAGGCGAGCCCGCTCGGTCTCTTTGCCACGGGCCAGGGCCAGCAGTTCTTCATAGGCTTTCTTGAATTTGCCGACCTGTTCGTTGCTGGCAGCCACCTGGGCCTGGGCCTGGCTTTGCAGGTTTTGCTGCTGCCCGGCCAGTTGTTCGTTCAGGGCCTGGGCCTTGTTCAATTGCGCAGTCAATTGCTTGATCTGCGCCTGGGCCTCCTTGGCCTGGCTCTCCGCAGCCTGCCGGGCGGCGCTGGCCTGGGCCTGTTCGCTTTGCAGGGCTTGCAACTGGGCGGTGGTGCTGCGCAGTTGTGCCCGCAGCCGCTCTTCCAGGCCTTCGCCGTGAGCCACGCCACTGAGCAGCAGGCCCAGCACCAGCAACGCGGCCGGGCATGGGTATTTGGCTCGCCTTTTCATGAGGCCTCCCTGCGCTTAGAAGCGCGTGTTGATTTCAAGCTGCAAGACATCGATGTCGTACGGCGCGCCGTACACCGCTTCGGAACTCAACCAGCGACCGGTGGCGAAGACGTTGCTCGCCAGGCCATAGTTGCCGCCCAGGAAATAACCCTTGGCGTTGGTGCCACCCAGATGGAATGACGAATCGTTGAAACCGTCCGGCAAGGCGTCCGGTTGGATGTACTTGTAGCCAGCGAACAGGTTCCAGTCGCCCTCGCGCTTGAGTTCCAGCGAGTTGCCGAGAGTGAACTGGAGCATCCAGGCGTTGGCGCCGCTTTCCACCTCGCCATCACTGTCCAGGTTGTTGGCGAACTGCCCGGCGGAGCGCTTGCGCATCTCGCCCTCGTCATAGCCCAGGTTGTGGACGTAGTGGGCCTGGCTGCGCAGCTTCAGGTCTTCGGGCAGATCGGTGTCCCAGGCAAGGTTCAGGTCCAGCAGGTTGAATTCCGAGGCCAGGCCGACGTATTGCGGCTGCGGCGTGGTGGAAGGATTGAGGGGGTTGGGCGTGATGTCGCGTAGCAGGAACACGGTGTTGCCCTTCTGCATGAACGCCACCCGCGATCCGTCGCTGTCGCAGCCTGGATCACCGGCCCAAGGCTGGCACGGCGAAGAGCGCTGGCCTTCGATGTCATCGAAGCGGTAATAGGCCAAGGCCCCCTTGATCCGGTTGCTGTCGTTGATCGCCCAGTTGGCCCCCAGTTGCGCACCGTACAACCACTTGTTATCGCTCTCTTCCTTGTCGCTGCCGTTGCTGGTGCTGGTGTCGTTGGTGTACTCCACCGGGAACGCGCCGACGGTGCCGAAGACGCCCCAGTCCTGATTGAGCTTGTGGTTGAAATTCGCCGCCACGCCATCGAAGTTCAGGTCACCGGAATACAACAGGTCGGTGGAGAAAAACGGGTTGGCGAAACGCCCGCCGGTCAGGGTCAGTTCGTCCGATGGCTTCCAGGTCAGGTAGCCCTGGTCGAGCCAGATGTCTTTCTTGCCGAAACCGCCACCGAGGGCCTGGGTGGTGGACACCGGGTTGTTGTCCGAGCCGGTGCCGATGCGAATGCCCGCGGTCCATTGCGGGGCGATCACGGCCTTCATGCCCAGGCGTGCGCGCAGGCGGAACAGGTTTTCCCGGTCTTCGCGGGTGTTGAGCAACGGCGGCAGGCTGGAGCTGCTGTTGGGGTTGACGTCGTAGGGGCCTTTATCATTGAGCCGGGCGAAGTCGACGATTTCGTTGCTATTGGTACCCGAGTAATAGCGCGACTCATCCCGCAGGCGAATATCGCCATCGAAGCTGATACGCGAAACCCAATCCGGGAAGGTGTTGGGCTGGGCCCAGTTTTCCTGCTTGGCAGTGGCCATGACTTCGGCCTTGACCTGGTCGCGGATCTGCTCACGCACAATGTTCGGCACGTATTGCACCCGCACGTCCCCTGGCGCACCGGCCGGCGCTGCGGCAACCGCCGTGGCCGCCTGGCGGGCCTGCACGGCTTCGCGTTCGGCCTGGGCGATCAAGCCATCGGCCTGGTCCTGCTTCAACACGCCCTGCTGCACCAGCAGGCGGATCAGATTGATCGTGGCGTTTTCCGAAGGCGCCGGGGCGGCGACCGCGTGCCCGGCCAGGCTCAGGACCACCAGGCCGATCGCCCACGACAATCGATTCACATTGGAAATCATCTGCACACAACTCCTGTTGGCAAACTTTCTAAAAATTCGATTAACCCGGTCGGCGCCCTTGCAAGGACAGGCGCACGGGCAAAGTCAGGGAGGCCGGTGGCCGTTCACTCAAATGGGGCGCCGCACGCAGCGCGGAAATCACCTGTTCATCGACTTGCGGGTTGCCGCTGGACTTGACCAGCTCGACCCGGGTGATTTCGCCCGCGGCACTGAGCCAGACATCGGCCTGCAGCGAGAACGCCAGGCTGCGCAGGTCGGGGTTTTCTCGCAGCAAGCGCTGGAAGGTGAACGCCAAAAACTGGCTGTAGGTGCCATTGCCCAGGCGTCCGCCCCCTGCCCCGGCCATGCCGCCGCCCTTGCCGGCGCCGATGTTGAAGGCGTCGTTGCCGGACTGGGCATCGCCGTCCATTTGCATCGGGTTCGCCAGGTCATCGACCGGCGATGGCGGCGCCTCTTCCTCGGGCTTGACCTCTTCGGGTTCCGGGGTCGGCTCTGGCTCGACCACCTTTTCCTCGACCTGGGGCTCCGGCTCCTTGGGTTTCTCCGGCGGTGGTGGGGGCGGAGGCGGCAGCGGGATGATGGTCGGCACCTTCGGTGCTTCGCGGCGCACGCCACTCATGTCGTTGGCCCACTGCCACAGCAGCCAGGCCGCCACGGCGCCGAGCAGCAGGCCGGCGGCCCACTTGAGCAGGCGCAACGGCGAGGGCTTCACGGGAGGCGGATCGATGGGAAGTCTGGCGGTCATGATCAGCCCTGGCTCGGTTTGCCGGTGACGAGACCGACCTGGGACAGTTCCAGACGCCGCAACAGATCCAGCACTTCGATGACTTTCTGGTACTGCACCGTGGCGTCGCCGCGCACGATCACCGGAAAGTCCGGGCTCTGCGCCTTCTCGATGCGCAGGCGCTCTTCCAGCTCGGCCAGGGTCACCGGATAGGCATCGAGGAACACCTGCCCGCCATCGTTCACCGAAATCGCCTTGGTCTTGGCCTCGGACAACGACACCGAGGCGCTGGCCTTGGGCAGGTTGATCTGGATCCCCGACACCTGGGCCGTGGCGGTGAGGATGAACATCACCAGCACCACCATGAGCACGTCCACCAGCGGCGTGATGTTGATGCTGTCGACCGCCGCGTCATCGTCGTCATCGTGTGAAGCGTTTACGCTAGCCATGGCGATTTCCTCAGGCCGGTACGGACGATTGGGCGTGATGGTTGCGGCGCTGCGCCGCTTCACCGGACTGGCCTTCGCCGTGCATTTCCGCCAGGCGCGTGATGAACTCGTCGACGAAAACCCGCATGTCGGCGCTGACTTCCTTGTTGCGGGTGATCAGGCGGTTGTAGCCAAACAGCGCAGGAATCGCGACGAACAGGCCCATGGCGGTAGCGAGCAAGGCTGCGGCCATGCCCGGGGCAATGGCGTTGATGTTGACGTCACCGGCCATCGCCGTGCCGAGGAATACCACCATGATCCCCAATACCGTGCCGAGCAGACCAATGTAGGGGCCGCCGGCAATGGCGTTGGACAGGGTCGAGAGCTTCGAACTCAGTTGCTGGTTTTCCCGGGTGCGCACGCCGTCCATGGAGCAGCGGATCGCCTCGATGGTGGCGGCGGACACCGACGAGGTATCAGCGCCCTGCTCACGACGGGTGCGGATTTCCTTGACGGCCACCAGGTACAGGCGCCACAGCGACGAGTGTTGCAGGCGCTGGGCGAGGTCCTGGTCGTCGGCGAACATTTCCAGGCGCGTGCCGATCCTGGCGAACTGCTCGCGAAACGCTTCGTTGGCCGCGCTGAGACGGCTGACCATGCGGTTCTTGCGGATCATGATGATCCACGACTGGAACATCATCAGCACCAGCACTCCAATGATCACCCAAGCGTCCAGCGGCACGGCCTTGAGCAGGAAACCCAGGCTGCCGAAACCGAAGCCGGACTGTTCTTCATCGACCCCGTAGGCCACCAGTTTCGATTCGGCGCCCTGGGCATTGGCGTCGGCCAATAGCAACGGCGCCGGGCGGGCGACCTTGGACAACCGCGCTTCGTCCATGGCCCCGCTGAAAGGCGCGAAAGCACCGGCGGAAACGTCAGCACCCAAGGCAATCGGCGCATTGAACGCCGGCATCGCCAGCGCCAGGCTGGCGGCTTCACGTCCATTGACATACAGCACGACCCGGTCGCCCGAGGCGGTCAACGCCAAGTGCTGCCATTGGCCGGGATTCAGCGGTTGGGTCGAGACCGCGCGCTGGTCATTGATCGCCACGAACGGCACACCCTGGTTTACGCCCACCAACAGACTGGTGGCGGCTTCGCGACGGGCCAGGACGATCTGCTCGCCGCTGGCCTGGTCCTGGCGCAGCCAGGTGCTGAAGGTGAATGCCGCGCCGGCACTGTGTTGCAACGAAGGGCTGGCGGGCAACAGCAGCGGCTGGCCGTTGAACTGCAAGGCATGCCCGATCACGCCGTCGATGCTGGTGCCGGTCGCGCCCTGGGCATTGTTGCCATAGGCCGTGGTGTCCTTGGGCGGTACGCCGGTGGCGCCGTCGAAGTGGTACAGCGCGGTGTAATCCGGGTCGAAGGTCAACTGGCCGCTGCCGGTGGCCGGCGCCTTCTGGTTGCCGTAATACATCCACAGGTCCTGACGCTGACCGCCCTCCACGCTCGGCACATCGACCCAGATCAGCGCCATGCCCATCAGCGGATCGAAGCTTTCAATCTGGTGGTTGAGCACGGTCTTGTCGTCGGCACTGACGAAGCGCAGGTCCGAGCCGTCGTCCTTGACGCCGTCGAAGGTGAAGTTGCCGGTGTGCAGGCGCACCAGCAACGCGGTGCGTCCCAGGGCCTGGGCGATGGCGGCGCCCTGGGGCGTGGTGTCCACCGAAATCTGTTTGCGATAGTGCCAGTCGTCCTGCCACCAGGCGTTGGCGGTCGCCGGAAGCACCAGCCCCAGGCAGATAAACAGGGATAACAGTAAGCGTTGCATGGACATGACTCCTGGGTTCAAAACGTCGCTTGCAGGTTGAAGTGCAGGCGCGATTCCTGTTTCGAGGTGTTCGGCCCTTCGAGCAGCGGATAGCCCCAGTCGAGGCTGCCGGACAGCCATTTGCTCAGGCTCGCGCGGGTGCCGAGGCCGACGCTGGCGAGGCTGTAATCGGCTTCCTGATCGGGCAGTTCGTCGCGCAGGTACAACTGCGCGCCTTCGGCGAAGGCATAGAAGCGCCACTCCTGGACATAGCTGCCGAGAAACTTGGCCAGCGACGGAGTGCGCAGCTCCTGGGACAGCAAGTAGCCGTCGTCCCCGGTGCGCTCGGCAGCCAGATAGCCGCGTACCGAGGTGGCGCCGCCGGCGGAGAATTGTTCGTTGGAAACCAGCGGCCCGGAGGCCAGTTGGAAAGCGGCCTTGGAGGCGGTTTGCCAATCATTGGCGAAGGTGAAGGTGTAATTACCGTCGCCCTTGAGCACGGCGAAGGAGGGGCTGGCGCGATAGCGCTTGTAGTCGAATTCTTCGTCGGTGCTGCCATAGCCCAGAAGGCTACGCGTACCCGCCACCAGGCTCAGGCCGAGGCCCAACTGGCTGTTTTCGGTGTAGCGAAAGCCGTTGTAGGCAAAGGTGAATGGCGCGTACTTGAGCGGTGCCTTGTCGCTGGCACCGCCGAGGTTGAGCTCCTCGTCGAAATCCTTGAAGTCCACCCCGACCGAAAAACTGTTGGCCCATGCCCCGCTGGACGGCAGGCTGTAGATCGCCGACACCCCGTAGGAATGCCCTTTGCCCAACACGTTGCTGCCGCCGACGGTCGCCACGTTGCTGTCGGATTGGTAACCCGAGAACTGCACGCTCCAGCGTTCGCTCAGCGGCGCGGTGTAGGAACCCGACCAGACCTTGGCGTTTTCGGTGTCCTGGGGGGCGGTAAAGAAAGTCAGCGAAACGCTGTGGCCCAATTGCCAGAGGTTGTTGTAGCCCAGGCTCGCGACCGTACGCAGTTTTTCGGTGTCGGCGCTGTAGTCGTTGTTCAGCCCCAGGCTGGCTTGCCAGGGGTTCTGGTCTTCGACCTGCAAATCGACGTCCATGGTTCCGGGGCGCTGGCCTTCGCGTACCAGCGGCATGACCTGGCGCCCCGGGGTCTTGTTCAACTGCGCCAGTTCCGCCTGGACCTGGGCGAAATCCGGTACCTCGCCTTCCTTGAGCGCCGGCACGTCGTCACGAATTTCCACGGGCGAATAGTGCTTGGCCCCCACCACGCGCACCCGACCGACCTTGGTTTCGCTGACTTGCAGGTAGACGATGCCGTCTTCGACCTTCTGCTCCGGCAACTCGACGAACACCGATTGGTAACCGCGCGCCTGATAGGCCTTTTGCAGCGCTTCCCGGGCGCCTTCGATGTCGCTCAAGGCCCTTTGCGGGCCGAGGAACGGATACACCGCTTCTTCGATGGCCCGGGCATCAAGCACGGTGTTGCCACGCACGAAATACTCGTTCACGTCCACCAGGCGAACCGGCGCCGCTTCGGCCCCCTGCCCTCCTTCTGCGGCGAATGCCGACGGCCCCCCGGCCGCCAACAGCAGCCAGCCCCACAGCGCCGGCCGCGATTTGAAGAAATGCTCCACACCACCCCCTGAATTCAAAGTACGGCTCAATTGCTAGCGGTCGATGTCGTGGCATGCCGGGCCAGCCAGGTATGCAGCAGCGCGAAATTCAAGGAGAACTCCGGCATTTGCAGCAAGGCGCCACAGAACACTTCACCAATGATTTTCTGGATGAGCCGCACCGCCCGCGCGTCGCCCAGCAGCGTGGCGAGGTCTTTGCTCAGGACGTTGAAGCTCCAGACCTTCTGGTTCAGGTCCAGGCCGACGAACCAGCGGAACAGCAGGTTGTAGTTGAGTTGTTCGTAGAGTTGCTGCTCGCTGGGCACGGAATAGAGCAGTTGCAGCAGGAGGATGTGCATGGCGGTTTGCGGCGCGATCAGCATCTGGGCGCTGGCGTTGAGGCCTTGCAGCACCTCGCGATGCTCATCCAGCAGGTCATCGATCTGCGGCCGCAGCAACACCAGTGAATGGCCCTGCGGAATGTAGCTGGACACTTCCTTGAGCGCGCCCTGCCAGTCATCCTGGGAAACGATCCAGACCCACGGCGCGCCGTAGCGATACACCGAGACCGGCTGCTTGCGCGCCGCCTCGACGATCTTCGACAGCCGCTGGTCAAGCTCCTGCATGCCCACTTTCGAATAACGTTCCATAGTCCCCATCGCCTCACTCCCGGCTTCGCGCCCCGGCTCCAAACGACCTGAAAGGTCCCCTCGAACACGTCACACAGGCATGACGGGAATGGCGATGTGCTACCGAACTTTTGTCATGAAAGCTTCATTTGGAAGGGTATGGAGCGTGAGGTTTGGTGGGAGCGAGCCTGCTCGCGATCACGATGGCGTTGGGTCAGTTGGCGGGATGTTGAATGGGCTACCGTCTTCGCGAGCAGGCTCGCTCCCACAGGGATTCTCGGGTGTTTTCAGATCTGATGCTCGCCTCAGGCGTTCTGTGGGAGCAGGCTTGCTCGCGAAAGCGGTGGGTCAGTTGGAGGGGATGTTGAATGGGCTGCCGTCTTCGCGAGCAAGCCCGCACAGTGGGTGTCGGTATACGCCCGAGCGGCTTGTGATGGGAGCAAAAAAAACGCCGCTCAATGAGCGGCGTTCTTGTACCTCACCAGACAGTGTCCGGTTTACAGCGCCATGTCAGCCGCTGGATTGGCTTCGCGGGCAGCAGCCGGCTTGGCCGGTGCCGCAGGGGTCCCTGGCTTGCCGATCGCTGGCGGCGGATCCAGTTGCAGGACCTCGCTGGTGTAGGCCCATTCCTGGGCAACACGCTCAGGGCTATCGTTGAGCTTGGTGCCGTAGCTCGGCACGATCTGGCGCAGTTTTTCCTGCCAGGCCGGGCTGGCGACCTTGTCCTTGAAGACCTTCTCAAGCACGGTCAGCATGATCGGCGCAGCGGTCGAGGCGCCTGGCGAAGCACCCAGCAGGCCGGCGATGCTGCCGTCCTGGGAAGCGACCACTTCGGTACCGAGTTTCAGCACGCCGCCCTTCTCTTCGTCACGCTTGATGATCTGCACGCGCTGGCCAGCCTGCCACAGGCGCCAGTCTTCCTGCTTGGCTTCCGGGAAGTATTCCTTCAAGGCGGCGAAACGGTCTTCATCCGACAGCATCAGCTGGCCGGCCAGGTACTCGACCAGTGGGTACTGTTCGATACCGACTTTGGTCATCGGCCATACGTTGTGGGTGGTGGTGCTGGTCAGCAGGTCGAAGTACGAACCGTTCTTCAGGAACTTGGTGGAGAACGTTGCGAACGGGCCAAACAGGATCACGCGCTTGCCGTCCAGCACTCGGGTGTCCAGGTGTGGAACCGACATCGGCGGTGCGCCGACCGAAGCCTTGCCGTACGCCTTGGCCAGGTGCAACTGGGCAACGGTCGGATTTTCGGTGACCAGGAACGAACCACCCACCGGGAAACCTGCGTATTCACGCGCTTCCGGGATGTCGGACTTCTGCAGCAGATGCAAGGCACCGCCGCCAGCGCCAATGAACACGAACTTGGCGTCGGTCTCGGTTTCGGTACCGTCTTTCAGGTTCTTGTAGGAAACGCGCCAGGTGCCGTCTTCGTTGCGGGTGATGTCTTCCACTTCGCTGGACAGCTTGAGGGAGAAGTTCGGCTTGGTTTGCAGATAAGCTGCGAATTGACGCGTGATTTCGCCGAAATTCACGTCGGTGCCCAGTGGACTCCAGGTGGCCGCGACTTTCTGGCTCGGGTCACGCCCTTGCATCATCAGCGGAACCCACTTGCTGATCTGCTCGCGATCTTCGGAGTACTGCATGCCGGCGAACAACGGGCTGGCCTGGAGGGCTTCGTAGCGCTTCTTCAGGAACGCGATGTTCTCGTCGCCCCACAGGAAACTCATGTGTGGCGTGGAGTTGATGAACGAACGCGGGTTCTTCAACACACCGTTCTTGACCTGCCAGGACCAGAACTGACGGGAGATCTGGAAGGCTTCGTTGATTTCGATGGCCTTGGAGATATCGACCTTGCCGTTCTTGTCTTCCGGCGTGTAGTTCAGCTCGGCCAGCGCGGAGTGACCGGTACCGGCATTGTTCCAGCCGTTGGAGCTCTCTTCGGCAACACCGTCCAGGCGCTCGACCATTTCCATGGTCCAGCCCGGCTCCAGCTCATTGAGCCAGACGCCGAGTGTCGAGCTCATGATGCCCCCACCAATGAGCAAGACATCCACTTTTTTTGGCTCGGCGGCGTGCGTGGTCGCAAGACCCATCGCCATCGCCAGGCCCAGTAGCGCCGTGTGTGTTTTCTTCAACATGTGTGTATCCCTAGGATGAACGCCATTCCGTCCACCTGCCCTGGTCAAGGATAGACCTCATCGGCCACCGGCAACGCCAGCAGGATGGGTATCGAGACGGACTGGAGGATGGACCTACAGGGCCGAGCGATACGTCGGCCTCTCGTTTATGTCTCTCCGGCGCTGACTTCTTGTAGGTCTTGGCTTCAGCTGGGGTGAGGGACGCTGCGAACGGTGTTGATCGGGCCTGGCGTGGCCGTGCCCGATTGTCGCAGCGGGGGGCAGTTTACATAAGGAAATAAACAGACCGAAGCGTCTTTTTACATTCATGGCAAAAACGCCGACCAAATGACGGCATTTTAATGGCCCTGATCGGCACCGTTCGCGCGTCCAGAGCCCCTGTGGGTCAAAGATACTTGAGGATCGCGATATCACGCCGCCGTTGCTTGAACCCGGCGAACCAACGGGTCGGAAAAAACAGCACGACACCCAGTAACACACTCCACAACCACACCATGGGTAAATCATCGAACCCGAAATAAGTACCCTGGTTGGTGCCCCAGATGGCAACTGCGATCAGGTACAGGGCCTTGAGCACGTAAAGGTGCAGCAGGTAAAAGAACATCGGTGCGCCGCCATAGATCGCCAACAGCGCAATAACACCCCGCTCCTGGGCTTTTTCAAAGAGAGCCAGCAACATCAGCCCTATTCCCAGGGTCGGCATCAGGAATATCAGCGACGGCGGATACTTCGTCGCGCTCATGAAGCTCATGAAGGTGCGCAGCGCGTCGCCGGTCTGGACCCAGGGTTTATCGCCGTATACGTTCAGGTAACGGATGAGCACAAAGGCCAGCAGCAGGCCCAGGCCCGTCTTGAACAACCGCCGCAGGCGCACGGCGGGTTCAACGTCCTTGCCAAACCACGGCCCGATGGCCCAGCCCAGCAGGATCACGCCAATCCACGGCAGCACCGGATACGTGGTGCGGGCCCGGGTGAACTCGGTGATATCGATGAACGCCCGTTGATGAAGAATCGACCACGGCACGAAAAACGGAGAGTCTGGCCCCAGCACCACACCGTCCAACAGATTGTGCCCGGCGACGATGGCAACGCCGAGGACGATCAGCCAACTGCGCTTGAGGTGCAGCAAGGCGGCCAGGACGATCATGCAGATGCCAATGCACCAGATCACTTGCAGCCACAGGGTCTTGGGCGGGAACTCGGCGTTCCAGGCGAAACACACGAAGGTCAATTCCAGGAAGACCAGGAACAAGCCACGCTTGAGCAGGAACAACGAGGTCTGGCCGGCGGTATGTTTCTGGCTGTAGAGCCAGGCCGACAAACCGGTGAGGAAAATGAAGACCGGGGCACAGAGCGTACTGAGCAGACGGGTGAAATACAGGTCCGGGGTCACGCTGAGCGCATCGATGGGGTCGGTGACCTGACGATGCAGCAGGAATGTCTCGCGAACGTGATCCACCAGCATCAGCAACATGACGAAACCGCGCAGGGCATCGATGGCAAGCATGCGCACATGGGTCTTGGCGGCGCTGGTTACAAGTAAAGGCGCGATGACGCCGGACGGGCTCGTCATGCTTGAAGGTAGGCTCATGGCATTACTCGGATGGAAGGTCGTTGGTCCGTGCAAGGCGAGGAATGAGAATCCCTGCCAAACGAAAGCGGATAACATAACATGAAACTACTATCGCGAGCAGGCTCGCTCCCACAAGGATTTGTGGTAGTTGCGATTTCGGTGCTCTTTAAGAGGGCCGCTACCCGAGCATCTGGCTCAACACCGCCCGCAACTTGCCAGGCTTGACCGGTTTGTTGAGCAGCGGCGCACCCAGTTTGCGCAGGGCGCGGCGGCATTGGTCGCTGCGGTCGGCGGTGATGATCACTGCGGGGATCGCCTGCTGGAAATGCTCGCGCAGGTGTTTGACCACTTCACAGCCCACGACCCCATGATCCAGGTGGAAATCCGCCAGGATCAACTCCGGCGCGCGTTCTTGTAGCACGTCGAGGGCGCCCGCTTCGTCGGTGGCGGTCAACACTTCGCAGCCCCACTGCCCCAACAGCGCAGCCATGCTTTGCAAAATGCTCAATTCGTTGTCGATTACCAACAAACGCCGCCCTGGCAGCGGGTTGCCGGCAACCGCCTGTACGGGGAGCAGCGACACGGGCAGGGGCTTTTCGCTGGACAGCGGCACCTCGATGCTGAACACCGAACCACGTCCCGGCCGAGAGCGTACCTGGACCCGATAGCCGAGGATGTGGGCGATGCGTTCGACAATCGCCAGCCCCAGGCCCACGCCTTTGCGGTCCGCCGCCCGGCCGACGTCGAGCTGGTTGAATTCAAGGAAAATCGACTCCAGGCAATCGGCAGCGATGCCACGCCCGGTATCCCAGACTTCAATGCTCAATTGCCCTCCCCGGCGCCGGGCCGCCAGGAGAATACCGCCCTGATCGGTATAGCGGCAGGCATTGCTCAGCAGGTTGCGCAGGATACGGCTGATCAAGCGCAAATCGGTCAGCACCGCTTCGTCGCCAAACCGCGCCCGCAGGTCCAACCCGGCGGCGCCGGCCACCGATTGAAACTCTGAAACCAGCGGACCCAGCAACTCATCCAGCCGATACGGCGCCAGGTCGGGCTTGACGGCGGCTTGATCCAGCCGAGAGATGTCCAGCAGGTCGGTGAGCAGGTCTTCAGCCCCTTCGAGCGCCTGGTGGGTCCGTTCCACCAGCACATGCTCGGCGGTAGGCAACTGGCGTTCGCGCAACGTGGCGATCAGCAGGCGGGCCGCGTTGAGTGGCTGCAACAGATCATGACTGGCGGCGGCCAGGTATTTGTCCTTGCTGCGATTGGCGGCCTGGGCGGCGTCCCGGGCATCGCGCAACTGCTGTTCGATCAACTCGCGCTGGGCGATCTGCTGCTGCAGGTTGTGGTTGGCCTCCAGCAACGCATCGGTGCGCTCGGCCACTCGCTGCTCCAGCTGATCATTGAGCTGTTGCAGGTGTTGCCGGGCCTGTTCCAGCTCATCGAGGCGCGCCGCCAGTTCCGGGTAGTGACTCTTGCGCGTTGAATGGTTGCCCAGCCCCAGCAGCCCGGCCAGGGCTTTTTGCTGCTCGTCAGAGGGCTTCGCCATAGACGACCTCGACATCCCGCTGGCTCGACTCCCGAGGATTGGTAAGGATGCACGGGTCATCCATCGCATGTTGCGACAGGAACGGAATGTCCGAGGTGCTCACGCCATGCAGGCCCAGGGTCTCGTGAAAGCCGATGGTGTGCTTGAGGGCAATCAGGTGCTCCACCAACCGGGTGCGGATCTGCCGGTGGTTGAGCCCTCGGCAATCGATGCCCAGCGTCTCGGCAATCACCTTGAAACGGTCCGGCGCCGAGTTGTAGTTGAACGCCACTACATGCTCCACCAGGACCGCGTTGCACAAGCCATGGGGTAAATCGAGGAAACCGCCCAGGCTATGGGACATCGCGTGAACTGCACCGAGAATCGCGTTGGAGAACGCCAACCCGGCCTGCATGCTGCCCAACATGATCTTTTCCCGCAGGGCGATGTCCGCCGGGTTGGCGATCATTTGCACCAGGTTGCCGTTGATCAGGCGCATCGCTTCCAGCGCATGGGGGTCGGTCAGCGGGCCGTGGCCGGTGGACACGAAGGCCTCGATGGCATGTACCAAGGCGTCGATGCCGGTACAGGCGGACAGGAACGGGTCCATGCTCAGGGTGGTTTCCGGGTCGATCAGCGATACATCCGGTACCGCCGCCTTGCTGACGATGGAAAACTTCATTCGTTCTTGCTGGTTGGAAATGATCACGAACTGCGACACGTCAGCCGACGTCCCCGCCGTGGTGGGAATAAGGATCAGCGGCGGACTGGGTACATGCAGGGTATCGACGCCTTCGAACTCAAGAATGTTGCGGCCATGGGCAACGACGATGCCGATGCCTTTACCGCAATCCATCGGGCTGCCACCACCCACCGCGACGATGACATCGCAATGGTTTTCCCGGTAAAGGTCGGCACCGAGCATCACTTCCTCGACCCGCGGATTGGGCGAGACCGCGCTGTAGACACAGTAATCGATGCCTTGGGCCTGGAGACTGGCTTCGACGTCAGCCACCCAACCGGCGGCGATGACCCCGGGATCGGTGACGATCAGCACCTTGCGTGCACCGAAGGTCTTGGCGTAATTGCCGACATTGTGCCGACAACCGGCACCGAACATGATTTCAGGGGAAACGAACTTGCGCAGCGGGCTGAGGCTCATTTTTTCAGGTACGTGGCTCATCGGTAAGCCTGTTGTTATTGTCTGGGAATACCTTGAGCCTAAAGCATCCCGCTGTGAATGCAATCAGACCAATGGGTAGCCCGGCCTGAACGCTCCAGGCCGGGCCGGCACTCATCGGTTGGCGAAGTACATCGTCACTTCAAAGCCAATACGCAGGTCGGTGTACGCGGGTTTAGTCCACATGGGTCTTTCCTCTTCTTGTACCGGGCGATTCCGGCAAGTCATTAATGCACGCCACGCCTGGGGCTCGAATGCTACTTTCGAAGCGGTGGGTGGGGTGCGTTGGTATCAATTCAGGGGCATACATATTCAAATGTGGGGCCTGCTGTGGGAGCAAAGCTTGCTCGCGATGAATCGCCCTCGGCCTGATCGGCTGACCGAGTCGTCTGTATCGCGGGCAAGCCTTGCTCCCACAGCAGGCTCGCTCCCACAGGGGGTGCAGTGTTGCTGGGTTAGAAGAACCCCAACGGATTGATGTCGTAGCTCACCAGCAGGTTCTTGGTCTGCTGGTAGTGGTCGAGCATCATCTTGTGCGTCTCACGACCCACGCCGGACTTCTTGTAGCCACCGAACGCGGCGTGCGCCGGGTACAGGTGGTAGCAGTTGGTCCAGACGCGACCGGCCTTGATCGCCCGGCCCATGCGGTAGGCGCGGTTGATGTCGCGGGTCCACAGGCCAGCGCCGAGGCCGAACTCGGTGTCGTTGGCGATGGCCAGGGCTTCGGCTTCGTCCTTGAAGGTGGTCACACCCACCACCGGGCCGAAGATCTCCTCCTGGAACACACGCATCTTGTTATGCCCCTTGAGCAGGGTCGGCTGGATGTAATAGCCACTCGACAAGTCGCCCTCCAGATGCTCGGCCGCACCGCCGGTCAGCAGTTCGGCGCCCTCTTCCCGGGCGATTTCCAGGTAGGAGAGGATCTTGTCGTATTGCTGCTGGGAAGCCTGGGCACCGACCATGGTCTCGGTATCCAGTGGGTTGCCGCGCTTGATCTTGGCGATTTTCTTCATCACCTCGGCCATGAACGGCACATAGATCGACTCCTGCACCAGGGCGCGGGATGGGCAGGTGCAGACTTCGCCCTGGTTGAAGAACGCCAGCACCAGGCCTTCGGCGGCTTTTTCGATGAAGGCTGGCTCGGCCTGCATGATGTCTTCGAAGAAGATGTTCGGCGACTTGCCGCCCAGCTCCACGGTGGACGGGATGATGTTCTCGGCGGCGCATTTCATGATGTGCGAGCCGACTGGAGTGGAGCCGGTAAAGGCGATCTTGGCGATGCGCTTGCTGGTGGCCAGGGCTTCACCGGCTTCACGGCCGAAACCATGGACGATGTTCAACACACCGGGAGGCAGCAGGTCGGCGATCAGTTCGATGAAGACCGTGATCGACAGCGGCGTCTGCTCCGCCGGCTTGAGCACGATGCAGTTACCGGCGGCCAGGGCCGGGGCGAGTTTCCAGGCGGCCATCAGCAGCGGAAAGTTCCACGGGATGATCTGCCCGACCACACCCAGCGGCTCATGGAAATGATAGGCCGTGGTCAGTTCGTTGATCTCGGCGGCCCCGCCCTCTTGGGCGCGAATGCAGCCGGCGAAGTAACGGAAATGGTCAGCCGACAGCGGTACGTCGGCATTGAGGGTTTCGCGCACGGCCTTGCCGTTGTCCCAGGTCTCGCTGATGGCGAGGACTTCCAGGTGCTGCTCGATACGGTCGGCGATTTTCAGCAGCACCAGGGAACGGTCCTGCACCGAGGTCTTGCCCCAGGCGTCGGCTGCGGCGTGGGCGGCATCCAGGGCCTTGTCGATGTCGGCGGCGCTGGAGCGTGGGAACTCGGCGATGACTTCGCCGTTGACCGGGGACGTGTTGGTGAAGTACTCGCCATTGACCGGCGCGACGAATTCGCCGCCGATGAAATTGCCATAACGCGGTTTGAAGGAAACGACGGCGCCTGGGGTTCCGGGTTGTGCGTAGATCATGATGGGCCTCTGCCTGGTCGATGCCTGTCACGGGACAGGCGATAGGCCGATGGTAGAGAGCCCCGCCAGCCGGACGAATGCGTCGTTGGCAGGGGGGACTCTCGTTATTTGGTCGTAGGTTTCAAGCATTGGGACGAGGTTTTTTGGTGAAACGACGCATCGCCCCTGTGGGAGCAAGGCTTGCCCGCGATGAAGGCGATGCGGTCTCTCAGGTAACCGAGGCGACTGCATCGCGAGCAAGCTTTGCTCCCACAGAGCAGTCGCCACAAGGGCTGCACCCGCCCCAGATTCAGCTCAGCGCTTGGCCACCAAGTCCTTTGGCAACTTGAAGGTCCAAAGCATGCCGCCCTGGTTGAAGTCCTTCACGCGCTTGGCCACTTCGCCGCCCCACAACGGCACCGCGCCGCCCCAGCCAGAGACCACGGAGACGTATTGCTCGCCGTCCATTTCCCAGGTGATGGGCGAGCCGAGCACGCCGGAACCAGTCTGGAATTCCCAGACCTTTTCCCCGGTCTTGGCGTTGAACGCTTGCAGGAAGCCTTCAGGCGTACCGGTGAACACCAGGTTGCCCTTGGTGGTCAGCACCCCGCCCCACAGCGGCGCGAAGTTCTTGTGGCGCCAGACTTCCTTGCCGGTCTTGGGGTCGATGGCCCGCAGCACGCCGATGTAATCTTCGTTCAGCGGCTTGATGGTGAAACCGGCGCCAAGGAACGCCGCGCCTTTCTTGTAGGCGATGCCTTCGTTCCAGATGTCCATGCCCCACTCGTTGGATGGCACATAGAACAACCCGGTGTCCTGGTTATAGGCCATCGGCATCCAGTTTTTCGCGCCGAGGAAGGCCGGTGCCACGAATACCGAGCTGCCCTTCGCCTCGCTGCCCGGCGCGCCCGGACGGCTGGCCTCGTTGTAGATCGGCCGACCGTCCTTGTCCAGGCCAGTGGCCCAGGTGATCTTGTCGACAAACGGGAAGCCACGGATGAACTTGCCGTTGGTGCGGTCGAGCACGTAGAAGAAGCCGTTACGGTCGGCGGTGGCCGCTGCCTTGATGTCCTTGCCACCGTCCTTGTAGTTGAACGAGATCAGTTCGTTGACGCCGTCATAGTCCCAGCCGTCATGAGGCGTGCTTTGGAAGTGCCACTTGATGGTGCCGTCGTCCGGGTTCAGGGCCAGGCGCGACGAGGAATAGAGGTTGTCACCAGGACGCAGGTGGGAGTTCCACGGTGCCGGGTTACCGGTGCCGAACAGCAGCAGGTTGGTTTCCGGGTCATAGTAACCGCCCAGCCAAGGCGCGGCACCGCCGGTTTTCCAGAGATCGCCCGGCCAGGTCTTGCCGGCCTCGCCGCCGGAAATACCGTTCTCGACCGCCTTGCCGTCCTTGTAGACATAGCCCATGTGGCCTTCCACGGTTGGACGGGTCCAGAGCAGTTCGCCATTTTTCGGATCATAGGCGCTGATCTGGCCTACCACGCCGAACTCGCCACCGGCCACGCCCGTGATCAGCTTGCCGTTGACGATCAACGGCGCGGCGCTGATGGAGTAGCCTTCCTTGTGGTCGGCCACTTTCTTGCTCCACACCACTTTGCCGGTGTCCTTGTTCAGGGCCACCAGCTTGGCGTCGAGAGTGCCGAAGAACACCAGGTCGCCATACAGCGCCACGCCACGGTTGATCACGTCGCAGCAAGGGCGGATGTCATCGGGCAGGCGCGCATCGTACTGCCACAGTTTCTTGCCGGTGCGCGCGTCCACCGCGAATACCCGCGAGTAAGAACCGGTGAGGTACATCACCCCGTCCTTGATCATCGGCTGGGCTTGCTGGCCACGCTGCTTTTCGCCGCCGAAGGAGAACGCCCAGACCGGGCGCAGGTCCTTGACGTTATTGACATTGAGGGTATCGAGCGGGCTGTAGCGCTGGCCCTGGACACCCAGGCCGTTGGTCACGACCTGTTGCGGGTTTTTCGGGTCCTGGAGAATTTCCTGATCGGTCACGGCTGCAAGGGCCGAACCGGACAGCAGCATGGCACTGAGCAGCAGGCTCACGGCGAAGGGTTGGCGACGTGCGGGATGACTCATGACGGCTACCTCTGCGGTTATTGTTATACCCGGGAATTTTTCCCGGTCTGCCACAGATTCTTGGGCTCGGGGCCGCTGCCAACAATTGCCCGCTGTGTTGAGTTTTCTAGTTCCTTGGTACATGTGGAGGAGCAGCGCCCCCCCCCCGTGGCGAGGAGCTTGCTCCCGCTGGAGCGCAGCGGCCCTGAAAATAGCCCAGTCAATATTGATGGCCAGAGTGACTGATAACAGGGCTGCTGCGCAGCCCAGCGGGAGCAAGCTCCCTCGCCACGGGACAGCCTGAATCATTCGGGTTGGGTGTCCACCCGCTTCATCCCCGCCCGCTCGTAACGTGGATAGAGATGACTGACGCTGCGAATCAACTCATAACGACTCAGGCTGATCCCGGCAAAGCGCTCAGGAATGGGGCTGCGGATCATCTCGGCCATGTCGTCGCCCCGGGCCGCGCCGTCGCGCATCAGTTGGTCGAGCCAGCCCAGGTAGTCGCGCATCTGCAAGAAAGGCCGGGCATCGGTCGCGACCGGGCCGTGGCCGGGCACGATCTGCTTCCAGGGCAAGGCCTGCAAGGTGTCCAGATCCCTGAGCCAGACTTCGAGTCCCGGACTGTTGGGAGTGGTCAAAGCGCGTTCGTAGAACACCAGGTCGCCGGCGAACAGCACGCCAGTGGTTTCGTCGAAGATCGCCAGGTCGGCCCCGGTGTGCCCGGCCAGTTGCAGCAGTCGCAAGGTATGGTTACCCGCCTTCAACACACCGGGCTCCAGCACCTGGGTTGGCAACACCACCTCGGTGCCGCGCATCCAGTCGCCCACCAGCCGGTACATGTTTTCCGCCAGCGCATCGCCCTGTTGCCGCAGCAGGTCCGTGGTGCCCGCCAAAGCCCCGATGGGCGCGTCACTGAAAGCCTGATTGCCCAGTACATGGTCGGGGTGATGATGAGTCAGCAAGACCTGGATGATTGGCTTATCGGTGGTCGTGGCAATGGCCTGGCGCAGCGCCTCGCCGTAGCGCTTCGACGGCCCGGTGTCGATCACCACCACGCCGGTATCGGTGACGATGAACGCGGTGTTGACGATGTTACCGCCGTTGGCCTTGGCAAAATTCTCGGTGCTGCCTTCCAGCAGCCAGGTGCCTTCGGCGATCTGCCGAGGCTTGAGCGAATAGTCTGTTCCGGCCCACGTCGGTAGACACAGACTCAGGAAGATCAGCAACAACCAGCGCATGGCGCGCTCCTTGTAGTCAGGGAATCGCCGCTTCGAACGCATTGCCGCTGTTATCGTGCAGCAACAGGCGGGTCTGCCCGGGGCCTTGGATGTCGAAACCCAGGTTGGGGTTTTCGCTGACTGCCGGGAACAACTCCAGGCGCGCCAGGACCTGGCCGTCGGCGTCCAGCAGTTGCGCCTGGTTGAGGAAGAATTCCGGGATGCCGCTCACCAGGCCGTTATCCATCGGATGGGCCACCTGCAGGCGCAGGCGGCTCGACTCGCCCCGGGGATAGCGGGCCCCCAGCACCTCGCCCAAATGCTCCTCCCAACCCGGTTGGGTGCGCACTACGCTGGGTGCGGTGCAGCCACCACCGGCGGCATCGATCAGGGTCGAACCGACGTGCCACAGGCCATCGCGGGTCTGCACCGCCGCGCGCAGCGGGGTGGCTTGTTCGATACGAATGCGGATCGACAGCCAGGGCAGCACCCGCGCTCCGGGTTGGAAGTCGACGATTTTCGGCAACGGGTTCAGCTCGGCCCAGGCCAACACTCGTACGACGTCGCCGGTAAAGGCCCGGGCATCGATTTCCAGTGGAACCTGGCGAGCGTCTTCGGCAAAGGGTGGTGCCAGCAGCCGCACCCGGTCGTCGAACACGAACGGCGCGTCGCCCAACAGTTGCTTGTGATAAAAGGCCCACATCACCGACGGCACCGGATCCTTGCCTGGCTCGACAGCCGCCCACGCGATCATCGGCAGACTGCACCACAGCAGGCACCACACGAGCCATTTCATCCCTGCGCTCCTATTGGTACATCTCGGGCACGTCGTAACGCAGGCCGTAATGGGCATAGACCGTCTTGACGCTGCCGTCGCGGATCAAGCCTTCCAGCGCCTCTTCCACCGCATAGGCCAACTGACGGTTGCTTTCGTGCACCGCCATGCCGATTTCCCAGCGTTGCTTGCCCATGTTCGGATAGGCATTTTCCGCCAGCGCCAGTTGCGGATCGGCCGCCTCGTGCACCTGCCAGTCGATTTCCCCACGCATGGCCATGACGGCGTCCACCTCCCCGGCCTGCATGGCCTTGAAGGCCTGGCTGACACCGGGATAATGGTGGGTCTTGGCGCTGAGCATGCCGTTGAACACTGACGTCAGGTAGAACGACGGCACGCTGTCGACTTCAACGCCAATGGGGTGTTGCTGGAACACCGCGACGCTGCCCACCGAATCCAGTCGGCGGCGGTCATATGCCACCTGCCAGCACTCTTGCTGATAAGGCCCGAACATCACCACCTGGGCATTTTCCAGCTCACCGATGTCGTTGCGCCTTTGCACGTAGTCGTGATCGTAGGGCACACGCATCATCAAGTCGGCCAATTGCCGATCGTGCAGTGGGCTGCTGCGCCAGATGTAATCACGCAGGTCGTCGTCGAGCTTTTCGCCAGGCGGTGCCCAGATCAATTGCAAGCGCACGCCAAGCGCCTTGGCCAAGGCCTGGGCCAGCTCCACGTCCACGCCCCTGGGTTGGCCGTGGTCTTCGAAACTGTAGGGCGCGAAGTCCTTGTAGACCGCCACCTTCAACTCCCCGGCGGCGATCATCTGGTCGTAACTGCGCACCTGCGCCTGCACCGCTTGGCCACACAAGAGCAAGCTGCACATTACCCACGCGAACAGGCGCATGGCGATCACTCCTCGACGTGCACGCTGTCGAGATAGGTGCGCACCGCCCACAAGGCTTCCTGACTCAGGTAGTCGGCCATTTTCGGCATGTAGACCCGGCCGTCGCGCACCGCGCCGTGGCGGACGCGCTCGACAAACCACTCATCGCCGGCTTCGGCGGCGTCGAGCATGCGCAGGTCCGGGGCGATCCCGCCGGACTTGGCCTCCAGGCCATGGCAGGCCGCGCAGTTCTGGTTGTAGGCCGAGGCGCCGATTTCCACGGCTTTGTCACGCTCGGGGGAGTTGCGATACGGGTTCTGGGAAGCCCACCCATCAGCGTCCAACGGCAAGTTGGCGTCCTTGATCGGGGTCAGCCCCTTGGTTTCCACTGCCTGGGGCACTACGTTGCCATGGGCCCATGCGGAGCCTGCGCCGATCAGCCCCATCAGCAGTGCGGTAGCGATGATGGCGTTGCGTTTAGTTGTCATTGTTATGCCCTCTGGATTGCACGCAAGACCTCTGTGAAGAAGCCGTGCCGTCATCTTAGGAACCCCCCTGCCCCAGCCGAATGCTGCTTTGGTGGCCGCGTTCTAGTTCCTTGGTAGCAAGCCATCCGACGCAGGTCGCAAAGACAGGCGGTTCGGGAAGTCTTCCCGGCGAAGGCGGGACTTTTTCCGTATCGGCCAGGCCATGGCGCGACTCACCCTAGTCAGGCCAAAACCTTTCACTGGGAACTGCCACCATGAGAATAAAAACGCTACCCGCCCTCTCTTCCTTGACCGTTGCCTTGCTGCTGGCCGGTAGTCTGTCGCTGAGCCCCGTGGCCAGCGCTGCCGTCACCTGGGAAGACATCGCCAACGATCACCTGACCACCAAGGACGTGCTGCAATACGGCATGGGCACCAACGCCCAGCGCTGGAGCCCGCTGGCCCAGGTCAACGACAAGAACGTGTTCAAACTGACCCCGGCCTGGTCCTACTCGTTTGGCGACGAGAAGCAGCGCGGCCAGGAGTCCCAGGCCATCGTCAGCGACGGCGTGGTGTACGTCACCGGCTCGTATTCGCGGGTGTTCGCCCTCGACGCCAAGACCGGCAAGCGCCTGTGGACCTACAACCACCGGCTGCCGGACAACATTCGCCCGTGCTGCGACGTGGTCAACCGCGGCGCGGCCATCTATGGCGACAAGATCTACTTCGGCACCCTGGATGCGCGGGTGGTCGCCCTGGACAAGAACACCGGCAAGGTGGTGTGGAACAAGAAGTTCGGCGACCACGCCGGCGGCTACACCATGACCGGCGCCCCGGTGCTGATCAAGGACAAGACCAGTGGCAAGGTGCTGCTGATCCACGGCAGTTCCGGCGACGAGTTCGGTGTGGTCGGGCAACTGTTTGCCCGCGACCCGGACACCGGCGAAGAAGTCTGGATGCGCCCCTTCGTCGAAGGCCACATGGGCCGCCTCAACGGCAAGGACAGTACGCCGACCGGCGACGTCAAGGCGCCGTCCTGGCCCGACGACAAGACCACTGAAACCGGCAAGGTCGAAGCCTGGAGCCATGGCGGCGGCGCACCTTGGCAGAGCGCCAGTTTCGACGCCGAGACCAACACCATTATCGTCGGCGCGGGCAACCCCGGCCCGTGGAACACTTGGGCGCGCACGGCCAAGGATGGCAACCCTCACGATTACGACAGCCTCTACACCTCCGGCCAGGTCGGTGTCGACCCGAGCACCGGCGAGGTGAAGTGGTTCTACCAACACACACCCAACGACGCCTGGGACTTCTCCGGCAACAACGAGTTGGTGCTGTTCGACTACAAGGACAAGGACGGCAAGGTGGTCAAGGCCACCGCCCACGCGGACCGCAACGGGTTCTTCTACGTGGTGGACCGCAACAACGGCAAGCTGCAGAACGCCTTCCCCTTCGTCGACAACATCACCTGGGCCAGCCACATCGACCTGAAGACTGGTCGCCCGGTGGAAAATCCCGGCCAACGTCCGGCCAAGCCATTGCCCGGCGAAACCAAGGGCAAACCGGTGGAAGTCTCGCCGCCCTTCCTCGGCGGCAAGAACTGGAACCCCATGGCCTACAGCCAGGACACCGGGCTGTTCTACGTCCCTGGCAACCAATGGAAAGAGGAATACTGGACCGAGGAAGTGAACTACAAGAAGGGCTCGGCCTACCTGGGCATGGGCTTTCGCATCAAGCGCATGTACGACGATCACGTCGGCAGCCTGCGGGCGATGAACCCCACCACCGGCAAAGTGGTCTGGGAGCACAAGGAAGCACTGCCGTTGTGGGCCGGCGTGCTGGCGACCAAGGGCAACCTGGTGTTCACCGGTACCGGCGATGGTTTCTTCAAGGCCTTCGACGCCAAGACCGGCCAGGAGCTGTGGAAATTCCAGACCGGCAGCGGCATCGTCTCCCCGCCCATCACCTGGGAGCAGGACGGCGAGCAGTACATCGGCGTGACCGTCGGCTACGGCGGCGCCGTGCCGTTGTGGGGTGGCGACATGGCCGAACTGACCAAGCCGGTTGCCCAGGGCGGGTCGTTCTGGGTGTTCAAGATTCCGAGTTGGGATAACAAGGTGGCCCGCCAATAGCCCTTGTGGGAGCGAGCCTGCTCGCGATGGCGGTGGTTCAGTTGGCAGTGATGTTGAATGTGCCGACGGCTTCGCGAGCAAGCCCGCTCCCACAGTTGATGGTTGTCGGACACAAAATCTGTGTCCGCTGCAGATCCCTTGTGGGAGCGGGCTTGCTCGCGAAAGCGATGGTTCAGTCAGCGGTGATGTTGAATGTCCCGCCGCTATCGCGAGCAGGCTCGCTCCCACAGTCAACCGAGTTTACTGCCATGAGATTTCTCCCTCTGCTGCTTCTGCTCATCTGCGTCCATGCCAACGCCGACGACACCGAAACACCTCTGACCATCAACGGCTGCCTCATCGCCGAAGCCAGTCAATGCCCCGGCGCCAACCTGCGTGGCGCAAAACTGGCGAACCAGGACCTGCGCAAAATGAACCTCAGCGGTGCCGACCTGCGCGACGCCGACCTGCGCCATGCGCGACTGGACCTGGCCAACCTTGAAAAAGCCCAGCTACAGGGCGCCAACCTGACCCGTGCCAGCCTGCAACAAAGCAACCTGCGCCTGGCGGATTTCACTGGCGCGACGCTCAAGGCGATCCAGGGTTGGGGCTTGTTCGCCCAGGGTGCGCAGTTCCAGCGTGCCGACCTGACCGCAGCCTATCTTCAGTTCGCTCGCTTGTCCGGCGCGCGACTGCACGAGGCCAACCTGCAAGCCGCTGACCTGGAAATGGCCTGGCTGAGCAAGGCCGACCTCAAGGGCGCCGATCTGCGTGACGCCAACCTGCAAGAAGCCAAGCTCGGCGAAAGCAACCTGGAACAGGCCAACCTGAGCGGTTCTCGCCAGCATTACGGGAATTTTCAGGATGCGAACATGCAGGGTTGTACGGGGTGCCCGACTTCCTGGGATCAGTGAAGGCTCTGGAGCACATAAACCCTGTGGCGAGGGGAGCTTGCTCCCGCTGGGCTGCGAAGCAGCCCTCAATAGGGTCAACTCAATGGACCTGATGCACCGAGGTGCCGGTTTTTGGGGGCGCTTCGCACCCCAGCGGGAGCAAGCTCCCTCGCCACAGTGGATCGTCATCGCCTGGGAATGAGGGTTTTCACCCCGCCACCCGCACCACCCCCATATCAATCCCCAGGTGCACCAGCTCGGCATGGGAGCTAACCTGCAACTTGCTCTTGAGCAGCGTCAGGTGGTTCGACACGGTCTTGGCGCTGATGCACAGCTGTTCGGCGATGGTGCGTGCGGGGGGTGCCCTTGGCGAGCATGACGAAGATCTCCAACTCCCGTTGGGTCATGCATTGCAGGCGTGGGTCGACATCGTGCCTGGAGCTGGCGCAGGCCAGTTGCGTGGCCAGGGACTGTTCGATGTAGGCATGGCCGGCCAGCACCCGGCGTACTGCTTCCACCAGCACCTGGGGCGCCGAATTCTTGGTCAGGTAGCCCATAGCACCGGCGTCCAGCGCCTGGCGTACCAACGGCAATTCATCGTGCATGCTGAAGAACAGCACGCGCAGTTGCGGCAGGCGCTGGCGTAATCGCCGCGTGGTTTCCAGGCCGCTGATACCGGGCAGGCCGAAGTCCATGATCACCAGGTGCGGCACCTGCTCCTGCACCAGGCTCAAGGCCTCCTCTCCGGTGGCCGCTTCGCGGACCAGCAGGTCCGGCATCAACACCCGCAGAAGGCTGGCATAGCCCTGCCGCACCACCGCGTGGTCATCCACCAACAAAATGTTCATCACGCCTCCAAGGCAATATTCAAGGCCAGCGCCCAACCGGCGCCAGGCTGGCTGATGATGCGCAACTCGCCCCCCAGGCTGCGGGCCCGCTCGGACATCGAGTGCAAGCCAACGCCTGCTCGTGCCGGTTGCGTGGCCCCACGGCCATTGTCACGCACCAGCAGGCGCAAGCGTCCGGCACGGTGTTGCAGGCGAATGCGCACCTCGCTGGCGCCCGCATGGCGGGCGACGTTGGTCAGGGCTTCCTGCAACAAGCGATACAGATGGGTCTTGTCGGCACCGGACAACGGCGGCAACGCCTCATCGATCGACACCCGACAGGCAATGCCCTGGGTCTTTTGCCATTGCCCCGCCAACACCCCTATGGCATCGCTCAACGACAAGTGCTGCAACACCACCGGGTACAAGTCATGCACCAGCGCCCGGAAGCCATGCTGCAAATGCTCGCAATGGTCTTCGAGCTGGCTGACGGTCTGCTCCAGCGCTTGCGGCTGGTTTGTCACCAGGCGCAGCAGGCAGGCATGAGCGCGAATGCCGGCCACGTATTGGCCCAGGTCATCGTGCAGGGTCTGGGCCAGCCGGGTACGCTCCTGTTCCTGCACCGCCAGCAAGGCCTGGGTGAGCCGGGCGTTGTCAGCCTGGGCCTCGGCCAGGGCGGCGGTCATGCGGTTGAAGTACCTCGCCAGTTGCTGCGCTTCCGGGAGCCCCTCAGTGCCCAGGCGTACCTGCAGGTTTCCGGCAGACACCTGACGCAGCGCCTGCAGCAACTCATCGAGCAAACGCATGCCCCGGCGCACCGCCCAGCGGATCACCAGCAGGCTGAGCAACAGCGCCAGGGCGCAAACGCCCAGCAGTTGCACCAATGAATCGAGAATCTCGTCGATTTCATCCCGAGGATCCACGGCAATCCAGGCCCGCCGACCGTCAGGCAAATCCACCACCTGGGCGACGGGCCCATCCTCCAGGAGTCGACGACCGAACCAGGCCTTTATCCCTTTCTCATCCGCCGGAAACAGCTCCCCAGGGGCCAACCAGTGGACCCGCACATGACGCAGGCTACCGGTCAAGCGCATCTGGAGACTGGCCGGGTCGCGCTCGGCGGTTTCGCGCAGGTAATGCACCACCGACTCGGCCGATTGCAGTTCTCGTCTCACATCGGTCGTGGCTTGGTGCAACAACAGGACGGCACAGGCCAGGGTGACCAGGGCGAAAAAGGCTGACACCCAGAGGTTGATGCGCCAGAGGGCTGACATGGTTAGCGGCCCATTGCCGGGATGAACTCACATCCGCGCCGGACACAAATCCCTTGTGGGAGCGAGCCTGCTCGCGATAGCGGTGGGTCAGTCGACAATAATGTTGGATGTGAGGCCGCTATCGCGAGCAGGCTCGCTCCCACCGGGGTTACGGGGTGGCCGCAGCTTTTATGTCCATTGCACCCGATTTTTTTACCGGCCAGCCGGTCAACGCCAACCAGGCTCAGGATCAGCAGAAACGGCAGCAGCAGCGCTTTGAGAATCCGCATGGTCGTCCCTCCTGGTCAATGACGATGCCTTGCATGCTAAAACCCCGGCCGCCAAGGCGAGTTACTACCTTGGTACTGCACCGGCGGTACTTTCTACATATTTCCCCCGCCCCCCTGGCTTCCTATGCTGGCGCTACCCGCAATGGAGGATGTCATGCGCCGGCTCGTCAGTTACGCCTTGGTTTCTCTGCTGGCAGCGGCAACCGCTCACGCTGGCGATGCCACACCGCTGCAAGTGCGCATCGGCTACCTGGGCTATCGCCCCGACCCCGGCCCGCTACTGTCCAACGTCATTGCCGAACCGGCCGATGCCGGCTTGCGCGGTGCTGAACTGGCGATCATCGACAGCAACAGCACCGGACGTTTTCTCAATCACGACTACCGCCTGGAAAGCGCCAGCGTCGACACTCCCGAAGCGCTGCTCCAGGCCGCCCGCGCCCAACACGACCAGGGCCTGCGGCTGTTCGTGGTCAATGCACCGACCGCCAGCCTGCGCCAGCTCAGCGCCGCCCTGCCCGACAGCCTGCTGTTCAACGCCGGCAGCCCCGACGACAGCCTGCGTACCACCGACTGCCTGGGCAACGTGCTGCACAGCCTGCCCGACCGCGCCATGCTCGCCGATGCTCTGGTGCAATTCAGCGTCGTGCGTAAATGGCAGCGGGCCTTGCTGATCGTGGGCCAGACGCCCGAGGACCAGGCCTATGCCGCCGCATTGCGCCGGGCGATGAAACGCTTCGGCATGAAAATCGTCGCCGAGAAGGCCTGGCAGTTCGACAACGACCAGCGTCGCAGCGCCCAGGCCGACATGCCGCTGTTCACCCAGACCGCCGAGTACGACGTGGTGCTGGTGGCCGACGAGCGCGGCGACTTCGGCGAATACTTGCCCTACCAGACCTGGTACCCACGCCCGGTGGCCGGCACCCAAGGGCTGACGCCCACCGGTTGGCACAAGACCGTGGAAACCTACGGCGCGGCGCAGTTGCAAAAACGCTTCGAAGCCCTGGCCGGACGCTGGATGAACGACCGCGACTTCGCCGCCTGGATCGCCGTGCGCAGCATCGCCAGCGCGGTGAGCAAGTTGCGTCAGGACGACCCGCTCGCTATCCGCCAACTGGCCCTCAGCGACCAGTTGCCCCTGGACGGTTTCAAGGGCCGCAAGCTCAGCTACCGGCCCTGGAACGGCCAACTGCGCCAACCGATTCCCCTGGTCCAGCCCCGGGCATTGGTCAGCACCTCGCCCCAGGACGGTTTCCTCCACCCTACCAATGAAATGGACAGCCTGGGCTATGACCAGCCCGAGGTGAGCTGCCGTTACCCCTGATCGATAACAACAATAAGGAAACCGCCATGCGTCGCTCCCTGATTTACCCGGCCCGGCTCTGCCAAGCCCTCGCCCTGGGCGCTGCCCTGCTGGCCGCTGGCCCCGCCGCCGCCAGCATCGCCTGGGTCTCCAACGAGAAAGACAACAGCCTGAGCCTGATCGACATGCAAAGCCTGGAAGTCATCGACACCCTACCGGTGGGCCAGCGCCCCCGAGGCCTGTTGCTGTCCCACGACAATCGCCTACTGTACATCTGCGCCAGTGATTCGGACCGGGTCCAGGTGATGGACGTCGCCACCCGCAAAATCATCAAGGAACTGCCCTCCGGCAAAGATCCGGAGCAATTCGCCCTGCACCCCAACGACCGTTGGCTGTATGTGTCCAACGAAGACGATGCGCTGGTGACGGTGATCGACACCCAGACCTCCGAAGTGCTGGGCCAGATCGGCGTGGGTGTCGAGCCCGAAGGCATGGCCGTGAGCCCTGACGGCAAGTGGGCGGTCAACACCAGTGAAACCACCAACATGCTGCACTGGATCGACACCAGCACCCAGACCCTGGCCGACAACACCCTGGTGGACCAGCGGCCGCGCTTCGTCGAATTCAATCGCGACGGTACGCAGCTCTGGGCCTCGGCGGAGATCGGCGGCACGTTGACCGTGCTCGATGTGGCTACGCGTAAAATCCTCAAGACCCTGACGTTCCAGATCAAAGGCGTGCACCCGGACAAGGTCCAGCCGGTGGGCATCAAGCTCAGTGCCGACGGCAAACTGGCGTTCGTCGCGCTGGGCCCGGCCAACCATGTGGCGGTGATCGACGCCAAGACCTTCGAAGTGCTGGATTACCTGCTGGTGGGCCGCCGAGTCTGGCAACTGGCGTTTACCCCGGACCAGAAGCAACTGTTGGCGACAAACGGCGTCAGCGGTGACGTCTCGGTCATCGATGTGGAGAGCCGCAAGGTCCTCAAGTCGGTGAAAGTCGGGCGCTACCCTTGGGGCGTGGTGGTTACGCCATGAACGCCCTGGAAGTCAGCGACCTGAGCTTTGCCTATGGCGCACGCGAAGCCCTCAAACAGATGAGTTTCAGTCTGCCCGCCGGACGTTTCGCCGCGCTGCTGGGACCCAACGGGGCCGGCAAGTCAACGCTGATCGCCCTGCTCACCCGGCTGTATGACTTACAGCACGGCGACATCCGCGTTGGCGGCCACTCCTTGCAAAAGTCACCACGACCGGCCTTGCGCCAGCTGGGCGTAGTGTTCCAACAGAGCACCCTGGACCTGGACCTGAGCATTGAACAGAACCTGCGCTATCACCTGGCGCTGCACGGCTTTTCGCGACGCCAGGGCGCCGTCCGCATCGACGCCGAACTGACCCGCCAGCACCTGACCGAGCGGCGCCACGAGCGGGTGCGCGACCTCAACGGCGGCCATCGACGCCGGGTGGAAATCGCCCGCGCCCTGCTCCATGAACCGCGCCTGTTGCTGCTCGACGAACCCAGCGTCGGCCTCGATCCGGCCAGCCGCCTCGCCCTGGGCCTGCACATCCGGCAACTGTGCAGCGAGCAAGGCATCAGCGTGCTCTGGACCACTCACCTGCTGGACGAAGTGCAGCCCAGCGACGACCTGTTGATCGTGCATCAAGGCCGCCTGGTCGCCAGTGGCCGCGCCGATGCCGTGAGCCTGGAACACGGCGGCAGCCTCGGCTCAGCCTTCACACTCTTGACCGCCAAGGGAGTCCACCCATGAGCGCGTACTGGTATTGTTTCAGCGGCATCGTGACGCGCGAATGGCTGCGCTTCGTGCTGCAACGCACACGGCTGCTCAGCGCCCTGGTGCGGCCACTGCTGTGGCTGCTGGTGTTCGCCGCCGGCTTTCGCGCGGCCCTGGGCATCGCCATCATCGCGCCCTACGACACCTACATCCCCTACGAGGTGTACATCGTGCCGGGGCTGGCCTGCATGATCCTGTTGTTCAACGGCATGCAGGGTTCGCTGTCGATGGTCTATGACCGGGAAATGGGCAGCATGCGCGTCCTGCTCACCAGCCCCCTGCCCCGGGCTTTCCTGTTGGCAAGCAAGTTACTGGCGACCTCGTTGATCTCGCTGTTGCAGGTCTATGCCTTCCTCGCCATCGCCTGGTTGTACGGCATCCAGCCACCGACCATGGGCCTGCTGCTGGCCCTGCCGGCCTTGCTGCTGGTGGCCCTGATGCTCAGCGCCCTGGGCTTGCTGCTGTCCAATGCCATCCGGCAACTGGAGAATTTTGCCGGGGTGATGAATTTCGTGATTTTCCCGCTGTTCTTCCTGTCTTCGGCGCTGTACCCGCTGTGGAAAATGCAGGAAGCCAGCCCGTGGCTGTACTGGCTCTGCGCAGTCAGCCCGTTCACCCATGGCGTGGAATTGGTGCGGTTTGCCCTGTATGAGCGGTTCAACCTGCTGGCGATGGTGGTGTGCGTGGGGTTGACCCTGGTGTTCGCGCTGCTGGCGGTGTGGACGTTCAATCCGCAGCATGCGGCGTTGCGCAAGGCCGGCAGCTAACGCCTCGTTGCACAGTCTGTGGGAGCAAAGCTTGCTCGCGATGGCGGCGGTTCATCCAGAATTGATGTTGACTGGCACACCGTTATCGCGAGCAAGCTTTGCTCCCACAGGGTTCGGTGCATGTTCTCCATGTCGCGCGGGTCTTTAACACTCAAATTACTACTTTAGTACCGGTTTTCCTGTCTATGGTCGCATTCACAAGACCTCGACCCTGGCATGTAATGGGCGCATAACAAAAAGGATAAATCCTATGCCCCGTTTGCTGGCGATCCTCCTGCTGGGCCTGGCGCTGAATGTCGCGCAGGCCGATACCGCGCTGTTTTCAGCACAGGGCTATCGCATCGCCCAATACCGCAGCCCGACGCCCGCCACCGTCGACGGCGCCCAGACCCTCGACACCCAGGCCCTGCAACGCCTGCTTGGCCAAGCCTCCCCCCCGATCCTGATCGACGTCTATCGCCGTCCCTGGGTCCAGGGACGTTTCATCGACAGCGAACCCCATGCCAACCTCCCCGGCAGCCTGTGGCTGGCCAATACCGGTGACGGCGATCTCGACCCTACCTGGCAGGCCTACTTCAGCCATCACCTGCGCACGGCCACCGGCGGGCGGCTGGATCTACCGCTGGTCTTTTATTGCCGCGCCGATTGCTGGCTGAGCTGGAACGCGGTAAAACGCGCCGCGGCCATGGGCTATAACCATGTGTATTGGTACCGCGATGGCCTCGATGCCTGGGAGGCGGCCAACCTGCCCTTGCAAGCGGCCCGGCCCGAACCCTTTCCATGATCATGCAAAAGTGCGTGCAACTGCCCTGCCCCACACGACAATAACGAGGTGAATGGCCATGTATAAAATCCTGATAGCCGACGATCACCCACTGTTTCGCGAAGCCATCCACAACGTCATCAGCGACGGTTTTCCTGGCAGCGAGGTCATGGAGACCGCCGACCTGGACAGTGCCCTGGCATTGACTGCCGAGCACGACGACCTGGACCTGATCCTGCTGGACCTGAACATGCCCGGCATGCACGGGCTCAATGGCCTGATCAACCTGCGCAACGAGGCACCTACCATTCCCGTGGTGATCGTCTCCGCCGAGCAGGACAAGCAGGTGGTGCTGCAGGCCATCACCTATGGCGCGGTGGGCTTCATCACCAAATCCTCGCCACGCTCGCAGATGACCGACGCCATCGAGCAGATCCTCAACGGCAACGTGTACCTGCCGCCCGACATCATTCGCACGCAAAAAAAAGCCCGATGGGCCGGCGCCTGAACGAAACCCCGGCGTTCCCGCCGGAACTGCTCCAGGCCCTGACCCGCAAGCAACTGCTGGTACTCGAACGCATGACCAAGGGCGAGTCGAACAAACAGATCGCCTACACCCTGGACATCGCCGAAACCACGGTCAAGGCCCACGTCTCGGCGATCCTGCGCAAGCTCAATGTGCACAACCGGGTGCAGGCGATCCTCAGTGCCGGGGATATTGATTTCGGGGCTTATCTGCGGCGTTGAGGCGCACAACCCTGTGGCGAGGGAGCTTGCTCCCGCTGGGGCGCGAAGCGGCCCTAAACCCTGACAACTCGATATGCCAGACAGACCCTGGGGGCTGCTTCGCAGCCCAGCGGGAGCAAGCTCCCTCGCCACAACAGTGTTCGGCTCAATGGCTCTGGATCTGGCCCAACAGATGACTCATCGCAATCTTCAGCTTCATCGGCCGCACCGGCTTGTGCATCAAGGTGTGCCCGCGCTCGCGGATCTGCTGCTTGAGCTCGTTGCTGTAGTTGGCGGTGATCATCATCGCCGGGATCGGTGAACCCCGGCGGGCGTTGATCCGGGCCACGGCGTCAACGCCGTTCTGATCGTGGTCCAGATGATAATCGGCGATCAGCAGGTCGACCTCGGCATGGTAGTTGTCCACCTGCCGCGCCAGGTCTTGCTCTGACAGCGCGGTCACCACCCGACACCCCCAACCTTCCAGCAAGGTGCGCATACCGGCGCAGATCGCCGCATCGTTATCCAGCACCCAGACCCGCGCTCCGCGCAGTCGCTCGAGCATCGGCTCGCTCATGTCCAGGCATGGCAACGGCTTGGGCGCGGTGGCGCTCAAGGGTACTTCGACGGCGAACATCGAGCCCTTGCCCGGCCAGGAGCGCACCTGGATCCGGTGCCCGAGGATCCCGGCGATCTTCTCGACGATCGCCAGGCCCAGGCCCAACCCACGGTCCTGATTCGGCCGCTGTACGTCGCCGCGCTTGAACTCCTGGAATATTTCCTCCAGACGGTCTTCGGCAATACCGATGCCGCTGTCCCAGACCTGGATCGAAACACTCTGGCGATGCCGCCGGCAGCCCAGCACGACACGGCCGCTGGGGGTATAGCGAATGGCATTGGTCAGCAAATTGCGCAGGATCCGCGCGAGCAATTGCATGTCGCTGCGCACCAACACTGAACAGCCGACATAGTGCAGCGCCAGCCCTTCGCTACGGGCGACCTGGACATACTCGGCGGCGAGGTTATCGAGCAACTCGCTGAGGCCGAACGGTGCGACATCGGCCTTGATCACCCCGGCGTCCAGCTTGGATATGTCCACCAGGGTGCCCAACAGATTCTCCACGTCCTGCAGCGAATTGCTGACGTTGCGCACCAGCTGCGTGTTGGCCACCGGCTCGCGGCGCTCCAGCAGCGCACTGGTGAACAGCCGGGCGGCGTTGAGCGGTTGCAGCAGGTCATGGCTGACCGCGGCGAGGAACTTGGTCTTCGACAGGTTGGCCTGCTCGGCCTCGCGCTTGGCCTCGCGCAGGCGCAATTCCACACGGCTGCGCTCGTCGATCTCGCGCAACAACTGATCGTTGAGGGTGGTCAGTTCGGCGGTGCGCTCCTGGACCCGCTGCTCCAGGTTCTGATAGGCCTGGTGCAGCGCTTCGGCGGTGCGGCGGCGTTCGGTGATATCGCGGATCAGCACGAAGATCCCCACCACTTCGCCGTTGGCCAAGCGATTCGGTACATAGGAGCGCAGCATGTAGCGCTCCTGGTTGTTGATGTTGGTCTCGGCGAATTCGAACGTCACGCTCTCGCCCGCCAAGGCCCGGGCCACGTAGGCCTCCAGGCGCTGGTAATGCTGTTCGCTGTGGGCTTCGCGCAGGCTCTGGCCAAGCATCACGCCACGGGGCCAGCAATACCACTGCTCGTAGACCTTGTTGGTGAATTCGTAGACCAGGTCGGCATTGAGGTAGGCGATCAGCGCCGGCACATGGTCGGTGATCAGGCGAATCCAGCGCTCGCTTTCGCTCAGGGCCTCGGCGTGCTGGTAGCGCTCGGTGATGTCGGTAAAGGTGTTGACGTAGCCACCGGTAGGCAGTGGATGTGTGCGGATCTCCAGGACCCGGCCATCGGACAGGCGCTGCTCACATTCGTGGATCAGCCGGCCGTTACTGTCGCGGCTGGCCGGGGTCAACAATTGCAGTTCGCTGTCGGCGATCACTTCGTTGAACGGCCGATGAGCCGCCACCGGGGCCAGGCCGCTGAGTTCGAGGAAGCGCCGGTTCCACAGCTCCAGCACACCTTGGGCGTTGACCATCGCCACGCCTTGGGACAGGTTGTCCACCGCCCGCTGCAACAAGTGGGACTTCTGCGCGATGGCCTGCTCGCGGCGCACGGTTTCACTGAGCTTGACGTCGGTGATGTCGGTGAACAGGATCACCCGTCCACCTTCCTGGGTCGGCCGCTCGCTGACTTGCAGCCATCGCCCATTTTGCAAGCGATACAGCACATGCTCATCGGCCTGGCCGCGGGGTTCTTCGCTGAACAGCCCGTTGGCGGTCATCAGGCGCTTGACCTCGGACAGACGCATGCCAGCGATGATGCGCACCCGGCTGTTGGCCCAGAAGGCCTTGAAGCGGCTGTTGAACAGGACAATGCGTTGCTGCTCGTCGAACAGCACAAAGGCATCGGAAATGCTTTCGATCGCATCGATCAAGTGCCGATGAGCCGTTTCCGCCCGCAGCCGCGCCTCGCCCAGCAAGTGATTGCCCGCCTTGAGCTCGGCCATGGCCTGGTTCAGGGCATCGGTGCGCTCGCGCACCTGTTCGGCCAGCACCACCGAGTGCTGGAACGCCGCATAGGGGTCGTTGCCTCGGGTTACGCCGGACTCCACCCGCTCGATCAGCGCCTCGTTGATGCGCCGCAGCTTGCGGTTTTCGTGCTGCAGGCTGGCGAGTTGGGCCTGCAGCTCAGCGATGTCCGGGGACGCGATGTCGGGCAATGGCAACTCCG
The DNA here is from genome assembly GCF_013347965.1 of Pseudomonas bijieensis. Classification (NCBI taxonomy): domain Bacteria; kingdom Pseudomonadati; phylum Pseudomonadota; class Gammaproteobacteria; order Pseudomonadales; family Pseudomonadaceae; genus Pseudomonas; species Pseudomonas bijieensis. The sequence goes on along the minus strand of NZ_CP048810.1, from coordinate 489,449 downwards.
GTGAACGTCTGGTTGATATGCATGCCATTGAACTGTTCTCCATAGGTGTTGAACCCCATCACCCGTTGTTCGCGCAGGAATTGGCCGATCTGCTCCAGGCCGCCGCGATCTTCCAGCTCCAGGCGCCGGAGGAAGCAATCGCAGCCGATGGTCAGCAGCAAGTCGCCGAGGCGCGCCTGCAAGCCGTCGAACAGGCTTTGCAGGTTGTGCAGCAACGGGCCGGGGGTCATCGCAGTGAGGACGATGCCGTTCTCCACCGCGCAGTAGAAACTCAGGCTCAGGTCCGGGTGCACCTGCTGGATCGCCCGTACGTAGTACTGGTCGTTGATGCGCACCGCCAGTGGATGGGCGGCGAAGACCCGGTAGTCGAGTGCGCTCACTGGCACGCCGATATGCCGGGCGTATTCTTCGGCAGCGGGTTCGGCGTTGAGCTCATAGACCCGTCGTGAGGTACTGTCGGCGCCAGTCACCACCAACTTCTCTTGCCGGGGCAGGATGTGATGGGTGGTGAAGACTTCGAACTCCAGCCAGGTGTTGATCAGCAACACCACGGCCGCGCCGCTGTGGAACTGGCCTTCGAAGTACACATGGGTGTGGGTCAGGTAGTTGTCATCACCGGCCGAACCACCGAAATGTGGGATGTCGCCCAGCGCGGCGCTCAACGCCGCCAGTACCATTTCCTCGCGACTGGACAGGCCATCGAGCAGGGTCAAGGCGAAACTGTGGCCCTTGATCGGCGCCAAGGCGTTGCTGCGGCAGCCGCTCGCCAGGCGCTCGACCATTTGCTGGGCGTCGATCAGGCTGAAGTGCTCCATTTCGCCGATCAGCTCGGCGGCAATGGAAAAGTGCCGATGATCGAACCCCACCGCCGTCACGCAATTGCGGCCGTAGCCCTGGGTGGTGATTTCACCGGCGCTGGTACAGCCCACCAGGCGAATCCCGCCGAAACTCTGGGACAACGCCTGGCCGAGGGCCGGCAAGTCGTACTCGGCGGAACAGAAAAACAGCACGAAGCCCAGGTACGGGTGCAACAACTGCCGCGCCAACTCCTGGGCCACCTGCTGGACGTCCGTGGCCTGGGACATGGCACTCACCACACCTTCGCTCTGGGCCTGCTGCATCTTCGCCTCCGGCGGGTGCGTGATAGGAGCCCTGAGTGTACGAAGCCGCGCCGGGTCGACGAATGCTACTTGGGTAGCGGGTGGACGCTTCCATGGGATGAGATTACTCCCGCTATGTGGGAGCAAGGCTTGCCCGCTATAGAGGCGATGCGGTCTGGCAGAATCGAGGCGCCTCTATCGCGAGCAAGCTTTGCTCCCACAAGCGTCCTTGCCACAAGAGCCGTTCGGTGTGCAGACAATATCAGTGGCTCATCGGCGACATGGCCGTGGCCTGCCCCAGCAGCTTCTGATCAATGTCTTCCAGGCGCAGCACCCGACCGCCGGTATCGCTGGCGAGTTTCTGTGCCGCCTGGGGGTCGGAGAACGAGGCCAGTACGACGCCCATGGCGCCTTTGAGCCCGCTACCGATGACGAAGTAGGCAGTCCGGGCGTCGATCAGGTGAGCGTCATCCGGCGTATTCCAATGGCTGCGGCCCATGTCGTGGACATACAGCTTGACGTCGGCCCGATGGTTTTCCGGTTGCAACCACCAGCCCAGCATCTCTGCCGGCGAGCAGAATTTCTTCACGCCATCGGTCCCGACTGCCGCGCCCTTGGGGCCGGGAAAGTCGGTGATGACCATGCCGCACACATGGCACTCATCGCTGGGATGAAACGCCAGCGTCGCCTCACTGGTCGCCGGTGGCTCGGCCTTGCCGCAAGCCGCCAGCGCCAGGCACATCAATAATCCGGCCATGAGGCGGCCCGTCTTGAAGTACACCCTGTTCATCGTTGCATGCTCCCTTGATCAAGTTTAGAAATTCACGGGCACCGGCGATTGAACAACCGATAGGCCAGCCACAACGGAACCGCCATCCACAGGCCCAGGCACAGCCAGAGCAAAGGCCCCGACACCGGCAAGTCGCTGCCCAGGGTCAGCACCGCGGCGCCACTGGACGCGGCATCGAACCCGGACAGGTTGATCAGCCGATACACGTCGGTAGGGTTGAACAGCAGCAGCCATGGCAACAGCTCCGGGTTGAACCGCCCTTCGCTCAACACCAGCAACGCCAGCAAAGCCAGGTCGAACACCAGCACGAAGAAAAACCAGACCCCCAGGGCCAATCCGGCCGCGGTGGATTTTTCTGCCGACAAGCTGCTCAGCACGTAGGCCAACCCGAGGAAAACCCAGCCCAGCAGTGTGCTGGACACCATGAATCGACCGAAGGCCCAGAGCAGCAGGCTCAGTTGGACATCGTCCACCAACAGGGCGATGGCGAGCATCGCGCAGCCGAATCCGATAAAGGTGGCCAGGGCCAGGATCAGGCCGTGACCGACAAACTTGCCCAGCAACAGTTGGCCGCGCCCCAACGGGTAGGTCAGCAACAGCAGCAAGGTGCCGCTCTCGTCCTCGCCGACAATCGCGTCATAGGCCAGCAGCAAGGCAATCAAAGGCATCAGGAAGGTCGCCAGGCTGGACAGGCTGGCCACCGTGGCGGGCACCGAGGTAAACCCCAGTTGACCGGACGCCGCCGCACCGAGCCAGGCGATGCCGATCGCCAGCACCGCGAACAACAGGCTGATCGCCAACAACCAGCGATTGCGCAAGCCATCGCTGAATTCCTTGCGGGCCATGTTCCAGACCGGATTCATAGGCTGGCCTCCTCGGCTGCGGCACGGACCATGTAATGCCGGTACAAATCCTCCAGGGACGGCGGCTTGATCTCGACGTCCGTCGGGTCATCCTGGGCCAGTAGTTGGCGCAGCAATTTAAGTTTGCTGCCATCCGGCGCCGACACCTGCACCCCCTCGGCACCCCAACCTTGGGTGGCGTGTCCTTCGCTGCGCCAATGCTGGCGAAGCCAGTCGGCCCGGGACAGGCCCGAGGCGCGGATCAGCGTCGGCAGCCCCGCGTCCTCGCGCAACCGAGCCAGGCTGCCCAGGGCCAACAGGCGACCTCGGGTGAGGATCGCGGCGCGATTGATGTGTGCTTCCACGCCTGGCAAGACGTGAGAACACAGAATGATGCTGGTGCCCTGCCAACGCAGGCGGTCGAGCAATTGATAGAGATCCTGGGTGGCGATGGGGTCCAGCCCCACGGTCGGCTCGTCCAGCAGCAACAGGCGCGGCTGGCCAAGCAGTGCCTGGGCCAGGCCGAGGCGTTGGCGCATGCCCTTGGAATAGGTTCTCACCCGCCGCCGGGCCGCGTCCGCCAGGCCGACTTCTTCGAGCAAACGCGCCACCTGCTCCGGTGCGGCGCCTTTGAGCCGGGCAAAATGATGCAAGGTTTCCAGCCCACTCAACTGCGGATAGAACATGACGTTCTCGGGCAGATAACCGAGCATCTGCCGCACGCTCGGGTCGCTGGGCGCGCGCCCGAAGACACGCACCTCGCCCTCGCTGGCCCGCAGCAAACCGAGGATCAACTTCATGGTCGTGGTCTTGCCCGCACCGTTGTGCCCGAACAGGCCGAGCACCTCGCCCTGGGCCAGGTTCAAGTCCAGCCCGCGCAGCACCGTGACATCGCCATAGCGCTGACTGACACCTTCGATCTCGACGACGTTCAAGACGCGTCCTCCTCAGCACTGTTGCGTTGCGGGGGCTGGACAGGCGTTTCCATCAGCGGATGACTGTCCATCACCCCGGGAGATTTCATCACCGGGAAGGCTCGCTGCACCCAGCGCAGCAGTTCGATTCCCGGACTGTTCATCAACAACCGCACCTGGGGATACAGCCACAGCAGGCGGTCGACGTTGTCGTTGGGTTCATAGGCCACGTCACCCAGGCCGTCGCTATTGCGATCCCAGCCCAGGTAATCGCTCCAGTAATTGCCGCGCCCATCCGCCGACCATTCCTGCAACCGCGTGGCAACGTACTTGACCTGGCGCTGGTTGTGGACGAAGGCATTGCCGGCGATGCGGTTGTCCTCCGAGCCGGCCGTGAGGTGGATGCCCACGGCGCTGCGCTCGAAATGATTGCCTTCGATGCGGTTGAACAACGAGTTGTAAATGAACAGGGCCTTGCCCTCGGCGCCAGTGATCATGGTGTCGCCGGTAGACCCGTCGCGCACATCGGTGACGAAGTTGTCGCGCAGGGTCGAATAGGTGATGTAGTTCATCAGGATCCCGTAGTTCTGATCCTGTTCGGAGCGATTGCCGATGACCGTCAGCTGGCGGCTTTGCATCAACGCATAGCCAGTGCGGGTACGCCGGGTGACGTTGTCCAGCAGGCGATTATCGTTGGCAAACATGTAATGCACGCCGTAGCGCAGGTCCTCCAGGGTATTGCCCTGGAGCAGGTTGCCGCTGGAGGTGTCGATGTAGATGCCGTCACGGGTTTCGCGCACCTGGTTACCGATGACCCGGGCACCGTGCACCGCATACAAATGTATGCCGTTGCCACGGTCCTGGGAACGCAGGTTGGGGTCGCCCTGGATACGGTTGTCGATCAGGCTGACGTTCCGCGTGCCATCGACCCAGATACCAAAGCCCTGGCCCTGCATCCGGTTTCCACGAACCACGGTCCCTTGGGCGACCGGTTGGATGAAAACAGCCGCGTTCATGGCCGTCAGGTCGTGGCCCCAGTCCAGGAACGTACATCCCTGGATCCGCACATTCGGGGCGCGAATGATCAACCCATTCCCCTCACCCTGGCCTTGGAATACCGCATCCGGCGCACACGTGAGGGTCATGGGCTGGTCAATGCTGAACGAGCCCCGGTACTGGCCCGCAGGCAGGCGCCATTGCTGGTCGCCGTCGGCCTGCAAAGGCAAATCGGTGATCGGCTGCGGCGCGCCGAGCGCGCCGCCCGATAACAGGCAAAGCACCAGCGCAATGAGCGGTTGACGAGCTCGGCCCGCAGGTTGCGGCTTGTTCCCGGTCATTGCATCTGTCTCCTTGGCGAGCCGACTCAGGCCCTTTCAACCAACATGCGCCCGACCATTTCCATGTGCAGGGCGTGGCAGAACCAGCTGCAGTAGTACCAATGCAAGCCGGCCTTGTCGGCGGTGAAGGTGATGGACGAGGTCTGTTGCGGGCTGATCTCCATGCTCGCGCCATGGTTGGTCATGACAAAGCCGTGGGTGACGTCCTCGATCTGGTCGATGTTGGTGATGGTCACCGTCACCTCATTGCCCTGCTTGACGGTGAACTCTGTCAGGCCATAAGCCGGCGCCATCGAGGTCATGTACACCCGCACCTTGTTACCGTCGCGGATGACTTTGTTGTCGGTTTCCAGGTTGATACCGTCCTTCTTCGCCCGGGCCACCGTGTCAGCGAAGAATGGATCGTTGCGGTTCCAGATTTTCTGGGTCTTGATCTGGTCGCGCCGGGCGAGGATGCAGTCATGGGGCTCGGCGAAAGTCGGGCCGTCGTGCACCAATTTCATTTCCTCACCGGAAATATCGATCAGTTGATCGTTCTCCGGGTGCAGCGGACCGGTGGGCAGGAAGCGGTCCTTGGAGAACTTGCAGAGCACCACCAGCCACTTGCCGTCTGCATCGCTGGACTCGGTCAAGGAGGCATGGTTGTGGCCCGGTTGGTACTGCACATCGAGTTTCTGCTTGATGTAATTGACCTTCTCGCCCTTGTAGGCGCGAACGGCCTCCTCCATGTTCCATTTCACCACCTGGCTGTCGATGAACAAGGTGGTGTAGGCGTTGCCGCGTCCGTCGAACGTGGTGTGCAACGGCCCCAGGCCCAATTCCGGCTCGGCGACGATGACGTCACGAGGGTCCTTGAGGTGGTCGGCGAACAGATCGTCGAGGCGATCGATGGCGATCATCGAGACGGTTGGCGACAGCTTGCCGTTGGCGATGAAATATTTGCCGTCGGGCGAAGTGTTGCAACCATGGGGGTTCTTCGGCACTGGGATGTAGCGGGTGAATTCAGAGTCCTTGCCATCGACTTTACGACCATCGACCACCGGGACCTTGGAGCCGTCCAGGGTGATGAACTTGCCGGCCTTGATCGCCGCCTCGATGCGCGGGATGTTGTACACCACCACCCAGTCGCGCTCGTTGCGCATCATGCCGCCCAGGTCGTAGGCCTTCTCGGAGTTGTAGCAGGTGCTCGCGGCATATTTGCCGGTGTAGTCGGCATCGGTGTTGTCCAGGTTGCCGTCGACGATCACCTGGAAGGCCATCTCCATCTTCTCGGCATCGATGGCGTTGAACATCGTGAAGCTGTTCTTGTCCTGCAGGTCGAAGGTATGGCCGTCGTTGGGGTGCGGGATCACGAACTCGCCATTGGCGAACACGTACTTGGTGTACGGTACCTTTTGCAGGCGCAGGCCATGGATGGCTTGCACATTGGGGATCGTGAGCATCTTGTCGCACTTCATGATGTCCAGGCGGATGCGCGCGACGCGGGAGTTGGCCTTGTCGTTGATGAACAGGTACTTGCCGTCGTACTTGCCGTCGGTCATGGAGATGTGCGGGTGGTGGCAATCGCCGTTCTGGTATTTGGCGCTGTCGCCCAGGATGCGCTTGCTTTCGTTGGTCAGGCCCCAACCAGTGGCCGAGTCGACGTTGAACACCGGGATGCGCATCAGCTCACGCATCGATGGCACACCCAGCACCCGCACCTCGCCCTGGTGGCCGCCGCTCCAGAAACCGTAGTATTCGTCCAGCTCCCCAGGCCCGACGTGAATCTTGGATTTGGCCTCCTTGGCCGCCGCAGCCCAGGACTCACGGGTGAACGTCCCGGCCCCCAGCGCCGTTGCGCCGGCCAGTACCGCACCCGTTACCGCACCGGTGCCGAGAAAACTGCGCCGACTGACCCCCCTGGGCTCTTCCGCCGCGCCAGGGGTTTGGTTTTTTTTATCGCTCATGTTGTGTGCTCCATGAAGAATGAAACGGTCAAGGGACAGGCCATTGGGGTGCCTCAAGGCGCCGGGTTCACCTGCACCACGGGAATCAGTTGCGGATCGGTCACGGTCGCCTTGCCGCGCTTCTTGCGCTTGTTGATCAGCGGCGGGCATTTGTTTTCGTTGTGCCAGGTCATCTGGCAGTCGAGGCAGTAATGGCATTCGTTGGCGTTGATCCGGCCATCGGGATGAATCGCCTGGATCTCGCATTCCTTGGCGCACAGTTGGCAGGGATTGCCACATTCCTTGCGACGCTTGAGCCAGTCGAACAGCCGTAGCCGGGTCGGCATCGCCAGGGCTGCGCCCAGTGGGCAGACGTAACGGCAATAGACCTTGCGGGTAAACAGGTTGATCACCAGCAGGCCCACTGCGTAAGCCACGAACCACCACTGGCGGTCGAACCTGAGGGTGATGGCGGTCTTGAAGGGCTCGACTTCGGCCAGCCGTTCGGCGGTGGCCATGGACTCCAGCGAAACGCCAAACAGCACCAGCAAAATGATGTACTTGATCGCCCACAGCCGCTCATGAACGGCGAATGGCAACTCGTATTGCGGCACCTTGAGCTTGCGCGCCAGCTCGTTGATCAGCTCCTGCAACGCGCCGAACGGACACAGCCAGCCGCAGAACACTCCGCGTCCCCAGAGCAGAATGCTGCCGGCGGTGAACACCCAGAGAATGAAGATCAGCGGATCGGTGAGGAACAGCTCCCAGCGAAAGCCCTCGAACAAGGCATGGACGAACGTCAGCACGTTGACCACCGACAGTTGCGCCAAGGCGTAGCCGCCAAGGAACACCACGGTGAAGACCAGGTAACCGCGACGCACCCAATGCAACAGTGTTGGCCGCCGGGCCAGTGAATCCTGGAAAAACAGGACCGCCGTCAGCACCAGCAGGGCGATGCCAAGGACAGTGATTTCGACACCTTTCTGATACCAGAGCGTCAGCCACATCGGCCGGCTGGCTTCTTCGGCGGCCGCCAGTTGCTCAGCGGTCGGCAATGGCCGCTCCAGGTACGGCTCGGGCAGTTGGTAGGCCAGCTCGAAGCTGCTGAAGATGCCACTGACCGGCCCGGTCTGGCGGCGTATCAGCAGCTCCAGGCTCCAGGGCGAGCCGGGATCGAAGCGGTGGGACGCGCGGACGATGAAAATCGCCATTTCATCGAACTCAGGCATGTCCTCGACGGCCACGTCATCCAGGCGCTGGAAGTCCATGTCGCGAAAGCTGATGACATCGCCGAACTGGCGCAACAGCACCCGGTCGAAAATGCCGCCGCGCACATAACCCGAGCCCTTGAAGGAATAGCGCCCGCTGCCCATCACGGCAATGGCTTGTTCACCCGGCTTGAGCTCGCTCATCAGCGCGCGGTATTGCGTCTCGCCCAACAGATTGCGGCCGATGGTGGGCGGGTTCAGGTGCGTAACGTAAAGGTCGATAAAGGTATCGTCGGCCTGTTCGGCGCTGGCGACTTCGACCTGTTCGGCCTCGGTGCCTTTGAAGGTGGCGTCCACTTGACCGCGAGTCAGGTGCAGGCGCCGTACAGCGCCGTTGCCGGTCAGGGTCTTCCAGTCGGCAGGCTCGTAGATATCCTCGCGCACACGGGCTGGCGCCACGGCCAACCCGGCATCGCCCTTGACCAGGCCCAGGGACACCGCGACATCATGGGCGGCACGCACGATGACCTCGTTGACCACCATCGCCGTGACGGTGGCCCCCGCAATGGCATCCACCGTCACGGCATTCGGGTCGCTGGAATGCCCCACCACCACCCGCTGGTTGACCTTGATGCCGCTGTAGCGCGCGCTGAATGCATGGAGTTTTTCTTCGGCGATGCCAATCAGCAGAATCGGCTCATGGTGTTCGAGCACATAGGCATCGAGAATCACACCGGTCGGATCGAGGATCACCTGGACATTGATTGGCTTGCCTGAATAGGCGGGAATGTCCACCACGTCCAGGCTTTGGAACACATAACCCAGGACCTTGCCGGCAGCGGACAGCTTGCGCACCTTGAACCGCCCTTCGGGCTCGGAGATCGAGTCGGTCTGCTTCAGGACATGGTGGATGCGCTGTTGCTGGATGTCGCCGTAGTCCTTGGCCTGGGCCAGGCCCGCGAATAAAAACAGGAGGGTGAACAGTGCGCGGAGCCAGAAACGGGATGGGTGCTGCATCACGAAAAGAGGGGTCATGGACGCCAGGTCTTAAAGACAGGATCTTGGCGATCATCGTAGGGTCCGCCCCCCTTATCGGCCCTTGATTGAAATCAACTTGGGAAAAACTTAACCCCTACTCACAAATAACCTGTGGCGAGGGGATTTATCCCCGCTGGGCTGCGAAGCAGCCCCAAAGTCCTTCCCCGCAGTGTGCCAGATTGAATCTGATCAGCCTCATAGGGGCTGCTTCGCAACCCTGCGGGAATAAATCCCCTCGCCACAAGTTGATGTCAATTCAAATAACAGCGCTCGGTCCAACCTCAGCGCAACCCATAGGAGTAGATGCGCCCGTCATTATTGTCGTACCAGTTGCCTTTGGCCCAGATCACGCGGTCCTGCGCGGGTTGAAAGCCCAGAATGCCCAGGTAGCCATCGATGTCGAGGCGTTGCCAGGAGCGGCCCCAATCCCTGGAATAGAACACTCCGTCGGCGGAGATGTTCGCGTCCGACCACCAGTAGAGCCAGCGCGGTGGGTGGTGTTCGCTGCTGGTGTTGATCAACAAGGTGTCACGGCCCACCCAAAAATTGCCACCGCGCAATCTACTGTCCGATGCCAATGGCGCAAACACACTGGGCAGGTCGCTCAAGGGTGTCCAGGTCAGCGCGGTGGTGTCCAGTTCGGCGACGACGTCCTGCCCGTGGTCCCCCTGGTCAATCAGCCCGATCACCCGCCCGGCATCGTTCTGTATCAGCTTGCCCACAAACAGGTTGTCATCACGCTGCACGTCAACCACCTGCCACTGCCCTGCCTTGGCGTGCAACCGGGCTCGCGTGGTGACGTTGAACGCAATGTTGTCGCTGACGCCATCTGGATGGCTGCCCCAGAAGCGTTGAGACACCCAGATAAACGCGTGCTGGGCGTCCAACTGCAGGACATTGGTCTGGGTTTCCCCATGTTCGCCTGCGTTTGTCTGCCACTCAGTGACGTCGGGACGTTTGTTGTGCAGGTATTCGGTCGATACCAGCAGCGACTCGGGGGCCATTATCGGGGTGCTGTTCGCACCGCGATCGGCAGAGTAAAAGACACCCGTGGAGATCGCGCCTGGCGTCCCTTGCATGCTCCCCTCGTCCGGTGCGCTCGGTCGCCCCAAGACCCAGACTTCATTCGACCCATGGAAATAGGGGGCCAGGTTCCACGCCAACTGATCGGCCTCGGGGAACCAGCCTTTGGTCAACCAGGTCCAGCGCCGGCCTTGGTCATCGCTGCGAAGGACCACGGTCTGGCGGATCTCATCGGTGTTCGCAGTTTCAGGCCGATCAAGGCCCGTGAGCAGGAACACGCTGCCCCCATCCGGACTGGCCACCAGGCAGGCGGCACCGCTGACATGCGCTACCAGTTGAAATTGCCCGTGGGCATCCAGGCGGGAAATGAAAGAGGTTTCCTTGTCGCCGCGAGAGAACAAACCGGCAAAGGCCCCGGACTCTTCCGATTCCTTGTTCTCATCCGCCTTGCCATAGACCACCACATCCAGGTTCACGACGTCAGCGGCCGGCTCGAGCGCTTGCGCGTCGCTCTCCAGGCGCGCCACCAGCCAGGTTCCCTGCGCAGTCACCGTTACCCCCGTGCAATACTGGGTCATTGCTCGCAACCGAGTATCCTTCACCGCGCCCACTTGCTGCTGGTCAGGGCTGTCGCCACCCCACTCCAGCTTGGCGCTGGCAATCATCCACATGTACCACAGCGCGGCGCCGGCCAGCAGTGCGACAAACAGAGTCGTGAGCAGTTTTGATCGAGGCATGGGGAGGTCCGTATCCATGGGAAAACTGCAAAGCTTTTCTCATCTCTTTTGTCCGGAGTAAATTTTTATCGCACGAGAACGGACGAACCCGGTCGCATAATTGTCAACGCTGTGACTCAGGTTCCATTCTCCCCTGTGACGCCATTTCACCTGAACGCCAAGACGGCCCAAGCAGACGCCCACAAGGAACGCCCCATGCCCTCACGCTCCGGCCCCGCCCCCATCGCTTCATTGCCTGAAACCACCGGCTTCGTCCGGGTACGTGGCGCCCGCGAACACAACCTCAAGAATGTCGACGTGGACATCCCCCGCGATGCCTTGGTGGTGTTCACCGGCGTGTCGGGCTCTGGCAAATCGTCGCTGGCCTTTTCCACGCTCTATGCCGAAGCCCAGCGTCGCTATTTCGAGTCCGTTGCGCCCTACGCGCGGCGCCTGATCGACCAGGTGGGCGTGCCGGACGTGGACAGCATCGAGGGCCTGCCCCCGGCAGTCGCCTTGCAGCAACAGCGCGGCACACCCAGCGCGCGCTCATCGGTGGGTAGCGTCACCACCCTGTCGAGCCTGATCCGCATGCTCTACTCCCGCGCCGGAAGCTATCCTGCCAACCAACCGATGCTCTACGCCGAGGACTTTTCACCCAACACGCCCCAGGGTGCCTGCCAGGAATGCCACGGCCTGGGTCGAGTCTATGAAGTGACTGAAGCGTCCATGGTGCCGGACCCGTCGCTGACCATCCGTGAGCGCGCCGTGGCCGCCTGGCCCATGGCCTGGCAGGGCCAGAACCTGCGGGACATCCTGGTGACCCTCGGTTATGACGTCGACATACCCTGGCGCGACCTGCCGAAAAAACAAAGGGACTGGATTCTCTTCACCGAAGAAACCCCTACCGTTCCCGTATACGCCGGACTCACTCCGGCCCAGACCCGCGCCGCCCTCAAGCGCAAGCTCGAACCCAGTTACCAGGGCACGTTCAGCGGCGCCCGACGCTATCTGCTGCACACGTTCATGCACTCGCAAAGCGCCCAGATGCGCAAACGCGTGGCGCAATACATGCGCGCCAGCCCCTGCCCCGTGTGCGAGGGCAAGCGCCTCAAACGCCAGGCACTGACCGTGACCTTTGCCGGCCTGGACATCGCCGAACTTTCGCACCTGCCATTGCTGGAATTGGCCGAGGTGCTCAAGGGTGTCTTGGCGCCCGACTACCTTGAACAGGCCGAAGAAACGGGGAACGTCCTCAGCCACCGGCAAACCCGAGAGGCCCGTGAGCAACGCGCTGCCAGAGGCGACAACCCGCACGCGGGCGGGCCGGACGCCCGTCATACCCCCAACCTTTCCCTGGAGAAGCGCCTGGCCGCCCAACGCATCGCCGCCGAGCTGCTGGAACGCATCGTTACCCTGATCGACCTGGGCCTGGGTTACCTGGCCCTGGAGCGCAGCACACCGACGTTGTCCTCCGGCGAACTGCAACGCCTGCGCCTGGCAACCCAGCTCAATTCCCAGTTGTTCGGCGTGATCTACGTGCTGGACGAGCCTTCCGCCGGCCTGCACCCGGCCGACAGCGAAGCCCTGTTTGGCGCCCTGCAACGCCTCAAGGCCGCTGGCAACTCTGTGTTTGTGGTCGAGCACGACCTCGATACCATGCGCCGCGCCGACTGGCTCATCGACGTCGGCCCGGACGCTGGCGAACAAGGCGGGAAAGTGCTCTACAGCGGTCCGCCGGCGGGTCTTGGACAAGTGCCTGAATCACGAACCCGCGCCTACCTCTTTGACGAAGAGCAGGCTTCGGCGCGTAGCCCACGGACACCCAGGGATTGGTTGCGCCTGGAAGGCATCACCCGCAACAACCTCGACAACCTGAGCGCGGCCTTTCCCTTGGGCTGCTTCACTGCCGTGACCGGTATTTCTGGCTCGGGCAAATCCAGCCTCGTCAGCCAGGCCCTGCTGGACCTGGTCGGCACCCATCTTGGCCAGCCCGGCCCCAACGTCGAATCCGACGAGCAAAGCCTGGAAGACGAACCGGTGCAAACCAGCGCCGGGCGCGTTGTCGCCGGGCTCGATACGGTCAAGCGGCTGGTTCAGGTGGACCAGAAACCCATCGGCCGCACACCGCGCTCCAACCTCGCCACCTACACCGGCTTGTTCGACCACGTGCGCAAACTGTTCGCAGCGACAGAACAGGCGCGGGAGTTGGGATTCGATGCCGGACGGTTTTCCTTCAACGTCGCCAAGGGCCGTTGCGAAACCTGCGAAGGTGAAGGCTTCGTCAGTGTCGAATTGCTGTTCATGCCCAGCGTGTACGCCCCCTGCCCCACCTGCCATGGCGCGCGTTACAACCCGCAGACCCTGGCGGTGAGCTGGCAGGGCCTGGACATTTCCCAGGTACTACAGCTGACTGTAAATCAGGCACTCGAAGTATTTGCCGAGCAAGCAGCGGCCAGGCGCTCATTGCAAGTGTTGCAGGATATCGGGCTGGGCTACCTGCGCCTGGGCCAACCAGCCACGGAACTGTCCGGCGGCGAGGCCCAGCGGATCAAGCTGGCGACAGAACTGCAGCGCAAGGCCCGGGGCGCGACCTTGTATGTGTTGGATGAGCCAACCAACGGGCTGCATCCCCAGGACGTGGATCGCTTGCTGGTGCAGTTGAATCGCCTGGTGGATGAAGGCCACACGGTGGTGGTCGTGGAACACGACATGCGCGTCGTGGCGCAGAGCGACTGGGTCATCGATATCGGCCCGGGCGCGGGATCCCAAGGTGGGAGCGTCGTGGCCTGCGGGGCTCCTGGGAAAGTCGCGGCCTGTCGAGAAAGCCGGACAGCGCCATTCCTGAAAAGGGCTCTGCAGCCCGGGGAACCGAAACGAAATCGTTCTCGATAGAGGAAATGAGTCACTTGTGGCGAGGGGATTTAGCGAAACGTCGCACCGCCCCGCTGGGATGCGCAACAGTCCCGAGACCTGACGTCGCAGTGTGTCAGGTTCATGCAATCAGCATTCTTGGGGCTGCTTCGCAGCCCGACGGGGATAAATCCCCTCGCCACAGGTATATCAGCCCGCCGCGCCCACCTCAGACCGTGCGCGAATACTGAACCGTCTGGTCTGCCCCCAGGTATGCGTCGAAGGCCATGGCCACGTTGCGCATCATCAACTGCCCTTGGGGCAGCAACACCAACTCGTCGTCGCGAAGGTCCAGCAGGCTATCGCGCACCAGCTCCTGGAGCCGGTCCAGGGTGTCGCCGAAGTACTCGGTGAACCGAATGCCGTGGGCGCTCTCGATGGCGCCGAAATCGATGCGCCCGTGACACATCAGTTCGCTGATGACCTCGCGCCGCAGCCGATCATCGTCGCTCAGCCGATAGCCGCGCTGCACCGGTAGCATGCCTTGATCCAGGCGGGCGTAATACTGGGAGAGCTCCTTGACGTTCTGGCTGTAGCTGTCGCCCACCTTGCCGATCGAGGACACCCCCAGGCCAATCAGGTCGCAGTCGGCGTGGGTGGAATAACCCTGGAAATTGCGTTGCAGGCTGCCCTGGGCCCGGGCGCGTACCAATTCGTCATCCGGCAAGGCGAAGTGGTCCATGCCAATGTAGACATAGCCAGCTTCGGTCAGGCGATTGATGGTCAGCTCCAACAACTCCAACTTGCGCTCTGGCGGCGGCATGTCTTCGGGCCGGATCATTCGTTGCGCCCGCACCCGTTGCGGCAGGTGGGCGTAGCTGTAGGCCGCGATCCGGTCCGGACGCAGGGCGATGATCTTGCTCAAGGTGACATCGAAACTGGCGATGGTCTGCAATGGCAGGCCATAGATCAGATCGACACTGACCGACTTGAAGCGCGCCAGGCGCGCCGCCTCCACCAACTCGACGACCTGGGCTTCGCTTTGCACCCGATTGACGGCGATTTGCACCTGGGCATCGAAATCCTGGACGCCGAAGCTCAGGCGGTTGAACCCCAACTGGCGCAGGCCCTGGATCTGTTGCGCATCGATGGTCCGGGGATCGACCTCGATGGAAAACTCATGGGCGTCACTGTCGTCCATGTCGAACGACTGGTGCAGGCAGTCCATCAGGTCGGCCAGTTGCTCATGGGTCAGGTAAGTCGGCGTACCCCCGCCCAGATGCAGCTGGGTCAGTTTGCGCGAGCGGTCGAACAAAGCCGCCTGCAGGGCGATTTCACGCTTGAGGTAGGTCAGGTATTCGGCGGCGCGATGAGTCTTGCGCGTGATGATTTTGTTGCACGCACAGTAGTAGCAGAGGCTCTGGCAGAACGGGATATGGATGTACACCGACAACGGCTTGGGTAATGGCGCCTGGTTACTGCGCTGGGCAGCCTGGCGGTACTCATCCATGGCAAAGGCCTGGTGGAACTGCGGGGCCGTCGGATAGGAGGTGTAGCGCGGCCCCGGGCGGTCGTATTTCTCTACCAGGGCACGATTGAAACCGGATGCAGCATTCATGATGGGTTCAACTTTTCAAAAGAGTGTGGGCTTGCGTCAACCGGTCCTGAGTCGAACAGATTGCAGATCGCATCCACGTTCAAGCGCCCGGCGGGCAGGATGCCGATAAACCGGCTCGACAGTTCGATCAATCCCTGGTCATGCAACGCTTCCAGCTGCGGCCAGACGGAGGCGAAATGCTCGCGAAACACCAGGCCGAAACGCGCCTCGATGGCCAGGATATCCAGCTCCAGGTCACAGGACAGTTGCTCGGTCACGCTCGCCTTGACCTGATCCTGCGCTTCACAGCGCCAGCCACGACAGACCGGCAATTGCCCGGCATCCAACTGCTGACAATAGTGAAGAAGGTCGTCGGTGTTCTGCACGTACAGGTGCTCGATCTGAGTAATAGCGGCCAAGCCGAAGCCCACGTGATCACAGCAACCATGACGGGTGAAACCCTGGCAATTGCGATGCAGGCGTCCATGTTCCTGGGCCACCGCCAGGTCATCGTCGGCCCTGACGAACTGGCCCAGGCCAATGTAGTGATAACCGGCACCGATCAGTTGTTCGCAACAGATGCGGCGCATGGCGTCTTTGTCGGCGGGGCTGCAAAAGACATCGGCGGCACCGGCGGTCTTCGAACGATAACGATAAGGCGCGTGGGCATAGTCGAAGACGTGCAGCCGGTCCGGCTCCAGCTCGATCAGGGTCGCCAGTTTCAGGGCGAAGCTGTTGGGGGTCTGCCAGGCGTGACCGTAACCCAAGTCAATGTTGATGGAGCGAAAACCAAACGTGCGCGCCGCATCGATCAACGAATGGATCGGTGCCGGGTTCTGGTAGCAATCGACCGACAGATCGCTGTCCAGGCCGATGTCGGGCACGCCGATGCTGACGTGGGTGAAACCCTGGTCACGGATCAGGCCCATGGTCGACCAGTCCGTGTGGTGCAGGTCCACTTCGATGCTGTAATCGCCGCCGTCGTATTCACTGAAATCGAAACGCTTGCGCAGGTCACTCATCAGCTTCTGCAAATGAGCGATCACCGGCGTACCACCGGTCAGGCAAAACTGTTCGACGCGCCGCCCTGCGCCCAGGTGGCAACCGACCAAGCCCATTTCATAGGTCAAGCGTTGCAGATAACCCTCGATCTCGCCGCACCGGCAATCGCTGGCAAGGGGCGAACACGACGCCAGCCGCAAGCGCGAAGGCAGGTGCACCGCCAGAGACAAGGGCCGTCGTTTCTGGCGACTGCTGCGTAACCCTCGAAGCAGGTCGAGTGAACCGATGCCTGCGTGGAATCTATGCGTACCGATCGGACAATCGAAATCAGCCACCACAGGGGCACGTCCCGAGGGTCGCTCACCGAGGGTATGGAACGGGTCGAACATGACAATCTCCGAGTGGCTGTACGCAAGCAGTTTGCGGGGTAACCCACCGGGCCACCTTGACCTGTATCAAGCGCCCTGGAACCACGCCAGCGCTTACCAGGTGACGTAGAACATGGCTTTTGCCAGCAGCACGATCGCGACCATATGCAGGAACACACTGGCATGGATGATGTGCACGTAGCGGGCGTTCATGCGCCCGCTCCTGAACAGCCACATGGCCCAGAGGAAATGCCCCAGCACACTGCCCGCCAACAGGATTTTCAGCCCCAGCAGCAAACCGAAGGATGACTGCATCGGTGACGACAGCAGCGGCCAATACCGCAGCCAGACCATGCCAATGCCTGCACCGAACAGCACCAGCAGCACCCACGGCATCAATTGCCGGGCACGCAGGCTGATGCCTTGCTCCAGCAACACCATGACCTTGGCCGGCAGTTGCTTGCGAATGCTCTCGAGGAACAGGACTTCGAAGAAAACCGTGCCGATGAAAACCAGCGCGGCAAACAGGTGCAAGGTCAGAAACAGCGGATAACTCATGAGCTTCCTCGGTCGCCCTCTTCATCGGGGCGATGGTTTATTCAAGGTTATCGCCCGGTCCCCGAAGTGGGGTTGATGCCAATCAAGGAAACCGTCTGTGGGAGCGAGCCTGCTCGCGATAGCGGTGTATCAGCCAACATCAGCGCCACAGAACAGCCGCTATCGCGAGCAGGCTCGCTCCCACAGGATTCACCGCCCAAAAGCGTCAACGGAACGTTACTCGTGCGCACCCTCCAAACAACCGCTGATCAGTTAGTCCGGCTTTTTGACACTTTCCCCGATATGCGGTCACAACTTTTGCGCTCCGCTGGGTCATAACACCGAGGTCGTCGATGGAATATTGGCGTCTACCGAGGTTTAAGCCTGATACGGAGATAAGCTCATGATTTTCAACGTACAAAATTTTGGCGCCAAAGGAGATGGCATCACCGACGACACGGCAGCCATTCAGAGTGCGATTGATGCGGCGGCCGCTGCGGGCGGGGGCCAGGTGTACATGCCGGCCGGCACCTACATCGTTTCGGGGGGAGAGGAACCTTCCGATGGCTGCCTGATGCTCAAGAGCAATGTCTACCTGTACGGCGACGGCATGGGCGAAACCACGGTCAAGCTGGTCGATGGCTCCGACACCAAGATCACCGGGATCATCCGTTCGGCCTACGGCGAGGAAACCCACGACTTCGGCGTCAGCAACCTCACCATCGACGGCAACCGCGACAGCACCACCGGCAAGGTCGACGGCTGGTTCAACGGCTACATTCCCGGCGAAGAAGGCTACGACTCCAACGTCACCCTCGACAGCGTCGAGATCAAGGATTGCTCCGGGTACGGTTTCGACCCCCACGAGCAAACCGTCAACATGGTCATCAAGAACAGCGTGTCCCACGGCAACGGCCTGGACGGCTTCGTCGCCGACTTCCTCAGCGACAGCACCTTCGAAAACAACGTCGCCTACAACAACGACCGCCACGGTTTCAACGTCGTCACCAGCACCCACGATTTCACCATGACCAACAACGTTGCCTACGACAATGGCGGCAATGGCATCGTGATCCAGCGCGGCAGCGAGGACATCCCCTCGCCCAGCAACATCACCATCACTGGCGGCGAGGTGTATGGCAACGGCTCCGAAGGCGTATTGATCAAGCTCTCCAGCGAAGTGACCGTCACTGGCGTCGACATCCATGACAACACCAGCGCCGGGATCCGCATCTACGGCAGCAACCACGTCGACGTCATCGACAACACCCTCAACAACAACGCCCTGGGCAGTGCCGTACCGGAAATCATCATCCAGTCCTATGACGACACCCTGGGTGTGTCCGGCAAGTACTTCAACGGCAGCGACAACCTCATCCAGGGCAACATCATCAGCGGCAGCGACCTGTCGACCTACGGCGTTGCCGAGCGCAACGAAGACGGTACCGACCGCAACGCCATCATCGCCAACACCATCAGCCACACGAGCAAGGGCGCCACGCTGGTCTATGGCGACGGCAGCTACGTCAGCGCCACCGTGCCCATGACCACCGTGCAAGGTACCGCGGGCAACGACACCCTGCTCGGCAGCGCCGCCAGCGAAATTTTCTACGGCGGTGCCGGCAACGACACCATCAATGGCGCGGCCGGCGGCGATATCCTCGTCGGTGGCGCCGGCATCGACAAGCTCACTGGCGGCACCGGGGCCGATACCTTCCGGTTCGTCGCGCAATCGGACAGTTACCGCAACGCCACCACCAGCTTCGATGACACCATCACCGACTTCGACGTCACCCAGGACAAGATCGACCTCGCCGGCCTCGGTTTCACCGGCCTGGGCAATGGCCGCGGTGGCACCTTGCAGGTCAGCTACAGCGCCAGCAACAACCGCACCTACATCAAGGATTTCGACGCCGACGCCAGTGGCAACCGCTTCGAACTGATTCTGACGGGCAACCTGGCCAGTACCCTGACCGCCAGTAACTTCATCTTCAATCGCGTGATCACCGGCACCAGCGGCGCCGACTCGCTGTTGGGTAGCGACGCGGCCGACACCCTGCTCGGCCTGGCGGGCAACGACAGCCTCAGTGGCGGCGCCGGCGACGACAAGCTCGACGGCGGAGCCGGGATGGACACCCTTACCGGGGGTGCCGGGGCGGACACCTTTGTGTTTTCCAATCGCCTGGACAGCTACCGCAACTACAACACCGGCGGCGCCAACCTGGGCGACCTGATCACCGATTTCAACGTCAGCGCCGACAAGATCGACCTGTCGGCCATGGGCTTCACCGGCCTGGGAGACGGCAAGAACAACACCGTGTACCTGGTGCTCAACAGTGCCGGCACCAAGACCTACATCAAGTCCCTGGAGGCCGACGCCAATGGCAACCGCTTCGAAGTGGCGCTGGACGGCAATTATCTCAACACCCTGACCAGCGCCAACTTCGTCTTCGCCACCACGTCGCCGACCAACCAGGCGCCGGTGCTGGCGACGCCACTGCTGGACCAGAACGCCAGCGAAAACACCCCGTTCAGCTACGTGGTGCCGGCCACCAGCTTCACCGATCCGGATAATGACAGCCTGAGCTACACCGCCAAGCTCGCCAATGGCAGCGCCTTGCCCAGTTGGCTGACCTTCGATGCCGCCACGCGCACCTTCAGCGGCACGCCACCCGACACCGCGTCGGGCACCTACGCCATTCAGGTCACCGCGACCGACGGCAGCTACGCCACCGTCAGCGACAGCTTTACCCTCGCCGTGCAAGACGCCCCCACCGCCATCGTGATCAATGGCACGCCGAACAACGACACGCTGACCGGCACCGCAGCCAACGAACAATTGTTCGGGGGCGCGGGCAACGACACCCTCAATGGCGGCGCCGGCAACGACATCCTGGTCGGCGGCACCGGAGTCGACAAACTCACCGGTGGCACCGGGGCTGATGTGTTCCGCTACACCTCGAAACTCGACAGCTACCGCACCAGTTCCACCAGCGCCAGTGACCAGATCCTCGACTTCGATGTGGCCGCCGACAAGATCGATGTGTCGGCCCTCGGCTACACCGGCCTGGGCAACGGGCTCAACGGCACCCTGCAGGTCACTTACAGTTCGTCGACCAACCGCACCTACCTCAAGGACCTCACGGTCGACGCCAACGGCAACCGGTTCGAGATCTCGATGGCGGGCAACTTCGTCAGCAGCCTGACGGCCAATCATTTCGTCTTCGCCGACCAGACCAACCCCACCAACTCGGCGCCGGTCGTGACGACCCCTCTCCTGGACCAGAACGCCAGTGAGAGCACGCCATTCAAATACACCGTGGCGAGCAACAGCTTCACCGACGCCAACCAGGATGTACTGACCTACACCGCGACCCTCGCCAACGGCAACGCCCTGCCCGCCTGGCTGAGTTTCAATGCCACCAGCCTGACCTTCAGCGGCACGCCAACCAGCACCGCGGCGGGCAACTACGACGTACTGGTCAAGGCCACCGATCCCTCAGGCGCCTCGGTCAGCGACAACTTCACCCTGGTGGTGGCCGATGCGCCCGCCAACACCATTACCGGCACCAACAACGCCGAAACCCTCAACGGCACGACAGGCGCGGACCTGATCCTCGGCCTCGGCGGCAACGACACGATCAAGGCCGGCACCGGCGCGGACGTCATCGACGGCGGCGCCGGACGGGACTCGTTGTACGGTGGCGATGGCGCCGACACGTTTCGCTACAGCAACCTGTCCGACAGCTACCGCGACTACGACACCGGCGGTGTCACGGCCACCGACACGATTTATGACTTCACCGTCGGCGTCGACAAAATCGACGTTTCGGGGCTGGGCTTTCTCGGCCTCGGCGATGGCAGCAACCACACGTTGTACATGACCCTGAATTCGGCCGGCGACAAGACCTACGTCAAGTCCGCCGAAGCCGACGCCGATGGCAATCGCTTCGAGATCGCCCTCAACGGCAACTACCTCAACACCCTCACCGCCAACGACTTCGTCTTCGGCGAGCGCGCCCAGCAGGACATTCTCTACCTGCCAACCCTCGGTCAATCCAACGCGCGTCTGCTGCGCATGACCGAGGACGACGACCAATCCGGCACCTCGATGCTGGTCAAAGACCTGGACCGCTACACCACCTACGACGTGCGCAGCCAGTTCACCGATGCCGATGGCAACGGTATCGACATCGCGGTCGGTGGTAGCACGGTCAACGGCCTGTCCACCCTCAGCGCCGAGGAACTCAAGCTGTGCTGGTGGTTGACCGACACCAACCAACCTGGACCCGCACTGTTGCGGGCGGTGACGTTGCTGCGCGACCAGCGCACTGAACTGCAGTCGATCGATAACGTCACCATGGGCATTATCTGGGGCCAGGGCGAGGAAGCCGCCCAGGAAATCGCCCGCGCCACGGACAAGGTCGCGGCCGCTGCGGCGTACAAGGCCGCGACCCTGAAAGTGTTCGATTACCTGCATGCCCAGTTCGGCAATTTCAGCGTGTACCTGATGGAAACCGGTCATTACTCAGAGGACGCGGCCCGGGCCCGGGGTTATTCGGAAGAGAAGATCGCCGCCATTGTCGAGGGCGTCGGCTATGTCCGCGCCGCCCAGGAAGCCATGGCCGCCGAACGTGCCGACGTCAAGCTGGCGGTGGACTACACCGACCTGCCCTTGCGCTACGAAGTCGATCCATTGGTGTATCCCGATGACGTCTGGCACCTGCACGAAGAATCGGCGGAAATCGTCGGCCAGCGCCTGGCGGATTACATTGCCGATGACCTGGGCTTCCAGGGCAACCCCAACGACAACAACAGCGTGCAGGACATCTTCGACAACGCCCAGAACCAAGGAGGGATGATCTCTGGCACCGACCAGGACGACACCCTGGTGGGCAGTTCGGGCAACGACACCCTGGATGGCGATCTCGGCGCCGACACCCTGACCGGGGGGGATGGCAACGACATCTACGTGGTCGACAATGCTTTCGACAGCGTGGTGGAAACCAACACCTCGACCGCGCAGATCGATACCGTGCAGGCCTCGGTCAGTTGGACGCTGGGGGCCAACCTCGAGAACCTGGTACTCACCGGTGTATCGGACATCGACGGCACTGGCAATGAACGACGCAATTTCATCACCGGCAATGCCGCCAACAACGTGCTCGACGGCGCCGCAGGGGCCGACAGCATGAGCGGTGGCGATGGCAACGACACTTACTTTGTCGACAATGCCGATGACAGCGTGATCGAAACCAACAGCAATACGGTGACCGGCGGGGTCGACGGCGTGCACAGCAGCCTGGCGGCCTATACCTTGGGCAGCAACGTCGAAAACCTGTATGTCGATAGCACCGGTGCCGCCAATGGCACGGGTAACGCGCTGGACAATACGCTGTTCGCCGGCGCCGGCAACAATGTCCTGGATGGCCGCGATGGCATTGATACGGCGAGTTTTGAGCGCGCCCTCTCCGGTGTGACCGTGAACCTCTCGACATCTGCGCAACAGAACACCGTGGGGTCCGGGCTCGACACCTTGAAATTCATCGAGAACCTGAAAGGAAGCGCCTACGCCGACACGCTCTCGGGAAACAGCACGGCGAATGTCCTGGACGGCGGTGCGGGCAACGATACGTTGGTAGGTGGCTCGGGCGATGACCGGTTGATCGGCGGCGCAGGCACCGACAATCTCACCGGTGGCACGGGCGCCGACACCTACGCCTTTGGTGCGCTGGCGGACATGGGCGTCGGCGCTTCGCGCGATGTGATCAACGGTTTCAAGAGTGCGGAGTTCGACAAACTGGACCTCACCGGTCTGGACGCCAACCCGTTGACCGCCACGGTCGATGCCTTCACGTTCATTGGCAGCAACGCCTTCGACCCCAGCAACGCCACCGGTCAGCTGCGCTTTGCCGATGGCATTCTCTACGGCAGTACCAACGCCGACGCCACCCCCGAGTTCGAATTCGAACTGGTGGGCGTCAAGGAGCTGCACGCCAGCGACTTCACCGCCTGAATAAAGCCCCTCTAGCAGGGGGCTTGATTCACCAGAAAAACCCAAGACAACCACAGATCAAAACTGTGGGAGCGAGCCTGCTCGCGAAGGCGGCAGCACATTAAACAAAGATGCTGACTGACCCACCGCTATCGCGAGCAAGCCCGCTCCCACAGGGGTCGTGTTATGCCTGAAAAATCCAGGTCAACCGCAGATCAAAACTGTGGGAGCGGGCTTGCTCGAGATGGCGCCGGCACATTCAACATGGATGCTGACTGACCCACCGCTATCGCGAGCAGGCTCGCTCCCACAGGGTCGTGCTGTGCCAGAAAACCCAGGTCAACCGCAGATCAAAACTGTGGGAGCGGGCTTGCTCGCGATGGCGCCGGCACATTCAACATGGATGCTGACTGACCCACCGCTATCGCGAGCAAGCCCGCTCCCACAGGGGTCGTGTTATACCTGAAAAATCCAGGTCAACCACAGATCAAAACTGTGGGAGCGAGCCTGCTCGCGAAGGCGCCGGCACATCCAACAAAGATGCTGACTGACCCATCGCTATCGCGAGCAAGCCCGCTCCCACATGGGTCGTGCTGTGCCTGAAAAATCCAGGACAACCCCACAGAGGGTCGTGCTGTGCCTGAAAGGTTGAAGGCAAGCACAAGGCCTGGACCGTTTCTGTGGCGAGGGATAAGGATTGTCTAGAACAGGCTTTGCACCTGCTCCAGTACCGCGCGGTTCATCTGGCCGGTGTGGGTGTGCAGGCTCACATAACTCTGCAGCATGTCGAGCTTGGTATTGAGCAGGTCTCGACGGGCCTGGAACAGCCGCTGCTGGGCATCGAGGATGTCCACCGTGGAGCGCACGCCGCCCTGGAAGCCTTTTTCCGTCGAGGCCAGTGCTCGCTGGTTGGACTCAACTGCCCGCTGCATCGCCTTGCTCTTGGCAAACCCGACTACGACACCCAGGTAATCGGCCTCGATGTCCTCGGCCAATTGCTGGCGCTGCACATCGTAGTCGGACTGGGCGCCGGCCAGTTGCGCCTCGGCCTTGGCCACCGAGGCTCGTACCGCCCCGCCGCGATACAGCGGAATATCCAACTGCACCCCGACGTAGTAGGTGTCCTGGCGCGGGTCGAGTTCCTGGTATTGACGGGTTTCCCGGCGGGTCAACTGAGTGGTCAACGACAGGGTCGGATAATGCCCGGCGCGCTGACTGTCAGCCTGGGCCTCGGCGACTTTCACCGCCGCCAGCCGGGCGGCCAGCTCGGGGCTGGCCTCCCGGGCAATTGCCGTCCAGTACGGCAGGTCCTGCTCCGGCGGGATCGGGCTGCCGGCGGCCAGTTCTTCACGCATCGGCAGGATGTCATCGATGGGCACGCTGGCACGCCCGGACAACGCCCGCAAGGCCGCCACCCGGCGCGCCTGGGCTTCAGCCTCCTGGGCTTGCACCAGGTCGAGCCGCGCCTGGGCTTCGTCGATATCGGTAATCGCGCCCTGGCCGCCCTCGTACAATTTTTTGCTCTGGATGACCAAGCCTTGGATGGCCGCCTTTTGCTGCTGGATCAGCTTGATCTCATTCTCGGCCCGGGCGACCTCGAAATACCCCTTTGCCACCCGGTCATACAAGGTCTGGCCGGCCACGTCGAACACCCGGGTGCCCAATTGTCCCCGCGCCTTGCCTTCCTGGTACGCCGCCCAGCGTGCCTTGTCGTAGAGCGGCTGCTGCGCCGCCAGGGTCACGTTGTTCGCCTGGTAATCGTTGCTGTTGACGTAAGTGCTGTCATCGCCGCCGTCGGTGCGCCCGCCGTAGCCGTAGCGCGAAGTCAGCGACACCTGCGGATAAAGCCCACCGCGACCGATGTCCTCTTCATGGCGTGAAGCTTCGAAGGCGTGGGCCGCCGATTGCACGGTCGGATCGTTGAGGCGCGAGGCATCGTAGGCGGCGGTCAGGCTCAGGCCCCCCTCGGCAGCCCACACGGGATTGATCGCCGCCCATCCGGTACACAGGCTTAGCAACACACGCAAACGGTAGCGGCCACGGTCGACCATGCTCATTCCTCCTTGAAGGCTGCAAGCAAGCGTTCACGCAAAGGCTTCATCAGGTAATTCATCAAGGTGCGTTCTCCGGTCACCACCGTGACATCGGCGAGCATGCCGGGGCGTACCAGCAAGCCGGCGCTCTGCAACGCAGCCACGGTGTCGGCGGGAATCTCGACCTTGGCGGAGAAGTACGGCTGGTGCGTTTGCTCATTGATCAACTGGTCAGCCGACACCGTCGTCACCGTTCCGGTGACCGTCGGGGTATCCACCCGTTGCAGCGCCGTGAAATGCACGTGCACCGGCAGACCCGGACGCAGCTTGTTGGCCATCAGCGGCTCGAAACGGGCCGTGATCGCCATCGGCGCATCCAGCGGCACCACCTGCATCAGGGTTTGCCCGGCCTGCGCAACGCCGCCGACCGTATGAATACTCACATCCATGACCTGCCCGGCCACTGGCGCACGGATCGCACCGTTGTCGACTTCAAACTGCAAGGCACGAATCTGATCGGCATAGCCGGCCGCCTCGGCAGACACTTCGCTGAGCTGGGTTTCTGCATCGCGGCGAAATTCCTGTTGTGCCTGCAAGGCCTTGAGCCGGCTTTCGTTGATCGCCTGGCGAGTCCTGCCGACATCGCCCACGCCAGAGGCTATCTGTCCCGCCAATTGGGCCGCGTTGCGCTCGGCCTCGAACAGTTTGTTGCGCGGAACGTAGCCTTCGCGGGCCAGGTCACGCAGGCCTTCGAGTTCCTGCTGCTGGAAACGCATCTGCGCATCGTAGTTGCGCTTGACGCCTTCATAGCCAAGCAATTGTTGCTGCAAGGCCGCGGCTTCGTGTTCGATGATCTGCAAACGACTGCCCAGCTCCGCGCGGCGGGTGATGAACAATTGGCTCTGCAAGGCCATGGCCGCCTTGACCCGTGGCTCGTCGGCGTGGGCCAGCAGTTCGGCGGGCCATTGGATCTCGGCGCTGCCCAGGCGCTCGGCAATCAAGCGCGCCTCGATGCTGCGATCATTGAGGAGCTTGCCCAGGGTCACGTCCAGTTGCGACTGCGCCTGCACCGTGTTGAGCTGTACCAGCAATTGCCCCTGGGTGACGCGGTCGCCATCGCTGACCAGCAGCTTTTCCACCACCCCACCGACCAACGACTGGACGGCCTTGCGCTCCCCCGCCACCACCACGGTGCCGCTGCCCACCACGCCCTGGTCGAGCGGCGCCAGGCAGGCCCAGAGCAGAAAACCACCCAGGGTCAGGACCAGGAATCCGACGCCATAACGTGCTGCGCTTCCAGCGTCGGTACTGGCGCTGGGCAGCGTTGTGGTGCTGCGCACGCTCAGCCCGTGCTCGCTGTAGGTCTGTGCCTCGGGGATCAGATCACGCATCTTCGCCAGCCTCCCTGACCGCGGCCGGCCTTGGCCCCGGCATCAATGCCTTGAGCACTCGGTCCCGTGGGCCGAACGCCTGTTGAGTACCGTCCTTGAGCACCAGGATGTGATCGACCACCGCCAGTACACTGGGCCGGTGAGTAATCAACACCACGGTGCTGCCGGCCGTCTTGAGCGCATTGATGGCCTGTACCAGCGCCAGCTCCCCGGCGTCATCGAGATTGGAGTTGGGTTCATCGAGCACGATCAGCGATGGTCGTCCGTAAAGCGCGCGAGCCAGGCCCAGGCGTTGTTTTTGCCCACCGGACAAGCCAAGCCCGCCGGGCCCCAGCGGCGTGTCGTAGCCCTTGGGAAACCGCAGGATCATCTCGTGGATGCCGGCATGACGCCCGGCGGCGATGATCTTGTCGGCGTCCTGCTCACCGAAGCGGGCAATGTTGTCGGCGACCGTGCCGTCGAACAGCTCGATGTCTTGTGGCAGGTATCCAAGGTACGGGCCCAAGGCGTCGTGGGACCATTGGCTGATCTCGGCATCGTCCAGGCGCACCGACCCGCCCATGGCCGGCCAGACCCCGACCAAGGCCCGCGCCAATGTCGATTTACCACTGGCGCTGGGCCCGACCACCGCGAGCACATCGCCCTTGGCGAGGCTGAAATTGATGCCGCGCAGGATCGGCTGCGAAGCACCCGGCGGGCCGACATACAATTGTTCCAGGCGCACCGCGCCGGTAGGTGGCGGCAACGGCATGCGCAGGCGTTCGCGCGGATGCTGGGCCAAGAGTTGACTCAGGCGCTGGTAACTCTGGCGTCCGGCGTTGAATTGCTTCCACGAGCCGATGGCGATTTCCACGGGCGCCAGGGCCCGCCCCAGCAACAGCGACATCGCAATCATCATGCCCGCCGACAGCTGGCCTTCAAGTACCAGCAAGGCGCCCAACCCCAGCGCCAGGGACTGCCCGGAGATACGCACGAAACGGGTCGTCGAGGTGATACGCGCGCTACGGTCGCTGGCATGGGCCTGGGCGGCAATGATCCGTTGCTGCAACAGGCTCCACCGCTGACGCAGCGGCCCGAGCATGCCCAGGGCCTGGATGACTTCAGCGTTGTGCAGCGTGCTGTTCACATAAATGGACGACTGCACCCCCAGCCGATTGGCCTCCCCCAGCCGTGTTCGCGTCGCCAGTTCGCCCCACAGCGCCAGGCCGATCAGCACCAGCGCCAGCACCAGCGTCAGCACGCCAAACCAGGGGTGAAAAATGAACGCCACCAGCAGGAAGATCGGCAGCCAGGGTGCGTCGAGCAAGGCAATCAGGCCCTGCCCGGTAATCAACTGCCGCAGCGTGGCCAGATCGGTGAGCACCTGCGCCGGATTGGCGTTGTGCTCGCGCAGGCTGCGGGCGAAGGCGGCGTCGAAAATCCGTTCGCCCAAGGCCTCGTCCAGCCCTGCGCTCATGCGAATCATCACCTCGCCGCGCACCCACTCGATCAGGGCGCTGAACATGAACAGCCCCAGGGCCATCAACGTGAGCATGAACAAGGTAGTTTCGTTGCGGCTGGTCAGGACCCGGTCGTAGACCTGCATCATGTAGAGCGACGGTACCAGCACCAGCAGATTGATCACGCCACTGAACAATGCCAAGGCCCAGAACACCCGGCGATAGCTCAGTAAGGCAGCATCGATGTCATGACGCGGATCGAGTAGAAACCCCATGGGAAATCGCCTGCAAGAGAAATGGTCGGTCCAGGACGCAATCCATCGCGAGGCTTTTTTCCCGAGGCTGTTCGAGAAAAAATCAATCCAGTCGGCGTGCTGTTATCAGGGGCGATCCTCATCCCTACAGGCGCCAATTACTGACAACGCAGCCGCCGGTTAGTGCCGGTTCGCAGGGGTGGGCTTGCAAGTGGGTGACAGGCGGGCGGGCCGCGCTTCAGGACGGAGGTTATGGCGTCCTGAATAGGCCCAAAACGAGGTTTTGTTGACGCCAGTAACGTGGCGTCAACAGGGTAAAAACGGCACGGTTAACCGAGGGATGCAACCTGTTCAGGCTGGGGCGAATGTCGCGACGTCAACAGGCCGATAAAGGAAATGACCAGCGCCAGGCCGAGGGTGGTACTGACCTCGCTCCGATGCTCGGGCGTGACCATCATGACCGCCAGCGCCGCCGAGATGAACACGATGACCAACCAGGTCAGCCAGGGGAACAGCCACATGCGCAAAGGCAGCTCGATATTCTGCCGTTGCAACATCCGGCGCATGCGCAGTTGCGAGATGGCGATCACCAGGTACACCAGCAAGGCGATGGCGCCGGAGCTGGCGAGCAGGAACTGGAACAGGCCGGCGGGCATGAAGTAGCTGAACAAAGTGACACCCGCGCCCAACACGGTACTGGCAATCACCGCAGACCGTGGCACACCGGCCGAGGACGTGACCTTCACGGCCTTTGGTGCATCGCCACGGCGCCCCAGGGAATACAACATCCGCGAGGCGATGTAGATCGAAGAGTTCATGCAACTGGCCACGGCGATCAGCACCACCACATCCACCAGGAACTTGGCATGGGGAATGTTCATCAGCTCCAGGGCCCGCTGGTAGGAACCCACTGAAGCCAGGAGCGGATCGTTCCAGGGCACCACGGAAATGACCACGAAGATCGACAGCAGGTAGAACACACCGATACGCCAGATCACCGAACGGGTGGCCTTGGCAATGTTCCGCGCAGGGTTATCGGATTCAGCGGCGGCGATCGTTACCGCCTCCGTACCGATGAAGCTGAACATGATGGTGATGAACGCACCCACCACCGCCGACAGACCATTGGGGGCGAACCCACCATGCTCCTCCATCAACCGACTCAGGCCGCTGGCTTCACGCTCGGGTATCCACCCCATCAGCACCGCGAAACCCAGGGAGATGAAACCGATGATCGCCACGACCTTGGCCATGGCGAACCAGAACTCGAACTCGCCGTACTTGGAGACGCTGAACAGATTCGTCACGGCCAGCAGGACGATCGATACCGAGGCGAACAGCCAGGCATCGACGGCGGGAAACCATTGGTTGAGTACATGACCAGCGGCCAACGCTTCGATGGGAATCACCAGCACCCAGAACCACCAGTACAGCCAGCCAATAGTGAAGCCTGCCCAGCGTCCGATGGCCTGGTCGGCATAGGTGGAGAATGAGCCGGTGTCCGGATTGGCGACCGCCATCTCACCCAGCATGCGCATGACCAGGACCACCAACAGCCCGGAGAACAGGTAGGCCAGCATGACAGCCGGGCCGGCGGCGGCGATGGCATGGCCCGATCCGACGAACAAACCGGCACCGATGATCCCGGCGATGGAGAGCATGGTGACGTGACGAGGCTTGAAGCCCTGTGCCAAATGGCCGTTCGAATCCTTGAAGCTGGGGCTGGTCATTTTCTTATTCTCTTGTGATCGAACATTGAGACGCGCGCAGGGACAGTCGGTGTTGCTGGTTTTCTCGCTCCTCCTGAAAGCGATACCGCTTGGTTGTGTTGATCCACCCTGGGCGAACGTGCGCACTTGCGGTGAAAAGTCGCGCCACGTTACCTGTGTTTTCTCCCCAGTCAGTTACCTGAACGCGCCACCTCTGTGCCTGATGTCGCCACGTGGGGCATGGCGTTTTGCCTCTTGCCAGGCGTCTGGACCGTGGCATTCAGCCAAGTCCTTGAGGGGCGTAAACGAAATAAACCCTTTAAAAACTTTACTGGGTTAAGTATTTTGCGTGGGGCATCAGGTGCTATTGCTATCCGCCATAACACCGGTGGGAGCGAGCCTGCTCGCGATTGCGGAGTGTCAGTCAACGTCAATGTTGGCTGCTTCAGTGCAATCGCGAGCAGGCTCGCTCCCACAGGTTGATCTGCAACTGGCTGGCATTGCTCCGGTCGCCTCTTTTTTATTTCAATGACAAGGACCTCCCGTGAGCGGACTGCGTGAACGTCAAAAAGCCGAACGCCGCCAAGCCATCAGCAAGGCAGCGGTCGAACTGTTCGAGCGCCAGGGTTTCCAGAACACCACCATCGAACAGATCGCCAACCAGGCCGGCGTATCGGCTCCCACCGTGTTCAAGTACTTCGGCAACAAACAGGAAATCATCCTCGAAATCCTGCATGACGCCGACCAGCGCGCACTTACGGACACCCGCAGCCAGATGCCTGAAATCGAGGATCCGGTCGAAGCGCTGTGTTATCTGGAGCGGTTGCTCACCGGTTATGCGCTGGAAGTCATGCACCCAAGCCTTTGGCGCGAATTGCTGCCGCTGATCCTGTTCGGTGGCGACAACGGGTTGCCCGAAGGTTATCGCGCCATGAACGATGCGCTCAGGGCCGAGATCAGCGGGCTGATCAGGGAGTTGCAAGAGGCTGGCAAGTTGCGCGCTGATCTGGACGTCGACCTCGCCGCGTTCCTGTTGAACGACTATTCGCACTTACAGCTGTTCAGGCTGGTCAACCAGGAACAGCCGGATATCGAGGCCCACTCCACCCAGGTCCGGCGTATCACCGAACTGCTCTTCCTGGGCATGCGCGCCTGAGGGCGTCACCCACCGATACGGACCCGGCGCCGCAGCGCCGGGTCACGCTGATCACTGATGGGTCTTGATGCTGATCCAGGTACGGGTGCGGATCCGTTCCACAGCGGCGGGTACTGGCTCCAACGCGAACAAGGTCTTGCGCGCCTCGTCCGGCACATACATGGCGGGGTTGTTGCGAATTTCAGCATTGACCAACGCCGTGGCGTCCTTGTTCGGGTTGGGGTAACCGATCTTGTTGCTGATCCGGGCAATGACATCCGGACGCAAGATGTAGTTGATGAACGCGTAGGCCTCCGTGGCATGGGGCGCATTGGTGGGCACCATCATGACGTCCGACCACATCGGTGCGCCCTCCTTGGGTAGCGCCATTTCCACCTTGACTCCCTTCCCAGCGTCTTCAGCCAGTCGCTTGGCCAACGCCACGCCGCCCGACCAGCCCACCCCTACGCAGATCTCGCCGTTGGCCAGGTCCATGCCGTAGCGTGACGAATTGAAATAGGTGATGTAGGGGCGAACCTTGAGCATGGCCGTCTGCGCCTTCGGGTAGTCCTCACGTTTCTGACTATTGGGGTCCAGCCCTTCGTAGTGCAAGGCAATGGGTACGATCTCGTTGGCGGCGTCGAGCAGACCCACGCCGCAACTGGCCAGCTTGGCCATGTTCTCCTCCTTGAACAGGATGTCCCAGGTGTTCATTTGCACATCCGCGCCGAGCACCTGCCGAACCTTGTCGACGTTGTAGCCGATCAGGGTCGTGCCCCACAGATACGGCGCCGCATAACGGTTGCCTGGATCGCCTACCGCTTCCAGGGACTTCATGAACTCGGGGTCCAGATGCTGCCAGTTCGGCAATTGGCTGCGGTCCAGGGGCTGCACGGCACCGGCGGCAATCAGGTGACTGACGTTGGAACTGCTCGGGTACACCACGTCATACCCGGAGTTGCCGGTCAGGAGCTTGGACTCCAAGGTCTCGACGCTATCGAAGACGTCGTAGATGGGACGGATGCCCGTTTCCTCCTGGAAACTCTTGAGGATTTCCGGCGGCAGGTACTCGATCCAATTGTAGATTCGCACCGTCCGCTCTTCGGCCAGGCTCGCACCACTGATCAGCATCGAAACAACAGCGCCCAGCAAGGTGTTACGCAAAAACGTACTCATGATCAAACACTCCAGCGCGGCCGCGAAGGCTCGCGGCACTTAATAGCGGTAGGTGAAGTAGAGTTCCAGCGCGCTGAATTTCCGGTCGTCGCCGAAGACCTGCTTGGCCGCTGCCATGGGCTTGACCCAGTTATAGGACAGTGAGGTGGACAGCGACTTCGACGGTGCCCAATCGAGGAAGACTACACTCTCGTCGGCAAAACGCCGGTCGCTGACGGCGGTACCCATGTAGTTTTTTTCGTCGAGCCAGAACTGGTAGTGAATCGCACCAAGGGTGAGGGTTTCGTTGAGGTGGGTCTTGAGCGAGAACTGTTGGACGTTTTCGTTGCTGTTGAACAGCAGGTAGTTGCCGACGACATCGCCGATCAGCCAGGTGCTCCAGTCGACGAAGCCCTTGCTCAACGGATCCCAGGCTTTCTGGCGGTTGTCCGTGAGGTTGTCGTCGCCGGAAAAACTCGCGTAGCGGTAGCCAATGACCGGGGTCAGCGGCAGCGTGCTGAAGGTGTAATCGGCCTGGCCGTACCAGGCCTCGGCATCGTAGTCCACGCCTTCGCCACTGCCGCGCTCCAGGGCATATTCGGCGTTGAGGGTCAGGTCCGGGATACCCGGCAGCTTGGCGTTCAAGGCCCGCACGTTGTACACCAGCATGCCATCGCGGCGGCGCGGTAACGTACTGCCCTTGGGTCCCATGGCCTTGACCTTCAACACCGTGGCCCCGAGCGTCACCTGGTCGTCGAGGTTGTAGTCCAGGTTCGCGCCGCTCATGCGAAAGTCCCCCAGGTCGCTGTCGGTTCCCAGGCTGAAGCCCTGGACTTTCAGCGCGCCATGGTCCCAGGCGACCACCGCCGAATCCTTGAAGGCGGTACGCGGGGCGAGCCAATAGGCGCCGTCGTTCAACTGGTCGAGGTTGCCATCCATCACGATGAAACCGTTGCCGATCATGTAGTTCTGGCGACCGCCCGTCACCGTCCACTCCCCTGCGCGGAAACCGCCATAGAACTCTTCGGTCGACACCTTGCCATCGGAGCTGCGGGTGAAGCCACCGGCATCGCCATCACCGAAGGTGGTCGCCCCCACCAGTGAGCCGCCGGCCAGCAGGCTGAAATCCGGCTGCACGGCGTATTCCAACTTGACGCCTGGCTTGACGTAGAACTCCTGCCAGTCGATTTTCGTGCCGCGATTCTTGCCGCTGCGCATATCCACCACGCCGCCGCCAAAGTTGACGTTGCGGGTAGAGAGGATGGCGCCACCGGCACTCAAGTTGACCTCACCCTTGAGGTTGCCCTCCTCGAAGGTGTAGCCCGCCCATGCAGCCTGGGCGGTCAAGGGTAACCCGAGCATGAGGAACGTTCGGGACAAACGCGTCATGGAAACCATATGGAGCTCCTGTGTGATTATTGTTGTTACAGGGCAGTGAAAGGCGCGCAAAACCGCGCCAACACCTGGCTAGGCCAGGTGAGCGGAACGCAAGACTCTTGTGGTTATCGGATGAAGTCAGGGCGTCAGGTGCGCTGCGATGGCACGCAGCATGCGCACGCTGTCGCCGTCGAATGGGCTGACGGCATCGTCCAGGGACGACTGCTTGACGATCACCACGCCGGACGGTTTGTCGATGAACAGGTATTGGCCATGGATGCCACCGGCCATGAGCGCCTGGCTGTGGTCGTTGAAGACATACCACTGGCTGCGGTAGGACGCACCAGGGGTCCAGCTCGAGAAGTCGGGGGATGCGGCGTAGATCGCCGGATCGGCCCCGGCGGCGATACCGGCGAGCGCCTCGGCCGAGAGCAGTTGTCGCCCGTCCCGGCGACCATCGTTGACCAGCAGGCGACCGAAACGCGCCATGTCACGCAAGGTCGCACTGAACCCGGCACCGGCTACGCTGCGCCCCCAGGGGTCGGCCAGGAAATAGCCGTCACGCTCACAGCCCAACTGGCTCCAGACTGCCTGCAGCAACTGGTGGCAAGCCTTGCCAGAGGCCCGCTCCATGACCCAGGCCAACGCCTCGGTGGTGGCCGTCACGTAATGGAAAAAGCCACCGTGACTGCCGCGTTTGCGCAGTGAAGGCAAGTACTGGTAGAGGGATTCGAACGTCGTGTACTGCGCCGGTGCCGGCTGGAAACCGCAGGCGTAACCGTATTGGGAACTCTCTGAATCCGGATCCTCATAGACTTCGCTGTAATCGACGGCTACCGCCATGTCGAACAGCTGGCGCACGGTCGCATCGCCGAACGCGCTGCCCGCCAGTTCCGGTACGTAGTGTGCGGCCGTCAGCATCGGATCCAGCAGGCCTTCGCAGACCAGTTGTTCGCCCAACGCCCCGATCAGCGACTTGGTCACCGAGAACATGATGTGCCGGTCCCGGGGACGCTGGCCGTTGAAGTAGCGCTCGAACAGTACGGTGTCGCCCTTGAGGACCAGGAAAGCATCGGTCTGGCTGGCGATCAGGTGGTCGATCACGCTGATGCTCAAGCCACACTCGCTGTCGAAGTGCAGCTCATCCAGCGGCTGGAGCGCCTGCTTGAAGGCGCTGACCGGCCCGGTGCCGGCCTGCACGTCGATGGAAGGACGCAAGCGGGCCAGGTTGCGGAAGCCCCATTGGTTGAACGGCGGGCTCATCCAGTTGTGCCAGGTGACGCGGCGGTGGGGTTCGGCGGGAAAACCTTGCATGAGCGAAGGCGCCGTGTGGGTGTCAGACGACTCGTGAGTCTCGACGTAAAGACAGGCCAATGAAGGCGCGGTGTTCTGATTCATCGGGTTGCCCCTGCGAAATGACTCTGCGTGAAAGCAGATGCAGGGAAATAATTACTCGATGTTATTTTTTAGTCAATAAAACTTTTTACCGTACCTTCGATTGATTGCCGCTATCGCTACCAGGGCTATCAGTCCAGCGTTGCATCCTTGCGGACATAGCCCTAAGCAAATAACTAAAGGTTATTTGTTTTATATTTTTTAGATCATTTAAATTACAGCTTAAGCCCAATGGCTTCCTGCGGTGTTGTCATCAAGGAGCGATGGCACGCCCTACTTCAGTCACGGCAATCTCATTAACGGGCCACCGTCATGCAGCTTCTAACGCTACCTCCCTCCCCTGGCCTTGCCACTTCCATTCGTGCCACGGCCCAGGTCTTCGAAGACCCCACCTCCCGCGCTTTGCTGGCTCACCTGCAACAAGTAGCGCCCAGTGACGCCAGCGTGCTGATCATCGGCCAGACCGGAACCGGCAAGGAACTGGTGGCGCGCCACGTGCACAACCTCAGCGCCCGTCGCCACAAGCCGTTCGTTGCGGTCAACTGCGGCGCGTTTTCCGAGACCCTGGTGGAGGCCGAGCTGTTCGGCCATGAAAAAGGCGCCTTTACCGGTGCGCTGACGGCCAAGGCCGGTTGGTTCGAGGAAGCGGACGGCGGGACGTTGTTCCTGGATGAAATCGGTGATTTGCCGTTGCCGATCCAGGTCAAGCTGCTCCGGGTTCTCCAGGAGCGCGAGGTGGTCCGGCTGGGTTCGCGCAAGAGCATCAAGATCAATGTGCGCGTGCTGGCGGCCACCAACGTGCAGCTGGAAAAAGCCATCAATGCCGGGCACTTTCGCGAAGATCTTTATTACCGCCTGAACGTGGTCAGCCTGGTGCTCAAGCCCTTGCGCGAACGCCCCGGTGACATCCTGCCGCTGATACGCCACTTCATTACGGAGTACAGCCGCCGGCTCGGGCACGGCGAAGTGACGCTGGATGCCCAGGCCCAGCGCAAATTGCTCGACTATTCCTGGCCGGGGAATATCCGCGAGCTGGAAAACGTCATCCACCACACACTGCTGATTTGCCGCCACAACGTGATCGGCGCGCAGGACTTGCATCTGTCGAACTTTCGTATCGAACGCCAGGACAACCCACCGCAATCTACGCCTCAAAGTGCGGAGGAGCTGTTGCACAAAGCCTTTGAGAAACTGCTCGAGCAGGAGCATGGCGATTTGTATGAAAAGGTCGAGGCCGAGCTGTTGCGCGCGGCCTATCGATATGCCAACTGCAACCAAGTCCACACCGCCAGCCTGTTGGGCCTGAGCCGAAACGTCACGCGAACGTTGCTGATCAGGATTGGCGAGCTGGTGGTCAATCGACGCCGCCCGGCACTGAGCACGCAGGATGGCCAGGTGATCAATCTGTCGACCTGAGCTACCAGGGGGTTCCGTGGCAAGGGAGCAAGCTCCCTTGCCACAAAACTATTCGACGGGTACTCAGGACTCCTTACTGCAATCGCGTGGGGTAATGCCTTTTTCCCGGGCGTACTGGTGCGAAGACGCTTCGATGATCGGCCGCAGCAAGGCGCGGTCGGCCTGCACCCAGTCACTGATCAGCTTCCACTGGCTGCCGTCCCATTGCTGGAAGCGCACCGCGCCCCCGCCTTCATGGTCCGAGCACGACAACTGCAACGGCTGCACCAGGCCC
Source organism: Pseudomonas bijieensis (assembly GCF_013347965.1). Classification (NCBI taxonomy): domain Bacteria; kingdom Pseudomonadati; phylum Pseudomonadota; class Gammaproteobacteria; order Pseudomonadales; family Pseudomonadaceae; genus Pseudomonas; species Pseudomonas bijieensis. The sequence goes on along the minus strand of NZ_CP048810.1, from coordinate 452,626 downwards.
AGCGCCCCCAGTTCCTTGAGTCGGGCGTCGTCGAGCTTGAGGTTCTCGAACCCCCCAGCGCACCTGTTCACCGGTCAGCGGCTGCTTGCCGAACTTCTGCTGGGCAATGCGCACCGCCTCGACGTTGAGGATGCCGTTGACCACGCCGAGGTTGTAATACACCGTACCGAATCGCTTGGGGTCGGCCAGGTCGCCCTGGCCGGCGTCGACCACTTGTTTCTTGATGCCCTGCAACACCGGGAAATCGGTGCCCGAGGGGTGCGTAGTGATGGCGATGAAGCCCTTGGCCGCGGCACCTGCCGGCGCGGCGTCATCTTCGGAGTTGCTCCAGATATTGCCGATGATATGGTCCGCCGGGAACCCGACCTTCTGCGCGGTTTTCAGCGCCACCGGGTTCATCACTCCCCAACCGCGCAGGATCACCCAGTCGGGTTTTTCCCGACGGATATTCAGCCATTGCGACTGCTGTTCGTTGCCCGGGTGCGGCACCTCCAGCAGGGTCAGCGTAAAGCCGTACTTGTCGGCCAGGGTTTGCAGGACCTCATTGGTTTCCTTGCCGTAGGGCGAACCGTGATACAGGGTGACAATCTTCAAGCCCTTGAGCTTGTCCAGCCCCCCGGCGCGTTGGCCGATGTAGTTGATGATCGCCGACACTTCCGAATAGGGGTTCAACTGCAACGGGAAGACGTAGGGAAACACGCTGCCATCGGTGGAATCCGTGCGTCCGTGGTTGATGGTGATCAGCGGCAGCTTGTCGGCCGTCGAGCGTTCCAGCGTGGCATAGGCAATACCCACCGACAGCGGGTTGGTGGCCGCCGCGGGTGCGCCGTTCAAGCCTTTCTTCAGGCGTTCGTAGCACTCCACGCCTTTCTCGACCACATATTCGGTTTCGCACTCGCTCCAGGTCAGCTTGACGCCGTTCACGCCGCCGTTGGCGTTGACGTACTTGAGGTAGTCGATGAAGCCGCCGAAAAAACCCGTGCCACCGGCCGCATAAGGGCCGACGCGATAGCTTTGCAGCGGGAAGTATTGTTCGTTGTCCGCCTGGACGGTGAAGGCCGCGGCGGTGAGGCTCAGGGCCAGCGCCAGGCTGCTGGCGAATGATCGTTTGAACATCGGATTTTCCTTGTTATGAAGCCATGGATGAGCCAACAAAATGGAACTGCAAACCCGCGTTGTGCGGTTCGCTCAGTAGCGCAACGGCCACAGCCGTGCGCGCTGGCGAAATCTCTGCCAGAGGCGCGCAAGGCCCTCTGGTTCCTTGATCAGAAACAGGATGATCAGGGCGCCGAATATCATCTTCTGCAGGTTTTCCACCTGCCCGGCGTCCACCAGTCCGCCGGGCAGCAGCGACACGAGGTTCGAGAGCAACACCGGAAACAGCACGATGAAGGCCGCGCCGAGAAAGTTGCCCAGCAGGCTGCCGAGGCCACCGATAATGATGATGAACAGGATCTGGAACGAGCGATTGAGGTCGAAGCCATGGGGCTCCACCGTCCCCAGGTAAGCGAAGGCCCAGAGCGCGCCAGCCACCCCAAGGAAAAAGCCACTGATGGCGAACGCCAGCAGCTTGGTTTTCGCCAATGGAATACCGATCACCGCTGCGGCGGTGTCCATGTCGCGCACCGCCATCCAGTTGCGCCCCAGCTCGCTGCGCACCAGGTTCTTGCCCAGCCAGAACAGCGCCACCACCACGCCCAGGGTCAACAGATAGCGGCCGGCCGGCGCGTCCAGGTTGACCCCGAAGACTTCCAGGCGCGGCGCGCTGATCACGCCCGAGGCGCTGTTGTTGGAAAACCAACTGAAGCGGGTCAGCGCCCAGGTCACGAAGAACTGCGCCGCCAGGGTCGAAACCAGCAGGTAGAAACCTTTGATGCGCAGGCTCGGCAGGCCGAACAGCAATGCCACCAGCGCTGCCGTCAAGCCACCCAGGGCAATGCTGACCAGCAACGGCAAGCCGGCGACCCGCACTTCGAGGTTGTAGGTGGCAAAGGCCCCCACCGCCATGAACGCCGCCGAACCGAGGGACAACTGCCCGGCATAACCGGTGAGCAAATTGAGCCCCAACCCGGCCAGGGACAGCACCAGGAACGGAATCAGGATCGCGCTGAACCAGTAGTCATTGCCCAGCCAGGGCACCACGACGAAGGCAAACAGCAGCAACGCGGCCAGCCCGTGACGGTCCTGGCGCAGCGCGAAGACCCGACGGTCCTGGGCATAACGAGTGTTGAACTGGCCTGCTTCTCGATAAAACATGATGCGCTCCCCTAAACCCGTTCGATCGCCCGTTCGCCAAACAACCCCGCCGGACGCACCAGCAGAAACAGCAGCGCCAGCACGTAGGGAAACCAGTTCTCGATGCCACTGCCGATGAAGGGCCCGAGGTAAACCTCCGCCAGCTTCTCCGACGCACCAATGATCAAGCCGCCGACAATCGCGCCGCTGATGGAGGTGAAGCCGCCGATGATCAACACTGGCAAGGCCTTGAGCACCACCAGCGAGAGCGAGAACTGCACGCCCAGGCGAGCGCCCCAGAGCAGGCCGGCGACCAGCCCGACAAACCCCGCCACCGCCCAGACCACCACCCAGACCCGTTGCAAGCGAATGCCCACGGCCAGCGCTGCCAATGGATCATCGGCCACCGCCCGCAACGACAGCCCGAGCCGAGTCTTGTTGAACAGCCAGGACAACAGCAACACCAGGAACGCCGCCGTCAGCGCGGCAAAAATGTCGAACTGCGACAACAACATCCCGCCCAGTTCCAGCGGTTCGTCGCTGATGCCCAGTTCCAGCCCGTGCACCTGGGTGCCCCACAGTGCCTGGGCGAAGCCTTCGATGACGTAGGACAGCCCGAGGGTGGCCATGAACAGCGTGATCGGCGAGCGGTTGACCAACGGGCGCAGCACCACGCGTTCCACCGCCACGGCGATCAGCACCATGGCCGCCAGGCTGATGACGAACGCCAGCCAGAACGGCACACCGCGTTCCAACAGGCTGACGAAAGTCAGCGCCGAGAACAGCACCATCGCGCCCTGGGCGAAATTGAACACACCGGAGGCCTTGTAGATCAGTACAAAACCGATGGCCACCAGGGCATACATCACCCCCGCCAACAACCCGCCAATCAATACTTCAAAGAAAAATTCCATAGCTGTTCCTGTTCTGCGGGCGCAACTTGCCTGCCCTCCCTGGCGGGAAGGCGTCGAATGTCAGGTGTCAGTGGCGAGTGCCCAGGTAGGCCGAAATGACCTCGGGGTTCTGCCGTACGTCTTCGGGCGAGCCGTCGCCGATCTTGCGACCGTAATCGAGCACCACCACGTGATCGCTGATGTCCATGACCACCCCGATGTCGTGTTCGATCAACACCACGGTGGTGCCCAGTTCTCGATTGATATCGACGATGAAGCGACTCATCTGCTGTTTCTCGTCGGCGTTCATCCCAGCCATGGGCTCGTCCAGCAACAACAGCCGAGGCTCCGCCGCCAGCGCCCGGCCCAACTCGACCCGTTTCTGCAAGCCATAGGGCAACGTACCCACCACCGCATCGCGCCAGGGCTGCAAGTGCAGGAACGCGATGACGCGTTCAGCCGCTTCGCGCTGGATATCATCCTCGGCCCGGGCGCGACCGATGCGCAGCGCTTGCTCGACCCAGCTGCTGCGACGCTTGAGGTTGCGTCCGGTGAGCACGTTGTCGAGCACGCTCATGCCTTTGAACAGCGCAATGTTCTGGAATGTCCGGGCGATGCCGCGTACCGCCACATCGTGGGGGCGCATCCGGCGCCGCTCCTGTCGATCGAAACGGATGCGTCCGTCCTGGGCGTGGTACACACCGCTGATGACATTGAGCAGCGAACTCTTGCCGGCACCGTTGGGGCCGATCAAGGCGCAGATCTCACCAGTGGCAACGCGAAAGCTGATGTCCGTGACCGCCTTGACGCCTTTGAATGACAGTGAAATATGTTCCAGCTCCAGCAAATGCGTGGCGGCCGTCTGCGTCATGGGGTGTTTCCTCTCAGGCCGGTTGCGACTGGAGCCCGGTCCAGTCAGGGTTGATTTGCTTCACAAGGTTCGTCGGCGCTTCCCAGTGGGCTGTATCGCCCCACTGGCGAACCCGGATACCCAACGCCTGGAAAAACGCCTGGGTCTCGGGCGGCAAGGCATCCCCCACCAGCAGCGGTGCATGGGTCCGGGAAAAACCCAGCACATCACGCAAGGGCCGACGAACCAGCCAGTTACCCAGTTGCCTTTGCAGGAGCCCCGGCTGGGCCGCCAACGCCCAATCCACCAGCCGGCGCGACCAACTGCCCGACTCCGGCAAACGCTCCAACGCATAACGGTACAAGCGCTCGTAGGTTTCACGCGTCCCGGCTACCAATGTCGGGCCCAGCTCGCGGCGGTCGCGATCACGGGTCGCCAGATTCTCCGGAAAGTTCAGGCGAAAACCGGCGATCAACCACGGCGCCAGCAAATAGCGGGCTTGTCCGCCCGAGGCGAACGCCCGTGCGGCCAATGCCTCTTCTTGCCGTCCCAGGCCTTCACGCGTCACCAACCGCTGGCCCTCCTGCAGCAGCTCGGCGTGGCTGACGCGCTGCTCTTCAATTGCCTGCCCCGCCCCGCGATAAAAGACAAACGCTGTTTGCAGCACTTGCCCTTGCGGTGCCAGTTCGTCGGTGGGCCGCTCGGCAACCAACGCGGCGTAATCCAGCGCTTGCGCCAATGGCATCGAATCCGACAAGCCACGCTTGTCGAGGTAAACCAGCACGCTCGGGTTCACCTGCGCCGCACGCAGACGCAGCATTTCTTCCAAGCCCTCGACCAGAACGAAATCCGGCTGCAATGTGCCGAGCAGTTGCACCTGTTCGGCCCGTGCCTCCAACGGGTCGAACAGGCTCGCCACGCCACCCAGCCACTGCGCAGCCAATGCCGCAAGCAATGCCTGCGGCCTGGGTCGGCTGATGATCGTCAGGCTCGCCCCCGTGGAAAAACCGCGGGCTTGCAGGGCGCTCGCCAAACGGCGCACCTCGTCGGCCACGAGCCCCCAGGTCCACTCCTGCCAGACACCCAGGTGCTTGTGGCGCAGCGCGACATCCGCGCCATGCCGCTGCGCCTGTTGTTGCAGCCACTGGGGCAAGCTGGCTGGTAGCGCAACGGCGGTGTCGGTGAAGGTGCCCATGCTGCCTCCCGCGCCTAAGCGACTGCCGCCGTTTTGGCTGCCGCTTTGCGCTGCTCCAGCTCACGCACCAGCGGCAGGACCTTGCGGCCGAAATACTCGACTTCTTCCTGAAAATGCAGGAAACCTGCGAGCACCAGATCAACCCCCACGGCCTTGAGCGCGACGATGCGTTCGGCGATCTGCTGCGGCGTGCCGATCAGGTTGGTCTTGAAGCCGTCGTTGTACTGCACCAGGTCCTCGAAGCTGGACTTGGCCCAGTTGCCTTCACCTTCCGGGCTGGACTTGCCGGCTTGTTTCGCCGCATCGCCGAAGGCATTGACCGCTTCGGGGTCGGCCTGGTCGATGATCTGGGCAAGGACCGCACGCGCCTCCTCTTCGGTGTCGCGGGCGATGACGAACGCGTTCACTCCGACCTTGACCTTGTGGTTATTGGCCGCGGCCTTGGCCTGGATGTCGTCGACCTGGGCCTTGATCCCTTCAACGGTATTGCCATTGGTGAAATACCAGTCGGAGACACGGGCTGCCATGTCCCGGGCGGCACGTGAGCTACCGCCCTGGAAGATTTCCGGGTGCTGCTGCAACGGCTTTGGCTTGAGGGTGTAGTCATGGAAGCGGTAGAAGTCACCGCGAAAGGTAAAGTTGTCGGTGGTCCAGATACCCTTGAGCGCGGTGATGAACTCTTCGGAACGGCGATAGCGCTCATCGTGCTCCAGCCACGGCTCGCCAATGGCCGTGAACTCGCCCTTGAACCAGCCCGAAACGATGTTGACCGCGACCCGGCCGCCGGTCAGCTGATCGATGGTTGCGATCTGCTTGGCCAACACCGACGGCGTCCATGGTCCCGGCAACACCGCCGCAATGACTTTCAGCCGCGTGGTGGCGGCCAGCAAGGCATGACTGAACGCCACGGACTCATGCTGGTATTCGGCGCCGTAACCGGCGGTAAAGCGTACCTGGGACAAGGCGTAGTCGAAACCGGCCGCTTCAGCGATCTGGGCCAGCTTGCGGTTGTAGTCGATGCCCCAGTCGGTGCGCTGCTCGATTTTGCTGACCACCAGCCCGCCGCTGACGTTGGGCACCCAGTAGGCAAATTTGATCGTGTCCTGGCTCATTGCATGTACTCCACGGCTCGTTTTGAAAGAAGAAATTGGTCAAGCGGCGCTGGCGTCGCGTCGGGCGCTCGGGACCAGGCTTAGCAACGCCGACTCGACGGCGCGCTCGATACGCTCCAGCACCTGTGGGCTGGAGATCCGGTAGTGAGTGAAATCGGTTTCGCTGGCATAGACCCCCACCGGCAGGCTGAGGGCCTGGAAAAAGCCAAACAGCGGCCGCAACTGGTGATCGATGATCAAGGCATGGCGATCCGAGCCCCCCGTCGCGGCCAACAGCACCGGCACGTTCTTGAGGGCTTCGTGATGAACGAAATCGAACAGATGCTTGAACAGGCCGGTGTACGAGGCCCGATAGACAGGGCTGGCGGCAATCAGCAAATCGGCCGATTCAATGGCCTGCAAATCATCCTGCACGGCAGCCGGCAACGCCTCGCGACGCAACACCCCGGCGAACTGTGGACCGACCTTGGCCAGCTCGATCAAGCGCAGCTCGATCGGCAGTTGCTGCCCGAGCCGCTCCACCAACGCCTGGAGCAGGACCAGTGTGCGTGACGGGTGCTGCACGCTGCCTGACACCGCCACCACTTTGAATTGCTTGCTCATCGCTTACCCCATGCCTGGAGACGCCACCTCAGCGTCTGCACAAGGGATAGAGCAGCAACCGTGCCATCTAGATATTTCCTTAATAATCAATTAATTAGAAGAACAGCCCAATCACTTCGCTGTCGCTCGACGGACAAGCTGTTGATCCACTGTTGGCTGGCGAACATCCGCTGCGTCGAGGTTCGTGGCAACAACTGTTGCCCGGCACACAGTTGCGCAACAGATTGTCCGCAGCAAGGGCAGCTCTTTCGTTGATGAACCCAGTTCAAGCCCCGTATTCACGGGCGTTTGGCCTCGGGCATGGACTGTGCAATGGCCACTGGCAACGGCAGGTTTCTCCCCTGCCCGCCTACTCGTCAGTAAGAAGGAACATCGCCATGACCGCACAGCAACAACACCTGCCACCGATTCTTTCCACCGGCACCGACTATGAGCCCCTGGCCGAACGCTTTCGGCCGATCTTTGCGCGCATCCAGGCCGGCGCCTTGGAGCGTGAGCAGACACGCAGCCTGCCCTTCGAACAGGTGAAATGGCTGAAGGAAGCAGGCTTTGGTGCCATCCGCGTACCAGTCGAATATGGCGGCGCCGGGGCCTCGTTGCCACAGCTGTTGCAACTGCTGATCGAGCTGGCCGAAGCCGATTCCAACCTGCCCCAGGCCCTGCGCGGGCACTTCGCATTTGTCGAGGACCGCCTCAATGCCCACGCCAGCAGTCCACAGGACCTATGGTTCAAGCGCTTCGTCGAGGGGGAACTGGTGGGCAATGCCTGGACTGAAGTCGGCGCCGTGAAGATCGGTGAAGTGGTTACCCGGGTTTCCCGGCAAGGCGATCAATGGGTCGTCAACGGCACCAAGTACTACAGCACCGGCAGTATCTTCGCCGACTGGATCGACGTGTATGCCCAGCGCGACGACAATGGTGCCGACGTGATTGCCGCCGTGCGCGTGCACCAGCCAGGCGTCAAGCAAAGCGATGACTGGGACGGCTTTGGTCAACGCACCACCGGCAGCGGGACGTCGTTGTTCGAGAATGCACTGGTCGAGGCGGAAAACCTCATCGACTTCTCTACCCGTTTCAAATACCAGACTGCGTTCTATCAACTGGTCTTGCTCGCCGTGCTGACCGGCGCCGGCCGCGCCGCGGTCCACGACATCACCGAGCAAGTGCGCAAACGCACACGGATTTTCAGCACCGGCAATGCCAGCGCAGTGAGCCAGGACGTGCAGGTGCAGCAAGTGATCGGCAAGGCTTCGGCCCAGGTCTATGCCGCCGAAGCCACCGCCCTGCGAGCCGCGAGCGCCTCCCAGCGCGCCTATGAAAGCCGCTTCAGTCAGAACGCCGAGACCGAACACACCGCCAACATCGCCGCCGAACTGGAGTCGGCCCAGGCCCAGGTGGTCATCTCCGACCTGGTACTACGCGCCACCAGCGACCTGTTCAATGCCCTTGGCGCCTCGGCCACCAGCACCAGCAAGGCCCTCGACCGCCACTGGCGCAACGCCCGCACCGCGGCTTCGCACAATCCGTTGATCTACAAGGAGCGCATTATTGGTGATTGGGAAATCAATGGGACGGAGCCGCCGTATGTCTGGCAGATTGGCGGGGGGTCGAAGCAGCTTTGAGTAGGTAGGTTGGTGTATATCCATTGCTGCGGTAACGGAGGGTCAGTTGGCTGATGATATCGGCTGTGCTGACGTCTTCGCGAGCAACTCGCTCCCACAGGTTTTGTGTTGCGTCCAGAGACTGTGAACGCCCGTAAATCCATGTGAGAGCGAGCCTGCCAGTTAAAAACTGTTACCTATGTGCGTGAACTGATTTGTAACCCATGTGGGTGAGTCAAGCCATCTGCCCCAACGCAAGCGCGTGAGACCAAGCCCAAAAAAGGATCAACTAGCTGACGACCTGAACACACCGCATAATCCATCTACCCCATCCACCCGAAGGGTCGCTGAAGATGACAGTTATCCATAAGGCCGCTCAGATAGGATACTCAGCAGAAGCCGGCACCTATACCCAAGGTCGCCCAGACTACCCAAGCGAAATACAGGCATGGCTCAGCAGTACACTGCAAATCAGCCCAGGATCGACAGTCATTGAGCTAGGAGCCGGTACCGGTAAGTTCACTCGCCTGCTGGACTCAATGACGATCAATACCATCGCCATCGAACCGGTCGAGGCGATGCGAATCGAGTTTGCCAAACATTTACCGAACGCCAGGATTCTGGAAGGAACGGCCGAATCCATTCCCCTTGAGGCAGGGGCGGCGCAGGCGCTCGTATGCGCCCAGGCTTTCCACTGGTTCGCGAATGAAACCGCGCTCCAGGAGATTCACCGAGTACTCAAACCGGGCGGCCGACTCGGCCTGATCTGGAACGTGCGTGATGAGTCAGTGGACTGGGTGGCCGACATCACTAAAATCATCACCCCCTTCGAAGGCGATACCCCACGCTTTCATACTGGAAACTGGCGACGCCCCTTCAACGGACGTTACTTCTCGGAGCCCGAACTGACCTGTTTTAGTTACACCCACGCAGGCAGCCCCGAGGCGGTCATCCTGGATCGCTTTCTGTCGGTGAGCTTCATCGCAGCGCTGCCTGACGCAGGGAAAAAACAGGTAGCGGATCAACTACTGGCCTTGATTCAAAACCATCCGGCGCTACGCGGGCGCAAGCACATTGAGTTCCCTTATCAGACCCACGCTTATTCATGTCGCCGCCTGGATTGAATCACGCCGCCATCAACTCAGCGGGAACTCGTACCTGACGCCCTCAAAATACTGGCATCATGCTTTTTTCCTTGCACTCATGGAGTGACTGTGACGAATCTTTGTGCTGCCCCTGAGTTTGCTCCCGCTGCCACTTTATCGCCCTACCGCTTCTTTCCCCGGCTCGGGATGTTTGTGCTTGCGACCCTGATAGTCTTCCTGGCAGCAGTGCCCGAGGTCCTTTTCGTACCCGCAGACATGCAGGCCTACCTGACGTTCACCGCCACCTCCGGTATAACCGCGCTCGTTCTCCTCGCCCTCTTCGCCTGGCAGTACCGCTCCGATGCGCGTGCTCAATGGCGTGGTCACTGCATAGGCAAACCGCTCAAGTGGGGTGCGCTTGGCATCATTGGGTCCTACCTGCTTTTCGGGGTTGCCATCCTCGTGCTGGGGCTGCCGCGAGAAGTGTTCATGGCCGAGCTTCTGGACGGACTCAACAATTGGCAGGCCATGGTCAAGGTTGCCTCGCTGATCGTGCTGCCGCCCATCGCCGAAGAGCTGTTTTTCCGTCATTACATGTTGCGACTGTTTCCCTACGAGAACAGCCGTGCCTGGACATGGATCGCGATCATCGTCACCTCAGCCGTCTTCGCCGGCATGCACATCCAATACGGGAATTGGATAACTGTCGCGCTGATTTTCGCCTGTGGAGGCGTGTTCGCCGTCGCCAGAGTGGTCAGCGGTGGCCTGCTGGTGCCGGTGCTCCTGCATTCGCTGGCCGAAATTGTCGCGCTGACCACTGACAAATCTTTCGCCCAGATGGGGCTTTACGGTTGAGTCAGCCAAAGGCGAGGCTATGATTCACGAACCTCAGCACTTCAAACAAGGGCAATAATGAACACTCACATAGCAGGCCTCGGACTGCTTGCCTTGACGCTCCCCTTCCTGTGCGAACCCGTCCAGGCCTCGACTTGGCAGATCTGTCACATGGAGCTGCGTATCGTCGAGGTGCTGAAACAACCCTATCCGCAGCTCCAGGCGCAGATTGTGAAAGTCACGCCGAAGTCCTCCTCGGTGGAGTGTCCAGTGCAAGGCTCGTCGCTCACCTTCACCCCGGAAACCCCGGACTACCAAGCCACGCTCCCCCGCCGACAATGGCCCGCGAAAGGACAGTCGGTACAGGTCGACTACCGCTATCTGGATGGCATCTGTAAAGGCGACGGCCACTCATATCCGTGTCGCATCAAGCACTACCCGGTAGTGGGTCGATAGACGGGCAGCCGAAGAACGCGATATTTCTCAGATCCGTGAAGTCACTGATGCCCCCATCGCGAGCAGGCTCGCTCCCACAGGGAATTGCGGGTGTTCACAGCATTCCGGCTCACCACAGAACCTCTTGTGGGAGCGAGCCTGCTCGCGATGACGTCGGCACATCCACCTCAATCAACTCAAGCCAACAGCTCGGTGATCCACCGGACCTGCCGCGCAACGTCCTGCAGCTTCTCTTCCGGCACGGCTTGCCGCGCCTTGGCGAAGCTGGTGAGGGTCTTTTGCTTCTGGTGCAGCAGGCGCTGCCACTTGGCCAGGAAGGTTGGGGTGCGGGCTTGCATCTGCAGCGGGCCGAAGTACAGCTGTTCGGCGGTGTACGTCACCGGTCCGGCGCGCTCGGCGACGATGATCTCGTAGTAGAAACGGTTTTCCCGCAGCACTTCCTCGCAGAGGATGCGGTAGTCGTTGTCCATCAGCCATTGCCGCAATGGCTGCTCACCGCCGTTGGGTTGCAGGATCAGCCGCTCCTGCCCGTTCAACCGCGCTTTGCCGCTGTCCAGGATGTCGCGGATCGTCTCGCCGCCCATGCCACAGAGGCTGATCGCGGTGATCCCATCTTCCGGCTCGATCGCCGCCAGGCCATTGGCAAGGCGTACGCTGATCTGCCGCTCCAGGTCACTCTCGCCCACGGTGCGTTCGGCGGCGCGAAACGGTGTCAACGCCACCTCGCCGGCCACCGCCGCCGTGATGACGCCACGGCGCAGCAAGGCCACCGGCAAGTAGGCGTGATCCGAGCCAATGTCGGCCAGGCGCGCACCTGCCGGCATATGCGCCGCGACACGCTCCAGGCGCATGGACAATGTCTGTTCGTTCAACTGCGGTTCCTTGGTTTAATCGTAGAACGGCTCGACCGCCGTCCGACTGCCGACAAAGAAGCTGTCCGCGACCAACCGCAACGGCTGCAGGTCCATGTCACTGGTTTTATCGGCAATCAGTTGCTGGAAATGTCGATACACCGCAGCGTATTCACCTTCTTCGGATACGGCCTGGCGTACGCCGTCGATGCTCAACAGTGCACCACCGTTGTCCAGGCGCAGGACGCCTTCGGCGCAGCGAATCTCGATGCTCCAGAGTTCGTCATGACCATGGTCGAAATCGAATTCCGCACGGATATCGAGGTGGCGCGCGTCGGCCATCTTGATGCTGGCGGCAATCGGCGACTGACAGTTGTCCGGCACACGCAACTCGGCGGATTCCACGAACAGCGGCAGCGCCAACAGATGAGTCACGATCGACAAGGCATTGATGCCTGGATCGAAGACGCCCAAGCCACCGGGTTGCCAGATCCACGCCTGGCCGGGGTGCCACTTGCGCACGTCTTCCTTCCAGTCGATCTGCACGCTGTGCAAGGTGCGACTCGCCAGCCAGTCACAGGCGGCTTCGATGCCCGGCGCGTAGCGCGAATGCCAGGCGAACAGGCCGCTGACGCCTTGCTCGCGGACCTGCTCCACCAACGCCATGGCTTCCCCCAGGGTGGCGCACGGCGGCTTTTCCACCAGGACATGCTTGCCCGCCGCCAGTGCCTGTTGCACCAGGGCGAAGCGACCTTGTGGCGGCGTGCAGAACGCAATCGCGTCGACCTGCGGAGCGTTCTCGAGCAACTCGCCCAGGGACCGGAAATTCTCCACTCCGGGGCAAGGCTGCCCTTGCGTGGCGACCGCTACCAGTTGGAACGCGGGGTTGGCGTGGATGGCTGGAACGTGTTGATCCTGGGCAATCTTGCCGTAGCCCACCAGACCGAGACGAATCGGTTGCATCGATGACTCCTGATTTTTGTACTTGTGATCGGGCAGCAAACTAGACGCAAATCGTCCGGCGGACAATGGGGATCGGGCAGTATCCATGCGATTGTCCTGCGCAATTTGGCCACAGCGGTGCGGCAAAGACGTCAGGTCCGTCGCTGTTCACGGGCCGCCGTCACGACGTTGGTCACCCGGCCGAAGAAGGGCTCCAGTCGTTCACGCGGCGCGTCGTGCTCCACCACCAGGGTGGCGACTTCTTCGCAGGAGGCCACCTGGTAATGGGCTACGCTGGACAGCTTTTCATTGGTCACCGCCGCGATCACTTGCCCACTTGCCGCGACCACCGCGCGCTTGAACTCGGCGTCATCCAGGCCGAACGCAGTAACGCCATTGTCCGGATCGATGGCGCAGGCGCCGAGGACACACACGTCGAAACTGAATTGGCGCAATTGCTGGACAGCCGTCAGCCCGATCACACCACCCGCGTTTGGACTCAAGCGGCCACCCAGCAGGATGACCTCGGCGCGGGGCAGCTTCATCAACTGAACCGCAATCAGCGGCGAATTGGTGGTGAGGGTCAACGGAAGTTGCGGATCGATGGCGCAGGCCACCGCCAGGTTGGTTGAGCCGACGTCAATGAAGACGTGTTGGCCCGCGCGCAGCAGCGCAGCGGCCGCCTGGCCGAGACTGCCCTTGCGCGCCGGGTCTTTGCGCACGCGTACGTCCAACGGACCTTCGACAGCGGGCAAGAGTATTGCGCCGCCATAAACGCGCTTGCACACCCCCGCCGCCGCCAATGCGCCCAGGTCACGCCGTATCGAGTGCTCGGATACATTGAATTCGCTGGCAAGGTCGGCCGCGATCACCCGGCCATACCGGGCAAGACGCTGGCTGATCAATTGCTGGCGTTCGCCGGGGAACGTTTCGTGAGGAGAAGTCATGACATCACAACCTGCATAAACGAGCACTAATGATCACAAACGAGCAAATAGTGCCGGTTATGCAGCGAGGCGTCAAACCCGCTCAACCAAGCGGTTGCACGATGAAGGTCAAGCGACCCCTGGGACATTCGTGCCCATACCCGAGGGCAGGAAAGGTTGAATCTCGTCAATTTCCTCGGCGCTGAGGCGCAACTGTGAACCGGCAACCAACCCATCGACCTGCGCGGGGCGGCGGGCACCGACGATGGCACCGGTGACCACTGGTTTGCGCAACACCCAAGCAATAGCGACTGCCGCCGCGCTCACCCCGTGCCGTTCACCAATACCGGCCAAGACCTCGACCAGCGCCAGGTTCGCGCTCAAGCGAGGCTCCTGGAAGTCCGCGCTTCGGGCCTTGCGCCAATCGTCGTCGGGCAATTGGGCGATGCGCTCGCGCGTCATGCTGCCGGAAAGCAGCCCCGATTGAAGGGTGGAATAGGCCAGGACACCCATTGCGGCCTGCTCGCAAAAGGGCAGGACGGCGTCCTCGATGTCCCGCATCAAGGCGGAATAAGGCGGTTGGAGTGACACGATCTCGGTCACCGCCCGCGCACGCTCGAGTTGCGCAACGTCGAAATTGGAGACGCCGATAGCACGAATTTTCCCCTGTTCACGGGCGGTGGCCAACGCTGAAAGCGCGCTCTCGATCCCTTCACTGCTGCCATCGGCAGGAAAGGCCGGCCAGTGGATCTGATAAAGATCGATGGTTTCGACTTGAAGCCGGCGCAAGCTCGCATCGACCTCGGCGAGCAGCGACTGGGGCGCCAGCGAGTGCGAGATCGCCTTGGTGACCGGGTCCCAGACCAGGCTACCCTTGGTGAATACCAACGGACGCCGCGAAACCGGCACCCGACGCAACAGTTGCCCGACCAATTGCTCGGCATGGCCCAAGCCATAAACCGCCGCCGTGTCGATCCAGTTCACACCGCGCTCGACGGCATATTCAAGGGCGCCCAGGCTGTCCTCGTCGTCCTGCGCGCCCCAGCTGTATTCCCAACCGGTACCAGCAATCGCCCAGGTTCCCAGGCCAATGGGCGAAATCCGTAAATCCGATGATCCAAGGCGATTCTTTTGCATAGCGAGTTCTCCACAGATGATGTGGACAGTATCGGCGAGCGATCTTACGACGATAAGATGGGCAATCCCGCTTGAACTAATGAACAGGATTCATGAATAAGCACCCTGATCTTTCCGAACTGGACGCCTTTGCGGCCGTCGCTCGCCATCGCAGTTTTCGCAAGGCCGCCGACGAGCGTGGCGTTTCGGCCTCAGCGTTGAGTCATGCGCTGCGGGCACTGGAAGCACGCCTGGGTGTCAGGCTGCTCAACCGCACCACGCGTAGCGTGACTCCGACCGAGGCCGGTCACCAACTGCTGGCAACGCTGGGCCCTACCCTGCAACAGGTTGCCGATGCACTGGCGCAGTTGACCTCGATGCAGGAAGTGCCCGCCGGCAAGCTTCGCCTCAACGTGGCGCGTCCGGCGGCGCGAGCGGTATTTGCGAAGGTGCTCGCGCCATTCGTGGCCAGGTATCCCCGTATTCAACTGGACCTGGTCACCGATGATGGCTTGACCGACATCGTGGACGAGGGGTTTGACGCGGGCGTGCGCTTTGGCGAAAGCCTGGCCGGCGACATGATCGCGGTCCCTGTCGGCCCTCCTCAATCGTTCGTGACCGTCGCTTCACAGGCTTACCTGGGCACACAGGGCATCGTCCAGGCTCCACGGGACTTGCTCGACCATGCCTGTATCGCCCGGCGTTTTCCCAGCGGCAAACTCTATGCCTGGGAGTATCAGGCGGATGGGCAACCGATCCGCTTGTCCGTCACCGGTCCGCTCATTCTTGAAGACGATGGGCTGATGATCCAGGCAGCAAAAGATGGCGCCGGGATTGCCTATGTTTACGAGGAACTGGTGCGCGATGACATCCGCAATGGGCAGCTCACGGAACTGCTTGCGCAGTGGAAAGCCCCACCAAGCCGGTTTTTTCTTTATTACCCCAGCCGCCGCCATGTGCCACCGGCCCTCAAAGCGCTCATCGAATTCATTCGGGCGGATGATTGGCGAACCTGAAACCAGCAGACAAAAAAAGCCCCGCGACCGAATGCGGTGCGGGGCAAGGGAATTGGTTGGTTGCGGCCAACCAAAGGAGCACGGTAAAAAACGTTTACGGGCCGGTCAGATGCATTCCTGTGCAGCGCGTTCAAAACTCGAGGGCAGGAGGTTGGAGGCCAGCAAATGCCGCTCGTAGATGAATACCTTGCCGCCGCTGCCGGCCTTGTAGGCTTCCAGCACGTTGTCCGCCGCGACTTTGCTCGGCACCACGATGCGATAGCTGCGCTGGGTTTGCGAGACCATCGGGTTCAAGGCGCTGCCCTGCAATTTCGGTACGACGCATTCAGCGTATTGGGCCGGCGTCTTGCTGGTCTGCAAGGTCAGGGTCGGGTCGTTCGGCGCCGAGGCACAACCGGCCAGCAACAACGGGGAAAACGCCAGGGGAAGCAAAAATAAACGGCGCATGGTCGGGTCCTGAAAATAAAAATAGTGAGCTGCGTGTTCGATGGCGCTGATTTTCCAATGATTGCCGGCAAAGCAGAACTTGCATTTGGTAATGGTCACTATTACTCCTAGCAATAGTTGCAAGCCGAGAACAATTGATGAGGTATGGCCATGAGAACATTTGATCTGATTCGCGACGCGGTATTGCCCGACTTCCGTGAGCGGGTGGCTGATTACCTGATCCAGTACGAAAGCGTGTTGTTGAGCAGCACCGAACCCGACCCGGAGCTCAAGCGGGACACGGCCAATCAACTGCGCGGTTATTTGCGCGGGTTGAACACCACTCGGGTATTGGGCATGGCGGACTGGGAAGAACTGGATCGGCGGGTGGTGGATACGTGGCTTTAGCGCCCGGCTGGATGCGCCCTGCTCACCAAACGTTGCACCCACGCCGCATCCTGGTCATTGACCACCCCATAGCGGTTCGGCGGTAGAAAATTCCAGTGATGGGCGGCCTCTTCCAAGCGCTTGAGCTCATCGGCAGACATCCAGTACGGCGTATCCACCAATGGCATCGGCGCACCGTCGAAACGCCGGCCCAGCTGCAGGTTCGTGCCGGGGGCGAAAGCAATCGCCAGTTGCTGCTGGGGTTGCAGCAGCTTGTCCGGTGCCGGCATTTGCCCTACCCGCCCGTAGCTGAAGTCGCCCGGATACTGCTCCTTGAGCACCAGCCAGTGTCCTGCCGCCGTCTTGGCCAGGATCCACTGCGACACACCGCTGTCTTGCACGCATTTCAACTTGTCGTTGGACCACTGCATGAGGGTGTTGCAGTCCGGATCATAGTCGTTGGACCACAGGCTGATGCCGGAGACCAGGGTATGGTGTTCGAGCTCGACCACCCCTTGATCAGGCATCGATTGCCAATAACGCTTGGTCGGGTCGCGCTTATCGCGCAGGAAGTTGTGCAGGATCCACGCAGCCATGAACAGCAAGGTGGCAAGCACGAGCCAACCAAGGGAGGCCCCGGCGATCCGGTCGAGGTCGACGCCTGAGGCGGATAATCCTTGATAGACCAGCAGCCCCAGCAAAAACACGATGCCCGGCAATACCGGACCCAGGCACAACGGCGGCACCAGCACCTCGATCCAGCTGAAGCGATGCATGGTCGCACGCTCACGCGCCCAGGCCTGTTCCTGGGCAAGCATCGGCGCCTGCTCCCGGGGGCCGATGCCAGGATCGGGGGTCTGGAAGCGCATGTACAGGGTGTAAGTGTCATCGCTCATGGATCGGATCATGCCCTTGAAATCATCATGGTCGAGCAACCCTTCGGGGCGCCCTTTGACGCTGGAACACGCGTATTATCCGGGTAACCAGGCGCCATGTAGACACACATTCATGCCCATCTCCCAAACTCGCCCCTCACCCGCGCCCTTGCTCGAGCCAGGCGAGACAGTGGTCCTGTTCGACGGCGTTTGTAAACTGTGCAATGGCTGGGCAAAGTTCCTGATCCGCCATGACCACGCCCGACGCGTGCGGTTGGCCTCCGTACAATCACCCGAAGGGCAAGCGCTGCTGGCCTGGGCGGGCCTGCCCTTGCAGCAGTTCGACACCATGGCTGTGGTTCGAGATCGGCATTACTGGGTGCGTTCGGAGGCGATTTTTGAAATCGTTGCCCTACTGCCCTGGGCCTGGCGCTCGGTGAAACTGCTGCGTTACGTCCCCCGCAGGCTTCGGGATTGGGCCTATGATCGCATTGCCCTGAATCGATATCGGCTGTTTGGCAAGTACGACGTTTGCCTTTTGCCGAGCCCGGATCATGAAGGCCGTTTCTTGAAGGCACCCACGCTTGGGATCAATCCGGTGGAACGGATCGGTACTTAGCCCGTCAGAAGCTCGATCCACTGACGTGGCGTCATCTTCGTCACCATGATCAGCACGATGACAAACATCCCCAAAAAGCCAAAGACGCCCATCCAGAACCACTTTTGATACACGGATGAGTATCGATCATCGAGCGCGCGCCCGTCTCCAACTGCGCTCGAAGCCATCACGTATAAGCGCTTCTGGAGCACCAGCACAGGAAGCCACAGCGCCCCTACGCAAAGGAAAATGATCAGCGATGTCATTATCCATTCCGTGGTCGGGGGAAGTCCGGCCAGCTTCAGCAGCAGGTAGCCCGTCGCTATCTGGATAAAGCCCGCAGGCGTGGTAATCCAAGTGTCGAACTGGACGACTGTCCTGGCCACGTGGGCAATGACCTGAGGGTTGGCGGTGCGGCTGGCAGCGATCAGGTAGAGGTAGGACCCCATGCCGAAGCCGAAAAGGAAAATGGCAGCAATGATGTGGAGGTACTTCAGGCAAAGATAGAGCATCTGTCAGCCCTGCTCGTCAGAGAAGTGTACGGACAGGCTCAAGTTTTCGGGGTCGTTGATAGCAGCCATGTAT
Source organism: Pseudomonas bijieensis (assembly GCF_013347965.1). Classification (NCBI taxonomy): domain Bacteria; kingdom Pseudomonadati; phylum Pseudomonadota; class Gammaproteobacteria; order Pseudomonadales; family Pseudomonadaceae; genus Pseudomonas; species Pseudomonas bijieensis. Next base: position 434,040 of record NZ_CP048810.1, on the reverse strand, counting down.
TCGTCGACGGTAATTTCACCCACGCAGGCCCGAGCACCGGGTTCGGGCAGATACCCTTGGCTGATTTTTGCCGCCAAGGCAACGGCTGCGCAGCTGGGAATCTCTGGCCCCTTGTCATTCATGGCGGTGAGCTGCACGTTCATCGACAGCGGTTCGTCATCGACACCGATGCCCTGGACGTCGATGTACATTGCGCTTTTGCCATCGCCAAATCGTTCGAACCAGAGCCCCCACCGATGAAGCCTGGTGGCCCAAGGGGCATGGTCACGCACCACCCCCATCCTCATTGCCTGGGCCAGCAGATAGTTGGCAATGCCGCCGAGTTTCAGGCCTGAGCCGGCCTTGAAGCTCAGGGTCCGGGCACCATAGCGGCTGGCGAAGATATCCATGTCCGGCACGTCGACATTGGCCAGTACCCGGGTCCCCATATAGCGCATTCTGCGAAGCGTCAGATCCTGCCACCCCAGGACCTCATGTACCCGGCCATCCCGCAGTTGCTTGATCGGCCTGCCTGCGTAGGCGAGAACGCCTTCGACGGTGGACAACCCCGGCATCTTGGCCGAAGAGGAAATACCATGCTCAATCGAGTCGATACGCTTAAAGCGATGCCGCTGCTGATCGATGAGGGCGGCCGAGAGCGTCGGCACTGAGCTGCAACCACTAAGGACCGCGACGCCTGCCTGTTTTGCCCGGGCGTCGAGTGCGCTAATGCCGGTGACGAAGGCTCTGGAATCGGACAGGTCACAGTAGTTCACACCCGCGTCGATACAGCTCTCGGCAACGGCATAGGCTTGCCCTTGAAATGGGCCACCGGTATGGATGACCAATTGGATGTTCATCAAGCCCAGGACAGATTTGAAACCCGCTCCCATGGCGTCGCCGCACCAACTTTCACACACAGTGCCCGATTGAGCCTTCAACTCATCGACTTTGCGCTGCAGTTTTTGGGTGTCGCGCCCTGAAATCACCAACTTTACGCCTGGCATCACCACCAGGTGCCTGGAAACGATACTGCCAAAGTTTCCATACCCGCCGACCACCATCACCCTGAGCGTCATTCAATCCTTCCCTAAATATTCGATGAAGCCAGCAACCTTGCCACAAGGAAGACTCGATGGTGTACCCCTTGTGGCGGTGGCTCACCGTGCCTTTGTGGCGAGGGGATTTATCCCCGTTGGGCTGCGCAGCAGCTCCAATGTTATCCACTCAATCAACCTGACACACCAGGCTGCCAGGTTTCAGGGCCGCTTCGCGCCCCAGCGGGGATAAATCCCCTCGCCACAAGAGCGGTTCGGCCGTGGGTCAGTGAGTGGCCGTATTGGCTCCCTGCTGATATTCCCGAGGCGTGCAGCCGAACTCACGGCGAAACACCGTATGCAGGTACTGCGCCGATTTGAAGCCACAATTCTGGGCAATGTCGGCAATCGGCGAGTTGGTGTTTTCCAGTCCGTTGGCGGCAGCGGCCAGTTTGAAGCGCAGGATTTCGTCGTGGACGCTACAGCCGCGCTCCTTGCGAAAGTGCGATTCCAGCGATGAACGCGACACGCCCACATAGGCCGCCACCTGGGCAGTCTTGATGCCCTGGCAGGCGTATTGGCGGATGAAGAGCATTGCCTGCATCACATAAGGGTTGCCCAACGGCTGGTGCAGGCTCGAAACCTGCACATTGATCGCATCAGGCGGTATCAGAATCTGTGTGCCCGTGGACGGCATGCCGTGCAGCATTTGATGGAGCAGGCGCGCGGCGGTGCGGCCCATGGTTTCGGTGCCTTGGATCACCGAACTCAGCGGCACCCGCGTCAGGCTGCGGGTCAGCGGGTCGTTGTCGATGCCGATCAACGCCACTTGCTCGGGCACGGCGATCCCGGCGGTCAGGCAGGCTTGCAGCAGCTGCCGGGCGCGCGCGTCGCTGACGGCGATGATGCCGATGGGTTTGGGCAGGCTTTGCAGCCAGGCGATCTGCTGTTCGACGGCGCTGTCCCAGAGCGGTGCGCTGGTGCCCATGCCGCGATAGACCTCGGCGTGCAGGCCATCGCGCTGCATCAGCCGGCGAAAGGCCTTTTCCCGTTCCTGGGCCCAGCGATTGGCTTGTGCTTCAGGCAGGCTGAAACAGGCAAAACGGGTCAACCCGGCCTCGACCAGGTGCTCGTAGGCCAACTTCATCAACGCTTCGTTGTCGGTGGCGACATAGGGAATGCCCTTCGGATAAGCGCGTTCATCCTGATACGAACCACCCACCGCCACCACCGGCAGCTTGATCCCGGCCAGCGCCTCGCCAATCAGCGGGTCGTCGAAGTCGGCAATGATCCCGTCACCTTGCCAGCGCTCGATGCCTTTCAAGCGGCAGAGAAAATCTTCTTCGAGGAACAAGTCCCAGGACGCGCGCGTGCTGCTCAGGTAGTTGCCGATGCCACTGATGATGCCGCGGTCGTAGATCTTGCTGCCGTTGAACAGGAGCGCAATGCGGTGAACGGGCGGGACGGTTTTCATTGGTTTAACCCTGGGCCGATGAGCACAGACTAGGCGTGCAGCCAGCGAATCTCAATACTCAAAATCGAACGGCCCGTTGGTGATTTTCATAATCAGCAGCCATAGGGCCGGCGTTAGTATCGGGACACCGCCAAGAATAAAAAGGAAATTGCACATGCCGTACTTCCCCGGTGTCGACAAGATTCGCTACGAAGGCTCCGCCAGCGATTCGCCACTTGCCTTCCGCCACTACGACGCCAACAAACTGGTGCTCGGTAAACCCATGCGCGAGCACCTGCGCATGGCGGTCTGCTACTGGCATACCTTCGTCTGGCCGGGGTCGGATGTGTTCGGTGCCGGCACCTTCAAGCGCCCATGGCAGCACGCCGGAGACCCGATGGAACTGGCCATTGGCAAAGCCGAAGCGGCCTTCGAGTTCTTCTCCAAACTGGGCATCGACTACTACTGCTTCCACGACACCGATGTCGCCCCGGAAGGTAGTTCGCTGAAGGACTACCGTAACAACTTCGCCCAGATGATCGACCACCTGGAGCGCCATCAGGAAGAGACCGGGATCAAGCTGTTGTGGGGCACCGCCAACTGTTTCAGCAACCCACGCTTTGCCGCCGGCGCCGCCAGTAACCCAGACCCGGAAGTGTTCGCCTGCGCCGCCGCGCAGGTGTTCAGCGCCATGAACGCCACCCAGCGCCTCAAAGGCTCCAACTACGTGTTGTGGGGCGGTCGTGAAGGCTACGAAACCCTGCTCAATACCGACTTGAAACGCGAGCGCGAACAGTTGGGCCGCTTCATGCGCATGGTGGTCGAGCACAAACACAAGATCGGCTTCAAGGGCGACCTGCTGATCGAGCCCAAGCCCCAGGAGCCGACCAAGCACCAGTACGACTACGACAGCGCCACGGTGTTCGGTTTCCTGCAACAGTTCGGCCTGGAAAACGAGATCAAGGTCAACATCGAAGCCAACCATGCCACCCTGGCCGGGCACAGCTTCCATCACGAGATCGCTACCGCCGTCTCGCTGGGAATTTTCGGCAGCATCGACGCCAACCGTGGCGATCCGCAGAACGGCTGGGACACTGACCAGTTCCCCAACAGCGTCGAGGAAATGACCCTGGCCACCTACGAAATCCTCAAGGCCGGGGGGTTCAGCAATGGTGGTTTCAACTTCGACTCCAAGGTCCGGCGCCAGAGCCTGGACGAACTCGACCTGTTCCACGGCCACATCGCCGCCATGGACGTTCTTGCCCTGGCTCTGGAGCGCGCGGCGGCCATGGTGCAGAACGACCGGTTGCAACAGTTCAGGGATCAGCGCTACGCCGGTTGGCAGCAACCGTTTGGCAAGGCGGTACTGGCCGGTGATTTCAGTCTTGAATCACTGGCCGAGCATGCCTTCACCCACGAGCTCAATCCCCAGGCCGTCAGCGGTCGCCAGGAGATGCTCGAAAACGTGGTCAATCGGTTTATCTACCCCTGACAACGGGCGATGTTCGGGGCACAGGGGCTGTTACATTCTCGCGACAAATCTGTGCCCACGGCGCCCTGCAACGCTCTACAGTTCTACCCCGGTATCACGCTCATCGTCAGGCAGTGTCTTTCAAACAACAATAAAAGGACGCACCACCATGAAAACCTTCAAACGCACGTTACTCGCCGGCGCCCTCGCCCTCCTGTCTCTCCCGGTCATGGCCGATGCGGCCCACCCGAAGATCGGTTTTTCCATCGATGACCTGCGCCTGGAACGCTGGTCGCGGGACCGTGACTACTTCGTCGCGGCGGCGGAAAAACTCGACGCCAAGGTCTTCGTCCAGTCCGCCGATGCCAACGAGCAGAAACAGATCTCGCAGATCGAAAACCTGATCTCCCGTGGCGTCGATGTGATCGTCATCGTGCCGTTCAACGCCACCGTGCTGACCAACGCCGTCGCCGAAGCCAAGAAGGCCGGGATCAAGGTGGTGTCCTATGACCGCCTGATTCTCAACGCCGACATCGACGCCTACATCTCCTTCGATAACGAAAAAGTCGGCGAGATGCAGGCCAGCGGCGTGTTGAAAGCGGCGCCCAAGGGTAACTACTTCCTGCTCGGCGGCGCCCCTACGGACAACAACGCCAAGGTCCTGCGCGAAGGCCAGATGAAAGTGCTGCAACCGGCCATCGACAAGGGTGACATCAAGATTGTCGGCCAACAGTGGGTCAAGGAATGGAACCCCACCGAAGCATTGAGCATCGTGGAAAACGCCCTGACCCGGAACAACAACAAGATCGATGGCATCGTCGCCTCCAACGACGCCACCGCTGGCGGCGCGATCCAGGCCCTGGCCGCGCAGAAAATGGCCGGCAAGGTACCGATCTCCGGCCAGGATGCCGACCTCGCCGCAGTCAAGCGCGTGATCGATGGCACCCAGACCATGACCGTCTACAAGCCACTGAAACTGATTGCCTCCGAAGCCGCCAAGCTCTCGGTGCAACTGGCGCGTAACGAGAAACCCAGCTTCAGTTCGCAATACGACAACGGTAGCAAAAAGGTCGATACCATCCTGCTCACCCCGACACCGTTGACCAAGGACAACATCGACCTGCTGGAAAAGGATGGGTTCTACACCAAGGCGCAGATCGCCGGGCAGTGACCAAAGCCCGGATCTTTGGTTAAGCAAAGATCCTGTGGGAGCGAGCCTGCTCGCGATGACGGCAGCACATCCACTATTGATGCCTGCTGACCCATCGCCATCGCGAGCAGGCTCGCTCCCACATGCCCTGTGACTTGACTGGCATCGGGGTGATGCCTGAGCCCTCTTTATTCGAGCCCTCGCCATGTCCGACTACCTGCTGCAAATGAACGGAATCGTCAAAACCTTTGGCGGTGTCAAAGCCCTGAATGGCATCGACATCAAGGTCCGGCCGGGTGAGTGCGTCGGCCTGTGCGGCGAGAACGGCGCCGGCAAGTCGACGCTGATGAAAGTCCTCTCGGCGGTCTATCCGTATGGCACCTGGGACGGCGAGATCCTCTGGGACGGCCAGCCACTCAAGGCGCAATCGATCAGCGAAACCGAGGCCGCCGGGATCGTCATCATTCACCAGGAACTGACCCTGGTCCCCGACCTGTCGGTGGCCGAAAACATCTTCATGGGCCACGAGCTGACGCTGCCCGGCGGGCGCATGAACTACCCGGCGATGATCCACCGCGCCGAAGCCTTGATGCGTGAACTCAAGGTGCCGGACATGAACGTCTCGCTACCGGTTTCGCAGTACGGCGGTGGTTACCAGCAATTGGTGGAAATCGCCAAGGCACTGAACAAGCAGGCACGGCTGCTGATCCTCGATGAGCCCTCCTCGGCCCTGACCCGCTCGGAAATCGAGGTGCTGCTGGACATCATCCGCGACCTCAAGGCCAAGGGCGTTGCCTGCGTGTACATCTCCCACAAGCTCGATGAAGTGGCCGCCGTGTGCGACACCATTTCGGTGATCCGCGACGGCAAACACATCGCCACCACCGCGATGACCGAGATGGACATTCCGAAGATCATCACCCAGATGGTCGGACGAGAAATGAGCAACCTCTACCCCACCGAACCCCATGAGGTCGGCGAGGTGATTTTCGAAGCACGCCACTTCACCTGCTACGACGTCGACAACCCCAAGCGCAAACGAGTCGACGACATTTCGTTCGTGCTCAAGCGCGGGGAAATCCTCGGCATCGCCGGGCTGGTTGGCGCCGGTCGCACGGAACTGGTCTCGGCACTGTTCGGCGCCTACCCCGGGCGCTACGAAGGCGAGGTCTGGCTGGGCGGCCAACAAATCGACACGCGCACGCCCCTCAAGTCGATCCGCGCCGGCCTGTGCATGGTCCCCGAAGACCGCAAGCGCCAAGGCATCATCCCGGACTTGGGCGTCGGCCAGAACATCACTTTGGCGGTGCTGGACAACTACTCGAAACTGACCCGCATCGACGCCGAAGCCGAACTGGGCAGCATCGACAAGGAAATCTCGCGCATGCACCTCAAGACCGCGAGCCCGTTCCTGCCGATCACCAGCCTCTCCGGTGGCAACCAGCAAAAAGCCGTGCTGGCGAAAATGCTCCTGACCAAACCCCGCGTGCTGATTCTCGACGAGCCGACCCGCGGCGTGGACGTCGGCGCCAAGTATGAGATCTACAAGTTGATGGGCGCGCTGGCGGCCGAAGGCGTGTCGATCATCATGGTCTCCTCGGAACTGGCCGAAGTGCTGGGGGTATCCGACCGCGTGCTGGTGATCGGCGAAGGCCAGTTGCGCGGCGACTTCATCAACCACGAACTCACTCAGGAACAGGTGCTCGCCGCCGCACTCAGCCAGCCCGATGGCCATAACAATAATGATCGGAAGTCCGCGTAGATGAATCAGGTCAAACAACTTTTCAGCCGCTACAAAATGCTCGCCCTGGTGATCGCCGTGGCGGTGATCTGGCTGTTCTTCAGCTGGCAGACCGAGGGCGGGTTCGTGACCCCGCGCAACCTCTCCAACCTGCTGCGGCAGATGTCCATCACCGGGATCCTCGCCTGCGGCATGGTGCTGGTGATCATCAGTGGCGAGATCGATCTGTCGGTGGGTTCATTGCTTGGGCTGCTCGGTGGCCTGGCGGCGATTCTCGATGTGGTCTATCACATCCCGCTGCTGGCGAACCTGAGCCTGGTGGCCTTGTGTGGCCTGGTGATTGGCTTGGGCAACGGCTATATGACGGCCTACCTGCGCATCCCGTCGTTCATCGTCGGCCTGGGCGGCATGCTTGCCTTTCGCGGCATCCTGCTGGGGGTGACTGGCGGCACCACCATTGCCCCGGTGTCACCGGAGCTGGTGTACGTCGGCCAGGGTTACTTGCCGCACACGGTCGGGACCGGGCTCGGCATCCTGCTGTTCGCCCTGACCCTGTTCCTGACCTGGAAACAGCGGCGCAACCGCGCCCTGCATGGCCTGGCGGCGCACTCATTGGTGCGTGACGTATTGCGCGTGGTGCTGATCGGCGCGGTGCTGGCCGGGTTCGTCTATACCCTCAACAGCTACGATGGCATCCCGGTACCGGTGCTACTTCTGCTGATCCTGCTGGGGGTGTTCAGCTATGTCACCAGCCAGACCGTGTTTGGCCGACGGGTCTATTCGGTAGGCAGCAACATGGAAGCCACACGCCTGTCCGGCATCAACGTACAGGCCGTGAAGCTGTGGATCTTCGGCATCATGGGCGTGATGTGCGCCCTCGCTGGCGTGGTCAACACCGCGCGCCTGGCCGCCGGTTCGCCCTCGGCGGGCAACATGGGCGAACTCGACGCCATCGCCGCCTGCTTCATCGGCGGTACCTCCATGCGCGGCGGCTCCGGCACGGTCTACGGTGCCCTGCTCGGCGCGCTGGTGATCACCAGCCTGGACAACGGCATGTCCATGCTCGATGTCGACAGTTATTGGCAGATGATCGTCAAGGGCAGCATTCTGGTGCTGGCGGTGTGGGTGGATGTGAGTACGCGCACGGGTCGACGCTAGTGGTCAGGTCAGCCGATGAATTGGCGATACACCAAATCTCAGCCCTTGCTCCTCAAATTCCGCAGTTGGAAACCGAGGCAGTTGCAGAGGGTTTCAGGTTCCTCACCCGTTTGGTAACAGATTGGAAAAACGGCTCCAATCGGTTCGACCGCCCCGGTGAAGGGCTTTTTGGAGCCTTCTGCAATGGGCAACTGATTGCCATAGGTGGTCTTTCTTGCGATCCCTATGTCGGGCCGGATACCGGTAGACTACGCCGGGTGTATGTCGCACCTGCTTCAAGGCGCCAGAGCGTGGGTAAGGTTCTGGTGAAACACCTTCTGGAATATGCGGCCCTGAATTTCCGTGTCGTTCGCCTGTCCACGGATACACCGCAGGGAGCCGCATTTTACTTGCGCTGCGGATTCCAGCAGGTCCAGGACGATTCTGCGACGCATGTCATGTCATTTGTAGATGCCACCTGATCACGGCGCCCCCCATGTTCATCAAACCCTTCTCCATCGATATCCCCGAACACGCCCTTGAAGAGCTGCGGCATCGCCTGAGGAACACCCGGTTGCCGGAGCCCTTGGCCGGGCAAGGTTGGGACGAGGGTATGGACATGGACGTGCTTGGGGAGCTTCTCGCCTATTGGTCGGGCGCGTTCGATTGGCGCGCCCAGGAAACGGCGCTCAATCACTTGCCGCAATTTGTCGCCGACATCGGCGAGCAGCAGGTCCACTTCATTCATCAGCGAGGCGTCGGGCCGAATCCGATGCCTCTCATCCTCACCCATGGCTGGCCCGGCTCGTTCATCGAGATGCAGCGCATCATCCCACTGCTGACGGACCCTGCCAGCCATGGCGGCGACCCTGCGGATGCCTTCGATGTAGTGGTGCCGTCGCTGCCCGGCTACACCTTTTCCGCGCCGTTCAAGCAATCCGGCATGGGGCCTTATGAAGTGGCCGGTTTGTGGGGTGAGTTGATGACGGGGCTCGGCTATGAGCAGTTTGGCGCCCAGGGCGGGGACATCGGTGCGGGCGTGTCGAGCTGGCTCGGCGTACGGTTTCCCGGGCGGGTGACCGGCATTCACCTCAATTACATCCCGGGTTCCTATCGCCCTCCTCTTGGCGAAACCGAGCCAGCGCTGACGGAGGCGGAAACGACCTTCCTGCAACGCGCCGCTGCATTTGCCGACGCCGAAGGCGCCTATGGGCACATCCAGCGAACCAAACCGCAGAGCCTGGCGGTGGGCCTGAATGATTCACCGGCAGGACTCTTGGCGTGGATGGGCGAGAAGATCCTGTCCTGGTGCGATACCCACCCTGCCATCGATCGTGACTGGCTGCTGACCAATGTCACGCTGTACTGGCTGACGAACTGCATCGGCTCGTCGTTTCGCCAGTATGTGGAAGGTAGCAAGCGGCCGTTGCTGTTCAACCACGGTGAACGGCTGAAACCGCCGGTTGGGGTTGCGCTGTTTCCCAAGGAACTGCCCATGCCGCCAAGGAGCTGGGTGGAGCGCTGCTGCGACGTGAAGCATTGGACCGTGATGCCCCGGGGGTGGTCACTTTGCGGCGTTGGAACAGCCGGAGTTGTTGGCGGAGGATATCAGGGTATTTTTTCGCAGCTGTCGCTAGAAATCCAGAAAGTACTCACCCCTCCGGCGGTGATTTGGCCTTCTGAAAAACTCGTAGGAATTTACCTTTGTGGCGAGGGGATTTATCCCCGCTGGGCTGCGAAGCGGCCCCAAACCAGACACCTTATTTCGCCAGGTATACCGCAGGCACCGGTTTTGCGACTGCTGCGCAGCCGAGCGGGGATAAATCCCCTCGCCACAGGGGGCGCGTGCGTCCTACAGGTCGGTTGTGGGTACCGGGATCGACTTCTATAGTTGGGTCGTCGCTGGCTTTGGCCGGTGGCTGGGTTTCGCAGCCCTCGATGAAAAAGATCTAATACCGTCAAATGAAATTCAGGCAAACTTGCCCGCGTTCATTTTATGGCGGTTGTGCGCGGGAGACTTTCGGGTCTGCCGAGTTTTTGGATTCTTTCCTCGGTCTGCGAACCCTCGCGCAACTGCCACCCATTTGATTCGCAGCAAAAAGGTGGCATTTCTTCTTTCTTAAAAGGAATTCAACCTCATGACAACTCACTCATCCAGCCGCTTCACCCCTCTCACCCAAACAGCCACCACCCACCCCGTCCTGCTGATCGACACCCAAGCCCCACTCCCCGAACTCCACGCCTGCGCCAGCGAACGCCTGCACGCCACCCTCGATTACCTGACCTTGGTCGCTTGCAGCAGCCTGCGTGATTCGGCAACGAGCGACATCAACACCATCACCAACGTCGCCCGGATCCTGGTGCAGGATGTGGCGGATGTGTTTGGCGTGATCGAGCGGCGCGGCCTCGAAGCCTGATCCCTTTTGTGGCGAGGGGATTTATCCCCGCTGGGTTGCGAAGCGACCCCAAAACCAAACACCGCGCTGCAACAGGTGAACCGCGTTGACCGGTTTACGACTGCTACGCAGCCGAGCGGGGATAAATCCCCTCGCCACAAGAGATCGCATGCGCCCTGGAAACACGCTTGCCAAACCCGAAGGTGTGAAGCTACTGTCAGCACCATGAACCTTCCAAAGATTGCCTCGACCACCACAACCACGACCGCCAAGGCGGGTCGTGAGGTGTCGTGAGTTAGCAATACACGAATCCCAAAGGCCCGCCAGCGATGGTAAGGGCCTTTTCTTTTGCCCTTGCGTCGCTGGCCCAAACGCAAGGAAAGCACCATGCATGCTCTGTTGATTCTCGATATGCAAGTTGGGTTGTTCCATGGCTCCGATAAACCCTGGGCTGGAGAAGCGCTGCTCAACACGCTCAATGGCCTGTTGATCAAGGCTCGCGAAGCCGGTGCACCGATTTTCCTGGCGCGTCATGTCGGGCCACCCGGCTCGCCCATCGAACCGGCAAGTCCATTGACGCAATTGGTGCAAGAACTGCGGTTGGAAGGCGACGAGGTCATCTTCGAAAAAAGACGCCCTAATGCTTTTGCCATGACCGACCTGGGCAATCGCTTAACGGCCTGTGGCGCTGACGGCGTGGTCATCACCGGAATGAAGACCCAATACTGTGTCGACAGCACCTGCCGCGCGGCCCGGGACTTGGGCTTCGACGCGGTGTTGATCGCCGACGGGCATACGTGCATCGACACCCCTGAATTGGCGGCAGAAATGATCATCGCCCATCACAACGCAACACTGGCCGGCCCTTTCTGCCGAGTTGTTTACGCTCAAGAGTGGAGTTTCTAATCCATAGCAATCACCGACAACGTCCGTGCGCCTTTGCCCACTCACTCACCAGAAAACAACCAAAAATCCATTAAGAGATCGACTATGACAAAGGTAAATCAAAGCCTTGGTTGTGCTGCGCTTCGCTCCGTTTCGCCAGCGTCAAGAATTCGAAATTTGACACTACAAAGCCATCACCTATCGTTCCTCTCGAGCCCGCACCCAGGGACCGGGTGGCCCGGACGCCTTTGTAGGCGCGGTCTTCAATGTCATTACCCTCAAGGAGCAACAAAATGTCTGGAGCGACCCAAACCATTGATGTGCTCGTCAACGTTGACGCCGACTACCTGCTCGCCCACCCCAATGACGTAGGCGGTGCGATTGCCATGCTGGTGACCCGCAGCGCCATCGACAGCCACGCCAACATCAGCAGCGGCGAAGGCGAAGGCGGTAACGAGTTGTGGTTCGATGTAAACCCCGGCGACATCATTCGCTGGCGCGCCACCACGCTGTCGCGCAATTTCGACCGCATCGCATTGATCAAAGACATCGAGATCGGCGACCCTCACCAGGGCGGTGATTACAAGGGCACCATTTCCAAACCGACACCGTTTAACATCCCCGGCATCCCTGTGCCCTATCTGGACAACGGTGCCCCCGGCGGTATCGCCAAAACCGATGTGACCTATACCTTCTGGCAGTCCACTGCGCTGAGCCCAGGAAAGCTCTGGTACCAAATCTACTTCGTTCTACTGGACCGTAACCTGAACCAGATTGGCCCGACCAACACTTGGGACCCCTATGTCACCGTCAATAACCAATAACTGAAACGCACGCAGCCCCGGCCGATTCCCTTCGTCGTTGACGAGAGCGCCGGTCGGGGCTGTGCAGGTTCTACAGGACTTTGCTCCTACGACTAAGCCGCTTTTTCAAACTCCATTAATGCCGCCAACACCAGCGGGTGCAGGACCGCGTCGGGATGTTTCGTTTGCCAGGCCATCAACTCGCGACACATGGCCGGCGTCCAGAAGCTCTTGATGTGCTGGTACACGCCACGCACCGCCACTGCCTTGTCCGGCTCGCTGGCGAAGTACTGGCCGATCTGGTTGGCCATCTTGATCAGGCTTTCAGAACTCATCGACGCACCTCGGCTCTCTCGGCATGGCGGCGTTCCTTCAGCAGACGCCCCTGTTCATCACTGAACGCCTGGTAGCGTTTCTGCCATTCCGAAGGTTGGCTGACCCGCACGATTTCGACCGCCGTCACCTTGTATTCCGGGCAGTTGGTGGCCCAGTCGGAGTTGTCGGTGGTAATCACGTTGGCGCCCGATTCAGGGAAGTGGAACGTGGTGTAGACCACACCCGGCGCCACTCGCTCGGTCACCTTCGCCCGCAGTACGGTCTGCCCGGCACGACTGCCGATACCGACCCAGTCGCCATCGACAATCCCCCGGTTCTCGGCATCGGTCGGATGGATCTCCAACCGGTCTTCCTCGTGCCAGGCCACGTTGTCAGTACGCCGGGTCTGGGCGCCGACGTTGTACTGGCTGAGGATGCGTCCGGTGGTCAGCAGCAGCGGATAGCGGTTGTTGACCTTCTCTTCGGTGGGCACGTAGCCGGTGAGCATGAAACGCCCTTTGCCGCGCACGAACTGATCGATGTGCATGGTCGGCGTACCGTCCGGCGCAGCATCGTTGCAAGGCCATTGCAGGCTGCCATGACGCTCCAGTTCGGCGTAGCTGACGCGGCTGAACGTCGGCGTCAGGCGGGCGATTTCATCCATGATTTGCGAAGGATGGTTGTAGTGCATCTTGTAGCCCAGGGCGTCGGCCAGGGCGATGGTGGCTTCCCAGTCGGCCTTGCCGGCCAACGGGTCCATCACCTTGCGAACGCGGGAGATGCGGCGTTCGGCGTTGGTAAAGGTGCCGTCCTTCTCGAGGAACGAACTGCCCGGCAGGAACACGTGGGCGAACTTGGCCGTCTCGTTGAGGAAGATGTCCTGCACCACCACGCACTCCATGGCGCTCAGGGCGGCAGTCACGTGTTGGGTATTGGGATCGCTCTGGGCAATGTCCTCGCCTTGGCAATAAAGCGCCTTGAAAGTGCCGTCCAGGGCCGCCTCGAACATGTTCGGAATGCGCAGGCCCGGATCAGGTTGCAAGGTCACGTTCCACGCCTGTTCGAACTGGGCGCGCACCGTTTCGTTGGAAATATGCCGATAGCCCGGCAGCTCGTGAGGGAACGAGCCCATGTCGCAGGAACCCTGGACGTTGTTCTGTCCACGCAGCGGGTTCACCCCGACACCTTCGCGACCGATGTTGCCGGTCGCCATGGCCAGGTTGGCGATGCCCATGACAGAGGTACTGCCTTGGCTGTGCTCGGTGACGCCGAGGCCGTAGTAAATGGCCGCGTTGCCGCCGGTGGCGTAGAGCCGTGCGGCGGCACGGATCTGCTCGGCAGGCACACCACACACCGGGCCCAGGACCTCGGGGGAGTTTTCCGCCAGGCTGACGAAATCACGCCAGCGAGCGAAGTCCGCCGCCTCGCATCGCGCCTCGACAAAAGGCTGGTCTATCAAGCCTTCGGTGGCAATCACATGGGCCAGCGCGTTGAGCATCGCCACGTTGGTACCCGGGCGCAGTTGCAAGTGCAGGTCGGCGCGGGCATGGGGTGAATCCACCAGGTCAATCCGGCGCGGGTCGATGACAATCAAACGAGCGCCCTGGCGCAAGCGGCGCTTGAGCTGGGAGCCGAACACCGGGTGCGCGTCAGTGGGGTTGGCGCCCATCACCAGGATGACGTCGGCCTTCATCACCGAGTCGAAATTCTGGGTCCCGGCGGACTCGCCCAAGGTCTGCTTGAGACCGTAACCGGTGGGCGAATGGCAGACACGGGCGCAGGTGTCGACGTTGTTGTTACCGAACGCGGTGCGCACCAGTTTCTGCACCAGGTAGGTTTCTTCGTTGGTGCAGCGGCTGGAGGTGATGCCGCCGATGGAGTCACGCCCGTACTTGAGCTGGATCCGGCGCAATTCGCTGGCGGCGTAAGTGACCGCCTCGTCCCAGCTGACTTCCTGCCACGGGTCGTTGATGTGCTTGCGGATCATCGGCTTGGTGATGCGGTCTGGATGCGTGGCGTAGCCCCAGGCAAAGCGACCCTTGACGCAGGAGTGGCCATGGTTGGCCTGGCCATTTTTGTCCGGGACCATGCGCACCAGTTGTTCGCCTTTCATCTCGGCACGGAACGAACAGCCCACGCCGCAGTAGGCACACGTGGTGATGACACTGCGCTCCGGCTGGCCGATCTCCACGACGCTCTTGTCGATCAAAGTCGCCGTCGGACACGCCTGCACGCAGGCGCCGCAAGACACGCATTCGGAATCGAGGAAATTGTCACCGCCGGCCGCCTCCACCCGGGAATCGAAACCACGTCCGCTGATGGTCAGGGCGAAGGTGCCCTGGATTTCCTCGCAGGCGCGCACGCAGCGGCTGCACACGATGCATTTGCTCGGGTCGTAGTCGAAATACGGGTTGGAAACGTCCTTGGCCTCGGCCAGGTGGTTGGCGCCTTCGTAGCCATAGCGCACTTCGCGCAGGCCCACCTGCCCCGCCACGGTCTGCAATTCGCAGTTGCCATTGGCTGGGCATGTCAGGCAGTCCAGCGGGTGGTCGGAAATGTACAGCTCCATCACGTTGCGCCGCAGCGTGGCGAGCTTGGAGGTTTGCGTGCGAACCACCATGCCTTCGGTGACCGGCGTGGTGCAGGAAGCGGGATAGCCGCGCATGCCATCGATCTCCACCAGGCACATGCGGCAGGAGCCGAAGGCTTCCAGGCTGTCGGTGGCACAGAGCTTGGGAATGGTAGTGCCGAGCATGGCGGCGGCACGCATGACCGAGGTGCCGGAGGGAACGCTGATTTCGCGCCCGTCGATGGTCAGGCTGACCTGCACGTCGCTGTCGCGTGCCGGGGTGCCCAGGTCGATATCGGTGCTGGGGTCGAAGATGTTGATCATTGGTCGGCCTCCGTGGTCGCCAGACCGAAGTCGGCGGGGAAATGCTTGAGGGCGCTGGCGACAGGGTAGGACGTCATCCCACCGAGGGCACAGAGCGAACCGTATTGCAGGGTGTCACACAGATCCTGCAGCAGCAGGGCCTGTTCCTGACGAGCACCCACTTCCGTGCTGGCGATCAAGCGATCCACCACTTCCACCCCACGGGTGGAGCCGATCCGGCATGGCGTGCACTTGCCGCAGGACTCCTCGGCGCAGAACTGCAAGGCGAACCGGGCCATCTGGGCCATGTCCAGGCTGTCGTCGGCCACCACCACGCCACCATGGCCGAGCATCGCGCCCATGGCGGCGAACGCCTCATAGTCCAGCGGCGTATCGAATTGCGCAGGCGGCACCCAGGCGCCCAGCGGCCCACCCACCTGTGCAGCCTTCAGCGGGCGACCGCTGGCGGTACCGCCGCCATAGCCTTCCACCAATTCGCGCAGGCTCAGGCCGAAGGCACGTTCCACCAGGCCGCCGTGACGGACGTTACCGGCCAGTTGGAACGGCATCGTGCCAAGGGAACGGCCCATGCCGAAGTCGCGATAGAACTGCGCACCCTTCTCCAGGATGATCGGCACCGAGGCCAGGGTCACCACGTTATGCACCAGCGTCGGCAGCCCGAACAGGCCTTGAATGGCAGGCAGTGGCGGTTTGGCGCGAACCGTGCCGCGCTTGCCCTCCAGGGACTCCAGCAGCGCCGTTTCCTCGCCACAGATATAGGCACCCGCCCCCACACGAACCTCAATGTCGAAGGCGCAGCCGCTGCCGCTCACGTTCGCCCCCAGGTAACCGGCGTCACGGGCAATGCCCAGCGCTTCGTTCAGCGTGCTGATGGCGGCCGGGTATTCCGAGCGCACGTAGATGTAGCCCATGGTCGCGCCTATGGCGATGCCGGCGATGATCATGCCTTCGATCAGCAGGAAGGGGTCGCCTTCCATCAACATGCGGTCGGCGAACGTACCGGAGTCGCCTTCATCGGCGTTACACACCACATACTTCTGTACCCCCGCGGCATCGCGCACGGTGCGCCACTTGATGCCCGCCGGGAATGCCGCCCCGCCCCGACCGCGCAGGCCGGAATCCAGCACGCTGGCGACGACATCCGCGCCATCCATCTGGATGGACCGGGCCAGGCCGAGGAAGCCGCCTCGGGCACGGTAGTCATCCAGGGACAGCGGTTGCGTGATGCCGGCGCGAGCGAACAGCAGGCGCTGCTGGCTCTTGAGATAAGGAATGTCCTCCACCGGCCCCAGGGCCAGCGGATGGCTGCCGGGATCGCCTGCCAGCGCATCCAGCAGGCTCGGCACATCGGCCGGTGTGACGGGACCAAAACCCAGCCGGACACCGGCACTTTCAAGCTCCACCAGCGGTTCCAGCCAATAAAGGCCACGGGAACTGGTGCGCAACACCTCCAGCGGCAGCCGCCGACGTTCAGCCTCACGAGCCAACGCATCGGCCACCTTGTCCGCGCCCACGGCACGGGCCACCGAATCGCGGGGGATACAGAGCGTCAGCATGCGCCCTCCTCCATGCAGTCATTGACCAACTGACGCAGACGCTCGGGCGTGATCCGGGCATGCAACTCCCCGTCCAGCTCCAGGGCCGGCGAGCAGACGCAGGCGCCCAGGCAATAGACTGGCCGCAGGCTGATGCTCCCATCGGCGCTGGTGCCGTGATCGTCCAGCGCCAATTGCTCACGCAACTGCGCAGCCAGGGCTTCGGCGCCCATGCTCTTGCAGGATTCGGCCCGGCACAGGCGCAGGGTATGGCGCGCCGGCGGCGTGGTACGGAAATCGTGGTAGAAACTGATGACCCCACGCACTTCGGCCAGGCTGAGGTTCAGGGCGTGGGCGATCTCCGGGACGGCATTGTCGGGGATATATCCGCAGCCGGCCTGGATGGCATGGAGAATCGGCAGCAAGGCACCGGGGGTGTCCTTTTCGCGCGCAAGCACGCTATGGATCAAAGGCAGGTGAAGCGTCTCATCAGGCATAAACGTACCTCGGCATCTCGAACGCCACCGCTGCATAGCGGCAGCCGTCCGGAGTCTTGGCTGCGGCGTCCGGCCCACGTCACGGTAGCGTGGCACATCCGATCGCCATTCTCGCTCTCCGGCCAGGTGTCTTTGGCGCACCTGGTCCGGGGCATCCTCACAGCTTGCCACTCCCGGGGGTTGGCGATTGCACATGGACGACGAAACGTGTTCTGAAAGCGACTACTTGAAAGCCGTAGCCGTGAATCAGCGTTGCCCGAACTCGATAGACATACGCCGGATCCGCTTATGAACGGTCACTCGCCCTTAATGGGCTTGGCGCAATGCATTGGCAACCAACGTAAATGCAGGCGAAGGTTGCCGCCGACTGGGGTAGTACAAATAGTAGCCTGAAAACGGCGGGCACCAATCTTCGAGCACGCGCACCAGCCGCCCCTCTTGCAGGTGGGGTTCAAACTCCTCCTCAGGCAGGTAGCCAACGCCCAGCCCGGCCACCGCCGCCTGCACGATATGAGTCGACGTGTTGAAAATGAGCTGGCCGTCTACCCGCACGTTCACCTGTTTGCCTCGCCGCTCGAAATCCCAGACATAAAGCCCACCCGAGGTCGGCATACGCTGGTTGATGCAACGATGGATCATCAGGTCGCGCGGATGCTCGGGAACGGTGCGAGTGGCGAAATACGCTGGCGAAGCCACCGCAGCCATCCGCAACGCAGGGCCGATAGGGACCGCAACCATGTCCTTGTCGATGGTATCGCCCAGGCGCACGCCTGCATCAAAGCGATCCGCCACGATGTCTCGAAATCCGTAGCTGACATCGAACTCGACGTTGATGTCCGGGTAATCGTGTAGCAGCCCGACCAGTTTGGGCAGCAGGGTCGTGCGCAGGACATGATCGCCGCAAGTGATGCGTACGGTGCCAGCGGGCTTGTCGCGCATGTCCGTGAGCATATCCAGTTCGGCTTCAATCTCATCGAAACGATTACCGATGGCCTGCAACAGCCTTTCACCGGCAATGGTCGGCGAAACGCTGCGGGTGGTCCGCGTCAGCAATCGGATCTGCAAGCGTGCTTCCAGGCCCCTGATCGCCTGACTCAGTGCAGATTGTGAGACCCCCAGCGTCCCGGCAGCTCGCGTGAAGCTGCCTTCGCGCGCCACCGTGACGAAAGACAGCAGATCGTTAAGGTTTCTTTTGACCATGGCAACAGCACTTCAAGCAGATTGATTAGCCCTGCTTATAGCCTTGTTAAGCACTCATTAGCTAGTCGCATAACTGCTCCCAAGTCACCATGAACCCTATGAACAGAAACAAATGCCCCGTTGCGATGAGATCGGCCCGGCTCGGTTTGCTGACGGTAATGCTCGTGCTTGGCGGCTACGCAACGATCAATGGTGCCGCGTTGGCATCTTCAAAAGGGGAGAAAATGGCGATGTGGATGACCGTCGGCGAACAACACTTCGCCATCACCTTGGCCGACAACGCTGCCGCCCGCGCGTTTGTCACGTTGTTGCCGCTGACGTTGGAGATGAGCGACCTCAACCGCAACGAGAAATACGCCCCCCTTCCCCAAGCGCTGCCTGCCGAAGCCAGCAAACCGGGAGCGATCCGCAATGGCGACCTGATGCTGTACGGCACGGACACCCTGGTCGTCTTTTATACGAACTTCAACTCGACCTACGCCTACACGCGCCTGGGGCAAGTGGACGCCACCGCGAAACTGGCTCAAGCGCTGGGCCGGCGGGATGTGCAAGTGACGTTTTCCCAACACTGATGACTCCGCATCAACAGGATTCCCAATGAAAAAGATCATCGTTTTACTCACCCTTCTCGTCTGTTCCCTCTCAGCAATAGGAGCCGATATGTCCAACGGCGCAGATAACTTTTATTCCAGCGACGACCTGACCGTACAGAAGGTCAATTTCAAGAACCAATATCAAATGAACGTGGCAGGCAACCTGTTCATTCCGAAGAAACTCAATGGCAAGACAAGAAATCCAGCGATTGTCGTAGGCCACCCGATGGGCGCGGTCAAGGAGCAGAGCGCGAACCTCTATGCCACGAAAATGGCGGAAAGAGGCTTCGTGACCCTCTCCCTGGACTTGTCATTCTGGGGCGAAAGCGAGGGGCGCCCGCGCAATGCCGTCTCGCCGGATATCTATGCCGAGGATTTCAGCGCCGCAGTGGACTTTCTCAGCGCCCAGCCTTTCGTCGACAAGGAGCGCATTGGCGCCATCGGCATCTGTGGCAGTGGCAGCTTCGTGATCAGCGCAGCCAAGATCGACCCGCGCATGAAAGCCATCGCAACGGTGAGCATGTATGACATGGGTGGCGTCAATCGCAATGGATTGAAGCATTCCCAAACGCTCGAACAACGCCGGGCGATCATCGCCCAAGCCACACAACAACGTAATGTGGAGTTCGCAGGCGGCGAAACGCTTTATACCAGCGGTACGGTGCATCAGTTGGACGACAATACTCATCCTATCCAACGTGAGTTTTATGACTTCTACCGCACCCCGCGCGGCGAGTTCACGCCATCCGGCTCGTCCAGAGACCTGACCACGCACCCGACGCTGACCAGCAACGTCAAGTTCATGAATTTCTACCCGCTCAATGACATCGAGACCATTTCGCCTCATCCGATGTTGTTCATTGCCGGAGCCGATGCACACTCCAGGGAGTTCAGCGAGCAAGCGTATAAACTCGCCGGTCAGCCGAAGGAACTTGTCATCATCCCCGGCGCCGGGCATGTCGATCTTTACGACAGGGTCAACCTCATTCCTTTCGACAAATTGACGACCTTCTTCCAGAGCGCCCTGAAGTAATACCTGGCCCAGTCGATTCATCCACAAGTGACCTATCGATCTACCCCCGCTTAAGCTGCCTGAACACCTGCGGCTCCCAAACGCGCATCGCCAGCAACAGCGCAGTCCCACGTTTTTCGGACAGCGGCGCGGTCAACGATTCGTTATGAAGCGCCGCCAGTTTGCTGCGCAACTTGTGGATGTCGACTTGCAACTGGGCGTAAGCGGGCTGGGTCAGCATGCCATGGGCAAAGTGCAGGGTTTCATCGGGGACGTCGAATCGGCTCGCCATGAAATCCGGCAAACCCTGTCGCAGGAAGAACCCTCGGATAGGGCCGTCCGGCAGCCAATCGAAATCCCGCGCGACCAGCAACCTGATGCGATTTCCCGGCTTCAGGTCCGCCAGGCCCATCCGCTCCAACACCAACAAATGCTTGATGCACTCGGCTTTTGACACGCAGTAGGCAGACACCATGTCTTCCAGTGACCAGTGATTCAGCGCACACACCGCCACCAGCAATAACTTTTCGTTTGAGACCAGTTGCGCTTCCTGCTCACGCGTCAGCATCTGCAGGCGTGGGGCCGACCGCTCTGCCTCTTGAAGCAATTCCGCCATCGTCAGGCCCAGCAACTCACAGAGTTGGGCCAGGCGTTCGAGCGTCAGGCGACCGCTGGCGAGCAAACGCTTAACGCTGGGCTCCGACAGGTCGAGCGCTTGGGCAACGTCCCGATAGGTCATGCCGGCGGCCTTGAGGCGTTGCTTCAGGGTGGAGATGAGTTGAGTAATCTGGGTCATAAGTATTGATATCCGATACCGTCGGTATCAGCTTAGCGAAATACGCACGAACAAGTTGCGAATTACGCAACCACCTCCCCATGCTTGAAGCTCAACAGAGCCGAGAGGTCAGCATGTTCAGCAAAAATGCAGCGCACGTTTCTCCAACATCAGGCGGACCATCCATGGTCGATCTGCAGATTGGCGATATGGTGTTCATCCGGGTCACCGCGCGGCCCTTCCTGGAAGTCGCCAATGCGACGAACTCATGGACGAACCATGTGGGTGTGGTGGTCGACAACCATGGTGGTGAGCCGTTGATTGCAGAAAGCACGTTTCCGCTTTCGCGCACCACCTCGCTCACCCGGTTTATCAAGCGCTCCGAGCATGGACGCTGCACAGTGGCGAGGCTCACGCGGCCACTCACCGACACGCAACGCAAGGCGCTTCAGAACGCCGCCGATCATCGGCTGGGTACGTTCTATGACACCGGCTTCAACATAAGCTCGCGGCGCCAGTTCTGCTCTCGTTTCGTGCGTGAGGTGATCGATGAAGCGACGAACCTCCAGCTCGGTGAGGTGGAGACGTTCGCGACCTTGCTGCAAGATAATGCCGATCCGAACCTGGCCTTCTGGCGGCTGTGGTATTTCGGCCGAATTCCTTGGCGACGTCGTACCGTCACGCCGGCCAGCCTGCTTCAAAGCCCGGACGTGCGTGTCATTTTCGATTCACAACTGAGTGACACCGCATGACCAACGATGCACAGGTGTTTGACCCTTCAAGATCGTCGCCCTGTCTCACCCGGCGCAGCCTGCTTCAGGCAGGCATGACCGGGGTTGCCTTCGGCGTGCTGTCGCCTTGGTCGTCCTGGGCAGCCTCTTCGGGCGTCCTGGTCAACGATGTGACACGACTCAACCCGGTCTGGGTGAATCGCCTGCTGGCTCCGCGCACCACCGATGAGATCCGACAGGCGTTGGCCCTGTGGGCAGGCCCGGTGAGCATCGGGGGTGGTCGCTACAGCATGGGTGGACAGATTGCCACCGAAGACAGCCTGCACCTCGATATGCGTCAGTTCAATCAAGTCATCCGCTACTCACCTGAGCAAAAGGTCATACGCGTACAGTCAGGAATGCGCTGGCGCGACCTTCAAACCGTCATCGACCCAGACGATCTTTCGGTAAAGATCATGCAGAGCTACGCCAACTTCACCGTCGGCGGGGCGCTGTCAGTCAACGCTCATGGGCGTTACGTCAGTGCCGGCCCGATGAACAACTCGGTATGCGCCTTGCAACTGGTGCTCGCCGACGGTTCAGTCGTGGAAGCCTCTCGCACCACAAATACCGACCTGTTTCACGCAACCATCGGTGGCTATGGCGCGATGGGCGTCATCACAGAAATCGAATTGGAGCTGGCATCCAACGTCACGATGGAACGCCAGGTACACCACATGCCGGTTGCCGATTACCCTAAATTTTTCAATGAGCAGATCCGCGGAAACGATCAGGCAATCCTGCACAACGCCGATCTGGCGCCGCCCAACTTTGACCAGGCCACCGCCATCACCTGGTACGCCACGGAAAAAGCGCTGACCGTCGAAGATCGGCTGGTTGCACCGGGGCAATCGTACACATTCGATCAAACCATCATGTGGGGCGTGGCCAGACTCCCCGGCGGCCCGTTGCTTCGCAAGGATGTGGTCGATCCATTACGCTACCTCAGCCACCCGGTGGTACGCCGCAATTACGAGGCCAGCCGGGACGTCGCCTCCCTCGGACCGATCGCTACCCGCAATAGCACCTACGCGTTGCAGGAATATTTTGTACCGGTGGCCCACCTCAACGCGTTTGTCATGCAAATGGCCGATCTACTCAAGGTGCATGACGTCGATGCCATCAACATTTCCATCCGGCACGCGCCACCCACCCCTGACTCGTGCCTGTCCTGGGCACGGGAGGAAGTCTTTTCATTCGTACTTTATTACTGGCAACACGTTGGCGTGGCCGACCGCGAGAAGGTCGGCGTATGGACACGCGAACTGATCGATATTGCCCTGGCGTTTGGGGGCACCTACTACCTGCCCTATCAGTTGCATGCAACGCGACAACAGTTCTCGCGGGCCTATCCCGGGGCGCAACGGTTGTTCGCACTCAAGGCGCGGTTCGATCCGCAGAAACGATTCCGGAACAAGCTTTGGGATAAGTATTACGTGGGATAGCGTGGCCGGAGGACGGGGGCCAGGTCCACGGATCTCTCCCGCGACAGACCTCGGCTGCCGCCTCGCCACAAGAAGCAAAATCATCACTATGCTACCCACAGAGCGATGAGTCAGGTAACGACCATCCTATGCGTAATATCAAGGAGATTGGGTGATGCAGGAAGCAACCACGGGACTCGAAAAGCAGATTGAGATCGCTACAAAGCTTCTCTCTCTGTCAGCAAAAATAGGATTACTGATCGGCGGCACGTGCATCGTCAGTTACCTATTGAGCAACGGCCATTACCCACAAGGCGTCTCGATTGGAGACAGCTTGTTATTTCTGGTCGCGGCATTTTGCTTTGGGCTGGTGTGTGTTTACTTTTCAGTTTCCGTCACGGCGGCCGGGGTGCTGCTTTCCCAATTTTTCATTCCCGTGCTTAGAGGTTTCGCCTGGCTACATGGAAAAGTCACCGGTAAAAAAAACATACTGGAATTCAAGCGACCGAAAATTACGTTCTTCTCGGTGTTTTTTGGAATATGCGGCGCAGTGACCATTTATTTCCTTACCCGCAGAAGCCCCTTGGAACACATCCCGCTTATCCTTCTGCCCGTTTTTCAGTACATCGTTTACTCAGCCTATCTGGAGCAGAACAAGAAAATAAAAGCAGCGCTTGAAGTCACCGGTCCAGAGCATCCTGAGCACAAGCCCCATGCTGAAATGAAACCCTTGAAGAAAACCAGGGCGATGATTGTCTGTGTCATCCTGCTGACGCCCCTGCTCATGGGAGGCGTGACCTCGGACTTGCTGCAAGCGGCCATGCGCTTCGCGCAAATACGCATAGAAAGGGCCACGATTCTGGTGAAACCACCTTATGCCAACCTGTTGCCAGCCCCTAAGGATTCCCCGCTGGAAAATTACAAACGCTTTGAAAATGCGACGGTGATTTTCCGAGGTGTGGGCAACTCGACGCTCATTGAAATGCGCACCGAGGAAACGGCGATCCGGCTGGAGATTCCGAATGACTCGATCATCATCGAGCGCCGGGTGAAGCCCGTTGCCAACATCAGGAAAAATCCTGAGAAAACGGAAAGCTGATACCATCCAAACATTGACACGCTGAGCAAAACGACATGAATCGCCGCAAGAAAATAAACCAGTTATTGAAGGCTAACGCCAAAAAGGCCAGTGCCAAGCTGGCGCCCAAAAGCAAGAATCAATACATCAGCAAAGCCGACCGACTGAAACTGGCGGCTGAAGCCAGTGATGCGCCCATCACGCCCGCGGAAAGCTGATCCACATCACCACCCTCCTCTGAAGCGCTGCGCCTCGCTGCTGATCTCAAGCTTGAGCTTCAGTTCTGCCGGGCTGGCTCCAGGCTGCCGCCCTTCCCCTTTGTCGTCATCTGCCATCAGTAAAATCCCAGGCAGTCAGATAATTGCGACTTGCGATAAATATATGGAAATACGAATATGCACGCATCCATATATCGATCACTCTTTCGGCTCTGCACTTGAGCCCTTGATGTCCGCCAAAAGCGGCAGGAGCCATCCATGCAAGTCCTGTTCACGTTCCGGATTGGAGATTTGTGATGACCGAGTCCTCCAGCGAAAACCCGAATGACTTTCCAAATCTTGACCTGTCGCTCTTCGATGCACCCACATCGGAAAAGCTCGCAAAGGGCGCAGAGCCACAGCACAAACCGCGCATACTTTTACTGTACGGATCAACCCGCGAGCGCTCCTTCAGCCAATTGCTGACCCGCGAAGCGGCACGCCTGTTGGAGCTCATGGGCGCCGAAATCGCAATCTTCGATCCCTCCGGGCTGCCGCTGCCGGACGATGCCCCCGTCGATCACCCCAAGGTGCAGGAACTGCGCGACCTGGTGATGTGGTCGGAAGGCCAGGTCTGGTGCTCGCCAGAACGCCATGGTTCGATGTCGGCGGTGTTCAAGGCGCAGATCGACTGGATCCCGCTCGCCCTGGGTGCGATTCGCCCTTCGCAAGGCAAGACCTTGGCGGTGATGCAGGTGTGCGGCGGCTCGCAATCCTTCAACACGGTGAACCAACTTCGGGTGCTGGGTCGCTGGATGCGCATGGTCACGATCCCCAATCAATCTTCCGTGCCCAAAGCCTTCCTTGAGTTCGACGAAGCCGGGCGCATGAAGCCATCGTCCTATTACGACCGGGTTGTCGATGTCATGGAGGAACTGATGAAGTTCACCTTGCTGGTGCGCGGCCGAGAAAACTATTTGGTCGACCGCTACTCCGAGCGCAAGGAAAGCGCCGAAGCGCTCTCCAAGCGGGTTAACCAGAGGTCTATCTAGGCGCGGTGGTTGGGACGCCAGTGGTAAACAGTCAGGATCGAAACACCATGGATGAACGTCAAGAAGCGATCAAACACAAGATCCGCGCCGTGGTAACGAGTAGCGAATCCGACGAGATCACCTATCGATCAGAGTGGCTCGGTTACCTGCCCTTCCCGGTTTTTCACTGGGTTGAGTACCAGGGTGAAAGCTTTTCCAGCGACTTCCCGTTTGATTGGACCCTTGAGGATTTGCTGATCCTTGAGCAAGCAGGGTTCCTGGAAAAGCTTGAAGCTTACGAAAACCCAGAAGATCATTTTGATCGGGACATCAAGTATCGCGTTCACGTTGAGCGCGTATAACGGTTGGCTAGAAAGAATGGACGACTTAAGGAAAGGGAATGGGCATTCTTGATCGCTTGTTCGGTGGCCGCTTTACCTTGCCTCCACCGGAGGAAACGACCGTCAGCGACGCGGCGATCATGCGGGAGCTGCATCCTTATCGCGCCGAACTCAAGACGTTCACGCAAGCCCTACTGGCCCGCATGCCAGAAGCCGAACGTGCCAGGCTGGTCAGGCGCGTGCTGCGCATTTACGGCTCGGGCCAGGAGCCGGCCACCGCGCTGGTGGACGGTGTGCTGGATGCAGACCGGGGCCAGAAGCTCGAACACTTGGCTTTGCTAGGCGTCGATTGGAACGGCTTTGATGGTTTCGAATATCTGGTGCCCTATCTGGTCAGCGCCAGCGGGGTGAAAGAAATTTACCCCTACCGCCATGAGGGCCCGCTGTCGATGTCGGAGACGCTGGCCAATCTCGACCAATGGCTGGCGGCGTTCGACAAACGCTATCTGCACCTGAACTCCGGTGGCGACGAGTATATCGGCTTCATCGCCAATGCCGACCAGGTTGAAGCCATGATCGAGCTCGCACGGCACGCGGGTCTTGAAGTGCGGCTCGAAAGCTTCTGAACCGGAACGGGTACTCGCTGAGTGTCGTTATCCCGCTGAACGAAGCGAGCGACGTAACAGTCGGAGCAACAAGACCCTCGGCAAAGAAACCTGGCTCATGCTCCTACGATTCGCTGCCCTCGCCACGTTGTTCACGTTCAATGCCGGCACAGCGACCGCTGCGCCTGAACCCCTGCGGCTGGAAAACCTGAAACGCTGCGGCGACCTGCTGGAAACCCAGCACCAAGACTGGTGCCTGACCGTACGCGGGCTGGGAGACGGAACGCCGCAATTGAACCTGGGCGCCAAGACGATACCCGCAGATGCGGTCCAGCGTGAAGGGGAAAACCTGCGCTTGCGCCTGGACGGCGCCAATTACCAGAGCGGCCCACTCTGGCTGCAGGACGGCCCGCGCGCCAGCAATGCCGCCTGGCTGACCCTGCGCAACAGTCACGTGCTGGCTGCCGGGCCGGACGAAGTGGCGAAGAACATGGACGGCCTGACCACTTACGTCGACCTGGTCAGCGTGCTGATCGAGGAAGACCGTGATGGCCGCCAGGAAGCCGAGCGCCTGGCCCAGAAGTACGGGGCAAAAGTGGTCGGCAGCATCTCGCCCCTGAATCTGTATCAGCTGCGCCTGCCGGCCAAGGACCTGGTGCAGCGCGACGCCCTGGTGCTGCGCCTGGGCAGCGAGACCAGCGTGGATGCTGTGGTGATCGAGGAGTCCTCGGCCGAAGAAACCGAGCAGGCCGCAACTCATCCAGAAGAACCGAAGAAACCGGCCCTGGACTCCGACGAATGGGCCGCAAATCGCTTTCTCGACGCGGTGAACTATTACCAACGCCGTATCCCCGGGCGACAACCACCCATCCAACCGCAGCCGGTGCGCATCGGCCTGATCGAGCGCGATGTGGATTTCGACACGACGGATTTCGCAGACAACGTCGGCGCCTGCTCGCCCCCGCGCACCTGTGTCTACGCACGCGATGCAGACAAGTCGGACAACCACGGCACGACCGTCGCTGGCATCCTCGCCGCGCGTTGGGACGACAGCGGCAACACCGGTTTCCTCCGCGGCCTGGACAAGGCCAGTGGTGGTTTCGAGGTCATCGTCGAACGCAATTCCGATGCCGGGATCACCGCCAATATCGCCGCCTCGGTCAACCTCGTGGAAGACGGCGTGCGCGTGCTGAACTGGAGCTGGGGCATCCACCGCGTCGGCGCCAAAGACATCAAGGGCGATGACGTCGACTCGCTGCTGCGCTCGGGCATCGCCATGGGTGGTTACGAGGAGCTACTGGAGGAGTTTTTCCTCTGGCTGCGCAAGGAACATCCTGACGTGATCGTGGTGAACTCCGCCGGCAATGGATCTTCGTTCTCGGGCAGCGATGAATACCGCCTGCCCTCCTCCTTCATCACCGAACAATTGCTGGTGGTCGGCGGGCACCAGCGCAGCGAGCGCACTGATGTCGGCGTCGACGACCCGGCCTATGCGGTCAAACGCAGCTCCTCGAACATCGACATGCGCGTCGACATCACCGCCGCCGCTTGCGCCCACGCCTCGACGACCAGCGCCGGCCAGGACAGCGCAGTGCATTGCGGCACCTCCTACGCCACCCCCATGGTCGCGGGCCTGCTGGCGGCGATGCTGTCCATCAACCCGCAACTGCAACCCGAACAACTGCGCATGTTGCTACGCCGCAGCGCCATGACCATCGGCGACAACCACGACTTCGAACAGATGGACGCCGAAGACCTCACCGCGCCCATCCTGCCGTCGGAGCGTCGCTACCAGCTAAACGACAAAGACGTCGGCCGCTCGGCACGGTTGGATATGCAAAAGGCCCTGGACCTGGCGGTGCAAAGCCGCGACCGTGTACGCTGAGTCGGCGGGTCATGGGACCAATCGGTAGGTGGACTGCACCAGCCCCGAAGGAAAGCTGCGGCTGGATACGAGTTGCAAATCCACATCCCGCCCAAGCCCCCCGAACAACGGCCGCCCCGAGCCGATCAACACGGGAACGGTGGTGATCACCATATCGGTGACCAAGCCATCGCGCAGGAACGACTGCACCACCTGTCCGCCATCCACATAGACGCGCTGCACGCCTTGGCTTGCCAGCTCCGTCATCAAATCCTTGGGTGCCAGGCTGGAGAAACGCAGCTTGCCCCTCAACACCTCGGGCACTGGCGAATCGGCTAACTGCTCAGACACCACCACCACGGGCCGGTCGTAGAACCAGGTGTCGAAGGTCCGTACCTTCTCATAGCTCCCACGCCCCATCACGATGACGTCCTTGTCGGCGATGAAGTCTGAATAGCCGTGGTCTTCGGATGGATCGTCGCGCTGTAGAAGCCAGTCGATGTCGCCGTCGGGCCGGGCGATGAAGCCATCCAGGCTGGTGGCGATGAAAACGTGGGCGGTGGGCAATTGGGACTCCTTGTTGAAAGCGCGTATATCGGTTGGACCCGAGAAAGACTTCGACCAGAACCCATCAATGTTCGGCTGGCCTCCCTTTCCGATATTCACTGAAGTTCGCAGCATTTTGCTCCAGCGGCAATAAAAGGCCATTCGCAATGTAGGAGACCGTACGGTAAAAGCCCGCGAGCATTAGAATTTCCAGGATCTGATCGTCGTCGAAATGCTTTCTGAGGGCCAAGAACTCTTCATCGCTCAACGCTGCTCGGTCATGAAGCGCATCGATCGCGATCAGCAGAGCGGCCTCTTCCTCGCGCCACAGCCCTGGGCGAAGGGGATATTCCAATGTGCCGGCGACCTCTTCTCTGGTAAGCCCGGCGGCCTGTGCGAAGGCCATCACATGCACCCCCCATTCGTATTCACACTCCGTGCGAGCACAAACCCTATTGATGACGAGTTCTCTCTGGCGAAGCTTCAGCAGAGAGCCATCGAGCAGCGAACCTCCCTTGAATTTTCGCCACGCGCGATCACTGCATGCAACGGTCGAGAATAGAACGAGAGGCGGTACCCCTACTCCCATTATCTTGTCGAAATCCGCCCTGACTTCGTCTGGGTAGGGTTCATTGAGTGCTTTGATTCGTGACATCGCGTATCCTCCGCTATCAAATGTGTAGCAAGGATAATCGCTACTGAATATGTAGCAAGCAAGGTCAATAACGATGAATGATAACCACGGCTGCGCTTCATCAATACTCAAGGGACGCCGGCCAATCATGGCGCTCCTGGACTTACTCGGACAAAAATGGGCGCTAAGGGTCCTTTGGGAACTGCGTGATGGCGCCATGAGTTCCAGGGCTTTAAGAAGTGCGGCGGGAGACATCTCTCCCACCGTGTTGCAAAGCAGAATCAATGAGCTGCGCGATGCGGGCATTGTCGAGAGAGTCGACAGCGGCTACAGCCTCACACCACTTGGCTTGGAGCTATCGGAGGCATTCATGCCCCTCTATCGGTTTGCGGGCAAATGGGCAGACTGCCTGGAGCGGGAACTCGATTCATTTTGAACAACCCGGTTCGTTGCATCAATGAGGTCCTGGCCTCCGGCAAGTGAACGCGACTGCCCCATTCAAAGGTGCAGCGCCGGCCTGGCCTGGGCACTGCCACGGATAGAAGGGACTCGCACACGCAACGCAATCAGCAACGCGGCCAGCAGCATCAGCACGGCCGCCGCTACGAATACGCCTGCGCTGCCACCGAGGCTGAACATCGCACCGCCAGCGGCGGCGCCTGTTGCGATGGCCGACTGCACAGACGCCACCACCATGCCCCCGGCGCTTTCCGCCTGATCGGGTATTGCGCTGGCGACCCAGTTCGACCACGCCACTGGCACACCACCAAAGGCCAGACCCCAGATCGCCAGCAGTACCGCCTGCCCCGGCACCGAGGCCGGCAACAGCACCAACGCCAGCGCTGCAACGCCCACCAGCGCGGGCATCAACACCAGCGTGGCCAGTGGACGACGCTCAAGCAGCCACCCGGCCAACAACGTGCCGACGAAGTTCGCCACACCGAAACCCAGCAGCATCAGCGACAGCCCTTGCGGGCCAATGCCGGTAGTGCCCTCGAGGAATGGCCGAACATAGGTGAACATCGCGAAGTGGCCGCTGTGCACCAGCACACAACCGAACATACCCATGGCGATACCCGGGCGCTGCAACACCTCGAGTACGGTGCGCAGGCGTGCCGGTGTGCGCGGCGCAAGGCGTGGCAGCGTGAACGACTGGAAAGCCAGGGTCACCACACCTACCGCCGCCGCGGCAAAGAACGCGCTGCGCCAGCCATATAGCCCACCCAGGTAACTGCCCAGCGGGACCGCAACCACCGTCCCGACGGCAATGCCACTGAAAATGATCGACAGCGCTCGGGGCAACAAAGCCCCCGGTACCAAGCGCATCGCCACCGCTGCCGCCATGCTCCAGAACCCGCCAAGGGCAATACCCAGCAAGATACGCATCACCAGTAGCACCGCGAGACTGGAGGAAACGGCGACCAAAAGATTGGATACGATCATCAACGTGGAAAAACCCAGCAGCACCCAGCGACGGTCGATACCGCGGGTCAGGCCTGGCACCAGCAGGCCAGCGAACAGTGCCACCACTGCTGTCACCGTTACCGCCTGGCCAGCCAGCGCTTCGGACACACCCAGATCGGTAGCCATCGGCGTCAACAGGCTGGCCGGAAGGTACTCAGCGGTCAGCAATCCGAACACCCCCATAGCCAACGAGAAGACTGCCATCCACGCGGGGGTTGCAGGTTCCACATCCAGCCCGACGCCGGGACGGCTGTCGGATACGGCATTACAAACACAGTCAGTCATTGCACGGATCTCCCAATCTTAATCGCGACCCGCAGTCTAGGCGCGAGAAACTGGATGATCTATGATCGAAAACCTCGATTTTTTGACCGAAACACCTGACCATGCCTACAGATCAGTTTGCTCTCTCCTCGGATCTCATCAATGAGCTGTTGCGCGGCATGCGCCTGCGTGGCGTCGAGTACCGGCGTATCCAAGCCGGTCCAACCTTCGGCCTGGGCTTCGCAGCCAAACCGGGGCATGCCTGGTTCCACTTTCTGGCGGTCGGCAATGCGGTGCTGCAGATGGAAGACGGGACAACGTATGCGCTGACTGCCGGCAACGCCATCTTCATCGCCCATGGCGCGGCCCATCAGTTGCTTTCCCATACGGACGTGCCTGTTCAGGACATCGACCGTCTAGACGGCGCCCCCCTTGGTGATGCCGTCAGCGCGGTGGATACCGGAACCGATGCCAGCCCCACGCCGACCACCGTTCTGTTCAGTGGCTGCATGGAGTTTGAACTGGGCAGTATCCATGGCCTTGGCCGGCTGATGCCGGGCCTGATGCTGATTGATGCCGGTGGCCAGCGTTACCCCGGGCTGGTGCCTATCCTGACCACCATGGAGCGCGAGGTCAGCGCCGCACGTATCGGCTTCGCCGGCATCCTCGCGCGGTTGGCCGACGTGGTGGCCGCCATGGTCGTTCGCGGTTGGGTGGAGTGCGCCTGCGGCAATGCCTCTGGCCTGGTCGCCGCATTGCGCGATCCACGCTTGGCAAATGCACTTCTGGCACTGCATCAACAACCGGGGCGCGATTGGACCGTTGCTCAGCTGGCGGAGCAATGCAACACCTCGCGCTCGGTCTTCGCCGACCGTTTCCAAATGACGATTGGCATGGCCCCGCTACGCTACGTCACCGAATTGCGGATGCGGCTTGCGAGCCAGTGGCTGACGCTCGAAAGACTACCGATTGAAGAGGTGGCGCAGCGCTTGGGCTATACCTCTCAGGCCGCTTTCAGCCGCGCATTCAAGCGCATTACCGGCAAGACGCCTGGATTGAGTCGTCAGTCGAGGCAGTCCGCTGTTTCCTGAAGCCGAGCGGAAGTGGTGGGTGAGCTCATCCAACTCTTTGATTTTTCCCATTACCTGACTATTCCTCTTCGTTCAATGACCAAGAATAGCAGGCGCATTAGGTTAGATTCCCACCGTCCGCTTCTGGCCGAAGTCGGCCGGTAGGAATGATGGAGTCTGGCCCAAAAGCTGATGCTCAGCAGTATCAACCGTGCCCCTAAGCAAAGCAGCGGCAGGACGCCCTTAACGACAACACAAGCACCCACTGACCAGCGGCTGATCGGGGTCGTTTTCAAGAAATGTGACCATTACCTCCATACCCGTCCGGGGCGGCCCAATCTCACAACTCCAGTCGGAGCCCCTCTTCAGCCAACAACGGCTCTTGTCGTCAAATCTATCCTCGCGGTCCCAGGGGAACTTGACCTTGATCCTTGCGAAGAGCCGATCATTCTGGATCTCTTCGTCCTCCAGAGCGATGACTACAGCGGTCTGGTTACTTGGCATCCGAGGTTTTTTGTGGGCCAACGACGGACGATAGGAAACATTCCATGGAAGAACGATAAAGCGATTGCGGTAACCCTGATGGACGTCATCTTCGTTCGCAGTGTTGCCACTGGCGACGTCCTCATTCATTACTTGTGGTTGCCGGCCTTCGTGAATGACCTTAGTCAGTAGCCATAGGGCGTTCCACTCCTGGCGTGGATGGCCTGAGAGTTCCAGCACATGGCCGCTGGCTAACCGAGCCTGGTCACTCTGCCCTTCGGCTTGACGATAAGCTGCATGGCGACGCTCCATAGCACGAAGACGTATCTGTTTGCCGTGCTCATGACCTGTGAAACGCTCCAGCCTGCCATCTTCTTCAACGTCCAGCTGTTGCTCGATATCATAGTTGCGCTGCGAGATACGACTGGTGAGCTGTCCCAGACGCAGGTTGATGCGCTTGATCAATGGCTCGCTGGACATCCTGTCGCGCTCTTGCCGATAGGCGGTGGGCTGTCCGATCCTGGGAAAAACCGCCTGATCGTCACCAAAAACCAACACATGACCTTGAGCGCTGTGCTGGAAGTGAAAGTGGATACCTTCTTCTTCGCACAAGCGTTGAATAAAGTGCAAATCCGTTTCGTCGTACTGGGTGCAGTCGCCACGCTCCGGGTAGGTTGCCTTCAGATGAAACCGATAGGCGTCGCCCACGATGCCGTGTTCCTCCAATATCAAGGCAACGATTTTCGGCACCGAGAACTGTTGATAGATCCTGTGGCTGATGCGGTGGCGCAAGTAGGACAGGTGCGGTACTAGCGCTAGGCTGTAACATGTCGAATGCTGGCGATGACCGCTTTGAGCGATGTGATAGATTCGTCCATGAATGCCGCTACCCTTCGCGTCTAACGTCAGAAAAGCTTCTTTGTCGAAGAGATTTTCGAGATCCAGGTCAGACCGTTCGCTAACAAACTCCACGTTGAAGAGATAAGGCCTGCTGATCGCCTCTTCTCCAGTGAATGCGAGCACTTGAAAGTCGTGCTCGAAACCGTCGATTGTCAAACTGAAATACGTTTGATTGACTGGGCTGAACATCCGCTGTTCTCTTTTTACATAAGGCGGCGCAATGGACCGGAAGACACTGGATAATGCCGGACTGATGAATTAACAGATATCAACCCAGCAGCCCAGCGCCCCTCTATATCGGTGTTTACGTCTTACTTTCCAGACATCAAAAAGTCAGCTCACACACCACTCTTCACTTTGGTCCAGATCCGCGTGCGGATTCGCTCCAGTTTCAATGGCAGTGGCTCAAGAGGAATGAGTGTAGCGATCGTCTTTCTATCTGGATAAATCCAAGGATTATCTCGCAGCTTCTGCTCGACAAATTCAGCGGCATCTTTATTGGCGTTAGGGTACAGCGTGTGGTTTGAGGTCTTGGCGATAATTTCCGGTCGCAACATATAATTAATGAACGCCAACCCCTCCTTGGGATGGGGCGCATCTTTTAGCAGTACCAGATTCTCCGACCAGGACAGCGCGCCTTCGCGAGGAAGACTGTAGGTAATCTTGCGCCCCGTGTTGGCCTTTTCGTTGATGGCCTGTGCAGCAAGGGCACCATTGGCCCATCCCACAACGACACAAATATTGCCGTCAGCCAGGTCGGCGTCGATTCTGGACGAATCGAAATAGAGGACGTAGGGGCGGATTTTCAACAGCAGGGCTTGAGCTTTTTGGTAATCCTGCGGATTCTTGCTGTTGCTAGGAAGTCCCAGATAATTCAAAGCAATCGAAATGATCTCACTGGGAGAATCAAGCATTGCCACACCACACGACTGAAGCTTGCTGATGTTTTCCTCTTTGAAGATCAGATCCCAGCTATTCACCGGAGCATCATCACCCAATGCCGCTTTGACTTTGTCAATGTCATAGCCAATGCCGGTAGTACCCCATAAATAGGGCACAGCATAGCGATTACCAGGATCATTGACCGCGAGTTGGGACAAGATATCAGGGTCGATATGTGAAAAGTTACTCAGCTGATTACGATCCAAAGGCTGAAGGACTCCTGCCTGGATCAGGCTTGGCAACACATTGGAGGTCGCCACGACCACGTCGTATCCCGTGCGCCCAGCCATGACTTTGCTCTGCATGATTTCTGCGCTGTCGAACGCATCCATGTGCACGCTCGTGCCAGTTTCCTGCTCAAACTCCTTTGGCGTCTCCGGCGCGAGCAACCCGAACCAGTTATACAGATACATCCCAGGCTCTACAGCCGCCACTGATGTACTTATCCCTACGCAGAGAAGCGTGGCCGAAAAAATGGTTCGCAAATGTGACTTTCTCATGCAACATCCTTGTCAAGACGATATGCCCTCATGGCCATCGTAAACCCTGGCAGCGAATATACCGGGTGCGACTAAATAGTAAATACCTACGAATACTTACCCTTGACCGAAGAATCCCTAACCCTAAAGGGGTAGAAAATGCCGTTTGACCTCCACAGCCTGGCTTGGCATCGATCGATTGGAAAGCTGATCATGCAACTGAACCGTCCGGAATTCTGGAGCTCGCTGGTCCGCACATTAAATGAATATGTCCAGATCGATAATTGGGTTGTATTGATTTTCAGTAGTCAACACGTGCAGGTCGTCAGTCTTCCCGAGGTAGCCGATGCGGAAGAGATTGATGCATTCACTCATCGCTATGTGAAAGGGCTTTATCTGCTGGATCCATTTTATATAGCCAACCGAGAGAACCCACAGAGCGGCTTCTTTCATCTATTGGATATTGCACCGGAGTATTTTCTGGAGACCGAGTATTATCATCAGTATTTTGCACAATACATCTCCATGGATGAAGCACAGTACAATGTCCAGCTCGACCCCGATAGGACGTTATGCATTTCCATCGGCAGCAAAGCCCGCTTTAGCCAAGAACAAATAACCATGCTCGACATTATCAAGCCATGGGTGACTGCATTGATGCATCAGCGCATGGGTTTTGAAATTGACGAAGAAAAAACTCTGACTGAGCCGCCTTTGTGGCCAGAAACGGTCA
Organism: Pseudomonas bijieensis; assembly: GCF_013347965.1. NCBI lineage: Bacteria > Pseudomonadati > Pseudomonadota > Gammaproteobacteria > Pseudomonadales > Pseudomonadaceae > Pseudomonas > Pseudomonas bijieensis. The sequence continues at coordinate 398,343 of NZ_CP048810.1, read as the reverse complement.
ACCAGCTTGGCACACAAATAACAGCACGCGAAAGTGACGTACTCCGCTTATTACTCAGCGGCTTCTCCAATAAAGAAATAGCCGGAAAGCTCTCCCTCTCGGCGGAAACCATAAAAGTTCACCGCCGCAACATTTACGCAAAATTGAATATCAAGTCGCAATCTGAGCTGTTTGCTCGATTTTTCATGCCAAAACAGAATATTCCCGCTACAAATTGAAAATCCGACCGAGCTGAGAGGCTTACCTTTTCTCCACCAATCGCAGTGACTGTGAACCTTCCAGGGACAGGTGAATCACGGAAGCCTTGCTTGGGAAATTCGGCGCATCGTCGTCGGTATTCTCCATCACGGGAATGTCGATCAGGGTCTGCTCACCCGTCGGGTCGCTCACCAACTTGGCATCCAATTTGTCGATGGCACGCCAGCTGTCGCCACCGATGCGCATCACGTCCAACAGACTGTAATGCGGCACGCCTTCTTCGTTCTCTTCGGGCGTAAAGGCCGCCAGGTATTGGCTGTAGTTGTTGCCCATGCCGAAACCCTCGACGGTGAAGACCGCGAGAGTGACCTGGCTGTCCTCGCCGGTATCCAGCGTCTGCACCAGCGTCGCTTCAGGATAGCCGGTGGCATAGCTGTCCTTGATGAGTGCTACCAGGTGCCCGATCTGTTCTTCCAAGGCTTTCGGAACGGGTTTTGATTCAGCGGCGTGAGTCAGGGTACAGGTGAAAAACAAGACAGCGGTCAGCAGGCGCAATTTCATGAAAGTGAAATCCGAGGTGTCGGGAGGTCAGCGCGCAATGGTAGCGGTTGGAGCGGGATTTGGTAGCCACTTGTCGATAGATTTTGTGGGGAGGCGCACAACCTTGCTCACCAAAGCGCTGGGGCCGTGTGCATTGAGGTTGGCATGTACCACCGAGCACCCTTGGCTATGAATTCGAAATCATTGATTTGTATCACACATATCAATGTTTTCATTTGACAACCTTAAATACTTTATTGCAACAGTCATAATTCTTTAAAAATCAAGGCATATGAGGCACCAGGCATAACAATCAGCGGACCTGCCGATTACATATTTAATACAATTTACAAATGATGGCCACGTAACACTACCGGGACACATATCATAATTATCGCCCAGCGCGCCAGCACATATCCTTCAAAAAAAAGTTTTAACTTTTTTATATTTCGATGTTTGACAAATGTTTTGTCCAAGACTAGGTTTTGGGCTCGAAGTAATTTGCTTCGAACAAAACCTTACTAGAAGGAATTAGGCTATGACGACGACAATTCGTGTACTCAGTGCACAAGAGCAGAAAGCCATCAGTGCATCTGCTGCCTTCACCAAAAGTGGCGGCGGTGGTGGCGGTGGCGGCGTGGCTTAATAAGCCACGGCGTAGTCACTAGTAAAGCAGGGATAGCCTATGCACATGGAAGTGCACGAACCTCACTAGAATCTACAGCCTTGCAAGCATTAAAAATCACCGATGGTTTCGGCTGATGGGACTGAGTAATACAGGGAGGTATGTCATGCAACAAACATCAGCAGACATTTCTATTGAAGAGCTTGACGCCTTAAAAAACTTAGTCAACGACTATTTCCACTCAACGGCGCAACCCATTTTCAGCTTTCTATCGGGTTCCATCCCGGAAGGAATCTCTACACCCAATTCCGATTACGACATCTATGCAGTATTTGATGACTGCACAGAGGAAGAAGTCTTGATTTCGGAACTCCAGCGTCCTGTAGAACTCACGAAAATTCCGCTCTCAAAAATACACAGAATAATGGACATCATTTCAAAAGGTGAAAACCTCGCGTCTGTTAGCGCTTATGAAATGCTAATTTGCCATAGAGTGTATTCCGGTATTGCCCTTAGTGGAGAACCCGCATTCGACAGTATAAAAAAAGAATTCGATGTCGTCACATTCAGGACCAGGCTCGCTGAATTAGCTTTGCTCAACGCTGAGCGTGAATTCAAGGTATCGCATGGCTTCAAGTTGGTTGATGACACGCGCTCAGCACTCTTCAGCGCGCATAAAGCACTCAGGCACAGTCTCAGTGTACTTCTGGCAATACACGGATCGACATCAGTCCTGGAAAAATGGCATGTACGCTACGCAGTTCGATACCTGGGAGAGAATCATCTTGGGTTCCGTCGTTTTCTTGAACTCGCCTCCTCCATTCCAATTTCATCGACAGTTGAAAGTAAAAAATACTTAAACTCTGTCAAGAAATTCCATCAAATGGTCACGGATTACAAAATCCTTGCCGATATCGTGCCGGAAGAAATTTTCTTTGTTGAATCCCGGCTGATCGACACTGACCAAGAAAATGATGAACCGTTGATTCTGAAAAATCCGGACGCTCGCGTCATGCTTCATATGTCAAGATGGTACCTCACGATCGAGTCTAAAGCGATATTAGAGCTCCCAAGCTCGGCCGCACTTTTTTGGGCATTAATAAACAACGCGCAATCAGTGAACGTTATTATTGACAGTGCCAGAGAGCACCTGAAAATACCTGACAACATTTGCCTTGAGTATTTAGATGCACTGGCCGCAGCCAAGGCCATCAGTTCGCGCTCATTTGAAATTCACAAAATCGATAGAGCGATATAATTACCAGCCTGCGGCTTATCGGTACAAGATCATTTGAAAATGGATTCGCGACAAATGAAAGCAGCTGCCACGGACCAAAGTTATGCAAACTTCTACTACTCCAGCATAATCAAGTTTTCTGCAAATCGTTTCTTTCCCTTTGTCAGCATGGCATTTGCCGGAATTTTAGTCGCAAACAAAAACTTCGATGAATTCGCCTTTTTCAGCTACATCACATCAGCATTTATATTTCCTGCGACTGTTGTCACTTTCATGTTCAGGGCGGTGGGAAATCTGTCACTGGAGGGAGGACGCACGCGTCAGAATATCTTCATGTCATCCTTTTTTTTGGTCGTTGCCTGTTCATTCCTGGTAGCAGCCGCTTGTTACCTGATCACAATCACATCCGATCGTGAAATAGACAGTCTGTCCAAAAACTATAAAGCGCTGACATTTTGCTATGTGTACCTTATTTATATCTCGATCTACATCCTTACAAGCTTCTTTAACGCCTATTTTGAAGCTCACGTAAAAGGCAACAGCAGCAGCATCGCCCGACTCATGAACTTCTGTCCTTTCATGTTTTTTTCAGGCGCGGCATTCGTACTGAGCGACAAAGAAAATTATTCGCTCACCATTGCATACCTCATGCTTGGCTGCGAATGTTTGGAACTGGCTTACTACCTCTATAAAAGCAGCACTCTCAAGCTTTGGCAACTCAGCTTCAATCATTCTGTACTTCGACACCTTTTTATAATTGGAGGCCCCAACGGGCTTGGTCTCGCGTCCCAACGACTCGCATTTTTCATGGCAAACAAAAAACTATTTTTAATTGACAAAGACTTAGTGTCTATTTTTTCAATTGCCGTGAGCATAACAACCTTATTAATAATCCCGGTTTCAGCCTTTACTCAGATTCACAGCATCTACGTATCCAGAAATGGCAAACCCGGTCTTTCGTCGATGGTTTTTCGCTACCTCGCTCTTAGCATGTTTATACCTATCGCCATCCTTGCAGTATGGGGCATTGAAATCGGTCAGCTTTTTGGCGTTACTGCTCACATGTATAAAGCAGACCCCTGGTTGAACCCCAGCCTGATTTTCATGTTTTGCTGCACAAGCCTGATGATGCTCGTATCAGCCCACATCCGAGCGCTAGGCAATACGATCATCACTCAAATAGTCATGAACGCCGTCGTTTACATAGGCTATGTGGGCTATATCTTCAGGTACGCTGACTCAAGCATGCCTGGATCCACCTTGTTAACCACTTACTCGCTCTGCTACCTGTTGAGCTTCTTGTTTTTAGGTGCCAACGTACACTATTTCCAAGCAAAACAACTACAGCCATCGCTGTAGACATTTTCTAACGGTACTTTTTATGAGTGCTCCGAACCGTGCACAACGTCATCAGCTTGGCATTTGTAAAGTTTGAAAATTCGAATCCCTACAGCCTGTGACAAAGGATAAACATGAAGTTACTCAGGGAAGGATACCCAGTCAAACAAGTTTGCATCATCGGCGGCACGGGCAAAGTAGGCCAAACACTGGTTTCTTTCCTGAAAACAGCCAATAAATTCTCGATCGCATTTTACGCTGAAAGCTACGAGCAAGAATGCAAGCTCCGCGCTAGTTTCCAGGATAATCTGGTCAGTTTTGAAATCTGTCGATCTCCACAAGCAATTCAGAAATCCGACACTGTTATTCTGATCGCAGGAAAACGAACCAGTCGAGGAAGCGGAAAAAGCGATCTGTACCAACTCAACAAGGAAGTCATTGACCCCTACTTGGATTTCTTGAATCATAAAAACGTAATTTTGGTCACCAACCCAACAACATTATTAGGCACCTATTTAGGGGAGAGGCTCGACTCCTTCATCGTAGGTGTTGGCGTTCAAAATGATTTCAATCGCCTGAAATTCCAGTGCCCCCATGTCGATTTTGTGATGGGTGCACACAACCTGAACGAGCAGTGTTATTTCAATACTCATCAGCAACTTCTGTTTGATGGATTCAAGTCTACAGATGTTTACTCTGAGGCTCGCAACCAGCAGGACGATTATGTGAGCAATGGCAATTTTGAGAAGTTACACTCCACATTCATGGAGAATGACATCCATAAATGGTGGAAAATCCAGAGATACCATACTGTCGTCAATAGCTCTTCCTACTCATGCGCATTGGCGATCATGCAAACCTTGTCTAATTTAAACGAAAGCACTTGCAAAGTGACTCACTCTGAGGTTTGCATTGTAACCCCGGGAGGCTCCAGCTACTTTATTGGCGTGCCACTGATGGGAAAAAATCTGCATTGCAGTGACAGCTGCCTCATGCAATTCATAGATATGCACCTCGATCAACTATCCAACTACAAGGTGGCGTAAATCATGTTATACCTAAACTATTATGATGAATTTATTTTTCTCGTAACCTTTGATTCTTCCACAGAAAAACAAGCCTTTCTAGAACTCTATAAAACGAACCTTTTCCCATTCCTGTCCATTAGCGAGGCTCCCCACGACGCCTTCGATTATAAAATAAACCTACGCCAAAACACCTCTGACTTTAAAGCCAATTTCTCTGACTGGTCAGAAATCATTTTTTTCAACCCCCTTACCGATAACGCCATAAGTGATTTTGGTACTGGTCTTATAAAGTACAGCTCCGATACCTCTCGTACAATCTACAATCCCATTTCCGGAACGTTATTTTCAATAGACAAAAACACCATTGAAGTCGAGTATCGCAACAACAGTTCATTCGCCAAGGATTTTCAGCGCTTGTTGAAACAGCTTATTGTTACTGAGATAGAGCGCCAGGGTGGAGCAATACTCCACGCCTCTGCTGTCTCCTTCGCAGATTACGGGTTCTGTTTCATCGGGGAAAAAGGCCAAGGCAAAACAACAAGTCTGCTCCAATCTCTCCAGATACCCGGCGTGGGCTACCTTACCAATGACAGATTACCTGTCATTCCAAACGGGGAAGGATTCAAGGTTCTAGGTTGGTTTGAAGAGATCCGCTTGGTCATCCCCGGCAGCACAAAAAAAGAAGTTGTACGTGTTACCGAACACGTAGATCCATCGCGCATACAAAAAAAACCGGTGTACCTAAAGAAAATAATTCTTCCGACCCGTATTCAAAGCGATTCATCACCGGCGGAAATCGTTGCGAGCCAGATGCTTTCTCCAATAGATCCCCAACGTCCCAAATGGCTAGGCTTTAGTGCCCCACAAGACTTCCCTCTGACCTCGCTGTTTGAGAAGGTAAGCACTGTTTCTATCGACTGGAGTTATTCTGATCTAGAGGGCTTAACGCATCAGATTGAGAAGGAGATATTAAATGTATGATTGCGTGCTGATTCTTGGCCCCTGCAGAAGTGGCACCACATTCCTCTTTAACGCACTCGCATCCTCTCACTACATAGGAATCTTCCAACCGTTAAAACACATTTTAAGATGTGAACACATGAAAGTTGATCCAAAAATTTCACTTAGAGATTTTGTTGGCAAACGGCTGGTGCTAAAGGAGGCCTTTGGCCCATACCTTGCTTCGGAGGCAACCTATGATCCAGTAGAAATTTTGGCGAATAACCTCAGCCTAAAGAAAATTCTGCTGATCACTATTCTTCGCAACCCTGTCGACTGTTTGTCCTCATGGATTGCTTCTTTTAAAGTTACTCCGGATGAGGCAGCAATACGCCTCTCGCAAGCCTATGACAACACAGTGCGAATGCATACAAAATATCTTCAGGAAATGGATTCGGTTTCTTTAATCCTGGAAGATGAAGCAGACTGCCGTAATAAAATAAATTTAATCAGAAAGGCCATGGGCAGCGTGTCCCTCCCGGATCAGTACGACCAATACATAAAACCGAACGATCCACCTGGTTTTCAAGTATCCGGACTGCTCAAAAAAGCGCTTAGTAGCCAGGAATACAAGGCTGAACACATAGAAAAGAGAACATTTTCTTTCGACAAAAAAAAGCTGAAGGTTGCCGTGTCGCATTATGAAAACCTACATAACCTGAAGCCCAGGTTATCTGGCAATGCTTGCGTTTAGCAGGTTCAAACAAGTGGAGCGCACAACCTGGGTGTGGTTGTGCCCCCAGTGCTTCCAGGCTCAACGGTCGGGTGTGAGCGGCTCGAAAGCGGCCTGTGCGAACCCCCGCCGCAAGTCCTCGACCAACACCTCGACATCCTCCAACCCAACATGCAAGCGCACCACCGGATTCAACGCCCGATCCTCGGCACGTTGCCGGTCCTTGGTATCAGCGACAGTCACCAAACTCTCGAACCCGCCCCAGGATGCACCCAACCCAAACACCTGCAAGGCGTCGATGAATCGCTCCAGGTAAGTGTCGTCATTTTCGCGAAGCTCAAAGGACAGCAAGCCGTTGCTGCCCTTGAAATCCCGCTGCCAAAGGGCGTGACCAGGATGGTCGGGCAAGGCTGGATGAAAGACGCGCTTCACCTGCGGTTGTGCCTGCAACCAATGGGCGACTTCCAGCGCCTGTCGTTCGTGCATGTCCAGGCGTGGCGCCAGGGTGCGAGCGCCGCGCAGGACAAGATAGGCGTCGTCCGGGCTGACGGTATTGCCAAAGGTGTCGCTCATGGCCGCCAGTGCCGGCCAAGTCTCCTGCCGAGTGCAAACGCTGCCCATGACCACGTCGCTGTGGCCGCTCAAGTATTTGGTCAGGGCCATGATCGAGATGTCGGCGCCCAATGTCAGTGGCCGGTACAGCACGCCCGAACCCCAGGTATTGTCCACTGCCAGCAGGATGCCCCGCGGCTTGCAGAGTGCGGCAATGGCCGGCAAGTCGCAGAGTTCGTACAGCAATGAACCGGGCACTTCGGTGTAGACCATTTTGGTGTTGGCTTGCAGTCGTCCGGGCAGGTCGCTGCCGTCGGGGGCGAAGTAATCGACTTCTATGCCGAAGGTTTCGAGAAAGTCCCGGGCCACGCGCCGTACCGGGGCATACACCGCATCGGTGATCAGTACATGATCGCCAGGCCGCAGGTAGGCCAGGAAGGTTTGCGCCACGGCAGCCAGGCCAGTGCCAAACAAACGAGTACGATAACCACCTTCCAATTCAGTGACGAGGTCTTCCAGGGCGAAGGCCGTCGGATTGCCCCGGGCGCCATAACTCAGGACTCGCTCGCTGTCGCGCCGGGAACGGGCGTCACGCATCTGTGCCAGGTTGTCGAACAGCACCGTGCTCAGGCGGCTGACCGGTACGTTGACCGAGCGGGCACCGCTGCCTTTTTCCGGGCGCGCGCCCTGGACCAGGCGGGTGCGATCCAGCCCACCGACAACGCTTTGCGACCCTGGTTGCAGCGGCTTCAGGCTGGCGACTTCGTCTGCGCTCATCTGTGCCAGCAGGCCGATTTCCCAGGCCAGGTATTGGCGCGCCGCGTCCTTGTTTCCAGCGTGGCGGTCGTGGGTGAAGAAGAGGAAATCAATACACTGTTCATCTGCCAGCGTCTGGGCACCCTCTTGCAATGCAAGGCCTGCCGAACGCCAGGTATCCACGCCGTCGGCCAACCAGCGCACTGCCGTGTGCGGCAGCTCCAGCGCCGCCAGGGCGGCAAGCCGGGAATCATCGGCCACCAGCACCACTGGCCGTCGTTCATCTGCCAGCGCGGCGGCCAGCAAGGGCCGGATCGACCAACGCGCGCCGGCGATATGCGCTTTGCGATAGGCGCTGCTCGAGCGCAGGTCGATCAATGCCACCGCGTCATCCTTCAGGGCATCGGCCAAGGCCCGCACGCTGATCAGCGGCAGTTTTTCAGGCGCGACGACTGCTGGAACCGGTAATGCCAAGCCACTGCTCAGCCCACCCGACAATACAAAAGCCTCATGCCCCAACTGCCGCAACCAACTGGCGATGATCGGTGCGCGCACGCCGTCATCATCGAACAGCACAACCCGCGCTTGGCGTACGCCAACATACAGGTCGGTGGATTGAATCAACTGCCCGCCCGGCGTGTGTTGTGCTCCTGGCAGCGTGCCGGCGGCAAATTCTTCAGCGGTGCGCACGTCGCAGAGAAAAAGACTGCGCCCAGCGTCCGCAGCCCACTGCTCGACCTGAGTAGCCTCGACGGTAGGCACGCCGGCCCGTTCGGCCAGTCGTGCCGCCGCCAAGCGCTGCGCCGGCAATGTAGCGGCCGATACCTGGTCGGCATAACGGCGCTCGCTACCATGCTCCAGTTGCAGGTCTTCCAGGTACCAGCCTTGCGTACCGTTCTCCAGGGCATAGATCGGGTTCTTGAGCCCCAGGTCGATCAGCGTCTGGGCGCCGATGATGCTGCGGGTTCGACCCGCGCAATTGACCACGATGGGGGTCTGCTCGTCCGGTACCAGGTCGTGCACGCGGTAGCCCAGTTCGCCATTCGGGCAACAGATCGAACCGGGGATGGTCATCTTGCGATACTCCTCCAACGGTCGGCCGTCGAGTACCACCAAGGGTTCACCCCGGGCCTGCCATTGCGCCAGTTGACGGGCGCTGACGTGAGGCGTATGCCGGACGGCCTCCACCTGTTCGCCAAAGGCCTTGGACGGTACGTGCACACCGGCAAACAGCTGATAGCCGGCTGCCTGCCAACCGTCGGCGCCGCCCTCCAGGCTATACACATTGATGTAGCCCAGCGCTTGCAGGCGTTGTGCCGCCCGCACCGCCAGGTCCGCGCCATCCTGGTCATAGATCACCAACCGCACCCGAGGGTTGGGCGCCAGCCGCCGCGCCTCCAACTCCAATCGGCTATAGGGCAGGTTCACCCCGAAAAACAGATGGGCTTCGCCGTACTGGCCGTGCTCGCGCACATCAAACAGGGCGATTTCCTGCCCATCGAACAACCACTGCTGCAGTTGTCCGGGAGTTATGGTCTGGCTCATGGGAGTCCCGCTGGAAAAATGGAGTGACTGGAGCACGAGGTGGCGTCAGTGGGCGTAGGCCTTGATCGACGGGGCCATTTGCGAGGCGTTGTAATTGAGAATCCGCCCATCGGCCTCGACTCCATAACGGCCATTGAGCGACTCCAGCGGCAAGCCATACAGGTGGAAATGCAGGGTCGGCTGCTCTCCGGCGACCCGAATGCCATGCAGATCTTCCCCAAGGAACGAAATCGAGGTGCCGGGCTGCACGATCACTTCTTTTTCCAGGTGCAGGGTGGTGTAACCCGGTTCACGCCCCTCGTCGTCGCGCTGGTAGACGTAGTTGATTTCCTGGCCCTCGATAGCACTGATAATCGCCCAGGTTTCGTGGTTGTGAGGGATCGTGCTTTTGCCCGGCAGCAGCGAGTTCAGGTACAACGTCGGAGTGTCGCCATCGTCATTGAGGCGGTAGCGGAACGCGGTGCTGCCCTGCCCCGGCACCGGCGCCGGAAAGGTTTCGAAGTTGAACAGGTCGCGGCGCTCGGCCAGACCTTCCAACAGACCAACGATTTCAGTCAGCGCGGCACGATCGACCCCGCGCTGATGGATGACGCGTACTTTCTGCAGGAAGGCTTCGATGACATCGGGACGGCTAAACACGCTCATAGGGCAGGCTCCATTGTTCAGAACAGACAATTAAACGGACAGGCTGTAGCGACTCAGGTTGGTCAACAGGTACGGATCATCGGCGTTGGGCAGACGCCGCCCTGGGTCACCCAAGGCATGGCGCAGAAACTCCCGGGTGCGCTCGCTGGTGGGGTGCTGGAAAATCCGCGCGGCGCTACCGTGCTCGACGATCACACCGTTCTCGGTGAAATAGACGACATCGCTGATCTCCTCGGCGAAGCGCATTTCGTGGGTCACCAGCACGCAGGTCATGCCCTCTTCGGTCAGCTCGCGAATCACCGTCAACACCTCGCCGACGGTTTCCGGGTCCAGGGCCGAGGTCACTTCATCGAACAGAATCAGCTCCGGACGCATCGCCAGGGCGCGGGCAATCGCCACCCGTTGTTGCTGGCCGCCCGAGAGCTGCCCCGGGTAGGCATCGGCCTTGTGCTCCATGCGCACCTTGGCGAGCAAGGCGCGGGCGTCTTTCTCGGCGTCGGCCCGATTGCGACCCAGGACCTTGCGCGGTGCGATCACCAGGTTCTCCAGCACCGACAGATGCGGGAACAGGTTGTACTGCTGGAACACAAACCCCACGCGCTTGCGCAACTCGATGCGCTGGGCTTCCTGGGCCAGGGTGTGGACTTCGGTGGCACCGACGCGAATGCTGCCGCGCTGGGGCTGTAACAGGCCGGTAATGCAACGCAGGATCGTCGACTTGCCCGAGCCGGACGGGCCGATGATCGACACGGCCTCGCCACGGCGCACATCCAGGTCAATGCCCTTGAGCACCGGGTTGCTGCCGAACGACAGGTGCAGGTCGCGCAGGCTGACCAGGGGTTCGGCGACGGTTTCAGTAGAAGGCATAACGTCGCTCCAGGTATTGGGTGAGGCGGGAAATCGGGTAGCAATAGGCGAAGAACAGCACCAGCAGGCTCAGGTAGATCACCACGGTGAAGCCGGTCAGGTTCACGGTATTGCTGGCGATCTGCGCGGTATCGATCACGTCATGCACGCCCACCAGGGAGGCCAGCGCGGTGCCCATGGTGATCACCGCGTAGAGGTTCATCCACGGCGGCAACATGCGCTTGAAGCACTGCGGCAGGATGATCGAGCGGAAAATCTGCCCACGGGTGAACGCCAGGGAGCGCGCGGCCTCCCATTGAGTACTGGGGATCGAGGCAATCGCGCCCCGGAAGATTTCCGCGACGTTGGCACTGGCCGGCAACGCCAGGCCGAGGGTGACCTTGATCCAGTCGGGAAACGAGACATAGCCGTGGCCGATACGAATCTCGAACGGGAACACATAGGTGGTGAAATAGATCAGCACCAGCCACGGCGCGTTGCGCAAGACCTGCACCCAGATCCGTGCCGGCCAGCGCAGCGAGCGCAGGGGCGACAGGACCATGGCGCCGACCACCAACCCCGCGGCAGAACCCAGCCCAATGGCCAGCAGACTGATGAGAATATTCTGGCCGAAGCCTGCGGCCAGGGCCGGTGACCATTGCAGCAAGGCCTTGAACACCGGGCTGTGCGGGGCGAAATACACCAGCCAGGACAGCGCTCCGATCCCCAGCAGCACCTTGCCGAAATGTCGACGCGGCCAAGTCAGCGGCACGATGACGGACGAATCAATGGCCATAGCCGGGCATCCTCAGGCGCGCTTCAAGGTAGCGCCCCACGCAATTGACGGTGAAACTCAGCAAGCCGAAAAAACCCAGGATCAGAATCATCAGCTCCAGCACGTTATCGCTCTGGGTCCAGATCATGATGGCCGCGTAGGTGATGTCGCCCACGGCAATGGCCGAGGCCACGGCGGTCATTTTCACCAGGTCGATCAGGTTATTGATCAGCGACGGCAAGGCAAAACGCAGGGCCAGGGGCAGTTGCACGTTCCATAACAATTGGCGGTGATCGAAGGCCAGCGAACTGGCGGCCTCCAGGGTCACCGCAGGCACCGCCTCGATGCCGGCCCGCAGCGCTTCGGCATGGAACGCACCCTTGTGCAGCGAGATCACGATCACCACCCAGGCGAAGGGTGTCAGCGGGTTGGCCGCACCGACGGCCTCGGTCAGCAGCATGTTCAGCACCAGGAAGGCGCAATACAGCTGGACCAGGGTCGGCGTATTGCGGGTGACTTCGATGAACACCCGCGCCGGCCTGGCGAGCCAGGGCTTGCCCGAGGTCAACAGTGCCGCCAGGCCGACGCCCGCCAGCAGGCTGCCGACGATGGTCAACAGGCACAACAACACCGTGGTCAACGCGCCCTGCTCCAGCGTGCCGCGCTGATAGGCATCGAGCAAAAAGTTGTAGTTGAGGCCGAGCCCGGCGCTCCAATGGACGAACTGCTCCAGCCAATGGCTCATCGCTCGCCCCTCAATCGGCCGCAAGCGTGGGCAATTCGGTGACCCGCTTCGGCAACGGTTGCGGTCGCCGTGGCGATGGACAGGCGAAACCACGGCGACAAGCCATACGCACCGCCCGCGACGCCAGCGACGCCCTCGTCCAGCAGGTACTCGACAACGTCGGTATCGTGCTCCAGACGCTGGCCGTCCGGGCGGTAGCGCCCCAACAACCCGGCGCAGCGCACAAATACGAAAAAACCACCTTGAGGCTCGAGGACTTCAAGGCCCTCGACATTGCGCAAGCTGCTCACCAGCACGTCACGGCGTTGACGATAAGCCGCGACCTGTTCCGCGAGAAAATCCAGCCCACCCTCGAACGCCGCCAACGCCGCCGCCTGGCCGACCGAGGAAGCCCCGGAAGTGGATTGCGATTGCACCACGGTCATGGCCTCGGTCAACGCTTGCGGCCCGGCACCGAAACCGATGCGCCAGCCGGTCATGGCATAGGTTTTCGATACCCCGCCCACCAGCAGGCAGCGCGCTTGCAGATCGGGCGCGACGTTGAGCAAGCCCTGGACCGGACGGCCGTCGAAACGAATGTGCTCGTAGAGCTCATCCAGCAGAATCAGCACGTGGGCATGACGCCGAAGTACCTGGGCCAGGCCTTGCAGTTCGGCCTCGCTGTACACCGCGCCACTGGGGTTGCCAGGGCTGTTGAGGATCAGCCAGCGCGTACGCTCGCCGATGTGTTGCTCCAGTTGTTGCGGCGTGAGCTTGCAGCCCTGGTCCAGCCCGCATTCGATGAACACCGGTTCACCACCATTGAAACGCACACTGTCCGGGAAGGACGGCCAGTACGGCGTCGGTACCAGCACTTCGTCGCCGTCATCGAGCGTCGCTGCGAAGGCGTTGAAGATGATCTGTTTCGCACCGTTGGCAATCACGATGGATGCCAGCGGATAGTCCAGCTGGTTTTCCGTGCGCAGCTTGTGTTGCACGGCCTCACGCAAGGCCCTTACGCCCGGCGTCGGCGTGTACTTGGTGGCGCCGGCCGCAATGGCGGCGTAGGCGGCCTGCTTGACGTGCACCGGCGTATCGAAATCCGGCTCGCCGGTGGTCAGGTCGAGGATGTCGCGACCGGCCTCACGCAGGGCCGTGGCCCGGGACTTGGCGGCGGCATTGGCTGACAGCGAGACCCGCTGCACGCGTTTGGACAGGTAAAGCGTCATGGCCGCGTGTCCTCCAGCACCTTGCCCGGATTGAGCAGATTGCGCGGATCCAGCGCCTGCTTGATCCGACGCATCAGGTCCAGTTCCACCGCACTTTTGTAGCGCCCCAGCACATTAACCTTGCGCTGGCCGATACCGTGTTCGGCGCTGATCGAGCCACCGTGGGCATGGGCGCTGTCGTGGACCAGTTGGCTGAGCGCAGTGTAATGGGCCATGTGCGCGTCAACCGTGGAGCCCAGCGGATGGGCAACGTTGTAATGCAGGTTGCCGTCGCCCAGATGACCGAAGGTGTAGTGCCGCACGCCGGGAAAATGCTGTTGCAGCAGCGCATCGGTATGGGCAACGAATGCCGCGACCTGGGAAATCGGCACCGAGATGTCATGCTTGATGTTGCGCCCGGCGCGCTTTTGCGCATCGCTCATGTTTTCCCGCAGTCGCCAGAACGCCTGGCTCTGGACGAGGTTTTCAGCGATCAGCGCATCGGCCAGCAGGTGTTGCTCGAAGGCCTCGCCCAGCACCTGTTCGAAGACTTCCCGTGCATGACTTTCACTGTGGTTATCGGACAGTTCCAACAGTGCGAACCAAGGCTGGTGAGCATTGGAGAATGGCCGCGGACCGTCGGGAAACTGCTCGCGCAACAATGCAAGGCACCCGGCGCTGAGCAACTCGAAGGCCGTCAGGCTGGCCCCAAAACCGGCGCGGGCGTGAGACAGCAAGGCCACTGCCTGCTCCAACGAGTCGAACGCCAGTAGCGCGGTGGCCTGGGCTTTGGGCAGTGGAAACAGCTTCAGGGTCGCGGCGGTGATGATGCCCAGCGTGCCTTCGCTGCCGATAAACAGGTCCCGCAGATCGTAGCCGGTATTGTCCTTGCGCAAGCCGCGCAGGCCGTTCCAGATCTCACCCTGGGCGGTCACGACTTCCAGGCCCAGGGTCAGTTCGCGGGTATTGCCATAGCGCAGCACTGCGGTGCCGCCGGCATTGGTCCCCAGGTTGCCGCCGAGGGTGCAACTGCCTTCGGCGCCGAGGCTCAGAGGGAACAAGCGACCGGCCGCACGCGCAACCTCCTGGACAGTTTGCAGGATGCAGCCCGCCTCGACAGTCAGGGTGTCGTTGTCGGTGTCCACCGCACGTACCCGATTCATTCGGTCGAGCAATAGCAACACGGCGCGACCGCTGGCGTCCGGGGTGGCACCGCCCATCAGTCCGGTGTTGCCGCCCTGCACCACCACGGGCGTATCGGTCGCGACGCAAGCCCGGACCACCGCCGCCACCTCTTCGGTGCTGGCCGGGTGTACCGCGGCAATCACTTGGCCGACGTAACGGCCCTGCTTGTCGGTCAGGTACGGCGCGGCTTCTTCACTGCTCTGCACATGCCTGGCACCCACCAATGCCTGCAACGCCGCAAACAACGACTGGCTCATGGTTGCGCGGCCAGGGGGGCGGCATTGCTGTACTTGGCATGCAGATCACGCAGGGCCTGGGACGGCGCCATGCCGGTACGCTCGCCCAACTCGATCAGCCAGCCGCTGCGGTGCCAGTCGCGCACGATGGCATCGAGTTTCGCCTGGGTATCGTGCTCGCCCTTGCGCAGCCAGATCACCGAATTCGACGGAATCAGATCCCCCGGCAGCGGAATTTCATAGCCGGCCCATTCGTCTTCACTCAGCAGCGCATGCAGGGTCGGACTCACATGGACCGCGGCCACGCAGCCATTGCCGCGCAACGACAACAGCGACTCGGACTGGCTGCGAAAAGCCTTGATCTGTGCGCCATAGGTTTCCTGCAGGGGCTTGATGAAATTGCTGCCCTGGGACACGCACACTGGCTTGCCTTTGAGGTCGGCCCACTGGCTGATGCCGGAACCCTTGCGAATCAACGCCGCGCCACCAACCTCCTCATAAGGCGTGGGCACATAGTCGAGAATCTCGCCGCGCTCTTCGGTGAACTGCATGTTGGCGATCAGGATGTCGACTTTGCCCTGTTGCAGGAATTGCACGCGGTTTGGCGCCAGGACCGATACGGTCTGGGTCTCCACGCCCAGCGCCTTGCCGATGCCCTGGGCCAATTCGACGTTGTAGCCCAGGTGTTCGCCAGTCTTGGGGTCGATCGTGCCGAAGGGCGCGCCACTGAGCATCACCCCGACGCTGATCGCGTGACGTTGCTCGATCCGGTCCAGCGTGGCATCGGCCTGGGCCAGGCTGGCAGCAGATCCGATGGACCATGCCAGGCACAGGCTGACCAGGGTTCGAGGGATGAAAAATGAAGTCATGGGTGATTACCTTGAGCGTCGGTCGTTGGGAGAGAAGGCAGGCGCGACAGTCCTCAGGCGCCGTTGGCCTGGAACTGTTTCTGCAACTCCACCAAGGCCGGTGACGCCGGCGTGATGCGGTTACGGGTCTGGGCCTCGATCAGCCAGCCGCTGCGGTGCAATTGCTTGATGATCGGATCGAGCCTGGCCTGGGTATCGCTCTCGCCCTTGCGCGTCCAGATCACCGAGGGTGCCGGGTTCAGCTCCGGGCTCAGGGCGCGGTAGCCCTGCCATTCGGCGTTGTCGGCAATCAGCGGATTGATCAGCGTGGCGTCGTGCACCGCGGCAACACAGTTGTTGCCCCGCAGCGCCAGGAGTGATTCCGAGGAGCTCTTGAAGGCCTTGATCTCGACGCCCAACTCGGTGAGCGGCTTGATATAGCTGCTGCCCTGGGAGGTGCACACCGGTTGATTCTTCAGGTCTTCCCAGCGGCTGATCGTACTGTCCTTGAGTACCGCCGCGGTGCCACCGACGCGGTAGAACGGCGTGGGCACGAACCCGAGGATTTCACCGCGCTCGGCGGTCCATTCCATATTGGCGATCAGCACATCGACTTTACCCTGCTGCAGGAACTGCACGCGGTTGGCGGGCAATACCGGCACCAATTGCACCTCGGCGCCCAGTTGCCGACCCAATTCCTGGGCCAGGTCGACGTTCAAGCCACGCGGTTTCTGGATGGCGGGGTCGATGCCACCGAACGGACCACCGGACAGCAGCACGCCGACCACCAGTTCGTGGCGTTGCTCGATCTTGTCCAGGGTGGCATCGGCCCGGACGCTGTCGACGGCCGACAATGAGATCAAGGCGCCCAGCATGACAGGCAGCAATCGTTTTACGGGTGAGCGCTCGAGCAACATGGATTTCCCCTCATGAATGGCCGGCGTCCCCCGGCCTGATGAGTGGGCATCCTAGGTATCCCCCGAAGGCAAAGGAAATTCAAATATCTAATATCGTTATAACTTCCAAGGTTTGGCTTTCAGGCAAAAAACGCATAACCGCTATTTTATTGGCCCACAGAAAGCCACGAGCCACATTCTTCCCATAAATTCATAAAATTCTGTAATGTTTAGGTTTGCACCCTTGATATGAAGCAATCGCCATGTCGACCCTCGATCTCGAATTACTGCGCACCTTCATCGCTGTGGTCGACCACCACAGCTTCGCCGAAGCGGGCGCCCAACTGTCCCGCACGCAATCGTCGGTGACCCAGCACATGCAACGCCTGGAACAACAGGTCGGGGTGAGCCTGTTCGAAAAGCGCGGGCGGCAAAAACAGCTGACGGAAGCGGGCCAGCAATTGCTGAGGCATGCGCGGCAGATGCTATCGCTCAACGATGACGTCCTCAGTTCCCTGCGAGAGAGCAGCCTCAGTGGTGTACTGCGCATCGGTTCGCCCCACGACATCGCCGACACCATCCTGCCACCGATCCTCAGCCACATCGCCCGCTCGGCCCCGCGCCTGCGCCTGGAGATCGATGTCGGGCGCAGCCCGTTCCTGATGGACGACCTGCGTCGCGGCAAGGTCGACATGATCATTTCCACCCGCCAGGATCCCAGCCTCGAAGGCTTCGCCTTGCGCACCTCGCCGGTGTGGTGGATCTGCTCGGCCCAGTACCTTCACAATCCCGGCGAGCCGTTGCCGCTGATCCTGGTGGACGAACCCAGCATCTATCGCCGCTATGCCCTCGAGGCGCTCGAACGCGCCAATATCCCCTGGCGCCAGGCCTACCTGGCCTCGAACCTGATCGGCATCAAGGCCGCGACCCGCGCTGGGTTGGGCGTCACGCCCCGCAGCATGGAAATGCTCGGGCCGGATATGCGGGTATTGGGAGAAAACGATGGTTTACCGCGGCTACCGGACGTGACCTATCACCTGTGGATTCGACCGAATACTGTCAATCCATTGGTACGCCGGGCTTATGAGTTGGTCCGCAACAGCCAGGGGCACGGCAACTGATGCGCCCCGTGCCCCGCGCGCTATCACGCCTCTGAGCGAATGCGCTCGACCAGACGAGCCTGGAGTGCTTCCAGCTCTGCGGGATCAGCCTTGCCCCTGCCATGCACACCGGGCGCCTCACCTTCCCAGCGTGGAATGATGTGCATGTGAATGTGATAGACCGTTTGCCCGGCCACGGCCCCATTGAACTGCGCGACCTGAACCCCGTCCGGCTGCAATTCGTCCACGATGATCCGTGTCAGGTGCTGCACGGCAGATATCATCGCGCCCAGGACAGCGGGCTCGACCTCAAGGATATTGCGTGCCTGGGAGCCTTTGGGGATGACCAGGACATGGCCGCGCGATTGAGGAAAAATATCCAGGAAGGCCAGCACATCGGCGTCTTCGTAAATCTTGTAGCACGGCGCATCGCCGCGAAGGATCAGCGCAAAGATGTTCTGCGGATCGTAATGACCGTGGAGACTCATGATCACTCCTTCAATGGGTAATAGCGGTTGGTGGGCTGCCGGTAGAGATTTAGCACAGTCCAGAGGCAACGTCTCGTAGAGGCCGGTTTGAAAGTCAGGGCTGGGCTTGCTGGCGATAGTGTTGCATCAGTCGGCTGCGATGTTGGCTGTGCCGCCACTATCGCGAGCAGGCTCGCTCCCACAGGGATTTGGGCCGGACACGACTTTTGCGAGTACTCGAAAAAACTGTGGGAGCGAGCCTGCTCGCGATAGCGCCGGGTCAGTTGGCATCGGAGCTGAAGGCCAAGTCGCTGTCGCGAGCGCCCGCCAGCGTAACGGCAATTTTCTGCTGCAGCTCGCTTTGTGAGAACGGTTTGTGCAGAACCGGGCACCCGGCATATTCGGCGGATAGCCCGCTGGCGCCGTATCCGGTGCTGAATAGAAAGGGAATATTGCGACCGCGAAGAATTTCGGCCACCGGGAAAACACGCTCGCCAGCCAGGTTGACGTCCAGGATCGCCAGGTCAACCTGCACCGAACCGGCTATATCACATGCCGCAGCGAGCCGGGCGACTGACGCCACCACTTCGCATCCGAGCTCTTCCAGCATCTCCTCGATCAACAGGGCAATCGCGCCTTCGTCCTCGACGACCAGCACCCTGACCCCAGCAAATGGGGTCATGCCCCAGATACTCCAATCAGAAACGAAAAGCGGCAGCAAACGCCTTGCGGAGCGTAGATGAGGTCGAACTTGCCAGCCAGGTCACGCTCGATGCAGCGCTTCATCAAGCGAGAACCCAGCCCTTCCCGTCCAGGGGGTGACACGGGCGGCCCGCCTTGTTCACGCCAGTCGAGGGTCAGCAGCGTTCCATCTGCCTGCGCTTGCAGGTGCCAGGTAACTGAAAGCGTCCCCGTCTCGACCGACATGGCCCCGTATTTAAGCGCGTTGATCGCCAGTTCATTGAGGGTCATCGTCAGATTGAGCGCCACCCGGGTACCGACGTCCGCAGAAGCACCTTCGATCACGACGCGGCCAGGTTCATGGCCAAAGACCGGCATCAGCACTTCAAGGGCCAGGGTGTGAAGCGGAGTCTGCCCCCAATGGCGCTTGGTCAAGAGATCGTGTGCCCGCGACAACGCCAGGAGCCTGGCCTCGAAACGCCTGTAGCCGTCTTTCGCATCCTCTGCATTGCGCGCGGTCTGGGCCGCCAGGGATTGCACCGTGGCCAGGGTGTTCTTGACCCGGTGATTGAGCTCATCGATCAGCGTCTTCTGCCGGTTTTCCGCCTGTTTGCGTTCGGAAATATCGACCAGCATGTTGATGGCGCCCACCAGATTTCCATCGGCGTCATGCAACGGCGTGGGAAACGGCGTGAACGGTACATGGCTGCCATCCGGCCGCTGCGCAACCGCCTCGACGCCGCGTATCGGCCGGTTTTCCTTCAGCGCCACCGCCATCGGGCATTGATCGTGGGGAAGTGCGCTGCCGTCCGTATTGAACAGTTTCCAGGTCACACACCACATCTCGCCCAACTGCGGCGTGCGCCCCGACAACTCGACGGCGGCGCGATTGAAGAACGTGATGCGCCCCTCGGCGTCGGTGGTGTACACCGCGGCAGGCAAGGCTTCGAGCAGATTGCGCATGTGCCGCTCGCTTTCGCGGAGCTGGTTTTCCATCCGCCGCGCCAGCGTGACGTCCTGCAGCACCCGCACGCCATAACGAAACGTACCGTTGGCGTCCCTCACTGACGAGCTGTGGATGTCGAGGTAAACCACTTCGCCATCGGGCTTCAGGGCGCGTTTGCGTAGCACGTAGTTCTCCAGCTCACCGGCCACCTGGCGGGCGTACAACCCGGCATCCTGCTGAATACAGTCCGGGTGGGTGTAGTCCAGAAACGTCATCGACAGGAGCTCTTCGCGCGACCGCCCCAGCATGTTGCACAGGGCATCGTTCACCCGGAGCAAGCGACCGTCGATATCGACCTCGGAAATTCCGATGGTCACCGCCTCATAGGTCGCCGAAAGCCGCTCATCGCTGTCCTGGCGTGCCGCCTCGGCCGCATGGACGCAGCTTCTGTCAATGGTGAAACAACGGGTGTTGAAGAGCTTTCCGTCCTCGAAGCGCCCGTTCGAGGTGATCGTGACATGCTTGATCGAGCCATCTTTCGCCCTCAGGCGCGCCGGATAGCTCTCCAGGCAATCGCCACTGCCCAGTTTGGTGAGGATGTCGCCGATAACCGGTTCGTCGACATGAAACTCGGTGATGTGCCGCCCGATGTATTCTTGCGCCGGATAACCCAGCAGCGCCAGCTCCGCCTTGTTGGCGCGCAGGATGATGCCCTCGCCACTGACGATATGCAGGCCCACGGCGCTGTTTTCGAAAAAGTCTTCCAGGTCGGCACTCTTGCGCCGCAGCTCCTCGGCCATGGCGTGATGCGCCGAGACGTCCTGGAAGCAATTGATCACCCCTTGGACGACGCCGCGCCGATCCCTGAGGGCGCGGATGTTCATCAGCGCCACGAACCGCGAACCATCCGGGCGCTGGATGAGCACTTCCTGGTTGCGCGAGGCTATGCCGGTATTGAGCGCCGAGGCGGTCGGGCAGTGTTCGAATGGCAGCGGCGTACCGTCGGCCAGGAACAGACGATAGGCACCGCAGAAACGGTCGCCATTCTCTCCGAGTACTGGCGCCCTTCCCCACAGCTCGGCCGCCTCACTGTTGTACCGCACGAGCCACCCCTGACGATCGCAGAGGTACACCGCACCGGGAATGGCATCGAGCGCGCTCGTCCCCATCGCGATCAAGCTTTCATACTCGCTTGCCGTGCGCGCTTCCATGGGTAGCTCTTCAATGTTCGACATCAGTCTTCCTCAAACCGCCTGGCTGAAACGCCCTCGCTGTCCAGCGCCCCGGCCGCCATAGCCTGGGCCGATGCTTCCAGCGCGCAAATCCTTCTAGAGACGGATACGGCTACTGCTCACAGGGCTTCAATGGAGTCTAGATCCCTATTCACCGGGCGAGTTCAGGAAAACTCGACGTCACAGGCCTTGCACCTCAAAACCTGAATAATGCCTGGGGGGCCTGAACCATTAACGCATGCATCAGTGACGCCGAACACTGCAATGCGCGCAACTGCCCCATGACCGTGTCAAAGCCGACACTTTCTTCATGCTGCGTGTGCGGCCAGTCGCTGCCCCACACCAGGCGCTCGGGACCGAAAGATTGTTCCAGCAGCGTCAACGAGGCGCGAGCGAATTCAAGGTTCTGCGGGGCCGTTGCGCCCAGTCGATAGATGCCGGACACCTTCATCCAGACCTGCCCGCCTCGCCCAAGCTCCATCAATTGGGCAAAGCCAGGTTGATCCAGCCCCACACGCGCATCCGGGCGACCGAAGTGATCGACCACCAAACGGATGCCAAACGGTAACAGCTGACCGATCAGCCCCGGCAAGTCCGCCAGGTTCGCATGCAACTCGACATGCCAATCCAGCTCCGCGAGGTGACCCAAAAAACCGTTCCAGGCGACGTCGCGAAAATCAGGCAAGGCTTTGCCCATCAGGTTCAAGCGAACACCGACCACGCCCAGCCGGGCCATGTCGTCCAGCACGGCGCGGCTGACGTCCCGCTCCAGAACCACGACGCCACGCAACTGCTCCGGTGCTTGCCGTAGCGCAGCGAGCAGGTAGCGGTTATCGGTGCCGAGAAAGCTCGGCTGCACCAACACGCCATGGCTCAAGCCGTGGGCGTGCAGGTGGCTCAGGTATTGAGCGAGCGTGGCGTCATAGTCAGGTGTGTAGCGCCGGACAGCGGCCAGCTCCAGCTCGCGGCTGAACACGTGGGCGTGGCAGTCAATGCCGGTGATCGGTTTAGTACAGGTATCAGGCATGAGGCTCATCTATCGACAATAAGGAAAATCAGGCCCGGGCGCCCTGGCTGTCACGCTCAACCACAGGCGCAGATGCAACAGTGGCTTCCAGGCTGCGGCCACGGGTTTCCGGCAGGCACAGCGCCGCGATCACCGCCACGCCGTAGGCGATCCCGGCGTCGATGCCAATGGCCGAGCCCAAGGACATGGAATCGCTCATGTGGCCGACCAGGAACGGGAACACCGCCGAGAGCACCCGGCCGAAGTTGTAGCAGAACCCCACGCCGGCGCCGCGCACATCCGCCGGGTACAATTCGTTGAAAAACGCCCCGAGGCTCGCCGGAATACCGGCCGCGAAGAAGCCGAGCGGGAACCCCAGGAACAGCATCTGGGTGTTGGTCAACGGCAGGAACACATAGCACTGCACGGTGACCACACAACACAGCGCGAACAACACGATGTTTTTCCGACGACCAATGCGATCGATCAACAAGCCACTGACCACGCAGCCGCACCAGAAGGCGAAGATGATCACCGCCAGATAGCCGCCGGAGTTGAGCACCGACAGGTTGCGTTCGGTCTTGAGGAAAGTCGGCAGCCAGGTCATCACGGCGTGGTAACCGCCGTGCGCACCCAGCCCCAGCAACCCGCCAAACAAGGTCACACGGATCAACTCGGGACGAAAGATGCCGGCCAGGGATTTGAAGAAACTCTGGGGAATGACGTTGTCTTTTTTCAGCCGCTGGAAACTGTCGGGCTCTTCAACGTTGCGCCGCACCCAGATGATCAGGAACGACGGCAGCAGGCCCACGACGAACATCACCCGCCAGGCCATGTCCTGCGGCACGAGGGAGTAGATCAGCGTGAAGACGCCGACCGCCAGCCCCCAACCCACCGCCCAAGCGCTTTGTACGGTGCCCATGACCTTGCCGCGGTATTTTGGGTTGATGGTCTCGGCCATCAATACCGCACCGGCGGCCCACTCCCCGCCGATCCCGAAGCCCTGCAGCGCCTTGACGATCAACAACGAGTGGAAGCCGGTGACGAACGCCGACAGGAAGGTGAAGAACGAAAACCACAAGATCATCCATTGCAACGTGCGCACCCGACCGTAGCGGTCCGACAGCGTCCCGCCGACCCAACCGCCCAGGGCCGAAGTGACCAGGGTCACGCCGCTGACCAACCCGGCATCGCCCTTGGTCAGGGCGAACGCGGCGATCAGCGCCGGTATCGCCAGGCCGAACATCTGTACTTCCAAGGCGTCGAGCGACCATCCACCGAAACAGGCCCAAAACGTTTTGCGCTCCCGCGCAGTGACTTGGCGATACCAACTGAACATGCTTCTTATCCTTATAAGTGGAACGAAAGGCAGCCGAGAGCGAACCGCGCCGCTACAGGGCCAGTCATGGCAAACAAAACGATAAAGACAGCGGCGACCCACTCGCCGCTGGACGCCCCTAGCCGGGCCGCGTCAGCGAATTTCCACGCTGTAGCGGAAGTGCTCGGCATGCCCGCGAGAGCGTCGCCACTCCAGGGGATTGCCGGCGTAGTCACGTGCCAGGCGCTCAATCACCACCACAGGGCTGTTGACCGGCACCTGCAGCAATCTTGCGTGCACCTCATTCACTGATTCGGCGGTAAGGGTTTCTTCGGCATAGGCGACGACCTGGCCACAGGTTTCTTCGTAGATGGGATAGAGCAGCGGGCCCTGTTGACTCAGGTCGATTTCGAGCAAGGGTTGGAAGCAGCTACGGGGTAGCCAGATTTCCTCGGCGAGCACCGGTTTCACCTCCAGCAGACGCACTCGCACAATGCGGATGACCGGTGCATCCACCGGCAGCCCCAGCGCCTGGGCCACCGCCGAAGGCGCGGCCACCGGCTCTACGGACAGGATGCGGCTCTCGGGAACCCGACGTTCGCCCGATGCACTTTGAAAGCGGAAAAAACGGAACAGCGACGACTGGAACTGCGGTCGACGAATGAAAGTACCGCGCCCTTGCTGACGCTCCAGGATGCCCTCGTTGACCAGCGCATCGACAGCCTTGCGCACAGTACCGGTGGACAATTGATACTCTGCCGACAACGCAGCCTCAGTCGGGATCGCCTCCCCCGGGCGCCAGCGATTATTGGCGATCTGCTCGGCCAATTGGTCGCGCAAACGTTGATAGAGCGGCAGACGGACATCGCTGGAGAGAGCTTTCATCGACCTTATTCACCTTGTTATCTAGTCATATATATGAATATGGACGCGAGTATTTGCCCAAGCAGATTGATTGTCAAGAACGCGCGGGCTAGCTGGCTGACAAATGGCCAGCACTCTGCTCTACCCGTCACGGTGGCGAGTGGTAGTCAGGTTGGGTGGGGGTTAATTACCGACATTGGGTCGACGTCAGGGCTCAGGTCGAAACACGCTGACGCCGACTCTCGGGTGTTGAAGATCGATTATTGTTCCGGCAGTGAAGCAAGGCCTGTTTTATCGGCGCAAGCAATCGGATTTCATTCGATCATCGGCACCTTGGCTGCCCGTTGATAAGGCCCATACTCGACCGGCACCCACTGGAAGTGCCCGCCCACTGCACTGATATGCCCCATGCCTGGAAACGGCAGATGTGCTGCCGCCACCCAGGTCTTGGCGGTGGCTGCCTCGTTGAACACCTTGGCCCGGCTCTTGATCGCCCGTTTATTGTCGACATCGAAACGAATCGATACCTCGGGATGCTCGAACTGCACCGCCAGGTTATGCACCAGGTCGCCCATGAACAGGATGCTCTGGCGTTGGGAGGTAAAGCGGTACGTGGTGCTACCCGGCGTGTGCCCTGGCTCCAGCGCGGCATCGACACCGGGCAGCGGTGACTGGCCGCCGGCGAAGGTCTTGAAGCGGCCGGCTGCCACATAAGGCGCGGTGGAATCCTGAGCGATCTTGAAGAACTCCCGGGCACCGGCGGGTGCCTTGGCCATCGCCTGGGGATCGAGCCAGTAATCGGCTTCTGCCTTCGCCGCATAGACCGTAGCGTTGGCGAACAGCGGTTGCTGCTTGTCGTCGACCAGCCCGCACACGTGATCCAGATGCAAATGAGTAAGCAGGATGGCATCGACCTGCTCCGGACGATAACCGGCGGCCTGCATGTTCGCCGAGAGCATTCCAGCCGTGGCGCCGATGCACTGACCGGCACCGGTGTCCACCAGGATCAGTTGCTGACCGGTATTGACCAGAAAAGCATTGAACGCGGTCTGCACTCCCGGTGTTTCAATCGAGCGACGGGCGAGCAAGGCGCGGATCTGGCTTTGGCTCAGGCCTTCGAGCAGCTTGGGCGACAGATCGTTGTAGCCGTCGAACAGCGCCGTCACTTCGTAGTCGCCCACCGCCAGGCGGTAATAACCGGGAACTTGAGTGGCCTGCAGCGGCGCCTGGGCCAGGGCGTCCAACGATGTCAGCGCCAATGCCAGGCCCGCTCCGCGCAGTGCGCACACCAGAGAATGCTTCATACCTTCACCTTGATCGAGTCGGAAGAACGGCCACCCATACGCCAGCCGGAGAAGGTCATCATGCACTCGCCTCACAGCGCAAAAATTGCAGCCATGTGCTGAATGAGTGCGCGCTCGGCGCCGCACCCGAACGCAATTAACAACGTTTAACTCGCATGCCCGCGCTCCGCGTCCAAGAATGAAGCCCTCTGCTCAGACCTGTTTTCTCAAGCGGGAAGCTGCCAGCCCACCGTGCGGTGCGCCGGGCATTTCCCACTGACACGGAATCTTAGTCATGGCTCATCCATCGCACACCACCGTCAAGGCGCCCATCAATCCAACGCGCAAATCCGCTACTGGTGGCTTGTCTCCCTGGCGCGAAAGCCTGGTCAAGAAAATGATTCTCGACGGCCTGAGCGACACCCTGGAAATCGCTGAGCTGGCCAAGGCCTGCGCCCTGTCCCGCAGTCATTTTTCCCGAGCCTTCAAGTGCAGCACCGGTCAGTCCCCTCAGGCCTGGATCCGTAGCCAGCGCATCGCCCGGGCCAAACAACTGATCCGAGAGACCGACCTGACCCTGACGCAAATCAGCCTGGAATGCGGGTTCTGCGATCAGGCGCACTTTTGCCACATCTTCACCCACAGCGAAGGCATCAATCCATTTGCCTGGCGTTGCCGGCAATTGCGTGCTCAACCCTACACACCTGGCTGTGCGTAGCCCCTTCGCCCGCCCATCTCACACGGAAACGAAGCATGTTGCCTGCACCACAATACTCAACCGCTACCTTGAAACCGTTCTGGCTGCTCGCCGTGCTCACAGGCAGCACCGCGTCGGCGATGGCGGCAGAACCCGCACAAAGCGCACCTGGCTTTCTGGACGGGGCAAGGCTTGAAATCCTCAGCCGCAACTTCTACCTCAACAATGACTATCGCACCCAGGCCCCAGCTGGCAAAAGCTACAAACAGGAATGGGCCCAAGGCTTCATCGCTTCGTTCGAGTCCGGCTTCACTCCCGGTACGATCGGCGTAGGCATCGATGCCCACGCATTCCTGGGTCTGAAACTGGACGGCGGCAAGGGACACTCCGGAACGGGATTATTGCCCTTGGATGAGGATGGGCGAAGCGAAGACCAGTATTCCAGCGCGGGTGGCGCGCTGAAATTCAACACCTCTCGCACCACCCTGGCGGTCGGCGAAATGACCGTGGAAAGTCCGGTATTCGACACCGCAGACAAGCGCCTGCAACCGGAATACGCCAGCGGCCTGCTGCTCTCCAGCCGCGAGTTCGAAGGGGTGAACCTGCAAGCGGGTCACTTCAGCGCGTTCAAGAATCAGGACGCCTCAACCAGCAAGGGCGATTTTTCCGGCTATGGGGCAACGACGCGCCACGGCGCCATCGATTTCATCGGCGCCGACTTGCTCACCGGCCAAGCCCTCGGCGGTGCGCTCTATGCCTCCGAACTGAGCGATACCTGGCGCCAGTACTACGCCAACCTGCACACTACGCTTGGCGAGCTGTTCCTCGACGGCAACCTCTACCACACCCGCGACTATGGCAAAGCCGTCGCCGGGGCTATCGACACCACCGCCTATAGCCTGAGCGGCAAATACCGGCTCAATGCCCAGGCGTTCACCCTGGCCTATCAGAAAATCAACGGCGACACGCCCTTCGATTTCGTCGGCGGCGACTCCATCTACCTGGCCAACTCGATCAAATATGCCGACTTCAACGGCCCCGGCGAGCGCTCATGGCAAGCGCGCTACGACCTTGACCTG
Organism: Pseudomonas bijieensis; assembly: GCF_013347965.1. Taxonomy (NCBI): domain Bacteria; kingdom Pseudomonadati; phylum Pseudomonadota; class Gammaproteobacteria; order Pseudomonadales; family Pseudomonadaceae; genus Pseudomonas; species Pseudomonas bijieensis. The sequence goes on along the minus strand of NZ_CP048810.1, from coordinate 370,816 downwards.
GGCACCTTGGGCATCCCCGGCCTGCGCTTCATGGCCCGCTATGTGACTGGACGCGGGATCGATGGCAGCCATGCCCCCCAAGGCGGTGCCTACAACCCGTTCGATAGCGACACCGGCGACTACCGTCCACAACAGGGGGACGGCGGACGCCATTGGGAGCGCGATCTGGACCTGCACTACATCGTGCAGTCAGGCCCGGCCAAGGACCTGTCGTTGCAACTGTCCCATGTCACCCATCGCGCCAACAGCAGCCAGGGCGGCGATGACATCGACCGGCTGTATATCGTCATTGAGTACCCGCTCAAGCTGGGGCCGTTCTGACGTTAGCGCTGTGGAAGAACTGCTGTAGTGCGGCGGCGTCCTGTTGCCTTCCAATGGTGCTTTCTGACAATTGATATCCTTGGAATCGCAAAAAAAAACTAATCAAAGCTGCCAGCCGAAAGCCGTCCGACCTCAGGCCGTGCGAACAGATACCCCTGCATCAGTTCAACCCCCATGCCTGATAGCGTCGAGCTTTCCGCACGGGTCTCGACACCTTCGGCGATAACCAGAATCCCCAGGCGCCTGGCGACCAGGATGATGCCTTCAACGATCGCTTGCTTGACGGGGTCTTGATCGATAGTGCGGGTCAACGCCATATCAATCTTCAGCACCTGGGGCTGGAACATGGCCAGCAAGTTAAGGCCCGAATAGCCAGAACCGAAATCGTCAATGGCAGTCGTGAAGCCTTGACGCTCATACTCCGCGAAAATGGCTTTGAGATGATCCGGGTCGTCCACCCTTTCGCCTTCGGTGACTTCGAACATGAGCCTGTCCGGCGGGAAATTTGTCAGGCGCGCAGCTTCCAGGGTGGCCCGGATACAGGTCTCGGGCCGGTACACCGCGTTGGGCAGAAAGTTAATGCTCAGCAAGCAATCGGGGATGTCCAGAATGCCCAATCTTGCCGCTTCTTCGATGGCCTTCACGCGACATGCCTGATCGAATCGGTAGCGGTTGCCGTCGTTCACCAACCCCAGAATGTAGCCTGCCGACTCGCCATTGACGCCCCTGACCAACGCCTCATAGGCAAACGCCGCGCGCGTTCGGACATTGAAGATCGGCTGGAAGGCCATGGTGAAATCAAATCCCAGCGCCTCATGGTTACGGCACTCGGCGCAACCGAGTGATTGGAACGCAGAGCCTTTCATCGTGATCAGTCTTCCGTGGTGGTAATGGCATGTCTTTGCCGCTGCACAGAAGTGTAGCCATCCTCACTGAATGAACATGGGCCTATTGGAAAGGCAGACCCTGCCCCCTGAAGACTTTGCCCCACTCTTACCGATCAAGCGCCCAGCGGCGGCACTGCAACTTCTTCGAGGGGCCTCTTTTATGGAACTGGCGAGCGGCTGGAATGGTGGTCATGGGCCTCTCGTTGCCAGGCTCGTGCCAACAAATCGACAACGACTTCATCCGAGGTCTGCGAAAAGTCCTCATACCAATAGCCAATTGAAACCATCCAATCAGGCATAAGCGGGCAAATCACCTCATTCACTTCGCTGCGCAGTGCCTCCACCGTTTCAAGCGGACCAACCGGCACGGCGACGACGATGCGCGAAGGGGCTTGCATTCGCACCGCGTGGATCGCCGCCATCATCGAAGCCCCGGTCGCCAGGCCATCGTCGATCAGGATCACCACTCGGTCCTTGAGCTGCATAGATGGACGAGTGCCCCGATACGCCTGCTCACGCCGCGACAGCTCCTGGGTCTCCCGCGCGACCACGGCGTCAAAACTGGCTTGATCGATCGAATGAGCACGAAGCGCATCGTCATTCAGGATTTGTATGCCGCCGCCGGCAATGGCGCCCATGGCAAATTCAGGCCTGGACGGCACGCCCAGCTTGCGTACCAGCATCAGGTCCAGATCGACCCGCAGGGCAGTGGCCACCTCGTAAGCCACCGGAACTCCACCGCGAGGCAAGGCCAGGATGATCACCTCAGGCCTCTGAGCGTATTTGAGCAAATGTTCCACCAGCCCTTGTCCTGCGGCGCATCGGTTCTTCAAGACCGTTTGCAATGAGGGACTCTGAGTCATTGGAAAGCCTCCCCAGGCGATGGTGCCTGTCGTTTCGTTGCGAACACATCCTCAGGTTCCCATGCCCCCCTTTATCTCAAGAGTCTTGGAGGAGCGTGCCTGCTGCGCTTGCAATTGCAGCGCACTTGAACTGTGCCTGCCCATTGGCCTGACGGGCGGTGAAGTCGAGCGTAAGCGCTCAAGCGGTTTGATCGGAATCAAGCGCGGGCCAATCGACGGACGGATACCCAGGCACTGATCCAGATCAGAATCGTTCGCCGTGGCGGGCGTAGAACAGTACCGATTACCTAGCTTTTTACCGCACCGCACGTGCACGTCCGAGGGAGGATCGCACCATGCTCACCGTCAAAGACCACAACGAACGCGCCGCTGCCCTGTATGCCAGCATCAGCGGCAAGCACTGGATCCAGGCACTCAAGGACGGCCGGCATGTGCTGATCAGACCGCTTCGGGAACAGGACCGCCAGCGCGAGTACGACTTCATCATGCGCCTGTCGCCGGAGTCCCGGCACATGCGCTTCCTGGCCCAGATCAACGAACCAGGCGCGGCACTGCTCGATCAGTTGATGGAAGTCGACTGCAAGACGCGCATGGCCTACATCGCCCTGGTCCATGACAACGGCGAATTGATCGAGATCGGGGTCAGCCGCTATTGCGTGACCCAGGAACACGAATGCGAGTGCGCGGTGACAGTCGCCGACCCCTGGCAGCATCTGGGGCTGGGAACGCTGTTGATGGAACATCTGATCGACGCCGCGCGTAAAAACGACTTGCGCCAGATGTACTCCGTCGACGCCGCCAGTAATGCCCCGATGCGGGACCTGGCCCACAGCCTGGGTTTTGAAACCCACAGCGATCCCGACGACCCCCGCCAGGTCATTCACCGCCTCTACATCTAGCTAACCAGTACGCTGGCGCGAGGCCTTGGTACGGCTTCGCGCCAGTGTTGATCCCATCATGCTTGCGGCTTGATCGCCAATACGCTGCAAGGCGCCCGTTGCAGCAGGAGTTCGGCGGTGGTGCCCAGGCGCCTGTCCAAGCCACGATGCGCCGTGGTACCCATGACGATGACATCAACCTGGTGATCGGCGGCGAACGTGCAAATGCTGTTCAGCGGCGCCCCCTCGATGAAGTGGCGCTGCTGTGGCGGGACGCCATGCCGCTCGGCCAGGGATTCGAACACCTCATGCTGCGCCTGGCCCAATGTTTCGTAGAGCCCGGTGGCGAGAGGGAGCGCACCAATGCCCATATCTGCGGCGTAGACGGCCGTCCAATCGAAGGCGTGCAGCAACTCGACCTGGGCGTTGCATTGTTCAGCCAGTTTGACGGCGGCGTCGACGATCCGGTCGTTGAACACCAGGTCCTGCTCTTCGCTGCGCAGCACGTCGACAATCGCCAGGACCCGCCGAGGCCGGGGGTGACGGGAGTCCGTGACCAGATGCACCGGCACGGGACAGTCACGCAGCAAACGCCAGTCCAGGGGCGTGAAGAAAACCCGTTTCATCGCCGGTTCCGGCTGCGCATCCTTGATGATCAAGGCCATCGGCATCTCCTTGACGTATTGCTGCAAGGCTTGAAAGGCATCCTTGCTCCAAACTACCTCACAGGTCACCTCGACGCCGTGCCGGCGCGCCAGTTCGGCCTGTTGCCACAACCAATGTCGATGGGTTTCCAGATAGCCCTCACGCGCTTGCCTGACCTGCTCCGGGGCGAAAAGGCCGGCCACCGAGAGCAGCTCCAGGTAGTCGATCGCCACAATGTGCAGGGGCAGGTCCAACGCCAGGGCCAACTCGGTGGCGCGGTCGAACGCCGTCGTACGGATCATGGCGTCAGGGGCCAATAGCAACAAACGTTGAGTCTGGGACATGGAACACCTCGGCACGTGGCGACAGCCACTTAAAGGATTGAGGGTTCCAGAATGGACGCCTGCCAGGGACAGGACTTGATCTTCATCAAACGGCCATCATTCAGGCTGACAAACAGGGGAGCAACAGCCCCGCCCACATCGCCAACGTTGCCAGCACCTGGCCGGGGATCACATACCCGGCGAAACTTCGCCCACCACTGATCCAGGGGCCAGAGCCGGTTGCGCTCATGACCTGAGGCGGCTGTTCATACTCAAACATAGCGCGATTGACTCGCCGCCGCGGCCTTCGATGCACGCTTTGAAGTGTGTTTGATGCAAATCAAGTTACCAGGCGCCGTGGCGCTCATGATCAATGACAGACACCACGCCGCGCGAACACTCGCCCGGTGCCAACAGGTCCTTGCCCGGGAGGTTTGTCATGTCTACGCAATCACGCTTGATGCTGGTCGTCTCGCCACTGATGGAACACAGCCCGGCGTTCGACCGGGCGGCCGCGCTGGCCAAGGCCGAAGGCGCCGCGCTGCATATTGTCGCGTTTGACTACCTCGAAGGCCTGGCCACGGCCGGCCTGGTCAACGAGCAAGCACTGGAGCAGATGCGCCTGGGCTACATTGAGCGCCATCGGCACTGGCTGGAGGAACAGGCCAGGCCGCTGCGCAAACTCGGTATCGAGGTCACGACAGAAGTAACGTGGGTCGAGCGCCCCTTGCAGGAGATCCTGGTCCACCTCAAGGAAGCGCCCATGGATGCGCTGATCAAGTCGGTGGATCCTGAGTCCTGGTTTTCCCGATTGATGTTCACACCGCTGGACGTGCATCTGCTGCGCGAATGCGAAGTTCCCCTGCACTTCGTCAACAAGGTCGTCCACGCTCGTCCGCGCAAGATCCTGGCGGCCATCGATCCGTTTCATCAGGACGGGCGTTACGAAGGCCTCAATGACCGGATCCTGAGCGAAGCCAACAAGCTGGCCACCAGTTGCGACGCGACGCTGGAAGTCATCTACGCCTATGACCTCTCGTCCATTACCGCCGCCGAATACGGTTATGGCAACGGCTCGCTGTTCTTCTCCTCGACCCTGGCCCGCCAGCTCTACGAATCCCAGGGCGCGGCCTTCGATGCACTGGCCGAACGCAACGGCATCGCCCCGGACCAACGGCGCATGATCATGGGAGACCCGGCCAAGGTGTTGGCCAGCTACGCCGCATCCCATGACATTGATGTCATTGTCATGGGGCGCGTGCGCTACGGCAGCTTGGACAAGCTGATCGGCAGTACCGTGGAAGGCCTGCTGTACAAGATGCCCTGCAGCGTGTGGGTGGTCGCACCGCAGCAGGTCGGCTGAGGGCGTGATCGGCAATGACTGACCCGCGGGCATGGGACTCCTTGCTCGATGAGACGCTCGGGCACCACATTCGCCGAGGCTTGGCACGCGTTGCCTGCGCAAGGATTCGAGTGCGCTTGTCCGAGCCCTTGCCTGCCGCACCCGCATCGGGAACAAGCCTGTAGCCCCCAGTGCTCAAATGCATTGTCGGCTATCCTCCCGGTACATGCCCGAATCGCTCGGCCTCAATCACTTTTTGCCTGAGAAGCGCCATGAACATCGACTGGCTCAACTTCACGCCATGGTCCGCCCTTGCAGGCGGCATGCTGATCGGCCTGGCGGCCAGTCTGTTCGTCGTCGCCAATGGGCGCATCGCGGGCGTCAGCGGCTTGATTGGCAGCCTCCTGCAACGGGGTGGCGAGGGCATCAGTGAGAAAGCGCTGTTTCTCCTTGGCCTGCTGGTCGCGCCACTTTTATGGGGGGTGTTTGCCAGCCTTCCACCGATCGAATTCCAGAGCGGCGTGTTGGGGCTCATCCTCGCGGGCCTGTTGGTCGGCGTCGGCACCCGCTACGGTTCAGGCTGCACGAGTGGTCATGGCGTGTGCGGCCTATCGCGGCTTTCGCCGCGCTCCATGGTAGCCACCGCCTGCTTCATGTTCAGCGGCTTCGTCACAGTGTTTGTCCTGCGTCACTTGCTGGGGGGCTGAACATGCTCAAACTCACGGCGTTCATGGCCGGCCTGCTGTTCGGTTTCGGCCTGCTCCTGGCGGGCATGACCAACCCGAGAAAGGTATTGGCGTTCCTGGACTTGGCCGGTGCCTGGGACCCTTCCCTGGCCCTGGTGATGATCGGCGCGATTGGCACCGCCATTGTCCCGCTGACCTGGGCACGCCAACGCAGCCACTCGTTGCTGGGAAGTCCCATGCAATTACCGGCCAAGCGTGAACTGGACCGACGCCTGATCGGCGGCGGCCTGCTGTTCGGCATCGGCTGGGGCATCGCCGGCATCTGCCCAGGCCCCGCCGTGGCCATGCTGCTGACCGGTCACTGGCAAGCCATCGTATTCGCCTTGGCCATGCTGGCCGGCATGATGCTGTTCACGGTATTGGAAAACCGACGGGGCCACTGAGGCAAAATCGTTGATAGGTGCTAAAAGCGACAAATCTCCAAGGTCGCGCACAACCCGCCTTCGGCCCGATTCTCCAGCCGGATCTGACCACCCAGGCGCTCGGCGATAGTGCGTACGATCGTCAGCCCCAACCCGGCCCCCTGATCGTTGCCACGGCTGTAGAACCGCTCGAAGAGCCGCTCACGCTCGGCCTCGTCGATACCCGGCCCCTGGTCTTCGACTGACAGCTCGTAGTGGTCGCCCTTCCTGGCCAGCCGTACGGTGATCGTGCCGTTGGCCGGAGAAAAATTGGCCGCGTTGGTCACCAGGTTGTTCAAGGCAATGTCGATGGCCACCGGGTCGATGCGAACCGGGCCGATATTCTCGCTGACATCCAGCACCGGCTCGAGTCCCTTGCTCAGCAACCAGGGAGTCAGTTGAACCAGGCTCGCACGAACCGTGGCCGGCAGGTCGATGACCGCAGGCGTCGGAACGCCTGTCTGCGGTTCAAGCCGCGCCATGGTGAGCAGTTGATTGACCAGGCGCGTGGTGCGATCGACCCCGGCGATCAGGTGTTCCAGGGACTCGCGACGGCTTTGCTCGCTCCCCGCCTCCATCAGGTTCTGCGCATGCACCCGCAGCACCGCCAAGGGCGTGCGCATCTCGTGGGCGGCGTCGGCGATGAAACGCCGTTCACGGCCCATCACCTCCTGGATCTGCGCCAATACACGGTTGAGTGCCGCCTGCATGGGCTCAAGCTCGGTAGGAAGCGGCATCATTTGCAGGGGGTCAAGTGAGCCGGGATGCCTGGCGCGCAACTTGGCCGCCATATCGACCAGGGGCTTGAGCCCCCAACCGATGGCCAGCCAGATCACCGCGGCCAGCAGAACGCTGCCGATCAGGTTGGGCACGACGGTGTGACGGACAATCCGGTCGACCAGGTCGGCACGCACGTCGTCGCGCTCACCCACCCAGATCTTCAAGCCATATTGCGCATCGTCCAGGACGAATGCCCGCCATTTACGGTTCTTCTGGTCCACGATCTCACTGAAACCGGGCGCACTCGGCGGCGAGGTAAAAGACGGCGCACTGGACGTATGCACCAGCACCGAACCTTGTGAATTCCAGACTTGAAAGGCGATCTTGCTTTCATAGGGATGGCCGTCGACTTTCGGCACCGCCTGCCCCAACGCCGAATTGAATGCCTGATACAGCTCGGCATGCTCCTTGCTCGCCATCGGCATGCGCATCACGCCCTGCAACAACCGGGCATTCTGCGCCAACTGGGCATCGTAGACCTCGGCGATTTCGTGGTTGCTGTCATGCAGGTTGAATACGGTGATGATCAACAGGCCAAGGAACAGCAGGCCGAGAATCAACGTGAGGGTGCGACGCCGGATCGAACTCATCGATGCTCCTCCACCAGGTAACCGACACCGCGAATGGTGCGTATCAGGTCGGTGGAGAACTTCTTGCGCAGGTGATGGATGTGCACTTCCAGTGTGTTGCTCTCGGCCTCCTCGTTCCAGCCGTAGAGCAGCTGCATCAGATGATCGCGGGTCATGACGCGGCCCGGCGGCGAGAGCAGTTCATGGAGCAACTGATACTCCTTGGGCGTCAGGGCCACCGGTTTGCCCTGGTAACTGACTTGCTGGGTGCCGGGGTTCAGGCTGATGCCAGCATGTTCGATCAACGCCTGGGCGCGGCCGGCGCTACGGCGCAACAAGGCCCTTAGCCGGGCCTTGAGTTCCGCCAGATCGAAGGGCTTGACCAGATAATCGTCGGCCCCGGCGTCCAACCCGGCAATACGATCCTCGGTGGCATCCCGGGCGGTAAGGATCAGCACCGGCAGGTTGGAGCCACTGTCACGCAAGCGCCGCAACACTTGCAGGCCGTCCATCCGTGGCAGGCCCAGGTCAAGTACCGCCAGGTCGAAGGTTTCACTGAGCAGCGAATGCAAGGCGCTGCTGCCGTCCTGCAACCAGTCGACGGTATAGCCTTCACGACTCAGGGCCTGGTGGATGCCTTCGCCCAAGGCCACGTCATCTTCGATCAGTAATAAACGCACACCCGCTCCTGTCAGTTCAGTTGCTTGTTCACATCCACCAGCAAAGCGTCGATCTCCTTGCGGCGCCCGGCATCAGCCGTTTCCCGACCCGGCCGCGGCGCTGCCTGCAAGGCTTTTTGCAACGCCGCCCTGGCTTCGCTGTAACGCTTTTGACGGTAGAGGTGATCCCCCCAAAAGTACAGGCTGTCAATGCCGTTCGGGTTGAGTTGCAAGGCCTGCTTGAGCAACTGCTCGGCCTTGTCCGAATCGCCGAAACCCAGGGGCCAGCCCGGCACCCGGTCGTAGAGTGCGCCAAGGCTGGTGTAAGCCGACCCTTGCAGGGCCTTGGCGTCCAGGGCCAGGGCTTTTTCCAGGTCGCCCTTGGCTTCCTTGACCTTGCCCAGCGCACCGAGCCCGCCCTTGGCCCCGGCCCAACTGCTGTTGACGATGCCAGACCAGATCCAGGCTTCGGCCAGCGACTGGCGCTCCTGCTTGAACGCCGCGGCCTGGGTCGCGAGTTTTTCGAACGCCTCGGCCCGTTGGCCCTCGGGCAACTCGTATTGAATGTGTGCCCAGTTCTGCTGGATGTCGCCCAGGCGTTGCTGGTCGGCAGCCTCCAACGCCCAGACGCTTTGGCTCAAAGTGCCGATCAATAGGCAAGCGAGGATTTGTTTCATGGCTTGAGGTGCTCGTTTTCGGGTTTGTGACTGAGGCGGCGGACCAGCGGCAACTGCTTGCGCAGGCCTCGGTCCACCAGGTTGGGCAGCAGACTGTTGAGGCCGACGAAAAAGCGTTCGGGCCAACCCAGGTAGAGCTCGCGACGGTCACCGACGATGGCGTGGACCACTGCGGTCGCCACGGTTTGCGGGTCGTCGACGTTGGCCTTGAGCGCCTGGTTGAGCGCGTCGGCCGCCGGGCTGTTCATCGCGGTACGGGTGGCCCGGGGCGCCACGTAGAGCACCCCGACACGGGTGTCGGCCAGTTCCCGGCGCAAGGCTTCGGAAAAACCGCGCAAGGCAAACTTGCTCGCGCAGTAGCTGGCATAGCCCGGGTAGCCGATTGATCCATAGGTCGAACCGACGTTGACCACCATCGCGCTGTCGGCCTGCTTGAGCAGCGGCAAGAACAGTTTGGTCAGGCAGATCGGCGCGCTGATGTTCAACGCCAGCATGGCGTTGATTTCACTGTCGTCGAGTTGTTCGAGCATCGCGAAGTGGTTCACGCCAGCGGCATTGATCAGCAGGTTGATGCCACCCTGGGCCTCGGCGGCGACCAGTACCTTGCGTCGGTCGGCCAGGAAGGTCAGGTCGGCACCGACCCAGAACAAATGCTGCGGGTAGCGCTCCAGCAAGGGCTGCAAGGCTTCACGATGCCTGGCCACGGCCAGCACCCGCGCACCACTGGCGCACAAGGCGGCGGCGATGGCCTGGCCGATTCCGCCGCTGGCACCCGTCAGCACGACACGCGCATCACACAGGCGCATGTTCATGCTCCCCGTCACGAGGCAAACCCCGGAACATGTCGGTGTACAACCGGTACACCACCTTGGAGGCGTGGATCACCGCAGCCTGGTCCGCCGGATCGTCCAATCGGTTCATCAAACCGCGATAGGTCTGCATATGCTCGATGTCCAGCGAACCATGGGAGCTGAGGTAGCTGAACGCCGTGGGCGGCAGTTCCAGGCGCTGGCGGATACTGTCGGCGGCATGGGTCGCCAGGGCGATACTGGTGCCCTCGAGCACATTGACCATGCCGAACAGGCCCACCGGGTTGCCCCGGGCAATCAAGTCATAGAGGTAACTGACCATCAGCTCGATGGGCAACGATGGCTGGCCGTTGCGCACCGCATCCTTATCGCCACCGCACACGGCGATGTCATCCAGCACCCATTGCTCGTGGCCGTACTCTTCGTCGATGTATTCGCACACGGCCTTGCGCAGCCACTCCAGGTGCGCTGGCAGGCGCGCCCCGCACGCCATCATCAACGGCACCGTATGGCGCACGTGGTAATACGCCTGGATCAGGAATCCCCGGTAACTGGCCAGGCTGACCTGGCCGTCGAGGGCATCACGGATGATCGGCAGATTGAACAGGGTCTGGCGCTCTTGCTGGGTGACTCCTTGCAACGTGTCAAAAAAACTCATGACGGGGACTCCTCGGACAAGATAGATGAAGTGAGCTGCGCCCGGTAATGCTCGACAATGGCATCCCGGCGTGGCCGGCCATTGGCGGTGAGCATGCCGTTGGCAGCGCTGAAGGGTTGATCCAGGCGTGTCCAGCGATGGACCCGGGCGTAATCGGGCAACGTGTCGTTGGCCTTGGCCACGGCCAGTTCCAGGGTTTGATCAGTGCAATCGGCGCGGACGGGCCAGAGCAGCGCATGGTTATGGGGCAAGGCTTCGCCATAAACGAAGGCCTGGGCGATGTCACCGCCCTGGGTGAGTTCGGCTTCAACCCATTCGGGGTTCACGTTGCGACCGAAACTGGTCACGAACTGGTGCTTCTTGCGACCGCGCAGGTAAAGAAAACCGTCTTCGTCGAATTCACCCAGGTCACCGCTGGGCCACCACTCGCTGGTGTGCAGGGGCTCACCCAGGTAACCCAGCAGGGTCGTGCCCTTGATCATGACTTCGCCGTCATCGGCCAGGCGGACCTCCACATGGGGCAGAGGCTGGCCGACACTGCCAGCGCGATGAGCCTGGGGCCGATTGAGACAGACCACCGAGGCGCACTCCGACAGCCCATAGCCTTCAAACACCGGAAGGCCAACCCGCTGGGCCCGTTGCAACAGATCGTGGGACACCCGTGCCCCGCCAACGGCGGCGAATCGCACGATGTGCGGGTTGAACATCTTCTGTTCGGCGGCCGTGACCAGCATCAACAGCAGTTGCGGAACCAGGATCAGGCTGTGCGCCCGACGCTCGGCCAGGCACCCCAGCAGGCGCGTGGGGTCGACCCCGCTGGCACCCTGGATGCCGAGGGTCTTCTGGCTGGGCAGGCTCAGCCTGGCTCCGGCATACAACGCCGCGTAGCAGCCAAGGTTCTCCAGCAGAATCGCCAGGGGCAGCAATGCCAGGTGATGCCGGGCCTCGACCGGTTGGCTGGCCTGCTCCAGTTCACGGGCTACCCGCAACAGGCTGTCGGCGCTCAGGCAAACGCCTTTCGGAGTGCCGGTGGTACCGGAGGTGAACGTCAGCTTGGCGGTGCCCGCCGGCAGGCGGCTTGTCCCGTCGAAGTGCCGCCGCCAGAATTCACCGCCGTGCTGGTATCCGGCGGCTTGCAGCTCCGCTTCGAACGCAGGCTCGGCAATCACCCGCTCGGCCTGACTCTGTTCCAGGCAGTGCCGACGTTGAGCCTGGCTGAAAAAACCGGGCAGGATGACGCAGGTCAGCCCTTCGAACAGTGCGGCAAGGTCCCAGAGCATCAGTTCGATACCGTTGTCCAGGGCCAGGGCGACAACGCTGATGTGTTCATCGCGCAGACGTTGCTGGCGGTACACCACTTCGGAATAAAGCGTTGCGTAGTCGAGCTGCGAGCCGTCGCCCCACAGCGCCACGACATGGCCCCTGCGTTCAGCGTGACCGCGCAGGGTGCGCTTGAATCGTTCCATCTCAGGCGACATGGCTGGTTTCTCCAAGGTCCGTCGGCAATCCCAGGCGATTGAACAGGCCGGTATTGCGCAGATGAATGAAACCGGCGCGGATATTCCCGACATGAACCCATGGCTGGCTCTCGTAGTAGCGGCCCCAGAGGTGGCGATCCTCGCCGAGACGCTGCGGGTCGGCCGGGCACAGGGTTACAGGCTTGAGCCCCAGGCGATGGAAGCTGTTGACCAGGCCGATGTTGCCGGTGAACGCGACCCACTCCAGGCCGCCCATGGCCAACAGATAAGTGATCGCAATGATGCTCAGTCGGGCGCTTCCCGTGTCGCTGGCAGCCAGGTTGCCCACCTCGACGATGCCGGCACGGTCCACCGGACGCTCGGCGGGGGCGCTGATCAAAGGCTCGATGGAACTGTCCAGGTAACGTTCGAGGAACAGCGGCCCCTGTGCGGCCCGGCGCACCCCAGCCGCTGCGCAGAGCGTGCCGTGGACATCGTCGAGGCCGAACAGCTCCGGCATGAAGTGACGAATATCGGCGCCATGGACCTGGCGAAAACGCTGCTGGATGAACGCTTCGAACTCAGCTCGCCGAGGTTGTCCCGGCAGGGCCCGGTGCAAGTGGCGCACTGGTGGGCCGGCGTCGCCAAAGGCCAGCGGCAAGTGGATGTTCCAGTCGAAATCGGGCATGGGTCAAGGTTCTCCCTCGGGCTATTGGGAGAAAGTATCGGGGCCGTTTCTTAACGAAGTCTGAAGGTGACAAATTTGCGCTCGTTGAAGAAACAGCCCTGCCAAATCTGAGCTGCCCCTTATTGTTATTCCGTAGTACAGTGGCAAAGACCGATAAATATCCACTTTGAGATGACCTGAAGTGTCAGGAGCAACTTCAATGGACCCGAACACCCCGCCATCCCTCTGCCGCGGCGCTAACAACATGATCGAAATCACCGAAGCCTCCATTGCCCAATTGCGCGCTGCGCTGGAGTCGGGCCAGACGACGGCGGTGGCGCTTGTCCAGGCCTACCTCGCCAGGATCGATGCCTACGACGGCCCCGACACGCCCACGGCCCTCAACGCGGTGGTAGTTCGCAACCCCGACGCATTGAAGGAGGCCCAGGCCAGCGATGCCCGTCGGGCCAACGGCCAGACCCTGGGTCCGCTTGACGGCATTCCCTATACGGCCAAGGACAGTTACCTGGTCAAGGGGCTCACTGCGGCGTCCGGCAGCCCGGCGTTCAAGGACCTGGTTGCCTATCGCGATGCGTTCACCATCGAGCGGCTGCGCGCCGCCGGGGCCATCTGCCTGGGCAAGACCAACATGCCGCCCATGGCGAACGGCGGCATGCAGCGCGGGGTCTATGGCCGTGCCGAGAGCCCATACAACGGTAACTACCTCACCGCGCCCTTTGCCTCGGGTTCCTCCAATGGTGCGGGTACGGCAACCGCCGCCAGTTTCGCGGCGTTCGGCCTTGCTGAAGAAACCTGGTCGAGCGGACGCGGTCCGGCGTCGAACAATGGCTTGTGTGCGTATACGCCGTCGCGCGGCGTGATCTCGGTGCGTGGCAACTGGCCGCTGACGCCGACGATGGACGTCGTCGTGCCCTTCGCCAGGACCATGGCCGACCTGCTCGAAGTGCTGGACGTGGTGGTAGCCGATGACCCGGACACCCGTGGCGACCTGTGGCGCCTGCAACCCTGGGTGCCGATTCCGAGCGTCGCCTCGGTTCGTCCTGTCTCGTATCCGAGCCTTGCCAGCAGCCCAGCCGCGCTGTCAGGCGTTCGGTTCGGCGTGCCTCGGATGTACATCAACGCCGATCCTGAAGCGGGCACGGCCCCTGCTCCCGGCATCGGCGGCCCGACGGGACAGCGGATCATCACCCGGCCTTCGGTGATCGACCTCTGGGAGCAAGCGCGCAAGGCCCTTGAGGCCTGCGGTGCCGAAGTGGTCGAGGTGGATTTCCCCCTGGTATCCAACTGCGAGGGCGATCGTCCCGGCGCACCGACGGTATTCACTCGCGGCCTGGTGTCCAAGGAGTTCCTGCACCACGAATTGTGGGACCTGTCGGCCTGGGCATTCGATGACTTCCTGCGGGCCAACGGTGATCCGAAGTTGAATCGCCTGGCCGACGTCGACGGCCCGAAAATCTTCCCCCACGACCCGGGCACCCTGCCCAACCGGGAAGACGATCTGGCCGCCGGCATGGATAAATACGTGAAGATGGCCCAACGGGGCATTACGCCCTGGGACCAGATCCCTACCCTGCCCGACGGCTTGCGCGGGCTTGAAGAGACGCGTCGAATCGATCTGGAAGAGTGGATGCAGCGGCTGGGCCTGGACGCGGTGATCTTCCCGACCGTGGCCGATGTCGGGCCGGCGGATGCGGACGTCAACCCGACGTCTGCCGATATCGCCTGGAGCAACGGGATCTGGGTCGCCAACGGCAACCTCGCCATCCGCCACCTGGGCGTGCCCACGGTCACCGTGCCGATGGGCGTCATGGCGGACATCGGCATGCCCGTCGGGCTGACGTTTGCTGGCCGTGCCTATGATGATTCGAGGCTGTTGCAACTGGCTTCGGCGTTTGAAGCGACGGGCTCCAAACGCCTGGTTCCGCCTCGGACGCCGCCGTTGTCGGCTTGATCCGTTCATTGTGGAGGGCTGCTGTGCAGCCCCCCACACCGGTCTACAGTCGAAAATACTGTTGCATCGCACGAGATAGCAGGCTCACGGCTTCATCCTCGTGTGACGCCAGGGAGCGCATGAACACCACCTCATGCTCCGCGATAACCGGCAGGTCTTCGAGGATCCGCATGGCATCCGTCACCCGCGCACGGTCTATCAGGCTGATCGCCAGCCCGGCCTCCACGCACGCCTTGACGGCCTGGGTGGAGGGGCTTTCCAGGACGACTCGGATCCTGCGGCCGCTTTGCCTCAGGGCCTCCATCATCGCTTGCCGATAAGGGCATTGCGCCGCATGCACGGCCAGCGGCAGCGGCTCCATCGAGGCCACCGTCGTGTGGACCGGACCGACCCAGACCGGCGTGGTGGAAACCAGCACTTGCGCCTCTGAGCTCAACGGCCCCTTCGGCTGCGCGACGACCGCTGCCTGGAGCTTGCCGCGCTGCACCAGGTCACGTAGCGCGTAGCTTGGCGCGGTCTTGAGCTCCAGCACCACGTTAGGCCACGCGGCGGCGAACGTCGGGAGGATGTCGCGGATGACATGGTCTGCGTATTCATCCGGCACCCCCAAAGTGATGCGTCCGGCCAAACGGGTTCCGTGCAGGTCGGCCAGCACCCGGTCATGGGTGCTCAGCAGTTCCGTGGTCGCCACGAGCAAACGCTTGCCCAACGCGGTGAGGGATACCGACTGATTGTCCCGATTGAGCAACCGCCCGCCAGCGACCGCTTCCAAGCGCTGGATATGCACGCTGACCGCCGCCGGGCTTTTGTGCAGTTGTTCTGCCGCCGCACTGAATTTCCCGATCCGCGCCACCGCATGAAAAGTCCGTATCAAGTCGATATCGAGTATGGCCGTCATGATTCAATCTTCGTGAATGACTGATGCATTACATTTTGATTTATTAGATTAGCCGGGTTTCGTAGCCTGTGGTCATGAACCCGAATAAATCGATGACATGCACGTCCCTGCCCAGGCCCGCCTGGTATTGGCTGATTCCATTGCCGTTACTCGAGGCCGCATTGCTTCTGTCATGGAGCTCCGGTTTCATCGGCGCGCGCTTTTCCATCGATTACGCGCCAGCACTGCTGGTGGTGTTCTGGCGTTGCGTGGTGGTCACGCTTGTCCTGTTCCCCTTCGTCGCCAGGGAGCTACGCCGAACCTCAGGTGTGGTGCTGTTGAAAAATGCCGGCATCGGCTTGCTGGCGATGGCGGGCTACCTGGCCGGTATCACCCAAGGCATTGCCCTGGGTGTACCGGCGGGCCTGGCCGCACTGGTCGCCGACCTATTGCCTCTGGGCCTGGCGCTGCTGGCTGCGGGCGTGCTCAGACAGCGACTGGCCTGGCAGGTCTGGGTCGGCCTGCTCATCGGTCTGCTCGGTGCCATGCTGGTGACCCAGGGCGCGCTGGCGCGGGGCAATGCGCCGTTGTGGGCCTATGGGCTGCCGCTGCTTGGCATGCTCTCGCTCGCCGTCGCGACCCTGTGGCAGAAGGATCTGACCGCCGAACAATCACTGGGCCTGCTGCCCAACCTGTGGTTGCAATGTTGCGTGTCAGGCCTTGCCTTCGCCCTGGTCGAGGGCGCCCATGGCAGCCTGGCGCCGCTGCCCAGCACAGGCTTTGCACTGAGCGTAGTGTGGACCGCGGGTCTATCGACGATGGGTGGCTATGGACTCTATTGGCTGTGCCTGCGCCGCGCGACGGCCACCCGAGTTGCCAGCGTCCTGTACCTCAGCCCGCCCGTTACGATGCTCTGGGCCTGGGCCATGTTCAACGAACCGCTTTCATGGCAGATGGCGTCGGGCATGGCGATATCCGCCATCGGCATCTGGCTGGTCGTCGATACCGAAGCCCGGCAGACCCGGCGCAAAAGGGCTGAGAGAACGTCGTAACAGCCGGGCCTTGGCAGCGCGATGATTCCTGTGGCAGCGTACGCTGGAGTTTCATATCCCCTTCGCGCTCACAGGCAAAACGGTCACAATCATGATCTCTCATGTTTTTCTAGGTATCGCCGATTTTGATCGCGCCTTCGCGTTCTATTCAAAGGTCATGGCCGGGCTGGGCCTTACGTTGAAATTTCGCGATGCCAGCAAAGGCTGGGCTGGCTGGGTTACCGAGAGCTCACCTCGCCCGATCTTCGTGATTGGAAAACCGTTCGACGGCAAGGCAAACGAACCCGGCAACGGACAGATGGTGGCCCTGCTTGCGCCCAGTCGGGAAGCCGTCAGGAACAGCTATGCAACAGCTCTGGCACTGGGCGGGACTTGTGAGGGAGAACCTGGATTGAGACCCCACTACCACCCCGACTACTACGGCGCCTACTTTCGAGATCTCGACGGCAACAAGCTTTGTGTCTGCTGCCATGATTCAGCGTCGACTTAGCCTGCTGATCGATTCGTCGGCCAAGACGTAATATCCGCTCAAGATAGCAAGATCAGTCGAGCGCATTATGCTTGCCGGCCTCATGCTGGTGTCCTCGACGGGAGGAACCATGACCGACACACAAAAGCACTACCAGGCCCGGATGCAGAGGGTGCTCGATTATATTGACCTGCATCTTGATGACTGCCTGGACCTGGATACGTTGAGCGGCGTCGCGGCTTTTTCGAAATACCATTTTCATCGGCAGTTCATGGCGACGTTCAGTGTGCCGTTGAATCGTTATGTGCAACTCGCTCGCATGAAGCGCGCCTCCTACAAACTGGCGTTTCGCGAACATGAAACGATTACGCAGATCGCCATGGGCGCCGGTTACGGTGCGCCTGACGCCTTCGCCCGTGCCTTTCGACAACGCGTGGGCCAACAACCGTCGAGTTTCCGCAAGTCTCCCGACTGGCAGCGTTGGAACACCACTTTCACACCATTGCACACTGCGAGGAACCGTTTCATGCCCACGCCCTATCAGCCCAGCGACGTGCAGATCCGCAGGGTACCCACAACGCCCATCGCCATCATGGAACACCGAGGCGATCCCTCGACGATCGGTACGACGATCCAGCGTTTCATTGCCTGGCGGCGCAGTGTCGGTCTGATTCCGCCGGCCAGCCCGACGTTCAACGTATTCCACTCTGACCCGCACACGACACTGCCGGAAGACTATCGCCTGGATTTATGCGCGGGAACGGACCAGCCCATCGTGCCGAACGGGGAAACGATCAAGGACGGCTGCATTCCGGCCGGTCGCTGTGCAGTCCTGCGGGTCGAGGGTGCAGCCGACAATCTCGAACCCGCTGCGTTGTACCTGTACAAGGACTGGCTGCCGGCCAGTGGTGAGGAACCGGGAGATTTTCCGCTCTATTGCCAGCGCATGACATTCTTTCCGGACGTTGCTGAGAACGAAGCCGTTACCGAGCTCTTTCTACCACTCAGATGATCGGTTATCCGCAGCTTCCCCCTCTAGCCAATGTACGAATAAACAGCGAAGTCGAAGCCATTGAAGGGAAAAGAAGCAACCTCCTTCATCCCCATTTTCAAGTGCGCATGGAGCGACGGTTCATTGTCTTTGCGTATGAAAAGAATACCTTCGCGCCCTGGCTCGAGCCGCCGAAGATCCGCGAACATTCGCTGGGCCAAGCCCTTGCCACGCTCTTCCTCGCCTACGCAGATCGGGCCATAGACATAGGCGTTCGGCGCGCCCTGATAAGCGGCGAACATTGCCTGTACGATGGGCAGGTCGGCATTCATCGCGCGCGTGGTGGTCATCAAGAAACCCGTGATACGGCCATCGCGACGCGCAACAATCAAAGGCATTTCCTGCATCATCGCCACCACACGGGCCTCTGGTAGGCTCGCTGAAAGCGAGCCGCCGCGGGCCATTTGATTCGCGGCCTGAAGCGCCAGGATTCCATCCAGATCGGCCTCATTGGCTCTGCCGACAACGGTTTCATGACTCGTCATTTGAGGTATCTCTGCTGGTTGGTTAAATGACTGCTTTTACCGTGCCTGCGAAGAGATTAGTACATGCCAACAATTTCAAGATTTATACCTCAACAACATAGGCATTAACCCATAGGCAACACCAATACATCGCATTGCATATCGGTCTTGGACGCTATAGCTCAAGCGGCAGATGATGGCTTCACCCAAGCGACATCAACCCGCCCCAAACCGATAGGAGCTACGCCATGCAACAGTCCCACGCCTACAACGACACCAGCCTGGCCCTGACCACCGAAGTGCTGGATGCCAAGGCGCGCAAGAACCTGTCCTGGCAGGACCTGGCCGACGACACCGGCCTGAGCCTTGCCTACGTCACCGCAGCCCTGCTCGGCCAGCACCCGTTGCCGGAACACGCGGCCAAGGTGATTGGCAAGAAACTCGACCTGACCGCTGACTCGGTAGCCCGCCTGCAAATCATTCCCCTGCGCGGCAGCCTCGCCGGTGTGCCAACCGATCCAACGATCTATCGCTTCTACGAAATGATCCAGATCTACGGCACCACCCTCAAGGCGTTGGTCCATGAGCAGTTCGGCGACGGCATCATCAGCGCGATCAACTTCAAGCTCGATATCAAGAAAGTCGAGGACCCGGAAGGTGGCTCCCGCGCGGTGATCACACTGGACGGCAAGTTCCTGCCCCTGCGTCCGTTCTGACCGGTCATTGGCCTGTAGGCTGCGGCCAAACCACTCAACGATCTTGCTACTGGCTGCTCCCCGCAGCCAGTCACTTCATTCATCTCCAATTTCATTACAAGGCGAACATCATGAAAGCGCTCATCGAAGGTTTCCTGAAGTTCCAGGAAGAGGTCTTCCCACAACGGACCGATCTGTTCAAACACCTGGCCACCACGCAACACCCAGGCACCTTGTTCATCACCTGCTCCGACAGCCGCGTGGTGCCTGAGCTGCTGACCCAGCAGGAGCCCGGCGAACTGTTCGTGATCCGCAATGCCGGTAATATCGTGCCTTCCTACAGCCCACATCCAGGCGGCGTCTCCGCCACGGTGGAATATGCCGTCGCGGTACTGGGCGTGAAGGACATCGTAATCTGTGGTCATTCCGATTGCGGCGCGATGACGGCCGTCGCCAAATGCGCTTGCATGGATCATCTGCCAGCGGTAAGCGGTTGGCTGCAACACGCCGAGTCGGCCAGGGTCATCAACGGGTCACGACCTCACGTCGATGACGCGGCGAAAGTCAGTTCGATGGTGCGTGAAAACGTCATCGCCCAATTGGCGAACATCCAGACGCACCCGAGCGTGCGGCTGGCCCAGGAGAAAGGCCTGCTGAACCTGCATGGCTGGGTCTACGACATCGAGACCGGATCCATCGATGCCCTGGACGCCGACAATCGCAGCTTCAGGTCCCTGGCTGAAAATCCTCGGGCGTGTGCCGTGCCGGCCCGCACGGCGACTGCAGCATAAGGTCCATGAAGGCAACGGATGCCGCACTGTGGTAGTTGTTCTTGCGCCGCAACAGCGCGGCCCCACGCCGAGGCGCCGCGTCCAACAACGCCAGCTTGTGCAGTGCACGCTCCTGGGTGGCGATGGGCTCCGGAAGAATGGTGGCAACGGTCGAGTGCCTGATCACTTCCAGCAGTGTGTTGACCGAATTGACCTCGATGCTCACTCTGGGCGTGATCCGGGCCCGGGCAAAGTACTCGTCGATGCACGTACGGGTCGCAAAGTCGGGGGTCAACAAAGCAAATTCCAGTTGCCCGACCTCCTCAGCCGTCAGTGCGACCTGGCAGTCGTATAACGGGTGATTGCGCCCCACCATCAGCCCCAGTGTCTCGCTGAACGCCGGGATCGATTCGATATCGGCATGCCTGGCCTGATCGAAGGCGATGGCGATGTCCAAGGTGTCATTGGCCAGCCCCGCCTCGATGTCGACCATCGACAGCTCGAAGATCTGCAGATGGATATTCGGGTATCGCGCGCTGTAGTCACGCACCAGCGGCCCGACCAGGTAAGCCATGAACGTCGGGGTCATGGCCAGCCGCAAAGTGCCGCGGGAGAGGTCCTTGACGTCGTGCAGCGCCCGCTTTCCGGCCGCCAGTTCCACCAGCACCCGACGGGCACATTCAATATAGGCCGCGCCCGCATCCGTCGGCCTGACCGTGCGAGACGTGCGGTCGAACAGACTCACACCGAGGGTTTCTTCCAGTTGCCGAATCTGTTGCGACAGGGTCGGCTGCGAGACGTGCAGCACCTCGGCGGCGCGCGTGAAGCCGCCGTGGTCAGCGACCGCCAGCAGATACCGCAAGTGACGTAGCAACATCGGAACCACCACCTGGAGCTTGAGCATTTCCAGGCATTGTATAGGCGTACACGATGCATCTACATCCGCCATGACGCGCGATGAATCAGCACCCGCATCACAAAGGCGCCAGCCTTCGTCAACACGGTGCCGTTCGAGCGCCGCCGACACAGGCCATTCGAAACGGGGCCGGCGGACTCGCTTGCCAAGGCGCCCATCAATTGGGGCAACAGGAAGCCGCTTTCGTGCTCTGGGTACATCGCGACGGAGGTATCCGGCCAAAGGCTGTCAGTGCAAGTAGCGTCGTTCATGGGAATCTCCTGCTGTGTGCAGAGCGCTGCGACGACCTGGAGTGGTCAATCACTTTCAGGATCAGTTTCACTGGCAAACCATTTTTAGAGAATGCCCAGCAGCCTCATGACTCAATTGCGCCACCTGAAACAATCGCAGCGGACAGCACAAAAAAAGCCCTGGTACCGTTCAGGCTCCAGGGCTGGGGATCGGGTGCAAATCACGCCGGCTTTTTCAGCGTGTCATAGGCTTCAAGCGACCGCAGCGAGTAGATGTAGGCAGCACCCGCGTTCAACGAGATCGCCGTTGCCAGGGCCGCTGCGACTTCCTCACGGCTCGCGCCGGCCTTGATCGCCGCATCCGTGTGGGCGGCGATACAGCCGTCGCAGCGGGTGGTCACGGCGATGGCGATCGAGATCAGCTCGCGGGTCTTGGCATCGAGCACATTGTTTTCGCTGGCGGCCTCCCCTAGCGCCATATAGGCCTTGACCATTTTCGGGTTGCTGCGACCCAGCGCGCCAAAGGCTTTCTGGATGGTGGGCAACAATTCGGACCAGTTATTGAACATGGCATTAACTCCTGAGTGGGTTGGGTGTACTGTTTTGACGCCCTCAGTTTTTCACCCCGGCGCCACTGCGGTTTGCTCAATGCGCTCAGTTTTTTTGGCGAAACGCTCAAATGAATGCGATCGATAAACTCATCAGCCTGGCCAACGTTCGCGGCAGCCTGGACCTGCGCTGTCAATTCCAGGGCGACTGGGCCCTGGATCACGGGCAACAAGCCCTGGGCACGGTGCCCTATCACATCGTCCTGGCCGGCGAATGTCGCGTCGAGTTTGCCGACGGGCAGCGCTTGCCCATGCGCGCCGGTGACATCCTGTTGTTGCCGCGCGGCGCCCCACACGTCATGCACAGCCCCGGGAAAACGGTGACGCCGACCTCGCCCCGGGTCGTGACCGGGGGCACTTTGCCGATTCATCGCATTGGCGGTGCCAGCGCGGAGCTGGATATGCTTTGCGGTGGTTTTCACTTCAACCGGGCTTCGTTGCTGTTCGGCGCCTTGCCCGAGTACCTGGTGATTCCCAGCGGCGCATTACCGGCCAATGGACCATTGCCGGCATTGGTGGAGATCCTTCGCGGGGAAGCGGATGAAAATAAACCCGGCGCGCGCTTCTTGCTCGACGTCCTGTCCCAGGCCCTGTTCACCCTGATCCTGCGTGCGCACCTGGCCAGCCACGGGCAGGACAGCGGCTCACTGGCCCTGCTGGGCGATAAACGTCTGGGCCGAGCCTGGCAAGCGATGCTGGCGGACCCTGCGTACGAGTGGACCATTCAAGGCCTGGCGGAGATCGCGAGCATGTCCCGGGCCAGCTTCATGCGCGCGTTCATCAAGGTGGCCGGCGTCTCGCCGTGGGTGCTGTTGACGCAAGTACGAATGGAGTTGGCCTTCAGCCTGCTCAGCCATTCACATCTGGGCTTGAGTGATATCGCGGTACAGGTTGGCTACCAATCCCAGGCCGCGTTCAGCAAGAAATTCAAGGAAACCTACGGTGAGGCCCCAGGACGCTTACGCCGTGGGATCCACTGACACTCAACAAGCATCAGCGCGCAGGGCTGGGTGCTCGCGCAGGTGCTCGACGATGTAGTCCACGAAACTGCGCACGCGCATCGGCGCCTTGCGTCTTTCCCGGTAGACCACATGAACCGGTATCGAGGGCGGCTCATAGGGCTGCAAGACCCGGCGCAAGCGCCCACTGCTCAGATAGTCGTACAACGGATAGCTCAAACAGCGCATCAACCCGGCACCATGAGCAGCGGCGTCGATAGCCGCCTGTAGCGTGGCGCAGTTGAGTCGTGTGCGTGCCTTGAGGGAGTTGGCCTCGCCCTCTTGCTGGAAGGGCCACTGAACCCAATCCTGGTTGGCCTGCGTGGCGATCAGTCGATGGTGGTGCAGGTCCTGCGGGACAACCGGTTCACCATGCAGCGCCAGGTAGCCAGGACTGGCGCAGACAAGCGAGCGAACGCTACCGACAGGTCGTGCTATCAATGAACAACTGGGTAGATGCCCCACCAGCACCGCCACATCCATCCCTTCCTCATGCATGTTCGGAAAACGATCGTGGTAGTGGGCAAATACCTTGATATCAGGGTACTGGTCCATATAGCCCGCCAGCATCGGGGCCATGATATAGCGGCTGAACAGCAGGGGCAGCAGGACCGTCAGGTTGCCCTGCGCCTGGACATGCCAGCCCTTGGCAGACACCTCGGCCTCGTCGATGGCCTTGAGGATACGTGAACAATCGGCCATGAAGCCGACCCCGGCCTCTGTCAGCACCACCCCGCGCGTGCTTCGCGACAGTAATTGCACGCCCAGTCGCGCCTCCAGCCGAGCGACGGCGCGCATCACGGTCGGTCCGGATACGTTGAGGCGCAGGGCTGCCGAGGCGAGACTGGGGCATTGCGACAGTGCGTGGAACATCAGCATTTCGTGGTGACGCGCCATCAGGCGAGGCCTCTTTCGACAGGCTTGAGCGTCACGTCGCCGCCCAATCGATCGCTGAGAAAGTCCACGAACGTGCGCACCTTGGCCGGCACTCGATTGCTCTTCTGATACACCACGTGAATCGGCAACGCCGGCGGCTCGAACGCCTTGAGCACTACTTCCAGTTCACCATCGGCGACCTGTCGGGCCACCTGATAGGACAATACTCGGGTAACGCCCCAGCCCTGGCAGGCGATATTGATCGCCGCCTGATTCGCAGTCACCACCAGGCGTGGATCGAAGCGCAAGCTCAGCGAGTTGGTCTCGTCCATGAACTGCCAGTGGCTCAGCAGATGACTGGCCGAAGACATCACGATATTGGCCTTGCTCAACTCGCCAGGATGCGTTGGCCGTCCATGTCGCTGAAAGTAAGCCGGGGCGCCACAAATCACCTGGCGCACTTCTCCCACCTTGATGGCGTGCTGGCTGTTTTCCTGCAAATGGCCGATGCGTATCGCCACGTCGATGCCTTCGTCGGCGATATTCACCACGCGGTCGACCAACAAGGCGTTGAGGTGTACCGAAGGAAACTGATCCAGGTAATCCGTCAGCAAGGGTGCAATGTACAACTCGCCAAACAGCACCGGAGCGGTGACCGTCAAATACCCGCAGGGGATCGAGTAGCTACCGGCAGCGGCCTCCTCGGCTTCCTCGAGTTCACTGAGGATCCGCCGGCAATCTTCCAGATAGCGTTGCCCCGCTTCGGTCAGGTGCACATTGCGGGTGGTGCGAGACAACAGCTGGGTGCCGATCCGCTCCTCCATCGCCGCAATGGCGCGCGTCACGCTCGGAGGCGAAATGCGCAGTCGACGGGCAGCAGCGGCGAACCCCTCCTCCTCGGCAACCGCCATGAAAATCTGCATTTCCTGAAAGCGATCCATGGGCGATCCAGCCTTGGTTGAGGGCACGTGAATTGAATGTCGTTGCCGGGTAACGCAAGGGGGTTGCCGGAAGATGCTGCCCGGCAAGCTCCTATGCCTTGAATCAGGCTTGCTGCAAGCCCTTGGCGGTACGCTGCATGCCGACGAAGTTCGGCAAGGCTTCGATGCTGCCCAACCAGGCCCGGACGTTCGGGTATTCGGTCAGCGCGACGTTGCCTTCCGGCGCGTGGGATACATAGGTGTACGCGGCAACGTCGGCGATGGTCGCTTGCTCACCGGCCAGGAACCGGCTTTGCCCCAACTCCCGTTCCATCACTTGCAACAGGGCGTGGGAACGCTTGATCGCGTCTTCGGCGTCATAACCGGCGCCGAACACGGTGATCAGGCGGGCGTTGGCCGGCCCCTGGTTGATCTGCCCCGCCGCCACCGAAAGCCAGCGCTGCACCCGCGCCTGGGCCAGCGGATCGGCGGGCAGCCATTGCCCCTTGCCGTACTTGGCCGCGAGGTAGACCAGGATCGCGTTCGAGTCAGCCAGGACGGTGCCGTTGTCATCGATCACCGGCACCTGGCCAAAACTGTTGATGGCGAGGAACTCCGGGGTCTTGTGCTCGCCTTTCATCAAGTCCACGAATATCAGCTCGGTCGGCAGGCCAAGCAGCGAGAGCATCAGTTCGACACGATGGGCGTGACCCGACAACGGATGGCGATAAAGTTTGATCGCTTTCTCAGACATGACGTACTCCGTGTTGTTTTTTGGCTCGAAGCGGTGATCGCGTCGATGGCGCTATCCTCTGCTCCCGTGCCGCAGAGCGGAATAACCAGCTTTTACAATCCAGCATTTCACTCGGTGAAACAGTCGGCTCGCCAGACTAGTGGCCTGCGCCGAAGTTGAGTGCACGAATTAGCCACACAGGCCACTAGGCCTCAAGCACCAACGGCTCGCTCCCTTGGGCCGGCACCGCGCAACAGATCAGCACTTCACCTTCGCCAACCGGTTCGGCCGGCATGCTCAAGTAATGCACCTGGCCGCGGCTCAAGCGGGTTTTGCAGGTGCCACAGGAACCGCCCCGGCAACTGAATTCCGGGTTCAAACCGCGCGCTTCGGCCAGTTCGAGCAACGTCCCACTGCCGGGTTCCCAACGCGCTTCCTTGCCGGAGCTGGCGAACAAGACCTTCACCGCTTCGCTCGCGGCCGGCACCTGCTGTGGCGCCGGGACAGTGACTTCGATATCCCGTACAAGCGTGGAGGGACCGAAGGTTTCCGCGTGAATGCGATCGTCAGGAATGCGCAGTTTGCGCAGCCCGTCGTACAGCGCCTGGGTAAAGCTGCCCGGCCCGCACAGATAGAAGTCGTAGTCATTGAGCGGCAGCAGTTTCTTGAGCAGTTCCACATCGATCCTGCCGGCCAGGTCGTAGCCAGCGGCGTCGCCGGCCTCAGTGGGTGGCTGGCTGACCATGCGCAAAACCTGCAACTTGTCGCCGGCGCGGGCGGCCAGTTCGTCGATTTCGTCACGAAACGCCAGGTCGGCCACCGTACGGGCGCTTTGCACCAGCCAGACCGGGCGCATGCGGCTGATGCGCAGCCCCTGGTAAACCACCTCGCGCAACATCGACAACAGCGGCGTGATGCCCACCCCCGCTGCCAGCAATACCAACGGACGCCGCTCGGTGGCCTGGACGGTGAAATGGCCTTGGGGCGCCCGCGCTTCGATCTCGTGCAGCGCCTGCACCCGCTCATGCAGGTGGGACGATACCGAGCCATCGCGCTTGACGCTGATGCGCAAGAAATCATCCGACGGCGCGCTGGATACGCTATAGGTCCGGATCGCTGGCATGGTCTGGCCCTCCAGCAAGATCCGCACCGGCAAATGTTGCCCGGCGTCGAACCGGGCCAAACCCAAGCCATCGCTCGCTTGCAGATAGAACGAGCGAATGCTGGGGCTTTCATCGACCACCCGCGCAACCCGCAACGCACGCCAGCGGCTACGCAGTGCCTCAGCCTGCAAGCGCTCGGTGGCCTGCTCCCAGCTGCCGGTCATCATTGAATTGGGCGACTCGCCCTCGTCCTGATCCTTCCAGCGCAGCGCAATGGCCGCCGGGCGATAAACGATGCGTTGCGGCGTAAAGCGCAACAGCCGCTCGGCGCCCTGGAACGCGCTGATCTGTGGGTCATCCAGCAGGACTTGCGCCGAGCCGCTCATTTGCAGCAGATCGCCCGTCTGGAAATCGACGAACACCAGCCCGGCCCGTGGGTTGAGCAGGATGTTGCCCAGTGTGTTGAAAAACAGGTTGCCGGAAAAGTCCGGGATGGTCAGCGACCCGTCCTCATCCATGCGCACGAACCCCGGCTTGCCGCCACGATGAGAAGCATCGACCTGCCGCTCGCCATCGCGCACCACATAGGTGGCGATATAGAACGAATCGGCTGCCGTCACCAGGCGCCGGACTTGCGGGTCTGACACAGACAATTGAACCGGCGCGACGGCCTGTGCGTCGACAAAATGGTATTGGCGCAGGTTGATGTAGCGAGGGCAGTTGCCATACGCCTGGCTCACTGAAATTTCGAGCCCTGGCTCGAGCTGACGACGCACGACACCGTTCATGCGGTTGCGGCGGCGGGTGTGTAACTCGATGCCCAGCATCCCGATGGCATCCCCTTCGCCCATGCCCTCCTGGGCCGGGTCGCTCGGCTCAGGCTCGAGGTTGATGTGAAGGGTCTGCGGATCGGGCGAGTTCATGAAGCCCGGTTGCCCCGCGCGCAGGGTCGCCCACACATCGCCTTGCCGGTCTACGGCCCCCAGCACTACGAAAGGCAGTTGGGTGTAGAACTCGCGATGCTGGTCCGGCATCCAGGTGCGCGCCAGTTGCCGCTGACCGACACTGGCCATCATGTCGACTGCTCCGACGGAGCGCTGCAACGCCAGCTCTCCTTCATGCCAGGGCGAGTTTTTTGCTTGCAAGGCTTCGTCCATCAGCTACTCCTCGCGCTTCGCAGCATGAACGCCTGCGCCAGTGCGCTACGGTTAGGGATTCTCCGCCATCGTCTGCACAGGTGTGCAAGTGGCTGGAGTCATCTTCTGCCCAAAGCGGCTGCGCAGGAATACGCACAAACTGCAATCCACCGTTTCATAAAATGGAATGGTGGAAAACCCGGCTGATGGCTGCTTGGCATGGCTTGGGTGGGGTCATGTCCTGATGCTGGCGAAAGTCTTGGTCAGCTCGAGCAAGGTCGCCCGCAACTCCGGGGGGCGCACGGGCTTGGCCAGGATCGAAATGTTCATGTGGTGCAGCGCATGGCGAATTCTCTCGATTTCATGGCCGGTCATGATCATGGCAGGGACTTCCCAGCCCCGGTGTTCGCGAATCGCGGCAATGCACTCGGAACCCGAGACCTTCGTACCCAGGTCGAAGTCGGCAATGATGATGTCGCAGTCACTGGTCACGCCCACTCCGTCGCTGTGGGTTTCCACTTCGCATCCCCATTTCTCCAACAGCGCGGACGTCGCCATCAGCACGTTGGCGTCATCTTCCACCAGGCACACCCGCAAGCCCTGCAAGCGGCTTTGGGTGGGCACCGGCCTGTCCACCGCAGCCCTCGGCGCGACCCTTTCCAGTCCTTGGATCATGGCGCGGGTGCCCTGGCCGAGCCGGGAGTCCAGCTGGATGTCCAGATTGATCAAGTGGCTGATGCGCTTGACGATGGACAACCCCAGCCCCAGCCCCTCGACATCCTTGTCACGGACATGGCGTACCCGATAAAACTCCTTGAACACCTCGGGCAGGTGTTCGGCGGCAATGCCTCGGCCCTTGTCATAGATGACGATGGCCAGGCCACTGCCTTTCGGACGCACGCCGATCAACACCGGTTGGCCGGGGGCATATTTGAGCGTATTGGAGACCAGGTTCTGCACCATGGTCGCCAACAGGCCGGCATTGACGTTGACCCAATGCCGACAAGGCCGCAGGCGCAACTCGACACCGGCCCAACGGGCGGCTTCGGTGTTCTGCTTGACCACGTCCTGGAGCAACGCGCCCAGGTGCACGGGTTCGGCCTGGGGTTCAAGCTGCCCGTTATCGAGGGTGTAGATGTCCAGGATCGAACGAAACAGCTGCGACACGATATGCAGCGAACGGTCGATGTTATCCACCAGTCGCAGTTCTTCCTGGCCCAGCCGGGCGTCGCGCAGGCAGGCGGTGAACAAGCCGATCGAGTGGATCGGCTGGCGCAAATCATGGCTGGCCTGGGCCAGGAAGCGGGATTTCTCCTGGTTCGCGGCAATCGCCTCTTCCGAAGCGATGCGGGTACGGGTCAGCAGGATATGCGCGTAGGCAGGCACCACGATGGTGGTGACGATCAACGTCAGGAACAGGTAGGGCTGGCCACGCCAGAACGGCGTGAGCAGGAAAATCACCCCCAGGGTCGACAGCGCGATAGCGGTTGCCAGCGCCAGGTAGCGCGAGCCGAAACGCATGCCATTGCCCAACGTGACCCAGAGCACTGCCGCGTACACCGGCAGCGTGCCCTCCCCACCCACGATCAAGGCGAAGGCGAGGCTTGCATAGTCCAGCGTCATGGCAAAAAGCCGACGCAGGAAGAAGTGCCCGGGCCAGCGCTTGACCGCCATGCGCAGCGGGACCGCGACGCCGAAGAAAAACGTCATGTACCAGAGGATCGGTACATAGGTATCGAAGTCACTGGCCAGACACGCCACGACAATGACGTAGAGTGAAGCACAGGCCCCGACCGTCAATCTCAACGTAGCCTGATCAAGCTCGCTATTCTTTTCCGTCATGGTCACAGGATTATTCCAACATGAAAGGTTGTATCAAACTTGAAACCCGAGGGGGTAGTTTAGGTTACGATTCGCGGACTTGAAGATCAGAAGGATCTGAAAACATGACGTGCAGAGTAATTGTTGCAGACGACCATCCTTTGTTTCGCGAAGGAATGCTCAGGACCATTGAACGACTCATGCCAACTGCAACCATAGAACAAGCTGGCAATCTGGACGAAGTATTGGCGCTGGCACGGTCCGGGGTGGAAGTAGACTCCCTGATACTCGACTTGCGCTTCCCCGGGATCAAATCTTTGCAAGTCATAGGCCAACTGCGCAGTGAATTCAAACGCACCTCGATCATCGTGGTTTCAATGGTGGATGACATCGAGGTTATTTCCCAGGTGATGGGCCTGGGTGCCGACGGTTTCATCGGCAAGAATATCGACCCCGCCGGTATTGCCGACGCCATCATGGCAATACGCGAAGGCGAAGTGGTAGTGAAGTATCAAGCCGAAAACTCGATCATGGACGATGCACTTTCCCAACTGACCACGCGCCAACGGCAAGTGCTTGGCTTGATCGCCGCCGGCAAGACCAACAAGGAGATCGCGCGGGACTTGGGCATTTCCCCCTTCACGGTGCGCATCCATGTCTCAAGCCTGCTCAAATCCCTGGGTGTCCCCACACGCGCGGCGGCCGCGGCGCAATTTTCCAATTTCCCCAGTAATGGCGGATGGTCGGAAAAACAAGACAATTAAATATATGCCGCCGCAATATTAATTGAGCGTTATCCTCTTTGCCCGCCTCCAAGGCCATAGCACACTTGTACTATAGCTTCGCCCAGTACTCCCCCCTAAGCTGTGGACGCTCCTTAAAAAGGCTGTTCGAACAGCCAGACATAAAAGCCAACGCGCCATACGCCGTGCAGTATCCCTGTGCCTATTGAAACGTTTTGGCGTGCGAAGCCTATTACTCAAATAAATCGGTAGGCGGCGCAATGCTGGGTCAACTTCACCGTCACCCGGTTGAAATGGAATGGTCCTGACATTAACTCAAGGTAAGTCATCATGTCCTTCGAATATGGAAAAACACTTAGAAATGGATTGGCGCTGTGCGTGCTGGCGGGCGTACTCAACGGTTGTGCAAACACCGGTGACTTGGGTAACTTGATGAGCTCCTTGAATCAGGGCGCCAGGAAATACGACGTCGCTTACCTCAAGCAAACGATCATTCCGGGCAAGACGACAAAAGGCCAGATCACACAGATGTTCGGCGCGCCGACCAATGAAGAACTCAATTCGACCAGTACCAGCAACGAGTCGAACTGGACCTATGAAAAGAGCGATGAGGGTCTGGATAAATACATGAAGCTGGCCAATAAATACGTGTCGACCGAAACGCGCCAGAAGATGTACGACACCTCGGCACAACTGTCCAAGGCACAGACCGTGGCCAACGACGTCAGCAGCGTGACCGGCACGAAAACGGGCCAAAGCCAGACCCAAGGCTCGGTATTGACCATCTATTTCGTCGATGACGTCGTGAAGTACTACAGGGTCTACTGACGTAATGGCTCGTCCGGTGGGGGCAGCATCAAGCCTGCCCCCACCCTCGCCGATCACTCCTTCCAAGTACCTCCACTCAAGGCACAACCCTTGCGTGTACTGTCCAACAGCTCAGCGGTACGTTTGTAGTAATAGAAGTCCACGCCCTGCCCATTCACATTCAAACAGGTGCCTTGGGGATTTTCCGGGCAGGTCTGTGAATAGGTGATTCTGCCCGCTTCGCCACCCAGTGCGACCGGCATGTTGGCATAGGCCTCACAGCTGGAGCGGAACTTGGCCACCGGCTGCTTATCGCTGGCCTGCACGCAGTCCTTCGCCTCGATGTGTTGCCCCATGACAGTCATTTCGCCCTCCATCGTGCACGCCTGGCTCCCCCCATGGGCCACTGAAGCGCACAGCATCGTGGCGCTGATCACACTGACAAAACGAACGACTCCGTTCATGTACTCTCCCGACGTCCTGAGTGGTAATACCCCCTGAAGTATCCCGGCTCGGGCAACAATTCTGAATAGCACGGATGGGCTAGCCGCTACGCTTGCTCAAGGCATCAGGAGCTCATGAGGTTCAAAAACCAGTGGAAAAGAACAGTGAACTCGACCAGGCCACCTTGCGCCTGATCGTCAGCGCCTGTGCGCTGCTGTATATCGCCGTATTGGCCAGTATCCATCCCGGTGGTGCCACAGGCTACGTGCCCATCATCGTCTACATCGTGACGTTTATCGTCGCCTCGGTATTCCTGCGCATGATCATCAAGCGCTGGCCAGGACACTTCTTCTGGCGACGCCTTTTCTCGATGCTGCATGACTACACGGGCATCGCGTTCGCCATGGTGCTGGGAGGTGAAAGCGCACTGCCGATCTACGCAGCGCTGCTCTGGGTCACTTTAGGCAATGGCATGCGCTTCGGCTCGCGCTACCTGGCGCTGGCAACCGTTATCGCGCTGTCGACCCTGGTGCTGATTTTCTGGCTGAACCCATTCTGGCGCACGCAGCCCTACATGTTCCTGATGCTGATTGTCACCACCATCGTGGTGCCTGCCTACGCGCACATTTTGCTCAAGCGCACACGCATTGCCTCCGAAGAGGCCATTTCGGCCAATCAGGAGAAGTCGCGGTTCCTGGCCCAGGCCAGCCATGACCTGCGCCAACCGATCCACTCCATCGGCCTGTTCACCGCCTGCCTGCGTGACGCCCGGCTGGGGCTTGAAGAGTTGCGGCTGGTGGACAACATCGACCGCTCGCTGCACACCGTATCGCAACTGTTTCGCTCGATCCTCGATATCTACACCCTGGATCACGGCCAGCTGATGCCGAAGGCCGACACCGTACACTTGGGCCAATTGCTGCAAGACGTGGTCAAGCAAAACACCGAGGCGGCCCGTTGGGCCGGTGTCGAACTGCGTCTGCGCGCCTGTCCTTACTGGGTCAGCGTCAATCCCGGCTTGCTGACCACGATGGTCCAGAACCTGCTGTCCAACGCCCTCAAGTACGCGCCCGGCCAACCTGTGCTGATCGGCGTGCGTCGCCAGGGCAAACGCCTGGCCGTGGTGATCTACGACAAGGGACGCGGCATTGCCGCCGAACATTTGCCCGAAGTGTTCAAGGAGTTCTACCGCGTGCGTCATGTGCGCGACAAAGATGTCGAGGGCCTTGGCCTGGGCCTGTCCATCGTCAAGCGCATCAGCCAGCTACTGGACGTCGATATACACATCCGCTCCAAGGTCGGACAAGGCACCAGGGTGGCGATCAGCGGCCTGGAACCAGCGGCACCACGCATCACGTCGCCCAAGGTCGTGCCCGTCCAGAATCGCCTGGACGGTTTGCGAGTGTGCCTGGTAGAAGACGACGCCAACGTGCTGATGGCGACCTCGGCGCTGCTGGAAAAATGGGGCTGCGAGGTCGAGGCCCACAGCGACGGCGAGGGATTGGCCAGTGATTGCGACATCGTCATCGCCGATTTCGACCTGGGCACAAGAATTTCAGGCTCCGAATGCATCGCCGCGATACGCGAACAGCGCGGCTGGCAAGTCCCGGCGCTGGTCATCACCGGGCATGAGATCGAGCGGATCCGTCAATCACTGCAAAGCCTGAATATCTCGGTGCTGGCCAAGCCCGTGCGACCGCCAGAGTTGCGCGCGGTACTGCTTGAATTGGTCAAGCGCATGGATCGCAAGGGCGAGGCCTCAGCTCACGTCAACCCACCCAGCCGATAGCCGTCTTGGGAATCACCTCGGACTCGTCGAGCTTGGACGCGAACATGCTCACCGCATCGAGGGCATCGGTGGTCCCGTTCCGGATCTGCACGATGACCGATCCGGCCTGGTCCGCCAGGGTGACACCGCGCAATGCGCCTTCATGGGTTATGTTCATGCTCGCGACCGCATCGCGGGTTTCGGAGAGGATCATGCCGATCATTTCGGCAATCTCCGAGGTGGAGCGACTGGTGCGCCCGGCCAGTTGCCGGACCTCGTCGGCCACCACCGCGAAGCCCTTCCCCTGATCACCGGCGCGCGCAGCCTCGATGGCCGCGTTGAGGGCCAGCAGGTTGGTCTGGTCGGCAATGCCGCGAATGGTGTTGACGATGGCGGTGATCTCTTCCGAACGCGCCCCCAGTTGCCCAACCAGACGCGCGGAGGCACCGATGTTGTCGGCGATCTCGCGCATCTCCTTGGCGGTCTGGTGGATCACCTGGGCGCCCTGTTCGGCCACCCGTTCGGTTTCGGCGGAGATGTGATAGGCACGGGAAGCGCCGCGGGAGTCCTCTTCGAATTTCTCCACCCGTTCGCTGATGTCACTGGCGAACTTCACAATCTTGCACAACTTGCCTTCGGCGTCGTAGACCGGGTTGTAGCTGGCTTCCAGCCAGACGACCTTGCCGTTTTTGCCGAGACGCTTGAATTGACCGCTGAAAAATTCACCGGCGTTGAGACGCCGCCAGAAATCACTGTACTCCGCACTGCCCACCAGGCTGGGCTCGCAGAACATCCGGTGATGCTTGCCCTTGAGCTCGGCCAGCGAGTAATTCATGACATTCATGAAGTTGTCGTTCGCGGTCAGGATGTTGCCACCCAGGTCGAACTCGATCACTGCCATGGCACGATCGAGCGCCGCCAGCCGGCCACGGGTTTCGGCCTCATTGGCCACTCTGGCGGTGACATCGAGTGCGTACTTGACCACCTTCACGACGCGGCCTTGCTCGTCCATGACCGGGTTATAGCTGGCTTCCAACCATACATTCTGGCCTGACGCACTGCGGCGCTGAAACGTACCGGAAACGAATTTGCCGGCGCGCAATTGGTTCCAGAATTCACGGTATTCGGCGCTGCCCGTCAGCGCCGGGGTGCAGAAATCCCTGTGGGACAGGTTCGCCAATTGATCCGCACGGTAGCCCATCGTGCTCAGGAAATTCTCGTTCGCCCGAAGGACCTTGCCATCGGGGCTGAACTCGATAACCGCCATCGACCGCTCCAAGGCGCCAACCAGTCCCTTGTATGTTGCCAATTCGGCCGTCCTAGCCGTCAGTTCATTTTTTAGTTTCTTATTAAACATGACGTACCCTCGGTGAACCCTGAAAGTAACCGGACCTTCTTAATTTATATCGGCTCACTGGCTGGAGACTGAACGGTACGCTGTAATCACTTTTCTGCACCAAAACCCACGGAATCCATCAACCAGGTTCTAAAAGCCTGCACTTTTGGGGAATCGGCCATGTCATGGGGGCTCACGAAATAGAAGCCGAGATCAGACTTCAATCGCAGATCGAAGGGTGCTACCAGCCGTCCTGCCTTCAGGTCATCCTCGACATAAGTTGAACGTCCGATGCATACCCCCAGGCCGTCGACAGCAGCCTGTACAGCCATCATGGCAAGGTCGAAGGTCAACCGGCTGCCTTCGGCCAGTTTTTTCGATTGGCCGGCGGCACTCAACCATGAACTCCAGTCGTCGCCGGTCACGCCGCTAACCTGCAATAACGTGTGCCGGGCCAGATCGCCCGGTTTCTCCAAGGCCGTTGGACCTTGCAGTAGCCTGGGGCTGCACACCGGAAAGATTTCATCGGCCATCAGCCAGTCGGCCCGCATCCCCTTCCAGCCCCCATGACCGTAGCGAATGGCCGCATCTACGCCGCCCTGACGAAAATCCACCCATTCGGTGGACGCCGTGACGCGCACATCAATAGTGGGGAATGCCTGCTGGAAAGACGCCAGGCGTGGTAACAGCCATTTGGAGGCAAATGAAACCAGGGTACTGATCGTCAACACGCTGTTATTGCGATTCTCCAGCAACGTCTGCGTGCAATAGCGCAACTCCTGGAACGCCGCACGAACGCCAGGAAAATAGGCATGGCCTTCGTTTGTCAGGGCCAGGCCATCCTTGAGCCGCAGGAACAGGCGCACGCCCAACTCATCTTCGAGCCGGCGAATTTGGTGGCTTATGGCTGTTTGAGTGACGTTCAGCTCTTGCGCGGCTTTGGTAAAGCTCATGTGCCTGGCGGCTGATTCGAATGCTTTCAGGCCATTGAGAGAAGGGATTCGACTGGCCATGGAGGTTTGTCTTGCTCATGATATTTTGTCATACTCTAGCACTGAAGATGTCCTTTGAAAATGTTCCTTCCCTCACGGATCCTGGCGGCACGTCCCCCGTCCTTGAGGAAACGATGAAACTGTACTTTGCCCCCATGACCTGCTCATTGTCCCCGCACATCGTGCTGCGGGAATTGGGCCTGCCCTTTGAATTGATTCGGGTCGACAACAAGACCAAACGAACCGCCGACGGATTCGACTTCCTGGCCATCAACCCCAAGGGCTACGTGGCCGCCTTGGTCCTGGACAACGGGAATGTCCTGACCGAGGGGCCCGCCATCGTCCAGTACCTGGCCGATCTGGTCCCCGCAAACACGCTGGCGCCAGCCAATGGCACCTGGGAGCGGGTGCGCCTGCAGGAGTGGTTGAACTTCATCAGTTCCGAGATCCACGGCGGATGTGCCCCACTGTTCAACGCCGATATTGCCGAGCCGACCAAAGCCATCTTCAGGAAAAAAACTGTTCAGGCGCCTGGACTACCTCAGCCAGGCGCTTGAACAACAGGATTACCTGATGGGCACCTTCGGCCTGGCCGACGGCTATCTGTTCACCGTCTTGAACTGGCTGCCGTCGTTCAATATCCAGATCGGGGACTGGCCGGTGCTGGCCTCGTTCATGGCGCGAATCGCAGCACGCCCCAGCGTCCAGGCGGCGATAGCGGCGGAGGCGGCATAGTCATCGGCGCAACATTCAATCCTAGTACGACCTGAGCCGCCGCCATCGCGAGCAGGCTCGCTCCCACAGGGGATTGAGGGTGTCTCTCGAATCTCACTGTCACCCCGGAAAACTGTGGGAGCGAGCCTGCTCGCGATGGCGGCGGCACAATCGCCCCAAGCAAGCTCTGACGGGCTGGCCCAGCCAGGCTCCAACCCCTGCGCACTTGTGCTAAAAAGCACCGATATCATTCCGAGCTCCGGTCATGGCCCTTGCTTCACCCCCCCCGATCTGACGGACACGACTCATCTTGTCCAACCACTTTCCCGCACCTACCCGTCCGGGATGTTGATCGCGCCTCATCATCATGAATGGGGCCAGCTTCTCTACGCGCAAAGTGGCCTCATGTGGGTCGATACGCCCGGCGCGGCACTGTTGGTGCCGCCGCAGCGCGCGGTGTGGCTGCCGCCTCGGGTCACACACGGGATCCGAGTCGTTTCGCCCTTGGAAATGCGTAATCTGTATTTGCGTGCAGAACTCGCCATGAGCGTGGGGCTTGAGCTGGAAGTACTCGAGGTCAGCAAACTGCTGCGCGAACTGATCATCCGTCGAGTGGCGCTGGGCAACCGTCCTGATCCGGCGATGCGTGATGCCTTGGACAACCTGCTGGTGCTGGAACTTCGTGAACTGCGCTCGGCGGTGCTCAAAGTGCCCATGCCCGTTGGTGGGGATCGACGCTTGCGCAATTTGTGCGAGACAGTGCTCGATGTCCCCGGACTGGCCATGTCCTTTGAGCAACACGCCGAGTCGGTGGGGGCCAGCACGCGCACGTTGGCCAGGTTGTTCCATGCCGAGCTTGGCCTGACGTTTACCGAGTGGCGCCGACAAGTGCAACTTGCCCACGCCGTCGCCGCACTCCTGGAGGGCGACTCGGTGGGGGCGATAGCGGCACGGTTGGGCTATACGCTGAGCAGTTTCAGCGAGATGTTCCGCCGCTCCCTGGGCATTGCACCGTCAGCGTATAAACACGCGATGGCATCCAGGGGGTTTGTCCGATAGACGAAAGTCTCTGGCGGGCTCGCTCTCGGCTCGGACGCTATCCTCGACCCTCATTTCGTCGAGGAGTATTGCAGCTTGAAAGCCCTACAGTTTTGCGCCACCGGCAGCCTGGACTATCTCTCGCTTGTCGACTTGCCAACCCCCGTTCCCGGTGCCGATGAAGTCCTCATCCGGGTCAAGGCCGCCGGGATCAACCCCAGTGATGTTAAAAATGTGGAGGGTCGTTTTCCCTATACCACCTTGCCCCGTGTGCCCGGTCGTGATTTCGCCGGGGTGGTCGAGCAAGGCCCCGCACATCTGCTGGGCAAAGCGGTCTGGGGTACCGGCAAGGGCCCGGGGTTCCTGCGTGACGGCTCCCATGCGCAATTCCTCACGGTTCCGGCCAGTGGCGTGGCCCTGAAACCCGAGCGCTTGTCTTTCGTCCAGGCGGCGGCCATCGGCGTACCTTTCACCACCGCCTACGATGCCGTTGAACGATCCAACGTGCAGCGTGACACGACGTTTCTGGTGATTGGCGCCAATGGCGCGGTAGGCAGCGCAGCGCTGGCCCTGGCAAAGGCCCGTGGTGCACGTGTGCTTGCGGCGGTACGGCGACCGGAACGGGCCGCCGAGTTGCAAGCCAAAGGTTACGAAGTCATCGTGACCAGCGCACCCAGCAGCCTTGCGGAACAGGTCAAAGCCGTGTTTCCCGCAGGCGCGCAGGTCATCTTCGACACCACTGGCTTCTGGCTGCAAGAAGCAGTATCGGCATTGGCCAACTTCGGTCGCATCGCGATCATTGCCGCCCCGCCAGATGGGATGGTGCACTTCCCTGCCCTGGCGCTCTATCGCAAAGGCGGCGTCTTGATCGGCGTGAACTCGCTGCTCTACGACAACACCGATTGCGCCCGGATGCTTGAAGAATTTGGCCGCCACTTCGAGGCAGGCGTCATCGACGCTCCCACGGATATCCTTGAAATTCCCCTGGCAGACGGCAAGGCCCAGTACGCGCTGATCGCCCATGGCAGCAGTGCAAAAGCCGTACTGGTACCCTGATCCCGTGGCCTGCGGCTATCGAAGCCGCAGGCCATTGGAGGTTGGCGATTTTGCCGCATCACCCGCCTTGCAAGGGCGCCGTAGTGGCTGTCGAGCCAATCGGATCGGCAAGCGATACCCGCTTGGGCTTGAACAGGCGCATGATCAGCACGAAGAACAGCGGTACGAAAAAGATTGCCAGAACGGTGCCTGACAGCATGCCACCGATCACGGCAGAGCCCAGTGCATGCTGGGCCCCGGCCCCCGCGCCACTGCCCAGCACCAGCGGTAGCACGCCCAGGATGAATGCCAATGAAGTCATGAGGATCGGGCGCAAACGCATGCGCACGGCTTCCATCGTGGCGTCGACGAGCCCCTTGCCGGCTTCGTGAAGATCCTTTGCAAACTCCACGATCAGGATGGCGTTCTTGCAGGCCAGGCCAATGGTGGTGAGCAGTCCGACCTGAAAGTAGATATCGTTGAACTTCCACGTCAAAAAGGCACTGAGCAGCACGCCGAATACCCCAAGGGGAATGACCAGGATCACCGAAAACGGTACAGCCCAACTCTCGTACAGTGCCGCCAGCGCCAGGAACACGATCAGGATCGACAAACCGTACAGGATGCCCGCCTGGCCACTCGATGCTTTTTCCTGGCGCGACAAGGCCGTC
The DNA here is from genome assembly GCF_013347965.1 of Pseudomonas bijieensis. Taxonomy (NCBI): domain Bacteria; kingdom Pseudomonadati; phylum Pseudomonadota; class Gammaproteobacteria; order Pseudomonadales; family Pseudomonadaceae; genus Pseudomonas; species Pseudomonas bijieensis. Next base: position 331,895 of record NZ_CP048810.1, on the reverse strand, counting down.
CATTCGAAGCCAATGCCCGGCGGCAGTTTTGCGACCGCAGCTTCGACAATGGCCATCGCCTCGCCACTCGAGGCACTTCCTGGAAGCGCCATGCCCAGGATTTCAATCGACGGCACGCCGTTGTAGCGTTCCAGTCGTGGCGAACCCGTGGTCCAGCTGGCGCTTGCAAAGGAGGTGAACGGCACCATGGTGCCCGCGCTGTTGCGCACGTACCAACGGTCGATATCCGTCGGCAGCATGCGAAAGCGATCTTCCCCCTGCAGCATCACTTTCTTGACACGGCCCTTGTCAATGAAGTCGTTGACGTAGCTGCTGCCCCACGCCGCCGAGAGGGTGGAGTTGATGTCCGCCATGGAAACACCCAGCGCACCGGCCTTGAGCGGATCGACATGCAGGCGCAAATCCGGCATGTCTTCCAGGCCGTTCGGGCGCACAGCCACCAGGCGGTGGTCCTTGGACAATATCCCCAACAGTTGGTCACGTGCCTGCATCATTGCCGCGTGTCCAAGGTTGGCCTCGTCCTTGATCATGAGATCGAACCCGGTCGCGTTGCCCAGTTCGGATACGGCCGGCGGCGCGAATGCAAAGATCTTCGCATCGCGGATCGTCGCAAAAAAGGCGCCGGCCTTGGCCGCGACGTCGGTGACGCTCAGGCCGGAGGCCGTGCGTTCATCCCAGGGTTTGAGCTGGATAAAGGCAAAACCCATGTTTTGGCCGCTACCCGCGAAGCTGAAGCCCGACACGGAGAACACGCCTTCGACTGCGTCTTTCTGATCGACCAGGAAGTGATCCTCCACCTGCCTGATCACTTCGTCGGTACGAGCCTTGGTCGCTCCAGGAGGTAACTGCATGTTGGTGAAGAGTGTTCCCTGATCTTCGTTCGGCAAGAATCCGACAGGCAACTTCATGAAACCGAACGCCACCAGTGCCACAATCACGGCATACCCGATCATGTACCTCCAGCCCTTGCCCAGCATATGGTTGACGATCCCCTGGTAACCACGATTGCCTCGATCAAAGGTGCGGTTGAACCAGCCAAAGAAACCGGTGGTGCTCAAGGCGTGCCCTTTGGTCACCGGCTTGAGCACGGTGGCACACAGGGCCGGGGTGAAGACCAATGCAACGAGCACCGACAACGTCATCGCCGAAACGATGGTGATCGAGAACTGACGGTAAATAACCCCGCTGGAGCCGCTGAAGAACGCCATCGGCACGAACACCGCCGCCAGCACCATCGCCACGCCAACCAGCGCGCCGGTAATCTGCCCCATGGACTTGCGCGTGGCCTCTTTGGGCGGCAAGCCCTCCTCGGTCATCACCCGCTCGACGTTTTCCACCACGACAATGGCGTCATCCACCAGCAGGCCGATAGCGAGCACCATGGCGAACATGGTCAAGGTGTTGATGGTGAAGCCAAACAGCGCCAGGACTCCAAACGTTCCCAGGAGCACCACTGGCACCGCGATCGTCGGGATCAGGGTGGCCCGCAGGTTCTGCATGAACAGGTACATGACCAGGAATACCAGCACCACCGCCTCAACCAAGGTGCGCACGACCTCCTCGATCGAGATCCGCACGAAAGGCGTGGTGTCGTAGGGCTTGTGGACCTTCATGCCGGCGGGAAAGAACGCCTGCAACTGCTCCAGGCGCGCATCGATAGCCTTGACCGTGTCGAGCGCGTTGGCCCCTGTCGCCAGCTTGATCGCCAGGCCGGCGGCGGGTTTGCCGTTGTAGCGCCCTACGGTGTTGTACGTCTCGCTGCCCAACGCTGTACGAGCCACATCCCGCAACCGGACCTGGGACCCATCGGTCAGCGTGCGCAGCAGTATGTTTTCGAACTCCTCGGCGGTGCGCATGCGCGTTTGCGCGGTGATCAAGGCATTGATCTGCTGGTTGCCGACCGAGGGCAGTCCTCCCAACTGGCCTGCCGACACCTGGGCGTTCTGCGCCTGGATGGCTGTCTTGACGTCGAGCGGCGTGAGGTTGTAGCTGATCAGCTTGTCTGGATTGAGCCACACGCGCATGGCGTACTGGGAGCCGAACAAAGTCGTGTCACCCACCCCCTCGACCCGGCTGATCGCTTCCTGGACGTTCGCCGCCACATAGTCTGAGAGATCGGCGCCATTCATGCTGCCATCTTCGGACGTGAAGGCCAGTACATTCAAAAAGTTGCTGGCCGACTTGCTGACGGATACGCCCTGCTGCTGGACCTCTTGCGGCAACAGTGGGGTGGCAAGCGCCAACTTGTTCTGGACCTGTACTTGCGCCGTGTCCGGATCCGTTCCGTTCTCGAAGGTCAGTGTAATGGTGACGGTGCCCGAGGACTCGCTGGTCGAGGCCATGTAGCTGAGCCGATCCAGCCCCTTCATTTTCTGCTCGATGACTTGGGTGACCGTGTCCTCCAGGGTCTTGGCCGATGCACCGGGATAGGTGGCGACAATCGCGACCGCGGGCGGCGCAATGGCCGGGTACTGCGCGATCGGTAATGTGATGACTGCGATGGCACCGGCGATCATCACAATGATGGCAAGTACCCAGGCAAAGATGGGACGATCAATAAAAAAACGCGCCATGGTCGACTCCCACCGGTCAGTTGATATCGGGCCGCTTTGTCGCCTTGACGGCTTCAAGCGTGGCAATGGAGGGAGTCGATGGCGGATTGGAGGGCCAAGGTGTCACTTGGACTTCAACACCGGGGGCCGCGCGCTGTTGCCCGTCCACGACCAATTGATCACCGACCTGCAGGCCGCTACGGACCAGCCACTGATCGCCAATGGCACGGTCGGTTTCCAGAACCCGACGCTCCAGCTTGCGATCCTTGCCGACCACATAAACCGTGGGCTTGCCCGTACTGTCCCGAGTGACGGCTTGTTGCGGCACCAACACCCCCTGCTCTTTAATGCCTATCTGCAAGACGGCACGGACATACATGCCCGGCAGGAGATCGGCATTGGGATTGGGAAACACCGCGCGAAGCGTAATCGCGCCGGTGTCCTGGTTGACGGTAACGTCGGAAAACTCCAACTGCCCCTCAATTGGATAAGTCCGGCCGTTTTCCAACACCAAAGACACCTTCGCGGCATTGGCTCCGGCCTTCTGAAGCTCGCCATTTGCAAGCGACTCTTTAAGGTCGAGCAATGCCGCGCTCGGCTGCGTCACATCCACATAGATAGGATCCAGCTGCTGGATAGTCGCCATCGCGCTGGCCTGACTGGCCGTGACCAGTGCGCCGGGCGTCACGGTCGAGCGGCCGATCCGGCCGGAGATGGGCGCATCCACACGGGCATAAGCCAGGTTGATACGACTGGTTTCGACATTGGCCTTGGCCGCCGCGATGTCAGCCTCTATCTCGCCCAGGCTGGAAGTAGCATCGTCGTACTCCTGCTGGCTCACGGCCTTGATGGCGACAAGCTCCTTGTAGCGATCGGATTTGAGTCGCGCGGTCTTGAGGCTCGCCTGGGCCTTGGCCAACGCTGCGACGTTGCTGTCGTAGGCCGCCTGGTAGGTCGCCGGATTGATCTGGTAGAGCGTCTGCCCAGCCTTCACATCACTGCCCTCACGAAAATTTCGCGCCTTGATGATGCCGTTGACCTGTGGCCGCACGTCGGCAATGAGGTAAGCCACGGTGCGCCCAGGTAATTCCGTGGTGAGCGCCACCGGTTGCTCGCGCACGGTCAATACCCCGACCACCGGCGTACCGGCGACGGGGGGCGGCCCCATCGGGGGCTTGCCACATGCGCTTAGAAAACAAGACATCGTCAAGAACGTTATGGGCCAAAGGAAACTGGCTTTGCGCATGATGGAACTCCGAGAGGGACTGATCGCAAGAACTATAACCGTACGGTTCGGTATAGTTATTTGACGATCATTCGAAGTCAAGTAATACTGAACCAATCGGTATAGATAAAAGAGATCCAAGGCGATGAGAGTCAAAACGGAAGCCAAGCGCGACGCCATTCTCGCAGCCGCTTCGCAAGTGTTCCGGGATTCAGGCTTCGAAGGTGCGTCGATGGGCGAAATCGCCAGTCGGGTTGGCGGCTCGAAGGCGACGCTGTACGGCTACTTCGGTTCCAAGGAAGAACTGTTCGTAGCGGCGATGCACGAGGAAGCGAGCAAGGAGTTCGAGCCCGTCTTTGCAACACTCAACAACAAAGTCGACAACTTGCGGGAGACCTTGCAGGCCTGTGGCGAAAAGGTCCTGGCGTTCTTGTGCTCCCCGGACAGGATCCAGACGCGGCGGGCCATCATCGCCGAGTCCGGACGAAGCGACATTGGAAAGCGTTTTTACGAACTGGGCCCCAAGGTCGGCTTTCAGAACATCGCAGACTTCCTCGACAGGCAAATGGCCCAAGGCAACCTGAGACGATCCGATCCTCTGCTGGCGGCAATCCAGCTTAGCGCGCTCCTTGAGTGCGAAACGGTTATGCCTTTGACCCTGGGGGTCGAGGAAAAATTTTCCAGGCCGCAAATCAGACAGGCTGTCGAACGGGCGGTGAAGACCTTCCTGGCGGCCTACTGTGTCGAAGCCCCCACGGTCGGGGGGCACGAAGGGGCCTAGTTGCCCAGCAAGGACGGTGCTAGAAGCTGGTCGAGTACTCAGGGCGTGCATTCGCCACAACGCCGGTTTCGCGCAGCGCCCTGCCCCTGCTCAATGGCTCAAGGCCTGGCTGAAGGACGTGTCGATAATCCCGGCGGTGACCAGCGGGGCCGGCAGCGCCTTGACCTTGAACAGGAAGTCCGCCGTGCTTTGCAGGTCGGCGGCCGCCTGTTGGTCTACCGGGCCGACGCTCATGTGGGCCTGGCGCAACCAATGGCGTGAGACGTTCTGGTCGAGATTGGCTTTTTTTGCCCACAGGTCGGCGTATGCATCGGTATGGTTGTCGACCCAGGCACGGGCTTGCTTCACGCGCCCGAGGAAATCGGCGATGGCTTCGCGCTTACTGTCGATGGCCGACGTCGAAGCGGCAATGGCGCTGAGGCCGGGCATGAGGTTTTTCGCCGTCAGGATTGGCCGGGCGCCGGAAAACAGGATCTGTTGCGAGATATAGGGTTCCCACACCGGAAAGGCATCGATGCTGCCCTGGGGCAAGGCCGCAGCCGCGTCGATCGGCATCAGCTTGATGAATTCGACATGATTCTCCGGCAGGCCGGCCTGCTCCAGGGCGCGCAAGGTCAGTTGCTGGCTCCAGGCACCGGGCCAATAGGCGACTTTCTTGCCCTTGAGGTCGGCGATGGTCTTGACCGGCGAGTCCTTGGGCACAAGTAACGCGATAGTGTCCGGGTTCTGCCGCGAAACGCCGATCAACTTCACCGGCGCCTGCTTGGCCGCCAAAAACAGAAAACCTGAATCGCCAAGAAAACCCAAGTCCAGGTCGCCGGTATTCAGCGCCTCGGCCAGGGGCGCGGCGGCTTGGAAATGTTTCCAGTCGACACGGTAGGCAGCGCCTTCAAGCACGCCCGAGGCCTCCACCGAAGCCCGTACGTTGTAATAGTTCTGGTCGCCAACGTGCAGTACCAACGGCTCGGCGGCCTGGACCAAAGGTGCGGCGAACAATGTGCTGAGGAGCAGACGGCGCAGGGATCGGGAGACCTTCATGAAGACTTTCCTGAGTGAGTTTCATAGAACATAACGTCCTTGTAATTCACATTCTAAATTCTTTTATTGCATAAGCTCATGATCACAGGCAGCCGATGTTGATGGCGCAACAGCGCGGCAACAGACTGTTGGCTGGGCAACATTTCCCTGAAACCGTTACTCCATGGCAACGCCCGTAAACCGCCCTTTCCCGGGCTGTGGCACAGAGCCTGCAATATTCCTTTCAAGCGGGATTTCCTCTCGCGGTCCGATCTTTCGGAAATAAGAACATTGCCTTCTCGCCGCCTTGTCTGGAGCTGTTCCATGAAACCCGACGTCCGCTTCTCCCTGGCCCGCGCCAGATACCTGATCAGCGCCTGCGTCCTGGCGCTGGGCCTGCCGTCCATGACCCTGGCCGCAGAAAGCCCGCCGGCCGAAGTGCATCTGGATTACGCCTATTACTCGCCGGTCAGCCTGGTGCTCAAGCACTTCGGTTATCTGGAAAAGGCCCTGCCCCAGACCAAGGTCAGCTGGGTGCTGAGCCAGGGCAGTAACCGCTCCCTGGAATACCTCAACAGCGGCGGCGTCGACTTCGCTTCGTCCGCCAGCCTTGCCGCCGTGCTGAGCCGGGCCAACGGCAGTCCGATCAAATCGGTGTATGTCTACAGCCGCGCCGAATGGACGGCCCTGGTAGTGCGCAAGGATTCACCGATCAAGACCATCGCCGACCTCAAGGGCAAGAAGATCGCCGCCACCAAGGGCACCGACCCTTATCTGTTCACCCTGCGCAGCCTGCAACAGGCAGGGCTGAAAAAAGACGATGTGGAGTTGGTGCACCTGCAACACCCGGACGGTCGCGCCGCCCTGGAAAAAGGCGACGTCGACGCCTGGGCCGGCCTCGACCCGCACATGGCCGCCAGCGAAGTACAGGCCGGGTCGCGCCTGCTGTATCGCAACCCCGCCTTCAACAGTTACGGCGTGGTCAGCGTCACGGAGAAATATGCCCAGGAGCATCCGCAGACCATCGACACCGTGCTCGCCGCCTACGAACAGGCCCGGGCGTGGTCGCTGGAGCATCCGCAAGAGTTGGCCAAATTGTTGGCCGACGCATCCGGACTGCCATTGGAAGTTGCCCGGCTGCAACTGTCACGCACCGACCTGGGCAGCCCGCAATTGAGTGCCAAGGATGTGCTGGCCTCCAAGGCTGCCGCACCGATCCTGGTTTCCGAGGAGTTGGTCCGTCGCGGAGTGAATGTGGACCAGGTGATCGATCAACTGCTCGACACCGGCCGCCAGCAGGCCGTGGCCCGTCAATAACCCCTTGCCCAAGTGACAACCGATCCGCGCCTGGCGCGGATTCGGCGTTGCCGGAGAACCGCCATGAGCAGCAACAGCAAAGACCTCTCCAGCCCGCGCCTGGCCCTGCCCGCAGCGGGCAAAACGCCCCTGTTCAACTCCGACCGCTGGCGGCTGCGCCTCAAGGGATTGGCCCTGCCGGTGCTGATCATCGTGCTCCTGGAGATCATCGTGCGCATCGGTTGGTTGCCCGCCTACCAGATGCCGGCCCCCAGCGAGATCGCCCTGACCCTCGGCGACCTGGCCGAAGGTGCGCTGTGGAAACACATCAGCGCCAGCCTGTTGCGAGTGCTGCTGGGCTTTGCCATCGGCGCCGGCCTGGCCTTGGTCTTCGCCGCCTGGGTTGGCTTGAGCCGCGAAGCCGAAGCCTATCTGGAACCGACCTTCGCCGGCCTGCGCTCGATCCCCAGCCTGGCCTGGGTGCCGTTGCTCCTGCTGTGGCTGGGCATCGACGAAACCTCGAAAGTGGTGCTGATCGCCATCGGTGCGTTCTTCCCCGTTTACCTCAATGGCGTGGCAGCCATTCGCAACATCGACCGCAAGCTGGTGGAGGTCGGCCATATGTATGGTTTCAACCGCCGCCGTCTGGTGCGCCGGATTCTCCTGCCGGCCGCCCTGCCCGGCCTGTTCACCGGGTTGCGCAGCGGCATGAGCCTGGCCTGGATGTTCCTGGTGGCCGCCGAACTGATCGCCGCGACCAAAGGCCTGGGCTATCTGCTCAGCGATGGCCGCGAAACCTCGCGCCCGGACATCGTGCTGGCGGCAATCATCGTGCTCGCCCTGCTGGGCAAGCTCAGCGACGGCATGCTGGCCGGTCTGGAAAAACGCTTCCTGGCCTGGCGCGACACCTTTAACGGCACCGAGGAGTGAGCCATGAGCCAAGCCCTGCTGGAGATCCACGTCGAACGCAAGACCTTCGCCACCACCACCGTGCTCAATCACATCCACTTGCAACTGCAACCCCGCGAAACCGTGAGCCTGCTGGGCCCCAGTGGCTGCGGCAAAAGCACTTTGCTGCGCATCGTCGCCGGCCTGGAGAAGGACTTTGAAGGGCAACTGCTCAGCCACACCGAACAACTGGCCTTCGTGTTCCAGGAACCGCGGTTGATGCCCTGGCTGACGGTGCAACAGAACATCGGCTTCAGTGATGACGACGATTACGACAAGGCCTGGGTCGCGCAGTTGATCGAGGAAGTGGGCCTCAGCGGTTTTGCCGACGCCTTGCCCAAGGCGTTGTCCGGCGGCATGGCGCAACGGGTAGCGATTGCACGCGGCTTGTATTCGCGACCGCGGGTGCTGTTGCTGGACGAGCCCTTCAGTGCGGTGGACGCCTTCACCCGCATGAAACTGCAGGACCTGTTGCTGCAACTGGCCGAACGGTACGCCATCGCCCTGTTGCTGGTGACGCACGATGTCGATGAGGCGCTGTATCTGAGCGACCGGGTATTGGTGATGGATAACCGCCCCAGCAGCATTCGCCAAGAGCTGGCGGTGCAACTGGACCACCCACGCGACCGGCGCGACCCGTTGCTGGCCCGACTCAAGGCGCTGGCCCTGACGGAACTGCATCGCGCCCATGTGATTTGATCAGACACGGCACTAAGAACACAAAGGCATTAATAAATAAACAATCAGTATTTATGGTTATAAACAGAACCACGTACTCTCAGCTCATCCCGTCCCATTGGTCACGACAGTGAAGTGCCTTATGAAACCGACTGACAACGTTATCGACTTCGTCCAAATGCGCAAACGCAAGCAGGCCCAGCAACTGGCCCGGACCATGTGGGAAATGTACGCACGTAATGCCGGTTACCAGGCGTTCCATTGGGTCCAGGCGTCCCAATCGACCAGGACGTACCACGCGTGAGCGCCCAGGAGCCCTCGCGCTTTCTGGCGAGTACCGACGAGCCCGAAGTGGACCTGAACAACCTCGAAGCCCTGGATGAAGATCCGATCTGCGAACGGGTCGCGCAGAACCTGCAACGCCTGCGCGGCAAGCGCCACCTGTCCCTCGACGCCCTCGCCCGCCAGTGCGGGGTAAGCCGGGCCATGCTGGCGCAGATCGAATCCGGACGCAGCGTCCCGTCGATCAAGGTGCTGTGCAAAATCGCCAAGGGCCTGAAGGTGTCGGTCGCCGCGTTCCTGGAACACCGGGCTTTCGAAGGGGTGGCGGTGTTGTCGGCCAGCCAGAGCAAACGCCTGGTCAGCGCCAATGGCGCGTTCGTCAGCCGCGCCCTGTTCCCGTTCGATGTGGCACGCCAGTCGGAATTCTACGAGCTGCGCCTGAGCCCTTTGGGCGAAGACCAGTCCGAAGGCCACGGGCCTGGCGTCCAGGAAAACCTGGTGGTGTCCCAAGGTGTGCTGGAGATCAGCGTCAACGACGAGCGCTACCTGCTCTCCACGGGTGATTCGATTCTGTTCTACGCTGACCAGCCTCACCGCTATCGCAACCCGGCGGACAGTGAGGCGGTGGCGTATCTAGTGGTGACCTACCCGGAACGCCTGGACTGAATACACCGCATTGTGGCGAGGGGATTTGCCTTCGCCACAACGGATAGTGCCAGTCGCGACGAATCAGCAGGTGCAGCACATCATCGGCATGCCGTTGCAGCTCATCATCATTGGCATGCTGCAGTCGTTCATCATCTTCATCATCAAGGCGCAGCAGTTCTTCATCATGTCCATGTTCATGCCGGCCATTGGCATGACTTTGCACATCATGCAGTCAGCCATCACCGTGCATTCCATCACGCACTTCATCGACGGCATCGGCATGCCCATCATCGGCATTGGCATCATCATGCTCGCCATCGGCATGGCCATGCTCGCCTGGGACATGCACATCATGCTCATGTTGCCGCAGTGCATCATCATCGGCATGCCGCAGTTCATCATCATCTGCATCATGTCGGCGCTGTTCTTGAACATGGCCATGTCCATGCCGGCAGCGGGCATCATTTTGCACAGCATGCCGTCATCCATCATTTCGCAGGTCATGGTCGCCATCATCATCGGCATGCCCATCATTGGCATCATCGGCATGTTGGCGTTCATCGGCATTTGCATCTGCATGGCGTTCATCATGGTGTGGTTCCCTGTAGGTTCGAGAGTCGGACGAAGCTGATGGGGCGGATTCTAAGGACTGGCCCGGGCCCGACAAGATGGCGATCGAACAGCAGGAATGAACGTTCAAGCAGGCTTACCGGAGCGACGCGCGCATAGTTGTCCGCTATTGCACTTCATTCGCTTCCATTGCAGATGCTTCACCCACGACAGCTTCGATTCTCCGGCCATGGATATGCCTTCCAAAGCTATATAAATAACCGTAAGAAATAATCGATCTAAACTCGCCCCTGGTATCTAGCGCCACGGTGGCAAACCCTGGTTCAGTCAATCAACTTCGCATACACCGAGCGGTCGATATTCCCACCGGACAGAATCACCGCCACCCTTTTCCCTCGCATCGTTTCACGCTCCTGCATCAGCGCTGCCAAGGCTGCGGCGCCGGCACCCTCAGCAAGGTTGTGGGTGTCGGTGTAATACACCCGCATGGCCTCGGCAATTTCAGCGTCGCTGACCGATACGATTCGCGCCGCTGCGGCCCCGTAGATGGCAAAGGCCTCGGGGATGGGCCTACGCACGGCCAGGCCGTCGGCAAAGGTATTCGCCGAAGCGGTTTCACAGAGCGTTCCAGACTCGAACGATAACTTCGCCGCCGTGGCCTCGGTGGAGACCACGCCCACCACCTGGGTTTTCAAGCCCAAGGCATCGCGGGCGGCGATGACCCCGCAAATCCCCGAGCCACAGCCTATCGGCACGTAGACGGTGTCCAGGTCCGGCACGGCATTGAACAGCTCCAGCCCATAAGTCGCCACGCCCTTGACCAACTCGGGATGGAACGGCGGCACCAGGTAGAGGCCATGTGCTTGGGCCAGGCGCACAGCTTCTTCACGGGCCTCGTCGAAATCGCGGCCATACTCGACCACCTCGCCGCCAAAACCGCGCATGGCATTGTTCTTTTCCACCGAGTTACCTTGCGGCACGACGATCAACGCTTTCAAACCCAATGCAGTAGCCGCCAACGCCAGACTCTGGCCATGGTTGCCGCGGGTTGCCGTGACGATGCCTTTCGCCTCGGGGTGCTCGCGCTTGAGCCAATGCACGAAGGACACGCCGCCGCGCACCTTGAAGGCCCCGATCGGCGTGTGATTCTCGTGCTTGACCCACACCGTGCAACCCAACCGCTCAGCCAGCAAGGGCCAGGCATACTGGGCAGTGGCAGGCATGACTTGGTAGAGATGGCGGGCAGCTTGTTCGATCGCGTCGCGGGTCAGTGTGTGCATGATTGGCCTCCAGGTTTTTACTCAGCCTAATCGGCCCGACTGCGGCGGGCTTTCAGAAAACTGACCTGACTTTCAGGCCCGCTCTTCACTACTATGCGACTCATGAACCGTCGAAACCGCCAACAACCGCCCCCGCCCGAACCGGTCCGTCGTATCGAGGCTGGGCCTTGGGCGATCGAATTGCTGCCCGGCTGCGCCTACGCCACCCGCTATGTCGCGACTCAGTCGGCGATCGGCTTTGCCTTCGACAGCCAGCGCGGCCTGCACGCCATCGGCAGCGACCGAGTGCAGCCCTTCGAGGCGATACCCAACGGCCTGGCATTCGTCCCCGCCGAATGCGACGTGTTCTCCGAATCCCCAAGGGGCGGTGAATACCTGCGGGTGGTGCGCACCGACGGCATGGCGTTGTCGGGGGAACATGCGTTCAACAATCGTATTGACCCGCTGGCCACCACCCTCGCGCTGAGGATGCGCAGTGCGTTACTGCGCGCCACCGCCGAACACGACTGGGAGGCCTGGGCGCTCGGTTTGGCTGAGCGAGTGAAGGACCACAAGGCATTTTCGACCCACCCCAACGGCTCCATCACGGGGGGCCGGATGCGCTTGCTCGACGAGTTCATCGACACCGGCCTCGACGGTCCGCTGGGGATAAAGGAAATGGCGGCGCTGCTTGGCTTGTCCGAGGGGTATTTCATGCGGGCATTCAAACAGGCGACCGGCAAAAGCCCACACAGTTACCTGATCGACCGACGCCTGGCCAAGGCCCGGGCGCTGATGCGTGATTCAAGCGCCCGACTGGCTGAGATCGCTCACGTCTGCGGCTTCAATTCCCAGGCCCACATGACCACGCTGTTCAAGCAACGCCTTGGCGTCAGCCCGGCGCAGTTGCGCGGGTATTCAAAGCCCTGAAGCGGGAAATCGCGGCCAATCAGATTGCCATCAAATGGCCTTGCAAAAACATCCTGGCCGTCTAGATTCAAATCTGTCTCCAACCACATCATCAACCACCAACGACAGCCCCTCGGGCGAGAGCGTCTATTGGCCTAAAACACATAGTTGGCGTTGCTTTCAATTACTGACACGGAATCAGTCATAACAACAAGAGGGATGCTTGATGAAGCACAGCCGTGGGTATCGTTTGCGCTCGCAAAAAGGACCAGCCGGATATTTCTGGCTGTCATTGGTGTGCTTTTCTGGCCTGGTGATCGCCAGCTTCTTGTTGTTCGAGCAACAGATCCAGGACTTCCTGACCCATCTCAACCTGTACTTGCCCTCCACGCCTTCGCAGAAGCTCTACCTGGCGTTGCTGCTGATCGCCCTGCTGGCACTGGACGTGGTGCTGCCGGTGCCATCGAGCATGGTCGCGCTGCTGGCCGTGGCCATGCTCGGCAGCCTGGGGGGTTACCTGGCGATTTTCATCGGGTTGTGCCTGGGGGCCGGGCTGGGCTATGCACTGGGAGCCGGCTATTTGCGTCTGTTGTCCGGCCGCCTCGGCCTGCATCAGCGCCAGCCAGGGCAACTGGCGTACCGGTTGGGCACGCTGTCGCTGATCTGCCTGCGCGGCGTCCCGGTACTGGCGGAAACCTCGGTCGTCGCCGCCGGCATGCAACGCTATCCGCTGCGTGCGTTCATCCTGGTCACCACCCTGGCCAATGCCGGCCTCGCATTGGCCTACAGCGCCATTGGCAGCTTTCTCGTCGAACAGAACGCGCTGTTGGTGACCCTGCTCGCCAGCATGGTATTACCCGGAGTCTTCATCGCTGGATACAGCCTGTTCAAAAGCATTCGCCGGCACGACGCCGGGCAACCTCTGCACGGGCGCTTCAAGGTCAGCTACGACTACCCGGTGGTGTTCACCGACCATTTGTTCGATCCGCTCAATCCCTGCCTGCACCGCCAGCTCATGGCCGGGCACAGGGGGCCGGTAACGGTGTTGATCTTCGCCGATGAGCAGTTGCTGCAGAGCGCCCCGCAACTGCTGGAACAGATCAATGCCTACTTCGCCAACCATTTTCCCGACTTGCATTTACAGGCGCCACCCATCGCGGTCCCGGCTGGCGAAGCGAGCAAGGATTCACAGGTGTTGCAACAGTTGTACAGCGACATGCTGCAACATGGGCTGGATCGGCATTGCTACGTGTTGGCCCTCGGCGGCGGCGCGGTGCTCGATGCGGTGGGCTATGCCTGCGCCACCTTCCACCGCGGCATCCGCCTGATTCGCATCCCAAGCACCGTACTCGCCCAGAACGACGCCGGTATCGGCGTGAAAAACGGCATCAACGCCTTTGGCCAGAAGAACCTGCTGGGGGCTTTCTACCCCGCCACCGCGGTCATCAACGACTTTCAATTGCTGACCAGCCTGACCCGGCGCGACCAGATCGCCGGACTGGCCGAGGCGGTCAAGGTGGCGCTGATCAAGGACCAGGCGTTTTTCCAGTGGATGGAGCAACAGGCCGACGCCCTCGCCCACTTCGACCACACGGCCAGCCGCTATGCGATCCGCCGCTGCGCCGAATTACACCTGGCGCACATCACCGGTGCCGGTGACCCATTCGAACGCGGTAACGGACGGCCGTTGGACTACGGGCACTGGGCCGCCCACAAATTGGAAAATCTCAGTCACCACCGACTGCGCCACGGTGAAGCCGTCGCGGTGGGCATGGCCCTGGATGGACTCTATGCCAATGCCCTGGGGTTGTTGAGCGATGGCGACACCGAACGGGTACTGCACCTGCTGCTCAAGCTCGGCTTCTGCCTGAATCCGCCGGAACTGGCCTTGAAAGATGCACTGGGGCGCTCCCAGGTTTTGCTGGGCCTGGAGGAGTTCCGCCAGCATTTGGGCGGGCAACTCTCCATCCCCATGCTCAGCAGGATCGGCGAGTCGGTGGATTTGCATGAAATCGATACCGCGCGAATGGAGCAGGCATTGCAGCGGCTGTCCACCCAGGTCGATCTCGTGCTCACCCTGAACGAGAGCTGTGCGCAATGAGCCAGGCATCGTTGAACCTCAAGACCTGGATGACCCTCGGCCGGGTGTCCAACCTGCCCACGGTGTGGACCAACACGCTCGCCGCCGCCCTGCTGGCCAGCAGCGCCGGAGCCCTGGCGCCGCCGTCGTCCCTGGTGTGGATCCTGCTGCTGGCGGCACTGTCACTGCTGTACCTGGCCGGCATGCTGCTGAACGACCTGTTGGACGCCGACTGGGACCAACAACACGATAATCCCCGCCCTATTACCCTGGGCCTGGTCAGCCGCCAGCAAGTGCGACTGGCCACTGCGTTGTTGCTGGTGCTGGCGGCGGCTTCGCTGCTGGGCCTGAGTCGGCTGATCGAGCAACCGCACTGGCTGTTGGGCAGCGCCACCCTATTGGTAGGCTGCATTCTCGGTTACAACCTGCTGCACAAGAAGTACGCCAACAGCGTCTGGCTGATGGGAGCGTGCCGCTCGGCGCTCTACCTCACCGCGGCGGCCAGTCTGGCGATGCCACCAGAGCCGATCTGGCTCTGCGCGATTTTGCTCGGTGTCTACATCAGCGGCCTGACCTACCTGGCTCGCCAGGAACACCGTAACCAACTGATCAGCCGCCTCCCCCTGCTGCTGATGCTGAGCCCGCTGGCCTTGGCGATTTACGCAGGCAACGCCTGGTTTTGGCCGGTGTTGCTGTTATGGCTTGGCTGGTTGGGCTGGCACTACTGGCGCAACCTGGCCAATCCCCGGCAACGGCAGGTCCGGGCCTTTATCGGCGCCGGCCTGGCAGCCCTGCCATTGTTCGATGCCCTGGTGCTGGCCGTGGCTGACCAGCCATTGGGCAGCCTGCTGTGTGCCCTGGTGTTTTTCCTGCTTCCTCATTTCCAGCGCTGGATCAAACCAACATGAACACGGACGTTACTGCACCGACCTCGGCGCCCCTCGACATGCGCCACGACTGCCTGAACGAACAACGCCGGAATTTCGTCCAGTCTCTCGATGAAACCGAACGACAATGGTGGCAGCAGGCACAGACGCAGCTTGCCCAACGCCCGGACGCCAACACGGCAGCGCTGCTGGGCAGCCAATGCAAGCGCCACTTCAAGGAACGTGCCCAGCCTGACACTGACGGCTGGAGCAACGTCCAATTGGCGCGGGCGTTGCTGCTGGCCCAGGTACTGGAACTGCAGTCCCTCGCCGGGCAAGTCCCCCTGCTACACCAGTTGTTCCTGTGGGGCGACGATCAGGAAAAGATCGCCATCCTGAAGGCCCTCGACTGGCTCGATAGCCGCGGGCAGTGCGTGGAACTTGCACGCCAGGCCGGACGCACCAGCAACAGCCAGGTGTTCGCCGCCCTTGCCCTGGACACCGCCTACCCGTCCCGCCACTACGACGAACGAGCCTTCAACCAACTGGTGCTGAAAGCACTGGGCATGGGCCTCGATGTACGACGCCTGATCGGCTTGGCGCAACGCCAGAGCGTCACCCTCAATCAATTGGCCCTCGACCTGTTGGACGAACAACTCGCCGCCGAACGAACGGTGTCCGCCGGCCTGCCCCAAGTGATTGCCTTCGACCTGCTGAGTCCGGCGCAACGTCAGCGCCTGGCCGGCCTGGGCCAGCAACAACGCTTGCCGTCGCCATGGATCGAGCACATGGGCGGCGCTTCGCCGAACTGATGCCCAACCGTCCCCCTGTTTTTTTGACGAGGATTCACCATGCTCAAGTACTTCGACCCGCATATTCACATGGTCAGCCGCACCACTGACGACTACCAGAACATGGCAGCCGCCGGCATCACCGGGGTGATCGAGCCGGCCTTCTGGCAGGGCCAGGCCAGGACCAGCGTCGGCAGCTTCATCGACTACTTTGACACGTTGCTGGGCTGGGAGCGTTTTCGCGCCAGCATGTTTGGCATCCATCACTTCTGCACCATCGGCCTGAACCCCAAGGAAGCCAATGACCTGTCGGTGGCCAACGAGGTGCTGGAGATTCTGCCGCGCTACCTGGTGAAAGACGGGGTGGTGGCGGTGGGTGAAATCGGCTACGACGACATCACCCCGGAAGAAGATCGCTTTCTCGCCGCCCAATTGGAGCTGGCCAAACAATTCAATCTGCCGGTGCTGGTGCATACCCCGCACCGCGACAAGATCGGTGGCACCAAACGCACACTCGCCGTCATTCGCGAGGTCGGCATCGCCGAACACCTGGTGATCATTGACCACCTCAACGAACTGACCCTGCCCCTGGTGCTGGACAGCGACTGCTGGCGCGGCCATTCCATCTACCCCAACACCAAGATGTCGGAACAGCGCATGGTCGCCCTGCTGCAGCAGTACGGCACAGAAAAAATGGTCGTCAACAGTGCCGCCGACTGGGGTATCAGCGACCCGCTCAAGGTGCCCAAGAC
Organism: Pseudomonas bijieensis; assembly: GCF_013347965.1. Taxonomy (NCBI): domain Bacteria; kingdom Pseudomonadati; phylum Pseudomonadota; class Gammaproteobacteria; order Pseudomonadales; family Pseudomonadaceae; genus Pseudomonas; species Pseudomonas bijieensis. The sequence goes on along the minus strand of NZ_CP048810.1, from coordinate 315,241 downwards.
CGGCCAGGCGATGCTGGCCGCCGGCTTCAGTGAAACCCAGGTCGAACAGGTGCTGTTCCACAACCCGGTGGACTTCTTTGCCCAGAGCGGCCAGCTGGACAAAGCCCTGGTCGGCACGCCCCTGCCCATCGATCAGCGGCGGCAGTGGCAGGACAACTCGGCCTTGCGGGGCCAGGAGCCGGTGGTCAAATGAGTGCCCGCACGGGTTGGACAGCCACGCAGATCGGCTATTGCAGTAACGTGCACCCGACCCGTGACCTGGGCGGGTTGCGCGCATCCATCGAGCGGCATTTCCAGAGCGTACGGACACTGCGCGGGCTGGACACCCAGGACAGCGGCCTGTGGATCAGCGCCGTTGCCGCCGCCGAACTCCAACAGGCATCGGCCCGCAAGGACTTCCTCGCCCTGCTGCAACGCAGTGGTCTACGCCTGACTTCGCTCAACGGCTTCCCGTACGGCCAATTCCACCACGGCGCGGTGAAAGCCGAGGTCTACCTGCCCAGTTGGGCCGACCCGCAGCGGCTGGCATACAGCCTGGATCTGGCACGGATTCTCGCCCAGGCCCTGCCAGCCGACTGTTCCCAGGGGGTGATCTCCAGCGTGCCGCTGGGCTATGCCGCCCACTGGAGCCCGACGCTACAGCAACGTGCCGAGCACCAACTGCGCGAACTCACCGCCGCGCTGGCCCAACTGCAGCGGGAGACGGGCAAGAAGATCGTCATCTGCCTGGAGATGGAGCCCGATTGCGTGCTGGAAAACACCGACCAGGCCATCGCCTTCTTCCGCCACTGGCAAGCCATCGACCCGCACCATGAACACCTGGCGCTGTGTTTTGACGTTTGCCACCAGGCCGTGATGTTCGAAGACTGCTATCAGTCACTGGACCGATTGCGTCAGGCCCAGGTACCCATCGGCAAGATCCAGTTATCCAATGCGCTGATTTGCCGGCTACCTGAGGACGCGCATCGGCGCAAACAGGTGCTCACGACCTTGGGCGGATTTGCCGAACCCACCTACCTGCATCAAGTGAAAGCCCGCGATGGGCAGGAGCGATTATCAGCCTGGGCCGACCTCCCCGCGGCCCTGGATGATTGTGAGCGCAATGGCCCCTCCCATCCCGAACTGAGGATTCACTTCCACATTCCGCTGTTCAGCGAACACCTGCTGTTGCCCGAACTCAGCGGCAGCCAGGTCGCCCTGGCGCAGACCTTCGACTTTCTGGCCGACCATGGGGATTTTCGCCCCGTACTGGAAGTGGAAACCTACAGCTGGGGCGTCCTGCCCAGCCAGTTGCGGCCCACCACCGAGCACGCCCAGCTCCAGGGCATCGCGGCGGAGCTGCATTGGGTCGAGGAGCAGTTACGGCAGCGCCAGTTGCTGCAACCCCAAGCACTGGAGGCCTGCGCCGATGCCCTCTGATCCTGCGCGTCAGCCGCTGCTGCTGATCAACGTGGTCGGCCTGACCCCCGCGCTGCTGGGTGCCGCGACGCCGTGCATCAATGCCCTGTTGAAAACGGCCAAGATGGCCACGTTGCAACCGGTGTTCCCGGCGGTCACCTCCACCGTGCAGGCCTCGATCCTCACGGGGCTGGCACCGTCGGACCACGGCATCGTCGGCAACGGCTGGTATTTTCGCGACCAGGCCGAAGTGCGTTTCTGGCTGCAACCCAACGCACTGATCCAGGGGGAAAAGGTCTGGCAGGCACTCAAGCGCCAGCACCCCGGGTTTCGCTGCAGCCAGTTGTTCTGGTGGTACAACATGTACGCGGACGTGGACGCCGCCATTACCCCACGGCCGCATTACCCGGCCGATGGGCGCAAGGTGTTCGGCCTGTACTCGACGCCCGCCTCGTTGCATGAGCGTATCGAGCAGCAGATCGGCGAATTTCCCTTTCCGGGCTTCTGGGGGCCGGCGGCCGGCATCGCCTCGAGCCGCTGGATCGTCGATTGTGCCATCGCCGAATTCCAGCTCGACCGACCCGACCTGCAATTGATCTACCTGCCCCATCTCGATTACAGCCTGCAACGCCTGGGGCCCGATCACCCGTCGATTGCCGATGAGGTACGGGCCATCGACAGCGAAGTGGGACGTCTGCTGGCCTTTGCCCAAGCGCAAGGCGCGGCGGTGATGCTGCTGTCCGAATACGGGATCGAAGCCGTCACCCAATCCGTTTCCATCAACCGCTTGTTACGTGCCGAGGGCTTGTTGCAGGTACGCCAATCGCTGACCTGGGAGTTGCTCGATCCCGGTGCCAGTGCAGCGTTTGCCGTGGCCGATCATCAGGTCGCGCACATCTACGTGAAGCATGCGCACGACATCCCGCGCGTCAAGGCGCTGTTGCAACGCCAGGCCGGCATCGAGCAGGTGCTCGATAAAACCGAACAACGCGCCTGGCAACTGGATCACCCCCGCAGCGGCGAGCTGGTGGCCGTGGCCGCCGCCGGCTGCTGGTTCGATTACTACTACTGGTTCGACGATCGCAAGGCCCCCGACTTTGCCCGCACCGTGGACATCCATCGCAAGCCGGGCTACGACCCGCTCGAGCTGTTCATCGACCCGGCCATTCGCTTCCCGAAACTGAAAGTGGCGCGCCGCCTGCTGCAGAAAAAGCTCGGCTTTCGCTACTACATGGACCTGATTCCGCTGGACACCCGCCTGGTCCGCGGCAGCCACGGACGGCTGCCCACGAGCGAGAAGACCGGTCCGCTACTCATCACCAATTGTGATCTGTCGTTACCGCAGCACCTTGCGGCCACGGCGGTGAAGCAACTGCTCCTGGAACACTTCCGGGGGCACCCTCGTGCCGATACGGCGAATGCCAAGGAGCTTCCATGCGGCGAACCATTTCCATCACTGTTCTAAGTGCCCTGGCCGGATTGGCCCAGGCACAGGACACCAACAACTTCGATTGCAGCAACTTCCTGCAGTTTGGAGCAGACATCAACCAGACTCGGACCGCGTTTGCCCAGAGTCCCGAGACCATGGCCTGGAACTGGTTCGTCTGTTTGAACCAACCCAGCACCGCGCAAAGCAGCAATCTTGTGTGGGAGATGATGAAGCCCTCGGATCAGGTCTACCTGCCCAACGGCGCACCACCGGGCGCCTATGACAGCTCCGCGCCGCTCCCGGCCGCGGTGGTGACGCAAGCCAAGGCACAAGGCATGGACCTGTCCCGATCCTTCCATAACATCAATGCCACCCAACAGGTCGATGGCCTGATCCTGCAAATGGGCGGTGCCGTGCCCGATGCCCAACAAGGCCACCCCGTACGCTTTCAGTTACTGATGGGCAAGGACACGTTCGATTACATCGTGCAGAAGCAGGTCTACAACGTGAACGGCCAGGCCGCCCTGGCCAACGACCTGAACTTCCCACCCACCGCCTGGGAGCTGAAAGCCGCGTGGCTGTGGATCGGCACAGACACGACCTACCGACAAACCCTGGTGAACGACGGCTACTACATTGCCCAGGCCTACTACCAGCAGGACGACGGTACTTACAAGGTCGGCTATGTGGCATTGAGCGGTCTGCATGTCGTCAACAAACTGAACGCCGACTGGGTCTGGACCACCTTCGAAAACATCAACAACAGTAAATACACCGTCACCAATGCCGCCCCGCCTGCGCCGATGACCAACACCACGGGGCCGACTCCGGCCGCCAAGCCGGTGAATGCCAGCTTCCAGGCCAACAACCGGAACCTGTCGAAGTACGAGTTGATCGGGGTCGAGTTCCAACCCATCACCCAAGTACTGGCCAACTCACAACTGGAATCGGCGTTCCAGAACACCTCGTCCTGCCTGGCCTGCCACGGCACCGCCGCCTATTCGAACGACAAAGGCTACTTCAATTTCGCTCTGAACCACGGGGGCGGCATCGTCTATCCCACCACCCCGCTGCCGCCCTCGGCATTCGACGGCTACAAAAAACTGGACTTTGTCTGGTCGCTGAAACGCGCCCAGTGGCAACGCTAAGGAGCATGACATGAGCGTATTGAATTTCCCCCGCATCTACCTCAATGGCCATATGTTCTGGAATCCACCAACGGCCAATAACAACGACGTGTATCCGCTGTATGACGCGGTCAACGCGGACATCAACTGGCCGTTCATGAGCCACTTCGACATCAACGCCACGAACGCCCCCACCCTACTGATGCCCTGGACCATCAAGCCCCTGACAATGGCAGAGCTACCGGCCTATATGTTGCAGGTACCAACCAATGCCAACCCGGGAACCTACCCGTACATGCCCGCAGAATGGGATCTGTTTGGCGACAATGCCTGCGGCACGGTGGGCTACAAAGGTACTCGCTCAACGATCATCGGCGGCGAGCTGCAGGCCGACACCTACATCACCGAGGATGTGCTGGTTGGCAGGGACTACCAATTGCTCGGCAATCCCTTTGGCAGCAACGCCCCGACTGCCGCGCGCTTCGTGGATGTCAGTCCGTGGCAGAACACCTTCACCGCGTTGTATTTCGACAAGCTGATGCTGGGGGATGCCACGTGTGGCCTGACCCTCAATCGCCAGTATCGGATGATGGATCGTTTCCTGAATTTTAATTGGGCCAGCACCTTCCATGGCCTGGTGTATGTCACCACCACCTGGCAGTCCTGCTTTCCTCAGGAGAATCTGGAATGGGTCATCGGCGATTCGGCGCTGCTGAGTAACCTCCAGCAGCAGATGAAGCTGCAAGGGGCAAAGGGCCTGATGTTCAGGTTCTCCACTTACCTGACCTGCTACGACAGGAACGGTGTTTTCAACGACTTCCCGTACGTCAACACCCGCTCCAACGCCCCCTCGGATACGGCTCGTCTGCAAGCGATGTATCAGAAAGGCCTGGACAACGTTTCCGGTATTTTCTTCAACCCCGCCTACAGCCGCACCGCCGCGACCCTGGGCCTCTGGTTCGCCGACGAATACCCCACCGCCCCCGCCGGTCGGCGCCTGGTGCCAGCGCAGGCCGTAGCTGTCGCTAAACCCGGCGCATCTGCCCAAAACGCCACACTGGGCGTGACCTCGGTGCAGATTACCGGCAACACCCTGTCGCTGGATCTGGCCAACACGTTCCCGTTCTATCCGGTAGAGCCCAATGCCGACATCCTGACCGCCGAAAAATTCCAGGCCGGCGACTATCAACTGGGTGTACGCGAGGGTGATCAATTCACGCCGGTGGTCGACTTCGGTTTCGACCGGTATAACCAGGCAGCCTTCGACAAACGCTCCGGCCTGCAGGACTTCCCCCTCAGCGACGCAGACCTGACGAAACTACAACCAGGTCTTCCATTGGAGCTGCGACTGAAGGCCCCGGTCGCCCCGACACCCGTGATCGCCGCCACCCAGCAAACCTGGACCGCCGAAGTGGTTGAGAGCGGCAGTTTCATCGACGTGGGCGACCACAAGACGCTGACCATCATGGTGCAGAAAAATGGTGCACCGGCCGCCAACACCACGCTGTGGGTAGCGGAATACGGCAACCCCTACATGGTGACCACCAGCGACTACTACCTGGCCTCCAGCAACGCGGCCAATTTCACGCTGTTCTTCGACCACCCAAACGATCCCAACCTGAACAAGGCCAATCTGCCGAACTTCAATAACGCGCCGCCCGTACAAAACTATCTGGCCGAAGGCAGCGGCCGCCGACTGACCGCGCTGCAGAATACGGATCAGTCCAGTGGAGACCCGATCGGTTATCAGCAATTCCTGCAGGGCGACGGCAAACCGGTCACGATCGACTTACACCCTTGCCTGGCATTCGATGCCGGCGTCTACGCCACCGGAACCCTGAGCGACGACATCCACGCCACTCCGGTGGATTATTCTTATGTCACCACCACCACCGACGCCAACGGCATCGCCCAGGTGAGCTTCAGGGCCGTGGCCCCGGGCTTCCCGACCTTGCGTTTTTTCGTCAAGGAAGGCGACAGCGATCCGGTCATCCCCTTCAGCTTCCCGCTGCCCCAAGCCTACATCGACTTCCTCACCCCGCTCCGCGTCCTGCCCTTGGACATGCAGCTGCAAAGGGACTTCATCAACTACTGGAACACCGTCTACAAGGATCAGAACGCCGCAACGCAGCTGTGGGAGGGTTTCCTCTACCCACGCATCCTGCAGACCTTCTATTACCTGTACCCCATCATGAACAAGTACATGCCGCTCAACTCCCAGGCACGTGTCGAAGGCGCCATAGACCAGTTGATTGTGCTGATCAGCAAGCCCTACCAGGAGGAAAGCACGCTCTCGATGCCTATCACCCGTGACATGTCCCAGAGTCGCCGTGCGGTATTGGAGCTGTGGGCCAAGAAACTGGTGAAACGCAACTATCCGCCACAACAACTCAAGATGAGCGATTACGACAACCTCTGACCGTAACGCTGTTACCAAGGAGGATAAACCACTGTGGGAGCGAGCTTGTGTGGGCGCTGAGCTTGCTCGCGATGAAGGCACCGCGGTCTTTCGAATGACCGAGTTATCGTTCATCGCGAGCAAGCTTTGCCCCCACACTCCCACAGTGTCACCCGGTACTTTTCAAAGGAATGACCTATGAAAACCAGTATCTTGAACCGGTTGTTGCTGTTGATCCTGCTGTTCAGCCCACCTCTGTTCGCCCAGGACAGCGGTGCCGTGTACTTCACCATGGGCGTGCATAACACCGAGGGCTGCAACGAACAGAACGGCAACTGTATCGCCAAGCGTGCCCCGGGCGACCCTTCCGATCCGTTTTTTCCGGCGTTCTGGATCAGCGACTGGACCATGTACCGGGTGATGCACAACTACGAAAAAAACCCGCCGCCCTACAGCAATCCGCCCTCCACTCTCACCCCGGCGGACTACACCGTCTCCCGAGGGACCAGCTACTACGACACCACCTACATCCCGGCCGATGGCGATGGCTTCGGCGCGATGATGGAACACTATGAGAAGTACTGCCTGCCGATCTTCCCGATCAAGAACAATAACTACACCTGCTCCTTCGTGTCCCTGGGCAACAAGGCCTACTTCCTGACCTACCCGCAGGATCGCCCCAAGGACATGCCGGCCTGCTGCATGTTCTCGCCGATGAATCATCCGCCGCGGCAAGATTTCATCCAGCACCTGCCCTACAGCGCCGAGCGCAGCCAGAACCTCGACGCCAGCGTGCAAGCCTACGCGCTGGACCTTCAATCGCCCCAGGGGCCGATCCTGTTCGGCTATGCCTTCTACAAGAAAATGACGGGGCAACCGCCCTACCGGCAGCCGCAATCGTTCTTTTTCTCCGGTGACACCAGCGTCGCCAATGCCCCCATCGTCAGCCAGAACTACACCAACTTCCGCATCGCCAAACCGGACCCGGCCCAGACCTGGGCGCAGGTGGCCGCGATGTGCCCGGCGAATCCACCGCCCTGCCAACTGTTCGAGCCACCGGCCTCACAGAGCAACGGCCAGAAGGCGCAGTGGAACAAGCTCATGCAGCGTAAACCCTGAGCAATGACGGAGGATCGCCATGAACACTTCACTGCGTTTCACCTTGGTCCTGCTGGGTTTGACCAGCCTCCCGGCCCTGGCCCTGGAGCAATCCCAGGAACACGCCATGCCACGGGCGCAGGCCACGAACCTGAATTGCCAGCCACCCAGCACAGCGCCAGCGGCCAACGCCAGCCAGGATCTGTTCGATCAATACAGCTGGCAACTGTTCATCGCCGTGAACTGGCCCGCCCAGGCGGGGCAGCGAGGTGATCCCGACTGCAGCAAACAACCGGGGGATCCTGGCTACACCGTCTGGCAGACCTACAAGACCGTGGAGGAAACCTTCCTGCCACGCGGGGCCGATCCAGGCCCTTGGAACACCCCGCAGCTTGCCAAGAGCCTGGGCATCATCAACATCGCCGCCTTGAAGAACAGCTCCCAGGTCAATGCCGTCGACCAGGCCGTCGGCGGCTGGCTGATCGACCAGGCCGGCAACCCGACCTACTACGATATCTCGGCCAACGAGACCTCCTATAACTACATCGTCGCCAACCGGTTCTATAACGCCGATGTGGTTTCCAAAGCCAACAACATCAACTTTCCCTACGGGGTCATCGAGGTCAAATCGAGCTGGCGCATTCTCACCCCCAACGACAATGCCAGCCGCTACCTGACCATGTTTGCACGCGTGGCCACGTTCGACGACCAGGGCCAGCGCAGCGGTGTCACCGAGGCCTACCTGGGGCTGGTGGGGCTGCACGTCATCACCAAGGTGAACGGCTATCCGCAGTGGATCTGGTCGACCTTCGAGCAGATCGACAACGTTCCACCCAAAGTGCAGGTGAACGGCGTATGGGTTGACCAGCCAACATCCGGCACGGCGTATTCCTACTTCAACCCCAGCGCTCCGGCAGCCACCCTCAACCAGTCGCCCTGTGACTGGCAGACCCAGGGCACGCATCTGGTCTGCGTGCCAAAACCCGGTACCACCTTCCAGACCCCGAACCCGCTGAACCGCGTCACGCCGATCGCCGAGATCACCAACGAGGTCAACGCCCGTTACCGCAGCGACCCGGGCCTGCAACGCAGCGTCTTGAAGTACTACCAACTCATCACCACCCAGCGCCCGCTAATGCCGGACAACCCCAGCAACCCACTGGGCCAGCCGACCCCCGCCCTTTCGGCCAACGTGACCATGGAAAGCTACATCCAGCCCAACAGCAGTTGCATGAATTGCCACTCCATGGCGACACCGGTCAAAAGCCCCTACAAGGCCGACTATTCCTACCTGTTCAAATTCGCCAATGCGCCTGTCGGTAAAACCATCAAGGACGAGGAATAAAACATGAGCATCCTGAACGGACCACGGCTGAATTTCTGGGGCGGCATCCGCACCGACGTCAGCCTGCCGAACAACTCCCCGACCATTCCTTACGATGGCAACGATCACTGGCCGCTCTTCGACCTGACCACCTCGACCTTGGCACCAGGCGCCCAGTCCTACACCGACGACCAGTTGAACAACATGATCAATGCCCCCACCGGCAACTACTACACCGCCGGGGGCTGGAATCATTACGGACAGCATGTCGTCGACATGCAGAACGCCTTGATCAGTTCCCAGGGCATCCCTGGCAGCATCAGCACCACCGGCGACCTGGTGGGCCAGGCTGTCTATTTGCTCGGCTCGGTGGACCCGGTGACCGGCCAGGGGCCTGTTTCCGGCCCGATGATGGTGGACCTGGACCCCACCGCCTCGACGACCACCCAAATCTTCGTTGGCGGCCTGCAAATCGGTGGCAACGACAACATCCAATTGCTGATCCGCAACAACACCGTGTGCAGCAGTTTCGACGTGGCGGGACGTGTGCTGCTGCCGAAAAAAATGGACGCGCCGGGCTCTTTCCACGCCAGCGGCACGTTTCAACTGACCTTCCCCTTGAGCAGCATTGTCAGTTGGAACCAGAACAGCAGCGGCCTGCGCTCGATCATTCAGGCACCGGGGGCAACAGGCATCGTCCTGCGTTTCGTCATGTTCGAAATGTGCCCCACGATGACCACCGAACAACTGGACGCCGACTACGCCGCCGGCAGGTACACGCCCAACCCGAGCATCGGCCGGGTCATCGGCACACTGGCGCCGGCCTTCGCCGACGAGCCGCTGAACTGCCAGCCGGGCCGGCAACTGGTCAACCAGAGCACGGACAACGCCGGCTATGCCGACCTGGGCAACAGCGGTTACCTGAGCATCGACATGGTGAACGTCATTCCGAAGGAAACCTTCCGGGCCGTCAGGGACGACATCACCAGCCCGATCGGACCCAACGCCAATTACGGGACCGTGACCATCAGCGCCGGCTCCACCACCCTGACGACCCTCGACCCGACCAGTAGCCCTCTGGTGGACTACTACGTGTATGGCGGCATCGTCGACCTGCCCCTGACCACCAGCCAGCAACAGGCGGTGCGCACCGGCGCCCTGGCGATCAACGCGCCGGGCACGGTCGCCGGGACCACGTTGCAAGCCACCGAATCGACCTATCGGATCTATGCCGACCAGCGCAACGTCTATCTGGAGGACTACCCCAACGGCCTGTCGATCACTCTCCAGGTCAGGTACCTGGGCGGAGCGGTCCCCAGCACCACCGAAATCGGCCTGCAGGCAATCCCGGCAGCTGATCCCCCCGTGTATAAAGAACCGCAGTACTGGGACTTCCTCGACTACCCTGATTCCCTGACGGTCAGCGCCGGCCAGCTTTCGGTCAGCTTCCCCGTCACCGTCAAACCAGGCAGCGCCGCCCAGGCGGGTTTCGTCGCCCTGACCTGCACGGCCAATGGCCTCGACAGCAGTGCTTACTTCACCAACTTTCGCAAGTACGCCCAGACCGACTTCGGCATTCCCTCGGGCACCACCATCACCTGGCCGCTGATGTACCCCAACGTCCTGCGCTTTCACTACCTGGCGTTCCCCGCCATGTCGCGCTATATCCCGCTGAATCAACCCGACGCCATCATGGGCGCCAAGAACCCCATCCTCGCCCGCACCTCGGATGCCTACAAAGGCACCACGCTGTTCATGCCGGTAGTGCGCTCGATGTCGCCCTGCCAACGAGCGTTGCTGCGGGCCTATCTCACCGGTGAGCCCTGGCAACCGCCGCAATGAATGCGTCCCCCTTTTGTTCATGGAGAGAACCTATGTCCGTTCCCTTTCAAATTCCCGCGCATCCCAGCGAAGCCCTGCGTCCCAGCACCTTCATCGTCGAAGACCTGCTGAACCCTCGTGGCCTCTGCCAGCAGGCCGACGGCAGCTTGCTGCTCACCGAAGCAGGCTCGGGGTTGCCCGACCAGCCCTTCAGCGGTCGTATCAGTCGACTGCGACCGGATCCGCAGCGGCCCGGCGCCTACCTGCCCCGCGAAACACTGGCCCAAGGGTTTCGTGCCATGAACATGCAGGCACGCATGTTGCGCGATGAAATCATGGGGGTGTCGGACATCGCCTGTGGTGATGGACGCTGCCTGGTCAGCCAGACCGATTACGTCGCCGGCTCCAAGCTGCTGGACCTGCAATTCACACCACCCGAGCCGGTCTTCCATAGCCGCGGTAATCTGAACGCGCTGTGCTACCACCCGACCCGTCGCAGCTGGCTGGCCGTCAAGCCCGATACCAATCAGTTGGTGGAGTTCGCCATGGGCCAGGAGGAGCGCGTGCTGGCCCAACTGCCCGAACTGGATCAAGGCCAGGAAGCCGTTCCCGTGACCCTGGTGTACGAACCGGCGACAGACGCGGTGCTGATCAGTCTGTTCTCCGGCGAACTGCACGGCGAACCGAGCCGCAAGGGCATCGACTTTGCCGAGAAGGCCGGCCAGGTGATCCGGGTCTGGCCCGCCAGCGCCAAAATCGACGTCCTGATTCGCGGCCTGCAACTGCCCACCGGGCTGGCCTTGCGCCCCAACGGCAATCTGCTGGTGCTGGAACTCTGCGAGCGCCTGCAGCAACCGCTGCTCCCCGACTGGAACGGCGAACCCCTGCATGGTGGCTTTACCCGGTTCAGTGGGCGACTGCTGAGCTGCGACTTGCAAACAGCCCAGGTCACGGTGCTCGCCCGCGACCTGGATACACCTTCCAACCTGTGCCTGTTACCGGACGCGGTACTGGTCAGCGAAGGCATGGGACTGGTCGGGCGGCCACTGCCTACGCCAGATGGAAGCGTTGTGCCGTTAAGTGGCAAACTTCGTCGAGTGCAACTCTGAACGAACACTCAAGACCGAAGGCAAAAAAAACGGCGCTTACCCTTCATGGGATAAGCGCCGTTTTTCTTGACTCAGCCAGCAGTGACCGTCATGCCTCCATCCGCCATGACAACCGAACCAACGATAAAGCTGGCACGTTCCGAGGCCAGGAACGCCACCACCTCGGCAATTTCTTCCGGCTGTGCGGCTCGGCCGATAGGCGCGGCTTCACCGTGCTGGGCGAGGAATGCCGGGCCGTCCTCGACCACGTCATTGAGAATGTTGGTGACCACATCGCCAACGCCGATAGCATTGACACGAATACCATGCTCGATGACTTCCAGCGCCAGGGTGCGCGTCAGTTGCGCCAGGGCACCCTTGGACGCGGTGTAGGCGGCAATGGTCGGGAAGGCAAAATAGGACGCGTAGGACGCAATGTTGACGATGGCGCCCGACTTGTTGGGCATCATCGCCTTGACCGCTTCGCGGGAATGCAGGAAGGCAGCGGTGGCGTTGACCGCCTGGATGCGCTCCCAGTCCTGGCGCGTCATGTCGATCACCAGCTTGTTGATGATGATCCCGGCATTGTTGACCAGGATGTCCAGCCGGCCGAACTGCTCGACGGCCAGGCCGACCGCGCGCTCGGCAGCACCATCCTCGGTGATGTCGGCCTCCAGCGGCACCAGCCCCGGACGGGCCAGCTCATGGACGGCGGGGTTGATGTCTTCCGCGACCACCTTGGCGCCGCGGGCGTGCAGCAGCAATGCGATGGCCTTGCCGATGCCACTGGCGGCGCCGGTGACCAGTGCAACCTTGCCTTCGACTTCGTGGGGAATGTTGTGTTGGATATCGGTCATGATCGCTCTCCAGCGTGAGCGGGCAGACGAGACATTCGCCAGCCCGGCGCCCGTGGGCGCTGTCGTTATCGACGGCTTCACTTTCTCGCAACGACGACTGCCGGGCTTTCGCAGGTTTGCTGGGACTGTCGGGGTTTTGCGCGAATCTGCCCAGATAATGCTGTTCCGCGAGCTTGTGGCGAGGAGATTTATCCCCTCGCCACAGGTTAATGAGACCTTCGCCAGCCCGGAGACCTACAGGGTCAGGAACAGCGCGGACGTCCAGACCCGTGATTGATCGCGCTGGCGGGCGCAGATGAACAAGGGGTGTTCACGCCCTGGTTCAAGCCCCAGGCGGGCCAGTTCGATTTTGCCCTGCAATTCACGGGGCAACGGGGCAGCGGTCATCCGCTCCAGGGACATCTTCAACTCCGCGCCTGGCAACGCTTCGACCACTTGCGATTTTGCCAGCAGTTCATCACCGGACAGCTCCATCAACACCGTCGGCGCATGTACATATGGTTGCGGTTCGGACGGGTCGCCAACCTTGATGTAGTTGTCGATCCGGCTGTGGATCTGCAGCGTGGCGCCGGCCAGTTGCGACAGGTCGATTTCAATGCTGTCGGTATCGCCGTTGGTGTCGGTGCGAAACGCCAGGACCGTTGCATCCTTGCGCCAGACGGTCTGCTCGGGATGATCGAGGCCCAAGGCGCGAAAGCCATTGATGACCGCGCCGGTGATGCGGATCTCGCCGCTCCAGTAGGCGCCGCGATAACGGTCCTTGATCCGCGCGCCTCCCAGGCGCAGGCGAATGCGTTGCGTGCAAAAACCCAGTTCCTGATGCAGGTTGCGCGACCAGATCAGCTTGTCGCCATCGAACAGATCGACCTGCTCCCAGCCCGCCTCGCCCAGCAGCCGATAGTCCAGGGTGGCATTCGAATCAGCGGTGAAGACTTCACCCATGAAGTGCCTGCCCTGGCGCAGGCTGGCGAACGAACGCTCCCCGGTCGTGGCGAAGGTGCGACGAGCGCGCAGGGCCTTGCCGACGCTGGCTCGGTCGAAAGCCTCGGCGACAACGCCGGTCAACCCGCCCCGGGAGCCGAACACCGCCGTGGCCGGAACGCCGCCACCGCAGCGTCCCTGGTGTTCATCGCTGTTCGCCGCGGCGCCGACCCGATAGCCTCGCTGCAGCGCCTCGGCGTAGACCCAATGGAACTGGCCCCAGGCCGAACCGACCTCGATCAGCCGCTCGAGCTCCGGGTGATGCCAGTCGAGGTTGCAACGGCGTCCGCCGACATGGGGCATCATCAGATGACCTTCGGGATCCTTGGCATAGGCGGCGTACAACTCGTCCACCGGCCAGGCGCCCGGCTTGATGGTGCCGGCAGTGAACTCGTTCCATTCGAAGGAGCGCACCAGTCGCCCTTGATTGTCGAAAGGGAATTCGGGTTTGCGGTCATGCAGGAAGACGACGTTGCGGTCGCCACCCGCACAAGAGTTACCGCACCACTCGGTTCCGGGATAGCACACGAACCGACCTGGCTCGTTGAGCTCGTGGATCAACCTGACCGCCTGGTCCCAGCGCTGCTCGGTGATATTGAAATCGTTGGCGGTGTAGCCAAGCACATCGAGCCCGGCGACATCACGGCCGTAACTGAGGTTGTACAAGGTGTCGTTGGTGCCCACCGTGTCATCGGAGTGCACATGCAGGTCGGCGTAGAGCGGGCGTAATGCAGTACCGGCGGGATCGACGGTGACGAAGGCCTGGGCAGCGTCAACAAAGGGCGCCTCCACCGTGGCGGACAGACGCCACTCGCCCACGGCGCCGAGACCAAGCCCCTCGATCCGGGCCGTCGCCCAGCCTTCGGACGCCAACGTGAACGGCTGTAGACGCTCGCCGCCTTCCGGGTCAACCAAGGCCAAGACACCATTGAGCGGCAAGTTCCGGCAAGTGTTGCCCCAGGCATCGTCCACCCGCAACAGGACATCGAACGCCTCGCCGGCGCTGACCAGTCGCGGCACGATCAACTGCACACGCCGCGCCGGCCCAGGCACGATGTCCAGCAATGGATCACCCGGCACCTCGGCAAATTTCGAGCTGCCCAACGGGTCGATGAACAGGCGGAAACGGAAGTCCTTCTCGACGAAACTCTGGACCCGTGTTCCCGCCCCGCCCTGACGTCTATCACCCAGGCGAATGATGACTTTATCGCCCGGGTTCAGGTAACCGTCGATGATGTCGATGATGATCGCTTTCTGGAATGGCCGTTCATGGCCCTTCTGGTCGAAGCGCACTTTCAAGTGCTGCACCGTGGCCTGACTCTGGCCGGGAACCAACTCACCGGCCTGGTATTCGGCACTCACATAATTGGGACCCGCCGGGTTCGAGGTCTGGAACAGGGCCCAGTCGGAATAGAACTTGAAGGCCAGCTTGAGCCAGGCGCCGTCGGCCAGGCCACTGCCACCGACTTCGTAGACCAGGGTGATCTCATCCCACTGCCCGGCGACCAGCACGTCACGGTCACAGTGGATACTGCCCAGGAACGGACGTTTCTTGTTGCGCTCGTACAGGCCTTGCGGGGCGATGTAGTGCCCGGCTTCGCGGGGATCGAAAACATTACTCACATGACACCTCGTGCAGTGGTCCACTGAAGGTTTGAAGGGGCAGCGAAGACAGCGACGGTGCTTATTGCACGCGCCATTTCTGGTAGTGGCGCTCGATACGCCGGAACACAAAGCTCTCCATGAGCCAGGCAATCAGGCCGATCACGACAATGCCCAGCAGCACCTGGCTGCTGTTGCCGATCTGCCCGCCCGTGGCGACCATCCAGCCAATGCCCCGGGACGCGCCGATCATTTCCGCCGCGACCAGCGCCCTCCAGCCCTGACTGAAGCCGATGCGCAAGGCGGCGGTCACGAACGGCAACGAGGCCGGCAGGTAGACATGGGCCAACAGTTGCCAGGCGTTGGCGCCCAAGGTGCGTGCCGCGCGGACTTCACCGCCGCGGATACTCTGCACGCCCTCCTGGATCGTCACTGCCATGGGGAACATCGCGGCAATGAAAATCACCAGCACAATGGAGACATAGCCCAGGCCGAAAATGATCATGATCAGCGGCGCCCAGGCAATCGGCGGGATAGCCATGAACAGACTGTTGAGCGGCGAGACAAAATCGCGAAAGCGCGAGGACAGGCCAGCGGCCGTGCCCAGCAGGAGCGCCACGAGCACGGCGGCGCAAAAACCACCCAGCTCTTCCAGCACGCTGGCCTGCAGGTGCTGCCACAGCGAACGGTCGCCTAGCCACCGCAGCGCCTCGCGGGCGACGTCCCAGGGCTGCGGCAGGATGTAGGTGGGAAAGCGGCTCGCCAGGGCGACCCAGATCAACAGCAGGAATGGCAGCGACGCCCATCCCCAATTCGGTTTTGGCAGGGACATGACGGACTCAGTGCGCGGCTTTTTCCAGGTAGGAGGTATCCACGATCTGTTCGGTCTTGAGCGTGGTATCGATAAAGCCCAGGTCGTGGGAGTAATCCATCAGGCGCTGGATGAACTGGATATCCGAGGCCTGCAAGTCCGCCGACCAGCCCAGCCGGGTTCGGGCCTGGGCGACAATGGCCTGCGGCGCGATGATCTTGCCGTCAGTACCTTGCACCGCTTCAAGCTTGAATGCCTCGGCGATCAGCCGGTTCGACTCGGCGGGATGCTCATTGAGGAAGGCGATGGCCTTGCGATGGGCACGGAGCAGCTTCACCACCTCATCCGGGCGCTCCTGCAAGGTTTTCGGCAAGGCAATCACCACGTACCACGGGTATTGGGGCAATGCCTGGTTCACGTCCAGCAGGATCCGGCTCGAACCGCGCAACACCGACTGGCTGACGAAGGGCTCCCAGGAAAATGCCGCGTCGACGATGCCGCGCTCAAGGGCTGCGTTCATGTTGCCCGGCGGCATGTCGACGATGTCCAGGTCCTTGTCAGGATCGAGCCCGGCCTTTTCCTTCAGGACATAACCGCGCAGAAGCACATCCATGCCACTGCCCTTCTTGACCCCGGCGAGCTTTTTGCCCTTGAGCGCCTGGAGGTCGGTGATCGGGCTCTTGGCGTCGACAATCACCGCGGCCTGGCCGTAATTGACCTTCGCCAGGATCCGGCTTTGCAGCCCGCGGGAAAACCATTGGTACACCGGTGGGGTGCCGGCATAGGCCACATCCAGCTCACCGGCGGCCAGTGCCTGCTGGATCACCGGGCCATCGCCCAACGCCTTGAGGTCGACATTCAAGCCTTCCTCACGGTAGTAACCCTGTTTATCCGCGATCAACGCCGGGGCGTTGGCCATGGCGAAGACATACCCCACGCGCAAGGGTTTCTCCTCGCCAGCCACAGCGCAGGCGCTACCAGCCAACGTGGCGGCAGACAAGGTAAGGGCAAGCAGCGAACGTTTGATCATGCTGTCAGCTCAAGTCGAGGGGTGGGATAAGCCGTGGCGTCGCAAGCGTCCATCACCTGGGCAATGCGCGTCATCAGCTCATTGCGGTAATCGAGGAACGCCGGTAACCGGCGGGTTTTCAGGTTGGTGCGGGGACGCGGCAGATGGATTTCCAATTCGCTGTGAATCCCTGCGGGCGCGATGTTGAGCACGATGACCCGATCGGCCAGGAACACCGCTTCGTCGATGTCGTGGGTAATGAACAACACCGTCTGGCCCAGTTCGGCCCAGAGGCGCAACGTCTCCTCGTTCATGCTGTTGCGGCTGATGGCATCGAGCGCGGCGAACGGCTCGTCCATCAGCAGCACGCTGGGTTCGAGGGCCAGGGTCCGGGCCAGGGAGACACGCTGTTGCATGCCACCGGAAAGCTGGTGCGGCAGCCGATGCGCCGCGCTCTCCAGACCGACCAGGCGCAGGTACTGCAACGCCTGTGCGCGCTGCTGCGATTCGTCGGTGTGGGCGCTCATCCGCAGACCGAAACGCACGTTCTCCAAAGCGCTCAGCCAGGGAAACAATTGCGGCGCCTGGAACACATAACCCAATTCCGAACGCTCCGGGCGTACCGCTGTCTGGTTGATCGTGATGCGGCCACTTTGCGGTTGCACGAAACCGGACAGCAAATTCAGCAAGGTGGTTTTCCCACAGCCCGATGGCCCGAGGATCGCGACGAACTCGCCAGGTTTGGCGTTCAGGCTGAAAGAGGAAAACACCCGGTGGCCATTGGGGTAGCTGAAGCTGATGTCATCGACCGTCAGGGCATCGGCTTGCGGCGGTGCGTATGGAAAGTTTTTGAGCATGGCAAGTGTCGTCAGGTCGTTTACAATGGGAATGCCTGACATAATACGTATTAATACAAGTAGTCCCAATAACCGATTTTTATAACCTTAGAAGTGAAGGCCCCCGCCCCACTCAAGTCCATGGAAGCTGACAGTGTCCACCTCCATTCTTCGCGACAGCACCACCTCGCTCTACGAACAGATTGCCCATCAACTGCTGGAGGAAATCCAGCGCGGCGACTACGAACCCAGCGGCAAGCTACCGTCCGAGGCGCAGTTGGGCGAACGGTTCGGGGTAAGCCGCGTCACGGTTCGTCTGGCAGTGGGCAAGCTCAGCGACGACGGCGTGGTGGAACGCAAGCAAGGTAAAGGCACCTTCGTGGCGGCCAAACAGGTGCGCCACGGCCTGGATGCGTTGCGCAGCTTTCATGAGGCGCTGTTGCTGCAAGGGCTGCAACCGAGCATGCAGGTGCTCAGCCATGCCCTGCGGCCTGTTCCAGAAGCCATGCGTGGTTTGTTTGAAGAAGCAGGCGACTGCCTGCTTCTGGAGCGACTGCACGTCGTCGATGACGAACCCATCGCGTTGGGACGCAGTCACTTACCGGCAGAGTTGGCCAATGTGACTTGGGCTGAAGTCGAACATCAGCCGATCTATTCCATTCTCGAGTCGATCACCGGCCTGGCGGTCACCCGTGCCGACCTGGCCATCCGTGCCCAGGAAGCCGACAAGAGCCTGGCCGGCGCGCTGCACGTCAAACGCGGCGCCGCGCTGCTGGTCATGGAGCGCACGTCCTATTTTGCCGATGGCCGCTGCTGCGACCGCACGACGTTTTTCATCCGCCCGGAACGCTATGCCTTTATCCTCAGCGGGGTTTTCAAATCCAATAGCGCCAATTGATACGATTCAAATGGGCGACGCGGCTGGGCCCGGTCTTACAAAACACTGCTCCGTCACCTGCCGCCCCCATTGCTGCCCCTCTTGTTGCTGCACCAACCTGAAACCAAACGCTTCATACAGCTTGCGGGCGGCGTCGAGCCCCTGGAACGTCCAGAGGCTCGTTGAGCTGAAGCTCCACTCGTCACAGAACTTCATCGCCTCAGCCAACAGGCGTCTGCCGACGCCCTTGCCTCGCGCCGAATCATCCAGAATGAAGCAACGCAGCACTGCACTGCCGCCCTCTCCTTCGCCGTCAATGGCAATCGAACCGACCATTCGCTCACCGTCCAGGGCCACCCAGACCTCGTTGCGCGGATTGTGCAAGCGGCCCATCAGCTCGGCCATGTCCGATGCAACCAGGCTTTCGAACGACTGGCCAAAGTTCGAATGCCTGGCGTAATAGTCCGCATGCATTTGCACAATGCGGCCAATGACACCAGGACGGTAGCCTCTTGCAATCTCCAATTGCGCCGGCACAGGCGGCTCTGCACCGAGCCGATGAGCCTGTAGCGCAATGGCATAGCTGGCAATCCCCTCACTCACGGCCTGGCATTGATCGTTGGATAAGTGAGACATGGCTGCGACAACCTGCTGCGTGGCAAAAGCATCGATGGCTCGAAGGGTGGTTTGCCCCTGCGCAGTGAGGCGCAGTCTCTTGGCACGCGCATCTTGTTCATGGGCAATTTCTTCAATCTCACCGGCCTCGATGAGTTTGCGAACCATCCGACTTACACTGGATTTTTCCAGACCGAGCAGCTCGACAAGCTCTCCAGCAGTCAGGGATTGGCGATTGCCGAGCTCCACGATTGTGTGCACCGACGACGGCGGATAACCCGTTGCAGCCAGTGTGGTATGCATGAACCCCAGCTCTCGCACCATGAGACGAGACGCCGAACGGATTTTTTCAATCAGATCTGGTGGGCAATGGTTCACGGGGACCTCGGACGCAATGCGCAATTAGTTGCATCGCACAACTAAATACCCATCAGCGCATTCAGTCAAGCTGGCGGCCCAACCCCAGGATCATTTCAAGCCCTTCCAGGCCTATGGCATTGGCGCCCAGCTCTACATACCGCTGGCGTACGCGCTGGTGGGCCGATTGGCTGAGCGTCGGTTGCTGGCCTATCAGCGATAACGACAGAGGCCTATAGAGGCTCTGCGGTCTGGATGAGCGAGTTCAACACCAGCTTGATTTCAACAGCCGGGTCTTTGTGCCCTTGCAATATCAGGCCTTCCGCCAGGGCGGTGAAAGTCTTGGCCAGCGCGGCGTTGGCCAGGGGCGGCTTCTTGCCAGCATGATTGAATATGATGGTAATCAACTTGCCCAAAGCCTCGCTGTTTTCTTCATGCAAGTCGTAGTAATGCGGCGAGAATTCTTCATCGCGCAAGGCGATCAATTGCAACTCGGCATCGAGGATCGCACAGCGGGTATTGTTCTTCAGCGTGTCGATATAGGCATTCAAGCCGTGACTCAACTGCTCCGACGAATATCCCGATGCCAGGGTCGTACTCAATCGGTCGATTTCAACTCGCTTGAAGCGTTGAGTCAGTTGTAGCAGCAAGTCCGATTTACTTGAGAAATTTGAAAAAAAGGCGCCTTTGGAAAAGCCGGCCTCCTCGGCAATAACGTTGACGCTGGCGGCATGGAAGCCTTTTCGGATCATCAGCTCAGTGGCTGTGTCGAACAATTTGTCTCTTGTTACTTGCTGGCTCTCTTCTCGACCTAGTCTCTTTTTAATCACGCCCTCGGCTCCTTTGGCCAAACAAGATATCTATGTGTAACTGAATGCAACGAATCGTCTACTCGCTGTACGGAACCCGTTTTCGCCATCATATCTTATACGCGCCTTGTTCAATCATTTACATTTTAACTTTCAAAAAGTGCCATGTATGTGCCATGTAGTTGCGCCATCGAAAGGGTGCGCTAGATGAGCTACCTGCCACGTTTTTTGCCGTAGTACAGGCGATCACGTCCCGCTGCTTCTTGAGCTCCGCTGCCTCTTTTGCATGGCTTAACCGCGGATTTTTCGCTTCTGCGCTCCCCGCTCAAGCGTGAAAAACCGCGTCTTAGGCCCGGTTCAGAGCCATCCGTTCGACAATCCGACGAAATACCGCTTGATTTTCAGATACCGTATGGTTTTTACTTGCGCCGTTGGTGGAGCCCAACCCCTGATCAGGGCATCGAGTCAGCGATACCAGCCTTGATGCAATGGCAGGTCACCTCAAAGGAGCGGGATTTTAATGGAATATGCCTTCGTTACAGGCGCTACTGGCCTGCTCGGAAACAATGTCGTTCGTGCGTTGTTGAAACGAAACATTAAAGTAAAAGCACTGGTTCGTTCCGTAGAGAAAGCCAGGAAACAGTTCGGCAGCTTGCCCGTGGAGTTGGTCGAAGGCGACATGCTTAATGTCGATGCCTTCAGCCATGCCCTGCAAGGGTGTGACGCCTTGTTTCATACAGCCGCCTATTTCCGTGACAGTTACAAAGGCGGGAAACATTGGCAAAAACTCTACGACACTAATGTGGTCGGTACCGAGCGCTTGTTGCAAGCGGCTTATGACGCCGGTATCCGTCGTGCAGTCCATACCTCTTCAATTGCCGTATTGAAGGGCAATAGGGATCAAGTGATCGATGAAACCATGTCTCGCAGTGAGGTGGAGGCTGACGATTACTACTTGAGCAAAATATTGTCCGAACAAAAGGTCCAGCAATTCCTGGCAGAACACCCGGACATGTTTGTCGCCATGGTCCTGCCCGGGTGGATGTTCGGCCCTGGTGATATCGGCCCTACTTCTTCAGGCCAGTTCTTGCTTGACTTTGTCGGACAAAAATTGCCCGGTGTACTCCCCGGAAGCTTTTCCGTTGTCGATGCCCGGGATGTGGCCGAGCATCAAATCGCAGCCATCACCCGCGGCAGGTCCGGAGAGCGTTACCTGGCCGCCGGCAATCACATGGACATGAAGAGCATTTTCCAGGCGCTGTCGAATGTCAGCGGGATAAAGGCTCCAGAGCGAAAAGTGCCGCTGTTCATGCTGAGAATCATCGCACTTATCTATGAAGGTTATTACCGGATTACCAAAAAACCGGTGCTCATCAGTACTTCCACGGTCAAGCTCATGGAGCAGGAACAAGGCCGTACTCATTTCAGCCACAGTAAAAGTGCAAGGGAGTTGGAGTGCAAGTTCCGCCCTGTCGCTGAAACCCTGACCGATACCCTGAATTGGTATCGGAACAATAACTACACAGATGCTTAATTGAAACAATTCATATATAGCCTGCCTCTGTAGTACTTTTTTTGACTAGCCAAACATCCAAGGATTGAGAGAGGTTGGTAAATGAAAAGCCTTTCATATAAAGAAGGTTTTCTGCATCGTTTTGTCGGTTTTTCGGAATCTTTCCCCGAACAAGTTGCTATTCGGCATCTGGACGCGGAAGAAGACACCGTCACTTACCGTCAGTTGCGAATCAAGGCTGAAGAATGCAACGGCGCCCTTACGGCACTCGGTGTATTGCCTGGAGACAAAGTAGCGCTGGTGCTGCCCAATGGGGTGGCGTTCATCGCTTATTACCTGGCGATCATCGGGCGGGGTGCAATTCCGGTCATCCTCAACTACAAGTTGACTCCCTTCGAAATGAACAGCGTCGTCAGTCTCGCCAGGCCGATGCTAGTGGTCACGACCGAAGCGCTATGGGGGCAACACAGTGAGGTGTTCCAGGCTGACAACGGCGTCAGGCACTCCCTGCTGGTGGACGGTGAGAGCGAACCGTCATCCCCCCTGCCCGCCAACACAACGGCCATCTCTCAACTTCCTCGCCAGATCGAGCCCTTATTGTTGCCCGAGGGCAATCCGATCGTCTCGGTACAGTTCACCTATCGTGGTATCGGCAGGCCTCTGGCTGTTTCGCACCGTTATCTGGACCTGACGCAATCGAGCGATGGGCTGCATGAGCAGTTTCATCTGCAAGGCGTCGGCTCCGTTCATCTGGTGACGCTGCCGCTGTATGCCATCTTCGGCCTGTCGGTGATGATGGTGTTTCCCTTGAGCGTGGGCGCCACCCTGCTCATGACCAACACCCTGCTCAATCGAGACTTGGCAGAAGTCCTGTCCGAACATCAGGTCACCTTTGCCTGCCTGGTGCCCGATGTCATTCGCTACTTCAATACGCGGCTGGCCAAGCGCAAAGGCGCGCTCTTGCCGTTGCACCCGCAGTTGATGATTTACTCCGGCGGCAGTCACCTGCCGGCCGACGAAGCCGAGAAACTGGGGAAGCTGCTGGGATGCAATCCGGTGCTGCAAGGCTATGGGTTGACCGAAAGCATGCCTGTGATCGTCCAGAGCTCGATTGGCACGGTCCACCGTGGCGCCATGGGCCAGCCGATCAGCGGTGTGGAACTGCGAGTCGTCGATGCCCAGGGCCAGGACGTGGCGCCAGGGCGCATCGGTGAACTGCTGATACGCGGCTCGATGGTGATCGACGGCTACAACGATGCCGAGGACGCCAATGCGCGGTTCTTCCGCGACGGCTGGTTCCACAGCGGTGACCTGGTCTGGCAGGACGACGATGGGCATGTGTTTTTCTATTGCCAACGCCTGCGAATCTCCAAGATCAAGGCGCAGATGGTCGACCTGGTGGAAATCGAATCCATCGCTCTCAAGCACCCTGACGTGGTGCGCGCCAAAGCCTATATCGTCCCGGACCACAAGGAAGTCAACGTGCTGCACCTGTGCGTCGAAGGGACCGGCGAGCTGACCCAGAACGCGCTTTCCACCCTGCTTTCGCGCTACCTATCGGGCTTCAAGCTGCCCAAGACCATCGAGATCACTTCTCTCAAGGAAGAGGCACATGCACGCTAACAGCACACAACCGGTACTGGCCGTCTTCGACTTCGACGGCACACTGACCGACCGCCACACATTCTGGCGCTACATGCGCTTTATCGTGGGAACCCGTTCGTTCTGGCTCAGGATCATTCCCCTGCTGCCCAAGATGCTCAGCGTGATCGTGGGCATCACCCCGCTGATGCAAGCGCGCCTGGCCTTCATTGCCTGTTACCTGGGCGGCCTGTCGGTGGAGCAAGAGCGCGAGCATGCCAAGTACTTCATCAGCGAGCAGCTGCCGCTCTGGCTCAGGCCCGAGGCGTTGCGGCGGCTGAAGTGGCATCAATCCATGGGACACGTCACGGCGTTGGTCAGCAACTCGCCGGAGAATTACCTGATCCCCTGGGGCCAGGCCGCGGGTTTTGACTATGTGTGCGGCACCCGCCTGGCAACGGCCAAGAACAAGCTGACCGGCGGGATATCCGGTACCAACTGTGTAGAGCGAGAGAAAGTCACGCGGCTCAAAGGCTGCTTGAGCAACCTTGATGATTTTTACATTTATGCCTACGGCGACTCATCAGGCGACGATGCCCTGCTCAGCATTGCCAACTCCCCCTTCTACAGAAACTGGTACTGATCGATGAACACTCTGAGCACGTTGGCCCCCAAGCATTTCAAGCGACCTGGCAGCGCCCCTACCGTGATGATCGTAGGTGCCGGCCCTATTGGCCTGACCCTGGCAATCCTGCTGAAGAAATGGGGCGTGTCGTTTCGCATCATTGAAAAGAACGCCGGCCCCTCGACGGCGACCAAGGCAATGGCCATCCATTCCCGGACCCTGGAAATCTTTCGCGACCTGGGCGTTGCCGAGCAAGCCATCAGCGCCGGCTTCACGATCAACCAGTTTTCGGTGCAGTCGAATGCCAAGCGGGTGCTGAACTACAACTTCTCCTACCTGGATGCGACCTATCCCCTGCTCCTGAGCCTGCCACAGCCGCAAACCGAGAAAATTCTCCTTGAGCGGCTGAAGGAACTGGGCGCCGAGGTGGAGTGGAATACCGAACTGGTGGACATCGAAAACCTGCCGGGCTCGGTGCGCATGACACTCAAACATGCCGACGGCACCGATGAAAACTTCACCAGTCGCTGGGTAGCCGCCTGTGACGGCGCTCGCAGCAACATCAGAAAACGCCTCGACATGACCTTCGAAGGTTCATCCTACGATCGCTTCTTCATGCTCGCCGATGCCGATATCCAATGGTCCGGAAGCAAGGATGAGGGCGCGTTCTTCCTGGGTGCGCAGGACGGTTATGTGGCGGTTGCGCCGATCAGTGCTCAATCGCGTTATCGGCTGTTCATCGAAATGCCCTACAACCTGCCGCCAGAAGGCGAACGCCCATCCTTGAGCCTGGAGAATTTCCAACGCTTGTGCGAAGGACGCGGGCAAAAGATGACGCTGTCGAACATTTCATCGACCACCATCGCCTCCTTCCAGCATCGCCGCGTGCAATCGATGCAACAAGGCTCTGTGTTTCTGCTGGGGGACTCGGCGCACATCGGCAGTCCCATCGGCGGGCAGTGGATGAACCTGGGGATTTCCGAGGCCTATAACCTGGCCTGGAAAATGGCTTATGTCGATCAGGACCTGGCGGATCCGTCCTTGCTGGACAGCTACAACGACGAGCGCTATCCGGTTGCCCTGGAAGTCGAGAACACCGCCCACCGGCTGACAGGGCTGATTACCGTCAGGCGTCGTGCCCTGGTCTGGCTACGCGACAATGTCCTGCCCCTGTTGAGCAACCGCAACAAGGTCCAGCGCAAACTACCGTCGATGATTTCCGGTCATCAGTATCACTACGACAAGAGTGACTACATTCAAGAATCGGTGACGAAAAAACAGCGCCGGAACTGGAACAAGAAAGGCAAGAAACCCGAGTTCCAGAGTGCACCGCCTCGCGCCGGGCAACTGGCACCCGATGTCGAGTTGTGGCAACTGCAAGGGATGCCGGCAAAACGCTTGATCGACTTGTTCCATGGAACCTTCACGCTGTTGATTTTCAGCGCGGCCGACCAGTTCTCCCCTTTGCTGCCAGGCTACTACGCGCTGGCCGAGTCGGTGGAAAAGGACTACCCGGGAATCAAGGCCTATTGCGTGATCGATGCCCTGAGCAGTGCCGGGCTGCCGGCCTGGCACTCGACACTGCTGGACCCCGATTGGCGGCTGCACAAGCGCTACCACGCCAAGGAAGGCATGTTGATGCTGATCCGGCCTGACGGCTATATCGCTTTCCTCGGCGCCGATGCAATGACGCTGGTGACTTATCTGAACGTAAGGTCGGGGTTGCTCAAGGGCGCCAGAAAAACAATATCTTGCGAGACCGACGCAGTGGAACTCCAACTTTAAGTCGCTCCATGACTACTGCCAGTTTGATTAATTGACATAAACAAGGCCCTGCCCTGGGCCATGATTTCTTGATCTTTCTTACTTATAGAAATTTCGACCGACTTGGTTAGGAGATTCCCATGCGCTTGCAACTTAACGATGTTGTACAGGAATTCATCGTGTCCAATGGAAGAATAGCCCATAGCTATTTCTCCCTCTCAGAAAAGATCATTGATTCATTGTGCGAATCGAATATCGCCAAGGAATCGATATTACTGCGGCTTCTGGAACAGGCCGAAACTGTCACTGCGCATTATTTCAATGCTCATCAACAAGTCCTTGAAGGCGTTTATGCCAATGGGATCGAAGCCCCTGTCAGCAAGAGTATCGCGGCCCTGGAGCCGGTTCACTCGAACCCGACAATACTGGCTCCGACGCCCGTAGTCGAAGCCGAAGCCGTCGAACAGGCAGCCGCGCTCAGTTACGGACAGTGGTTGCGCGCCGAAATCAGCTCGGTCACCGGGTTCCAGGCGCAACAGATCGACTTTGATCAAAGCTTCGAGAGCCTGGGGATCGACTCGCTGGGGCTGGTGGATATTTTCGAGTCCCTGGCCCAACATTTCCCGGAAAAGAAAGACCTCACCTCGCAGCTCTTCGATGCCCCTACCCCGACAGCCTTGCTGGCACGGCTTGAAGCCGATCCGCAGGCACCCGCGATGGACGTCCAAGCGTGGGTAGTCGACCAACTGGCGACCATCACCGGCTTTACGGCTGAGCAGATCGACCCGACACAAAGCTATGAAAGCCTGGGCCTGGACTCGCTGGTGCAGTTGGACTTCCTGGAAGCGGCAGTTGCCATGTGGCCGCAGCTCAAGGCCCACAGTAGCGAGCTGGCCAACGCCAAGTTCCCGCAGGCCACCATCGCTCTGATTCAAGCTGCCCTGGCCGATCCCCAGCCGCAGGCAGCGCCCTCACCTGCCGCGACGGACACTCAAGGGCAGGAAGAAAACCTGCTGCTCAACGCCCTGTCCCCGTTGATCCCGGAGACGGCGCAGTCGATCGACCTCCAGACGCCCTTCGCACAACTGGGCCTCAACGGCTTTGCCCGAGAGGCGCTCTGCCAATCCATGGCGCAACAGTGCTCTGCCAGCGAGTTTGCCGGTGAAGCGTTGATGTCCCGTCGCACGCCCGAGGATGCCCTGTCGCTGCTGGCCAGGCTGAGCTAGCAGCGGGCAACAGGAATGGAATCCGGGTGATCGAACAGGTCACCCAGCATTTTGGGCGATCAGGGAGACAGGGTATGAGTGGCGCAGTAACGACAACGGGCGATTTTTGCTTCAGCGCGATGGCGGGCGAGTTTCCAGGGGCGCCGTCAACGGATGCGCTTTGGCAGTTGCTCTCGCAAGGGCAGATCGCACCGATTGAATCAATGCCGACCCGTTGGGAATTGGACAAGGCATCGATCTATTCAACCAAGGCAGGCGAGAAGGATCGCATCTATCTGGACAGCGCTTTTTGCCTGACCGATGACGTGTCGACCCCATCACGGCATGAAGGAAGACAGGTCGCCATCGGCAAGAAAGTACTCCAGGCACTGCTTGGCCAACTGGCCGGACAAGGCTCGGAGCTGAACAAGGCGCGTACCGCACTGGTGATCGCGACATCCTGGAGTGACGAGAGCTATTTCGCCACCGGAATGTCCGGAAAAACCGCCACACCACCGGGGTTTACACCCGGTGAACAGGTCGCAGAACTGGCTGCGTCCTTTGCCTTGGGTGGGCCGGCGTTATCGGTGGACACCGCATGCAGTTCGTTCCCTTACGCCCTGGATATGGCCCAGGCGCTGGTCAACAGTGGGCAGGCGGACAACGCGATTGTCATGGCCCTCAACACCGTGCTGCCGCCAGCACTGTTCCTGGGTTTCTCGCAGTTGACGGCCTTCTCCGCCCGGGCCCGGATGGAAGCGTTCGGCCAGGACGCCGACGGCATCGTGCCGGGCGAATGTGCGGTCGCCTTTCTGGTCGAGCCGCTCGCCCAGGCCCTGACGGCGCAGCGCCGTCCCCTGGGCGTCCTGCGCGCCTTGGGCATGTCCGCCGACGGCGCCGAAGGCTCGGTGTTCGCGCCCGGCAAACAGGCCCAGTACTCGGCCTACCAACGTGCCTATCGTGGTCTTGATCCACGTGACGTGGACTACATCGAGACCCACGGCACCGGTACTCCGCTGGGGGACGCAACGGAGCTGGCCTCGCTGAACAGCTTCTTTGCCCCCCATCGCCCGGACGGCAAGAAAATCACCATCGGCTCGATCAAGTCGGTCATCGGCCATCCCCTGGCCGCTGCCGGAGGTGCTTCCCTCGCCAAGGCATTGATGATCCTGCGCCATAAAGGCATTCCACCCCAGCCCGGCTACCGCCCCAGCACCAAGGTCGACGAGACCTGCCTGCGGCTCGCCACCCAGCAGGTGCAACCCCTGGAGGAGCGTCAGTCCGCGATCCGGATCGGCATCTCCAGTTTTGGTTTCGGCGGCGCCAACGCGCACCTGGTGGTGGATGAATACATTCCCGATGACCAGCCTGTCGCGACCCAGCCGGCCTCGGCCAGCGCCTGTGGCGTGGTGACGCTGGACCTTGCCATTGTCGAGGCTGAAGCAGCGCTGGGCAGCCACCGCTCCTTGCAGTCATTCCAGCAGCAACTCGATCAACCGGCCGCCCCCTCGGTCACGTTCCCTTATGGGCGCTTCGTCGATTACACCCCGGCTCCCGGCCAACCTTTGCTGGGGCAATTCCTCGCACAAGACCACGTCATCGATATCGACGGCTTTGGCATGGGCCCCAAACCATTGGCTCATGTCGATCCGTTCAAACTGTTGATCACCGACCGCGTCAATCACTTGCTGCGACGCTTGCCGGGGGTGGCCGGTTCGCCCGGCACAGCGATGGTCATGTGCTGCAACATGGGTGGCGAGCGCTTCAGCAATGCCTATAGCAGCGCCCATAACTTTTACGCCCAGGCACAAGGTGCGGCACCGGGCGTCGAAGTGACGGACGTGGCAACCATGCTGCCGAACATGTTGTCCGGTTATCCGGCGCAGATTTTCGACTTCAAGGGTTTCCATCAGACCCTGGTCGGCACGACAGGCCTGTTCTGGCAAACCTTGCTGGCCTCGCCACAATGGTTCAACGACGGCATCACCACGCTCCTTCTCGGCGCAGGACGCTTTGTCAGCGCTGAAGTAGAAGTAGAGCGTGCCCGGTGCAGCACGACCACCGAGGGTGAAGGTCTGGGGCTGGTCGCGCTGCGTCGTTATCAACCGGATGCCGCCGACAAACCCTTGCTGGTGATCCACGCCGCGGTCCTCGCCCACGCCGCCGACTCGTTGGAAGAGGCTTGCCGACGGTTGGGCAAGGAGCCGAGCGACTATTCGAACGTCGAAGTCTGCGAGTTGCAACCTGTTGCGGCGCCCGCCAGCGGCTCACTGCGGGAGCTGACCGGCTTCCTGGCTGAAGCCAGTGGCATCGAGACTCTGTTGGCGGTGATGTTGAGGGGCGCGCGCCATACCGTGATCGAGGTGCGCGACGCCGGCAAGACGGTGATGTGGCTGTTTACCGAGAAGCTTCGCCAATGGAACCCGAAAGCGGCCGAGGCCAGTTCGCCTATCAAGCATCCCTTCATGTTGCGCTTTGCCCATTCGTCATCCCACGAACTGCAGCAAGTCATCACGCCTGTCAGCCTGGTTCGCGAACCGCAGAACGATGGCGTCGACGTGCAGCAACTGAGCGACATGCTCACCAGCACCCTGCTCTCCGGCCTGCGGGTACGAGTACGCGCGATGGAAAGCCTGTTCGCCCTGCACCGGGGCGACGCAACCCAGCGCCCGGCGCATTGGCAGCGCAGCGCGGAACATATCGTGATCGCCAACGCCCAGCGCAACCCTCAGTCGCTGCACGCCCAGCTCGTGGTGAATGAAGCGCACCCGTACTTCTTCGATCATCCCCTGGACCACATCCCGGGCATTCTGTTGCTCGAGGGTGTGCTGCAACTGATCGAACTGGCCATGCCCCCTCTGAGCGGACGGGTCGCCTACATCAAGAGCCTGACGATCAAGTTCCAGCAATACGTACAAAAGCAGGGCGTGATCGATCTGCACGTCGAGCAAGGCCAGGATCCCCAGATGTTCAATGCCAAGGTCATGCAGGGCGGGAAAGTGATGTGCACCTGCGTCCTCGGGATGGCCTACAGCTCGGCGTTCGAAACATCGCCAGCCGGCGAGTTCACCGCCACGCCCTGCCGCGACAAGGCCCTGCTGCACAAGGCCAGGGAAGAGAACGTCATCGTCAGTGACATGAGCGGCGTCGCCCAGGGCCTGAGCGTGGACACCGTGAAACTGCCGCCGGAACACTTCTTCCAGGCAGGTGATCCCGCGCACTATTCGATGGTGTATTTCCTCGAAGTGGCGCGCCAGTGCTACATGCAGATCGCTCACAGCCATCTGCGCATTCCACTCAATACCCCAATGAATCTGCTGGCACTGAGCTTCACCCTGGATCGCCCCATCCCCAGGAACAGCCCGCTGTCATTGGCGCCGCAAGCCGGTTTTGATGCGTCGCTCCAGGCATTCAAGACCAACCGCATCTATATCGACCTGTTCAACCGGGGCGAAAAAATCGGTCAAGCCAACATTACCGCCCAGGTGCTGAGTCAATCGGCGCCGGCTGCCTGAGCATTGAATGGATCTGCCCCATGACCGTGCCCTCCACAACCAAGGTATCGCCGTGAACGATGTCAAAGTGCAAATCATAGTCAAATCGCCCCCTTCTGAAATCTGGAAGATCTGGAGCAATTTTTCAGAAGCGCCGTTATGGGATACCGACGTTCGCCAGTGTCGACTCGACGGTCCGTTCCAGGCGGGAACGCGCGGCAAATGCGTTCTCAAGAATGGCTTGAACATGCCATTGAAACTCGAAGCCGTGAGCCTGCACGAAAGCTATCGCAACAGCGCACGGCTGCTTTGGATCGACCTCGAATTCGATCATCAGATGCGCAGGCTTTCTGCCGATGAAACCCATGTCATCCATAGCGCGAAGATTTCCGGGCCGTTGAGTTTCCTGTATCGCGGGTTGCTGCGCAAAGCGTTGACTGCGGCGATGACCACCGCACTGGACAACCTGTGCACGCTGGCCGAACAACGGGCCCTCGGCACCTCGCGGCACGAGAAAATCGCGACGCCTTTGCATCTCGTATGAACCCTTCCGGATGGCTGCGTGCTGAACGCGCCCTCCCCGACTCGCTTTGCTTACTTATCGATAACAGTACATTTCGGATCTAGCATGAACCTACAGAAAAAAACTCAGTATCTCGTCATGGGCATCGTTGGCCTGGGTGTCATCGCCCCAGCATCGAGTTTCGCCGACACACTCGGCCCCTATGTCAGTGCCATGGGCGGGGTGAACTGGGTCGCTGACCAGGACCTGACCCAGAACGACAACGATTTCGTCGAGATGGAGTTCAATCAACCGCTGCACTCTGGCTTCGCCACCGGCCTGGCACTGGGCTGGCGGTTCCCGGTCGGGCTACGGCCCGAGTTGGAATTGAGCTATCGCCGCAACACCCTGGACCAGTTCAATAACCGGGTCTATGAGGGCGGAAGCAGCATCGAGGGCAAAGGCGAAGAGCAAGCCAGCAGCCTGATGGCCAACCTCTGGTACGACATCCCGAACCTGCCTGCCCCCTTGAGTCGCTTCACGCCTTACATTGGCGGTGGCCTGGGCTACGCGGTGCTGACCATCAAGGGCCTGGAGGCTGGCGGCGTCGAGTTCGGCGGCACCCATCGCGACACTGTCTCGGCCTGGCAACTGGGCACCGGCGTCGGTTATGAGCTCAACGAGCATTGGTCCATGTCCCTGGATTATCGCTACTTCAAGACTCGCGAAGCGAACTTCGGCAAAATCCAGGGCCTGCCCCAGGCCGATGTGGAAACCCAGTACAACGCCCAGTCCTTGATGCTCGGCCTGCGGTACTGGCTGTAAGCACTGGACGAATCGGCGCCTTGGGTGCCGATTCGCCCTTCATGACAGATTGCCGCTGTGCACACTTGGTATGCGCGCGCCTGTTCCGAGGCTTGTGGGTTTCCGTCAGCGCAAGGTAGCAGGCGTCTGGCGCCCGGCAAAACGTGCAGCGGCCACCGCTCTGTTGGGGACATTCAACGCGCGGATCAACGAAGAGACATGAATGCGCACGGTGAAGGGAGAGATCTCCAGCGCCGCCGCGATTTCCTTGTTGGTCTTGCCTTCGGCAATCAATTTCCAGACCTCTCGCTGCCGGGAGGTGAGCTTGCTCATATCATCGTTGGAGCCGAGCGGCAGCGGGTCCGAAGGCTCGTACCTGACCAGTACTTCGCCCCGGCGAATATCATCGATGGCCTTGCCGACCTGGTCGGGAGAAAGGCTCTTGCCGACAAACCCGTCTACACCGGTCGCCATGACACGATCAATGATATCGCCGTCATCCAGGGTCGAAACCACAATCATGGAGGTGTGCTTGAGCTCCTGGCGCAACTGCGCGAGCTCGCTGACGGAGCCCAGGCCGGGAAGACGTATTTCAAGAATCAGTGTATCGAGCGGTTGGCCATTGGTTGCGAGCGTCCGTACTTCCTCCAGATTTCCCGCCTGTTCGATCATGGCGTCAGGTATCAGGCGTTCCAGCAGCACCATCATCCCTTCCCGGAACAGCGGATGTTCGTCGGCCACGATAATCCGGCAAATCTTCCGGCCCGAGACGCGTCTCTCATCGCGTCCCATACTGCATCTTGACGACTTCAGTGATTCTCTGTGCGACACCATGGGCGGGAGGCGTGACAGATCGGATCGACTGACCACGATAAGGTCCGTCCGCGGGAAACCAATTCTGCACAACGACCACGTTTTTGGGCTGATTGGCGGAAGCCGAGCCAGTAGAGATTTCATTGGTGAACTTGCAGGTGTCAAACGTACCGAGGGCCGTCTTGATCGTTTCACGACCGTTGTAAGTCAGCTGCTCAACGACATCGAACTCAACGGTTGCGCCGGCACTCACCGCCTTGTTTTTGTAGCTGACGGTGACGGTCTGCCCCGGTTGCAGATCAATCGGCGTGGAAGCGGGAGGCAGGTAGGTGGTGGTCACCAACGATGCACCGGCACCATGGCGATCGCCGTAGCGAACCAGCCGACCGTCCTTGATCTCGGCGAACGTTGTCGTCACAAAGAACGGCGCATTATTGAGGAACGAAGTGTGCGCCGAAGCCACCGGATTCGCGCCGGCAAATGCCTCACGTCCCAACGTCTCGGTTTTACCGCGACTGATGGCCGACGACAGATTGTCCCGGCTTTCATACTCCACGACTGTCCCGGCCTGAAAATCCGCTTCGTTGGTGCAAGCGGCAGAGGACGTCTCACTGGCCGTGGATGCCGACGCAACGGCGATAGAAGAACCCCAGCCACTGACGGCAAGGGCCGAGGCGGCGAAGACCGTTGCGAGGCGCTTGCGATAAGCCAGGCAGATGTTGGACTTTCTGGCAGGTATGCTTTTCAAAAAACAGGTCCTTGTTCAAATGTGCTCGTTGCAACCGGTCGAAAACCCGACAGCGCTCATAGGTTAGGGTCGAGTACCGAGCGGCGCTATAGCGCAAGTGTGCTATAGGCCTTGCCTTTGTATGGAAGGGGGGGATGATCAAGGCTACCGATACGCGCCCGGCTACAACGTCATAAAGCCACTATTTTGCTCGAACCTGGCGCGCTCATTCTTCAATCTTGAAACCGTACAAGAGGCTCGCGTGACCGAATCGCTGGAGCGTTTTGTCCAGGCGCAAGCGTCAACCTATGATCGCGCCTTGCTTGAGTTACGGCGTGGACGCAAGGAAGGCCACTGGATGTGGTTCATCTTTCCCCAATTACGCGGCCTGGGTGTCAGTGAGAACGCCACCTACTATGGCCTGCGCGGCATGGAGGAGACACGCGAGTATTTGCATCACCCGCTTTTGGGACCGCGACTTGAGCGCGCGACCCGTGTCGTACTGGACTCGGAAGTCGCTCTAGAGCAACTCCTGGGAGCACTGGATACCATGAAGTTCGCATCCTGCATGACGCTTTTTGCGGCGGCCGCGGGCGAGCATTCCGTGTATGCCCAGGCGTTGGATGGTGGGGTGCGTGTCGACTCGAGGACACTGGAGTTACTTAAGGAGCCAGAGGGAAAAAACTAATTACGAAACATGGACGTCGGTGGTACAGGTGGCCAACTCAATGGCTGTCCTGCGTGAATCGAATAGCTAGATCGACAGCGCAAAGCGGCGTCCGCCCTCGACTTCCTCGCTACCCGACAGCGCTCCAGGCACAAACCCGCACCGCTCAAGGACCTTCTTTGAGCCGACGTTGTTCTCATAGACATAAGCCACCAGCCCCGTAAGCCCCCAACGCATCTGTGCTTCCTGAATCAGGTGTTTCAGGGCCAGCGTTGCCAGCCCTTGCCCGCAAACGCGTTGATCAATGCGATAACCCACCTCGGCACAACCGTGTGGTACATCGATGCCTTTCAAATTCGCCCGCCCCACTATTCTTCCGCTGGCATCTTCGATGACAAACGGGTGCCAGGCGCCCGCGGCAAAATCGGCCAGATAACTTTCAATGTGATCGGTTACGCCCGTCAATGAATAAAAGGCAGGGTCCCGTGCATCGATCTGCGACTCGAACCATGCACGGTTATGGATTTCGAAAGCCAGCAGCGCTTGCACATCGGTGATTTCCAGCTCGCGAATCCTGAAGGGTTGCACTGATTGTTTCTCCTGGGGCGTGAAGCGCAATCGTAAGGTCGAGTGATCATTCATGGCGAGGTTTTTTTGCTTGAGCGGACTTGTGTTGGGGCCGCTTCGCGCCCCAGCGGGAGCAAGCTCCCTCGCCACGAAAGGCGGCGCAGTGCGCGTTCGTTGAGATAGAGGGATGGAACACCGAGGGGCTTTTGTGGCGAGGGGATTTATCCCCGCTGGGCTGCGTAGCGGCCCCAAAAGCGGGATGCGGTCTACCTGAAACACCGCAGGTCTGACTTCAGGGCCGCTGCGCGCCCCAGCGGGGATAAATCCCCTCGCCACAGGTTATCTGTTTGATGCGCCATAAACGAAAAATGCCCCGTACCTTTCGATACGGAGCATTTCTTCAAGGCTTCCCCGCCGATTGCCAGGGATTCACGCAACGGTGAGTCTCCTGGTTCAATCGCCTGCAGAATCCAGAGTGATTCTGCAGTTCCTATCCAGGGATAGCCAGGGCGGAACCTGCCTGGAATCCTTCAGGCGTTCTGGTTCCAGGGACGGTCTCCATGCTCGTCCTTGATGCGCGTCGGCAAGCCCATCACATCCAGCGCTTCGAGGAACGCCTCGGCAGGCAGCTCCTCGACGTTGACCATGCGCTGCACGTCCCACTCGCCACGGGCTACCAGCAAGGCCGCGGCCACAGGTGGCACGCCTGCGGTATAGGAAATGCCCTGGCTGTCGGTTTCGGCGTAGGCCTCCTCGTGGTCGGCCACGTTGTAGATGAACATCTCGCGCGGCTGGCCATTCTTGGTGCCCTTGACCAGGTCGCCGATGCAGGTCTTGCCGGTGTAGCCCGGTGCCAGCGAACTCGGATCAGGCAGCACGGCCTTGACCACTTTCAGTGGCACGACTTCCAGGCCTTCGGCGGTCTTGACCGGTTGCTCGGAGAGCAGGCCGAGGTTCTTGAGTACGGTGAACACATTGATGTAGTGCTCGCCGAAGCTCATCCAGAAACGCACGTTGGGCACATCGAGGTTCTTCGACAGCGAATGCACTTCGTCGTGGCCGGTCAGGTACAGGTTCTGCGAGCCGACAACCGGCAGGTCATCGGTGCGCTTGACTTCGAACATGGTGTTGCTGGTCCACTGGCTGTCCTGCCAGCTCCACACCTGTCCGGTGAATTCGCGGAAATTGATTTCCGGATCGAAATTGGTGGCGAAATATTTGCCATGGGAGCCAGCATTGACGTCGAGGATGTCGATCGAATCAATGCGGTCGAAATGCTGTTGCTGCGCCAGTGCCGCATAGGCATTGACTACACCCGGGTCGAAACCCACGCCGAGAATGGCGGTGATGTTCTTCTCCTGGCACTCCTGGAGGTGGTTCCACTCGTAGTTGCCGTACCAGGGCGGCGTCTCGCAGACCTTGCCCGGTTCTTCGTGGATGGCGGTGTCCAGGTAGGCCACGCCGGTATCGATGCAGGCACGCAGCACCGACATGTTGAGGAAGGCAGAGCCGACGTTGATGACGATCTGCGACTCGGTTTCGCGAATCAGCGCCTTGGTCGCTTCGACATCCAGAGCGTTCAGTGCAAAGGCCTTGATGTCGGCGGGTTGCTTGAGGCTACCCTTGGCCTTGACGCTGTCGATGATGGCCTGGCATTTGGAGATGTTGCGCGACGCGATAGCAATACGACCGAGTTCGTCGTTGTGCTGCGCGCACTTGTGGGCCACCACCTTGGCGACACCTCCTGCACCAATGATAAGTACGTTCTTCTTCAATTTCTTTATTTCTCCTTCCGCCAGCTCAAGAGAGGCTGGACAAATAGTCGTCGTAAACAAACTCGCGAACCACCTCGACGCTGCCGTCGAGTTGCTTCACTACGATGGACGGCATTTTCAGACCGTTGAACCAGTTTTTCTTGACCATGGTGTAGCCCGCCGCGTCGATGAACGACAGCCGATCGCCGATGGACAGCGGACGATCGAATTGGTACTCGCCGAAAATGTCTCCGGCCAGGCAGGATTTGCCACACACCATATAGGTGTGTTCGCCCTCGCTCGGCGCCAGTTTGGCGTTCAGGCGGTAGATCAGCAGGTCGAGCATGTGCGCCTCGATGGAGCTGTCCACCACGGCCAGGTGCTTGCCGTTGTAGAGCGTGTCGAGCACGGTGACCTCCAGCGACGCACTCTGGGTGATCGCGGCCTCGCCCGGCTCCAGGTAGACCTGCACGCCATACTTTTGCGAGAAGGCCTTGAGCCGTGCGCAGAAGGCATCCAGGGCGTAGCCCTCACCGGTGAAATGGATGCCGCCACCGAGGCTGACCCACTCGACCTTATGCAGCAAGTGACCAAAGCGCTCTTCGATAGTGCCCAGCATCTGGTCGAACAAACCGAAATCGCCGTTCTCGCAGTTGTTGTGGAACATGAAGCCGGAGATATGCTCGATGACTTGCTCGACTTTCACCGGATCCCATTCGCCCAGGCGGCTGAACGGTCGCGCCGGGTCCGCCAGCAGGTAATCGGAGCTGCTCACTTGCGGATTGACCCGCAGGCCACGGACCTTGCCGGCAGATGCCTCGGTGTAACGCTGCAACTGGCCGATGGAGTTGAAGATGATCTTGTCGCAGTTGGCGAGCATCTCCTCGATCTCGTCGTCGGCCCAGGCCACGCTGTAGGCGTGGGTCTCGCCAGCGAACTTCTGCCGGCCGAGCTTGAGTTCGTAGAGCGACGACGACGTGGTGCCGTCCATGTACTGCTGCATCAGGTCGAACACCGACCAGGTGGCGAAGCACTTGAGCGCCAGCAAGGCCTTGGCCCCGGACTGCTCACGCACATAGGCGATCTTCTGCATGTTCGCCAGCAGCTTTTGTTTATCGATGAGGTAGTACGGCGTTTTGATCATTTTCGAGGCCTCCGGGCAAGGCGAGCCAAAAAAGGATGCGCATTGTGCCTTCACTGACTGCATATCGAAAGAGCGAAAAGTTCCGTTCATGCAATCACCCTGATCCAGGCCGATGCTTGCGATAAGCGGACGCAGCTGCTGCCCAGGCGATGAAATGCTGGAGGTTGCGGCAAACAAGGGACAACCGATGAAGCGCTGATGCCCGAAATTGAGCCGTCGCTGATAAACGGTAATGACAACGACCGTCCGCGATCAGTGCTGATGCATCAGGCCATGAAGAACGCCGAACCTCAGGCCCGGTTCGGAAGCGATCATGTTCGAGATACCGAAAGTCTTGAAGGCCGCCAGCATGATAGCCAGGCCACCGGGCAAGATGCCCAGGCGATGGCTTTGCAAGCCGGCCAACCTGAGCTGGTTGAGATGAGCGACGTCCAGCAGCTTCAACGACAAACGCAACAACCCACCGTAGGTGATACCGCCTTGTCCAAAGTCGTTGAGACCATTGGCCTTGAGCACCTTGGCCAACATCCGCGCAGTACCGGAAGAGCCGATCGCCTGCTGCCAGCCCTGCGCGCGATAACCAGCCGCCACTTTTTCAAACTGCTGGGTAGCCACTCGCTCAGCCTCCAACAAGGCTTGGGCGGTAATGCAGCCACCCGGAAAGTAACGTGCGCCAAAGGTGCCGCTGCCGATGGCGATGCTTTCCGTCGACAACGGTTGAGCGCCCTGCCCCAGAATCAGTTCGGTCGAGCCACCGCCGATGTCCACCACCAGCCGCGTACGCTCGACACCGGGCACCGTATGGGCAACACCGGCATACACCAGCCGGGCTTCTTCATGACCGGACAGCACATCGATCCGAAACCCCAGGTGCCGCTCGGCACTGGCCAGGAACAACTGGGCATTGGCCGCTTCGCGCACGGCACTGGTCGCCACTGCCCGCACCCTTGTGGCTTCAAAGCCACGCAGCTTTTTGCCAAATCGGGCCAGGGCCTGCCAACCCCGATCCAGCGCCAGCTCGTCCAGAGCCCCAGCCTGCAGGCCCTCTGCCAAGCGGACCGGCTCGCGCAGGGTTTTCACCTCCTGGATCACCAGGCGTCGATTACGCTTTACCGACTGACCAATCATCAGGCGAAACGCATTGGAGCCCAGGTCAATGGCCGCGAACAGAGGGGCGTCGCCTTTCATAGCGGTGTTCCTTGCTTCATCAGCCAGCAGGCACAAGCGCTGCCGGACATCCCACGATGGTTTGCGAGAATCCTGCCTGGCTTCGATGACACCTGGATGACACACCACGCGCGTTGCCATGGAAGCAGACGCGTGGCGGCGAGCAAGCT
Organism: Pseudomonas bijieensis; assembly: GCF_013347965.1. NCBI lineage: Bacteria > Pseudomonadati > Pseudomonadota > Gammaproteobacteria > Pseudomonadales > Pseudomonadaceae > Pseudomonas > Pseudomonas bijieensis. The sequence continues at coordinate 276,307 of NZ_CP048810.1, read as the reverse complement.
CCCACAAGGGGTTTGGATGAGTTCAAGGCCGGAAACGGTTAATATCCCTCTCCTTCGTCTACCCTCACAGAACGGCGTACCGCTTACCCGTGGGCGTGATGCGTCAACATTCCTGCCTTCATGTACCGGAGATCTTCCATGCTCAAGCGTTCCCTGGCATTGGCCGTCGGCGTTGCCCTGTCTGTTTGCAGCCTGCTGACCCAGGCCGCCGATACCCTGAAAGTCAGTGCGATTCCCGATGAGGCCCCGACCGAGTTGCTGCGCAAGTTCAAGCCGCTGGGTGCCTATCTGGAACAGCAAACCGGCATGAAAGTCGAGTTCGTCCCCGTCAGCGACTACCCGGCCGTGGTCGAGGCGCTGGCCACTGACCGGATCGACATGGCCTGGCTGGGTGGCTTCACCTTCGTGCAGGCACGCCTGAAAACCGGCAACGCCATCCCGCTGGTACAGCGCGAACAGGATGCCCAGTTCACCAGTAAATTCATCACCGCCGACCCGGCCGTCAAATCCCTCGCCGACCTCAAGGGCAAGACCTTCGCCTTCGGCTCGGTGTCGTCGACTTCCGGCAGTCTCATGCCGCGCTATTTCATGCTCAAGGACGGCATCAAGCCGGAAAGCTATTTCAGCCGCGTGGGCTACTCGGGCGCCCATGACGCCACCGTCGCCTGGGTCCAGGCCGGCAAGGTGGACGCTGGGGTGCTGAACGCCAGCGTCTGGGAAAAACTGGTGGCGGCCGGCAAGGTCGACACGACCAAGGTCAAGGTCTTCGCCACCACCCCCGCCTATTTCGACTACAACTGGACGGTGCGCGGCACCCTCGACCCAGCGTTGGCGGCCAAGATCAAGGCAGCTTTCCTGGCACTCGATCCGGCCAACCCGAAAGACAAGGAAATCCTCGACCTGCAGGCCGCCAGTCGCTTCATCGAAACCAAGCCTGAGAACTACAAGGGCATCGAGGAAGCCGCACGCGCCGCCGAACTGCTCAAATGACCCTGCAACTGACCCAGGTCAGCGTTACCCATGCCAACGGTGTCCAGGCGCTGCGGGGCATAGACCTGCACATCGGCACGGGCGAACAGGTCGCGGTCATCGGCCCGTCCGGCGCAGGCAAGTCGAGCCTGCTCAACCTGCTCGCCACCGCTCTGCGCCCGGGTAGCGGCGAGCTGCAACTGCTCGGCGAGCGCGCCTGGCAACTGTCTGCCCGCCAGCGTCAGCGCCTGCGCGCGCGTATCGGCCTGGTCCACCAAGCGCCGCCCCTGCCGCCACGCCAACGCGTGGTCACCGCAGTCCTGGCCGGAAAACTCGGTCAGTGGGGCATCGGCAAAAGCCTGTTGAACCTGCTGCATCCGCTGGATATTCCAGGCGCCAGGGCGGCGCTGGCCCGGCTGGACCTGGGTGACAAGTTGTTCGCGCAATGCCAGCAGCTGTCCGGCGGACAGTTGCAACGCGTTGGCATTGCCCGGGTGTTGTATCAGGCGCCGGAGGTGTTGCTGGCCGACGAACCGGTCTCGGCCATGGACCCGGTTTTAGCCGAGCACACGCTTTCGGTGCTCTGTCGCCACGCCCGGGAGCACAACGTTACCCTGGTTGCCAGCCTGCACGCGGTGGAACTGGCCTTGGCGCACTTTTCCCGGGTCATCGGCCTGCGTGATGGGCAGATCCTGTTCGACCTGCCAACCGAGGCGGTCGACCGTCCGTTGCTCGACACGCTCTACGCCAACGAACAGCTGCAGTCTTCGCCAACGCCCCTCCCGCCCTCGAGCGTGCAGATCCCCCGATGCTGACACGCGATACCCGAGACCCCGCCAGCCGCCCTCGCCTGCTGCTCAGCCTGCTGGCCCTTGTCCTGCTCTGGCCCGGCATCCAGTTCAGCGAATTGGACCTCCGAGTGCTGGTCACCAGCGACAGCCAGAGCGAAATGGGCCGGTTTGTAGCGGCCTTCTGGCCTCCCGCCCATGGCGACGAATTCATCGAACTGCTGTGGCAGGCCACCTTGCAGACACTGGCTATCGCCACGGCCGGCATGGCCCTGGCTTTGCTGTTGGCGGTGCCCGCAAGCCTGTTGGCCAGCCGCGCCCTGTCACTGTCGGCGGCCTCCCGTGCCGGGCATCCGGGTTATTGGGGGCAACTGCTGCGTTGGCCAGTACGCGGCCTGCTGATCTTCCTGCGCAGCGTCCCGGAAATCGTCTGGGCCTTGCTCTTCGTACGCGCCGTCGGCCTCGGCCCCACCGCCGGCGTACTGGCGATCGCCATCACCTACAGCGGCATGCTGGGCAAGGTCTACGCGGAAATCTACGAGTCGGTCGACCAGCGCCCGGCCCACGCACTCTTGCAGTCCGGCAGCAGCCGGCTCGCGGCCTTCTGCTACGGGATCCTGCCCAATGTCGCGGCGGAACTGCTGTCCTATACGGTGTATCGCTGGGAATGCGCCATCCGCGCCTCGGTGGTGATGGGGTTCGTCGGTGCCGGAGGCCTGGGCCAGCAAATGGATTTGTCGTTGCGAATGTTCGCCGGCGGTGAAGTGGCCAGCCTGCTGCTGACGTTCCTGATGCTGGTGCTGCTCGCCGATCAACTCAGCCGCCTGCTGCGCTGGAGGCTGGCATGAAGCGCCTGCTCAACGCGGTCATGGTCCTGTGCATCGGCTCGGCGGTCGTCGCCTCGTTCGTCTACCTGGGCATCGACCTGAGCGAGCTTGGCGACAGCGGTAATCTGCACCGGATGGGGGCTTACGCGCAGCGTTTTCTCAGTCCGGACTTGAGCCCGGGTCATCTGAAGGCGATCGCTCACGGCGCCCTGGAAACCCTTGCCATGTCGGCCCTTGGCACCCTGCTCGCGGCGGTGTTTGGCCTACTTTTGGCCCTGCCTGCGGCCGGTCGCTTCGGCTGGCCCCCGCAGAGCGCTTCGCGCCTGCTGCTCAATGCCTTGCGCGCCGTTCCAGAACTGGTGTGGGCCGCACTGATGGTCCTGGCCGCCGGGCTCGGCCCCAATGCCGGCACCCTGGCCTTGGCCCTGCACACCACCGGCGTGCTCGGCCGGCTGTTCGCCGAGGCATTGGAAAATACCCCTTCCGAACCGGCCGACGCGATCCGCCTGCAAGGCGGCAATGCCGTATTGGCGTTCTGCTACGGCACGCTGCCCAACCTTCTGCCTCAACTGCTGGCCTATGTCCTGTACCGCTGGGAAAACAACATACGCATGGCCAGCGTGCTCGGCTTCGTCGGCGCCGGCGGCTTAGGGCAAATGCTCTACGTCAGCCTCAGCCTGTTCCAGGAAGCACAGGGCAGCACGGTGATCCTGGCGATGTTGCTACTGGTGTTCGCGGTCGATACGTTGAGTAGCTGGAGTCGCCAGCGCTGGGTCAAGGCTTGACGGGTGTCGCGCAGCGGCCAGGTTGGCCATAAGCTCGAGCCGGATCTGGCGCTCTTGCTTCCATGCGGGTTGGCCGGGAGCGTTGCGCCAGGATTGACTAAGCGGGCTGCTGTCGACAGTGTCGAAACCGAATTGGTCGTACAGTCGCGTCACGAGTGCCACCGCCTCGGGAAAATCACTCGAAACCGCCAGGGCCAGGCGCTCGGCGGTGCCAGCGGGCTGGCCCCAAGTGATGATCCGGGGCGCCTGGATATGAGTGAAGGCCTTGACCACCTTGGAAGTGGGGAGTTGCTCCTGACGGAGTTCGTGGACGGTCTTTTCGCCGGAATCGATGAGCGGGATATGCCCATCCCGCCATATCATGTAGTTGTTCGTATCGAGCACGACCTTCCCCGCAAGCGCTTCCACCGGCATGTCATTGACGACCTTGAGTGGAACCGCCACGACGACGAAATCGCCCGCCATCGCAGCGCCCGCAGCAGTGGCTGCGCGCGCTGACGGACCCAGCGTCTCAATCAGGCTCTCCAGGGTCTCGGGGCCGCGCGAATTGGCAATCACGACCTGATAGCCGTTCGCGATGGCCGCGCGTGCGATGTGGCTACCCACCTCGCCTGCGCCGATGATGCCGATGGTCGTCATGGGAGATTGCACCTCTGGTTCCGATTGAACGTTGGGGATCAGATGCTCAGGCCGCCGGCTACATCGATCGCGCTGCCGGTGATATAGCCACCGCTTGGCCCCGCCAAGAAACAGACCGTAGCCGCTACCTCCTCGAGTGTTGCAATCCGGCGAATCGGATGCAGGTCCAGCAGCGCGTCGGGCACACTGTCGCCCAATACCTCTGCCGACATGTCGGTTGGCATGATGCCGGGCTGGACGACATTGACCGTGATATTGCGAGCACCCAGGTCCCGAGCGACGCCCTTGGCATAACCGACGATAGCCGCCTTGGTTCCCGCATAGTCGGCGGCGCCGGCAAACGGGACATGCCCGCCCAGAAGTGAACCGATGAAGATGATCCGACCGCCATCCGACAGCACCGGGGCGGCCGCGCGCGTGGTCGCCACGGCGCCCATCACGTTGGTCTGCCACTGGCGATCGAGGTTGACGGTATCGAGATCGGGGGCGTCCACCGTCTTGCCCTGAACCGCGATCGCCGCATTGTTCACCAGGATGTCGAGTTGGCCGAAATGCGCTATCACATTGTCGATCAACGGTCGGGCCGCCGCCATGTCCGCCTGGTCGCTCTGAACTGCCAGCGCACGAACGTCCTTCGCCTTGAGTTGCTGGACCACGGCCTCGGCCTTCTCGACCGATGCGACGTAGCTGATTGCAACATCCGCTCCCAGGTCGGCGAGTGCCTGCGCCAGGGTGGCACCGAGGCCACGTGATCCACCTGTTACGAGTGCAACCTTGCCTGCCAGTAATTTCTGCACGGTAAAAACCTCTTCATGAATGTTTGAATGCCCCTCGTGGAGGCTACCGAGAAACCATAACGACCGTTAACGTAACGGACAGTATGAATTTGCGAAGCAATCGTCAAGGGGTTTAATATCGATCGTTATGAAAAAGCTTGAGGTGATCTGATGGGGCGACAGCGTGAGTTCGACGTGGAGAAAGCGCTGGAAGCGGCGCTTTGCGTGTTTTGGCGCAAGGGCTACGAGGGGGCGTCATACACCGACCTGACCCAGGCCACAGGCGTTGAACGCCCTGCGCTTTATTCTGCGTTCGGCAACAAGGAGGCCTTGTTCCGCAAAGCGCTCGAGCGCTATTACACGCATTATCTGGATTTCTTCCCGATGGCGCTGGAACAACCCACTTCGCGGGAGGTAGCCGAACACATCCTCCGCCGGGCGGTGGAATTGAATACCCGGTACCCGGACCGCAAAGGCTGTCTCGGAATCCATGGCGCCTTGGCAGGCTCGGACGATGCCGAACCCATTCGATGCGCCTTGATCGACGCACGAGCAACCGCAGAAGTGACGTTGCGTGAGCGCTTCGAACGGGCAAAAGAGGATGGGGATCTGCCGCAGAGCGCCAACTGCACGGCACTGGCCGCCTTTGTGCTGGCAATGACTCACGGCATGGCTGTTCAGGCCAAGGCCGGCTTTAGTCGCGAGCTCCTGGAGATGGTGGTTGACCAGGCTCTGTCGACCTGGCCGTCGAGCACAGTGCAGAAGCCTACGCCCGCTCCATCAGCGCCCCCTGCGCATCCGCCTCGCCGTGCAACAGCTCGATCACCCAGTCGATAAACACCCGCACCCTGGGCGACAACTGTCGATGGGGCGGGTACACCGCTGAGATCGGCCACGTCGGCACGCGATACTCGCTCAATACTTCGACCAGCCTGCCCTCGGCCAACTGCCGTTGCACGTGATAACGCGGCACCTGGATCAAGCCGAATCCCGCCTCACAGGCGGTCACATAAGCGTCGGCGTTATTGACGTTCAGTTCACTCGGCAATTGCATTTCGCGCACCCGCCCCGCCACCTCGAATTCGAACGGGAAAAACCGTCCATTGCCAGACGCAAAGCCAATGACCTGGTGCGCTGGCAAATCCTCCAGCCGCCCAGGCGTCCCGGCGCGGGCAAGATAGCCGGGGCTGGCACAGGTCAGTTGGTGCAGGCGCACGATGGGGCGTGCCACCAACGCCTGGTCGACGACATTGCCGGCGCGGATTGCACAATCCACGCCCTCGCGCTGCAGATGGACCTGGCGGTCGTGGAAGCCCAGATCCAGTTGCAACGCCGGGTAGCGGCGGTAGAAATCCGCCAGGCGCGGCAGGATCCAGGTGCACCCGAAGGCAATGGGCATGTCCACTTTCAAGGTGCCGCGCGGCTGGCTTCGCTGCGCCGACAACGAGCTTTCCAGGTCATCGAGGTCGTCCAGCAACTGGCCACTGCGCTGGTAATACGCTTGGCCATCAAGCGTTGCGCGCACCTGCCGGGTGGTGCGCTGCAACAACTGCACCCCAAGATGCGCTTCCAACTGTTGGATCAGCAGGCTGACGGTGGCCCTGGGTAGCCCAAGGTCATCGGCCGCCTTGCCAAAACCACCCAGCTCAACGATGCGCCGGAACACCTGCATGGCTTGTAATCGGTCCAATGTTGCGCCTCATTATTCAGATATCACGAATAGTTAAACCAATAATCGTGGATTTATCCAGGAAACCCCTTGATGGAGACTGCACAGGTCGTTCATTTCCAGGAGTAATCATCATGAAGACCCGCCAACTCGGCCATCGTGGCCCCTACGTTTCCTCCATCGGCCTGGGCTGCATGGGCATGTCGGATTTCTACACCACCGGCGTGGACGAGCGAGAGGCGATTGCCACGCTCCATCGCGCCGTGGAATTGGGCGTGACGCTGTTCGACACCGCCGACATGTACGGGCCGTACACCAACGAAGAACTGCTCGGACGCGCCCTGCGTGGCAAGCGTGAAGGCCTGTACCTGGCGAGCAAATTCGGCCTGGTGCGCAGCAGCGACCCCCACGCCCGAGGTGTCAATGGCCGCCCCGAATACGTCCGGCAATCTGTCGACGGCAGCCTCAAGCGCCTCGACACCGATTACCTGGACCTCTACTACCAGCACCGCATTGACCCTGAAGTGCCCGTCGAAGAAACCATCGGCGCCATGGCCGAGCTGGTCAAGGCAGGCAAGGTCCGCGACATCGGGATCTCGGAAGCCAGCGCCGAGACCATCCAGCGGGCCCACGCCGTGCATCCACTGGCAGCGGTACAAAGCGAATACTCGCTGTGGTCCCGCGACCCCGAACAAAACGGCGTGCTCGCTACCTGCCAACGCCTGGGCATTGCATTCGTCGCCTACAGCCCCCTGGGCCGGGGCTTCCTGACCGGCGAGCTGAAATCCCCGGAGGACTTCGCCGCCGATGACTATCGTCGCTTCAGCCCGCGCTTCCAGGCTGACAACTTCAATCGCAACCTGATGCTGGTAGAGCGGGTCAAGGCCTTGGCCTCGGACAAAGGCATCAGCGCCTCGCAACTGGCCCTGGGCTGGGTATTGGCCCAGGGCGAGCATGTCATCCCGATCCCGGGCACCAAGCAGCGCAAGTATCTGGAAAGCAATGTGGCGGCGGCTTCGGTGATGTTGAGCGCTGACGAACTGGCCCAACTGGATGGGATTTTCGCGGGCGAAGGTGCGGTGGCGGGCGACCGATACCAGGCGCAAACGATGACGCTGTTGAACGGTTGATCCCGCGGCTGGGCTGTCGCTTTCGACAGGCACGATTCAAGCAGGCGCCCGCCCAGCCGATAACCCTATCAGTGATAGCTCCCAGGCCTCGCCGGGTTCTGCAAGTTGCATAGGGTAATGATCAATGGGTTTGCCGCTTAATCGCCTGCTGATGTGGGGCGTCCTGATGTTCCTCGCTGCTGGCGCTTGCGCGGCAGAGGCGCCGCTGCGCATCGTCACCGAGGAACTTCCGCCCTACAACATGACGCAGAACGGGCGAGTGACCGGCATGAGCACCGAGGTGGTCCAGGCCGTGCTCAAGGAGGTCGGCCTGGACGCGCCTATCCAGCCTATGCCCTGGGCCCGGGCGTATGAACTGGCGCTCAATGAAAGCAACGTGTTGATCTACTCGATCGTCCGTACACCGGCACGTGAATCGCTTTTCCAGTGGGTCGGCACCATTGGCCCGACGCAGTGGTACATCTACTCACTGGCGGACCGGCCGGTAAAACTCGCTTCGCTGGCCGATGCCCATGGTCACCAGATCGCCACGGTCAATCAGGACGTGGGCGAGCAGTACCTGGTGTCGAAAGGGTTCCGCATCGGCGAAGAATTGCAGTCGAGCACCAAGTACGAACACAACTACCGCAAGCTCAAGGTCGATCACGTGGAGCTGTGGATCTCCAATGAGCTCAACGCGCTGTACCTGACACGCCAGAATGGCGAAGACCCGGACAAAGTGCTGATCCGCTCGCTGCCGCTGCCCGAGCTGAGCAGTACAGATGGCTTGAACATGGCGTTCAGCCGCAAGACGCCGACCGAAACAGTGGAGAAGTTCCGTGTTGGCCTTGAAACCATCCGCCGCAACGGCGTCTACGATGCCATCCTGCGCAAATGGTTATGACATGGAGGGCGATTTCCGTACGGTGTCCTCCTTACAACCACAGGCCAAGGCATTCAGCTCCCTGGGGCGGCGCCTGGTGCTGGCAACGCTGCTGTTCTGCCTGCTCTTTACCCTGGCGATGGTCACCTGGCGAACCTGGCTGGCCTGGGAAAACAACCTCGCGGAAATGAATTCGGAACTGGCCCTGATCGACCAAGTGTTCCAGAACACCCTGGCCCACGCCATTTGGGAGCTGGACCGTGAATCCCTCGACCAGCAAATCACCAGCGTCGCCACGGCAGCGCCCGTGGGTCGCGTGGTGTTGAACATCCTGCGCCCCGGCCAAGCCCCCGAAATCATCGAACTCAATCGATACACCGTCGCTCAATCGGGCGTGGTGCCGGTGCTGCATCGCCAACTCATAGCGCAGCCCTACGCCGGAGCCCAGGAAAAAGTCGGCGAGCTGACCATCGAAGGCGACAATAACCTGCTGTGGGAGCGCCTCTGGGGCGAAGCACGCAGCATCGTCATCACCCAGCTCATCCAGTCCTTGCTGCTGGCCGGGTTGGTCATGACCATGTTCAACCGCCTGGTGACCGTGCACGTGGTGCATATCGCCCGTCACCTGGGCGAACTTGCGCCGCAAACCCTCAAGCATCACCTCAAGCTGCAACGGGCGGTGCTCCGCCAGGATGAACTGAGCCTGCTCGAATCCCAGGTCAATGCACTCCAGGACAATCTCCACGCCCATCTGGAGCGCCAGCGTTCGGACGAACTGGCCCTTGCCACCAGCCGCGATCAAATGGCCGAACTGGTCGAGGCACGCACCGCTGAATTGAAGGCGGCCAACCAGTCGCTCGAAACGTTGTCACGTCACGATGCCTTGACGGGCCTGGCCAACCGTCGCTATTTCGACGAACTGAAGGAAATCGAGTTTCGCCGGGCGATCCGCCATAAGACCCCGCTGGCCGTGCTCATGTGCGATGTCGATTTCTTCAAGATCTACAACGACACCTACGGCCACATGCAGGGCGACCAGTGCTTGAAAGAGATCGCCGAGACCCTGCGCAGTGTGTTCGGCCGCTCTGGCGAGCTGACCGCACGCGTAGGCGGCGAAGAGTTCGTCGTGGTCCTACCCAATATCGACGGCGTCCAAGCCTGCGAAGCCGCCCAACGCTTGCGTACGAGCCTGGCCGAGCGTGAGCTGCCCCACAGCGGCTCCAAGGTATCGCCTTTTGTCACCGTGAGCATCGGCGTCGCCGAGCTCGACCCGGAGACAATGGATCATTTTGACCAATTGCTGCAACGCGCCGACCAGGCGCTGTACCGGGCCAAACACCAGGGGCGCGACTGCGTCGCCCTGTAACAACCATCGCGCGCCATGAGGTCTGCATATGCATATTCGCCTGACACTCTGCTCATGCTTGCTACTTGCCTCCATCAGCCTGCAAAGCCACGCCGAGGCAATCGAAGTCGTCACCGAAGACTCGCTGTACGCCTATCAGCGTGACGACAAGGTCGTCGGGCCGGGCATTCGCATCGCCGAAGAAACGCTGAAAAACGCGCAGCTCACCGACTACAGCCTGTCGCTCTACCCGTGGGCCCGGGCCTATGAAAAGGCGCTACACGAGCCTAACGTGCTGATTTTCCCGCTGGACCGCACCCCGGCTCGCGAGCAACTGTTCAAATGGGTCGGTGAAATTCATCGGGTAGCGAGCCGGCTCTACAAGATGCGGGACAGCGCAGGCATTGCCGTCAACAACCTCGAGGAGGCCAAGCAGTACAGCATCGGCGTGGTGCGCAATGACGCCAAGCAGATTTACCTGCAACAGCGTGGGTTCACCCGGCTGGTCATCTCGGCCAACAACCACGACAACTTTCAAAAACTGCTCAATCGCCAGATCCAGTTGCTGCCGATGCCAGAGAACACCGCACGCCTGATGAGCAAAGACGCCCAGGTGGATTTCACTTCGCTGGAAGAGGTCTATACCCTCGACGAACAACCCCACAGGGTCCACCTGGCCTTCAGCCTGAGCACACCGGATGAAGTCGTCGCCAAGGCCCAACGCGCCTTCGACCAGCTCAAGGCTTCCGGTGAAGTGGCGCGGATCATGAACGAACAGCGGTAGACTCTGGGGGATCACACCACAAGCAACCGATGAGGTATGTCCCGATGAGCAATGCGTCCTACGTTCCGCCCAAGGTCTGGAAAAACGACGCCCCGTCTGGCGGCCAGTTCGCCAGCATCAACCGCCCTGTTGCCGGGCCGACTCACGAAAAGACCTTGCCGATTGGCAAGCATCCACTGCAGCTCTATTCCCTGGCCACGCCCAATGGCGTGAAAGTGACCATCCTGCTGGAAGAACTGCTGGCGCTGGGTCATGCGGGCGCGGAATACGATGCCTGGCTGATCCGCATCAACGAGGGTGACCAATTCTCCAGCGGCTTTGTCCAGATCAACCCCAACTCCAAGATCCCGGCCCTGGTGGACCGCAGCGTAGAGCCGGCCATCCGCGTCTTCGAGTCCGGTTCGATCCTGCTTTACCTGGCGGAAAAACTCGGCGCCTTCCTGCCCACCGATCCGGCAGGTCGCACCGAAACACTGAACTGGCTGTTCTGGCAGATGGGCGCCGCACCGTACCTGGGTGGCGGCTTCGGACATTTCTACGCGTATGCGCCGGAGAAGCTCGAATACCCGATCAATCGCTTCACCATGGAAGCCAAGCGCCAACTCGACGTGCTGGATCGCCGCCTTGGCGAAAGCCGCTACCTGGCAGGCGACGACTACACCATCGCCGACATCGCGGTCTGGCCCTGGTATGGCCAACTGGTGCGCAACAACGTCTACGGCGCCGCCGAATTCCTCAGTGCCCACGAATACACCCATGTGCAACGCTGGGCAGAAGAAATCGCCAAGCGTCCTGCCGTCCTGCGCGGACAACGAGTCAACCGCACGTGGGGTGACGAGGCGAGCCAGGTGCCGGAGCGGCATGAGGCTGGGGATCTGGGCTGAAGACGGTCACAGATTGGCTATCGGCAGCGTCCGGCGCCCTACCTGGCGCGTTCAAGCCGGCAGTGTCAGGCCCCGGTCGCTGAAATACTGGCTCAACGTTGCCGTAGACGCTTGCGGATCCGCCAGGGCGACGTAGGTATCGGGGCGTAGCAGATAGGCGGCGTCCCGGCACAACCCGGCTTTGTCATGATCATGCTGCCAGGCGAACGTGTGCAGGGGGATCTGGTGCTGGCTGCTCCAGGCTTTCAGGTCCGCCCGGGCCTCGCCGTAGACATGCACCTGCCAGCCGATGGTCGCGAGCGGTTCGTAGTTGTCGGCACCCGGCAGCGGTACCCAAGGCAAACGGTCGCCGCCCTGCACGTCACCCGCCTTGCCGGCACTCAATGGGCTTTCGTGATAATTCAAGGAGGTTTGGGACACCATCCGGAACAGGTACTCACGCACGTTCTCGCTCTTGTAGGCAACGCTTGCGAAGAGTGGAGCGATGCGCGTGCGCACGAAGTCGGCAAAATTGCCTTGGGCGGTGGCAAAGGTGAACAGCCGGTCTGTGGTTTCCACAAGCTTTTGCGCAAACGCCTGGCGTTCCGCCTGGTAGCTGTCGAGCAGCGAGTCTGCTGCCCGCCCCTTCACGACCGCCGCCAGTTTCCAGGCCAGATTGATCGCATCGAGGATGCCGGTATTCATGCCTTGGCCGCCGGCCGGACTGTGGACGTGGGCAGCGTCTCCCAGCAAAAACGCCCTGCCCCAGCGGAACTGATCCGTGACGCGATGATGGACCCGGTAAGTGGAGAACCAATTGACGTTATCGATCCTGATGTTCAGGCCGTTAATCGCGTCGTGACCCACGTCCTCGAACGTAAGCGTCTCCGGGTGTTCTGCGCGCTCGTCACGAACCGTGCCGATCAGGCGATATTGACCAGTTTCGCCATAGAAAAACACCAGCACGAATTCGGATTTATCAAACGCTATATGGGCCTCGCCCGCAGGCTCGAAACCGCTGGCAGACACGTCCGCCACGTAGAACAGCTGCTTATAGGTACCGCCCTCGAAACCGCTCCCCACCTGATGCCGCACGAGCGAGCGCGCGCCATCGCAGCCTGCCAGGTAAGCGGCCGTGAGCGTCTCTTCGCGACCATCCGCCTGCTTCAAGCGCGCGGTAACCCGATCGCCATGGTCCTCGAAAGACAGCAGTTCGGTCTGCCGCTCGACTTCGACGCCCAGGGACTTAAGCCGCTCGACCAACAGCTGCTCATGACGATCCTGGGGGTATATGAGGACAAAAGGATAAGGTGACACATCCCCGCCGGCATCCACCAGCGGAATCCGCGCCTTGCGTTTTCCCAGGGCCCACATGTTCATGGCCGGGGTCTTGTACCCGGCTTCGATGACCGCACCGGCCATGCCGAGTTGGCGATACAACTCAAGGGTACGGGCCTGGACGGCCATGGCCCGCGAGGTCTCCCCCGGCCCATGGCTCTTGTCGATGATCCTGACAGCCACCCCCTGCCGGGTGAGCCATAACGCCAGGACCAATCCAGTAGGGCCGGCTCCCACAATGAGAATGTCGGTTTGTACCATGCTCGTGCCTCTGGAGGACTGATAACTCTGGAGGCACTTAATAATGGTCGAGGAAGGCTGAATGTCAACGAACGGCCGGCGGGCAAGTAAGGCACATCATTCTGCGGCTACTGTGGGAGCGAGCCTGCTCGCGATGACGTCAGTACATTCACCATAACCGTAAGCTGACACACCGTTATCGCGAGCAAGCTCGCTTGTATGTTTAGACTTGAAGGGGTGGGCGGGACTAAAAGCTCGATTCCGACTCTAGCCAGTACGGACCGTGGGAGACTTCTCGTTCCGCCCTTTCTACCTAAAGCGCCGATAAGGAATTCATCGGTAAAACCGACGATAGAGGCAAGCCAGCGCAAAGGTAGACCCCGACAAGCACCTAAACCCTAGCTCCGAGGATTCGTCATGACAATCCTTAACTCACCAACGGTTATTGGTATCGATGTAGCGAAGGCCGAAATCGTCGTTTACCGCGAAGACCTGAAAATCACTCAAGCCATCGCCAACCACCGCGAAGCTCTTGGCCGGTGGCTCAAAACGCTACCAGCCCAAAGCTCGATTGCGCTGGAAGCCACCAGCTTTTATCACCTGGACACAGCTGAGCTGGCCCATGGAATGGGGTTTCATGTTTACGTTGTGGATCCTTATCGGGTGGCCCATTACCGTGAAAGTATTGGGCTGCGGGCTAAAACTGATCCTTGTGATGCGCGTTTGCTGGCTCGGTATCTAACGAACGAGCAAGCAAGGCTGCGTATCTGGAGCCCACCTCCAGAAGCCTACAAAGTGTTAAAAAACCTGCTTAGAAAACGTGCGGCACTCATCAAGGCCCGCGTCAGTATCGTGCTGAGTTTTTCGAACGAACCGTGTCTGAAGGACATCTTGGCCCGGCAGTTGGAGGTCTTCAAAGAGTCCGATCAGGCCATTCAGAAACTAATGCGTGAGGCCAGCCAAGCGGCAGGGATCACTGAAAACATCAACCGCTGCAAAGCCATCGAAGGAATTGGTGAACTGACGGCCATTGGCTTGGCGACCGCATTCATGCGCGGTCACTTTGTCAGTGGCGATGCATTCATTGCTTTCTTGGGGATGGATTTGCGTCCAAAAGATTCAGGAAGAAGCACAGTCCTCGTCACTTGAGCAAAAAAGGGGACGGGGAGCTACGACGCCTGGCGCACAACGCCGCGATGGCGGCCTGTCGGTCTCCTGCCTGGAAACCTTACTATGAGGCCTTCTTGGCACGAGGCCTGGCCAGAACTCAGGCCTTGGTTATCCTCGCCCGCAAGTTGTGTCGGGTAGCATTCGCCCTGATGAAAAATCAGAGCGAATACCAACCAAATTCACGGTTGCAGGGTTCCCCTGCAACATAGAATCTCCCACAGTTTTTCCCCCACAGCTTTTCGTCACGTGTTCAGCGGTTGGCTTCCAGCCTGTATCCATCACCCGCCGACGCCGGAGTCGTTTCATTGGCCAGGGCAAAGACACACTCATCCAGATAAGGCCTGACATCCGCCCATTTCCTGCGATCGGCGATAAACCCTCTCAGCTTCTTGCCCGCATCCACGACGTCCGGTTCATGGGCCATCAGCATGATCCTAGCGACTGAACTGGCGTCATCGGCCTTGTGCTTGGCATGATCCTGCCGGGCGTAAGAATGAAACTCCTCGATTCGCCCCAGCACAGCCTCCGCCCCGCCCATGCACTTGTCACCCATTACCTCTTCGCGCCGCTGCGCATGCCCGCCGGCAAAACTGTCCTGGACAAGATGAAGCAGGCTGCCCAACGCCACCTGGTTCACATTCGCCCGCAGCCACGGACGCCCGACCGCAAAAAGGTCCTGCACCGTCTGCCCATTATTGAAATGCTGCTCCCAGCCTTCGATCTTGATGTCTTTCAAATAGGTATTGATGGGGTAGGTTCCGTCGGCAACACCCCAGGCGAACTCGGCCCACATCATGATTTCACGCTTGGTCTGCTCTGGCGTGGCGCCCTCCTGGGAAGCCATTGCATGCAAGAACTGCAGGTCGCCGAAATGCGAACGAGAGATGTAATTCCCCGACCCCATGAACGCCATCGGATCGGAAGCGCTTTTGTCCTCGGCTTTCTCGAACAGATTTACCCAGCACCGCGTCTGCGAGATAAAGCCAACCGAGTAACGCCCATTGCAGCCCTTGGTTCTGGCATCTTCCGTGCCTGGCATGAACACCGGGTCATCGTTCCAGCGAACCCCGGCAATAATGTAGGCTCCGGCATACTCCAGGTTAGGGTTGCTGCAATCCTGCCAATCGCCGTCGCACCCATAGATCTTCTGCGTCAACGCCTCATGGGCCGGATCGGAAAAATTATGCAGCGCAAAGCTGGCGAAAGGCACCGTCGCCTTATAGGAAACCCCGTATTTCTTGGCCATCTCCCGCTCAGCCAAGGTGCCATCCGGCGAAAGTTGAAAGGCATTGGCCTGGCCGATGCAACCCAACAAAAAACCCCACACAACTCCCGACACGGCTTTGTATGTATTCATGGATCATCTCTGTAAAGGGGCGATGACGGGCAGGTTCTCGTCTCGCGCCCTGGGTTGTTGTGATGGGCGTAGTGAATGGCAAGACGCCATCGTCGAAGCATAGCGGGTGGCGCTTTGTCGTCCAGGCGACAAGCCCCCCTTTTTCCATCGCTTAAAACTGCACTACCAACACACAGTCAATTGACGGTTAACGTTTTCAATCCTACCGAGAGTATCCGCGCATCATCGCCCAAACCGAGCTGCTGCGGGCTTATTGCGTCTGCAAATTGCAATTGCATCCTCACGAAACCCTGCTCTGCGATATGTTGCTGCATCGAGGGGGTAACGGGTATTTCGAGGATGTTGCCTTCTGACTTTTCAAGCGTATTGAACGATGCCTGTAAGCCATTGATAAGAACCGTGACTCTTTGTTGTGCGTGACCCGGCACAAGAAAGGCTGATGCCTCCAAACGAATGGAATGTACGAGGGTTGTTGCTCGCCATACTATTTCCGGACCAACGACCAAGCAGCGCTAATGTCAGTGCTTATGCTTGGTTTTGGAAAAAAGTTTAGGGGATGTAGAAAACATTTAATAAGGCGCTGGGGAGTGAGGGAAATGGGGGAACAGACCACGTGATCTAAACTAAGAGAGCGATCGCTTTCCCGGGCGCCCCGGACGGCCTCGCTGAGCTCGCCGTCCGATCATTGCTTCAATTTCATCAGAAAACGTGGTCTGTACCTGAGGGATCGTGCTGGTTGGCTTAATGGAGGGGATCCACCCCGGCCAAGGGGCTTCAGGCTTTTCACATAGGGTGTACTCTTGACTCATCATGCACGAAGTGATGACCTGTTCCCAATCACTCACGACGCTTCCCCATAAAATATACTTCAGACCGGATGACTTACAGCGAGAAAAAAGCAATGAATCAAACCATTCTCCAACAAGTTCGCGCTGTTTATGACGATAAAACCATTCGTGTTTATCAAGCCTATTCCGATGCTATTGCCGACAGCGCGTTAACACACGGAACGTTTGTTTCGCCCCCCTTTAAAATGGAGCGCATGACCTGGATTAAGCCATCATTTCTTTGGATGATGTATCGCGCAGGCTGGGGATTCAAGGACGAAGGCCAAAAACGCATCCTTGCCATCGACATAACCCGCGAAGGTTTCGAGTGGGCACTGGCACATAGTTGCCCCAGCCACTCCGAACCCAACATGAGCCACGAGGAATGGAAACAACTCAAAAGCCGCTCCCCAGTACGTGTTCAGTGGGACCCGGAGCGTAATCTACTACTGCAACCATTGCCGTATCGCGCCATCCAGATCGGCCTCAGCCAAGAGGCCGTCCGTTTATATACTGGAGAATGGATTCAGCGAATTACTGACATAACACCACTGGCCCACAAAATCAATTCACTTGTGATAAATCAGCAGATGGATGAAGCTCAAAAACTACTACCTCCAGAGATTCTACTGCTAGGAATATGAACCAAAAGGCCCATATACCACTTTATTGTTCTGAATCGCCTCTTCAAACTCAAGCTGAGTTGGCAGAGACTCAAAGTGATCTGCCCACTGCTCTTTTATGTGCTCGAACCATTCTTCAGAGTTCATCTCATGGATTGGCTCCAAAATCTCAATTGGATACAGGCCATCATCAGAGAGCCGCTTTAGCACTTTCTGAGTAGCATCAACATAATCAACTCCAGACGCATAACAACTTACATATGCCCCAGAAAGATCAGACGGCATGATTGACGACTCAAGCGGTCGAACATGAAAAGGAATAATAAAAACTACCGCCACCTTTACGCCTCTATTTATAGATTTTTCGGATCGATGATACGGACCGTATTCGGCTTTATGGCACCCCTCAGCCATTGAAAATGCTCAGGAGTCCTCAGGCCAAATTGATCCGACGCCTTATTAACATCAACACTTAAAGGTGAACTTGGATATAGCCCTACATCGGGGGCCTTATCGTAGATGGCCGTAGCCCTTAGCCGCTCACGAAAGGACGCATCAACTTCCACCGCAGTAATAGTTGCCTTCCCCCCGCGATTCACCGATGCGAACTCCTTCGCTCTCTCCGGCTGACCGATATTAATGAAAAGTGCACGTTCATCACCTTTCTTAGTAGCAACGACTGGCACGGAGCCATCCGACGCGATGCGTGGAGCAAAATCTGCATCATCAACTCGATACAAAATAACCGTCTCGCCACTGCTATTTTCGACACTTTTACCACTTATATGCCTCACATACTGCTTGGCTCCATCCACCGCAGACATGACGCGACCAGCGAGCGTTTCTACACCAAAAACTGTACCACTAGCAAGGATGTCGGCGTTATCAGCTCGTACCCCTTTGGTCTGGTAGTAGTCGCCGACCTTTTCTATTGCGTAATCACGAGCCTGATCCAGCGCCGACCCGAGGATTGCCTGAGTAGCTATGTCGCGCATAGCCGCCATCGGCCCCATCACCGCAAAGAAAACGGGGACAGACCCTGAGGGATCCCCGAATTTTCTTACAGGAAATCAAGAAGTTGGAATATTGAAGAGACCTGCATGAGTCGGCAACTTGGTTTGCACCACACAAAAACAAGATCCCGAACCCATGCAGGCCATCCGATTTTTACACAGAGCGCTCGCTCAAGCACTTCCCTCTGTCCATTCCCGCCGTCTGACTACGTTGATGAGTTGTGTCAGTTCGTTACTGCAAGGCCGTCGTCTGACGCTGACAGGCCTGGGGCGGTCTCTACCTGGCCGGGCTTACCCCAAACATGCCATCAAGCGAGTCGACCGATTGCTGGGTAATCAACACCTCAGAGCAGAGCGTCCACTGTTCTACTGGGTGATGTTACGAGCGTTGCTGGGCTCGCTAAAACATCCGTTGATTTTGGTCGACTGGTCTCGAATTGATGCTCCAGGGGATGCTTTTTTGTTGAGAGCAGCGATCCCGCTGGCCGGACGCTCATTTCCCATTTATGAAAGTGTGCATGAGCGCGAGAGTTGCCCGAGCTACCAAAAACGCTTGCTTAATACACTGGCCGAACTACTGCCTGACGGTTGTATTCCCATCCTGGTAACTGACGCGGGTTTTCGGCGTCCATGGATGAAGGCAGTGGCAGCGCAGGGCTGGTATTACGTGGCTCGCATACGAAATCGCGAGCTTTATCGTCAGGGAGGTGCTGACTGGCAACCTGTGAAGAGCCTGTATGCTCTGGCCACTTCGTCACCCAAATCGTTGGGTCATGTCGAGATGACCCGTAGCGCGCCTCATTTCATTGACTTGTACTGTGTCCGTCACTCAGCCAAAGGACGTAAGCATCAACGCGTCACAGGTTCAATCGCCAAAACAAACTCAGCCGACAGTCCGCCAGACGAGAGCGTGAGCCTTGGTTGCTGGCGAGCAACCTGGAGCACTGCGAGTGGAATCCAGCGAAAATCGTCGCGATTTATAAAAGGCGCATGCAGATTGAAGAAGGCTTCCGGGATGTGAAAAGTGAGCACTTGGGGTTGGGGCTGAATCTGCATAGAAGTCATTGTCCACGGCGCATCGAGGTGTTGCTGTTGATCGCAGCTTTGGCTAATTACCTCATCTTCCTGACAGGGCTGCTAGCACGTGAAAGCAAATTGGAACAGCGTTATCAAAGTAACAGCCTTAAAGATCGGCGAGTGCTTTCGCTGTGGCGCTTAGGGCTGGAGTATTGGCGTTGCTGCACGGACTTTGGCGGACGAGAGCATTTAGAAAAACTCGAGCAGGCCCTGCGCGACGAGGTGCATTATCAGGCGCAGAGCCTGGAGTAAATTTGTGGGGATCCCTCAGGGACAGACCACGTTTTCCAACTAAGACAGTGGTCGCTTTCCAGGACGTCCAGGATGGCCTCGCTGAGCTCGCCGTCCGATCACTGCTTCAATTTCATTAGCAAATCGAGAGCCACCAAGCACATAGTTACCATTAGTGGCGGCCCGAATCTGGTCAACCAGCCCCACCCCCAGCTCGTTTCTAAAAAGCTCCCTGTAAGCTTCGGCAGTCGATGTATTTGGCCCTCCAAGCGACAGATACTGAGCATGCGGGGTAATAAAATACGAAAACTCTGATTGTGCGTTAGCACGATAACTCGACCAACGATACTCTGCCGGATGCGTTACCATTCTAGCCCGGACAGGATTCATTTCTATATAACGATAGCAGGCCAAAACATAGCTTTCACTTTGAACAAGGCATGAACGAAAGCGCCCCTCCCATAGGGTCCCACTGCGTCCATATGTACGATTCACGTACTGCATATATCTCTGCCCTATTCCCTTCATAAGCGAACCCGCACTACTTTGTTCTTGAGGGCTGACTAACAAATGCACATGATTACTCATCAAACACCACGCATGAACCTCACATCCACTTTTGCTGGCTTGCTCAGCGAGGAGTTCCATATAAAAAAGATAATCATCGTCCGAGAAAAAAACAAACCGATCGATTATTCCCTCGCTGAATTAAATGCAAGGGTACGCCCGGTATCAAGACGCGTGCTCTGCGTGGCATATGGAGAGTCCTTTCATACAAGTCGGACCGAAAGCTTAGCCAACCTAAGAAAAGACATCACCCTTTTCTATTTCCTACTGTTTCAGCCAATCAAAATACTTCACAGAAAACGTGGCCTGCCCCCGCCACCCCTTCAGCCTTAACATTTTTACTACACGGACTAATTGAAACTTACAACTAATTTCGAAATGCGCCCCATCAGTCCAAACAAGTCTTTTATCCCCGCACTTGAAATGACGTAATATTCCCCGGTAGTTTCGTACCTTGAGATCTGCTGCCTAATCTCCGCCATCACATCGTTTGACAGGCAGGAAAAGACGCTTACAACTTCCTTATCGGAGTATTTTTCTGCGGCGCGAATTATTGCAAGTGCCAATTTTGACTCTGGAAAATTCAGCACTTTGCAGTCTTCAATAATCTGGCGAACTTCGTTGAACAGTTGGGATTCCATAACTAAAGCCCTCTATCTCTGCGTAACTGCCATACAGCCTGCAAGTCGGACCGAAAGCTTAGCCAACCTAAGAAAAGACATCACCCCATTCTATTTCCTACTGTTTCAGTCAATCAAAATACTTCACAGAAAACGTGGTCTGTCCC
This sequence comes from Pseudomonas bijieensis, assembly GCF_013347965.1. NCBI lineage: Bacteria > Pseudomonadati > Pseudomonadota > Gammaproteobacteria > Pseudomonadales > Pseudomonadaceae > Pseudomonas > Pseudomonas bijieensis. The sequence goes on along the minus strand of NZ_CP048810.1, from coordinate 255,640 downwards.
TGAGGGATCTCTAATAGACCATAACCTCCAACTAAGACAGTGCGTACTACAGCAGATACCCTGCGAAAAACTTGGTCCACGCTGCCTCAAAGCTGCCAACGACAAGCGGCTTTCGCTATATAACAGACTGCAATGAAATCGCCATCTCCAATGCAACCTTTGAGTAGTTAACACCACCATCAGAAGCCGGCTGCTGCTTCAACTCATCTAACGCATATACAACACTAGCTTTGTAACCAGGCCGAAACAACCGAACGTCTTCCCTATCATTGACATAAATACCAACAGCTCGCACCGAGCCGTCTTTTAGCTCTAAATCAAGCATATTATTCGCTTGATGCTTATCTTGCCCCGCAACATAAGCCCGCAAAATGACGCCAGAAATGAATAACAGCGGCATTTGTCCTTGGCGGATGCTATCCCACCAATCTGCTGATCCAAAAAGCCCATAGGTTCCTTTAAGCCCCATAAGCGGGCGAGTTTTATCCAATGTTAAAGCTTGAGCCAAAGATACTCTTTCGTGATCTCTTTCCAAGTCATGCTCAAGACGATAAATCAACCTCATTGAATTATCATCTTCGCTCAAGCTAAAAATAATTGGAGAACTCATCCATCCAACCCTCAAAATAAATAATATTTTTTATCGCCAAACTCAAAATCTACTTGTGCGCAATGCTTTACCCGACAATCGCTAGCATTCTATTTGGCCTTTAAATAGCGTAGTAAAGCGTTAATAGCACTACTTCAAGTAAGCTAGAATTTTACTCCCCGTCCAGCCCTCTTGATTTTATTCTACGACCAACTGCCAATCTCCACTTCTTGCCTCTTCTTGCGTCAGATCCACAACATCTCTTATTTCAAAAGCCTTTTGATCAAGATTCGACTGTTGATTTAGCATCTTACGCTCACAAACTATCGTCAGAGGCAGTCGAACCTTATCACCAGAAACCGGATAAAATCGCTTTCCGACAACATCAACATTTGAGTTACAGCCTATACAAGCGAGGATCGCAACTCCATCTGACAACTCAAATTTTTCAACTACGGTCATTGTAAACTTCATTTATTAGAGCCCTATCTCTCTGTTGCCTTCTGACTTCTCAAGTGCGTTGGTCACCGTGATTCAACCTGAAAAATCTCGCCATTGACAAAACCTATCATCACAACCCTACCAATAACAATCGTAATATAGTCCTTATCACGCTTGACATGTCAGTAGTCAATTCGCAGCTCACCTCGCTTACCAAAGTTAACAATACGGGCCAACTTAAACCCCATTGGAAGTACCTTATCTCGAATCAACTGAGAAACCGCATCTTCTAGATGCGTCAGGTGTAACCAAGTTCGCTGAAATGTGAATCCAGTACGGTACGTTTTCATGCGTATCTTCGTCTGAGATAGCGACGGAGAAAGTCATGCCACCAAGGGATCCCTTAAAATAATAACCATCAATGTAATTACTGCTCTCGCGCTCTTCCCTATCATCAACGCCTAGGGTGTCAAAGAATTTTTTCGCAAATGGTCGCAGTTCCACGCATCCAGGGTGCATACCAAGCAGGTTTACATATTGCATTGAATTCAACCTCTAGGAACGATTGGTTTCCAACAATTGACAACCGGGGGTCCCTCAGGGTCTGCCCCTTCCGCCCTCGATCAAATGTAACATGGGAACACATCACGATTATGAGACGGGCCAATCACAGGTGAGCTATCGAGCCCCATCTCCGCCCCCTTCCACTACGAGTTGTGATTTTTTAACATCAACCACCCTGTTTTTTTCGTGCATCGCCTCCCCTTCCTGATAGATCTGCTTAAACCGATGTATCTTATAAATAATCAGAGCTTAAGCACTTGACTCCAAAGTAGATTTTGCGCATATTCACGCGCCTCGCTCTCCGATTCAAATGTAACAACATCATTTCTAGAAAGAGCTTCTTTCCACGAAAAATTTTCGTCGCCAAATGCACGTTTCACATGTGCTCTAACCCCAATAAAAAGGGTTGGATTTGAGGCTAGATGCACACGCAAAATTGAAACAGCCTCTCCTTCGGAATAACCAATCGCCACATTAAAATAATTAGCTAACACATACTCTACATACTCGTACATTACGTCCTCACATGTAGCGCTGCGCGCCACAAATTAGAAGCAAACGAGCTAAATCACACTCTAATGGACAGGCTATTTCGAGCGCAGCGCACTAGAGCACACACCCCTTGCTAAGCCAACAAGCCAACGAATTACTAATCATCTCAAAATCATCTGAATCCATGCTACCTTGCCCCACCAAATAAACACATTCACTTGTGAAAGAAATTAATATGGAACGACCACCACTATCGTCGCCTATCGCAAGACAACCTGGAGCATAAGTGCTCACTTCAAGAGTCTCGTTCCTCTCAACAAGTTCATCAGAAGAATAGACGACCACGCCACTTTGCAATGAAAAGCCGTTAGCCGAGCGAAGCATTTGCACATAGGACTCTGGCAGTTTCATATGAAATTTTCTTTGTAACTCAGCCAACTGGATACCAGATACAGCTTCGTTAACTACAATAACCCCTTTAATATTCGAGACACTCATTTCAACACCCAAAGCATCACAGTTTTTATATCTAAACTACTCCGAGCAAATCCCGACACAGCTTTTTGTTTGTTCACGAGTTGTCTCTGCAAAAAGGGCGATGACGAACCAGTTCTCCTCTCACGCCAAGGACTGGTTATGACGTCCATAAAAAGTAGCAAGAGGCCATCACCGAAGCATAGCGGCTGCCATTTTTTCGTCTAGAGGTCAGAGACTGTTTTTTCATCGCCCCTTCCCTGGCACCTATACGAAAGTCGCTAACCAACAGACGGAGCAACCCCCAACCAAAAGCCCCTATGGGCCACCCCCGCAAATAGCACAAGCTCACGCCCATACCCCCCAGCCGTCATACGCCTCACGTCGCGCTCAACCGAGTCCAGCCATGAACCTACTGAACCTCTTCAACAAAGCCCGAGCCCGCAACCAGGGGACGGTCAGCGTGGTCTGCACTGCCGGTGAACTTGACCAGACGCTGGCCAACGTACGCATCACTCCCGTGTTGGTCACCGGGTTCGTCTCCCCTCACCTGGACATCGACCGAGTCGCTGCCAAGGTCAAGAAGCGCTTTCCCAACAGCACCATCAGCCTGTGCACGACCTCGGGCGAGTTGTGCAACGGTGCGAACACGCTGTATTGCCAGACCGGTGAAACCTGGGACCGGGTGGTGCTGCAGCTGTTTGACGCCAGTGTGATTGTGTCGGCCGAGGTGGTGATGGTGCCGCTGGAGTGCGAGGACATTCGCGGTGGCGGCAAGCGCCTGGCCATGCGTGAGCGAATCACCAGGTTGGTGAATAACATCAAGCAGGCGCAAGTGAGCACGCCCATCGATCATCGCGATACCTTGGCCTACGTGGTGTTCGATGGTCTTTCGGCCTCCGAGTCGTTCTTTATGGAGGCGCTCTATGAATCTGGACGTTTCCCTTGCCTGTTCGTCGGCGGGTCGGCCGGTGGCAAGACGGATTTCAAAAAAACCCTGATCAGCGATGGGCAGCGCAGTTATCAGAACCATGCGCAGATTGTCTTCCTGAAAACCGCGGCGGATGTGCGCTTCGGGGTGTTCAAGAGCCAGAATTTCCAACCTGCCGGGCTGACGTTCAATGTGCTGACCGCGTCGGTCGAAGACCGCACCATCGACCAGGTCATCGACAGCCGTGGGAACATCAAGAGCATGGTCCAGGCACTGTGCGATGCATTCGAGTGCAGTGCTCAGGCGCTGGAAAAGAAGCTGGCCGATTATTCATTCGCCATCCGCGTGGGCGATGAGCTGTTCGTACGCTCGATTGCCCGTATCGACTTTCAGCAGCAGATCATCCAGCTGTTCTGCGATGTGGCGCCCGGCGAAGAGCTGGTGATGGTCAAGCGCACGCCCCTTCGCGAGGCGACCCGGCTCGACTACGAGAAATTTCTCAAGGGCAAGGGCGGCCGTCCGGTGGCCGCCATTCTCAACGACTGCATCCTGCGCCGGCTCAACAACAGCAGCGACCTGGGCAGCATGGCCGGTATTTTCGGGGATGTGCCCTTGGCCGGCTTCTCGACCTTTGGCGAAATCCTCGGCTTGAACCTGAACCAGACGCTCACGGCGATTTTCTTCTTTCGAATCACCAAGGGCGCCAGTTTCGTCGATGAATACGTCGATAACTTCATCGCCCACTATGGCGAGTTCAAGGCGTTTTTCCTGCGCCGTCAGGTCAAGAAGCTGGCGGGCCTGAACCATGTGGTGGTCAAGCAGATCATGGCGTTCAAGATGAATGACTTCAGCAGCGCCTTGGACACTCGCGGCCTGGACAATACGATCCTGCCGGTGTTCGACGGCCTGACGGACCTGGGCCAGGTATTGGCTCACGCCAGCCAGCAGCAAGCGCAGATCGCAACACAGATCAAGCATTACTCCGGCGAGCTGCACCTGTCGATGGATGACCTGACGGGCACGATCGACCGGCAAAACAACGTCGCCGAACAGGCCGGCACGACTGTCGAGCAGCTTGCCACCCAAGCGGGGGAAGCGGTGGTCGGCGCCCGGGCGCTGGCCAGTTCGAGCTTGCGTATCCAGTCGATCGTACAGGTTATCCAGCAAATCGCCGGACAGACCAACCTGTTGGCCCTCAACGCCGCCATCGAAGCGGCGCGCGCCGGTGAGATGGGCAGAGGGTTTGCGGTGGTGGCGGACGAGGTTCGCAAGCTGGCGGAAATCACCCGCAAGAATGCCGCGGAAATCGGCGTCGACATTGACCTGCTCTCCACGGAGATCCAAGGTGTCGCCCAACAGATCGAAGACCAGTCCATCGCCGTGAGCGCCCTGCGCGAGATGCTCGATGCCCTGGAAGACTCGAGCCGCACCACCGAAGGCACGGCGCAACGTACGAAGGCTATCGCGGACACCTTGACCGGGCTGACCCACGCCAATGCCTGAGGTCGAGCACGACAGGATGGCCCGACTTGGTGACAGGGTTCCAACAGGTCCGCGTGGAAGACCGATAGCACCGGCTTACTGACGGGCGAGATCGCGCGTCCGCCGCAGATCCCTGTGAATGCGGGCTTGCTCGCGATAGCGGCGGGTCAGTTGGCAGTGATGTTGGCTGTGCCGGCGTCATCGCGAGCAGGCTCGCTCCCACAATGGTTCCGAGGCGTTCACAGAATTGGAGTCCACCGCAAATCCCTGTGGGAGCGGGCTTGCTCGCGAAAGCGGTGGGTCAGTTGACAGTGATGTTGGCTGGCCGGCGTCATCGCGAGCAGGCTCGCTCCCACAATGGTTCCGAGGCGTTCACAGAATTGGAGTCCACCGCAAATCCCTGTGGGAGCGAGCCTGCTCGCGAAAGCGGTGGGTCAGTTGGCAGTGATGTCGGATGTACCGCCGTCATCGCGAGCAAGCTCGCTCCCACAGGGTTTGGTGATCACTGCAGAGACCTTGAACGACTGCCTGGGGCTCGGTGTTTTCCAACGCCGGAAGTGCCTTCCACCCAGCTCGAATCAACGGGATGTCACGCGCCCTCCTCGATCGATGCACCACGGCGGCGACGCAAGCGGTTCGCGACGGACAGCACCTGAACGTAAAACACCGGCACGAACAAAACCCCGAGCACGGTCGCTGCCAACATGCCGCCGACCACGCCGGTGCCGAGCGCTCGCTGGCTGGCAGCACCGGCACCGCTGGCGAACGCCAGGGGCATCACTCCCAGGATGAAGGCCAGGGAGGTCATGACGATCGGTCGGAACCGCAAGCGTGCAGCTTGAGCCGCCGCTTGTGCAAGGCTGGCGCCCTCAGCGTGGAGGGCCTTGGCAAATTCGACGATCAGGATGGCGTTCTTGGCGGAAAGACCGATGATCGTGATCAAGCCCACTTTGAAATAGACATCATTGGGCATGCCCATCACTGTCACCGCCAATACCGAACCGAGCATGCCCACCGGCACGATCAGCAGCACGGCAAAGGGAATCGCCCAGCTTTCATACAGGGCGACCAGCACCAGCAAAACCATGGTCAACGACAACCCTACCAACAGCGGCACCTGATCGCTGGCCTGTTGTTCCTGCAACGACAGCCCCGCCCATTCGAGACTGAAACCGGCCGGCAACTGCCGGGCGATGTCCTGCAACGCCTGCATCGCCTGCCCGGTGCTGTAGCCCGGCGCGGCATCCCCGGAAAAACGCAGCGATGCCGAGCCGTTATAGCGAGCGATCTGCAACGGTCCGACCTGCCATTCAAAACGGCTGAACGCATCCAAAGGCACCAGGCGCCCCTGGCGGTTGGGCACTTGCAGGCGCAGCAGCGCTTGCGGCGTCTGCCGGCTCATGCCATCGGCCTGGATGATCACCCGCTGCATCCGTCCCTGATTGGCGAACTCGTTGATCTGCTCCGAACCCAGCGCCGAGGACAGCGCCGCACTGATCACATCGAAACTCACCCCCAGCGCCTCGGCCTTTTCACGGTCGATGCTGACGTTGATTTGCGGTGCATCGGCCAGGCCATCCTCCATCAAATGGTCAATCACCGGCGAGGCCTTGGCTGCCTCGAGCAATTGGTTGCGCGCCTTCAATAGCGCTTCGTGCCCCTGACCCGCCAGATCCTGCAAGCGCAACTCGAAGCCGCTGGAGGTGCCAAGACCGTCGACTGGCGGCGGCACCACGCTGAACAACGTGCCATCGGCGACCTCTTCAAAGGCGTCGTTCGCGCGTCGAGCCACCTCGTCGCTGGCCTGCCCGCTGCCGCGCAGCGACCAATCCTTGAGGGTGACATACGACAACGCCGCATTGGCGCCCTCCCCGGAAAAACTGAAACCCATGATCGCCAACACCTGGTCCGTGGCTGGTTGCGCCAGGGCATATCGCTCCCATGCCTGGACCGTCACGTCGGTGCGCGCGGCCGATGCGGCGGGTGGCAGCTGTATATCGGTGACGATGTACCCCTGGTCCTCCGCAGGCAGGAACGAGGACGGCAGCCGGGCATAGGTGAAGCCGAGTACCAGCAGCAACACCAGGTACAGACACAGGCTGCGGCTACCGCGTCGAACCCAGCTCGCGCCCAGCCGCTCATAACGCTGGGCCAGGGCCTCAAAGCGTCGATTGAAAGCGCTCGCCCAGCGGTTGGGCCGGGTCGGGTGCGCCGGGTCGAAAGGTTTGAGCACGGTGGCACACAGGGCCGGCGTCAAGGTCAGCGCCAGGAACCCGGAGAACAGGATCGACACCGACAAGGCCACGGCAAACTGCTGGTAGATCACGCCCACCGAGCCGCCCATGAACGCCAGCGGCAGGAACACCGCCGCCAACACCAGGGTAATGCCGACAATCGCCCCGCTGATCTGCCGCATGGCCTTGCGGGTCGCGGCCTTGGGCGACAGGTGTTCTTGGGCGATCAACCGCTCGACGTTTTCCACCACGACAATGGCGTCGTCCACCAGGATCCCGATCGCCAGCACCATGCCGAACAGCGTCATCATGTTGATCGAGAAGCCCAGCGCGGCCATGACCGCGACCGTTCCCAGCAGGCAGACCGGCACTACCACCGCCGGAATCAGCGTATAGCGCAGGTTCTGCAAGAACAGCAGCATCACCAGGAACACCAGGACCATGGCTTCGACCAGGGTGTAGATGACTTGCTTGATTGCCACCTCGACAAAGTACGAGGTGTCATACGGCACGCTCAGGACCATGTTCGCCGGCAAGGTGCTCGACAGCTGTGCGAGCCGCGTCTTGATCGCCTCCGCCGTTTGCAGTGCGTTGGCGCCCGGTGCCAGTTGCACCGACATGGCCGCCGCCGGCTTGCCGTTCAGGCGCGCGTCGAAGCGGTAGTCCTTGCGCCCCAGCTCGACCCGCGCCACGTCGTGGATTCGTACGCTGGAACCGTCGTCGTTGGCCCGCAGCACAATGTTGCCGAACGCCTCCACCGATTCGAGCTGCCCTTGTACCATCACCGTGGCGGTGATCTGCTGGTCGGCTGGCCCCGGCCGTTCACCCAGGCTACCAGCCGGCACCTGTATGTTCTGCCCCGCGATGGCTCTGCCGACATCGGCCATCGACAGGTTGTAGCCCACCAGCCGCGCCGGATCGACCCAGATCCGCATGGCCCGTTCGGCGGTGTACATCTGCACTCGTCCGACCCCGGCCACCCGGCGAATTTCGTTGTTGATGGCGCGGGCGGCATAGTCAGCCAACCCGACGGAGTCCTGCTGGCCATCGGTGTAGGACAAGGCATACACCAGGAGGAAGTTGGAACGTGCCTGCTCCACTTCCAGCCCTTGCTCGATCACCGCCTGGGGCAAGCGGCCGACCACTCGCTGCAAGCGGTTCTGCACATCGACCTGGGCCATGTCGGGATCCGTGCCCGGCTTGAAGGTGATGGTGGTTTCGGCACCGCCGTTGGCGCTGTTGGATTCGTAATAGATCAAGCCCTTGAGGCCGTTGAGCTCCTCTTCGATCAGGCTGGTAACGTTCTGGCTGACAATCAGCGCCGAGGCCCCCGGATAGTTGGCGCTGACATTGATTTGCGGCGGCGCCACGTCCGGGTACTGGCTGACCGCCAAGGTGCCCAGAGTCAGTACGCCGGCCAGGGCGATGAACAAGGTGATGACCCAGGCAAAGTTCGGACGGTTGATGAAAAAATCCGGCATCGTTTTCTTCCCTAGGCCGCTGGCCGTCAGTTACGAGCCTGTTGCTCGGCCAAGGTAACCACGTGGACCTGCGTCCCCGCGCTGAGTTTGTCGGCCCGCTCGATCACCACCTGCTCGCCCGCCGCCAGCCCCTGGGTGATCTGCCAGTCGGTGCCGAACATCGCACCGGTGCTGACCACCCGTTCGCGCACCACACCAGCGACATCCACCAGCATCAACCGGGCCTGGCCGTCGGCACCGCGCTGTACCGCCTGCTGTGGAACGAACAGCGCTTGTGGGTCGACCCCTGCCGGCGCCACCACCCGCACGTACATGCCAGGTAGCAGCACGTTGTCCGGGTTGGGGAACTCGCCGCGCAAGGTCACTTGCCCGGTGCTTCGGTCCACGGAAATATCGGAAAACATCAACTTGCCGCGTCGGGTCTGGGCGGGATTGCCCACCTGTACCGTCACCTCGGCCGCACCGCTGCCATCGAGGGTCAGGCGCCCACTGGCCAGCGCCTGCTGCAAGGCCACCACCTGATCGGCGGATTGGGTGAAGTCCGCGTAAATGGGGTCCAGTTGCTGGATTCGCGCCATCTGCGTCGCCTCGTCCTGCCCCACCAGCGCGCCTTCGCTGACCAGGGCTCGACCGATGCGGCCGCTGATCGGTGCGCGCACCTGGCAGTAATCCAGGTTGAGCCGGGCACTGGTCAGGTCGGCCTGGGCCGCCAGGCGATTGGCCTGGGCGCTCTTGAGATCGGACATGGCTTCGTCGAACGCCTGCGGGCTGACGGCGCTGATCTCCACCAGTTGCTTGAAGCGCTGCACCTGGGCGTTGGCCCGATAGACATCGGCCTCGACCCTGGCCAGCGCACCTTCGGCGCGCATCAGCGCCGCCTTGAGCGGCGCCGGGTCGATGCTGAACAGCAACTGGCCGGCCTTGACGTCACTGCCCTCCTGGAAGTGCCGGGTCAGCACCACACCGGCCACCCGCGCGCGCACCTCGGCGATGCGCACCGGCTCGATCCGACCGGGCAAGTCAGTGCTCATGGCAAACGCTCGCGGCTGGACCGTCAGAGTCTTGACCTGCGGCAACGCCGCACTGGGCCTGGCGCGCGGTTCCTGGGCACCACAGGCGCTTAACCCAAGCACCAGCAGCAACAGCGAGGCGGGTTTCAGCGAGGCGAAATTTTTCTGCATTGTTATTCCCTGCCCCATGAAAAAAAGGCTTGCCGATGGCAGTCGGCAAGCCCTGGACATCGGTGGATGATTAACCCGCAGGACGCTCGTTGATCGTGCTCGCGGCCTGGAACAGGATTTTCGCGACAAAATCGATTTCCTGCTCGGTAATGATCAACGGCGGCAGCAAGCGCACGGTCGCGCCGTGACGTCCGCCCAGTTCAACGATCAATCCGTGCTTCAGGCAGGCCTGCTGGAAAGCCTTGGCCCGGGCCGTGTCCACCGGCGGATGCCCCTGTACATCGAGGGTGCCCTGCGGATCGACGATTTCCATGCCAAGCATCAGGCCGCGACCGCGCACATCGCCGATCCAGGCGAACTCGCTTTGCAGTGCCCGCAGGTGTTTTTGCAAGTGCGCGCCCACCGTTTCGGCGTGCTGGACCAAGCCATGGTCACGAATGAAGCGCAAGGTCGCGGTGCCCGCCGCCATCGCCAGCTGATTGCCACGGAACGTGCCGGCGTGGGCACCCGGTTGCCAGACATCCAGCGACTCGTGATAGACCATGACCGACAGCGGCAAGCCACCGCCAATGGCTTTGGACAGGGTGATGACATCCGGCGTGATGCCCGATTGCTCGAAGCCGAACATCCGCCCACTGCGGGCGATGCCGCACTGGATCTCATCGACGATCAGCGGGATGCCATGGGCCTGAGTCAAGCGGCGCAGCTCCTGCAGCCAGCGGTCCGGCGCGGCGATCACCCCGCCCTCGCCCTGGATCGGCTCCAGGATCATCGCCGCCGGTGCGGTCACGCCACTTTCCGGGTCGTTGAGCAGGTGCTCCAGATAACGCACGTTCAACGTGACCGCCTGATCGCCGGCCACCCCGAACGGGCAGCGGTAATCATGGGGGAACGGCAGGCGCTGCACACCGGGCATCAACGCGCCGAGGGCGTTTTTGGGCGACAGGTTGCCGCTGATGGCCAGCGTGCCCAGGGTCATCCCGTGATAGGCCCCTTCGAACGCCAGGACCGAATGCCGCCCCGTCGCGGTACGGGTCAGCTTGAGCGCGGCCTCGACCGCATCGGCCCCGCTCGGGCCGCAGAACTGGATACGTGCATGGCGAGCGAACTCGCTGGGCAGGCACGCGAAAATCTCTTGGACGAATGCGTCCTTCACTGGTGTCATGAGGTCCAGGGTATGCATCGGCACACCAGCGGCCATGACCTGGGTGATGGCTTCGATGATCACCGGATGGTTGTGCCCCAGCGCCAGAGTGCCGGCACCGGCCAGGCAATCGACGAACACTTGTCCGCGACTGTCCTGCACATAAATGCCATGGGCCCTTTCAAGCACCAGGGGAATGCGTCGCGGGTAACTGCGGGCGTTGGATTCCTGCTGTTGCTGGCGTTCCAGCAACGGTGTCGAATCGAGGCAGTAAGGACTCGACAGGCCGGTGTGCAACAGGCGTAGCTGTTGCGCGCCACCCGCTGTGACATTCGAAAAAGCACTCATGATTTCCTCCATGGAGGCTGGGTTTGGAAGGGAACAAACAGCCTGGAAACACACATCCGGGAAGCCGCAAACCAGGCGCGGGGAGATTGCCTCCCCGCGCCCATGGGTTTACATGTCGTAACGCAGGATCATGCCGAACGTGCGCGGTGCGCCGACGTCGATGATGTCGTCGTTGCGATTGTTGGTGACGTACTCCTTGTCGAACGCATTCTTGACATAGGCGGACACGGCGACGTTCTTGGTGACTTTGTACTCGGTGTTGAAGTTCACCAGCACATAGGCGTCGCTCTTACGCTCGCCACTGACTTTGCCGTTTGAGTCGAATTCGTACTCCGAAGGCGCGGTGCTCTGATAGACAATGTCCGTGCCGAATATCAGGCGATCGTCGAAGCGATAGACACCACCCACCGAGGCCTTGTATTTAGGCGAGTAGAGGAACGATTCACCGCTCCTGTCCTGGCCATTGTCAGCGACGAAGTCCTTGTATTTGCTGTCAGTAATGGCACCACCGACGTTCAGGGTCAGTTGTTCGGTGATGTCTTTTTCGACGAAGACTTCCAGGCCCTTGATGTCACTGCGACCGGCGTTGTAGATATCAATGACGTTGCTGCCAGACTGTCGCACGCTGACCTGTTGGTCTTTCCAGTCGGTGTAGTACAGGTTGGCGCGGGCGCGCAGGGTCTTGTCGAAGAACGAACCGCGATAGGACAGCTCGTAGTTGGTGGTGTATTCCGGGTCGTAGGCCTGGTGACCGCTACCGGAGCGCAGGTTGACACCACCACCGCGATAGCCCTTCTGCACCATGAATCCGAGGTACTGGTCCGTGGCCAATTCATAGTCGATGCCCAGTTTCGGCAGCACGGCATCAAACGACTTCTTGATTTTCTCGGGAACGAAACGGCCGTCCTCCTCGATATCGGTATTGTTCGTCTCGTGGTCGTAACGCAGGCCGGTGATCAACGTCCAGCGCGGCGCGAACGTCCAGTTGACTTCACCGAACACCGCCTTGTTTTCAATCTTGGTATCACCTTTGACGGTACGCACCAGCACGTCATCGAACAGCAGCCGGTCGTGGAACTTGTTGGTGTTGTGGCCATAGTAGGCGCCGACGAAACTCTTCACCGTGTCCGAGGCGTAATTCAGACGCAGTTCCTGGCTGAACAGGTTCCCGTCTTGCTTACGCAGAACGACCTCGTTGTCCACCGCATTCTGGTCAAAATCCAGACGGTTGCTGTAGTCCGTGCTGGTATTGGCGGTCATGCTGGTCAGCGACCAGGCATCGTTCAGGCGATAATCCACCTTGGCGCTGAGGGTGTCTTGCTTGAGGTTGTCGAAGGCTTCGGTATTGGACGCGATGTCGTAATAGCTCGGCTTGCCATCGGAACCGCGCATCGTCGAGCGGTCACCCTGGCGGTGTTCGTTATGGGCATACGTCAGCAAGACGTCAGTGTCGTCATTGGGCAGGATCAGCAATTTACCGCGCGCGTTGCTGGTGCGATGCGGGTTGGCATCTTTATCGAGCGTGGTGTTGCGGATGTAGCCGTCACCGTCGGAATAATCCACGGCAATACGCCCGGCGATCTTCTCATCCACGATCGCCCCGCCACCCGCCACGGCCGCTCCGTGCTCACCATAGTTCCCCACATTGGTTTGCGCCGAGAAGGAAGGCTCGAAGGTTGGATTTTTGGTCTGGATAACCACCGCACCGGCCAGGGAGTTACGACCCTGGGTGGTGGACTGTGGACCCAGGAATATTTCGACCTGCTCGGCATCCCAGAGCGGGACCGGGCTGAGGGTCAGCGCGCGGTTCGGCTGCACGGCACCGTCGACATACACCGATACCGCACCGTTGAGGGCCGCCGGGCCCTGGTCGTCGAAACCGGACACCGGCACGCCACGAATACCCCAGTTCTCATTGCCGGCCTGGCTATAGACGCCGGGCGTACGGGCAAAGACATCCACCAGGTCCTTGTCGCCATGCTCACGCAGGTTCTTGTCGGTGACGACCACGACGCTGGATTGGGTTTTCTCGAGCGTACGGTCGATTTTTTCACCCGTCACGGTGATGGGAGCGATCTCCATCTTGCTCGCTTCTTCAGCCGCCCATGCGCCGTTGCTCAAGCCGATGGCCGACCCCACAGCCAACGCAATTGTGTTCTTTTTGAAATTCACGCCCCGCTCCCCTGCGACAGATATTTTTAGGTTTTTTGAGCTGGCCGAAGGCTGTTTGGCGCCAGCGGAGCGGAGTCTAATCCAAAAAAAAAATTAAATAAATAGTATTGATAATCCATCTCATTTGTACCTAGTATGTCGTCTTGTATTGATCTGGATACATTACAGACGAGTCCTACACACCCGACCGCTGCCCTGCTTTCAAGGTCCTGTGACTGGTCGAAGAAGACAAAAGAGGATGCACAAGGATGACCTCAATCGAACACCTGAACGGGCGTTCCGAGCTTTTTTCAATGGCGCCCACGGATGCAAGCGCGCAGTCGTTACCCGTGCTGGTACAGGCGGCACCGGGACAGTCGATCCACGATCTGGACGCCTCGATCCGCGACGGCCTGGCCCATGCCCTGACCACGGTAGGCGGCGTGTTGTTCCGCGGTTTCACCGTCGCCACGCCCATCGATTTCAAGCGCTTCGCTGCCAGCTTCGGTGCACCGCTGGCCAGTTACGAATTCGGCTCCACGCCGCGCAGCAAAGTCTTCGCCGGGATCTATAGCTCCACTGAGTACCCGGCCCATCAATTCATCCCGTTGCACAACGAGCAGGCCTACACCCGGCCCTGGCCTTCGCGCATCTGGTTCCACTGCATCAAGGCCAGCGAAACCGGTGGCGAGACCCCGATTGCCGACAGCCGCCTGATCTACCAGCGCATGCCTGCCGAGATTCGCGAGCTGTTCGCCAGCCGCGAGTTGCTCTACGTGCGCAACTACAGCGGCGCCCTGGACCTGCCCTGGGAGAAAGTCTTCAACACCCAGGACCGTGCCCAGGTCGAACGCTATTGCCAGGACAACGACATCGAGTGGGAATGGAAAGCCGATGGCGACCTGCGCACCCGCCAGCGTTGCGCCGCCGTGCAGCAGCATCCCGAGACCGGTGAGTGGGTCTGGTTCAACCAGGCGCACCTGTTCCACGTATCGGCCATCGAACCGAGCGTACGCGCCAGCCTGCTGGCGGCGGTGGGTGAAGAGAACCTGCCGCGCCATGTCTATTTCGGCGACGGCTCGCCGATTGCCGACGACATGCTCGACACCGTGCGCGAGGTCTACCGCGAGACCGCCATCAGTTTTCCCTGGCAGCCCGGCGACGTCCTGATGCTCGACAACCGACTGGTGGCACACGGTCGCAATCCTTTCACAGGTGACCGCAAAGTCATCGTGGCCATGGCGTGAATTGCACATGTTTTCATTCGAACATTGGATCGACGTGCTGGAAGCCAACGCCCAGCACTTCCCTCAGCGTGCCGCCCTGCATTTCCTGCCGGACGGCGTAGAGATCGGCGAAACCCTGACCTTTGCCCAACTGCACGAGCAATCCCGATCCCTGGCGGCCGCGCTGCAAGCGCGTTATGCAGCGGGCGACCGGGTGTTGCTGATGCTGCCCAGCAGCCTCGACTACGCCCGCGCCTTCTGTGCCTGCCTGTATGCCGGCTTGATTGCCGTGCCGTTGTTTCCGCCGCCGTCGCGCAAACCGCGCCATCTCGACCGCGTCCGCAACGTGGTGGTGGATGCCGAACCGGCGCTGATTCTCGCACCGGCGGACTATTGCGAAGGCTTGCTGGAACTGGTGGAGGGCCGCGTCGAGGTGCTGACCGTACAGGACCTGGGCACACCCCCGGCCGGCCAGTGGCAACGCCCGGCCATCGATGGTTCGACCGTGGCCTTCCTGCAATACACCTCGGGCTCTACCGGCTCGCCCAAAGGCGTCGAGGTGCGTCAGCGCAACCTGATCGCCAACGTCGAACTGATGCGCCAGGCGTACGGTTTCGACGAACACGGCGCCATGGTCAACTGGCTGCCGCTGTACCACGACATGGGTCTGATCGGCGGGATGCTGGCCCCGCTCTACAGCGGCATGCCCTGCTATCTGATGGCGTCCCAGACGTTCGTCAATGCGCCGTCGACCTGGTTGCAGGCGCTGAGTCGCTACCGCGCCACCGCCAGTTTCGCCCCCAACTTCGCCTATGCCCTGTGCAACCGCGTGGTCAGCGATAGCCTGATCGCACAGCTCGACCTGAGCGCCTGGAAACACGCCATCAACGGCGCCGAACCGATCCACCCAGGCACCCTGGAAGCCTTCGCCCAGCGCTTTGCCGCATGCGGCCTGAACCCGTTGGCCATCAGCCCCGGTTACGGCCAGGCCGAAGCCACCCTGTGCGTCAGCGCCACACCGGCCGACGCGCTGCCGGTGGTGCTGCGCCTGGACAAAGCCGTGCTGGAGACCGGCCGCGTGGCCCTGGCGGCCGCCGATGCCGCCGCCGTGGAGTTCGTCGCCTGCGGCTACCCGCAAGCCTTGCACAGCATCGCCATCGTCGACCCGCAAACCTTTGAGCGCTGCGCTGACGATCGCATTGGCGAAGTCTGGCTCAAGGGCCCAAGCAACGCCGAATCCTATTGGAAGAACCCCACGGCCACTCGCGAAGCCTTTGAAGCACAGATCATCGGCTCATCGGAACATTACCTGCGCTCCGGCGACCTGGGCTTCATGCACGAAGGCCAGGTGGTGATCTGCGGGCGGCTCAAGGATCTGCTGATTCTCAACGGTCGCAACCTCTACCCCCACGACATCGAATTCGCCATTACCGACGCCGAGCCGGGCATCCGTACCGGGCGCATCGCCGCCTTCTCGGAAATGGACCCGGCACTGGGCCGCGAGAAACTGGTGATCGTCGCCGAGCCGCAACGCAAGTTCGTCGACCCGGCCCATCACCCGGCGCTGTTCGCGTCGATGCAAAATGCCGTGCGCGAAGCCGCCGACTGTGGCATCGACCAGATTGTGCTGGTGCAAGCCGGCACCATCCCGATGACCACCAGCGGCAAGATCGCCCGTCAAGGCGCGCGCAAACAATTGGCCGCGGGCACCCTGAGCATCATTGCCCAGAGCACTGGCGCCCTCGCCGACGATAGCGAGGCCGTCGACCTTGACCAGCTCAAGCGCCTGGTAGCCGAGGCATCGCACCTCGCCCCGGCGGCGTGCCGTCAGTGGTTGGAACAGACGCTGCGCCAGGTCAACCCGTATTTCTCGGCGAACGTCGAGCTCAGCCTGGTAGGCCAGGGCCTGGACTCCATCGGCCTGGCCGACTTCGCCGCTCGCTTGCACCGGGACCTGGGCTGGAGCCTCGATACCCAGGATCTGTTCGGCGAACAAACCCTCGGGCAATGGGCGCAAGCCTTGCAGGACTTCCTGGGACAGGCGTCGCCAACCTCCGAGACCTCGAGCGAGCGCCTCGACACCCAGCAGGGTCGTCAGTCTTTCGCCCAGAGTCGCCTGTGGTTCCTGCGTCAGTTGAACCCGGACGACACCCAGCACAACCTGGTGCTGCACCTGCATCTGCAAGGGCCATTGGACGTCGAGACACTTGCACTGCGCCTGAACACCCTGGTCGAGCGCCACAGTGTCTTGCGCACCGTCTACCGCGACGGTGTCGAAGGCCCGCAACAACGGGTGCTGCCGGCTTCGGCGGTCCGGCTGGCGCACCATGACTTGCGTGACCAGAGTGAGGCGCAGCAACAGCAGGCACTGCGCGACCACCTGGCCAACGAACACGCCACACCTGTGGACCTGGAGGCCGGCCCCGTGCTGCGGGCGCAGTTGCTCAGCCGCGATGACCAGCACCATGACCTGCTGCTGACCCTGCACCACATCGCTTTCGACGGTCGCTCGGCGCAAGTGCTGTTGGCGGAGCTGGCCGGCTCGGCAGATGCCTCGTCGCCGGTGCAATACCTCGACTTCGCCCAATGGGAAGCTCGGCACTGGAGCGAACAGCGGATCGCCGCCGAGCAGGATTTCTGGCGCGCGCACCTGGCCGGCATGCCGCAGTCGCTGGACCTGGGTGGCAACGGCAAGACCCAGGGCCAGCACAGCCTGGACTTCAGCGTGCCCCAGGCCAATTGCGAACGGCTGACGACGCTGGCCCGCGAGCAAGGCATGACCTTGTTCATGCTGTTGCTGGCCTGCTACCAACTGGTGCTCAAGCAACTGGGCGGCCAGCCGCAATTCCTGCTGGGCACCGATGTCAGCGGCCGGCCGCTGGCCGAGCACAACGACGTCATCGGCTTCTTCGTCAACCAGTTGACCCTGCGCTGTGACCTGCGCGGCGAACCGACCCTGGCCGGTTTCCTTGGGCAGGTGCGCGATGAAGCGCGCCTGGCCTACGCCCACCAAGGCCTGCCTTTCGACCTGGTGGTCTCGGCCCTGGCGCCGCAGCGCCGTCCCGGTCACTCGCCGCTGTTCCAGGTCAAGCTCAACTATCAGCCGTCGCGGGTGGCCCCGACCGCCATCGCCGGCGCGCACTTGTCCGCGCTGGACGTGGCACAGGCACCGGGGGATTTCCACCTGGTGCTCGACCTGGTGCACGGCAGCGAAGGCCTCGCCGCGACCCTCAAGTATCGCGGTGAATACTTCGATCAGGACCGTGCCTCGCGTCTGCAACACCTGTGGACGTGCCTGCTGGAACAGCTACACAGCCTGCTGGACGAGCCATTGCCGGCGCTGGCCGAACGCATCGACAGCTGGGACCAGGCCTTCGCCCGCGAGCGGCAACAGTCCCAGGCGCTGGCCGGTCGCAGCCAGCTGATGCAAGCCAAACGTCGCTCCTTGTCCCTTTAACCGAGTCGGATGCCGTTATGTCTATCGTGCCCCCATCGCCACGCGCCCTCGGCGCCGTGCGTCGCAAAGCCATGAGCGTCTCGGAACAACAGTTGGTGACCGAGCGCCTGCTCAGCCCGGACCACGCCCTGCCCCTGGTGATCGAGCCGGCGGTCAGTGGCGTCGACCTGGTCGCCTGGGCCGCCCGGGAACGCCAGTCGCTGGAAAAGAAACTGCTGGAGTACGGCGCCCTGCTGTTTCGCGGCTTCAACGTCGCGTCCGTCGAACAGTTCGACCAGGTGATCGCCGCCCTCTCCCCCGGCGCACTGGAATACATGTTCCGCGCCTCGCCCCGGACACGGGTCGGCGGCAACATCTACACCTCGACCGACTACCCGGCCGACCAGATGATTTTCCCCCACAACGAACACTCCTATTCGCCGCGCTTCCCGCTGCGGCTGTTCTTCTACTGCCAACTGCCGTCCGAGACAGGTGGTGAAACACCGATTGGTTCGACCCGCGCCGTGAAGGCCAGGATCAGCCCGCAGATCGAAGCGCGGTTCCGGGAAAAAGGCGTGCTGTACGTTCGCAACTACGGCGACGGTTTCGGCCTGCCGTGGCAGACCGTGTTCCAGTCCGAAGACCGCCGCGAAGTGGAGGCCTACTGCGCCAGCGTCGGCATCGAAGTGGAATGGAAAGACAACAATCGCCTGCGCACCCGCCAACGCGGGCCGGCCGTGGTGCGCCACCCGCGCACCGGCGAAGAGGTCTGGTTCAACCACGCGACGTTCTTCCACATCAGCACCCTGCCCGAACGCATCCGCGATTCGCTGCAAAGCAACTTCAACGACCTCGACCTGCCCACCAACACCTTTTATGGCGATGGCGAACCGATCGAGCCGCACGTACTGCAATCGCTGCGTGCGGCCTACCTCGACTCGCTGGTGCGTTTCAGTTGGCAACAGGGGGACGTGTTGTTCATCGACAACATGCTCGCCGTGCACGGTCGCGAACCCTTTACCGGCAAGCGCGCCATCATGACCGGCATGGCTGAAGCCCTGCTGTCGAGCGACGTTGCCGTCTGACATTCAACGGGTCCACCCGCCGTTCGCAGGAGGCTTGCCTGACACGTGTCCAGCAAGCCCCGGCGTCTGTGCGGTGATCCAGGCTCAAGCCCTTTTCCAGTCGAGATGAACATGAGCGGACTTCAAGGTTTTCGTATTTCACCGCAACAGGCATCGGTCTACCCCCACATCAACGGCGCGGCGGAGCACCCGTTCAGCTGTCATTTGCAATGGTCGCTGTCGCAACCGCTGGACGTCGACGCATTGAACAACCGCTTGCAAGCCCTGGTGGCCGGCAGCGAAATCCTGCGCACGCGACTGATGCCCGTACTCGGCCTGCGCGACCCGGTGCAGGTGATTGACGAAGCCGGCTCACTGGTGGTTAATCTGCAGGACCTGCGCCAGCACAGCCGCGCCGACCAGGACGCCGCACTGACTCGGCTCGCCGATCAGCCCCGTGACTGGACAACCCCTCTGTGCGTGACCCTGGTGCGCCTGTCCGATGAGCAAGCGGTCCTGGACCTGGCGGCGGCCAGCAGCCACTTCGACCTCGTCAGCCTGAAATGGCTGGCCGGTGCACTGCTGCAAGACACCCCCACGGACCTGTCCGAAACCCTGCAGTACGCCGATTACGCCGAGTGGCGCTGGAGCCTGGTCGAGGAGGCGCCGGACCATCCGGGCGTGAGTTTCTGGAAACCTTCGGGCGAAACCGAAGCGGCCACCTTGCAGCTTCCGCTCGAATCGGCCCTCGATGGCGGATTTGCCCCCGCCCGACTGGACCTCAGCCTGTCGACCGACCTCGCCCGTCACCCGGGCCTGACCCCGGACCTGCTGCTGGCGGCATGGGCAGCGGTGCTGGGCCGACTGGCCGGCCAGCAACAGGTGCCA
Source organism: Pseudomonas bijieensis (assembly GCF_013347965.1). Classification (NCBI taxonomy): domain Bacteria; kingdom Pseudomonadati; phylum Pseudomonadota; class Gammaproteobacteria; order Pseudomonadales; family Pseudomonadaceae; genus Pseudomonas; species Pseudomonas bijieensis. The sequence goes on along the minus strand of NZ_CP048810.1, from coordinate 235,514 downwards.
CTCGCCCTGATCCATGAAAGTCGCGGTGCGGAACTGGCGGATACCCTGGGCCTGTTCGAGCAGTGCCTGCCCGTGAACATCGAACTGGATGCCCAGGCGACCCTGCTGGAGCAAAGCACGCAAGTGGCCGCCACCCTGGAGCGAGCAATCGGCTGGCAAGACTATTACACCGGCCACCTCAACGCCGACTATGCCTTTGCCTGGCGTTTGGGCGATGCCCGGGAGCGCCATGCCAGCGCGGTGATGAACCCGTTGAAGGCGTGCCTGAACGTGCGCCAGTTGCCCGACAGCCTGCACGCGCAGTTGATCTACGATCGCCATGCCCTCAGTGCCGACGCGGCGGGTTGCCTCGCCGAGCAATGGCTGCAACTGCTGCAAGGCGCCCTGGCGGAACCGCAACGGGCCTGGGCCCAACTGCCCCTGGGTGGAGCGCTGCAATCGCAGCTGATCGGCACCAATGCGAACGTGCCCTCCATCGAACCGCTGACACTGGTGGAGTTGATCGCCCGTCAGGTTCGCCAACAGCCGGACGCCATCGCTCTCAGCGACAAGGACGGCGACCTGAGCTACAGCCGCCTCGATACCTGCGCCACACAGCTGGCCCATCGGCTGGTCGCGGCCGGCATCGGCCCCGGGGTGCCTGTCGGCATCCTGTTCGCCCGCAGCAACGCGGCCATTGTCGCCATGCTCGCCGTCTTGAAAGCCGGTGGCGCCTACGTGCCAATCGACCCGACCTACCCGGCCGACCGCCGCGCCTACATGCTCGCCGACAGCGCCATTGCCCACATCGTGGTCAGCGCCGAACTGGCCGACAGCGTGCCGGCCAGCCTGCAACGCTTCGTGCTGGATGACCTGGCAACGCCGGACCTCGGCGATTTGCCGACACTGCCGTTGCCAGACGCGAACGACCTCGCCTACTTGATCTACACCTCGGGCTCGACCGGTGCGCCGAAAGCCGTGGAAATCAGCCACGGCGCCCTGAGCTTCTCGACTCAGGTGCGCATGGCCGCCTATGCGACGCCAGTGCGCGCCTACCTGCTGCTGTCGTCGTTTGCCTTCGACAGTTCGGTCGCCGGGATTTTCTGGACCCTGGCCCAAGGCGCACGCCTGGTATTGCCCGCCCCAGGTGAAGAGCTGGAGATGTCTCGCCTGGCCCAGTTGATTACCCAGCATCAGGTCAGCCATGGTCTGTCGCTGCCGTCGCTCTACCAGGCCCTGCTCGATCAGTTGCAACGCAGTGGCGGAGCCGACAGCCTCGCCTGCTGGATCGTCGCCGGCGAAGCCTGTCCGCCGTCGCTGATCGCGCAACACAGCAAGGCTCTGCCCCACGCCCGGCTGGTGAACGAATACGGCCCCACGGAAGCCACCGTCTGGGCCACCTATGAGGTGTTGGAGCCCAATCGGAACGTCAGCATCGGCCGTCCGATCGCCGGCATGGACCTGCGCCTGCTGAACGAATTCGACACCGCCTGCGGCATCGGCGAGCCGGGAGAAATCGTCCTCGCCGGCCCGACCCTGGCCCGCGGCTACCGCAACAAGCCCGAAGAAACCGCCAAGGCCTTCGTCACCCTGGCCGACGGCACCCGTGCCTACCGCACCGGCGACCTGGCGTGCTGGCTGGCCGACGGACGCCTGGCGTTCCTCGGACGCAAGGATCATCAGGTCAAGGTCCGCGGCTACCGCATCGAGCTGGGGGAAATCGAACGCCAGTTGTGCAGCCACAGCGACGTGCGCGAAGCCGCGGTGATCGTCCAGGAACAGGCCGCAGGCAAGCGCCTGCTCGCCTACATCCTGGCCGCTCATGGCTACGCACCGGACTCCGAGGCGATCAAGCGTTTCCTCGGCGAACGCCTGCCGTCGTACATGGTGCCGGCCCTGGTGCTGACCCTGGCGAGCTTTCCACGCACGCCCAACGGCAAGCTCGACACTCGCCAGTTGCCCGACCCGGACCAGTTCGATGAAAGCGCCCATGTGGCGCCGCGCAATGCCATGGAGACCACCCTGCAAGCCATCGTCGCCAAGGTCTTGAAGCTCTCGACCGTGAGCGTCACCGACAACTTTTTCGCCATCGGCGGCGACTCGATCCTGAGCCTGCAAGTGGTGGCCCAGGCCCATGAGCAAGGCATCGCACTCTCGGCCAAGCAAGTCTTCGAACGCCAGACCATCGCCGCCATGGCCGAGGTCGCGCAACCGCTGGCCCCGAACGCCGCCGAGCCGCAAGCCGACAGCACCGAGTTCAGCGCCTCGGGCCTGTCCGATGACGAAATGCAAGCGTTGCTGGCCGAACTGGACGAGGCCGACCTGTGAACGGCTCCTCCCGTCGCCACGCCATCACCGCTGCCCCTTTTTACGCAGGACGCTTTCAATGACCACCGAAAAAACCGCCGGTAACCCGATCGAAGACATTTATCCGCTATCGCCGCTGCAACAAGGGATGCTATTCCACTCCTTGCTGCACGAAGACTCCGGCGTGTACCTGATGCAGGATCGCTACCGCATCGGCGGAGCCATCGATGAAGCGGCGTTCCTCGAATCGTGGCGCCAGGTGGTGGCGCTGCACCCTTCCCTGCGCGCCAGTTTCCAATGGAAAAGCCAGAAGCAACCGGTGCAGGTGATCCATCGCCAGGTCAAGGTGCCGCTGGACACCCTCGACCTGCGCGGGCTCGCCCCCCATGAGCAGGAAGCGCGAATCCGCACGCTGCTGGAAGACGAGCAGAAAGTCGGCTTCAACCTGTCCAAGCCACCGCTGATTCGCTTCCGGCTGGTGCGCCTGGCCGATGAATCCTACGAGTTCATTCGCAGCTTCCACCACATCCTGATGGACGCCTGGTGCATTTCCCTGGTGACCGTGGACTTCCTCAAAGTCTACGAAGCACTGTGCAACGACCGCACGCCGGAACTGAAAAGCCCTCGGCCATTTCGCGATTACATCCAGTGGCTACAACGCCAGGACGCAGGCAAGGCTGAGCAATTCTGGCGCGGCCAGTTGCAAGGCCTCAACGCCCCCACGCCACTGACCGTGGACAACGGCGTGACCCGCGACCGCTACACCGATGCAGTGCTGGTGGACGACCAACTGATTCACCTCGACGCGCAGGAAACCCAAGCGCTGGCAGCGTTCTGCCGCAGTCGCCGGATCACCCCGAACACGTTTTTCCAAGGTGTCTGGTCGTTGTTGCTGTCGCGCTACAGCGGGCAGCGGGACGTGGTCTTCGGCGTCACTGTGGCCGGGCGTCCGGCCGACCTGACCGGCGTCGCGGAAATGATCGGCCTGTTCATCAACACCTTGCCGCTGCGGGTTTCGGTGGACCCGAACGCCTCGCTCGGCAATTGGCTGGGCGACCTGCAAAAGCTCAACGTCGACATGCGCGACTTCGAGCACACGCCGTTGACCGATATCCAGGGCTGGAGCGATTTCCCCCGGGGCGAAACCCTGTTCGACAGCATCCTGGTGTTCGAAAACGCACCCATCGACGAACAGATCCTCGAAGGCGGTTTCCAGTTCAGCCTCGAAGGCATGGACCACAGCGTGCACACCCACTACGGCTTGACCGTGGTGATCCTGCCGGGCGAACAGCTGGGCATCCGCGTGTCCTATGACCGCGAACGTTTCGAGGCCGCCACCGTGCAGCGCCTGCTGGGCCATATCGCCAGCCTGGTGCGCAGCATGCTCGCCGCCCCCGACGCGCCATTGGCCAGCTTCGAACTGCTGGCCGCCGAGGAACGCCAGCAGTTGCTGGGCGAGTGGGCGCTCAACCCCCACGCTTTTCCGCTGGATCAAAGCTACGCCGAGCTGTTTGCCGCCCAGGTGGCCCAGCGCGGCGAACAGGTCGCCGCGATCTGCACCGGTGAGTCGTTGACCTACGCCGAGCTGGACCTGCGTTCCACGCGCCTGGCCCATGCCCTGCGAGAAGCCGGCGCCGCTGAAGATCAACTGGTGGCGCTGGTCGCCCCCCGTGGCCTGGCGTTGTTGACTATGATGCTGGCCGTGTTCAAGGCCGGCGCGGCGATGCTGCCCCTTGAAGTCAATCATCCGCCCGAGCGCCTGCGGGAAATCCTCGGGCTGTCCGGCGCGCCGTTGCTGGTCGCCAGCGAAGCTTGCAGCAGCCTGCTCGATCAACTGCTCAGCGGCCTCGACCAGGCGCCCGAGGCGCTGTTCGCCGAAGCCTGCTGGACGTCCGGCAACGACGCGCCGCTGCCGGTGCTCGCGGGCCCGCACAGCCTGGCCTACGTACTGTTCACCTCGGGTTCGACCGGCACGCCCAAGGGCGTGATGATCGAACAGCGTGGCATGCTCAACAATATCTTCGGCAAGGTGCCGGCCCTGGGGCTCAGCGCCACCGACCGGATTCCCCAGACCGCGTCGGTGGCGTTCGACATTTCGGTGTGGCAGTTCCTCGCCGCGCCGGTGCTCGGCGCCACCGTGCACATTCTTGCGGATGAAGTCGCCCACGACCCGCAGCGCCTGTTGCAAGTGCTTGCCAGCGAGCGCCTGAACGTACTGGAAATCGTCCCGAGCCTGATGCGTACCTTGCTCGCGCTGTGCCCATGCGATTTGCAATTGCCGGACTTGCGCTGGGTCCTGCCCACCGGTGAAGCCCTGCCGCCGACTGTGGCCCGGGACTGGTTCGCGCGCTTCCCCGACATCGCCCTGATGAACGCCTATGGGCCGGCCGAATGCGCCGACGACGTGGCCTTCCAGCCGATTTTCGAAGCACCGGGGGCCGAGGTCAGCCACATGCCCATCGGCCAGCCGACCGCCAACAACCGCCTGTATGTGCTGGACGAATCCCTGCGCCCGGTGCCGGTCGGCGTGGCCGGGGAAATCTGCGTCGGTGGCGTCGGCGTCGGCCGCGGCTACCTGCACGACCCGCAACGCACCGCCGAGGCGTTTATCGACCATCCTCAACTCGAAGGTCGCCTGTACCGCACCGGTGACCTGGGACGCTGGCGTGCCGACGGGGTGATCGAATACCTGGGCCGGCGCGACCAGCAGGTGAAACTGCGCGGGCACCGGATCGAACTGACGGAAATCGAACACCGTCTCGCCCAGCACCCGAACGTCCGCGAGGCCGCCGTCCTGCTGCGGGAAAACACCGTCGGCGAAGCCTGGCTGGTGGCGTACTGGTCGGCCCATGACCAGACCCTGGACAGCGACGGCCTGAGCGAACACCTGCGCACCCAACTGCCGCCATACATGGTGCCAGCGGCCTTCGTCTGCCTGGACAAACTGCCCCTGAACAATAACGGCAAGGTCGACCGCAAGGCCCTCGCCGCCCGCGAGCTGGACTGGCAGGCCGACACCCAGCAGAGCATCGCCCCGCGCAACGCGCTGGAAACCAGCGTGGCGTCGATCTGGGCCGAGGTCCTGGGGCGCGGCACGGTGGGCGTGGAAGACAACTTTTTCACCCTCGGCGGGCACTCGCTGCTGGCGACCCAGATCGTTGCCCGCCTGCGCACCCAGTTCAAGCTCGACCTGCCGTTGCGGGTGCTGTTCGAACAGCCGACCGTGGCCTTGCTGGCCGAAGCCATCGGCGCACGCCTGGCCGAGGCCGCCGCCCCGCAAGCCAGCGCGACCAGCGTGCCCAAGGCCCAGCCACGTCCGCCGCTGCTGCCGTTGTCGTTCTCGCAACAACGCCTGTGGTTCATCGAGCAACTGACGCCGGGCACCACCCTGTTCAACATCCCGTTCGCCCTGCACCTCAATGGTGAACTCAATGTCGAGGCGCTGCACGCCAGCCTGAACGATCTGCTGGTGCGCCATGAAATCCTGCGCACCGGCATCCACAGCGTCGACGGCGTGCCGTGCCAGCGTATCAGCCCAACACTGGACATCGCGCTGCCCTTCGAAGACTTGTCGAGCCTGACCGCCACCGCCCGCGCCGGCGCGCAGTTCAATGCCCTGCAAGACACCTTCGAGCAACCGTTCGACCTGACCCGCCCACCACTGCTGCGTGCGCGTTTGCTGCGCTTGGCGCCGGGCGAGCACGTACTCGGCATCGCCCTGCATCACCTGGTCTCGGACGCCTGGTCGGCCACCATCGCCCTGCGCGAACTGGCCCTGGGTTATGAAGCCCGTTGCAACGGTGCCGCCGCCGAACTGCCGGCCCTGCCGCTGCAATACGCCGACTTCGCCCTCTGGCAGCGCGAACACCTGCAAGGCGCCGAACTCAAGCGCCAGCTCGATTACTGGACCACCACCCTGGACCGCCGCGACAGCGACGCCAGCCCGCTGCTGGCCTTGCCCACCGACCATCCACGGCCATCGGTGCAAAGCTACCGCGCCGGGATCGTGCAGCGTGAACTCAGCGCCGACCTCAGCACCCGGGTGCAAGCCTTTGCCAGTCGCCTCGGCACCACACCGTTCACCGTCCTGTTCGCCGGTTTTGCCGTGTTGATGCACCGTTTGAGCGGCGATGCCACGGTACTGGTCGGCACCCCGGTCACCCACCGTGAACAGCCTGGCACCGAAGGGCTGCTGGGCATCTTGCTGAACAACCTGGCGATCCGCGCCGACTTCGAGCCGCAAGCCGGCTTCACCGCCCTGGTCAAACAAGTGGCTGAGCGCCTGCGCAATGGCCTGCTGCATCAGGACCTGCCGTTCGAACAATTGGTGGACAGCCTGCAACTGCCACGCAGCCTCAGCCATGCGCCGCTGTACCAGGTAATGGTCGCCCAACAACTGGCCATGGAATCGCGATTGCGCTTCCCCGGGCTGGAATTCGAAGCGCTGGACACGCCGCTGCGCCACTCTGAATGCGATCTGGACCTGCACGTGCTGTGCCCGGCCAATGCGCCGATCCAACTGGAGCTGATGTTCGCCCTCGACCTGTTCGTCGCCGACAGCGCCCGCCAGACCCTCGCCCGCCTGGAGCATTTGCTCGAACACATGCTCGCCGAGCCACAGCGCCCGGTCGCCGCCTTGCCACTGCTGATGGACACGGAGTGGCAACGCACCGTGGTCGAGTGGAACCGCACCGAGATGCCGGTGCCGACGCACCTGACCTTCGCCCAGTTGTTCGAACAACAGGCCGAGCGCACCCCGGAACGTGACGCCCTGTGTTTCGAAGGCCGCAGCCTGAGCTACGGCGAACTGAACCGGCGCGCCAACCAGGTGGCGCACTACCTGCGCAGCCGTGGCGTCGCTGCCAACCGCCCGGTGGCGCTGTGTGTCGAGCGCTCGCTGGAACTGCTGGTCGGCCTGCTGGGCATTCTCAAGTCCGGTGGCGCCTATGTGCCGCTGGACCCGACCTATCCGGTGGATCGCCTGGCGTACATGCTCGAAGACGCGCAACCGGCGCTGTTCCTCGGCCAGCAAGGCCTGTTGGAACAACTGGGGGCCGGCCTGCCACGCCTGCGCCTGGACAGCGACGCCGCTCTGTTCGCCAACCAACCGGACAGCAACCCGACTCCACTGGCCGGGCCGCAAGACCTGGCCTACATCATGTACACCTCCGGCTCGACCGGTAAGCCCAAGGGCACCCTGGTGACCAACGGCTCGGTGGTCAACCTGGCCTGGGCGCGTATCCATGGCTTGTATCGCCGCTACACCGACCAGCCGATGCGCACCAGCTTCAACTACTCGTTCGCCTTCGACAGTTCGGTAGCCGAGCTGATCCTGTTGCTCGACGGCCACAGCCTGTACCTGACCCCGGAAGAGGTGCGCTACGACCCCGAGGCCCTCGCCGGATTCTTCCGCGACACTCGCCTGGAGGCCTTCGAGTGCACCCCGGCACAGCTCAAGGCCCTGCTCGAAAGCGACGGCGTTCGCCGTGGCGAGGTGTACCTGCCGCGCTTCGTGCTGTTCGGTGGCGACGCGGTGGACGCGCAACTGTGGCAACGCCTGCCGTCGATTACCGGCAGCCGCTTCTTCAACACCTACGGCCCGACCGAATGCACGGTGGACGCTACCGGCTGCGCGGTGGATGACTTCCCGCTGCGGCCGATCATCGGCCGCCCCATCGCCAACGTACGCACCTACGTGCTCGATGCCTTCCTCAACCCGATGCCGGTGGGCGTCCCGGGGGAACTGCACATCGGCGGTGCCGGCGTGACCCTGGGCTACCTCAACCGCGCCGAGCAGACCGCGAAGGTGTTCATCGAAGACCCGTTCTCATCCGTGGCAGGCGCGCGGATGTACAAGTCCGGCGACCTGGTGCGCTGGTTGCCCGACGGCCAGCTCGAATACCTGGGCCGTATGGATCATCAAGTGAAGATCCGTGGCTTCCGCGTCGAGCTGGGGGAAATAGAAACCCTGATCGGCGCCCAGCCAGGCGTGCGCCAGGCCGTGGTGCTGGCCCGTGAAGACGTGCCCGGCGACAAGCGCCTGGTGGCCTACGTGACATGCGACCAGCAGGCCGACATCCATGCCTGGCGCAAAGCGATTGGTGCCGCCCTGCCCGACTACATGGTGCCCTCGGCGTTCGTGCTGCTCGATGAGCTGCCGCTGACCGACAACGGCAAACTCAACCGCAAGGCCTTGCCGGCCCCGGACATCCAAGCCGCGCCAGACGCCCTCGACCCACCTCGCAGCGCCGCCGAACAGCAACTGGCCGCCCTATGGGCCGAGTTGCTGAACCTGCCGTCGGCGCAAATCGGCCGTGACAGCCATTTCTTCTACCTCGGCGGCCACTCGCTACTGGCGGCCACGCTGTTTGCCCGCCTGCGCCAACAGTTCGCCAGCGTGCCGCCGCTGCGAGCGGTGTTCGAACACCCGACCCTCGAAGCCCTGGCCGCGCTGCTGGGTGATCCGCTGCAAGCCCCGGCGGCAACCTTCGTCCCGGCGGCACGTCCGGCGCGCCTGCCGCTGTCGTTCGAACAGCAACGCTTGTGGTTCCTCGAACAACTGAGCACTGGCGGTGGCGAGTACAACGTGGTCAGCGCCGTGCAGCTGGACGGCGAACTCAATGTCCAGGCCCTGCAAACGGCCCTGAACAGCGTGGTCCAGCGCCACGAAATCCTGCGCAGCCGCATCGTGCGCGATACCGATGGCGAGTTGCGCTTGGTGGTCGAACCGCAGGTCGATCTCACTCTGCGAGTTACAGTATTGGAGGCGAGCAGCGACGCGCAGTGGCAGCAACTGACCGACACAGCGATCCACGCGGAAACCGGCCGCCGCTTCGACCTCGCCGCCGACGTGCCCGTCCGTGCCACGTTGCTGCAACACCGCGACGGCATCCAGTCGCTGTTGTTGCTCAGCGTGCACCACTGCGCTATCGATGACGCCTCCAGCCAGAACCTGCTGGATGAACTGCGACGGTTCTACACCGCCCAGTGCCAGGGCACCCCGGTGGCGGTGCCAGAGCTGGCGCTGCAATACCCCGATTACGCCCTCTGGCAGCGCGAACCCGGCCAACAGACCGCGTTCAGCAGTCAGCTGCAATACTGGCGCGACCAACTGGAAGACGGCGACTACCTGCTGGACCTGCCGACCGAACAGGGCCGTCCAAACCAGCTCGCCCCAGCGGCGGGCGCGGTGCAATTGCAGTTGCCGCCAGCGCTGGTGGAACGCCTGCGGCAGTTCGCCCAGCAACGCGGTGCCACCCTGTACATGCTCATGCTCGGTGCGGCGCAACTGCTCTTGGGCCGCTACGCCAACCAGCGCGACGTGCGAATCGGCAGCCCGGTGGCCCAGCGGCCATTCGCCGAGCTGCAACCGCTGATCGGCTGCTTCGTCAACACCGTGGTCATGCGTGCCGACCTCGATCCGACGCTGGATTTCGAAGGTTTGCTGGGCCAGGTACGCAACCGTGTGCTGGATGCCCAGCAGCATCAGGATGTGCCGTTCGACCAGGTCGTGGAGCACTTGAAGCCTTCACGCAGCCTCGGCCAGACGCCGCTGTTCCAAGTGCTGTTCGCCATGCAGAACGCTGACTCGTCGAGCCAGCCATGGCCGCAGTTGCAGGTCAGCGAACGGGCGGTGACCGCCCAGGCCACCAAGTACGACCTGAACTGGGAAGTGCACGACGGCGAGGTGCTGTCGGTGTTGCTGGAATACCGCGCCGCGCTGTTCAGCGAAACCACGGCCCGGCGTTGGCTGGAACAGTGGCAACAACTGCTGGAAACCATGCTCGATGCGCCACAGACCCGCCTCGGGGATTGGACACCGCTGCCAACGGCAGAACGTCAGCGTCAGTTGGTCGAATGGAACGCCACTGAACGTCACTACAGCGGCCCGACCAACCTGCACACCGCCCTGAGCCAACAGGCCGCACTGAGCCCCAACGCTCCGGCACTGGTGTTCGAAGGCCAGCGCCTGAGCTATGCCGAGCTGGACCAGCGGGCACAAACCGTCGCCCGGGCCTTGCGCGCAGTCGGCGTGGGCACCGACAGCATCGTGCCGGTGTGCATGGAACGTTCCGTGGAGATGGTCGTGGCCTTGCTCGGCATCGTCCATGCCGGCGCCGCGTGGCTGCCGCTGGATCCGGAACTGCCTGCCACGCGCCTGGCGTTCCTGATCGAAGATGCCGATGCCAAGGTCACCTTGACCCAGGCGCAATGGCTGTCGCGCCTGCCCGTTGGGCATCAAGCCTGGACGCTGGATGCGTTGCCGAACGCTGAAGTGGGAGAACCGATCAGCGTCGAGGCTAACGACCTGGCCTACGTGCTCTACACCTCCGGTTCCACCGGCCAGCCCAAAGGCGTGATGAACGAACACGGCGCCTTGATGAACCGCCTGCACTGGATGCAGGACGCCTTCCCGATTGGCCCGAACGACCGTGTATTGCAGAAAACCCCATACAGCTTCGACGTCTCGGTGTGGGAGTTCTTCTGGCCGCTGATCACTGGCGCGACCCTGGTGGTCGCCCGTCCGGACGGGCATCGCGACCCGGCCTACCTCAGCCAGTTGATCCAGCAGGAACGCGTCACCACCCTGCACTTCGTGCCGTCGATGCTCCGTGCCTTTGTCGAAGAGCCGAGCCTGGTCGACTGCCACAGCCTGCGCCAGGTGTTCGCCAGCGGCGAAGCCTTGCCGGTGGACCTGGTGCGGCGCTTCATGGGCCAACACCCGGCGGCACTGGTCAACCTGTACGGTCCGACCGAAGCGGCCATCGACGTCTCGGTCTGGCGTTGCTCGGCCGACGACGTGATCGTGCCGATCGGCAAGCCCATCGCCAACCTGCGCCTGTACATCCTCGACGAAGCCCTGCAACCGCTGCCGATTGGCAGCATCGGCGAGCTGTACATCGGCGGCGTCGGCGTGGCCCGGGGTTATCTGAAGCGTCCGGACCTGACCGAGGAACGCTTCCTCGCCAGTCCGTTCGTGGCCGGTGATCGCCTGTACCGCACCGGTGACCGCTGCCGCTTCCTGGCCGATGGCAACATCGAGTACCTGGGACGTCTCGACCATCAGGTGAAGTTGCGTGGACAACGCATCGAGCTGGGGGAAATCGACGCTGCGCTGCTGGCCCAGGCCGGTGTGCGCGACGCCGCCACCTTGTTGCTCGACCAGCGCCTGGTAAGTTTCTGGTGCGGTGACGCCGATGAAGCGACCCTGCGTGCCGACTTGAGTGACAGCCTGCCCGCGCACATGCAGCCAAGCCTGTTCGTGCAGCTCGAGCGCCTGCCGCTCAACAGCAACGGCAAGCTCGACCGCAAGACACTGGCCGCCACGCCGCTGCCCCAGAGCCAAAGCGACCAGCCGCGCACCGCGCCGCGCAATGTCACTGAAACCGTGCTCTGCGAACTGTTCAGCGAAGTACTGGACTGTTCGCAAGTCGGCATCGAGGACAACTTTTTCCAACTCGGCGGCCATTCCCTACTGGCTACCCGCCTGGTCAGCCGGGTCCGTGAACGTCTTGGGGTTTCCCTGCCCTTGTCGCTGGTGTTCGCCCAACCGACGGTCGCGGCCCTGGCCGAGCATCTGCGCACGGCCATGCCCGGTGAATCGATCAGCGCGCAACCGCGCCCGGCGCAATTGCCCCTGGGTCTGGCCCAGCGCCGGTTCTGGATGCTCAGCCGCCTGGTGCCGGAATCCCGCGAGTACCACATGCCATTCGCCCTGACCTTGCGCGGCGAGCTGCAGGTCCAGGTCTTGCGTGACGCCTTTGAACAGGTCAGCCAACGCCACCTGGTGCTGCGCAGCCGGATTGTCGAAGTCGACGGCGAGCCACAACTGCTGATCGACGACCATGGTCCGGTGCTCGCGGTCACTGGCGTCGCGACCCAGGACTGGGCAACCACCTGCGCCAACGCCCAGGATGAACTGATGACACCGTTCGACCTGGCCGCCACCGCGCCTTGGCGTGCGCACCTGCTGCAACGCCAGGGCAGCGACGAAAACCTGTTGCTGGTGTGCCTGCATCATAGCGCCACCGACGGCTGGGCCATGCAGTTGCTCATCGATGAACTGACCCAGGCCTACGCCGCCGGCCTCAACGGGCAATCGCCCGCCTGGACGCCGCTGGAGATCGACTACGTCGATTTCGCCCTCTGGCAACAGCACCCGGACACCCAGGCCCGACGCAGTGAAAGCCTGGACTATTGGAAAAACCACCTGGGCCAGGACGACTACCAGCTCGATCTGCCCCTCGATCATCCACGCGGCGCCGAAGCGGACCGGCGCGCCCGGCAACTGACCGTTCGCCTCGGCACCCCGCGCGCCGAAGCCATCCGGCAGTTCGCCCGTCAGCGCGGCACGACCAGCTATGTGGTGCTGGCCACCGCCTTGAGCGCGCTGCTGGCCCGCTACAGCGGCCAGCGGGAAATCCGCCTCGGCACCCCGGCGGATCAACGTGACCATGCGCAAACCCAGACGTTGCTGGCCTGCCTGGTCAACACCCTGGTGATCCGCAGCGACGTCGACCAACGGGCCCCGGCCGAGCGATTGCTCGCCAGCCTCGAAGCTGATCTGCGCGCCGCCCAGGCCCACGCCGATCTACCCTTCGCCACCCTGGTCGGTGCCGTCGCGCAAAACCGCGACCTGAACCGTACGCCCCTGTTCCAGGTGTTGTTCTCCCTCAACTATGGCCGCGTCGACAGCAGCCAATGGCCGGGGCTGAACGTCGAAGAGCAGATGCTGCCGGTGATCGACGCCAAGTTCGAACAGAGCTGGGAAGTCCAGGACGACGGCAGCGACATGACCCTGGCGCTGGAGTACCAATCGGCGCTGTTCGACGAAACGACGATGCAACGCTGGAGCACGCAGTGGTGTGCGTTGCTCGACGCACTGGTAGCGGCACCGGAACGCACCCTGGTCGAACTGTTCCCGCAACAGCAGGACCAACAGCAACTGGATCGCTGGAACGCCACTGAACGTCACTACAGCGGCCCGACCAACCTGCACACCGCCCTGAGCCAGCAAGCGGCCCTGAGCCCCAACGCCCCGGCACTGGTGTTCGAAGGCCAGCGCCTGAGTTATGCCGAGCTGGACCAGCGGGCACAAACCGTTGCTCGGGCCTTGCGCGCAGCCGGCGTGGGCACCGACAACATCGTGCCGGTGTGCATGGAGCGCTCGGTGGAGATGGTCGTGGCCTTGCTCGGCATCGTCCATGCCGGCGCCGCGTGGCTGCCGCTGGATCCGGAACTGCCTGCCACGCGCCTGGCGTTCCTGATCGAAGATGCCGATGCCAAGGTCACCTTGACCCAGGCGCAGTGGCTGTCGCGCCTGCCGGCCGGGCATCAAGCCTGGACGCTGGAGGCGTTGCCAAACGCTGAAGTTGGAGAACCGATCAGCGTCGAGGCCAACGACCTGGCCTACGTGCTCTACACCTCCGGTTCCACCGGTCAGCCCAAAGGCGTGATGAACGAGCACGGCGCCTTGATGAACCGCCTGCACTGGATGCAGGACGCCTTCCCGATTGGCCCGAACGACCGAGTGCTGCAAAAGACCCCGTACAGCTTCGACGTCTCGGTGTGGGAGTTCTTCTGGCCGCTGATCACTGGCGCGACCCTGGTGGTCGCCCGTCCGGACGGGCATCGCGACCCGGCCTACCTCAGCCAGTTGATCCAGCAGGAGCAGGTCACGACCTTGCACTTCGTGCCGTCGATGCTGCGGGCCTTTGTCGAGGAACCGAGCCTGGTCAATTGCCACAGCCTGCGCCAGGTCTTCGCCAGCGGCGAAGCCTTGCCGGTGGACCTGGTGCGGCGCTTCATGGGCCAACACCCGGCGGCACTGGTCAACCTGTACGGCCCGACCGAAGCGGCCATCGACGTCTCGGTCTGGCGTTGCTCGGCCGACGACGTGATCGTGCCGATCGGCAAGCCCATCGCCAACCTGCGCCTGTACATCCTCGACGAGGCCCTGCAACCGCTGCCGATTGGCAGCATCGGCGAGCTGTACATCGGCGGCGTCGGCGTGGCCCGGGGTTATCTGAAGCGTCCGGACCTGACCGAGGAACGCTTCCTCACCAGCCCGTTCGTGGCCGGTGACCGCCTGTACCGCACTGGCGACCGTTGCCGCTTCCTGGCCGATGGCAACATCGAGTACCTGGGGCGTCTCGACCATCAAGTCAAGTTGCGTGGACAACGCATCGAGCTGGGGGAAATCGACGCTGCGCTGCTGAACCTTCCGGCCATCACCGGTGCCTGCACCCTGGTCATCGATAATCGCCTGGTGGCGTTCTACAGCAGTAGCACCGCGCAGTCGGACCTCGACACCCAGCTCGCGGCCGAACTACCGGCGTACATGGTGCCAGCGGTGTGGGTGCAAGTCCCGGCCCTGCCCCTGAGCACCAACGGCAAGATCGACCGCAAGGCCTTGGCTGCCTTGCCCCTGCCGAACACCCAGAGAGACTACGCGGCACCGCGCAATGACCTGGAACGCCTGCTCTGCCAGCTGTTTGGCGAACTGCTCGGCGAAACCTTGACCGGCGGCCGTGAAGTCGGCACCTCGGACAGTTTCTTCGCCCTGGGCGGTGACTCGATCCTTGGCCTGAAACTGATCTCGCGTTTGCGTGAACAGGGCTATTCGCTCACGCCACGGGATCTGTTCCGCTCGCCGACCCCGGCGGCCCTGGCCCACGTGACCACGGCACTGCTGACCCAGGCCGAACAAGGCGAAGTGACCGGACCGATGCCGCTGATGCCATTGCACCAGTGGTTCTTCGACCAGCAACAGGTCCACGCCGCACACTGGAACCAATCGGTGCTGGCCGACAGTGACCGCCGCCTGGAACCGGCCATCGTGCAAGCCACGCTGGATCGGCTGGTGGCCCACCACGACGCCCTGCGCCTGCGTTTCACCGATGTCGACGACCGATGGCAAGCCCACATCGCGCCGGTGGCACCGGCCCAACTGACCTGCTGCGAGCACCCGGAACAGCTGCTACACGTCGCACAAAGCCTGGACCTGCAACACGGCCCGCTGTTCGCCGCGGCCCTGCTGGAAGGCACACCGCAGCGCCTGTACCTGGTGGCTCATCACCTGGTGGTCGATGCGGTGTCCTGGACGCCGTTGCTGGAAGACTTCCAACAGCTGTACGCCGCACTGGAGCGTGGCGAAAGCCCGACGTTGCCGGCAAAAACCACCGCCTATCGGCAATGGGCCGAGCACCTGCAAGCCCATGGTGCCAAGGTCGCTGCCGAGCATCGCTACTGGAGTGCCCAGACCGGCGCGAACCAGCCGCCAATGGCCATCGTCGCTGAGCGCCAGACACTGTCGGCCCGCTGGGATGCCAGCTGCACGCACCAATGGCTGACCGAGTCCCATACCGCATACCGCACGCAACCGGAAGAACTGCTGATCGCCGCCCTCGCCGCAACCCTGGCCGAGGTCGAACAGCGCAGTGACATCGTGGTGGACCTGGAGCGCCACGGGCGTGACGCACCGTTTGCCGGACTGGACGTCGGCCGTACCGTCGGCTGGTTCACCACGCTTTACCCACTGCGGGTGAACGCCAGCGGCGCCGCCGGCGATCAGGTGCGCAACGCCAAGCAAGCCTTGCGTGACGTACCCGGCCTGGGCCTGGGCTACGGCTTGTTGCGCCAGCGCGGCGAGTTGCCGGCCAGCCATGGTGATGTGCTGTTCAACTACCTGGGGCATGAGCAAACGCCAGAGGGCTGGTTGCGCGCCAGCAGCCTGACCCCGCCGCCGGACGTGGCCCCGCAGAACCGAGTGACCCATGCCCGTGAAGTGGTGGCCTGGCTGGAGGACGGCGTGTTGCGTGTCGAATGGCACAGCGTCACGCCGAATGCCGACAGCCATTTGCCCGCGCGCCTGCTGGAACGTTTGCAGGCGCTGGTCGAACACTGCCTCGACCCACAGGCCGGTGCGCTGATGCCCGCTGACTTCCCGCTGGCCAAGGCTCTGAACCAGAAGTCCCTGGACAAACTGCTGGGCAAGCTCAAGACCAAACCCAATTCCCAAAGCTAGCGAGCGACGCGGCGCCCGCACAGGTCTGAGACCGGCGCGGCGCCTTGATCGACTCACTTGAGTTTTCAAGACTTTGAAATGGACCAAGCAAGCATGAACAACATCGAAGACATCTACTCCCTTTCGCCGACCCAGCACGGCCTGTTGTTCCACAGCGTCTATGAACCGGATTCGCGGGTCTATTACCAGCAATTGAGCCTGGACATGAACGGCCCGCTGCAACTGAGCGCGTTTCGCGGCGCCTGGCAGGCGTTGATGCAGCGCCATGCGGTGCTGCGCAGTGCTTTTCTCTGGGAAGAACTGGACGATGCCTATCAGGTGGTGCAACAGGAAGTGCCATTGCCCCTGACCGAACTGGACTGGCAGGACCGCGCCGAGCCCCAGGCCGCGCTGGAACAGTTGGCGCTGGAACAACGGGCGCAACCCCTGGAGCTCAATGACTCGCCGCTGATGCGCGTGTGCCTGGTACGCCTGGCCCCCGAGCGCTGGCACCTGATCTGGACCTTCCATCACATTCTCATGGACGGCTGGAGCGTCGGCATCGCCGTCCAGGAGTGGCTGGCGCTGTACTACGAACAAGCCCATGGCCGCCCTGCCAACCTGGCACCGACCCGTCCTTACCGGGACTACATCGCCTGGCTGGCGGAACAGGACATGGCCGCCACCGAAGGCTTCTGGCGCGAGCAGTTGCAGGACGTGAGCGAGCCGACCCCGCTGCCCACCTTCGCCGTACGCCAGCCAGCCCCGGCAGGGGCACCGTTCGCCGAACGGGAAAGCCTGCTGGCCGCCAGCGAAACCGAGCAACTGGCGCACTTCGCCCGCCAGCATGACCTGACCCTCAACACGCTGATCCAGGGCGCCTGGGCACTGCTGCTGGGCCAACATGCCGGGCGTGACGACGTGGTCTATGGCGTCACCGTCGCCGGCCGTCCGGAGAACCTGGCGGCGGTGGACAGCACCGTCGGCCTGTTCATCAACACCTTGCCGCTGCGCGTGCAATGGGCTGACGAACCGACGCTGGTGGACTGGCTGCAACGCTTGCAGCAAGCCAACAGCGATGTGCGCCACCACGCCTACCTGCCGCTGGGCAAGCTCAAGTCAATGACCCGCATCGCCGCGGAACAGGCGCTGTTCGACTCGATCCTGGTGTTCGAGAACTTCCCGGTCACCGATGCGCTCAACCAGGACACCGGTGGCTTGAGCTTCAGTGCCCCGAGCAACGACCAGCAGGTCGACGGCATTACCCACACCCAAGGCCGCAACCACTTCCCGCTGTCGCTGATCGTGGTGCCGGACAAACAACTGCACTACCTGATCAGCTACGACCGCAGTCGCTTCAGCGATGCCGAGGTTGCGGTGCTGTCGGCACAATTGCGCGCCATCCTGTTGGCCATGACGGCACAAGCGCAGTGCCGGGTCAGCGAGCTGGAGTGGCTGAGCCCTGAAGAACGCCAACAACTGCTCGTGCAGGGTCGCGGCGTGCAACTGCCGGTGCCCGCTGCCTGCCTGCACCAACGCTTCGAACAACAGGTGGCCGCCCACCCGGAACAATTGGCAGTCCAGGACCGCCAGGTCGCCCTGACCTACCGGGAACTGGACCAGCAGGCCAACCGCCTCAGCCAGTATTTGCGTACCCAAGGCATCGGCCACGACAGCGTCGTGGCCCTGGCCCTGGAACGCAGCGCCGAGTTCGTGGTTGCCCTGCTGGCCACCCTCAAGGCCGGCGCCGCCTATCTGCCGCTGGACCTCAAGCAACCCGCCGGACGCCTGGCCGACGTGCTGGTGGACAGCCGCGCCGCACTGCTGATCGGCGCCGCCGCCTCGCCCCTGCTCAAAGGCCTGGCCGAGCACACGCCGACGCTGTGGCTGGCGGAACAGGCCGACGCCATCGCCTCCCAGCCAGACACGCCACCGGCCGTGGCCCACAGCCCGACTGACGCCGCCTATGTGATCTACACCTCGGGCTCCACCGGCACTCCCAAGGGTGTAGTGGTCGAGCACCAGTCCATCGTCGATTACCTGACGGCGGTGCACGCGGTGCTCAACCCACCGCTGGCGGCCCGCTACGGCTTGCTGTCCAGCATCGCCGCCGACCTGGGCCACACCCAGCTGTTCGGTGCCCTGTGCAGCGGCGCCAGCCTGTTGCTGGTGGATGAAGACAGCGGTTTCAGCCCCCTGGCACTGGCCGAACTCTTCGACCAACACCCAGTGGATGTGCTGAAGATCACCCCAAGCCACCTGGCCGGCCTGTTGCAGGCGCTGCCCGATGCCCGCCTGCTGCCTCGCGCCCTGCTGGTCTTCGGTGGCGACGCCCTCAGCCCGGCGCTGTTGGAGCAGATCAACCGCCTGGCCCCCGGGCTGCGAGTGTTCAACCACTATGGGCCGAGCGAAGCGACGGTCGGGGCGATTGCCACCGAGCTGCCCGCCGGCCTGCGCAGCATTGCCCTCGGCCGCCCGCTGCCCAACCGCCAACTGCAAGTGGTGGATGCCAAGGGTCGCCTGGTACCCACCGGTGTATCCGGTGAGCTGCTGATCAATGGCGCCCTGGCCCGAGGTTACCTGCACCGCCCGGACCTGACCGCCGAACGCTTCCACCTCGACGCCGATCAGCAACGCTGGTACCGCACCGGCGACCGCGTGCGCTGGCAAGTGGACGGTCAATTGGCATTCCTCGGCCGGGTCGACAGCCAGGTCAAGATCCGTGGCAACCGCCTGGAGCTGGGCGAAGTCGAGGCGCAGCTCAAGCGCCTGTCGCCACTGATCGAACAGGCGCTGGTCCGTGCCGTGGAACTGGACGGCAGCCTGCGCCTGGTGGCCTACCTGGTCGCCAGCCAATCGCTGTCCGCCACGAAACTGCGTAACGACCTCGCTGCGCGAGTGCCGGACTACATGGTGCCGGCGCACTTCATCACCCTCGACGAACTGCCCCTGACCCGCAACGGCAAGGTCGATGTACAGCGCTTGCCGCTGCCGCAGAAACCCACGGACGACAGCGCCACCCACGTGGCCCCGCGCAATGAGGTCGAAGCGCAGTTGGCCGCTATCTGGCAGGAGGTCCTGAAGCTTGAACGTGTCGGCGTGCATGACAACTTCTTCGCCCTGGGCGGCGACTCGATCATCAACTTGCAGATCATCGCCCGCGCCAACCAGCAGGGGCTGAAACTCACCCCGCGTCAGCTCTTCGAGAACCGCACCATTGCCGACATCGCCCGGGTGCTGGGCGCCGATGCCAACCAAGGCGTCGCGCAAGCCATTGCCGATGGCTATGACCTGCCGCTGGCCGCCGGGCAACTGGCGCGCCTGCAACAAGGACCGCTGCACGCGACTTGGCGTTGCGTGGCGCTGACCCAGGCCATCGACAGCGAACTGCTGACCCAGGCTATCGTCGCCTTGCAGCAACACCATCAGGCCCTGCGCCTGGCGCTCAAGGTCCTGCCGGAGGGCGAGTGGCAGCAACGGGTACTGGTCGCGGCCAAGGCCCCGGTCATCACCATCGAAAAACTTGCAACCTGCGCCCCGGCGCAACTGCAAGCCCTCGCCCAGGCCGGTGTCGATGGACTGGACTTGGATGCAGGCCAAACCCTGCACGCCAGCCTGCTGGAAGTGGACGGCAAGTATTCCCTGCTACTGGCCGCTCATCCGCTGAGCCTGGACGAAGCGTCCTGGTCGCTGCTGCTGACGGACCTCAACCTGGCCCTGGCGCAGTTGCGCTATCAACGCCCGGTGCGCCTGTCCTACACCGGTGGCGATTTCACCCAATGGACGCGGCACCAGCAGGCCCATGCCCAGGGCGACGCCCTGGACGACGCTTGGGAACACTGGCTGCAATACGCCGGCCTGGAACCGCTGCAACTGCCCGCTGGCCAACAGCCGGCCAGCATGATCGAGCAGGCCCTGCCGGCCACCACTTCGGGCGAGCTCAAGCGCCTGGGCGAGGTGCTGCAACTGGACTGGCATAACCTGTTGGCCGCGGCCGTGGCCGAACAATGCCGTGAGCTGTGCGGCGATGGCCTGGTCGCGCTGAGCGTGCACGGCGCCCGTCCGAACGCCGAACGCTTGCCGGTCGCTGCGCCGATTGCCGTCGCCGACCTCGACCCGGCGCGCATCGTGGGGCCTCTGGAATTGGCGGTGCCGTACTTCCTCCAGCCCGCAGGCGACAGCCTGCTGCAACGCTTGCAGGCACTGGCCACGCAGATGCGCGCCTATCCGCAGCACGGCGTCGACTACGGTGCCCTGCGCTACCTGTCGGACAATACCTACCTGCAAGAACCGCTGCGCGAGTTGCCGGCGGCAGCGGTCGCCATTCGTTGGCTGGGCAACCTCGACAGCCACCGCGAAGAACGCGGCATCCTGGCCCAGGTCGAGGCCGCAAGCCCATCGCCGACGTCGACTTGCCCGCTGACCCTGGACGCCTGGTGGCAGGACGATTGCCTGTACCTGCGCAGCCAGGGCGCCCTCGCCGCCGACTGGGCACCGCGCCTGGCCCAACGCCTGAACGACCTCGCCGGGCTCGCTAGCGCAACCGACCTGCGGCCTGCCAGCCAAGCCTTCCCGCTGTGCCACAAGCAAGCGGCGACCCTGGCGGCCGAACCGCTGGACTGGTTGAACATCGAAGACGTTTACCCGTTGTCGTCGATGCAACAGGGCATGCTCCTGCACACCCTGTTGCAACCCCACAGCGGCATCTACCTGATGCAACAGCGCTACAGCTGGGACGGGGTATTGCAACGCCCGGCGATGGAAGCCGCATGGCAGCTGTTCCTCCAGCGCCATCCAATGATGCGCACCGCGTTCTGGTGGCAGGACGACCACGAGCCGCTGCAATGCGTGTATCGCCAGACCCACCAAGCGTTCGACTGGCAGGACCTGCGCCATCTCGACGAAGCGCAGCAGCGCCAGGCGATGGACCAGGCCCTCGAAGCACAGCGCCTGCAAGGTTTCGACATGGCCTGCGCGCCATTGACCCACCTGCGGGTGTTCCAACTCGATGAGCGACGCTTCGCCGTGGTGCGCAGCTTCCATCACATCCTGACTGACGCCTGGTGCTTCGGCCTGCTGATGGAAGATCTGCTGGCGATCTACCAGGCCATCGTGCGCCAGGAGCCGGTGGCCCGTCCGCGCCTGCGCTCGTTCCGCGGCTACATGAGCTGGCTGGAACGTCATGACATGGCCGCCGCACACGCGTTCTGGCAGGCCGAGATGGCCGGTTTCAGCGAGCCGACGCCGTTGCATGTGGACAGCCCCGTGGCCCGTCCGGAGCAGGCACCGGAACAGGTCGGCGACTTCGACCAGACCCTGAGCATCGCCCAGACCCAACGTCTGCAGCAGCTGTGCCAGCAATACCAACTGACCCCCAACACCTGGATCCAGGGTGCCTGGGCGCTGTTGCTGTCGCGCTACAGCGGCAATCGCGATGTGCTGTTCGGCGTGACCGTCGCCGGCCGCCCGACGGACCTCGCCGGTGTAGAGGAAATGGTCGGCCTGTTCATCAACAGCTTGCCCCTGCGCATCGATGTCGACCCCGAAGCGCCAGTGGCCGATTGGCTGCAGGCGCTGCTATCCCACAACGCACAGCTGCGCGAACACGAAAGCGCCTCGCTGGTGGACATCCAGCGTTGCAGCCAGGTGCCGCGCGGCCAGCAGCTGTTCGACAGCCTGGTGGTGTTCGAGAACGCGCCGCTGGACATCAGCAGCGTGCAACTGGATGCCTTCAGCATCGACATCTACGAAGACCGGGTGCACACCAACTTCCCGATGACGGTGGTGTTGTACCCCGGCGACCGCCTGGGCATTCGCCTGTCCTACGACAGCCAGCGCTTCAGCACTGATACCGTGCAGCGCATGCTCGGGCATTTGGTGCAGCTGCTTTCGGGCATGCTGGAAACGCCCCAGGCGCCCCTGGGCAGCCTGCACATGCTGCCCGAGGCGGAACGTCGGCAGTTGCAGATCGACTGCAACCGCAGCGCCGTCGATTTCCCGCTGGAACGCGGTTATGCGGCGCTGTTCGCCGAGCAAGTGCGCAGCCGCCCGCAACACCTGGCCGCCGTATGCCAGGGACAATCGCTGACTTACGCCGAACTGGACCGCCGCGCCAACGCCATCGCCCACACGTTGCAAGCCGCCGGTGCCGGCCCGGAAACCCTGGTGGCGCTGTTCGCCGAGCGGGGCCTGACCTTGCTGACGATGATGATCGCCACGCTCAAGGTCGGCGCCGCGTTCCAGGCCCTGGACATCCAACAGCCCCACGCACGCCTGGCGGAGCTGCTGGACCTCGGTGAAGCGCCGCTGTTGCTGGTGTGCGAGCACGCGACGTCGACGCTGGACAACGTCCTGCCGCAGCTGCACAAGCAACCCACCTGCCTGATCGCCCAGGCGCTCTGGCAAGGCCGTGAACAGCCGCCAGTCAGCTACGTCCACAACCCTGATCAACTGGCCTATGTGATCTTCACCTCGGGTTCCACCGGCACGCCAAAAGGCGTCATGGTCGAACAGCGAGGGATGCTCAACAACATGTTCGGCAAGGTCCCGAGCCTGGGCCTGGGTGAGCACGACCGCATTGCCCAGACGGCTTCGCCGGCGTTCGATATCAGCGTCTGGCAGTTCCTCGCCGCGCCGCTGTTCGGCGCCACCGTGCACATTCTTCCCGATGCCCAGGCCCACGACCCGGTGGCCCTGCTCGATGCGGTCGAGGAGCAGCGGCTGACGCTGCTGGAAACCGTGCCGGCACTGATTCGCGGCATGCTCCAGGAAAGCCAGCCCCATCATACCCTGGCGAGCCTGCGCTGGCTGCTGCCCACCGGGGAGGCGTTGCCGCCGGCCCTGGCCCGGGACTGGTTCGCCCGCTTCCCGGCCATCGCGTTGATGAACGCCTACGGTCCGGCCGAATGCTCGGACGACGTTGCCTTCTACCCCATCACCCAAGCCCCGGGCGACGACTGCCTGCACATGCCCATCGGCAAGCCGACCGCCAATAACCAGGTGTTCGTTCTCGACTCAGAACTGCGCCTGGTTCCCATCGGTGTACCCGGCGAATTGTGCATCGGCGGTGTCGGCGTCGGTCGCGGCTACCTGCGCGACCCGCAACGCACCCGCGAAGCCTTTGTCCCGCACCCGTTCCAGGCCGATGCGCGCCTGTATCGCAGCGGTGATATCGGCCGCATGCGTGCCGATGGCGTGATCGAATACCTCGGCCGTCGCGACCAGCAAGTGAAGATCCGCGGTCACCGCATCGAGCTGGGCGAAATCGAAAACCGCCTGATGCAACACCCGGCGGTGGACAGCGCGGCGGTACTGGCTCTGCCCGACGCCCGCGGTGCGTTGCAACTGGTGGCCTGGTATGTGCTCGACGAAGCGGCCGACCTGGGCAACGAGTCGGCCCAACAGGTCTTGAGCGCTTACCTGGGCCAGCAACTGGCAAGCTACATGGTCCCGGCCCGCTGGCTGGCCCTGGCGCAATTGCCACTGAACGCCAATGGCAAGGTCGACCGTCGCGCCCTCGCCGCCCTGGGTGTACCCCAGGGCGAGACGGCACAGGCGCAAGGCATGGCACCGCGCACGCCAACCGAGAAAGTGCTCGCCGAACTCTGGCAGGAAATCCTTGGCCTGGACGAGGTCGGTGTGCACGACGACTTCTTCGCCATCGGCGGTCATTCGCTGCTGGCTACCCAGGTGTTGTCGCGGATCCGTCGACGGTTGAACGTGAACCTGCCGCTGCGCACGCTGTTCGAGCGTGGCACCCTCGAACAACTGGCCGAGGCAGTGGATCAGCAGCGCGATGCCCGGACCGAGGCCGACGGCGACACCGAGATGGCCCTGGCGCCGCGCGACCAACCGTTGCCGCTGTCCTACAGCCAACAACGGTTGTGGTTCCTGGATCGCTTCGAAGGCCCGAGCGCCGCCTACAACATGACCACCACCGTCAGGCTGCGCGGCGCGCTGGACATCGCGGCGCTGCAAGGGGCCTTGCAGGCGGTCTTCGAGCGCCATGAATCCTTGCGCACCGCGTTCCACCTCCACGGCGACCAACCGTGCCAGGTCATCAGCCCGGCACCGCTGGTTGACTTGACGCCGACCGAGCTGAGCCACCTCGACAGCGCGGAACAGGGACAAACCCTGCAACGCTTGATCAATGAACAAGCCGCACGCCCGTTCGATCTGCAACAGGCGCCGATGTTGCGCGCCAACCTGCTGCGCCTGGGCAGCGATGATCATGTGCTGCAACTGGTGCTGCATCACATCGCCACCGATGCCTGGTCCATGGGCATCCTGATGCAAGAGCTGATCGTCGGGTACCAGGCCCGCACCAGCGGCTCGACACCGGTGCTGCCGACGTTGCCGATCCAGTTCGCCGACTACGCCTACTGGCAACGCAGCGAAGCGCAACAGCGCCTGCTGGCACGGGCCATCGACTACTGGCGCCGCCAGCTCGACGGCGCGCCCACCTTGATCCCGCTGCCGCTTGATCTGCCACGCCCGGCGCGCCCCGACTACCAGGGCGCGGCCCTTGAACAACGCTTCACCGCGGCCCAGACGCAAGTGCTCAAGGCCTATGCGCAAGAGCAACGGGCGACGCTGTTCATGGTACTGCTCAATGCCTTCAACAGCCTGTTGCAGCGGGCCACCGGGGCCAACGACTTTATCGTCGGAACCGACCTGGCCAACCGCGAACACCCAGCCCTGGAACACCTCATCGGGTTCTTCGTCAACGTGCTGCCGATCCGTGCTCGCCTGAGCGAGGGCGAAACCTTCGATGCCCGTCTGCAACGCTTGCGCGAGGATTGCCTGTCGGCATTCCAGCATCAGCAAGTACCGTTCGACAAACTGGTGGAGGAATTGCAGCCGCCGCGTACACCGGGGGTCAACCCGCTGGTGCAGGTGCTGTTCGTCATGCAGAACACGCCTAGCGGCAATGCCAGCCTGCCGGACCTTGAGGTGGAACATCTGGTATCGCGCCAGGAAAGCAGCAAGTTCGACCTCGCCGTGTTCGTCGAGGAGGACGAAGAACAAGGCCTGAGCGTGCGCTGGGTGTATCGCACCAGCGTGTTGCAGGAACAGACCATCCAGCGTCTCGAACAAGGCTTCGAGCACCTGCTGGAGCAGATCGTCGCGGCCCCGGCGCAGGCGCTGGACCAATGGTCGTGGCGCCTGGAGGGCGGCAACGCCAGTGCGCCATCCCAGCCTGATTCGGCGCTGGACGAGGCTACGGCTCGCAGCGCACGCAAGCAGTCGAAACTGAGCAAGCTCAAGCAGACCCGTGCAACCGCCGTGAGCCAGGTGGCCCACGAGCAAGTCCGGACCCGCACCCTCGATGCCGGGCAAGCCTTGCCGTTGGTGATCGAGCCGATGCTCGGCGACCTGGACCCGGTGCACTGGGCGCTGCAAGCCCGGGAATGGATCAACGCACAGCTGCTGACCCACGGCGGCCTGCTGTTCCGAGGTTTCAACCTGCCGGATGCCGCCGCCTTCGAGCAGTTCGCCCAGGCCATCGAGCCCGACCTCTACGGGACCTACGGCGACCTGCCGAAAAACACTTCCGGCAAGAACATCTACCACTCCACGCCGTACCCGGAACAGCACATGATTCTCTTCCACAACGAGAGCTCCCATCTGCCCCAGTGGCCGCGCAAGCAATGGTTCTACTGCGAAACGCCGGCACCCCGTGGCGGCTGCACGCCCATCGTCGATTGCCGGCAAGTGTTGGCACGTTTGCCGGAAGACATCGTCGCCCGTCTCAAGACCCAAGGGCTGCTCTACGTGCGGCACTTCACCGACAAGCTGGATGTGCGCTGGCAGGACTTCTTCAAGACCGAACAGCGCGAGGAAGTCGAACGCCAATGCCTGGCGTCGGGTATGCGTTGGGAATGGCTGGGGGCCGACAACCTGCGGATCGCCCAGCACTGCCCGGCCATCGTCGCGCATCCCGAGACTGGGGAACTGTCGTTCTTCAACCAGGTGCAACTGCACCACACTGCCTGCCTGGAACCGGAGGTGCGCAGCAACCTGATCAGCCTGTTCGGCCCCGGACACCTGCCACGCAACGTCTACTACGGCGACGGCAGCGTGATCGAGGACGCGGTGATGCAGGTGATCGGCGAGGCCTATGAGGACTGCGCGGTACGTTTCAGTTGGCAAAAGGGTGACATGGTGATGCTGGACAATATGCTGGTGGCTCACGCCCGGGACCCCTTCGAGGGCGAGCGCAAGATCTGTGTCGCCATGGGCCAGATGATGCGTCGTGAGCAATTGACCGGGCTGCTGCCTGAAGTACAGCCGTCGCCGGTTGTGGAGGTGCAGGCATGAGCGCTTTTGAAAAACGTGAAGAAGCCTTCGCCCTCTCACCGCAACAACGCAGCCAGTGGTTGGCGGGGTTGCCAGCGGTGCGCCTGGAACTGGAAATCAAAGGCCCGTTGGCCCTGGAACGCCTGCAGCAGCGACTCGTAGCCCTGAGCGCATGCCACGAGGCCCTGCGCCTGCGGGTGCGGCCCGAGCCGGGCTTGCTGATGCCGTTGCAGGTGGTTGAATCCACCGTCACGGCAGCGGACGCCATCGGCGTCGAGGTGCAATCGATCAGCGATGATCGGCGCCGGGTGACGCTGCAACTGCCGGCACTGAGCGCGGATCGCGGGACCTTGCTGCGCTTGGCACAGGCATTGGCCTCGACGGATGCGCCATCGCTGGATGACGAGGCCATGACCTATACCCAGTACAGCGCCTGGCTCTACGAATTGCAGGCCGATGAAGACGCCGAGCCTGGCCGGCGCTTCTGGGCCAGCCAGGCCCTCGATGAGCCGGCTGCCAGCGAACTGCTCTACCGCCAGGTACGCAGCGACTGTCCCGACGCCCCGGTGACCACGCGCCTGAGCGCCAATCCGCAGTTGAGCACAGCCCTGGACAGCTTTTGCCAGCGTCACGACGCAACGCCCGAGCAGGTGCTGATGGCGGCCTGGGGCGTGCTGTTGCAGCGCCTGAGCAGCGGCGACAGCCCGGCCCTGACCTTGAACTGGGTCCACGATTGCCGCGACGACTACGAAGAGCTCGCCGACTGCTGGGGATTGTTCGCCAAGCCCCTGCCCCTGCGCTGGCAACCGGCGGCGGACAGCGCGTTTGCCCAGGCCCTGGCAAACCTGCAGGTACTCTGTGAGCAAGCCACGGAATGGCAGGAATACTGCGCTGTCAGCACGACACCGCCAGCCGACGCCGCGCAGTACGGTTTCCAGTGGGCCGGGCATCTGCCCGATCGGCTCGACACCTTGGGCAGCCTGGCATCGACACTCACGGTGCTGGACGCCCAAGCCATCCCGGCGGGCATGGAGCTGCTGCTGGTAGCCGAAACCATCGCTGGCGACTATCGCCTGAACCTTTGCCACCTACCGGGCCGCTACAGCGAGCAAGCCGCCCGGGTCCTGCTGGAGCAGTTCCAGTCGCTGCTGCTCGATGCCCTCGCCAACCCCGGCAAGCCCCTGGCCGAGCTGTCAGTGCAGGCGCCGAGCTTCACCGCGACGCTGGCCGCCCTGCAGGCGCCACTCGACGCTGCGGCGCTGGCGTTTGCCAGTGTGCCGGCGAGCTTCGACGCGTGTGCCGCGCAATTCCCCGAACACTTGGCCCTGCGCGACCACAACGGGCAACTGAGTTACGCCCAGTTACAGGCGCGCAGCAACCAACTGGCGCATTACCTGCGCGCCCAGGGTGTGGGTCGTGAAGATCGCGTGGCGTTGTACCTGGATCGCTCGGCACAGATGGTCCTGGCCATGCTCGCCGTGCTCAAGAGCGGCGCGGCGTTCGTCCCCCTGGACGTGCATCAGCCGGCGCAACGCACCCTGGCCATCCTGCAACAGGCACAGCCCGCCTTCGTCCTCAGCGGTTCGGCCGGCAGTGCCCCGGCGTTGCCCGACATCGGCAGCCTCGACCTGCGGGATGAAGCGACCTGGCAGCAAGCACCTACCACGGCAATCGACGTCGAGATCCAAGCCCAGGACGCGGCCTACGTGCTGTTCACCTCCGGCAGCACCGGCACGCCCAAAGGCGTCATCGTCGAGCATCGCCAGCTCGCCAGTTATGTCACCAGCGTGTCCCAGCGCCTGGCGCTGGCCGCCGGCGAACGCAGTGCGGTGGTCACTTCGCTGGCGGCCGACCTGGGTTACACGTTGCTGTTCCCGGCACTGCTCAGCGGCGGCGAATTGCACCTGTTGGACAAGGAAACGGCCATGGACGCCCAGGCCTGGGCAGCCTGGCAGGCGAAGTACCCGATCGATCACTTGAAAATCGTGCCGTCGTTGCTCGACGCGTGGTTGATTCATGCCCAAAGCGCTGCGGTGCTGCCGCGCAAGCAATTGATCCTCGGCGGCGAAAGCTGCTCGCGGCGCCTGCTGCAAAGCATTCGCAGCCTCGCGCCGGCCCTGGCGGTCTTCAACCATTACGGCCCGACCGAAACCACCGTTGGCGTGGTGATGCACAAAGCCGAGCCGGCCATGGATTATCGCCGCCTGCCCCTGAGCGATCGCCTCGACGGCATGCGCCTGTACCTGCTCGACGAGCAGCAAGCGCTGGCCGCCCCCGGGCAAAGCGCCGAGCTGTATATCGCCGGTCCACAACTGGCTCGCGGTTACCTGGACGCGCAACAAAACGCCGGGCGTTTCATCGAGCTGGCGCAACTGCCTGGCGAACGCCTCTATCGCACTGGCGACATGGCCCGCTATCGCCATGACGGCAGCCTGGAAATCACTGGGCGCGCCGACCGCCAGGTGAAAATCCGTGGGTTCCGCGTAGAGCTCGATGAGATCCAGGCACAACTGACCGCTCTTCCCGGTGTGGCCCAGGCGGCCGTGGAATGCATTCCCCGTGGCGAACTCGGCCAGCAATTGTTCGCCTTCATGACCCTGGCACCCGGGCATTCGACCACGGTCGCCAGGCTGCATGGCCAGGCCCAGGATTGCTTGCCGGACTACATGCTGCCCACCCTGCGGATCGTCGAAGCCTTGCCGCTGATGGGCAACGGCAAACTCGACCGCAAGACCTTGCAGCAATGGGCCGACAAAGTCCTCGACACGGTTGGCAGTGCCTTGCCGCGCACGCCGCTGGAAGCGCTGCTCGCCGAGGTCTGGGCACAGGTGTTGGGCCTGGAGCGGGTGGGCATCGACGATGATTTCTTCGAGCTGGGCGGCCATTCCCTGGCGGCGGTGACGCTTGCCAGTCGCTTGCAAACCGCGCTGTCGGCCCCGGTAACGGTCAATGCCGTGTTCAACGCCCCGAGCGTCTCGGCGTTTGCGGCGCTGGTGCAGGCCGAGCTCAAGCTCTCGCCGCTGGTGCGGTTGTCGGCACCCAACACTGTCGAAGCCGCCAACCTGTTCTGCTTCCACCCCTCCACCGGCCACGTGCAGGACTACCGCACGCTGCTGGCGCCGCTTTCGGATTGGCATCTGTGGGGCTTGCAGGCGGCCTACCTGACCGACGACAGCACAACGCTGGGCGGTGATATCGAGAGCCTCGGTGCGCTTTATGTCGAGCACCTGCGCCAGCAGCAGCCGCAAGGGCCTTATCACCTGCTGGGCTTCTCCCTCGGCGGCCTGCTCGCGATTGCCGCGGCCGCGCGCCTGGAAAGCCAGGGCGAGGAAGTGGCGTTCCTCGGTATCATTGACTCGCAGTACCAGCATCAAGCGCCGCAAGACAGTGTCGAAGTGCTGCTGGAATCGGCCTCCCAAGCACTGACGCCAGACAGCCAGGCGGTGTTGCGCCAGTTGCCGGCGCCGATCATGGCTGCGCTGCTGGAACAACTGGACGCCCTGCCCCCAGCGGCACGCCTGGCGGAGTTGGTCCAGTGGGCACGGCAACAAGGCCTGCAACTCGATGGCGACAGTTGGGAGCATTTGCAGACGCGGCTAAACTACCAGCAGCATACGCAGCATCTGCTGGCCACGTTCAAGCCCGCACGGTTGAGCTGCCCGGTGCATGTCTGGTGGGCCAGCGATACCCTGGCCGAGGCTGAGTTCGCCGACCCGCATTGGGAAGGCCTGAG
This sequence comes from Pseudomonas bijieensis, assembly GCF_013347965.1. Taxonomy (NCBI): domain Bacteria; kingdom Pseudomonadati; phylum Pseudomonadota; class Gammaproteobacteria; order Pseudomonadales; family Pseudomonadaceae; genus Pseudomonas; species Pseudomonas bijieensis. Next base: position 205,191 of record NZ_CP048810.1, on the reverse strand, counting down.
CAGTGGACCGTTGACCCGTGAGGTCATCGCGGCGCAACACCTGACTATTCTTGAGCAACGCGCCTTGCATGAACAATTGGCGGCGCGCCTCACGGCCATTGCTACACACGGAGCGGTTTGAAATGGATCTGTTGTTACTCATGGCTAAACGCTCCTGGCGCGCGCTGCTGGTAGCGACCCTGACGGGGCTGACCTGCGGCCTCGCGGCGGCCGGCCTGATCGCCAACATCAACCACAGCCTGGAGGTGTTCGATAAGCTGCGCCCGGTGGATGGCCTGCTCTTCGCCGGCCTGGTGGTGTTGGTCGCGGTGTCGCGGATCATCTCCGACATCAGCCTGCTGCGCCTGGGCCAGGCCGCGGTCAACGACATGCGCCTGCACCTGAGCGCCAAGCTGATCGATACGCCCTATGCGCAATTGCAGCGCCTGGGCAAGCATCGCCTGCTGGCGATGCTCACCGACGATACGCAAACCATCAGCCAGGCGGTGGAGTTGGTACCGATCCTGCTGGTCAATGTCGGGATCATCGCCGCGTGCCTCGGCTACCTGGGCTGGCTCAGCCTGCCGCTGCTGGGCCTGACCCTGCTGCTGATCGCCCTGGGCAGCCTGAGCTTTCACTGGCCGCAACGCCGGGCACTGACCTCGATCTCCCGTGCCCGCGAGCTCAAGGACCAGTTGTTCAATCAATACCGCCTGCTCACCGATGGCAGCAAGGAACTGCAACTCAACCACCCACGCCGGCAACATTTCTTCACCCGCCTGCTGATACCGGTCAGCCAGCAATACCGTCGCGACTTCGTACGCGGCATGAGCATCTACGCCCTCGTGCTGAACTGGGGTAACGCGGTGTTCTACCTGCTGATCGGCGTGGTGCTGTTCGCCGCACCGCATTTCATCGACCTGAGCGCGAGCCTGGTCACCGGTTACATCCTGGCGATTCTCTACATGATCACGCCGCTGTCGGAACTGATGAACGCCTTGCCGACCCTCGGCCGGGCCAGCGTGGCCCTGAACAAGATCCGCGCCCTGGAAGGCCAGATGCAGACCTCTGACGAGAGCATCGACACGATCTCGCCGACCCAGGTTCGCAGCCTGGTGTGCCGCCAGGTCACCCACACCTACTACCGCGAGCGCGAGGACGGGCATTTCACCCTGGGGCCCATCGACCTGACCCTCAATGCCGGCGAAGTGGTGTTCATCACCGGCGGCAACGGCAGCGGCAAGACCACCCTGGCCTTGCTGCTGACCGGGCTGTACCGGCCGGAAAGCGGCGACATCATGCTCGACGAGCAAGTGTCCTCGAGCAACGACAACCACCATTACCGGCAGCACTTCTCGGCGATCTTCACCGACTTCTGCCTGTTCGAGAACCTGTTCGATGGCGATGACCCGCACCTGGTGAAACAGGCCCAGGACTATCTGGTGCACCTGCAGTTGGACCACAAGGTAAAAATCGAGGAAGGCAAACTGACGACGCTGGCGTTGTCCACCGGACAACGCAAGCGCCTGGCGCTGCTCAGTGCGTACCTGGATGATCGCCCCTGCTATCTGTTCGACGAATGGGCCGCCGACCAGGACCCGGTGTTCAAGCACTTTTTCTACACCCGGATCCTGCCGGACCTGCGCGAGCGTGGCAGATTACTGATCGTGATTTCCCACGACGACGCCTACTTCGGCCTGGCCGACCGGCTGATCCGCATCGAACATGGCAAGCTCAGCGAAGTCGCTCCGCAGGCTGATGCGCCGCGCCTGGCTGAAATGCTGTCCACCTGAGAGTGCGCCCACAATTCCAGGGCAACCCCCAGCCCAAATGTGGGAGTGAGCTTGCTCGCGATGGCGTCGGCATATTCAGCATTGATGCAAGCTGTCCCGCCGCTATCGCGAGCAAGCTCGCTCCCACAGGGACTTGCTGTGCCAGAAAAACCACGTGAGGGTAAGGATTGAACGTGCGCTCAACCCTCCTCATAGATGTAATGCAGATAGCTCACCTGCTCTGCCACCGGCAGGCGGTGCAGCTTGGGGCAGGATTCGCAAAGTACCGGCGGTTGGCCTTCGACCGGTTCGTGCAGTTGGTAATGCAGGCAACAATGCCGGCGCAAGGGCAGGCATGGGCAAATCTGCGGTGCCGGTGATTCGACCATGCGTTGCAGGCCGCGCAACTTCAAGCGTCCGTTGTTGACCGTGACCGGTTCCAGCCACTGGTGTGCCTCGGCGAAGCCGTCCCTGGACAGGTCGGGGTCCATCCTGGCGAACGCCCCGTCCCAGATGGCGACGAAGTTGCCCCACAGTATCTTCGGAGCCAGGCCACCGGCAGCGGCCAAGGTGCTGAACAACGGCGCCAGGTGCTCATGGACCAACCGCGACCAGTACACGGCGCGGCCATCCGCGCCCAAGGTCGACAGCCCGGCGGCCAGGCCCAACGCCGAAGGCTGGCCGTCGTCGTGCAACAGCACAGCGTCCTCGCCCCAGAACTCGATCGCGCAACCACGCGTCAGCACACAGGCCAAGGTGGCCGGCAGGACAATGCTCATGTAGTTCATCGACCACTGTGAAACCACGGCAGCGCGGTTCACCCCCGGGTAACGCAAGGCAAACCGGATCAGCAAGGGTTGCAGTACCGCAGGGTCGGCAAGCTGGCTCAACGCGATGCAAGGCTGATCGCCAGGTTCCTGCCGGATGACCCGCTGTATCGGCGGCCAGGCCTGGTGAAGCCATTCTGGAAATTCGATAACAGGGCTCCCGTGGCTTTCCCTAATTAATGCAAACGATTAGCATTGGCTGATCCTATCCTCCCTCCCCTGCAAACTCAACGTCGTTAGCGACCAGGCTCACCAAGACCACATGCACACACTTCGCAATTTCTGGCGTCTCGCGCGGCCTTTCTGGGCATCCGAGGAGAAATACCCGGCCCTGTTGCTGCTGTTCGCCACCGTGGCGATGACCCTGTGCCTGGTCGGCGTCAATATCCTCACCAACTTCTGGAACCTGCATTTCTATAACGCCTTGCAGGCCCTGGACTACCACGGTTTCATCGTGGGCAGCCTGCAGTTCATCCTCCTGCAGATCGGCATGGCCGCCTTTACCGTGGGCGCGTTCCACTTCCAGCAGAAGCTGACCATCCGCTGGCGGCGCTGGGCGACCCGCAACATGCTCGATCAATGGCTGGGCAGCCAGCGCTACCAGAAGCTGAAGCTGACCGAGACCGACGTCGACAACCCCGACCAACGGATTGCCGAGGACATCGACCTGTTTATCGTCAAGTCGCTCAAGTTGAGCCTCGGGTTGTTGACGTCGGTGGTGTCGCTGTTTTCCTTCCTGCATATCCTCTGGCAGGCTTCCAGCCTCGTCAGCGTGCCGCTCAACGACCAGTCGGTGGTCATTCCGGGACTGCTGGTGTGGATCGCCCTGCTGTATGCGCTACTGGGCACCGGCCTGGCCTTCTGGCTGGGTCGCGCGCTGCCCAGCCTCAATTTCATGCAGCAGCGGCGTGAAGCGGACTTTCGTTTCTCGCTCATCCGCCTGCGGGAGAACGCTGATTCGGTGGCGCAATACCGGGGCGAAGTCGTGGAGAACGAACGCTTCAACCAACGCCTGGAGGCAGCGCTGGAGAACTTCTGGGCGCTGGTGAAGAAGCAGAAGCTGATCATGGGCTACTCGACCTTCTACTTGCGCAGCGCGACGGTCATCCCGATGTTCATCATGGCGCCACAGTTCTTTGCCGGCGCCTTTCCCCTCGGCCGTCTGACACAGATAAGCGCGGCCTTTGGCGAAGTACACGCGGCCATCGCCTACCTGGTGAGCGTGTTCCCGGAGCTGTCGGAATGGAAATCGGTGATCGACCGGCTGGTTGGCTTCCAGGAGCGCCTGGACAACGTCGAGGTCAAGTCCCAGGTCAGGCTCGAACAGCAGGCCAGCGGCCTCGACATCAAGGACCTGGACATCTGGCTACCGAACGGTCGGCCATTGTTCAAAGGCTTCAACCTTTCCCTCAAGCCCGGTGACAGCCTGATGATCAGTGCGCCGTCCGGCTACGGCAAATCGACACTGATCCGCACGATTACCGGGCTTTGGCATCACGCTCGCGGCTCAAGTGGCTACGACCGTGAGCGGGCCCTGACACTTTCGCAGAAACCCTACCTGCCATTAGGCAGCCTGCGCGAAGCACTCTGGTACCCCAACCCACCCCGCCGCGAAGAGGATGGCGCGCTGCGCCAGATCATGGAGCAAGTCGGCCTGCAACACCTGGCCGAACAGTTGGAAGAGGAACGGGACTGGGCGCAAACCCTCAGCGTCGGCGAACAGCAACGCTGTGCGTTCGTCAGGGCCCTGCTGGCCCGTCCCACAGTGCTGTTTCTCGACGAAAGCAGCTCGGCGCTGGATGCGGCAAACGAAGCGCGCTGCTATCAATTGCTCAAGCAGACGCTGCCGGACACGATCCTGATCAGCGTCGGGCACAGCGCCTCCCTGGAGCACTTCCATTGGCAAGTCCTTGAATTGCGGGACGAGGCGCAGTGGGTGCATCGAAGGGTCAAGCAAGCAGTGTGAGTCCGCCAGGACAAACGCTGAACCTCTTGTGGCGAGGGGATTTATCCCCTCGCCACAAAATCCTCCGTGCCCCAGTCAATCGAAACCCTCTTCGCACATTGGCATGCAGAGTTTGTGGTCTATAGTTGCTGACAGATCCAAGATTTCGCTCGGGCCCTCAGGAGCAACACCCCCTCGAGCCGTAACCGTGTCGGGCCCACCAGCCTTCGGTAGTGAACAATGCAGGGAGCACATCATGCCGATCCAGCGGCCTGAGACACTGAGGTTGGCCCCTGGCACTGTCCATCGCGCGCAGGCCGATGGCGCTACCGAATCCGGCGTGTTTCGGCGCGGCTTCGACCAGGCCAAGGAAGCCTACATTCTGTTCCCGTTGCTGGCTGCGCTTCTGTTGCTGGCCATCTGGATCGCGACACTGTATCTGATCAAGGTCGAACATATCCGCGCACAGCAGAGCGCGGCGACGGCAAGCCTGGAGATGGGCGCCACCTACGAAGCGCAAATGTTGCGCGCCATTCACGAAATCGATCAAACCCTCAAACTGGTCAAATACACCTACGAAGCCGAGGGTGAACCTAATCCCCTGCGCCGCCTCCAGGAACGGGCCTTGCTGCCGCCGGCCTTGGTGTTTGACGTCAGCGTGGTCAATCCGGATGGCAGGCTCGTGGCAAGCAGCCGGGTCAACGACCGGGAAAACATCGCTGACCCGGATGAGCAGCAAACGCTGCGGCACAGCGACTCACTGTCCATCAGTCACCCATGGAAAAGCCCTGTCACCGGAGAATGGCGCTTGCGCTTCAGCCGGCGACTCAACGCGGCGGATGGCGGGCTTTCCGGGATCGCCAGGGTCGAGGTCGATGCCGCCTATTTCGTCAGCAGCTACGACGCCTCGAAACTCGGCGACCAGGGTGCGCTCGGACTCCTGGGCACCGACGGCATCTTTCGCGTGCGGCGCACCGGGGAAACGGTACTGGCCGGTGATACAGTCGACTACGCCGCCGTGGTGCCGGACACTGAAAACACCGAGGCGGTGCTCTCGGTCAATGGCTGGGACGGGGTACGCCGCTACACCAGTGCCCGTCAGCTCTATGACTTGCCGCTGGCGGTGATCGTGGGGTTGTCCGAGGAGGAACAATTGGCCGCGGTGAACCAGCAAGCGCGAACCTATCTCTGGCGCGCCGCGGGCGGCAGCCTGGTACTGGTGCTGTTGGTGGGCTTGCTCGCCCGGATGAGCTGGCAACTGGCACAAAGCCGTTTGCGCGCCGCCGAAGCCCAGACTCAACTGGCCGCGGCCGCACGCCAGGCCGGCATGGCCGAAATCGCCACCAACGTCCTGCACAACGTAGGTAATGTACTCAATAGCGTGAATATCTCCGCCGACCTGGTCACCCGCAAGCTGCGCACCAGCAAGGCCTTGGGGCTTGGCAAGGCGGTACAAATGATGAACGAGCATGCCGAGGACCTTGGGGATTTCATCTCCCACGACGAAAAAGGCAAGCTTCTGCCCAGCTACCTGAACCAACTGGTGGACGCGCTGGCGCTCGAACAACAGAGCATGACCGAAGAACTCGGCCAACTGAGCAAAAGCGTTGATCACATCAAGGAGATCGTCGCCGCCCAGCAATCATATGCAGGCACCTCCAGCCTTGCCGAAACCGTGCAGATAAAGGAACTGATCGAGGATGCCCTGCGCATGAACGCCGGCATCATCGCGGCGCATCGAATCACCGTGGTGCGCAACCTGACCGAAACACCCTTGCTGCAACTGGACAAGCACCGGGTGCTGCTGATCCTGATCAACCTGATAAAGAACGCCAGCAGGGCCATGGATGACCGGCCGGAGTCTGCCCCTCAAATCATCCTCCAGAGCGAGATCCCCCAAGAAGACACCCTGGTGATCAAGGTCATCGACAACGGCGAAGGCATCGCGCCCGAGAACCTGACACGGATCTTTGCCCATGGCTTTACCACGCGCAAGGACGGCCATGGCTTTGGTCTGCACAGCTGCGCCCTGGCAGCCATGGAAATGGGCGGTTCACTGGAGGCCCATAGCGATGGCCCGGGAACAGGGGCGACCTTTACGCTCAAATTGACGATCTAGACGCTTCGCTGCGTGGTAGTGCGCAGTTTCAGCCAACGTTTCAAGGAACAGACTAATGGTCATCCACGCAACGAGGTCACCTTGAGCCCATGGTGAACAAGCCCAACGCAATGGCCCTGGTAGTCGTGACGCTGTACGCCGGCGGCGCCAGTGCTGACGCGGCCGATATGTTCTCGCTGAGCAGTTTCGGCACGGTGGGGATCGTCCATTCCAGCGAGAAAAGAGCCGATTTCACCTCCAGTATCTTCAAGCCCAATGGCGCAGGGCATTCGCGCAACTGGAGCGCCGACGTCGACAGCCTGATCGGTGCCCAACTGACCGCCACCGTCACCCCGCAGCTTTCGGCCGTGGTGCAGGTCATTTCCGAGCAGCGTTACGACAACAGCTACCGGCCCTTCGTCGAGTGGGCCAACATCAAGTACCAGTTCACACCGGATTTCAACGCCCGCATTGGCCGTACCGTGCTGCCGACGTTCCTGGTGTCCGACACGCGCAAAGTGGGCTACACCCTGCCCTGGGTGCGGGCGCCCATGGAGGTCTACAGCTTGATGCCGATCTCCAGCAGCGACGGCATCGATGGCAGCTACCGGTTTCGTGTCGATGAAATCACCAACACCGTGCAGGCTCACTACGGCCAGACCGACAGCCGCCAGCCCGACGGGGCCGGCAAGGCGCTGACGAGAAATTTCTGGGGGATCACCAACACCACCGAGCTCGACGCCATCACCGCGCGCATCACCTACATGAAAGCCGACTTGACCCTGGAGCAGTTCAACTCGCTCTTCGATACGTTCAGGGAGTTCGGTCCGGAAGGCATCGCCATCGCCGATCGCTACGACTCCGATGACACCCCCGTCGACTTTTTCGGCGTGGGCGCCAGCTACGATCCGGGCGACTGGTTCGTCATGAGTGAATGGGGCCGTCTCGACAGCCGCTCCGGCCTGGGCAGGACCAGCGCCTGGTACATCAGCGGCGGGTACCGCATCGAAGCGTTCACCCCCTATGTCACCTACGCGCGCTCCAAGACCGAAACAGAAGTCTCCAGCCCGGGCCTGACACTATCGGCCTTGCCACCGGTCCTGGCGGGCACTGCCGCCGAGCTCAACGGTGCCCTCAACACCGTCCTGGGCTCGAACGAAGGGCAGCAGACCCTATCCCTTGGCGTGCGCTGGGACTTCACCAAGAACATGGACGCCAAAGTGCAATTCGATCACACACGCTTCAAGGGCAACTCGGTCGGTCCGTTGATCAATCCCCAACCGGACTTCACGTCGGGGGGCTCGCTCAACGTCATCAGCCTAGCTGTTGATTTTGTCTTCTGATGGAGCAGGCCATGTGGGTTGTGAGACGCATCGGAATCGCTGTGGCGGGGCTCGCCCTGTGCGCCGCCAGCGCTGCCGTCAAGGCCGACGTGGTGGTGGTCGTCGCTACGTCGAGCCCAGTGAAGACGCTCGCGCGCAATCAGGTGGCGGATATTTTTCTGGGCAAGACCAGTCGTTTTCCCGGCGGTGGACAGGCGACTCCCATTGACCAGACAGAAGACTCACCGACCCGCGATGAGTTCTACACAACGTTCACCGGCAAGTCCGCGTCCCAGCTCAAGGCCCATTGGTCAAAGATCATCTTTACCGGTCGGGGCCAACCGCCGCAGGCGGTTTCAAGCAGCGCAGAAGTCAAGAAACGTGTTGCCGAGAATCCCGACACCATTGGCTATATCGACGCTCGGGAGGTGGACGGCAGCGTCAGGGCACTGCCGATCGAGGCGCAATGAGCATCATCGTGGCTCAAGCTGTCGAGCCTCTTGCCTATCCCGGCTGTGCTTGTAGCAACATCGTGAACTGATCGGCGGGCACCGGCCGGTTAAAGTAAAAACCCTGAAATTCGTCGCAGGCATTTTCCCGTAGGAAATCGGCCTGTTCCTTGGTTTCCACACCTTGGGCAACCACGGTCAAACTGAGGGTTCTACCCATTGCGATAATGGCCTCGGTCAAGGCTTTGTCTTCCGACACACTGGTGACATCACAGATGAATGAGCGATCGATCTTGATGGAGTCGAGCGGAAATTGCTTGAGGGCAGAGAGCGAAGAATAGCCGATACCGAAATCATCAATGGCGATCCGAATCTTCAGGCGTTTAAGTCCGGTCAACACACTCAACGCTCTTTTGACATCCTGCATGAGCAGGCTTTCGGCGATTTCGAGTTCCAGCAGACTCGCCTCCATACCGGTTTCAGCCAGTATCGCAGCGAGGTCCGTGAGTAGATTCTCATCGGCAAACTGGCGCGCCGTCAGGTTCACGGCCATCCCCAGATGCGGCAGGCCTTGTTGCTGCCAGGCAACGTTTTGCAGGCAAGCGGTCTTGAGTACCCATTTGCCGATCGGCACGATCAAACCGGTCTCTTCGGCAATCGGAATGAACTGCATCGGCGCGACGATGCCCAGGTCGGGGTGATCCCAGCGCAAGAGCGCTTCCATGCCGGTGATCTGGCCGCTGCGAATATCTCGCTTGGCCTGATAGTGCAGCTGGAACTCCTGGCGCTCCAGGGCATGGCGCAAGCTCAGTTCCAGTGTCAGTCGTTCCAGTGAATCCGCGTTCAGCTTCTCGGAATAGAATTGGAAATTGTTCTTGCCTTGTTGCTTGGCCTGATACATCGCGATATCGGCATTTTTCTTGAGTGTCTGCTCATCCAGGCCATCCTGCGGAAAGACACTGATACCGATACTGGCGGTCACACGGAACTCATGGTCCTGGAGGTTAAAAGGCCGGGCAATGGTGGACAGGACTTTCTGGGCGGTGATCGCCACGTATTTGTCCTCGGACAGCTCTGGCAGCAATATCACGAATTCGTCGCCGCCCAGTCGGGCGACGGTATCGCTGGCGCGCAGACAGGCCGTGATTCGCTGTGCGACTTCTTGCAGCAACTGGTCGCCGGCATCATGCCCAAGCGTGTCATTGATGTGCTTGAAACGGTCGAGGTCAAGGAAAAGCACCGCCAGTTGCCGATGATAACGGCTTGCCTCGCTGATACTCTGACTCAACATCTTACTGAACAGACTGCGATTGGGCAGCGACGTCAAGCCGTCGTGATAAGCGAGGTACTCGACGCGTTCGGCGTAGGCTATTTTCGCTTCGGCGGCTCGCAAACGGCTTTGCACCAGTTGCCAGCTCATCCGGCTCAACAGACTCACCAACAATACCAGCAACAGGCTTGCGCCCGCCGCCCTCCACAGATAGGTGTGTGCTTGTCGATTCACCGCCGACAGTTGCTCCTCCTCGGATAACCCGACAATTATCGCCAGCGGATAATCGTAGAGTTGGCGGGCACTGGTGTAGCGCCGTACGCCGTCCCATCCATTGATCGCGAGCACCGCCTCGGTGGTTTCATTGTCCGGCACCACTGCCGTGTAGTCGACCGCGTCACCGGCCAATACCACCTCCCCGGTGCGCCATACCCGGAAGATGCCATCGGTTCCGAGGAGCCCGAGTGTGCCCTGATTGCCGAGTTTCGAGGCATCGTAGCTACTGACGAAATAAGCCGCATCGACCTCGACCATCGCGATCCCGGAGAACGCGCCGTCCGCCGAATTCAGCCGCCGACTGAAGCGCAGCTTCCATTCCCCCGTTACAGGATTTTTCCAGGGGCGACTGATCGACAATACATTGTCACGCCTCAACGTTTGCAGCTCATCCTGAGCGACCCTGCTTCCAGCCTCGCTCGGCTGCGTACTCGCGACGACCATGCCGTCAGCATCAACCACGCTGACGTCAAACAGGAAAGGCGGCGGCAACAACGCCCGCGCCTTGAGTTTGGGCAGCGGGTTTTGTTCCCCTTCGGACTCGTAGGTGTATTTGACGAGCTTGAGGGTCTGATCGATTTCACGCACGGCCCGCAGAATTTGCGCTTCGTACGTGGCCGCGATTTCCACACTCGCCGCGGCGGCGCTCTGCTGCGCGCGCACCTGTTCGACCTTGATCAGGTACAAGGTGGCCGCCCAGATGCTCAGCAACAGGAAAACCGCCAGCAGCGGAAATAAAATGTAAATTTCTTTGGCTTGGTCAAACCCGCGCCGAAACAGGCTGTTCGTGGTAACTGAAACAGAGTTTGCAGAATGGGCAATATCAGTGGCCGACCTCAGTATATTCGACCGTTGGACCGGCATGGTGTGCTCCCTGCATCGCTTCACTGCTGACGGCTTGCGGGAATCCGACGCGGTTACGGCTCAAGGAGTCAATTGCTCCTGGTCGGCCACACGAAAGGATTCCGGGTCTGGTGAAAACTATAGACTACAAACTGCGTCTGTCAGGGCCAGGGCTTACTAGAGGGCCAGAGCGCTATTTTCAAGCAATCGCATCAATGTGATGTTGGCGGTTATCAGGCTCCCCCAAGGAGCCCCCTGCTGCCAGGATTTTATTGTCGGGTTGAATGGCCACAGCCCATTTTTTGGTTTCGTAGCCTTGAAAGCTGAAGCATTGACACCCGCCGTGAGAATTTTTCCATCACTGAGTAATTTCGATGAGCCGCCAAAGAGGCTTTGGTCGAGCGTGAAAAATGCCCTCCCCTCATGACCAAAGCCCGGGTCAAGATCCCCAGCTACGTGAGTTGTCTTTTGCGTAGCCATGTCCATTTCTCTTTTAAAGTAAGGATGGGGCTACAGATATAGGGTGAAAGCCTCTCGCCTCACTACTGTCAGAGATGACAGTAGTGACAAGCGGCGTGTCCTCAGGCCGTCTCTTCCTGCACCAGCCGCTTGAGCAGGGCTTTGGCAGCAGCTTCGGATGAAGCCGGATTCTGACCCGTGATCAAATGCCCATCCTCGACCACATAGCTCGCCCAGTCGGCAGCCTTGGAATACTCGCCGCCTTTGGCTTTGAGCATGTCCTCCACCAGAAACGGCACCACGTGCGTCAACCCCACGGCCTCCTCCTCGGAGTTGGTGAACCCGGTCACCTTCTTGCCTTTCACCACAGGCTGGCCATCCGGGGCTTGAACGTTCTTGAACACGCCAGGGGCATGGCAAACGGCGGCCACAGGTTTATTCGCGGCATAAAAGGCTTCGATGAGGGTCTTCGAATCCGTGTCCTCGGCCAGGTCCCAGAGCGGCCCATGACCTCCAGGGTAAAACACCGCATCGAAGTCATAGGGGTCAATCTCACCCAGCGGCACCGTACTGGCCAGTACCGCTTGGGCCTTCGGATCGCTGCGAAAACGGCGTGTAGCCTCAGTCTGGGCGTCCTCTTCATCGCTTTTGGGGTCCAGCGGCGGCTGTCCGCCCTTGGGAGAGGCAAGCGTGACGGTTGCCTTGGCGTCGACAAACACGTAATAGGGAGCAGCGAATTCTTCCAGCCAAAACCCGGTTTTCTTGCCGGTATCGCCCAACTGATCGTGGGATGTAAGGACCATTAGAATGTTCATATGAGCCTGTCCTCCAAGTGTTGACGGGCAGCGAGATCGCCACCCTGCACTACTTTCAGAGGTCGCCCGGGAGCAGACGTTCAGTGGGCGTCGCGATGCCCCTTCCAACTGGCCGGTCCCGATGAACTTTCCGGGACTCTCGTTTTACCAGCCTCGGGAGCTTGCCGGCACGCCATCCAGTTCACCAGTTGCATGCCACCGGGGCGCAATTCGATCCGGGCAACCGGTTTCGGAAGGAGCTTTGGGACGAGTACTACGGGGCCGGGCAAACCGCGTAACAACCCATCCGGGCGGCCTGCCGGGTGTTTTTCTTGGTAAATCCTGTGCATTCGCGGGTCTTTGCTACCCTATGGTATGACGCATGCAAGCGTTTCCCTGATATCCAACTCCAAAAAGAGTGCATTTGTGTCAGTGATTCCCCTAGTGGTGTGTGACGACTCCAACATGGCCCGTAAACAGGTCCTACGTGCTCTGCCCGCGGACTGGCCGGTGTCCGTTACCGAGGCCGTCAATGGTCGCCAGGCCATGGACGCGATACGCCAGGGCCTGGGCCAGGTGGTACTGCTCGATCTGACCATGCCGGAGATGGACGGTTATCAGGTGTTGAGCGCCTTGCGCGACGAAGGGTTGAAGGCGCAAGTCATCGTGATCTCCGGTGACGTCCAGGATGAAGCGGTACGCCGCGTGCTCGAGCTAGGCGCGCTGGCGTTCCTGAAAAAGCCTTTCGACGAAAACGAACTGCGCCAGACCCTCACCCGGGTGGGACTGTTGACCCAACCCGGCAAGGTGCCGCTGCAGAATCGTTCGGCACCGGACGCGGCCATCAGTTTTCACGACGTGTTCCGCGAGACCGTCAACGTTGCCATTGGCCAGGCAGCCGCCCTGATCGCCAAGGTCTTGGGCGTCTTTGTGCAACTGCCGGTGCCCAATGTGAACATTCTCGAAGTCGGTGAGCTGCATATGGCGTTGAACGATGCCAGCAGCTCACAGCAACTCACGGCTATCTGCCAGGGTTTTATTGGCAGTGGCATCGCGGGTGAAGCCCTGCTGATGTTTCACGACTCGGAAATCGCCGACATCGCACACCTGATGCAACGCCAGAGCAGCGACTATTCCGACCTGGAAATGCTGCTGGACCTTTCCAGCGTCCTGATCGGAGCTTGCCTGACCAGCATTGCCGATCAGATCGATGTGGGATTCTCTCAAGGTCACCCACAGATTCTCGGCCAACACGCGGCGATCGATGAGCTGATCCGAGTCAACCGCAAGCGCTGGAAAAAAACCCTGGCAGTGGAAATCAGCTACAGCCTGGAAGGGCACGATATTCGTTTCGACCTATTGCTGCTGTTCACGGAGGACTCCATCGAACGGTTGACCCACAAACTCGCCTATCTGATGAACTGAGCCATGAACGATTCCATTGATCTGAACGAGTTTCACTGGTTGCTTGCCGTGGTTCAGAGCATCGATGTCGGTGTGGTGGTGCTCGACCGCGACTACCGCGTGCAGGTCTGGAACACCTTCATGGAGAACCGCTCCGGGGTGCAGCCAAAGGATGCCCACAATCAGCTTATCTTCAGCCTGTTCCCTGAAATCGATCGCCAATGGTTCAGCCGCAAAGTGGAAAGCGTCGCTACCCTCGGCACGCCAGCCTTCACCGTCTGGGAGCAGCGGCCGTATCTGGTGCGGTTCGAGAACTATCAGCCGATCACCGGCAATGAAGAATTCATGTACCAGAACACCACGCTGTTACCGCTGCGCTCGCCCGACAACAACATCAAGCATATCTGCCTGGTGATCTATGACGTCACCGATGTCGCCACCAACCGGCATCAGTTGCAAGCCGCCAATGCGCAACTGCAACAGCTCTCCAGTACCGATCGCCTGACGGGCCTGTACAACCGCGGCCATTGGGAGGAAAGCCTCAGGGCCGCCTATGCCCGGCACCAGCGCTATGGCAATGCGTTGAGCCTGGTGATGCTAGATATCGACCACTTCAAGCGGGTCAACGACACCTACGGTCACCAGGCCGGCGACAAAGTCATCGAGCAGGTCGCCAGGCTGCTGCGCGAGCACGCGCGCGACTCCGATGTGGTCGGGCGGTATGGCGGTGAAGAGTTTGGCGTGGTGCTTTCGGATACCGACAGCACCGGTGCGCAAACTTTCGCCGAACGCATGCGTCACTCCGTAGAGGCGCTGGAGGTGGTGTACAACGACCAGCGCATCCGCTTCACCATCAGCCTGGGGGTGGCCGACCTGAACCAACCCTCGAACAGCCACGCCGACCTGATCGCCTGGGCGGACCAGGCGCTGTATACGTCGAAGAAGACCGGGCGTAACCGGGTGACGGTGTACGAGCAAGTTTAGCCTGCGGAGATTGGTTCAATGAGCACATTTAACGCAGTCTCGGATTCCGTGCAGGCCCTGATATTGAAACGCAACGGCTGGGTACCCAACAACCCGCGCCTGCCCGTGCTCGTCTACCCCGGCGCCATCGCCGTTCGGGACGGCGATGCGGCGGCGTTGATCGAAGAGACTTTTCGCGCCAATGGCTGGCCCCCGCAATGGCGTTACGGGATTTACAACTATCACCACTACCATACCGAAGGCCATGAAGTGCTGGGCGTCGCAAGTGGCCAGGCGCGCTTGATGATTGGCGGTCCGCAGGGACATGTCCTCGAGGTGAAAGCCGGTGACGTATTGCTGCTCCCCGCCGGTACAGGCCACTGCAACCTGCACGCCAGCGAGGATTTCCTGGTGGTCGGCGCCTACCCTCCCGGTCAACAGGCCGACATCTGCCGTGAAGCACCGAGCGAAGCCCAACTGGCGAAGATCGCCAGCCTGCCATTTCCCGACAGGGATCCGGTGCAGGGGCGCGAGGGGGCTGTCGTCCGGTATTGGACAAGCCGGCGATAGCACCCAGGCGGCGCTACCAGACCCCGTCCAAAAGTACCTTCGCCGCACTGAACGACCGCTAGTCCCACGGCCCGTCATCTCTCTGAACTTCCGTCCGGAATCGCCCCTCTGCCCTTTACCCACTATCGAGAGAGGCAGGACGTCATGAGAGCACTCACCTATCACGGTGCCCACAGTGTGAAAGTCGATACGGTCGCCGACCCCATTCTGGTGGACAGCGACGACATCATTCTGCGCGTTACCGCAACGGCGATTTGCGGTTCCGACCTGCACCTCTATCGCGGGAAAATTCCCGCCGTCGAGCACGGCGATATCTTCGGACATGAGTTCATGGGCATCGTCGAGGAAACGGGTTCAGCGGTGACCGCAGTGCAACCCGGCGACCGTGTGGTGATTCCATTCGTGATCGCCTGCGGCAGCTGTTTTTTCTGCCAGATGGATCTGTTCGCCGCTTGTGAAACCACCAACACCGGGCGTGGCGCGATCCTGAACAAGAAGGCCATTGCACCGGGCGCGGCGCTTTTCGGTTTCAGCCATCTGTACGGCGGCATACCGGGCGGCCAAGCCGAGTACGTACGTGTTCCAAAGGCCAACACCGGGCCGTTCAAGGTACCGGGGACCCTGTCGGACGAAAAGGTCCTGTTCCTCTCGGACATCTTGCCGACCGCGTTTCAAGCGGTCACCAACACCGGGATCGGCAAGGGTTCGAGTATCGCGATCTACGGCGCCGGGCCCGTCGGTCTGTTGAGTGCCGCTTGCGCGCGGATGCTGGGCGCCGACCAGATCTTCATGGTCGATCATCATCCCTATCGCCTGGCCTACGCGCAGCAAACCTACGGCGTGATTCCGATCAACTTCGATGAAGACGACGACCCTGCCGACACGATCATTCGTCAGACCAGAGGCATGCGCGGCGTGGACGGTGTGGTCGATGCGGTGGGCTTCGAGGCCAAGGGCAGCACCACCGAAACGGTACTGGCCACGCTCAAGCTCGAAGGCAGCAGCGGCAAGGCGCTGCGCCAATGCATCGCGGCAGTCAGGCGTGGCGGTGTGGTGAGCGTGCCGGGGGTGTATGCCGGCTTCATCCACGGTTTCCTGTTTGGCGATGCGTTCGACAAAGGCCTGACCTTCAAGATGGGCCAGACCCACGTGCAGCGTTATCTGCCCGAACTGCTTGGCCATATCGAGACCGGTCGTTTGTCCCCTGAGGTGATCATCAGCCACCGGATGTCGCTGGAGCAGGCCGCCGAGGGCTACAAGCTTTTCGACAAGAAGCAGGAGGATTGCAGGAAGGTCATTTTGACGCCGGGCAGCCCGCACGTGGCGTTGCCGGAGGGTGATGTGCCGAATGGTGCGATGGCGCTGACTTGAGACTTGGCGAGTTCATGGTGGTGAGGGGAACTCAAGGGCTGCTGCGCAGCCCGGCGGGAGCAAGCTCCCTCGCCACAGTGTTCAGTCTACGGCCTGGTGGTGAGAGGGGTTGCGCCATACTTGCCCATCAGTTTCAGCGTCACCCCGTTGGTCCAGCCAAAGCCGTCCTGCAACTCATATTCGCCGCCTCCTCCGCCATCGCCACGCCCGGATAAATCGTATTTCTCTACCAGCTTGTTCTCCTTGCGGTAGAGGTTCTGGACCTGCTGCAAAAAACCACTGCCAATCTGCTGCGCCAGTGCCGTTTGCTGGTAGCGGTCCAGCCCCTCCACCGCCACCCATTGCAGCGGTGCCCAGCCGTTGGGCTCATCCCACTGCTGGCCATTGTTGACCTGGGTGGTGGCGATGCCGCCGGGGCGCAGCAGGCCTTCGCGTACCGCGTCGGCGGTGCGATTGGCGTGCTCGGTGGAGGCCAGGCCGGTAAACAGCGGAAAAAGCGCAGCGGCGGTGAGTGGCTGGCGTTGTTGGTTTTGCTGCCAGTCGTAGTCCACGTAGAAGCCTTTTTCAGCACTCCACAAATACTGCTCGATAGCATGCTGACGCCGTTCGGCGCGCTGCCCATAAGCCTGCACGCATGGTGTGTTGTGGACGGTTTCGCAGGCTTTGGCGATGGTGCGCTCCAGGTGATAGATCAGGCTGTTCAGGTCCACCGGCACAATGGATGTAGTGCGGATGGTCGCCAGGTCCTGGCCATCGCCCAACCAGCGAGAACTGAAGTCCCAGCCGCTTTCGGCGCCAGCACGCAAATCACGCCAGACCTCCTCCTTGGGCCTGTCCGGCGCCTGCTCGGCAGTCTTGACGTCTTGCAGCCAGGACTCCTGGCGAGGCGTCGGGCTGGCATCCCAATAGCGATTGAGCACACTGCCATCGGCCAGTTTGACCACGTGCTTGGCGGCCGTCCCAGACTTGAGCGTCTGGGCTCCGTCCATCCAATAGGCATATTCCTTCTGCAACTGTGGCAGGTATCGCCCATAGGCCTGATCGCCTTCGATACGTGCCTGCAACTCCACCATATAGGCAAAGAATGGCGGCTGCGACCGGCTCAGGTAGTAGGTGCGATTGCCATTGGGGATATGGCCGTACGTATCGATCATGTAGGCGAAATTGTCGGTCATCTGGCGAACCCGGGCCCTCTCACCGCTTTGCTCGAGCCCCAGCATGGTGAAGTAGGAATCCCAGTAGTACATCTCGCGAAAGCGCCCGCCCGGCACCACATAGGGTTGCGGCAACGGCAGCAAACTGCTGTATTGCGGCACCTGGCTGTAGCTGCGGCTCAACACCGGCCAGAGGTTGTCGATGTGTTCTTCGATCGAAGCGCCAGGTTTCGATGCCGGGCTTTGCGCCTCGCCGGATTCGATGAAATTGTCTTGCACGAAAGTTTTCAGATCAAAGCCATCGCTGCCCCGGCGAGCCAGGTAATCGGCGCGGATTTTCGCAGGATCACGCTTGGGCAGCGCATCCACGAAGTGTTTCTGGTCAGTGAAAAGCTGCCCGCGTTGCACCGCTTCGAACAGCTCAGGGTAGGCCTGGTCGGGCGGCAGATTGGCTCGCCCCTGGGCATCTTCATAACTCCATGTCGCGGCCGGTTGGCTTGAGCAAGCCGCGCAGAGCAGCGCGGCGAGGGATAGGCTGGTGAAATCCATTGGTCGCATAAGCAACTCCATCATGTTGTCGTTCCTGACAGATGAATGACAAGGTGGAGGGAGCTCGGTTCAACTGGATCAACGTTGGAATGGGGTGGGTGAATTTGGCTCAATCTGATTGTGTCTTAGCCATTGCGGCGGTTAAACAGATGAGTGCTTGAGAATAACGGTTTATCTACTCGCGACGCTATTCAGGAACGTTTCCCCCTGCCAACTTTTGCGTACGCGTCAGAACCACATCACCCACGCCAAGAAAATCAACACCACCGTACTGAGCACTAGTAGAAAGCCCACCAAGCAGACCAAGTAGTAATAATAGCTACTTTCACCCTTGAATCGCCCTCCGGTTATAAAAACGAGAAAAGCAAAGCCGATTTTATAAAACAGCTCATTAATTAGAAAATCCATCAATAGGTCCAACACACCACGCCCCTCGTGCTCATACGCACAGCATTGGGTTTCCCCAGCAGCCTCAATCTCAACCGGTTGCGCCAGCTTTACCACCTCCCCGCCGCGCGTACCCTCACCTGCTGCACCATTCCATCCATCGATGCTGGTCACTCATTTATATTTTCTTCCCATGTAATTCGCAGCCGTCAGAAAAAAATCCTTAAGATATATAGTCCAGCCACCAAGGAGCACACAAGTAACCAGAAGTGAAAAATACTGATGGAATGCGCTGTAAGGACGTTTCACCAAACCTACCCCCACTAAACCGAGAATTAAAAGACATGAAACAAATAACGCCATGCTTCTGAGAAACGAGGAAACGACCTTACTCCCAACCACTGTATAGACGTAGCTTTTTGCAGGCTCAGGAAATATCGCCATCCACACCAAATAAAAAAAACTTGCATAGGAAAAACTTAGAAATTGACGAATCGCAAGCTCAGAACCGGAATCTAACCAAACCCACGAGTAAAAGCCATTAAGTCCTTCTCCTACAGGGCGCAAGAAATCGACCCAGCGATATAATCCAACACCGCCGCCCAAGTATAAAATCAGAAACAATATATTTTTCATCCAGCTCTCCCTTATGCTTCCAACTGCGGCACTGTTCCATTTACCGCGCGTCCAGTGTAGTCAGGCATCCTTCATCGGGTACTCCTCGCTCGCTCAACCGGATGAATCCTCTCGAATCTACTGGTGGCGCTCCTCCACCTTGAAGGCCTCCGGATACAACTCCCGCGCCTGCTGCTCACCAATGACATCGGCATAACGCTCAAGCTGCTCCCAGAACGCGCCGCAGGATGAACATCGATGCAAGCGGGAATGGAGAACGATGCTCACGGCAAGCTCAGGAGGATGCTGGCCGGACTCCCATAGCCCCCGGCAAACACCGCAGCCTTTTTCCTTCCATTGCGTGCTCATCAAAACGCCTCATAGAAATCCACTCGCCATTTGGCAGCAGAATCAGCCCATTTTGCCTTTTTATCCATCGATTTTGGCGGTGCGAGTAAAGGGCTCTACAAATCTCACACTGGTCAGTCCAATCTTGTTTTTTTTAGATTGGTCTTGCCAATATTTTTTCCGGCGTGTAGTTTTTTGGGCGAAGGTCATCCGAGCGGATAGCTGTCCGCCTACAACAAAAAAGAGATCTCCAGATGTTCAGATTTCCCGCCACTCGGGTGCTCAGTGCCCCTCTCCCACTGGGTGACCTCCGACGCCCTAGCGCCCGCCAAGGAGCATTACCATGCTGACTGTCATCTGTAACGAACCCGGCTCGTTAACCGCCATCGAGCGCGAAAAACCGCTCAGGAAACCGGGCGAGGTCCTCATCCGGGTCAAGCGCGTCGGGGTCTGCGGCACTGACCTGCATATCTTCACCGGCAACCAGCCCTACCTCGAATACCCGCGTGTCATGGGTCATGAGTTTTCCGGGGTTGTAGAAGAGCCGGACAGCGCCAGCGACCTCGCCATCGGTGATGTTGTCTACGTGATGCCCTACCTTTCCTGCGGAACCTGCATCGCCTGCCGCCAGGGCAAGACCAACTGCTGCACCCGTATTCAAGTGTTGGGGGTTCATTGCGACGGGGCGTTCACCGAATACCTGAGCGTACCCCACCAATTCGTACACAAGGCCGTGGGGGTTACCCTCGATCAGGCGGCGATGATCGAGTTCCTGTCCATCGGCGCTCATGCTGTGCGGCGCTCAAATGTCCAGGCGAGTAAACGCGCACTGGTGGTCGGCACCGGGCCGATCGGCATGGCGGCGGCGATCTTCGCCAGCCTGCGCGGGGCGCAAGTCACTGTCCTGGATACCCGTGAAGATCGTCTTGCGTTTTGTAAGCAACACTTGGATATCCACGCGGCCGTGCAAATCGGCGAAGGTGACAAGCAGGCCCTGGCCGAACTGACAGAGGGCGATTTTTTCGACGTGGTGTTCGATGCCACGGGCAATGCCCGGGCCATGGAGCGCGGGTTCGAGTTCATCGCCCACGGCGGCACCTACGTGATGATTTCGGTGGTACGGGACTCCATCACCTTTTCCGACCCGGAGTTTCACAAGCGTGAAGCCACGCTGATGGGCAGTCGCAACGCCACCCAGGAAGACTTCCGGCACGTGGAAGAATGCTTGCGCAACGGATTGATCCCGGACGCCGCCCTGAACACCCATCGACTGACACTCAGCGACGTCGCCCATTCGTTCAGCACCTTGCTCGACCCCAAGCAGGGTGTCGTCAAAGCAATCATCGAGTGCTAGGAGGAAGACGCACCATGAACCCGCCGTCTTCTTTGCTTGTTTTAACCCCCGGTGATGATGTTGCCGTAGCTCGAGGCGATATTGCCGAAGGGCAACAGCTGAACGCCGACGGCATCGCGCTGGTCGCCCGGCAGCCGATTCCGTCCGGCCACAAGATCGCCCTGCGCCGGGCGCTGGCAGGCCAGCGAGTACTCAAGTATGGCCAGACCATCGGCCAGGCGACACAGGACATCGAGCCTGGCGATCATGTCCACGTGCACAACCTGGACATGCCCACGACCAATGCCGAACAGAGCGTGCAGAACGTTTATATACCTACCGTGCTCAGCGGTGAGCCGGCGACGTTCGAGGGTTTCGTGCGCGATGATGGGCGCGTTGGTACCCGCAACTACATCGGGGTTGTTTCCAGCGTCAACTGCTCGGCAACCGTGTGCAAACACATCGCCAATGCCTTCTCTGCCGAACGCCTGAAAGACTTTCCCAACGTCGATGGCGTCGTGGCAATTACCCATGGCAGCGGCTGTGGCATGGGGGCCACGGGTGAAGGCATCGATATCCTCAAGCGCACCTTGCGCGGTTATGCCGATCACCCCAACTTCGCTGGCGTGTTATTGATCGGCCTGGGTTGCGAGGTCAACCAACTCATCCCCTTGATGGATGAGCTCGGCGATCGCCCAGCGCCGCTCAAGGCCAGCCTGATCATTCAGGACGCCGGCGGTACTCGCGAAGCCGTGCAACGTGGCATCGCCCATATCGAACAGATGCTGCCAATCATCAACGATCTCCAGCGTACTGTCGTTGCAGCCAGCCACCTGAGCGTCGGCTTGCAATGTGGCGGTTCGGACGGTTACTCAGGCATTACTGCTAATCCAGCACTCGGCGCCGCTGTAGACCTGCTGGTGCGAAATGGCGGCACCGCCATTCTGTCGGAAACACCGGAAATCTATGGCGCCGAACACCTGCTGACGGCACGCGCCGCCTCCGCTGACATCTCGGCAAAATTGATGACGCGGATCCGTTGGTGGGAAGCCTACGTGCGCCACAACGACGGTGACATGAACAACAATCCCTCGCCAGGCAACAAGGCCGGGGGCATTACCACCATCCTAGAGAAATCCCTGGGTGCCGTGGCGAAAGCCGGAGCCAGTGGGTTGATGGGCGTCTACCAATACGCGGAAACGGTCGATACCCAGGGTCTGGTGTTCATGGACACGCCCGGCTACGACCCCGTGTCCGCGACCGGCCAGGTGGCGGGCGGCGCGAATCTCATCTGCTTCACCACGGGCCGCGGTTCGACTTACGGGTGCAAGCCCACGCCCTCCTTGAAAATCGCCACCAACACTCGCCTGTTCCAACGCATGGAGCTGGACATGGACTTCAACGCCGGAGGCATTGTCGATGGCCTGGAGTCGGTGGCCGAGGCCGGTGAACGGTTGTTCCAATTGATGCTCGATACCGCTTCCGGACGCCGCACCTGCAGTGAAGAAAACGGTTTGGGCGATAACGAGTTTGTGCCTTGGCAGATTGGCGCGGTGATGTGATTGCCGCACCACCGCTCCCACATGAATGAACAGCATCAAGCGCCTATGGTAGCCTTCGCAGACTATCCGATGGACACCGTTGCCATGGTCTCACCGATCAACGCCGCTGAGCGAAAGCCGTACCAGAAAATTGCTGACCAACTGCGAACCTACATCGTCCAGGAGGACTTCAAGGCAGGCTCCAGGCTTCCTCCCGAACGCGATTTGACTCAACTGCTGGGGGTTTCCCGGCCTTCGCTGCGCGAGGCACTCATCGCCCTGGAAATCGAGGGCGACATTGAAATCAAGATGGGCTCGGGCGTGTACGTGCGCACCCGGTCCACGGACGGGAAAAACAAGAGCGAAACCTTGGGCGAGAGCCCGTCGGAATTGATGCAGGCGCGCGCCTTGATCGAAGGCGAATCGGTGGTCCTGGCCTGTTTGCACGGCAAAAAAAGCGACTACCGCTATCTGCAGGAATGTATCGACGCCATGCGCGCCAGCATCGCCAACGGCCAGCCCCCTCTGGAGGACGACCGCAGGTTTCATCAGCGCCTGGCCAAAATGAGCGGTAACTCTGCTTTGGTCCGGATCATCACCGCGCTGTTTGATGAACGACACAACCCTATTTCGGCACACCTGAGCAAGCACTCCGAGAACGCGTTGACCTGGGAAGCCGCCGTCATCGAGCATGAGGCGATCCTGCACGCCGTCGCCAACAAGGATGTGCTCGGTGCTCAGACCTCCATGCGCCAGCATCTGAGCCGCTCGGAGAACCGTTGGTTGCAGGCGCTGGGGCCGGAAGACATGAGCGATTAGACCGGCGGTGGATGGGCGTTGATGTGGATCACTCAAACTCACTCAACTGCACACCGAACCTGTGGCGAGGGGGGATTTATCCCCGTTGGGCTGCGCAGCAGTCCCCAAGCCAGTCACTGCGGTGTGTCAGGCTGATCGCATTCAATCCTTGGGGCTGCTTCGCAGCCCAACGGGGATAAATCCCCTCGCCACAAAAGCCCTCGGTAACTGACGCATCGCCACAGGCTTTTTGGCCTGACAGATTTCCCCTGTTTATTTTCAAGCCTCAGCCCAACTGTTTCCGCACGGCCAGTTCCACACCACGGATTTCCGCCAGGCCCTTGAGGCGACCGATCAGCGAGTAGCCGGGATTGCTTTTGCGGTGCTGGTCATCGAGCAGTTGATGCCCATGGTCCGGTCGTAGCGGCAAGCGCGGGCCACCTTCGCGCTCACGCCTGCGCTCTTCGGCCACCAAGGCACTGATGACCCCGACCATGTCGACGTCGCCACCCAGGTGATGGGCTTCGTGAAAGCTGCGTGGGTCGGCCTCCCGGCGGGTTGAGCGCAAGTGAGTGAAGTAGATGAACGGCGCAAACTGCTTGGCCATCGCCACCAGGTCGTTGTCTTCGCGCACACCATAGGAACCGGTGCAGAACGTCAGGCCATTGGCCGGACTCGGGGCGGCATCCAACAACCATTGGGCATCTTCAGCGGTGGAGAGGATGCGTGGCAGCCCCAGCAGCGCCCGAGGTGGATCGTCCGGATGGATCGCCATGCGTACCCCCACTTCCTCCGCCACCGGGATCACCGCACGCAGAAAATACCCCAGGTGTTCACGCAACTTGGCCTCGTCGATGTTGGCGTAGGTGCGCAGCAAGTCACGAAAATTGTCCAGGCTGTAGTGTTCCTCGGCGCCGGGCAAACCAGCAATCAAGGTGTTGACCAGGGTTTCGCGTCGGGCTGGCGTCAGTTGTTCGAAGTAGGCCTTGGCCTGCTGGATATCCTCGGCGCTGTATTCAGCCTGCGCCCCCGGACGCTGGAGGATGAACAGGTCGAAGGCGGCAAACGCGGTTTGATCGAAACGCAGCGCCCAGCCACCATCCGCCAGCTCATAGGTCAGGTCGGTGCGAGTCCAGTCCAATACCGGCATGAAGTTGTAGCACACGATATCGATGCCGCAGCTCGCCAGGTTGCGCACGCTTTGCTGGTAGTTGGCAATGTACTCGTCACGCCGCCCGCAGCCTCGCTTGATGTCCTCGTGCACCGGAATGCTTTCCACCACTGACCAGCTCAAACCGGCCGCTTCGATCATCGCTTTACGAGCCGCGATAGCCTCCACCGGCCACACCTGGCCATTAGGGATTTCGTGCAATGCGGTGACGATGCCGGTCGCACCGGTTTGGCGAACGTCCGCCAGGGAGATCGGGTCTTTGGGGCCAAACCAACGCCATGTCTGTTCCATGTTGTTCTCCTTTTTGTTAGTTGGGTGCGACAAAGGTCTGCAAAAAACTGTCGATGCCGTCGCGAATCAGGGCGCCATAAGCACCTTGCACAGCCTCACGAAACGCCGGGCGCTCCGACAACGCGGCCGGAAAGACTTCGTCCAAATCGAGAAAGGCTTCCACCAACGATGCGCCGTCGAAACGCCCCGCCAGATCGGCAAAAGTCGCACTCAAAGGGTCATCAATCACGTGCATCGGATGACCAGGCAAAGGTCGTGTGCAGTAATGAATCCATGCCGCGATGCCCAGCGCGGTACAGCCGATACCTCGCCCCTGGTCGAGCAACTGCCGGGCACCGAGCAACCAGCGTTGCGGCAGTTTCTGCGAACCGTCCATGGCGATCTGGCGCAGGCGATGTTGCAGGCTGTCATTGGCAAAGCGCGCCTTCAGATCGCGGGCATACAGCGAAAGATCGATGCCCGCCGGCATGTCCAGGGTAGGCGCCGCTTCCTCAGCCATGTAACGCTCGAAGAGCCGTGCCAGATTCGCGTCACTGACGGCGTCGAACACCGACTCATGGCCGGCCAGCAACCCCACGTAGGCCAGTAACGAATGGCTGCCATTGAGCATGCGCAGCTTCATCGTTTCAAACGGGCGCACGTCTTTGACCATCTGTACGCCTTCCACTTCCCAGTCCGGGCGACCAAGGGGAAAGTGATCCTCGATCACCCACTGGCTGAAGCTTTCGCAGACCACTGCCGCCGGGTCGTGACAATCCAGTTGCTCCAGCCGCCGGAAGGACTCGCCGTCCATCGCGGGCACAATGCGGTCGACCATGCAGCTGGGAAACGCTACCTGTTGCTCGATCCACCGCGCCAGCCTCTCATCCTGCAGCGCCGCCAATGCGCTGACCGCCTGACGGGTGCGTTGGCCGTTATCCGGCATGTTGTCGCAGCACAACACCGTGAATGGCGGGATGCCGGCGGTACGACGGCGACGCAGGGCCTCAAGGACAATGCCAGGCGCTGAGCGCGGCGCTTGCGGATGAGCAAGGTCATGGGCAATCAACGGATCTTCGCTGCGCAGTTGCCCCGAGGACGGGCTCAGGCAATAACCTTTTTCGGTGACGGTGAGGGTAACGATCCGCGTTTGCGGCTCGGCCATGCGCTGCAATAGCAGCTCCAGGTCATGGCCGCCCTCGCCCACATACAAGGCCTGGCGCAAGACCCCGATCTCGCGCAGCGTCACCTGTTCGCGGTCGCGGAACTCGGCAACATGGTAGCGACCGTCCTGCCCACGCAATTGATCGACCAAGGTGCGATTGGAACGCAGGTTGGCGCTGCACAGCCCCCAGTCGCTTTCACCACGACGATTGAGATGGCGTTGCAGGTAGACCGCCTGGTGTGCGCGATGAAACGCGCCCAAGCCCAGGTGGACAATACCGATCTGCGGTGCCGCGCCGGTGGAGGGCACTCGTTTCACAACAGGCATCAATACGCTCCTTCTGTTCAGGGATGGCTCAGGGCCGAAGCCGGTTGCGAGCCTTGTGCAGCCGAGTCACCGATATTGGCCACCGCCAGGGGTTTTACATAGCGCGCCACACACACGGCACCGATCACCGTCAACAACCCCGCCAGCAGGAACGCACTGGTGAACGAGCCGGTGAACTGCACCAGGAAGCCGGTCAAGGTCGGGCCGACAATGCCCGAGGTGTTCGCCAGAAAGTGCATGAAGCCGCTGACGCCACCGACTCGTGCCGCCGGTACGGTGTCCTGGATGATCGCCCAGTAAATGGCCCCGGTGAGGTACAGGAAGAACACCGCCAAGGCGACGAGAATGACTGCCGGATACAGGGTCTTGACCATCCCGGCACAGGCGATACAAGCGGCGCAGGCCAACAGACAGGTCACCAGCACCACTTTGCGCGAGAACATCATCTTTCCGGTTTTCTTGAACACGAAGTCGGAGATGAAGCCGCCCAAAGCCAGGCCGAGGAAACCCAAAACCCAGGGAATGACCGTGGCGATGCTCATGTCCTTGACGTTGAGGCCGTGGGCCATGGTCAGGTAGCTGGGAAACCAGGTCAGGAAGAAAAACAACGTGTAGTTATAGGAGAAGAACGCCAAGGACGTGAACAGCACCGTCGGTTGCTTGAGGTAGAAGCGCAGTGGGAACACCGGTTGTGCCGCCAGCTCGCTTTGCCCCTCGGCTCGGAGTATATCCTCGGCACCCTCGCCTTCGGGCCGTTCCTTGACGAACTTGAACCACACGGCAGCCCAGATCAGGCCGATCAGCATGATGATAATGAACGAGATCTTCCAGCCGTAGGTGACGGCGATGAAGCCCACCACTGGACCGGAAATCGCCCCGCCCAGCGGCGTGCCGGACATCGACGCGCCGATCGCCCGCGCCCTGCGCTTGGGGGTGTACCAGTTGTTCACCATTTTGCTGGTGGTAACGCTCAGCGGTCCTTCGCCCATGCCGAACAGAATCCGGATGAGCACCAGCGAAGCGAAGCCCACCGTCAACACGGTCAGGCCGCTGAACAACGACCACAAGACCATGGCCAACAGCAGCGTGGTCTTGGCGCCGTAACGGTCGGCGGCCCAGCCACCGATGAAATTGAAGGCGGCATAGCCGACGAAAAAACTGCTGAAGATCATGCCCATTTCACCCGTACTCAGACCGTAGTCCTTCTGGATGAAAGGCGCCGCCACAGACAATGCCGAGCGGTCGAGGTAATTGATGACCCCGGCCAGGAACAGCATGATGATGATTAAGCTACGTCCTTGACCAAACATGGTGGAGCCTCCCGCTTGTTGTGTTTATTCGGTGAGGGTGCCCGCACTCGGGCACGATAAGGTCGGAAGATCAGTGGTGGGCGTTCGTCAGTTCCACCAGTACCTTTCGGGTTTGCTCGGGGTGTTTTTCGATCAGGTCGATGGCACCGGGCATTTCGTCGAACGTGACGCGATGGCTGATCAGGTCCTGGACCTGCAACTGGCCGCTGGCGATCAGTTCGATCACCTTGGGGAACTTGCGGTTATTGAGCCGTGAGCCCACCAGGGTCAGTTCCTTCTTGATCATCTCCAACTGCACCAGGTCGCTGGGCGTGGCATTGAACCCCAGCAGGCCGATGCGTCCGGCCGGCGAGGCCAGGCGCACCATCTGCGGCATCAGTGCCGGGATACAGGCGGCGTCGACAATCAACGGCACGCCTTCACCTTGGGTGAGTTCCCGCATTGTGGTTTCGACATCGACTTGCTGGCCGTTGAGGGTCCGGCTCGCACCCAGTGCCCGCGCCGTCTCCAGGCGACTGTCGATGACATCGGTCACGGTGATGTCGGTCAGCCCCAACGCCCGGGCCATCTGCACCAGGGTCAGGCCGATGACACCGGCACCGTAGATCAGCACGCTGTCGCCCGGATGGGGCTGCATACGATCGAGCACATTCAGGGCAATGGAATAAGGCTCCACCAGGGCACCGTGGCTGAGGGACATCGAATCGGGCAAGCGGTGGGCATTCTCGGCCGGTACGCAGACCTGTTCACTGAAGCCACCGTCGCGATGCACGCCGATCACTTGCAGCCGTGTGCAGACATTCGGTCGGCCGATACGGCAGGGATAACAGGTGCCGCAACTGATCACCGGATCGACGCACACCCGGTCGCCCACTTGCAGGTGTTCGACACCTTCGCCAACTTGCCGGATCACCCCGGAAAACTCATGGCCGGTGACTCGGGGGAAACGCACGAATGCGTTCTGCCCATGAATGATGTGCATGTCCGAGCCGCAGATGCCGGCGTAGGCCACATCGACCTGGACCTCGCCATGGGCGACCTGGGGTCGGTCGACCTGGGCCAGCCCGAACTCGAAGGGTGCTCTTACCTGGAACGCTTTCATCGGGTCACTCCTGGCGGGGACATCCGCCCCGCCGCTTGATGGGTTGGAAACGCTTCACCAGTGCCAGAGCGTGCCGTCTTCAAGACGGTTGACTGGCAGACTGGCGCGCTTGTAGGGGTATTGGCGGGCGAGGTCTTCATCAATGTCGACGCCATGCCCCGGCGCATCGCCGGGCGTGAAATGGCCGTCCTCGAAGCGATAGGCATGGGGAAAGACTTCATCGATGTGCTCTTCATGAGGCATATGTTCCTGGATGCCGAAATTGGGCACCCAGGTATCGAAATGCAGGGCCGCCCCCATGCACACCGGTGACAGATCGGTGGCGCCGTGAAAACCGGTACGCACCTGGAACAGTGCTGCGAAATCGGCAATGCGCCGCACATGGGTGATGCCGCCGGCATGCACCAGCGTCGTGCGGATGTAGTCGATCAACTGCTCCTGAATCAACTCGCGGCAGTCATGGATGGAGTTGAACACCTCGCCAACCGCCAGGGGCGTGGTGGTGTGCTGGCGGATCAGGCGAAAGCTCTGCTGGTTTTCGGCTGGCGTGCAGTCTTCGAGCCAGAACAGGTTGTACGGCTCCACGGCCTTGCCCAGGCGCCCCGCTTCGATGGGCGTCAGGCGATGGTGCACGTCATGGAGAATATGCAAGTCATCACCAAAGCGCTCGCGCACGGCGGCGAACAGCTTGGGTACGTAATTGAGGTATTTGGCAGTGTCCCAGACGTGTTCGGCGGGCAGGTCGCTGTCGGCCGGCTCATAGCGTTCGCCGCTGCGCTTGGCGACGCCGTAGGTGGTGGCGATACCCGGTATGCCGCATTGCACGCGCACGGCCTTGTAGCCCAACTCGACATGGCGAGCGACTTCGTCCAGGCAGCCTTCGATGTCCTTGCCGGTGGCATGCCCGTAGACCATTACCCGCTCGCGACTCTTGCCACCGAGCAACTGGTACAACGGCATGTTCGCGGCCTTGGCCTTGATGTCCCAGAGTGCCACGTCGACGGCGGCGATAGCGGTCATGGTCACCGGGCCACGGCGCCAATACGCACCGCGATAGAGGTACTGCCAGATGTCTTCGATGCGATGGGCATCGCGGCCGATCAGCGCGGGCAGGACGTGCTCCTCCAGATAGGCGACGACCGCCAGTTCGCGGCCATTCAAGGTTGCATCGCCAATGCCGTAGAGGCCTTCATCGGTGACGATCTTCAACGTGACCAGGTTGCGACCCGGGCAGGTGACGATGACGCGCGCTTCAACGATTTTCATAAAGTCAGACCTGTGCAACAGAAGAAAGAGAGGACGCGCCCATGTTCGGCATCGCCGCCTGGGGAATCAGCGCCCCCCGATACTGGACAACCTGGGCCGCCAGGCGATGACCCCAGCGGGCGGCCTGCTCCGGGTCGCCGCCCCGCAGGCGGCAGGCCAGGTAAGCGGCGTTGAACGAATCGCCGGCGGCGGTGGTATCGATGACATGGGCAACATGCTGGGCGGGCACTTCGAAACGGCCTGCCGGGCATTGGATCAAGCAGGAGTCGGCGCCGCGCTTGAGGGCCACTTCGCCGACTCCCTCCTGCGCATAAGCACTGAACAAGGCATCGGTGTCGCGGTAGCCGAACAGGATGGCGTCATCTTCCCAGGTGATCAGGGCCAGGTCGGTCAGGCGCAATAGTTCGCGGTAGACCTGCCGGGCCGCTTCGGGATCGGGCCAGAGGTGGGGACGGTAGTTGTTGTCGAAAACAATGCGCGTGCCCCCTCGGCGCGCCAGATGCAAGGCCTGGATCAGGCGTTGGCGCCCTTCTGGCGTAAGGATCGCCAGGCTGATGCCGCTCAGGTAGACGTAGTCGTAATCGGCCAGTCCATTGAGCAGGGTGTCGGCCTCGGGGCCGTCGAACATGCGCCGCGCCGCTGCCTCCCCGCGCCAGTAGAGGAAACGCCGCTCGCCACGCGGATCGGTCTGGATGAAATACAGCCCCGGCAGCGCGTCTTCAATCACGCGGACATGGACGTCACCGATCCCTTCATCCAGCCAGGACCGGCGCATGGCAACGCTGAACGCATCGCTGCCTACGGCCGTCATGTAGTCCAGGGCAACTGCGCCACGGGGATTCAATCGGGCCAGGTAGACCGCGGTGTTGAGCGTATCGCCACCGAAGGTCTGCATGATCGCGGCACCCGGTTCACCACGCATCTCGATCATGCATTCCCCTACCAACGCCACCTTCAGTGGACGGGCGAAGCGGATCTCCGGGCCATGGTTAAGCGTTATATCCATAATCAACGCGCCTTTCTTGTTTTTAAAACGGCGTTTCATTTTTATCTCAAGGCCCGAGTCTAGTCAGATTTCCGGCCTCGTCAAGCAAAAATGAAACAGCGTTTTGTTCTGCTTGCGTATATCCTTGGGTTTTACTTTTCACGTTGGAGCCTTCATGGACAACAGCGTCATTCCAAACAACGAGCTGGTGTCGGCAGTGGGCCGGACCATGGCCGTGCTCGAGGCACTGGCCGAGCATCCGGAAGAAAGCGGCGTCTCGGAAATCGCCACCAAACTGGACATGTCCAAGGCCACGGTTTATCGCTTTTTGCAGTCGCTCAAGGCGCGGGGGTATGTGGTGCAGGATGCCGAGGATCGCTATCGCCTCAGCGTGCGGCTCTTCGAACTGGGCGCCCAGGCCCTGCCCCACCTCGACATCGTCCGGGAAGCGGAGCCGGGCATGCGGCGGATCAACGAGCTGACGGGCGAGACCGTCCACCTGGGGATTCTCGACGAAGGCAGCATCGTCTACGTGCACAAGATCGACTCCAAGTACAACCTGCGCATGTACTCGCGGATCGGTCGGCGGGCACCGCTGTACTGCACCGGCATCGGCAAGGTGCTGATGGCCTGGCTTGAAGAAGAAGAGCTGCTGGCGCACCTTGCGCAGGAAAGCTTCGAGCGCCGCACAGCCAATACCTTGACCAGTGCCGAGGCGTATCTGCAGGAACTGGAGACCGTTCGCCAACAAGGCTACGCCGAGGATCATGAAGAGTTCGAAGACAACATGCGTTGCCTGGCGGCACCAATCCGCGACCGCTTTGGCCACGTGATCGGCGGGATGAGCGTTTCATTCCCCCTGCTTTCGCTTCAGGGAAGAGTTGAAGCAGGACTACGTCAAGCAACTGATGCAAGCCACCCAACAGATCTCAGGTCAGCTGGGTTGGCATGCACGGTAATAGCCGTCGACAACCGTGGCGAGGGAGCTTGCTCCCGCTGGGCTGCGCAGCGGCCCCAAAACCTGCCGAATGCGGAGCATCAGACACACCGCAACCGCCGGTTCACGACTGCTTCGCAGCCGAGCGGGAGCAAGCTCCCCTCGCCACAGAGTCCACGTTTTTCCTAAGTGGACCACATTACCTGTGGGAGCGGGCTTGCTCGCGATGACGGCGGCACATCCAACACCTGTCCAGGCTGATCCACCGCTATCGCGAGCAAGCTCGCTCCCACAGGTCTCGACTGGCGGGTCTCAGAACCAGGTTTCCATCTGCATGCCGTACTGCCAGACGCCGCCGGCGTTGAAGTCGGTCTTGCCGAAGGAATCCGTGGTGCTGTACCGGTCCAGGTCCGACGACCAGTTCATCACGCTGGCGAACAGGCGTAGCTCGGGACGCGTGAGCAGATCGCCCAGGTCGGGCTTGAAGGTCGGGGCGACCGTGAACTTCCAGAAGTTGCCGTCGACCGCATTGCGTTGCAGGTAGCCCTTGGGGTCGAGTTGCATGGTTTGCCAACTCATCTCGTAGGCCATTTCGAAATTGCTGTTGATTTCGTTGGCCAACCGCACGTTCAGGGTCATCCAACGATAGTCGTCGCCCTTGACGTAGCGGTCCTTGCTTTGCTCGGCCAACAAGCTCGGGCCGATGCGCCAGTTGGGCGCCAGGGGCGTCTCGCCGTACAGCGCCACACGCAGGGCACGGGCATCGTCGATCAGTTCGCCATCAGCGCCGATGTTCTTGACCTCAGCCCCCAAACCCTGCCCATAGAGCAGCGCGGTCTTGAAGAAGCCCTCGCGGCCGAAGAAAGTTTTCTGGTGATTGGCGACCATGCTGTGCAAGCCGGAATCGGCCGGCGTCAGCCCCGCTTCATTGGTGCGCGTGCCGAAGTCGTTTTTCTTCGAACCAATGGCGTTGAACATCCACTGCCACTGCCCACCGTCAAAAAACTGGTTGGACGTCAGGATGTAGCTTTCCACATCGGCATTGACGCCGCCCTCGCTGAAATCCCCGTAGTTACGACCGATCAGCGAATAATTCGAGCGCCAGTCCTTGTTCATCTGCACGTCGTAGATACCGCCGCCGGTGCCGGCCAGGTAGACAACGTCGGAGTCCAGCCAATGGATGTCGAAGTTGTCCCTGTCGAAGCGCTTGCCTGCCCACAGGGTGGAATTTTCGAACATCGAGTTGCCCTTGAATGCCGCCAGGTGATCGAGTTCGGTAAACACCTGGCGCACGTTCAGGTTGCTTTCCTCGGCGGTCCAGTCGTTGGAACTCTCCACGCCATCGGCGATGGACACCGTGAATTTGGAGCGGGTGCCGTTCTGCGCGTACAGCTCTTTCGACAGGTCGATGCGCATGTAGGTGTCGTCCTCGTTGCCAAGTCGCCCGACGGCGCCACCGACAGAGCCCGCCGGGGTGGTATACGGGCCGCCACGACCGCCGCCCAACCCATCATTGATCAGCAACCCGGAGCGGGCGTAGCCCTTGAAGCTGAAGCCGTCAGTGAGGTGTGGGCCACTGCCCTGCTTTTCCGTACTTTGCTGGCGGGCTTCGAGTTTGGCCAGGCGTGCATCCAGCGTGGGGGCCTCAGCGGTGGACACTGACGGTTGCATGGCGGGCGCGGCGAGTTTGATTTGCTGCAGTTCCCTGGCAAGCGCCTGGGTTTGTTGTTCGGCGGCGGCGGCACGCTTTTCCGCTGCGCTGGCACGGGCCTCGAACGCGGCCATGCGCTCTTCCAGAGTCGCGGCCTGAGAGGTGGCCGCCGAGGCGCCGAGCACGCTTGCGAGTAGCCAGCTTGATGCTTTCTGCATGTGGATTTCCCTGTTTTGTTTTTATTGTTCTGTTGCCGTGAGCGGCCTTTTTCACCCAGGTTCTGAATTGTCAAAACTCAGGAAAAAAAGGATGCCTCATCGCAAATACACTGCTACATTTGGCGATGTTAACGTTAACTTTTCTAAAAACAAAAATAAAGAGGGCTTTATGAAACAGCTCAAATCGCTCCTTCCAGCGGCGCTGCTCGGCCTTTGTGTCGGGTTTCCGTGCCTCTCCACAGCCGCCAACCTGACGATTTCCTGCGGTGCCGTGGGTGCTGAATTGCAGCTTTGCAAGGAAGCCGTCGAGGCGTGGTCGAAGCAGACCGGCAACAGCGTCGAGGTGGTTTCCACGCCTAACTCGGCGACCGAGCGGTTGTCGTTCTACCAACAGATCCTCAGCGCCCAGTCCAGCGACATCGACATCATCCAGATCGACATGGTGTGGCCGGGAATGTTGGCCAAGCATTTGATGGATCTGCGCGAGGTGCTGCCTGCCAACGCTACCCAGGGTTACTTCCAGGCCCAGGTGGACAACGCCACGGTGAACGGCCGCCTGGTGACCATGCCGTGGTTCACCGACTCAGGGCTGTTGTATTACCGCAAGGACCTGCTCGAGAAGTACAACAAGCCCGTGCCCCAGACATGGGAGG
This sequence comes from Pseudomonas bijieensis, assembly GCF_013347965.1. Taxonomy (NCBI): domain Bacteria; kingdom Pseudomonadati; phylum Pseudomonadota; class Gammaproteobacteria; order Pseudomonadales; family Pseudomonadaceae; genus Pseudomonas; species Pseudomonas bijieensis. The sequence continues at coordinate 171,069 of NZ_CP048810.1, read as the reverse complement.
AAATGACGGCGACCGCCAGGACTGTCCAGCAGGCCGAGCGCGATGCCGGGAACGCCAATGCCTGGGGTTATGTATTCCAAGGCCGCGCCTACGAAGGCCTGACGTGCAATGCCCTGGAGTGGATCAGCAGCCAACCCCAAGGCGGGCTGGTCAACGCGCAAGGCGACATCGTGGTCAACAGCCCGGCCTCAAGGGCGGCGTTGACCCTGGCCAAGAGCTGGGTCGGGGACATCGCCCCCCGTGGCGTGCTCAATTACACCGAGGAGGAAGGGCGCGGCGTCTTCCAGTCGGGCAATGCGTTATTCATGCGTAATTGGCCTTATGTCTGGGCCCTGGTGCAAAGCCAGGACAGCGCGGTTAAAGACAAGGTCGGCGTCGCTCCCCTGCCCCGCGGCGGCGCGATGGGTTCCCACGCATCCACCCTCGGCGGCTGGGGCCTGGCGGTATCGCGCTACAGCGCCAATCCCAAGCTCGCCGCAGAACTGGTGAGCTACCTGAGCAGCGCCCAACAGCAGAAACACCGCGCCCTGGTTGGCGCCTATAACCCAGTGATCGAATCGCTGTACCAGGACCCCGAATTGCTCGCGGCCATGCCTTACTACAGCCAACTGCGCAGCATCCTCAACGATGGGGTCATGCGCCCCGCTTCAATCACCGCCGACCGCTATCCACGGGTCTCCAATGCGTTCTTCGATCAAGTGCATGGCGTGCTGGCGGGCGAGCGGCCGGTGGATCAGGCGCTGGCCGAACTGGAAAGCGAACTCACGCGCATCAAACGCCGGAACTGGTAAGCCACAAGGAAGGAAATCACCATGTCTGTCTCCACCACACTCGCCCCCGACGACGAGTACCTGCTCACCCGGGAAACGCCGGTACAACGCCGTCGCGTTCGCGCCGCCTGGCTGTTCCTGACCCCGATGCTGCTGTGCCTGGCGCTGGTGGCGGCCTGGCCGTTGTTGCGCACCTTCTGGTTCAGCCTGACCGACGCCAGCCTGGCCGACACCGGCGACGCGACCTTTGTCGGCTTGAGTAATTATCTGTTTCACAGCAGTGCTGGTTGGTCAGGCCTGCTTGTCGATCCACAGTGGTGGAACGCGGTGCGCAACACCTTGCATTTCACCGTGGTGTCGGTGGGGCTGGAAATCGTCCTGGGGCTGCTGGTGGCGTTGCTGCTCAACGTCCAGTTCGGCGGACGCGCCCTGGTGCGGGCGTTGATCCTGATCCCCTGGGCGATCCCGACCATCGTCTCGGCGAAGATCTGGTCATGGATGCTCAACGATCAGTTCGGCATCATCAATCACCTGATGCTGGGCCTCGGCCTGATCGACGCGCCCCTGGCCTGGACCGCCGATGCGGATCTGTCGATGTGGGCGGTGATCATCGTCGACGTCTGGAAGACCGTGCCCTTCGTCACCCTGCTGATGCTGGCGGCCTTGCAGATGTTGCCCAGCGACTGCTACGAAGCCGCCAGGGTCGACGGCATCCACCCGGTGAAAGTGTTCTGGTGGGTCACCCTGCCGCTGCTGATGCCAGCGTTGCTGGTGGCGGCGATCTTTCGCATCCTCGATTCCTTGCGGGTATTCGACGTCATCTATGTGCTGACCTCGAACTCGTCGAGCACCATGAGCATGTCGGTCTATGCCCGCCAACATCTGGTGGAGTTCCAGGACGTCGGTTACGGCAGCGCCGCCTCGACCTTGCTGTTCCTGGTCGTTGCGGTGATCGCCATGGTTTACCTGTACCTCGGACGCCGTCAGCTGGAGGTCCGCTCATGAGCCCGCGCCTGCTGAAAAAAGCCCTGCTGCGTCTCGGGTTCTGGTGCCTGATCGGCATCTTGCTGGTGTATGCAGTCTTCCCTTTCTACTACGCCATCGTGACGTCGCTGAAGCCGTCCAGCGCCTTGTTCCAGGTCAGCTACTGGATCGATAACCCGGATTTCTCCAACTATGCCGCCGTGCTCAACCAGGCCTCGTTCCTGCGGGCCATCGGCAACTCGCTGGTGGTGGCGCTGTGCGTGGTCACGCTGGCGCTGTTCCTCAGCCTGACCGCCGCGTATGCCTTGGGTCGGGTGAAGTTTCGCGGACGCGGTACGGTGTTGATGATGGTCCTGGGTGTCTCGATGTTTCCGCAAGTCGCGGTGCTGTCGGGATTGTTCGAGGTGATCCGTGCCCTAGGCCTGTACAACACATCCTGGGCGTTGATCCTGAGCTACACGATTTTCACCCTGCCCTTCACCGTCTGGGTGCTGACCACCTTCATGGGACAACTGCCTCATGAACTGGAAGAGGCCGCCATCATGGACGGTGCATCCCCCTGGGTCACGCTGACCCGCGTGCTGTTGCCATTGCTCTGGCCGGCCCTGGTCACCACCGGCCTCCTGGCCTTCATCGCCGCCTGGAACGAGTTCCTGTTTGCCCTGACCTTCACCCTGACCGACTCGCAACGCACGGTCCCGGTCGCCATCGCGCTGATTTCCGGGGGCAGCCCCCATGAGCTGCCTTGGGGCCTGTTGATGGCGGCGTCGGTGCTGGTCACGGTCCCATTGGTGGTTCTGGTGCTGATCTTCCAGCGCCGCATCGTTTCCGGCCTCACTGCCGGCGCGTTAAAGGGTTGAGGCCCAACACAGACAAGAAAGGAACAGCATCGTGATCAAGTTGAAGCTGGACAACGTGAACAAACAATTGGGCGGCGCACGCATTCTTCGCGACGTCAGCCTGGAAATCTCGGCGGGTGAATTCGTGGTCTTCGTCGGCCCTTCGGGCTGCGGAAAGTCGACCCTGCTGCGATTGATCGCCGGACTGGATTCGATCTGTGGCGGCGACCTGCTGATCGACGGACGCCGGGTCAACGACCTGGAACCGCGCGAGCGCGGCGTCGGCATGGTATTTCAGTCCTATGCGCTGTACCCGCACATGAGCGTCTACGACAACATCAGCTTCGGCCTCAAGCTGGCCAAGACCGAAAAGACCAGCCTGCGCGAGCGGGTGCTGAAAACCGCGCAGATCCTGCAATTGGACAAACTGTTGCAACGCAAGCCAAGGGAACTCTCGGGAGGCCAGCGCCAGCGGGTCGCCATGGGCCGGGCCATGGCACGGGAACCAGACATCCTGTTGTTCGACGAACCGCTGTCCAACCTGGACGCCTCCCTGCGCGTGCAGATGCGCAACGAAATCGCCCGACTGCATGGGCGATTGGGCTCGACCATGATCTACGTGACCCACGATCAGGTTGAAGCGATGACCCTGGCCGACAAGATTGTCGTGCTCAATGGCGGCCGTATCGAGCAGGTCGGCTCGCCACGGGAACTCTACGAGCATCCGGCCAGCCGTTTTGTCGCCGGTTTCCTCGGCTCGCCCAAGATGAACTTTCTGCCGGCACGCCTGCATACTCCCGGCGAAACCAGCCTGATCGATAGCCCTTTATTGGGGATGACGTCCCTTCCCTTCGACAGCGCCCACCTGGCAGCGGACAGCCCGCTGACCCTCGGGGTTCGCCCGGAACACGTGTCGCTCATAGCCGCGCAGGGAAACGCCGGAGTCGTCGTGGCCGGGGTCGAATACCTGGGCAGCGAGACCTACGTGCACCTGGAGACAGGCGAGGATGAACCCTTGATCTGTCGCTGCGAGGTCAACGCCGGATGGCACGTGGGCGATCGGGTTGAACTGCAACTGGCGTTCGACAATCTGCACCTGTTCGATGCCGACGATACAGCCCTGAGACGCCATCCTGCCGTCATTGAAGTCCTTGCACAGGACATCCCCCAGCGCTCGCCAAAAGCAGGCGTTCTATGACCCCGTCTGTGAATACCATGAACGCACCCATGCCAACTCCTCTCGAACGTGCGCAGCAGGCGTTGAGTGACGCCCAGTCCCGCGTCATCGACGATTATCGCCCTGACTATCATCTGGCGCCTGTCGCGGGCTGGATGAACGACCCTAACGGGGTGGTGTTTTTTCGTGGCGAATACCACGTGTTCTACCAACACCACCCCTTCGACGCCAAATGGGGTCCGATGTACTGGGGGCACGCCAAAAGCGCCGACCTGGTCCATTGGCAGCATCTGCCCATTGCCCTGGCACCGGGGGATGACTTCGACCGCGACGGCTGTTTTTCCGGTAGTGCGGTGGTGTGTGGCGACACCCTGGCGCTGATCTACACCGGGCACACATGGTTGGGAGAAGTCGGCGACGAACGTCTGATACGCCAGGTCCAGTGCCTGGCCACCAGTGTCGACGGCGTCCGGTTCGTCAAGCATGGCGCCGTCATAGAGGACGCACCGCAAGCCGCGATCATGCACTTTCGCGACCCCAAGGTCTGGCAGGCGGATGGCTATTGGTACTTGATTGCCGGCGCGCGCCTGGGCGACACGCCGCTGCTGCCGTTGTACCGCTCCACCGACCTGCGCGCCTGGGAATTCCTCGACTACGTGTCCAGCGGCAACGAGGGCGATGGCTACATGTGGGAATGCCCGGACCTGTTTCGCCTGAACGGGCGTGACGTACTGCTGTACTCCCCCCAGGGCATGCGACCAGTTGGCTACGAACGACTCAACAAGTACCAGACCGGCTACCGCATTGGCCGGCTCGACAGTGAATGGCACTTCACCGGCGGGCCGTTCATCGAACTGGATAACGGCCACGATTTCTATGCCGCGCAAACGCTGGAGGCCGCCGATGGTCGGCGCCTGGTGTGGGCCTGGCTGGACATGTGGGAAAGCCCGATGCCGAGCCAGGCCCATCACTGGTGCGGCATGCTTGGCTTGCCCCGCGAGCTTGAACTGCAGGGCGATCGCCTTGGCGTGTTTCCGGCGCGGGAACTGGTCGCGCTGCGCCAGGCGCCGTTACCGAGCATCGCGCCGTGGGGCGAGTCGGGCAGCCGCTGGGTACCGCAGGTGAAAGGCGACAGGCTCGAAATCCACGTGCACCTGGATCTGCTCGACTGTACCGAAGGCCACCTGGGCATCGCCTTGCGCTGCAGTGCCGATGATCAGGAGCAAACCCTGCTTTACTACGACGCGTCACTGCAACGCCTGGTGCTCGATCGCAGCCACTCGGGCGCCCAGGTGAGCGGTCAGCGCAGCGTGTCGATAGAACGGGCACAAACGCGACTGCACCTGCGGGTGTTTCTCGATCGCTCGTCCATCGAAGTGTTTGAGGAAAACGGCCGCTTCAGCCTCAGCAGCCGCCTCTATCCGCGGCCCGACAGCCTCGGGGTGAAACTGTTGGCAAACGGCACTGGCGGGCGCGTCGCCATTCCCAAGGCGTGGCCGTTGGCCTCGGGCTGGCTGTGAGTACCGCCATTGGAGTCGCGAGAAGCCCGGGCCCTGTGTCATGATTCTGCGTCAACCTGACTGGCCGCACTTCGCATGACTTCCGTGAAAGACGTTGCACAGCTGGCCGGCGTATCCCTGATGACGGTTTCGCGCGCGCTCAACACGCCGGAAAAACTGAGCCCCGAGACCCTTCAGCGGGTACGTCGCGCCATTGATGAACTGCAATTCGTACCGAGCCTGTCGGCGCGCAGGATGCGCGGCGACAACTTGCAGGCGCGCACCATCGGTGTGTTCGCGTTGGACACTGCAACCACGCCATTCGCCGTCGAGTTGCTGTTGTCCATCGAACAGACCGCGCAGCAGGCAGGCTGGAACGTCTTCATTCTCAACCTGTTGAGCAACCCGCCCACCGACCAGAACATCGACCTGATGCTGTCGCATCGCCCTGACGGATTGATCTTCAGCGCCATGGGATTGCGCCAGGTGAGCATTCCCGAGCGACTCAAGAGCAAACCGCTGGTGCTCGCCAACTGCCTGGCGGACGACAACCAGTTGGTCAGTTATGTGCCGGATGATGAAGCTGGACAGCATCGAGCCATGGCGCATGCGTTGAGCCAAGGCTATCGGCGCCCGCTGTGCATCAATTTGCCCAGGAAGAGCGTTGCCTGGCGCCTGCGCCAACAAGGCCTGCAACGCGCCTGCCAGACATTCGCGCTCGCGCCCGAGGCACTCCTGCAATACGACCTTTCCGATCACGACGCCTATGGTGAAACCGCCGCCATTCTTGACCGGCATATCGTCGACGGCCGTCCGCAATTCGACATCCTGGTCTGCGGCAACGATCGCATTGCCTTTTGTGCCTATCAGCTGTTGTTGGGCCGTGGCCTGAAGATTCCCGACGATGTCGCTGTGCTCGGTTATGACAACATGATCGGCATCGCTGAGTTGTTCATCCCCCCCCTGACAACGGTACAACTGCCGTACTACGAGATCGGTCGCCAGGCTGCCCGGCACCTGATCGAGAACCTCGAGGTATCGGGTGCCCAGCCCGTGGATTGCCCACTGGTGGTCAGGGCGTCGCTATAAGGTCAATCGGTACCCGGTGTCCTTGCATCAAGGCTGCTTCGCCGGCGACGGCGGCAGCGCCGCGATTATCCGGGCGCGGCAAACCTCGAGTATTTCATCGGCCAGCGCGGAATCGTCCGGACAGGCGCGCGACAACATGATCGCACCGACGGCATGCGCCAACGTGTCGAGCATCTTGGCCCTGATCGTCTCCTGCGGCGCGTCTTGCCCCGCCTCGTAGTGGCGTTCGAGTGCGGCCAGCGTGTTTTCCACGCCGCTGGCAAAGGTGGCCTTCAGCTCAGGCGATTGACGCGCAGCGTCCCCACACAGGGCCGACAGGGTGCAACCGTCGCCCCGGCCGTCACGGTGGTCCCTGGACACGTAAAGATTGATGAACCCAGGCACGCCGAGGCCCGAGCTGTCGGTCAGCGATTGCGCAAGGCTGCTGGCGGCCGCTTCTGCCATCAAGTCGGCCTTGGAGCCGAAATGTTTGTAGAAACCGCCATGGGTGAAGCCGGCGGCCGCCATCAGGTCCGCCACCCCTACGCCGTCAAAGCCTCGCTCGCGAAACAGGACAGAGGCCGTCTTGACGATGTGCTCCCGATTTGCCTGGGCCTGGGCCTTGGTCACTCGCATTTTTCACTCCCTCGTGCTGCTCGAAAATCATGCTCGCATCATACATAGATGTCGGGTGTAATCAAATTCGTTGACAGCTTAGATTTCGATCATCATCCTAATAACAGACCGAGCTCGACTGAGTCGATGCCTCGCCAGACTGCACGCGATCCTTTATCCAAACCTACGGAAACAAGACGCCATGACCGACCGGAATCTGTTCACACCCCATAAGCTGGGTGATCTCACGCTGTCCAACCGAGTGGTCCTGGCACCGCTGACACGTAACCGTGCGGGGCAAGGCTTTGTACCGAGCGAGTTCGCTGCCACTTACTACAGCCAGCGAGCGTCAGCAGGCCTGCTCATCTCCGAAGCGTCGCAGATTTCGCAGCAAGGGCAGGGTTATCAGGACACACCCGGGATCTACACCCAGGCGCAGATCGACGGCTGGCGTACGGTCACCGATGCCGTGCATGCCAAAGGCGGGCGAATTTTTCTGCAGTTGTGGCATGTCGGCCGCGTTTCCCACGTCGACCTGCAAGAGAACGGCGCCGCGCCAGTGGCACCCTCCGCTTTGCGTCCGGCGACCAAGGTATTCGTCAACAACCGTTTCGAGGACGTCTCGGCGCCGCGCGCGCTGGACATCAGCGAATTGCCCGGGATCGTCAATGATTTTCGCCAGGCAGCGGCGAACGCCATCGCTGCGGGATTTGACGGTGTAGAAATCCACGGCGCGAACGGCTATTTGCTGGACCAGTTCATCAAGGACGGCGCCAACGTGCGTACCGATGCCTACGGCGGCTCGATTGAAAATCGTGCTCGCCTGCTGCTGGAAGTGACCGCGGCCGTCGTGAAAGAAGTCGGCGCCAAACGCACCGGCCTGCGCATATCGCCTGTCTCGCCGGCCAACGGTGTGTCCAGCAGCGCGCCACAGCCTCAGTTCGACTACCTGGTCGACCAGCTCAACGCCCTGGATATCGTTTATCTGCATGTGGTCGAAGGTGCGACAGGCGGACCGCGCGACGTTGCACCCTTCGACTTTGGTGCTTTGCGCCAGCGCTTCAAAAACACCTACATCGCCAACAACGGCTACGACCTGGACCTGGCCACCTCACGACTCGTCGAAGACAAGGCTGATTTGATCGCCTTCGGCCGGCCGTTCATCGGCAATCCGGATCTGGTGGAGCGGCTGAAAACCGGCTCGCCTTTGTCGGCGTTCAATCCCGCTACCCTCTACGGAGGTGGTGCGACGGGCTACATCGACTACCCAACGCTCGCTGAGTCCAGCGTGCGGTAACACCGGCCAGACCCGACCGCACGCCTGAACGACAGCGCGCGCGACTCACTCATCAACCCCCTTGAAGAAGAGACTGCCCCATGGACACTCGCACAACCGTTCTCATCACTGGCGCGTCCACCGGCATCGGCGCTGTCTATGCCCAGCGCTTTGCGCAACGTGGACACGATCTGGTCCTGGTGGCCCGCGACAGCGCGCGCCTGGAAGCGCTGGCCGCCAAGCTGCGCAGCGAACACAACGTTGCCGTCGATATTCTCCAGGCCGACCTGACCCGGATCAGCGATCTGACGGCCGTCGAAGCCCGACTGCGCGATGACGCCAACATCGGCATCCTGGTCAATAACGCCGGTGCCGCCCAATCCGGATCCTTCATCGAGCAATCGACCGACAGCGTCGCGCACCTGGTGTCGCTCAACACCACCGCGCTGGTCCGGCTGGCCAGCGCCATCGCCCCACGCCTGGTCAAAGCGGGTGACGGTGCGATCATCAATATCGGCTCCGTTGTTGGCCTGGCACCGGAGTTCGGGATGTCGGTCTATGGGGCGACCAAGGCCTTCGTGTTGTTTCTGTCCCAGGGACTCAGCCTGGAGCTATCCCCTAAAGGCGTCTATGTTCAAGCCGTCCTGCCAGCGGCCACCCGTACCGAGATATGGGAGCGCGCGGGCATCGATATCAATACCCTGAATGAGATCATGGAAGTCGGTGACCTGGTCGATGCTGCGCTGGTTGGTTTTGATCGTCGCGAGCCAGTGACCATACCGCCCTTGCATGAAGAGGCACGCTGGGATGCCTTGCAGGCAGCGCGCCAAGGGCTGCTCGGGCAAATCAGGCAGTCCCATGTTGCCGAACGCTATCAAGACCCGGCGTGATCATCGTCTAACGGACGCCGGCGCGAAGGAAAGCGCCGGTATTCCTGGATGCCTGGCGGGTGATCACTGCGCTGCATCCCTTATGAGAGCAAAGCACCATGAAGGCATTTTTAATCGACCGCTACGGCAGGAACAGTGGCCGTATGGGCGACCTACCAGCCCCTGAAGTGGGTGACCACGACGTTCTGGTCCGCGTGCATGCCGCCAGCGTCAATCCACTGGACTCCAAGATCAGCCAAGGCGAATTCAAACTGATCCTGCCCTATTCATTTCCCTTGGTGCTGGGCCATGACTTGGCCGGGGTCGTGGTGCGTGTGGGATCCCGCGTCCAGCAATTCAAGCCAGGTGATGAAGTCTATGCCCGCGCCCCGGACGGGCACATCGGCACCTTCGCCGAGCAGATTGCAGTGAACGAAAATGCCCTGGCCATGAAACCCATGAACGTCAGCATGGAAGAAGCCGCCGCCCTGCCCTTGGCCGCCCTGACGGCCTGGCAGGTACTGGTTGAAACAGCCCGATTGAAGAAAGGACAAAAGGTGTTCATCCAGGCCGGTTCAGGTGGCGTCGGCAACCTCGCCATCCAGCTTGCCAAGCACCTCGGTGCCTTCGTTGCAACCTCCACCAGCACCGGCAATGTGCCCTGGGTCAAAGCGCTGGGGGCGGACGTTGTCATCGATTACAAGCAGCAGGATTTCTCAAGCGCTCTGCAGGACTATGACGTCGTGTTGAACAGCCTGGGCGCCGATGAACTGGAGAAGTCGCTGAAGATCCTCAAACCCGGCGGCCAGCTCATTTCCATTTCGGGGCCACCCACCCCGCAGTTCGCCCAGGCCCAGGGGTTTTCCTGGCCGCTGAGACTGATCACGGGCCTGTTGAGCAGCGGTATACGCCGCAAGGCCCGCCGAAAGGGCGTGAGCTACGCCTTCGTGTTCATGCGCGCCAGTGGTCCGCAACTGCGTGAAATCGCCACGCTCGTCGAGTCCGGCAACCTCAAGCCGGTGGTCGACCGATCCTTCCCCTTCGACGCGACGGCCGAGGCCCTGGACTACGTCGAACAAGGACGGTCCAAGGGCAAGGTTGTCATCAAGGTTCACTCAGGAATGGCCGATGAGTGAAACCGCTCATCACCAAACAGCAATATGCGAATCCGCCCGAGGCTCGGTCCCGCCGCACAGCACGCCGCTGACCGGGTCACGCAGGATGATCTGGCCGCGGCCATAGTCGGTCAGGTCGCTGGCGATCTGGACCTCATGCCCCCGTCGCGCCAGGGCGTTGGCCAAGTCCCGTGACGCCCCGTGCTCGATCCCGACCTTCATGCCCCCCAGCCATTGCCAGCGCGGTGCGTCCAGGGCCGCTTGCGGGTTCAAGCCAAAATCCACCAGGTTCATGACCATCTGCACATGCCCCTGGGGCTGCATGTAGCCGCCCATCACGCCGAAGGGGCCGAGGGCCTCGCCATCGCGGGTGAGAAATCCGGGAATGATGGTATGGAAGGTCTTCTTGCCCGGGGCCAGGCAGTTGGCGTGGTTCGGATCGAGGCTGAACTCCTGCCCACGGTTCTGCAGGGCGATAGCGCTGTCGGGCAACACCACGCCGGAACCGAACCCGTGGTAATTGCTCTGGATGAACGAGACCATATTGCCCTCCCCATCCGCGGTCGCCAGGTACACCGTGCCGCTGGCGTGGGGGTCGCCGGGCACGGGCGGTTGGGCCTGTTCGCCGATTTGCCCGCGCCGGCGAGCGCTGTAGTCATCACTGAGCAGGTCAACCACCGCCACACGCATGTGCAGCGGGTCGGTGATGTAGTGCAGGCCGTCACTGTAGGCCAACTTCATCGCCTCCAGTTGGCGATGCCAGGTCTGCTGGCTGTCACGATGATCGAAGTCGAAGCCCTCCAGTATCTTCAGCGCCATCAAGGCCACCAGGCCCTGCCCACTGGGCGGGATCTCCCAGACATCCACGCCTCGGTAGTTGACGTGGATAGGGTCGACCCACTGGGCGCGGTAATCCCTGAGGTCCGAGGCGCGCAGGTAACCGCCACTGGCTCGGGAATGGGCGTCCAGGCGCTCGGCCAATGCACCGCGATAGAGGCTTTCGCAGTGGGTGTCGGCCAACTCCTGGAGCGTGCGGGCCTGGGCCAGGTTGCGAAAAACCTCCCCGGCCCGTGGCGCACGGCCTTCGATCAGAAAGGTATCGAACCAGGTTTCCAGGACGGTATCGCGATGGGGCGTGAACTCGTTCACCGCGATCTGCCATTGATGGGCAACCACCGGCGACAACGCAAAGCCATCCCGCGCCAGGCTGATCGCCGGTTGCAGCAGCTCGGCAAAGGGCAGCTTGCCAAAGCGTCGGGACAACTCGGCCCAGGCCGATGGGCAACCCGGGACGGTCACCGGTGTCCAGCCATAGAGCGGCATCTGTTCATGACCAGCGGCCCTGACCGCTTCGATACTCAAGGCGGCGGGTGCATGGCCGTTGCCGTTGAGGCCGTGCAACTGCCCCTTGCACCAGACCAGGGCGAAGGCGTCACCGCCGATGCCGCAACCGGTGGGTTCCACCACCGTCAGCGCCGCCGCCGTGGCGATGGCGGCGTCGATGGCATTGCCGCCTTTTTGCATGATCTCGATGCCCGCCTGGGCAGCCAGGGGCTGGGACGCGGCGACCATGCCCCGACGGGCGAAAACGCTCTGGCGTTGCGATGGATAAGGATACTCGTGGGCAGAAAATTTCAGCATGGCGAAGGCTCTTCAATACAAGAATTGATTGACCGGATCCAGGATGGACAATCGTGCACAGGTCAAAGCACCCGACTGAGAAAAGCCCGGGTACGCGGGTGAATGGGGTGACAGAAGATCTGCTCCGGCGGCCCTTGCTCGATGAGCTCGCCTTGATCCAGCACCACCACGCGGTCGGCCACTTCCCGGGCAAAACCCATTTCGTGCGTCACCACGACCATAGTCATCCCCTCCTCGGTCAACTCCTTCATCACTTGCAGCACCTCGCCGACGGTCTCCGGGTCGAGGGCGCTGGTGGGTTCGTCGAACAACATGGCCTGGGGTTTCATGGCCAGGGCCCGAGCGATCGCCACCCGCTGTTGCTGGCCGCCGGAGAGCATCGACGGGTAGTGATCTGCCTTGTCCGCCAGGCCGACCCGCTGCAGCAACCCGCGAGCCTGCTCCAACGCGGCGGCGCGAGTCACGCCGAGCACCTGGATCGGCGCCTCGATGATGTTCTCCAGGGCGGTCATGTGGGGGAACAGGTTGAAACGTTGGAAGACCATGCCGATGTCCCGGCGCTGACGGGCAATGTTGCGCTCCGACTCACGCACCAGGCTGCCGTCGGCCCGCTCGCGATACCCCATGGCCCGGCCATTGACGCGGATGCGGCCGCCCTGGATGTCCTCCAGCAGGTTGATGCAACGAATGAACGTGGTCTTGCCCGAGCCGGAGGCACCGATCAGAACCACCACTTCGCCGCGCCGTACTTGCAGGGAGATGCCCTTGAGAATCTGCAGCTCGCCGAAGGACTTGTGGACGTCCAGCGCCTCGATAATCAGCTCTTCGCTTTTGTGCGCCATGGTTAACGAGCCCTCAGCAGGTTCAGGGTGCTGCGACCGAACATCCGCGTCGAGGCCGGCGGTGGCGACGAAGGCCGGTCCGACTGGCCGAAACGGGCCTCCAGCCAGCGCTGGAAAAAGCCCCACAATGTAGTCAGCAACAGGAAATAGATCGCCACCACCAGGTACAGCTCGAACACCCGGAACGTCGCCGAAGTGACCATCTGGGTACTGAGCAACAGTTCCTGGACGCCGATCACACTGACCAGCGTGGTGTTCTTGAGCATCACGTTGAACTCGTTGCCCAGCGGCGGAACGATGACCCGGAACGCCTGGGGCAAGACAATGCGGCGCATCAGTTTGGCGAAGGTCATGCCCAGGGAACGCCCGGCCTCGTATTGGCCCTTGTCCACCGCGCCAATGCCGGCGCGGATGATCTCGGCCATGTAGGCACCCTCGTTGAGGCCCAGGGCAATGATCGCGGCCTGGATATTGCCAGGGATGACCAGGCCGAACAGGTCGATGTCTTCGAAGCGGAAAATCCCGCCGGCGGCCAGCGCGGTGTAGAGAAAGACGATCTGCACCAGCAGCGGCGTACCGCGCATCAACCATACATAGAAGCGTACCGGCAGGTTCAGCAACGGGTTACGCGACAACCGCAGCAACGCCGCGGCCAGCCCCAGCACACAACCCAGCAGCATCGCCAGCACGCTGATCAGGCAGGTCAACCAGAGCCCGGTGAGGTACACCCCACTGGGCTGCAGCAGGTACTGCCAGAACACATCCCAATTGAAATTCATCGATGGTTCACCTCAATCGAGTGTGTCACTGGCGACATGCCATTTACCGAGCAGTTGGCTGTAGCTGCCATCGCTGCGCATATCGCCGATCACCTGCTGCACGGCGGCGGTCAGTTGCGGATCGTCCTTGCGAATGCCCAGGCCGGTGAGAATCCGGCTGAAGGCCGGCACCCCTTCCTCGAACAGGTCGGGCGCCATGGCGGCGTAGTAACCGGCGGTTTCCACGGTGGTGCCGTAGGCGTCGACCTGGCTGATGCGCAAGGCCTGGAAAGCATCGGTGTCGGTGTTGTAGACCACCAGCTTCATCGCTGGCCTGCCGGCCTTGGCCAGGGTTTCGTTCTCGGCGTCGAGCAGGGTCTTGATGGTGGAACCGTTGAGCACCGCGACCTTGTGCCCGGAGAGATCCGGCAATGTCTTGAGGCCCTTGGGATTGCCCTTGGGCACCACCACCGCCTGGCTGGAATACATGTAGTTGACGATGTCGATCACCTCGCGGCGCTCGGGCTTGTCAAACAGCTGGTCGACGATCATGTCGCACTGTCGGGCCAGCAACGCGGGGAGCAACCCGGAGAAGGGAATGACCCGCCATTCCACCTTCTTGTCGCCCAGACGCTTGGCGATTTCCAACCCCAGGTCCACGGTCAATCCCTTGGGTTTCTGAGCCTCATCGAAGGACACCAGCGGCGGCGAATCCATGCCCGAGCAGTAGACGAGTTTGTCGACCTTGAGCAAACGCTCCGGGACAACGGGCGCGGCAACCGCCCACTGCGCACAGAAACCCAAGGATATAGCGGCAACCAACAGGCGAGGCTTATGCATGACCAGACACTCCAGTTCAGTAAGTAACGGGCAGTACTCAAAGTCAAAACACGGGCAGGCTCTAAGTGTCCTGCTCTCGTTATTTTTTCGATTGCAGGAACTCGATCAATTCAGGAACGGTGCCTTCGATGTGTGCACGCACCACCGCCTCGGCCTTCTCGGCGTCGCCAGCACGCAGCGCGTCGAGGATCAGCATGTGCTCCTGGCGTGCGCTCAGGGGCTTTTCCACATGCTGCAACCACAGACGCATGGGCGCTTCGATCAGGGAATAGAGCGCGCTGATCTGCTTCAACAAACGGGGGCGACCACTGAGGCTGCACAGGTATTCATGGAAAGCGCGATGACGACTGACCCACTCGGCGCTTTCCTCGCGGTAATCGTCCATCTCGTCGAGCAAGCGCTCCAGGGCGGCCAACTGGCGTTCGCCGATTCTGGCTGTCGCGACACGGACCGCCAGGCCTTCCAGGGCGCTGCGCATTTCGAAGACTTCGTGCAACTCTTCGATGTCCAGGCCGCTGACAATCGCTCCACGATTGGGCCGCAGAGTCACCAGGCCCTGGGCATCCAGACGGCGAAAGGCCTCGCGCACCGGCATCCGGCTCATGCCGATCTCGTTGGCAATGTCCTCGGCAATCAGCCGGTCACCTTTGCGTAACCGACCGCCACAAATGGCATTGAGCAAGAAGTTGTAAGCCTCTTCTTCGGCAGTCATGGGCGGGCGTTCAGCGTAAGTCGGAGCGAACTGCATGGCAGCACCTTCTGCATTTTTGTATCCAATTATCCATGAATTCAAAAAGGCAGAATGCGTGCCAACCTCGCGCGTCATCGTGCAAGGGATTGATTTGAAGGGATTTGCCCAGGGGAAACGACGGCCAGACTCAAGCGCCACTACCGGCTGAACCGCACAGGTGTGCTACCAAACAGCTCAGCGGCTGCCTTTTATGGGTGCAAGATGGTGCTTCGGTAACACCGCAAACAGCGGCTCATCATGCCTGTGCCCTGGGCGTATCTGACGGCGACTCGCCGAACAGCGCCCGGTAATGGGCCGCAAAATGACTCAGGTGGTAAAACCCCATCGCCACGGCAATTTCACTGACGTTCAATGTAGCCGCATGGGTTGCGATCAGACGTCGGCGCACAGCGTTGAGCCGCAGGTTGCGCAGGTATTCCATCGGACGCATCCCGGTGACCGCCTGGAAACTGTTTTGCAGGGTCCTGCGACTGACCCGCAATTGCTCGCACAGATCGAGAATGCTCAAGGGCACATCTGCGCTGGCGTCGACCAGTTCCTGGCAGCGCTTGACCAGGTAGGCGCTGACGGCAAAATTGCCGCGGCGGCCACGCACCTCGTCCGAGGCGTGACTGAACAGGTCGAGGAAGGCGTTGAGCAAGACGTCCTCGAGGATTTTTTCCGAGGCGGGATTGACGGCGTCCGCCTGTTCCAAAAGGTGGCCAAACAGTGGGTGAATCCTTTGCTGCACCCTACGCAGTACCACCTCATCCACGCTGACTTGGGACACGCTTTTCAAGCGCTTGAGTTGTTCACTCGACAGTTCATAGGCCGCCAGCTTGGCGAACCGTACCGTGTCGACATTGGCCGCGAAGAAGTGCGTACCCTCCGGGGCGTGCAGGACGAAGTCTTCGCCATCTCGCAGCAGCACGACGCTGTGGGCGCCCACCTGGTGCCCCTGGACCACTGGCGCACCGCCCAGCGACATGGCAATGCACAGGCGCCCTTTTTGGCGCGCAACCACGCTGCACCACCCGTTTATCCAGCACCTCCTGGAAGATCTGGAAACGATCGGCGCACACCTGCCGCAGCTCGCTGGAGAGGCATCCACGCCCGAGCTGATCGTAGACTTGTTGCCAGCCCAGGATCGAACCGGCGTGTTGCTGAGGATCATTGAAAGTACGAACTTCGGCGAACATGATCATTGTTCCTCGGTGGCCCTGCGCTTATTGCCTGGTACGGTTATGCAAGCAAGTCGGTAGCCTCGTGGCGAGGGAGCTTGCTCCCGCTGGGCTGCGCAGCAGACCCATTTTGGCGAGCGCTTCGCACTCAAGCGGGAGCAAGCTCCCTCGCCACGCGTGCATCATTTCACTTGAGTAAACAGTTCTTACTGTCGACCGTCTTCATCCGCCTGGAAAACCAAAGCCAGTTCCATGCCAAGCATGTACAACCGGTATTCGGCGGCCTTGATGTCCAAGGGCGCCAACAAAGAGCCGGAAAGCACCACCTGGCCCGCTTCAACGCACTGCCCGTCGGCCAGCAAGCGCCGTACCAGCCAGCACAGGTTTGCCTGGGGGGGGTGTCCTCGCGCGCCTGGGCATTGCCTTCGCCGCAGGGCACCCCGTCGCATTCCAGGCGATAGGTCACGTG
Source organism: Pseudomonas bijieensis (assembly GCF_013347965.1). Lineage (NCBI taxonomy): Bacteria > Pseudomonadati > Pseudomonadota > Gammaproteobacteria > Pseudomonadales > Pseudomonadaceae > Pseudomonas > Pseudomonas bijieensis. Next base: position 154,396 of record NZ_CP048810.1, on the reverse strand, counting down.
GGTCAATTGCTCAGGATGAAACCTGACTCGCGAGCCAAGGCAATAAAGCCCCGCAGCGGCATTGTCGGCCAGAAACGCCCCGACGCCGAAACGCCAGCCCTCCCAGCGGCAATCGGCAATTTCGAACGCCGGCGCGACCTCGGACACAGCGGCCAGAATATCTTCGTCGCTGTAAAAACCGGGCACCAGCGTACGCCCCAGGACAAACGCCAACTCGATTTCCAGCTTGGGCTGGATCAGCCGTGCAAGCGCCAGCGTACTGCCGGGTTTCACAGCCATGACATCGGTCAGTCCGCCCAATACCGGCTCATCAATACCGAAACGGTCCTGGGCGGCGCGACCGGCGAAGGCCACTTTCCATCCGGTCAACCGCTCGCCACCGGCCTGGCGCCGGCGCAATGCCTCGCGCTGCAACGTGTAGCCCGCCGACAGGTCGAGGGCCTGAGGCTCCAACGAAGGCAAGGCATGTGAGGCCTGCGCGGCATCGTGAAGCCGGACCAGTAGATCGTCTTCGCGCCTCATGAGAGTTGCTCCGCCAGTTTGCGCAATACGCCTTCGAGCCGCTCGGGTGTGGTGATCGCCGCGACAAACCGATCCGGCCGCACCACCACGATGCAATCACGCACCTTGGCAAACCATTCGCCCAGGCGGTTATCGACGTCCTCGACGCAAATGGCGCCATTGGCAGACAAGGGCTGGTTACGCCCCACGCCACTGCGCGAACGATTGATCTGGATGAAGCGTGTGTCCCAGCGCGCCCACCAGGCGGCGGTTTGCTCGCTGAGCTGTTCGCTCGGATTGACCCGATACCCCAGCACCGCATAGGAATGCCCCAACACTTCGTCCAGGCGCCGGCGCTGGCCCTGGGCATCTTCGATAGACGGTTGGATGAACAACTGCCCGACCAGATCATCCTCATGCAGCTCGGCGCGCTCGTGATACACCAGGCCTTTGGTGATGGTCGCCTTGGGTTTGAACTTGAATTCCAGCAAGTGCGAGCGAAGGTTGTCGACGCTGTTGACGGCCTGGAACAACCAGTCCCGGACACCGGCCATCAGCGGGTTGGTCAGCCCCAGGACGGCCCCCATGTTGTCGGCCAACGCGATGAGGTCGGTCGCATGCCCACGGCGCTCCTGATCGTAACTGGCCAGAATCGCCGGCGATGCCCGCCCCTGGAGAATCGCGGCGAGCTTCCAGGCAACGTTGGCGACATCACGCAAGCCTGAATTGAGCCCCTGCCCGGCCCAGGGCGGGGAAATATGCGCCGCGTCCCCCACCAATGCCACCCGGCCCTGGACAAAACGCGCTGCGACCCGGGAATTATGGGTGTAGGCACGGATCCGGATGATTTCCAGCTGATCGACCGCCTCGCCGATATGTCCACGGATCAAGTCCCGGATCGTCGCCTCTTCGCACATCCTGGTCTCGTCTTCGCCCTCCAGGAGCATGAACTCCCAGCGCCGTTGCTGATACGGCAGATAGATGCAGACGAAGGGACGCTGAGGGTCGGCATGCAGGGCCGTGTAGGGTGCATCCAGGGTATCGTTGGCCGTGTCGATCACCACCCATTTGCGTGGATGGGTCAACCCCAGCAGTTCGATACCGAGTTTCTTGCGCACGCTGGAACGTCCGCCATCGGCGCCGATCACGTACTGCGCCTGCAATTGATAGAGCTCGCCCCCGGCATCTCGCACCTGCAAGGTCACGCCCTCGGCATCCTGCTCCAGGTCGAGCATTTCATGGCCCTGGCGCAACTCGACGCTGGTGTGTTTGCCCAGTTGTTCGCGCAATGTCGTTTCAAGCAACTGTTGCATGAAGATGTTGCGCATCGGCCAGCCATAGTTCGCCGTGCTCGGTTTGACCTCGGCAAAACAGACGCCTCGCGCATTGTAGTAACGCAAGGGCACGTTGCAGATCATGTCGCGCGCGGCCAGCTCGGCGATGCCGATACCCTGCAACACCCGTAGCGCCTCGTCATCCATGCCCACCGCGCGCGGATACGGCAGGACGCCGTCAGCCAATTCAAGGACGATGCAGTCGATTCCGTACAGCCCCATGTAATGAGCGGCCGTGATCCCGTTCGGGCCACCGCCCACGATGACAACCTGGGTTTTCTCCTGCTTCATCGCTATTCACCGCTTTGTTGTTGTGGTTGTAGGCATTGGTCGTGCAAGTAGTCCCTGACGACACGGTTGAAGGTGTCCTCCTGGTCGTCATGGACATAATGGCTGGCATCGGCGATTTGCGCTGTGCGCACCTGCGGGTTGGCCTCTTTCATAGCCTCCAGGGTCGCCTGGGGCAGGAAGTCGGAACGCGCGCCGCGGATGAACAGCGTCGGGCAATCCAGGGCCCGAACCGCCGGCCACAGATCGGTCGGGGTGATGCTCAAGCGCGCCTCGGCAATCCCGGCCTGGTCATGGCGCCAGCCGATGCCTTCCGGTGTTTGCTTCATCGAGTGGGTCAATCTGGACGTCAGCCCCTGGGCAGACAGACCCGGCCGCGATCGGCGCCAGAATTGCGCGGCGCTTTCCCAGTCGGGAAACGACAGCGGCGTCTGGCTCATCTCGCGACGGATGCGCTCGGCACCGTCGCCGCTGACCGACGAACCGGGGCCGATGTCTTCGATCACCAGGGCTTGCAGGCGGCCGGGGTTGAGCCGGGCATACTCCAGCGCATTGGTGCCGCCGAGGGAATGCCCGACCAGGACGAAACGCTCAAGCCCCAGGTGCGCGACCCAATCTTCCAGATCACTGACATAGGCCTCGGTCCGGTAGCTGGAAGCTTCTGCCCAGTCACTGTCGCCACGACCGCGCTGATCCAGGGCGTAGCAACAGTACTGCTCACCCAGTGCATTGGCCAATGACGTCCAGGTCTGGGCATAGGCGCGCAACCCATGCAGCATCAGGACGGGAATGCCCGACGCATTGCCCCAGGACAGATAGTGCAGGCGCATCCCGGATCGATTGGTGAAGAACTGGCTGTTTGCAGACATTCGTTTGCTTCCCACGATCAACGCACCTCAATACAGGCCGTCATTACCTTTCACGTCCGCAGCCTGGAGGCCACCGAGACGTGCATGCAAGCGCCCGCGCGTGGCGAAGGCCCAGATGATGACCAGCTCGTCGGCCGAGGGACCATCACCGAACGAAAGCGAAATGCTGTCGTAGTGCGAGCGGACATATAGCGCGTCCTTGTGGGCCAGCGGCACATCGATGGTCACGCCAGGCCCGCCACGCTTGCCCGTGGAAGGCACCCAGGACTTGCCGCCGCCCAATGCGACGCGGATCGGATCCGCCGCCGGATTGGTCAACAATGCATTGCCATGCTCGTACTCGCCCTGGCTGCCCACCAGGCACGCCTTGCCGTAACTCACGATTTCCCGCTGGCCGGCCAGAGCCTGGATGCGCCGACCAAACTCCTGGCCCAACAACGGTGAAGGCTCGATCAGCTCGGCCAGGCTTTCGCTGAAGCGTCCGGCGTAAGGGTTGGCGATCACGGCGCCAATGGCGTACTTGAACAGCGGCTCACCATCGGCCAACTGGCCCGTTTCATTGGCCAGGGTTTCCTCGACGAAGCTGTACCATTTGCGAATGTGGTAACTGGCGAAATTTGCGGTTTTCATCAGGCGTTTCTCCTTAAAGTGGGTCGAGATCAAAGTGGCGGCTGGGCGCCCCGGCCGCCTTGAAGCGGGCCTTGCCGCGTGCATCGTCGTGTTCGGACTCGAGGAAAAATTCCATGCGATTGCCATCGGGGTCGTTGAAATACACGCCGTTGCCGATCTCGTGGTCGGTGATCTTCACCACCTCGACGCCCTTTTTCAGCAACATGCCGTAGAGCTTGCGCAGGGTGGTCATGTCGCCCGCGATCTCCAGCCCGTAGTGCTGCAACCCCAGGCCGCCCTGGTGGGCCCCGGGTTCCGCGCGGAGCAACGCGATGTCGTGATGCTTGGCACCAAACGCCATCATGATCCAGCTTTCACCCCGGGCGCTTTCATGCATGCCCAGCACGTCGGCGTACCAACGTGCCGATACTTCAGGGTCGCTCACGAACAACGACAGGTGAGTACGAACGACTTCGACTTTCATCGCGCGATACCTCAGTTCTTCTTGATGATGGATTGATGCCCGGACTTGATTTGCGCCACGGCGGGCGTCCAGAGCACATCAGCGATTTCACTGAATTCACGCCACTGCTTCTGCCAGCCGTCACCGCCGTTCTCGGAGGTGAACAGATGCCCGTACTTGGTACCGGCGACGATCTGGCGAGGGTCGGCAGGGTTCAAGGCAATCGCCCAGACACAGGAATTGGGTTGCTGCGGCAGTGGCAACACTTCCCAACTGAGGGCGGCGTCCCGGGAGACCAGCACCTTGCTGGTCGTGCCCGGTGTGCCGTCGGAAATGCTCAGGTAAAGGATATCTTCGCTGCCCATCGGGGCATTCATGGCGCGCACGTAGTACAGGCCGAAAGCTTCCCGCGCGACGATGCCGGTCCAGGTCAGCCCCTCGTCGAGACTGCGGTAAACGGCGTTGACGCACACCACCACAATGACCTTTTGCCCATGGTTGGGCAAAACCAGGATGTTGTGCACGTCCGAGTTGAAGTCCCACAGCAAGCGGTCATCGACACGGGTCCAGGTGTCGCCACCGTCACGGCTGTGGAACAGCCCACCCTCCTCCAGGCCGAACCAGAGCTGGTTGCGATCCGTCGGGTCGTAGGCGAAGGCCAGCAAGCGCGGACGACTGACGCCATCGCAGAACTCTGGAATCTCCACCGGGGCACGATCCCAGCTCTGGCCGCCGTCCAGGGTGCGCCACAGCACCGCTCGCGAAGGCGCACCGGTGCCGACGAAAATGCGCTGTGCATCCTGTGGATCCACGGCCACCTTCCAGACGGTCTGCCCATTGAACGGTGAATCCACCCGCTGCCAATAGCCTCCGGTGTCACGGCTGATGCACAAGCCGACGTCGGTGCCGGCGTAGATCACCTCCGGTGTCCCCGGATGGACACTCAGGGATCGGGTGATCGCATCGAATTCCAGGTCCTGGCCCAGGCCCAGGCGATGCCAGGTGCGGCCATCGTCGGCGCTGCGGATTACCGCCTGCCCTACGGTGGCGACCAAAAGGGTTCCGTTACTCATCACTGCTGCTCCTCAAATGAAGATGCCACGGGTCAAGCCGCCGTCGATGCCAATGGATTCCCCGGTCACGGCACCGGCCTTGGGGGATGCGAGGAAACCGATCAGCCAGCCCATTTCGATGGGCGCCAGGGTGCGCCGGATCGGCGTCGCGTCGATGTAACCCTGCTCCACCTGCTCGGGCGTCTTGCCCTGCTTGACCCCTTCGCGCTCGTACAGCTCCTGGATGTGCGGGGTATCCACTACACCGGGGTGGATCAGGTTGACCGTGATGCCCGATGGGCCCAACTGGTCGGAGAGGGTTTTGGTCATGTGGGCAATGGCCAGGTTGCGCATGCCCGAAAGCACCTTGCTGCCGCGCCCGGTCAGGCCACCGATGTTGATGATGCGACCGAAGCCGCCGGCCTTCATGTGCGGAGTCACTGCCTTGGCGCAACGGAAATAGCCGATCACCTTGGTGTTGAGGTCCGAGAGCAATTCATCGTCACCGGCATGTTCGATGTCGTTGCGCACCACACCGGACGGTGCCGCGGCGCCGTTGACCAGGATGTCGATGCGGCCAAAGTGCTTGTGGGCCGCCTCGACCATGTCCGACACCGCCGACATCTGGTTGGTGTCACAGAACAGCGGCAGCACTTCGTTGCCGGTTTCTGCGGTGATTTCCTCGGCGGCCTGCTGGAGAAACTCCATGCGCCGCGCACAGATCACCACCTTGCAACCTTCCTGGGACAGAAAACGCGCGACTTCCTTGCCGATACCCATACCACCGCCGGTGACGATCGCCACGCGGCCTTGCAATTCCAGATCCATAGCAGTTCCTCTTGTGATTGTTCGGCTCAGGCGAGATCGACGAAGACACTTTTGGTTTCGGTGTAGGCATCGATCACGTTCTTGCCCATTTCCCGGCCCCAGCCGGATTGCTTGTAGCCGCCAAATGGCGAGGCCGGGTCGACGACGTTCCAGCAGTTGATCCACACCGAGCCGGCCTTCAACTGCGCAGCCACGCGATGGGCGGAACGCAAGTCACGGGTCCAGAGACCGGCGGCCAGGCCGTAAGGCGAGTCGTTGGCGCGTAGCACCAGCTCGTCGATTTCGGTCCAGCTCATGACGGTCAGCACCGGGCCGAAAATTTCTTCCCGGGCGACACAGGCACGCTCGGCGCGGTCGAGAAACACGCTGGGCTGAATGAAGTGCCCCTGTTCCAGATGAGCCGGCCGGTCACCGCCGCAGATCAGTTCGGCGCCTTCTTCCTGGCCCCGCTGCAGGTAGCCACGCACCGTGCCCAATTGCCGGGCCGAGACCAGCGGGCCCATGCTGCTGGCCGGATCCAGGCCTGGCCCCAACACATGGGCGGCCGCATGGCGCTGGAGTTCTTCAAGCACCTGGTCGAGGACGCTGGCGTGCACGTACAGACGCGATCCGGCGGTGCAGACTTGCCCCTGGTTGTAGAAAATGCCGTCGGCGGCGCCTTTGGCGGCCCGGACGATATCGGCGTCCGGCAGGATGATGTTGGGAGACTTGCCACCCAACTCCAGCGAAACCTTCTTCATGTTGCCGGTGGCGGCCTGGGCGATCAGCCGTCCCACCTGGGTCGATCCGGTGAAGGCGATCTTGTCCACGTCCGGGTGCTGGGCCAGCGGTGCGCCGGTATGCACACCAAGACCGGTGAGCAGGTTGACCACCCCGGCCGGGAAACCGGCGGCCTCGATCAGTTGCACCAGGCGAATGGCAACCAGGGGCGTCTGCTCGGCGGGCTTGAGCACCGCGACACAACCGGTCGCCAGCACCGGGCCGAGCTTCCACACGCACATGGTCAGCGGGAAGTTCCACGGCACGATCAACGCACAGACGCCCACTGGCTCGCGCAAGGTGTAGTTGAGCATCGGCGCGCCACTGGAAGGCGATACCGGCAGCGTGCTGCCTTCGATCTTGGTCGGCCAGCCGGCAAAGTAGCGAATGATGTTGGCGGCACTCGCCGCCTCCCCGCGGGCGTTGGCAATCGGCTTGCCGTTTTCCAGGGTGATCAGTTGCGCCAACTCTTCGCGATGCTGGTCGAGCAGTTCCGCCAGGCGAAACAGCAACAACCCACGCTGGGCCGGCGACTGCTGCGCCCAGGTCCCGGTGAAGGCCGCACGGGCGGCGGCGACGGCGGCATCCACGTCGCGTTCGCCGCCTTCGGCGACTTCAGTCAGGGTCTGCTCAGTGGCTGGGTTCTCCACGGCAAACCGACGGCCATTGGCGGCGTCCTGCCAGGTGCCGCCGATAAACAGGCGTCCCGGTTGCGACAGGAACTTCTCGACGGCAGGTAACAATTGAATCGGGTTCATATCCGCTCCTTCACAGCGCCATTTCAATCAGGCAAGGACCGCCGTCGGCCTTGGCATTGGCCAGGGCCCGATGCAGCTCACCATTGGTGTGCACGGTGCTGGCCGGCAAGCCATAGCCCTTGGCCAAGGCTTTCCAATCGATGCGTGGACGGTCCAGTACGGTCAGGCTCAAGGCCTCGGGGCCCAGTTCGGTCATGCCGAAGCGGCGCAGCTCGTTCTGCAAAATGGCGTAGCGATGGTTGGCCGCGATCAGGATCACCACCGGCAGTTGCTCGCGGGCGATGCTCCACAGGGTCTGGATGGTGTACTGGGCACTGCCGTCCGATTGCAGGCAGAACACCTGGTTGCCACGCTCGGCCATGGCGGCGCCAAAGCCCACCGGAATACCCTGGCCGATGGCCCCACCGGTGTTGGTCAAGACCCGATGCCGCGCGGCATGGGCCGAAGCGGTGAAGAATGGATAGCCGCACGTCCCGCCTTCCACCGAAACGATGCAATCGTCCGGCAGCGATGCGGCCAGCACCTGACCCACGGACTGGGGCGTCAACGTGGCATCGCCTGGTGGCAGCTCGATACCCATTGGCGTTGGCACATAAGCCGGCGCCTCAAGCGCATCGGCAAGCGCAGTGAGCGCTCCGGCGACGTCGTCCCCGACTTCCGCCAGGCAGAGCAGGCGTTCACGTTCAGCCAGGCGAGAAGCGATGCCTTCGTAGCCGAAATAACTGATCGGGTCCGGCACACCGGCGCAAACCACCGCGTCGTATTGGTCAAGGATCTCAATGGCCACTTCGGGGAAGTAAGGCAGACGATCCAGGTCAGGCAGGCCACCACCGCGATAGCTCAGGCGTGGAAAGGTTTCGGCGAACAGGCGCACACCCGGCAACTGGGCCAGGCGCCCCGCCGCTTCGAGCCCGGCGACGGACAAGCCTTGGTCGCCAACGATAAACACCAGGCGCCGGCCATCACGCAATGCCTGGGCGACCGCCTCGATCCGGTCACCGGCAAAACGCCGAACCGGGGCCCGCAATGCCGTGAAGGCTTTCTCATGCTGCACAGTGTTGGCTTGCAGATCCATTGGCAGGATCAGGCTGGCGATCTGTCCGTTGGCTTGCCAGGCGGCACGCACGGCCTCTTGGAAATCTTCGCCTACACCCGATGCGGTGCGCGATGTGCGCACCCATCCGGAAACGCTCCCGGCCAGGGCCTGGATATCACTGGCCAGCGGCGGATCGTAGTTGACGTGCCATGACGCGTGATCGCCGATGACGTTGACGATCGGGGTATTGGCGCGACGCGCGTTGTGCAGGTTGGCAATGCCATTGGCAAAGCCAGGCCCCAGGTGAGTCAGGGTCATCGCCGGCTTGCCGGCAATCCGGCCGTAGCCGTCCGCGGCACCGGTGCATACCCCCTCGAACAAGGACAATACCGGCTTGAGGGCTGGCGCACTGGCCATGGCTGCCACCAGGGGGATTTCAGTCGTTCCAGGATTGGCGAAGCAGTATTCGATACCGCTCGCCACCGCCGCCTTCACTATCAGTTGCGCACCATTCATTTCCAGCCCTCTTGATCGAGCGTTTGCAGTGGCTGAGATTTATCACACAGGAGAACCGACAAAACAAGCTGTTTTTCTGCATAAAAATCATATTTTGAGATTTATGCATTTTTATTGAGATAAAACCGCCGAAAATGAGCTTGTATTTCTCAGACATTGGGTTACCGTGACAACGCACTCCTGAGCGAGCCTGCGGGCTTTTCATCACTGCCGCGGCTACCTATAGTGCTCACCCAACGACCACCTACGCGCCATTCCCCCCTTTAGGAGCGAAATGAGCAGTCTGAGCAAAATGCTGAGTGTGCTGGACCTCTTCGGCCCGGCAACGCTGAAGATCGACCCCGAGACCATCGCCGAGCGCATGGGCCTGTCACGGGCGACCGTGTACCGCTACGTCAAGGATTTGTGTGACGCCGGCCTGCTGGTGCGGGTGGATGCCGGCAGCTATGGCCTGGGGCCGCGCATCATCGAACTCGACTGGATGATGCGCCAGTACGACCCGATCCTCGTGGCGGGCCGCGAGTTGATGCACGAGCTGTCCGAAGCCACCGGCCTGGCGGTGTTCGCCAGCGTTTTCTATGACGGACACATCATCAACACCTACATCGCCGAACCCAATGACACCTACCAGTTCGCATTCGGACGCGGCCAGCCGCTGCCGTTTTTTCGCGGTGCGCAGTCCAAGGTGTTGATCGCCTTTCAAAAGGGTCGACGCCTGCAACGCCTGTTCGAGGAACACCTGGCCAATGACCCTGACAGCACCTACGACTGGGCCAGCTTTTCCAAGGCAGCGAAAAAGATCCGCAAGGACGGCTATTGCCTGACCCATGATGAACTCAACCTGGGGCTCACCGGTATCGCGGCGCCGATCGTCAACCCAGGGCTCGACGAGGTGGTGGGCAGCCTTTCGGCGGTCGGCAGCACCCACAACTTCAAATTGCTGCGCCAGGAAACCGTGATTGAGATGGTGATGGACACCACCCGGCGGATTGCCGAACGCATGCAGAATCCGCCTGCGGCTGCCCACGGGATGTGACGGCGGTTAACGCAGATCGACGTTATCCAGCGTTCTGTTCGATCGACTTCTCAACTCGGACTCACCACCAAGAGAAACGTCACCGCCTTGCCATTGGAGGTCGCGGTCACCGTCACGAAACCCGGTGTGTGACCAGCAATCAGCTTCGATGACACTGCGTCACCACTGCTGCTGGTCGTCACCGTCGGCGTCTGATCGACCCCGACGAATCGGGTCCCTGTCCTACCATCATCAGTGATCGTGTAGACGACCCAGGCCCCCGCCACCGGATCCCTGTCCTGATTCGAGGCTCGAACCGTGAGCGCAAGAGTGAACTCGGTACCCGCTGGTGCGATCTGTCCATTCCCACCTGCCAGGATCAGAGACTCCACATCATCCGTCGGGTCCCCCTCCTCCGACACCACCCTCAAGTAGAACCTGGCCATTCTGTCGTTAGAGGTGGCGGTCACCTGCAGCGTGCCCACCCCGGAGCCGGCGACCAGCCTCGGCGAGGTTGCATCACCATCGGCGTTCGTCTGCACGATCGGTGTCTGATCGCCCCCGTCGAAGCGCGTCCCTGTCGCCCCTTCATCGGAGACCGCGAAGGTGACATCCGCACCCACAACAATCTCGCCCAGCGGGTCTATCGCCCGCGCCGTTAACGGCTCCGCGAACCTGCTGTCCACCGGGGCCGCCTGAAGATTTCCGGCCTGTGCCTGTAGCGATGCCACGTCACCTGGGTCCAGCGACATCACGTTCAGGGTGGTGTTGGTTCCTCCGCGGGTTTGCCCTGTGTCAGACAGTAGCCGTACCCGGCCGTCGACGATTTGGCCGTCGGGGGCGGTGTCATCCACGCGGAGCGTCACCGACTGTGCTGTGGTCCAGTCTGCTGCGCTTGACAGGGTACATGACGCGGCGTCGCCGTCCTCGGCAATCCACTTGGTGGTTGCGCTCTGGCAGAACACGTCGGTGATCGTGGTGTGTGCGGGGGCGTGGTAATACAGCTGCTCACCGGACGCCCCTCCCACCGCAGATTCCCCGTCCACCTGTGTCACGCGCACCGGCACCTGTACGCTAACGGCTCCCGGCTTGGCCACCGGCACGGTCGGCTGTTCCACCGGGATACTGCCCTCGGGCAACTTGCCATCAAAATACCGCGCGATGTCCGGCCAGATTTCAGCCATCTGCGTGCCCGAGTTGGCTGAGGCACTACCGCCACTGTGGAGAGCAATTGCCGTATTGGTTGGCGCGTCGATCACGGGTGATCCGGAACTGCCGGACTCGGTATCGCAATTATATTTCACCCAACCGTAACGGCCGTTGTCACCCACATCGATCACCCGGCAGGGAAGACCGTCGTCGTGATCGCGAGAGACCCGCTTCGGTAAAGCACTGGGGTGTCCAGCAAGGTAGACGTCAGCACCAATATGCGGGACCTGAGTGTTCAGGCCCAGATAACCGAAGGAATCCAGCGCACCGCTGTTGACGATATCCTCGTCGAGGGCAAGCAGCGCAAAATCCTTATCCCGATCATAGGCCACGATCCGCTCGACCGGCACCCGAACCACATCCGCCGTACTGTCCGAATGGCAAGATGTTTCTTCGTAATTGAAGCTCACCACCATTTGGGTCGGGTCGCCCGCGTCCTGGTCAACAACATGCCAGTTGGTCAGCGCGAGGTTTCCAGGCCCTACCCGCCAGACAGTTCCACCTCCAAGTCTGGAATGGATCCTGCCCACCGCGCGCGCACGCCGGTACTTTGCCGGATCCGACTGCTGTACGCAGCGAGCCTTCTCGAGCTGACTCTCCCCGATGATTTCACCCGGCGTAATCGGGGTGGAAGGCGGAGGCTGCATGCCAGCGACCGCCGACCCAGCACCCAATACCAACCCAACAGAGGCCAGCATCAATCCACATACAGCCGAGCGCATGGCCGGCGACACGGGCGTTTTTTCCGGTTGGGTCGACATGGCGGGCACTCCGGTCGCGCAATGGACGATGGAGCGATTTATGACGCGGAATGTGTTCGGCGCCTACTGTCGGAGCTGACAGGTTTGAGCAGGTTACAGACGGATGGTCGGGGCTGACTGGACACTACCCCGTGGCGAGGAAGCAAGCTCGCTTGCCACGGGTTCAGGGAACCAGCCCCCCCGTTTCAGAACGGAACGGCCACCGTCACCTGACTGTACACGTTGGTGCCATTGCCCGTCACTTGATTACCCCCCGTCGTTGCATCCCGATCCGGCTTGTAGAGGCCTATCAGCGGGGTGATGATCAAATGCTCGTTGACGGCCCACTCGGCATACACATCCAGCTCACGGGCATCCAGGTTCAAGGCGTTGTCTTTACGTACGGTGTTGTAATCGAAGTACAACGCACCGAGGGTCAGGCTCTCCAATGGCGTGGCCTTCAAGCCCACATGATGGATCCCCGTATTGCTGTTGAATGGCCCGGCATAGTTACCCGCGACTTCACCCTGGAACCAGGTGCCATAACCCGTGCTCTGCCCGGTGAACAGCGAGTCCCACTTCTGGGAATAGCGGGTGTAGCGGTACGTCAGCTTGGGCGCCCAGGCGATATCGGCAAAGGTGTAGCCGGCCTCGGCGTACCAGGCGTTCTGTGGGCCGGCGTTCTTGTCCTGCCAGGCGTATTCGAATGCCAGGCTGGCATTGTCGATACCCGCGTCGCCTTCCCCACGAATGCTGTAGACGTTCATGTCCTTGCGTTGCTTCTGGAAGTCGCTGGCCCACCGCTCGTTCACGTCGAGGCCATGCACCCATGTCAGGCCCAACGTACCGGCCCTGGCGGTGTAATCCAGCGTGCCGGCGGCCAATTCGGTTTCGGCCTGGGCACGGTTGTCGGACTTGAGCCATACCACACTGCCATGCAACCCATCCTGCCCGCCCAGGCGCAACACGGCGGTTTGATCGAAGGCGTGCCGGGCCGCCAGGTAATAGGCCCCACCACGATTCAAGCGACCATCGGCCGGCCCTTTGCCCAGGTTCGGCCCGTCATCGTTGATCAAGAATCCCCGGCCCAGCTTGACCACCTGGCGGCCACCGGAGATGTCGACACCGTCCTGCCCCAGCACAGGGAACAGATCGGCGGAGCGCCAACCCAGGTAAGCGTCTTCGATCTTGGTGGTGCGCTCGGACCCAAGGGAATTACCGGCCGGATCGCCATCGCCCCAAGTGGCGGAACTGATCAGGTTGAACGCACCGTAGGCAGTGCCGTGGCCGGCCAGGCCCTGGTCGCCGCTGACGCCATACTTGATGAAGCCTTCGCGCCAGGTTGAACCGCCGGGCGTGCCGTCGTAGTTCTTACGACTGTTGAAATGGCCGAACACCGCCAGCAGGTCGGCGTTGAGGTGAGTGTCTTCATCGGCATACAACTCATAGGCCTGAACCTGACTCGTGGCACAAAGCGCCAGCGTACAGGCAAGGCCACTGCCGAAAAAATCCATACGAGATAGAGACCGCATGGCTGGAGCTCCTTGTGGTGCACCTTTGAAGGCTGTCTTTATATTCAGGAGCCGGCGCAGGACACTGCGCCGGCTATCAGGCTAGCGGCAATCGGCGAGCGCGCTGTCCAACGCGCCGACCATCAGGGCGGCCTCGTCGCTGGTGAGGGTCAGCGGTGGCGACATCACGATTTTGTTGCCGATCGGGCGCATCAAAACGCCGGCCAGGCGCGCTTGCTCGGCGATGCGCGAGGCCAGGCCGTTGGCCGGGTCAAGTGGTTCGCGCGTGACTTTGTCCGCCACCAGGTCCACGGCGATCATCAAGCCCTTGCCACGCACTTCACCCACCACCGCATAACGTTCGGTCAGCGGTTGCAGTTGCTCCAGCAACTGGGCTCCGACTGTTCCCGCGTTACCCGGCAGATCCTCGGCCTCGACGATGTCCAGCACCGCCAGGGCCGCCGCACAAGCGGTCGGATGCCCGCTGTAGGTGTAGCCGTGCATGATCACGCTGCTGAAACCCGGGCCGTTCTCGATGGCATCGACGATGCGCTGGTTGAAGACCGTAGCGCCCATGGGGATGTAGCCAGCAGTGATGCCCTTGGCCAGGCACAGGACGTCGGGCGCGACACCCCAGCCGCGACTGCCGAGCATGCAGCCGGTGCGGCCGAAACCGGTGACCACTTCATCGGCGATCAACAGGATGCCGTGGCGGTCGCAGACTTCGCGCAGCCGCTTCCAGTAATGCGCGGGCGGCACGATCACGCCGCCGGCGCCTTGTACCGGTTCGGCGATCAGCGCAGCAATGGTCTGTGGGCCAAGCAGCGCGATCTGGTCTTCCAACTGACGAATACAGTGGGCAGTCAATTCTTCCGGATCGCGGCAATCCCAGGGGTTGCGGTACAGCCACGGCGTATCGAGCAGATGACAGCCGGCCAATAGCGGCCCGTGGTTGTAGTGATAGACCCCATTGCCGCCCACCGATGTACCGCCCACGTGCACGCCATGGTAGCCATTGCGCAGCGACAGAAAGCGCGTGCGCCCTGGCTCACCGCTGGCGATCCAGTATTGACGGGCCATTTTCAGGGCCGTCTCGACCGCATCGGAACCGCCGGAACTGAACAGCACCCGGGCCATGTTTTCCTGGGCGAACATCGACGTCAGCCGCTCGGCCAGGTCGAACACCCGCGGATGGGCGATGCCGTCAAAGGTCTGGTAATAGGCCAGCTCGTCCAGCTGCGCAGCGATGGCCGCCTTCACTGAAGCCCGGTTATGACCCACGTTCACGTTCCACAAACCGCCGACACCATCGAGCATGCGATGGCCCTCGATATCGGTGATGTAGTTACCGTCGCCACGGGCGATGATCAACGTCTTGGAGCGATTGGCTGGCGCCGAAGAACTCATCGGGTGCCAGAACTTCTTCTGTGCTGTCTTGTATTGCTCGTACATGGTTGCAGTCCTCATTCTGTTTCACGCTTGCGTACGTACAGCAGTTGCTGGCCGGTGAACTCCAGCAACCCTTCAAGGCCGAACTCGACGCCGAACCCGGACATCTTGCTGCCGCCAAACGGCGTATTCGGCTGGATCTGCGCATGGCAGTTGACCCAGGCCATGCCACATTCCAGGCGACTGGCCAATGCCTGTGCCTGCTCGCTGTCGCGTCCCCAGACCGATCCGCCCAAGCCCATGTCGCCGGCGTTGGCGCGGCGCAGGACATCCTCGATATCCTGATAGGCAATCAGGGGCAGCACCGGACCGAACTGTTCCTCGTCCACCAGGCGCTGCCCATCGGTGACATCGGCAACCAGGGTCGGCGGATAGAAAAAGCCCGGACGGTCCAGACGGGCACCGCCGCACAACACCCGCGCCCCATGGGCACGGGCATCGGCCACCAGTTCCTCCACCAGCGCCAACTGTTCGAGGTTCTGCACCGGGCCAAAAGTGACTCCAGGCGCCAGGCCGTCACCCACCACCTGACGCCTGGCGATTAGGGTCAGGGCCTCGGCAAAGGCCTCGTACTGGGATTGGTGAATGTACAAACGCTTCAGGGCGGCGCAGGTCTGCCCCATGTTCAGGAAGGCCGCCTGGAAAATATCTTCGGCGACCGCCTCGACCGACGTGCCTGGCAGCACGATGGCGGCATCGTTGCCGCCCAGCTCCAGGGTCAGGCGCTTGAGGTTGCTGGCAGCGCCGCGCATCACGCTTTGGCCGGTGGCGGTCGAGCCGGTGAAGACAATCTTCTGGATACCGGCATGGGCGGTGATCGCGCTGCCGAAACCTTGTTCACCGGTCACGCTACTGATCACGCCACGAGGCACATGGCGCGCGATGATGTCCACCAGGCGCAGGGTGCTCAAGGGGGTCAGGCTGGACGGTTTGCTGATCACGCAGTTACCGGCCCGCAACGCCGGCATGATGTGCCAGACGGCGATCATGAACGGCCAGTTCCAGGGCGTGATCGACGCCACAACGCCCAACGGCTTGCGGTGCAGTTCAATGCGCTGGGTCGGGGTTTCTTCCACCAGCTCTACGGGAATCTGCTGCTCGGCGGCATAACGCGTCCAGGCCACTGCGCCCATCACTTCGGAGAACGCCAGTTCCAGTGGCTTGCCCTGCTCCAGGACAATGAGCCGGGCCAACGACTCGGCTTCCTGTTCAAGATCGGCAGCGATGCTCAGTAGGCGCTGGCGGCGGTTTTCATGAGTACTGTGTCGCCACTCGACAAAGGCCGCTTGCGCCGCTTCGACGGCAAGGTCCAGTTGGGCGAGGGAACCGGCCGGGCAGCGGGCGAACACGGTACCGGTCGCCGGATTGAACACATCGAAGTGGCCGTTTTCACCGTCGACCCGCGCCCCATTGATGAGCATTTGATAATCGTGCATAGCACCTTCCTTTCACGCGCTGACGAACCGTCCGGAACGACAGCGGACTTGTTTTCTGGGTGGATTGACGTTGTCGCTTGACGCCTTAGAGCTTGTGGCTTCCCAGCGCCATGAACCGCTCGGGCGAAGCCTTGCGCAATCGAGCAGCGAGGAGCACGCCGACGATCAGCGCGGCGGGAATCACGGCACAAAGGCCGTAGGACAAGAGCTGGCTGGCGCCGGTCAGCACATCGAAATGAATCACCGCAAGGGCCAGGACCGCCAGCAATGCCAGGCACGAAAAACCCGGAAGAATCCGACCGCGCCAGAGCCCCAGCTTCAGTTCCGGATGCGCGCGGAAATAGACAAATACCGCCGCCGAGGTCAGGGCCATGAGCAGGATCACGCACAGCGTGGCCAGGTTGGAGAACCAGGCGAACAGTTGGAGGATCGGATCGGCGTCCAGCGCGGCGAAAATCAGCACCACCACCGCCGCGATCAGGCTTTGCAGGACCGAACCCATATGCGGACTCTGGTGCACACGATGGGTGGTCCCCAACCGGCTGTGCAGCAAACCGTCGCGGCCGATGGCATAGAAGTAACGAGCCGCGGCATTGTGGAACGCCAGCAACCCGGCGTAGATGCTGACCATGAACAGCACGCGGATGATCTGGGTCAGGTACGGGCCGACAAAATGATCGGACATGCCGTAGATGAAGGTGGTGGGATCCTGGAGCGCCTGCAGGGTCGGCACGATCTTGTCCGCCCCGACGCCGACGATCATCGACCAGACCGACAGGGCATAGAAACCACCGATCAACAGCACCGAACTGTAGGTGGCGATAGGAATCGTACGGTGCGGGTTCCTCGCCTCTTCGCCATAGATGGTGGTGGCCTCGAAGCCAATGAAGGCAGCGAAGCAGAACAGCAAGCCGATTGACGGCGTACCACTGAACACATGGCTGCGCTCGAACGAATCGAGATTGATGCCGCTGTCGCCACCGGTCTTGAGAATGGCGAAATCCAGCGTCAGGATCGCCAAGTACTCGGCAACCACCACCACCGACAGGACCCGGGCCGACAGGTCGATCTTGCGATAGCCGAGGATCGCAATGCTCGCCATTGCCAGGAGCGAGTAAGTCCACCACGGCAAGTCCAGGCCAAAGACGCTGGCCATCGTGCCACTGACCACGCCACCGAACATGCCATACAGGCCCACTTGAAGGATGTTGTAGGTAAACATCGCCAGCACCCCCGCCGCCCCACCGGCCAGGCCACCGAGGCCACGGGAGGTGAACGCGTAGAAGCCACCGGCGTTGGTCATGTGCCGGGACATGGCGGTGTAGCCCGCCGAGAAGGCCAGCAACACCAGCAGCGCCAGGAGCAGCAATGCCGGTGTGCCGGCGCCGTTGCCCAACATGATGCCAATGGGGAAACCGCCAGCGATGACACTCAAGGGGCTCGCCGCCGAAATCACAAAGAAGATGATAAAGCCGACGCCCAGGGCGCCGCGCTTCAACTCCGTCGAGCTGCTGATCGGGAAAGATACACTCATTGTTCTTGACCTTATTGTATGAGGCAGTTGTTGCTGGATCGGAGACGGCCAGCTTCGCCGACTTCCAAAAGCTTATTGTTCTGCTTGCACGCTGGATTCGATGCTAGGCCCTTGCCAAAACCCTTCGCTATCCCAAAACGGCAGCATCCGAAGCCGTGCCCCAAAACAGGTCGGCCCTTGTGGCGAGGGGATTTATCCCCGCTGGGGCGCGAAGCGGCCCCTGAGCAGTCAACTCAATCTGTCTGATACACCGGGTTGCCTGCATTTGGGGCCGCTTCGCAGCCCAGCGGGGATAAATCCCCTCGCCACAGGGGTGTCGTTGCCCCAGGTGAACCGCGTTAGCCCAATGCCGGAGCACAACGGCTGCCGATTCGGGATAACGGGAAGGCGCATCCTGCCGCAAGATAACCTCGCCCACCGCTCAGACAGCGCTGGGCCCAAAACAATAAAAGCCCCTAAGCGCAGGAAAATCTCAGCATGTTCTTCGCTCGTCTCTCTATCCAATGGCGGATCACACTCTTGAGTGGGCTGTGCCTGCTGGCCGTCGTCGGGGCATTGACCGGCGCCTCCCTGTATCAGAACCAGCAAGGCGCGACGCTGCTCAAGCAGCAAAGCGGTCAACTGCTGGGGCGCTCGGCCCTGGAAGGCCTGCAGGCGCAAGCCCTGGCTCATGGTCAGCGGGTGGAACGCTTTTTCAGCGAAACAGCGATCTATGGGGAAGGTTTCGCCCAGCAGGTCTTGCAACTGCGCGCCCAGGCACTGAACGGGCGACTGACACCAGGGCAGTTGCGCCAGGACCTGGTCAGCGCGACCCGCCAGGCCCTGATGGATCGCGCGAAAGTGCTCGGCTTCTACGTCGTGCTGCTGCCCGACGCGCTGGCCGGTGACGATGCCGGTTTCGCGGGCCAACGCAGCCTGGCCGGCAACGAAAACGGTCGCTTTGCCCTGTACTGGTCGCAGAGCCAACCCGGACATCTGGTCCAGGAGGTGCTCAGCGAAGCCCAGATCAGTGCCAACACGGCGCCGCCGGGCAGCGAGCCGGCGAACGCCTGGTACGTCTGCCCACAGACCCAGGGGCACACCTGCGTGACGGAGCCCTACGCGATTGAAGTCGAAGGCCAGAAAACCCTGATGAGCAGCATTTCCATCCCGCTGTCGGACCAGGGCAAAATCATCGGTGTGGTGGGCATGGACATCAGTCTCGGGACCCTTCAGGAACTCGCCGCCCAACTGGCCGACGACCTGTACCCCGGCCACAGCGAGATCAACATTCTTTCCCCTTCAGGGCAAACTGCCGGCCATAGCGGCAGTGTGACCGACACCTCAGTCGACGTTCGACAAGCCGTGCAAACCGTTCCCGCCAATACCCCCTGGCAGTTGCAGATACGCGTGCCGCAAGCGCTGGTGCAAGCGCCGGCCCTGCAAATGCAGGCACAGCTGGACGACAAGCATCGCCAGGCCAACTGGTTCAACCTCGGTCTGGGCTTGCTGGCTGCCGGTTTGGGACTATTGCTTATCTGGCTCACCGCTTATGGCGTGACCCGGCCGCTGCTGAGGGTAGCGCATATGCTCGATGCGATTGTCGAAGGCGATGGCGATCTCACCCAGCGCCTGCCCAATGACCGCCACGATGAACTGGGCCAACTGGCGAATGGCTTCAACCGCTTTCTCGACAAATTGCAGCCCATTATTCGCGATATCCAGCAAGCGTCCCTGGACACCCGCAACACCGCCGATACGTCGGCGCAGGTGGCCCGGGAAGTCAGCGCGGGCATGCACACGCAGTACCGGGAAGTCGAGCTGGCAGCCACCGCCCTGCATGAAATGAGCACCAGCGCCCAGCAAGTGGCCCGCCACTCCCACCAGGCGGCCGATGCCGCTACCGTCGCCGAAAATGCCAGCCGTTCGGGGCGTGAACTGTTCGCCGATGCGGTCACCAGCATCGATCACCTCGACCGGCGCCTGGAGACCACGCTCGGGCAAGTGCAGGCGTTGGCCGGCAGCAGTCAACACATCGGCCAGGTGCTGGACGTGATCTGCGCCATTGCCCAGCAGACCAACCTGCTGGCCTTGAATGCCGCCATCGAAGCAGCCAGGGCGGGTGAACAGGGCCGCGGCTTCGCGGTGGTGGCTGACGAAGTCCGTCATCTGGCCAGCAACACCCAGAACTCGGTCGAGCAGATACGCACGGTGATCGAAGCGCTGCAGCAGTTGAGCCAGGAGGTCGTGCACAGCACCCAACTGAGCCGCGAACAGGCCAGGGACAGCGTCGCTCAAGTCGGAAAAACCCATGCGGCGCTGCAGCACATCAGCGACGCCGTGGCAGTGATCGAACACATGAACCAACAGATCGCCAGCGCGGCCCTGGAGCAAAGTGCCGTGGTAGAAGACATCAGCCATCGCGTCAGTGACATTCGCGGGATCAGCGAGACCTTGACCGGCCGAATGGAGGAAGCCTCTCAGGCAAGTCACTCGCTGCATACCATGGCCAACCGTCAACAGCAGTTGGTGGGGCATTTTCGGATTTAGTGGCCTGCGTGATTACACAATTTCACAGAGCGCCTACAAAGCTTCACCCCTGTCATGGGCCTGGATCCCTACCATGGGCGGCTCAATATTGGGGAAGCACCATGTCCAAGATTCCTGTCGTCACACTGGGCCTGTTGGTCGGGACACTGCTGCTCAGTGGCTGTGATAGCACCTCGACCCCTGAAGCCTCCGCCCCGCTGGCAAGCGTGCGTGTCGAAACCGTCCAGGCCCGGCCACTGTCGATCAGCAACGAGCTGAGCGGCCGTATCGCCGCGCCGCGAGTGGCCGAAGTCCGGGCGCGGGTGGCCGGCGTGGTCTTGCAGCGAGTGTTTCGCGAAGGCAGCGATGTGAAGAAAGGCGATGTGCTGTTTCGCATCGATCCGGCGCCGTTCAAGGCCGACCTGGACAGTGCCGAGGCGGCGTTGCGCAAGGCCGAGGCCAATGCGTTCCAGGCCCGCTTGCAGGCACAGCGTTACGCTCAGTTGATCGATGACAAGGCGATCAGTGGCCAGGATTACGACAACGCCCGGGCCAGCGTGCGTCAGACCGCAGCCGATGTCGCTGCCAGCAAGGCCGCCGTAGAGCGGGCGCGGTTGAACCTGGGGTACGCCACGGTGACCGCGCCGATTTCCGGGCGCATCGGTCGCGCCCTGGTGACGGAAGGCGCCCTGGTGGGGCAGAACGAAAGCACGCCGTTGGCGCTGATCCAGCAACTGGACCCGATCCACGCCGACCTCACGCAGTCGACTCGCGAACTCAACGACCTGCGCCGCGCCTTTCGCGCAGGGCTTTTGCAAGCGGTCGGCCAGGGCCAGGCCAAGGCTACGTTGATTCAGGACGACGGCAGCCCTTACCCGCTGCCCGGCAAGTTGCTGTTCACCGACCTCAGCGTTGACCCGAGCACCGGCCAGATAACCCTGCGCAGCGAATTCCCCAACCCCGACCTGGACCTGCTGCCCGGCAGCTTCATTCGCGTGCGCCTGGAACAGGCGGTCAACAGCCAAGGCATCACCGTGCCGCAACGGGCGATCCTGCGAGACAGCGCCGGGGTCGCCCAGGTGTTGCTGCTGGACGCCGAGCAGAAGGTCAGCCAGCAACCGGTGCAATTGGGTGCCGCGCAAAACGATCGCTGGGTCGTCACCCACGGTTTGAAACCCGGCGACCGCATCGTCATCGAAGGCCTGCAACACGCCCGGCCCGGTGACCAGGTCCAGATCGATGACACCCCACTTCCCCTCGCCCAGGTTCCCGGGCCACAGGCAGGACACTAAGCCATGCCGCAGTTTTTCATCGACCGTCCGGTATTCGCCTGGGTCGTCGCGTTGTTCATTCTGTTGGCCGGTATCTTGGCCATTCCACAACTGCCGGTGGCGCAATACCCGGTCGTGGCGCCGCCACAAATCGAGATCTACACCGTCTACCCAGGCGCTTCGGCGCAAACCGTGGACGAAAGCGTGGTCAGCCTGATCGAGGAGGAGCTCAACGGCACCGACAACCTACTGTATTTCGAGTCCCAGAGCAGCCTGGGCAGCGCCACCATCACCGCGACCTTCCAACCAGGCACCAACCCGGAACTGGCCCAGGTCGACGTGCAGAACCGCCTCAAGGCGGTGGAGTCGCGCCTGCCGCAAGCGGTCACACAGCAGGGCTTGCAAGTGGACAAAGTCTCCGCCGGCTTCCTGCTGCTGATCACCCTCACCTCCAGCGACGGCAAGCTCGACGACGTGGCCCTCAGCGACTACCTGGCGCGCAACGTGATGAACGAGATCAAGCGCCTGGACGGTGTCGGCAAGGCCCAGTTGTATGGGGCTGAGCGCGCCATGCGGATCTGGATCGACCCGCAGAAACTGGTGGGCTTCAACCTGACCCCGGCTGACGTCAATGCCGCCATCGTGGCGCAGAACGCCCAGGTGTCGGCCGGTAGCCTGGGGGATTTGCCGAGCCGCAGCACCCAGGAAATTACCGCGACCATCGTCGTCAAAGGCCAGCTCAACACGCCGCAAGAGTTTGCCGACATTGTGCTCAAGGCCAACCCCGATGGCTCGACGGTGCGCATCGCCGACGTAGCCCGGGTGGAAATCGGCAGCCAGGAATACCAGTTTTCCACGCGCCTGAACGGCAAGCCCTCCACCGCCGTGGCGGTGCAACTGTCGCCGGGCGCCAATGCCTTGAACACCGCGACCCTGGTGCGCAACAAGATGGATGAGCTGTCGCGCTACTTCCCGGCCGGTGTGGAATACAAGATTCCCTACGACACGTCGCCGTTCGTCAAGGTCTCGATCACCAAGGTGATCTACACCCTTGGCGAGGCAATGTTGCTGGTGTTCGCCGTGATGTTCCTGTTCCTGCAGAACATCCGCTACACCCTGATCCCGACCCTGGTGGTGCCGGTGGCGCTGATGGGCACCTTCGCCACGATGCTCGCGCTGGGGTTCTCGATCAACGTGCTGACCATGTTCGGCATGGTACTGGCCATCGGCATCCTGGTGGACGATGCCATCGTGGTGGTGGAGAACGTCGAGCGGATCATGGCTCAGGAAGGGCTGTCGCCCAAAGAGGCCACGCGCAAGGCCATGGGGCAGATCACCGGCGCGATCATCGGCATCACCCTGGTGCTGGTGGCGGTATTCATTCCGATGGCCTTCATGCAGGGTTCGGTGGGGGTGATCTACCGGCAGTTCTCGCTGTCGATGGCGACGTCGATCCTGTTCTCGGCCTTCCTCGCCTTGACCTTGACCCCCGCGCTCTGCGCGACCTTGCTCAAGCCTGTCGCCAAGGGCGATCACCACAGCCAGGGCGGCTTCTTCGGCTGGTTCAACCGTGGCTTCGAACGATTCGGCGACCGCTACCAGGGTTGGGTGGCCTATGCGTTGAAACGCAGCGGCCGTTATCTGCTGATCTACGGCGTGTTGCTGGTAGGCATGGGCCTGCTGTTCAGTCGCCTGCCCTCCTCGTTCCTGCCCGTGGAAGATCAGGGCTACACCATCACCGACATTCAGCTGCCACCGGGTGCCAGCAAAAACCGGACGGTGCAGGTGGTGGAGCAGATCGAAGCCCACAACGCCGGCGAACCGGGGGTTGGCGACAGCACGATCATTCTCGGTTTCAGCTTTTCCGGCAGCGGGCAGAATGCGGCCCTGGCCTTCACCACCCTCAAGGACTGGTCGCAACGCGGCGCCGATGATTCGGCGGCGTCCATCGCCGAGCGCGCCAACCTGGCGCTGAGCCAAATCAAGGACGCCATGGCGTTCTCGGTACTGCCGCCGCCGGTAGACGGCCTGGGCACCTCCAGCGGTTTCGAGTTCCGTCTGCAGGACCGTGGTGGCCTCGGCCATGCGACGTTGATGCAGGCCCGCAGCGAATTGCTTGCCGCCGCCGAAAAAAGCCCGATGCTGATGAATGTGCGCGAAAGCGCCCTGGCCGAAGCACCGCAGGTGCAATTGGAGGTCGACCGCAAGCAGGCCAATGCCCTGGGCATTTCCTTCGCCGACGTCGGCAGTGTGTTGTCCACGGCAGTGGGTTCGGCCTACATCAACGACTTCCCCAACCAGGGGCGCATGCAGCGGGTGGTGGTCCAGGCCGAGGGCGACCAGCGCAGCCAGGTCGAGGACTTGCTGAAGATTCATGTGCGCAACAACAGCGGGAAGATGGTCCCTCTGTCCGCATTCGTCCAAGCCCGCTGGACCCAGGGGCCGGCGCAATTGACCCGCTACAACGGCTATCCGGCGGTGAGTATTTCCGGCGAACCGGCACCGGGTTATAGCACCGGGCAAGCCATGGCCGAAATCGAACGACTGGTGGCCCTGGGGCCGACAGGCCTGGGCCAGGAATGGACCGGGTTATCCTTGCAGGAACGCTTGTCCGGTAGCCAGGCGCCCATCCTGTTGGGCCTGTCGCTGCTGGTGGTGTTCCTGTGCCTGGCGGCGTTGTACGAGAGCTGGTCGATCCCGACCTCGGTGTTGCTGGTGGTGCCGCTGGGTGTGCTCGGCGCGGTATTGGCCGTGTCGTTGCGCGGCATGCCCAACGATGTGTTCTTCAAGATCGGGCTGATCACCATCATCGGCCTGTCGGCAAAGAACGCGATCCTGATCATCGAGTTCGCCAAGAGCCTGTACGACGAAGGCCACGACCTGATCGATGCCACACTCCAGGCCGCACGCCTGCGCTTGCGGCCGATCATCATGACCTCCTTGGCGTTCATCCTTGGGGTGGTACCGCTGGCGATTGCCACCGGTGCCAGCTCGGCGAGCCAACAGGCCATCGGTACCGGGGTCATCGGCGGGATGATCAGCGCCACGCTGGCGGTGGTGTTCGTGCCGGTGTTTTTTGTGGTGGTGATGAAGCGTGTCAGGCGTGTTGGTGCAAAGTGAGGCTAGGCCTTATAGCCGGCCTGGTTTTCCCGGTCGTACTCCGTTCCCATTGTGGGAGCTGGCTCGCGATGGCGGCCTGGCAGCCGACCTGGCTCTCCTGGTCGTACACCTGTCAGATCTGTGGGAGCAAAGCTTGCTCGCGATGGCGGCGGCACATTCAGTGTGGATGCAAGCAGCCCCACCGCCATCGCGAGCAGGCTCGCTCCCACAGTTTGATCTTCGACAGGCACAGAATTCATCTGCCCCACAGGCCCCTGTGGGAGCGAGCAGGCTCACGAAGATGGCAGCGAGCCCAGCGATCAGTCCGCCTGCACCGTGACTTGGCGCTGTTCGCCCAAGCCCTCGATCCCCAGGCGAATGGTCTGGCCCGGCCGCAGGAATACCGGGTTGGGCTTGATACCCAAGCCGACGCCAGGCGGTGTGCCGGTGGAGATCACATCCCCCGGTTGCAGGCTCATGCACCGGCTCAGGTAGGCAATCAATTGCGGCACGCTGAAGATCAGCGTTCGGGTATTGCCGTTCTGGTAGCGGTGTCCGTCGACCTCCAGCCACAGATCCAGCGTATGCGGGTCGAAGATTTCGTCCCGGGTCACCAGCCAGGGCCCAAGGGGGCCGAAGGTGTCGAAGCCCTTGCCCTTGTCCCAGGTACCGCCGCGCTCCAGCTGCCACTCGCGTTCAGACACATCGTTGATGACGCAGTAGCCGGCGACATGCTCCATGGCGTTCGCTTCGTCGATGTAGCGCCCGCCTTTACCGATGACCACGCCCAGCTCGACTTCCCAGTCGGTCTTGAGCGAGCCGCGGGGGACCTGGATGTCGTCGTTCGGCCCGCAGATGGCACTGGTCCACTTGTTGAAGATGATCGGTTCTTTCGGCACCTCCATATTCGACTCGGCCGCATGGTCGGCGTAGTTCAGGCCGATGCAGATAAATTTGCCGACCTGGCCGACGCAGGCACCGATCCGAGGCTGACCGGCAACGAGCGGCAGGCTGCGCGGGTCGAGGGCGGCGAGCGCGGCCAGGCTGTCCGGGCCGAGGGCCTGACCGGCGATGTCCGGCACGTGGCCCGAGAGGTCGCGGATTTGATTGTCATCATCCAACAACCCAGGTTTTTCCGAACCTTTTTCGCCGTAACGCAACAGTTTCATGAAGTGCTCCTGCTCAATTGAAAATTCAGAGGCTCATGCCGCCATCGATCACGTGTACCGCCCCTGTAGTGTAGGCAGACGCATCGCTGCCCAGGTACACCGCCAACTGCGCGATCTCTTCAGTACTGCCGATGCGCCCCATGGGCTGACGGTCGAGGAATTGCCGGTAGACCTCTGCTTCATCGACACCCTGCCGCGCGGCCTGGTCGGCGATGCGCTGGCGCAGCGAAGGCGAATCCACGGTGCCCGGGCATATCGCGTTGCAACGGATGCCCTGGCTGACGAAGTCGATGGCGATGGATTTGGTCAGGCCCACCACCGCCGCCTTGCTGGTCGCATAGGCGAAGCGATTGGGCACGCCTTTGATGCTGGAAGCCACCGACGACATGTTGATGATCGAGCCGCCACCACGGGCCAGCATGCCCGGCAGGAACGCACGGATCATGCGATACATGGCCGTGACATTGAGGTCCATCGAACGCGCCCAGGCCACTTCATCGCACTCCAGGATATTGCCGCTGTGCACGAAGCCTGCGCAGTTGAACAGCACATCGAGCCCGCCGATGCGTTCGCAGGCGGCGCTGATGGCCGCGGGCGACGTGACGTCCAGGGGCATGGCGGTGATCCCTTCGATCCCCGTCAGAGCACGGATATCGATGTCAGTGGCGAACACCTCGGCACCGGCCCGGGCGAAGGCCACGGCGCTGGCCAGGCCAATGCCCTGCCCCGCGGCCGTCACCAGTACGCGCTTGTTGTGTAGGCTCATGCAGCCTCCAGTTGCGCTGCCGTGGCGGCGCTCTTGGGTGTCCTGCCGAGCATCGAGGCGGGAATGGCCAGGATCAGCCCGCCACTGACCAACAGACACAGGGCCAGTACATAGGTGCCGTTGTTGATATTGCCCGTCAGGGTTTCCGCCACCGCAGTGATCATCGAACCGGTGAAGCCCGACAGGTTGCCGATGGCGTTGATCATGCCAATCCCGGCTGCGGCGGCGACGCCCGACAGCACGGTCCCCGGCAGAGTCCAGAAAATCGGCATCAGGCTGAGGATTCCGGAAGCGGAGACGCTGAGAAAGAGCACGGACAACACCAGGTTGTCAGCGAAGAAGGCACTGAGGATCAGGCCGGCACCGCCAATGAAGGCCGGAATCGCCGCGTGCAGGCGCCGCTCACCAGTGCGATTGGAGTGCCGGGCGTTGAGCAGCATCGCCACCACCGCCACCGAGTAAGGAATGGCGGTCAACAAACCGATGTGCAAACTGTTGGTAATGCCGGTGCTCTTGATGATCGACGGCATCCAGAACGCCAGGCCATAAAAGCCGGTGTTGAAGGTCAGCAGGATCAACACCAACAACCACACCCGAGGGTTGAAGAACACTTCGCTCAAACGAGTGGCCTTGCCCTGGTTGTCGGTTTGCAGATTGGCCTTGAGCAAGGCTTTTTCCGCGACGCTCAGCCATTTGGCTTTGTCGATGTTGTCGGCCAGGCAGACGATCACCACGAACGCCATGATGATCGACGGAATGCCTTCGATGAGCAGCATCCATTGCCAGCCGGACAGGCCATGCACCCCTTGCATGCTATTCATCAGCCAACCGGAGAGGATGCCGCCCAGGGTCAGGCTCACTGGCAACGCCAACAGGAACCCGGACATCACCCGGCTCTGCCGATGGGTTGGAAACCAGTAGTTGAGGTAGAGAATCACGCCGGGGAAAAAGCCCGCTTCGCAGATCCCCAACAGGAAGCGCAGCACGTAGAACATCGTGCTCGATTCGATGTGAAAGAAAGCCGCCAGCGGCACGGTGTAGGCCACGGCCATGGAGATCACCGCCCAACTGAGCATGATCCGGGCGATCCAGAACCGTGCGCCGAAGCGATGCAGCAACAGGTTGCTGGGGACCTCGAAAAGGAAATAGCCCCAGAAGAACATACTGGCGCCCAAGGCATAGATGGTGTTGCTGAATTGCAGCTCGTTGAGCATGTCGAGCTTGGCGAACCCGATGTTCACCCGATCGAGGTACGCCGCCATGTAGCACAACAGCAACACGGGCAGGATCCGCCAGATGACCTTGCGGTAGGTCCGGTCTTCAAAATCGAGCTCGCCAGCTTGCGCCTGGGCGGGCAACTGCTCGGAGATGGTTTGCATGAGGTAACCCCTGATTGTTTTTATTGGGTCACGTCGAATGAGCGAATCATCCGGCGATTGAACGAGGACTCTACTGTCGGGAATCGATTCTTTCCCAATGGCATTTTTGGATTAGTCGATAACGAGGCGTTATCAACTAACCCTCAAGTTCATGGAACCTGTAGCGAGTCATCTGTGGGAGCAAGGCTTGCCCGCGATGAAGACGACGCGGTCTGAGGGGAAACGAGGCGCCTGCATCGCGGGCAAGCCTTGCTCCCACAGACTCATCTTGTCCTTAAGCAGGCTGCATGGCGGCCAAGCGGGCGTTGTCCTTGAGGATCTCGGCGAACTCCAGTGCCGCGCCTACCAGCGGCTCATCCTTTCGCGTGAGGATGCCGTAGTCCTGTGGTACCAGGTGCAAGGGGGTGTCGAGGGTCTTGAGCTGGCCGCTTTCGAGCAGCGGATCGACCATGGCGTTGGGCAGCATGCCGATCATGGGCCCGCGTTGCAGCACCTGGAGGAAGGTCTGCATGGAAATGGTATCGATGGTGTTGCGCGGCATCGCAACCCCGGCCTCGGCAAAGGCCAGTTCCATGCGAGCGCGGATCGGCGTGCCGACCGGGTAGAGGATCCACGGCAGGTCCACCAGTTGCTGCAGGGACGTCGGCCCGGCGTTCGCCAGCGGATGACGGTCATTGACCACGATGCAGAACGGTTCCGGAGCCAAGGGCTGGAAATCGTAGCGCTGTTGCTGGCTTTGCTCGGTAAACCGAGCCACCGCCAGATCGAGCTTTTTCTCCTCAAGCATCTTCATCAAATGGTTGCTGGTCTGCTCCACCACCTCGATAGACAGCAAGGGCCAGCGTTGCTTGATCTGCAAGATCGCCTCGGGCAAGGCCACCGCCGTCGCGGCAAAGATACCGCCGACCTTCAGGTAACCATGGCCGCCTTCGCGCAGGCTGCTGATTTGTTCGACGAACGAACGTGCGTCGTTCAAGGCGATCTGCGCGTAACGCAGCACATGTTCACCCAACGCGGTGGGCGGCATGCTTCGGGGGCGACGTTCGAACAGAGCGAAGCCGAGCAGGCTTTCGATTTCCTTGAGCATCTTGCTCACGGCCGGCTGGCTGAGGTTCATCTGCTCGGCCGCCAAATGCATGTTGCAGGTGCGCCCCAAGGTATCGATCAGCAGCAGATGGCGGAATTTGAGCCAGCCGCAGAAGCTGGAGAAAGACAGGTCGGACATGGGCAATCCTCGACGATGCAATAACCGGACGTTATCAGATACTGAATATATCTCATTGGAGTTCATCAACAGCGCGCCCTAGCTTGAAAGCTTTACGAACCAGGAAGACTGCCCATGTCGCTGATGCTTACTCCCGAGAACACCCTGCCCGTCGATGGCGTGGCCGGCACCTTGATTGGCCGCGCCTGGGTGCCTGGCCGGATCGCCGGGCCTTCGCCCATTGCGTTGCGTAGCGACGGTGTGTTCGATCTGTCGGATCGTTTTGCGACATTGAGTGATTTGCTGGAAACAGAATCGCCCTTGGCCGCCGTGAGACAGACACCCGGCACCTTCATCGCCAGTGTCGAGGCGCTGCTGGCCAACACCGGCCCCGATACCGACCCATCCAAACCGTCGCTTTTGCCCCCTCTGGATCTGCAAGTGATCAAGGCCGCCGGCGTGACCTTCGCCGCCAGCATGATCGAGCGAGTGATCGAGGAACAGGCCGGCGGTGACGCGGCAAAAGCCGAAGCCGTGCGCGCCACCGTGCACAGCGTGATCGGCGACAACTTGCGCTCGATCGTGCCGGGCTCCGAGCAGGCCATGCGCCTGAAAGCCTGGCTCATCGAACAGGGCATGTGGTCGCAGTACCTGGAAGTCGGCATCGGCCCGGATGCGGAAATCTTCACCAAGGCCCCAGTCCTCTCCGCCGTCGGCAGCGGCAGCCGCATCGGCATTCATCCCGGCTCGCTATGGAACAATCCGGAACCGGAGGTGGTGCTGGCGGTGAACAGCCGCGGCCAGATCCACGGCGCCAGCCTGGGTAACGACGTCAATCTGCGGGATTTCGAAGGTCGCAGTGCGCTGTTGCTGAGCAAGGCCAAGGACAACAATGCATCCTGCGCCATCGGTCCGTTCATTCGCCTGTTTGACGAGGGCTTCAGCCTCGATGATGTGCGGGCCTGCGTGGTCGATCTGGAGGTTCAAGGCAAGGACGGTTACCGCCTGCGCGGCTCGAGCTCCATGAGCCAGATCAGCCGTGACCCACAGGACCTGGCAGGCCAGACACTCAACGGCAATCACCAATATCCGGATGGCTTCCTGTTGTTTCTGGGTACTCTGTTCGCCCCCACCGCAGACCGTGATCATGCCGGCAGCGGTTTCACCCACAAACTGGGTGACCGGGTCAGTATCAGCAGCCCGTTGCTCGGCAGCCTGCATAATCAAGTGACCCACAGCTGCGACGCCACACCCTGGACCTTTGGCGTCGGCGCCTTGCTGCGCAACCTGGCCGCCCGAGGACTGCTCGCCCGCTGAACCGTTTGCCGATTCGCCTAATTACAAGAGAGAAATGAATCATGACTGACACGCCAAAACGCCGCCTGCGCAGCGAGCAATGGTTCAATGACCCTGCCCACGCTGACATGACAGCCCTGTATGTCGAACGCTACATGAACTACGGGATGACCCGCGAGGAGCTGCAATCGGGACGCCCGATCATCGGCATCGCCCAGACCGGCAGCGACCTGACCCCCTGCAACCGTCATCACCTGGAACTGGCCCAACGGGTCAAGGCCGGTATCCGTGACGCCGGTGGCATTCCCATGGAGTTCCCGGTGCACCCGATCGCCGAACAGTCGCGTCGGCCTACCGCCGCTCTGGACCGCAACCTGGCGTACCTGGGGCTGGTGGAGATTCTTCACGGTTACCCGTTGGACGGCGTGGTGCTCACCACCGGTTGCGACAAGACCACCCCGGCCTGCCTGATGGCGGCGGCGACCACCGACCTGCCGGCGATTGTCCTGTCCGGCGGACCGATGCTCGACGGCCACCACAAGGGCGAGCTGATCGGCTCCGGCACTGTGCTCTGGCATGCGCGCAACCTGATGGCCGCCGGCGAGATCGACTACGAAGGCTTCATGGAAATGACCACTGCGGCATCGCCATCGGTGGGCCACTGCAACACCATGGGCACCGCCCTGTCGATGAACGCCCTGGCCGAAGCCCTGGGCATGTCGCTGCCTGGTTGCGCGAGCATTCCGGCACCCTATCGCGAACGCGGGCAGATGGCCTATGCCACCGGCAAGCGCATCTGCGAACTGGTGCTGCAAGACGTCCGCCCGTCACAGATCATGACCCGCCAGGCTTTCGAGAACGCCATCGCCGTCGCCTCGGCCCTGGGCGCTTCGAGCAACTGCCCGCCGCACCTGATTGCCATCGCCCGGCACATGGGCGTCGAGCTGAGCCTGGATGACTGGCAACGGATCGGCGAGGACGTGCCGCTGCTGGTCAATTGCATGCCGGCGGGCAAGTACCTGGGTGAAGGTTTCCATCGGGCCGGCGGCGTGCCCGCGGTGATGCATGAATTGCGAAAAGCCGGACGCCTGCATGAAGACTGCGCCACGGTCAGCGGCAAGACCATCGGCGAAATCGTGCGCAGCAGCCTGACCAGCAACGCCGATGTAATCTACCCCTTCGACACCCCGCTCAAACACCGAGCCGGGTTCATTGTGCTCAGCGGCAATTTCTTCGACAGCGCGATCATGAAGATGTCGGTGGTGGGCGAGGCGTTTCGCAAGACCTACCTGTCCGAGCCCGGCGCAGAAAACAGTTTCGAAGCCAGGGCCATCGTGTTCGAAGGACCGGAGGATTATCACGCCCGGATCGACGACCCGGCGCTGGACATCGACGAGCGCTGCATCCTGGTAATCCGCGGCGTTGGCACCGTGGGTTACCCCGGCAGCGCCGAAGTGGTGAACATGGCCCCTCCGGCATCGCTGATCAAACAAGGCATCGACTCCCTGCCTTGCCTGGGCGACGGCCGCCAGAGCGGCACATCGGCAAGCCCATCGATCCTCAATATGTCCCCTGAAGCGGCCGTGGGTGGCGGCCTGGCGTTGCTGAAAACCAATGACCGGCTGAAAGTGGACCTGAACACGCGCACCGTGAACCTGCTGATCGACGATGCCGAGATGGCCCGACGCCGACTCGAGTGGACGCCGAACATCCCACCTTCGCAAACGCCCTGGCAGGAGCTGTACCGGCAACTGGTGGGGCAACTGTCCACGGGGGGCTGCCTGGAGCCGGCCACGTTGCATCTGCGCGTGATCGCCCGTAGCGGCGAGCCGCGTCATTCGCACTGAGCCAAGGCTGCCGATTGTTCACGCATGTTGAATGCTGATGACAATCCAGAGGGATTTATTCCATGGACCTAAAGGGGAAAGATGCGCGCCAGGGGGCGTTGTCCCTACCGCATCTTTCCTACACCCACGGAGTCGATCCATGCCATTCGCCAACTACAAATTCCCCGAAGGAATCCTGGACCACGCCCGCAAAGAAGAAATCATCCATCGCACCACCGAGATGTTCGTCGAGTACTTCGGCGAAGGGGTCCGCCCGTTCACCATGGTCCTTGTCGAAGAGGTCGCAGACGGCGGATGGGGACGCGCCGATGAAACGCTGACGCTAGCGAAAATGGGCCTGCCCGCCAAAGGACAATAGCGCCTTCGGAGTATTCGCAGAGGTATCGACCCTCGCCTCGCGTCGGGGGTCGTATCGAACTCATGCGCCGGCGCTTCAAGCCACCCTGCCAGGGATTCCCCATGACAACTCAAGACTTATCGTCGCTGCGCCACGCGCAGGCCACCGTGACTGCACGGGTCGCCAGCTTCGAACCCTATTTGTACGCCTTGCTGCGGATTATCTTCGCCGTGGTCCTGTTGACCCACGGTTTACCAAAGGCTCTGCGCAGCTCTCACGGCTCGATGGCAGATCCAATGGCCGCCTCGATCAACCTTATCCAGAACGTGATGGGGCTGCCTTTCGCTGCACAGCTTGCCTTTCTGGTCATGCTTCTGGAGACGGTCGGTGCAATCATGCTGGCGATGGGGTTGGGTACGCGACTCGTCGCCCTGCTGATCGCCATTCAAATGCTTGCAATCAGCTATGCGCTGGGACCGACATGGCCTTGGATAGACCGAGGCATTGAGTTTCCGGTACTGATGGGCTTTCTCGCCCTCTACATCGTCGCGCGCGGCGGCGGAGCCTATTCATTGGACTCGCGCCAGCGGTAGACGCCGATGATGGCGGCCCCGGTGTCAGCTTGCAGCATCGTGCGCAGTCGCCGCCACTGCCTGGAGGCCACCTAGGGCATAGCTCATCATGTGGTCTATCAAGCCCTGCGGCTCGAGACTCAACCCCTGCAGTACATGCTGCTTTAGCGGCTGATGGGCTATAAGCAAGAAAAGACAGGGTGCGAAGACGCTGATGGCGCTGCGCAACGTTGTCGGGTGATCCGCCGGCAAGTTCATGATTTGTCCAAGCAAGCCACGCAGGATGTGTGCCTTGGGAAACGATTGCTCCTTGAGCACCACCTCAAACTCGGGAGAAGGCGAAAGCACTTCGCGCGTGAGCACTTTCAGCGCCCAGCCATCGGGATGATTGTGCAGGCGCTCGACCAGCACGGTAATGAGCGCACGCAACTTGTCCTGCGGTGAACCTGGCCGCTCGTTAAGCGAAACCAGCGTTTCCAGTTGCACCAACCGAGCATGGGCTTCGAGCAACACTGCGCGATACAGGCCCTCTTTATTCACGAAGTGATAGTTCACCGCCGCACTGTTGGCTTGCGAACGTTCACAAATCTGCTTGCTGGTGGTGTTGGCCAACCCCTGCTCGGCAAACAGTTCACCGGCCTTTTCCAGAATCTGCAGCCGCGTTGCCTGCCCATCGAGCCGCGAAGCACGAGGCAGGGAAGGCTTGCCAATGGCATTGTCCATGAGCTCCTCTCTTTATAGTTCTAATTCAAATTTGACTTTTTATTTCAGCCTACCTATTTTGGTCCCGTCATTGTCCCTTTACAACACCGCGTGAGGACTTCGCAGCCGATGCCGCGGCTTCTCACGCACTATCAAGGAAATATCGTCATGGAAGCGCGCGTAATGACACCTTTCACCTACTTCTCATTGCCAATGCAGAAGCAGTTCCTGGCCAATCAACAGGCCATTCAAGGCAAACCCTACGCCGAATTTTTCCGCTCGAAGATCAGCGTGCCGCTCAGTGCTGTCGAAAAAATACAGCAAGGCCCCATGCCGCTGGCTGACACCTTGACGCCCAGTATTGAAGACCTCAACCGCATGCTCGCTGCTGATTTCATTAGCGAAGAGGCAGGCTACGCCTTGCTGCCAGGGCCAATGGCTTATGTGCAAAGC
This sequence comes from Pseudomonas bijieensis, assembly GCF_013347965.1. Taxonomy (NCBI): domain Bacteria; kingdom Pseudomonadati; phylum Pseudomonadota; class Gammaproteobacteria; order Pseudomonadales; family Pseudomonadaceae; genus Pseudomonas; species Pseudomonas bijieensis. The sequence goes on along the minus strand of NZ_CP048810.1, from coordinate 119,886 downwards.
CGCAAGTTTTTCCCCAACTGCACAGCTGAAATGCTCAAGTGGTGGTTCATGTGGCATCCATTGGAGGCTGAACGCTACACCTTGTGGTTTCCTTATGCCCATGTGGAAAACCCCTGCGTTCATCACGAGCGTCTCAGCGACACTACCTTGAGCTTTGAGGAAAGCTTGTATGGGAATACCTTTTGCGCCTCTGAGTACGTCGGCGACCGTCTCATGCACCTGCACATTCATTTCAGGGATCCCTGCGAGCTGGGCTTCTGTCCGGATCTGTATCGCGAATCCAAGATAGATGGCAGCGTCAGCGCCTTGATGAGCCTGGCCCACGAACCACAAGTGCCTGTGTCGTTGATGGCGCACTTGTTCAAGGAATGCCCGGAAGGTTTGTATCTGACGAGCCGTTACTGGGTCGGCAGCCACCCTGCCATGCAGCGTTTTCCAGGCGCCGAGCGAGCCGCCCAGCTCCTGGAAGAAAGCGGCCTGGGGGAAGTGGAGTTGGAAACCCTGGCTTATGAATTTGCAGTGCATGACATGTGTGAGTTCAACCACCTGGCCAGCATCCTGCCGAGCCTTCATGCGCAATTCAGTGGCGCAAAGTAAGGACAACCCCACCCGATAATCAGGCTTCGGCGGCGCCCTGAACCGCTGCCGAAGTCGGGCGCAATACCCCGTTCAGCAGAAGTGTCGTGAACTCATTGATATCCGCTTCCACCTCCAACTGCTCAGTCAACAGCCGGTACCAGCAGAACCCAAAGATCATGTCCAAAAGCAGTTCACGCGACGTATCCTTGGGTAACTCGCCTTGCTGAATGGCATTTTCCACCAGCTTGCGAGGCAACTCCCTACGCCGCTCCATGAATTCATCTTTCAGTTTTGGCAGCGTACTGGGATCGAGCTGGGCCTCAGCGATGACGCACCGAAAAGCCTCCCCGCAAATCGTTTCTCGCCAGACCTTCCATAGATTGAGCAGCAAGAAATTGAGGTTCTCCTTGAAGGAGCCTTTATCAGGCTCTTTGCGAATCTGCTCGCTTTCACTCTCGTAGACCTCGGCGATCAAGGCTGCCTTGTTACCCCACCACCGATAGATGGTCGGTTTACTTGCGCCGGCACGGCGAGCCACCGCCTCGATGCTCAACCCCGAATAACCGCACTCCTTAAGGGTTTCTATGGCGGAAATAATGATCGCTTTGTGCGTGTGAGGGCTCCTCAATGAGCCAATGGAGCTCCGAGATGGTTTACGGGCCATAATTCAAAATCTCCAATATGGCGCTTGACAAAAGAGACTCAGGGTATAGGATTCTCTCGAAAAGCAATGAAACGGATCGTTTCGTTTTGTATGTTTATTTGATCTCAGCTTCTGCTTAGCAGCGGGCCTCTGGAGTGCTTATTGCCTCTATGTAAGGAAATCGGAGAAGGAATTCATAAATTTTTAACGCGACCTTAACGATACGGCACGTTTCGTATCATACATAATAATTGGACGAGAATAAACCCATTGTTCACATGCTGACCGGTAGGTTCTGCTTGGTGAACCTGCCGATTTACGGGCATATGACCGCCAGTATCGCTTTGCGGGTACCAATAGATAGTTTCTAAATATTTCATGCGCTTGTCACGGCCCCGGCCAACAGGTGAAAGAACGGAATCTGGAGGATGTACACATGAATAAGGTAGGAATAGTGAGCTATGGCTCGGGTATCCCGGTCTGCCGGCTCAAGGTGGACGACGTGATCCAGGTGTGGAAAAACACCGATCTGAGCTTGGTAAAGGACCAATTGGGCGTTATTGAAAGGGCCGTCCTGCAACCCGACGAGGATGTCATAACCTTGGGTGTCCTCGCCGCCCAACGCGCGCTGGACAAGGCACCACCTTGTTCCCTTGAAGCGCTTTATCTTGGCACCTGCACCAATCCTTACGACTCCCGGGCCTCGGCCGCAATCATCCTGGAAATGCTCGGCTGCGGCTATGACGCCTTTTGCGCAGACGTGCAGTTTGCCGGCAAATCAGGCACCAGCGCCCTCCAGATCGCGTACGCCTTGGTAGCGTCGGGCATGGCGGGCAACGCTTTGGCGGTGGGCGCCGATACGATCAACCGCAACACCGCCCCCGGTGACTTGACGGAGTCCTATGCCGGAGCCGGAGCCGCGGCCTTGCTGTTGGGGACAGAAAATGTGATCGCGCATTTTGACGCAAGTTTTTCTTGCGCGGCGGATGTCGCTGACAACATCAGGCCTCAAGGGGACCGCTACATCCGCTCGGGAATGGGATTGGGCTCGGACAAGAACAGTATCGGCCTCGAGGACCAGACTCGCCGCGCCGCCTCGGGATTGATGGCCAAGATCCATGCGCAAGCCGATGATTTCGATTACGTCGTCTTCCAACAAAACCTGGTATCGACCCCCTACTCTCTCGGCAAGCACCTGGGATTCACCAAGGCCCAAATCGAACCTGGCATCTATGCCCAGAGTGTCGGCGATGCTGGAGCCGCGAGTCCTTTGTTGGGCTTGGTCAACGTACTCGATCAAGCGCGTCCTGGCGAAAGAATCCTGTTGGTTTCCTATGGATTTGGTGCAGGCAGCGATGCCATTGCCCTGACCGTCACCGATGCCATCGAAGCCTATCAAAAAACCAACGTTCCGCTGCGCACGCTGCTGGAGGATAAGTACTACGTGGATTACGGGACGTCGATCAAGTACGAGTTCAAATACTTGCGGCCCGACTATGCCCTGACGGCCTATCTCTGATTCCAATCATCCAGCAAGGAGCACCTTTTTATGTGCGCACGACGCGTTGCTATCGTTTCGGCTGCCTATACCCCTAAACCTGGCAGTTCCAGAGTTCGCCAGACTTTCAAGGAGATGATCGTCGAGTCCGCCTACCAGGCACTCAACGCCATCAAGATGCACCCTCGCGAACTCCAGGCAGTTGCCTACGGGTACCACGGTGAAGGCATTTCTGAATACGGAGGCCTGGGCCCCACCATCTCCGATGCCTTGGGGATCAGCCCTGCCCCCACGTTCATGAGTACGGCCAACTGCACCAGCAGTTCGGTGTCTTTCCAGATGGCTCACCAAATGGTCGCCTCAGGTGAATACGACATCGTTCTGTGTGGCGGCTTTGAAAAAATGACCGACCACTTCAACTACGCCGAGTACATCGGCTCCAGCACTGAATGTGAATACGATTATTTTCTAGGCATCTCTCACACAGACGCCTTCGCCCTGGCGACCGCCGAATATTTTGAAAAGTACGGCTATGCAGGACGCGAAGCGGATGTATTGGCTACCTTTGGGCGGCAGATGCGCATTTATGCCCATAACACTCCCACGGCTACCCGTTATGGCGTGCCGATCCCGTCCCTCGAAACACTCAAAAATAGCGAAGCATGCGGCTCCATGCTGGCCTGGGGTGAAGCCAGCGGATGCGCCATCCTGGTTGCCGAACACCTTGTGCACCGTTACACGACCCAACCGGTATTTGTCCGTGGCTGTGCCTACACCGGTGTATCGCACTATTTCGGCACGCGCTATCACAACCCGACGCTGCAATTTCCGGGGCTGCCAAAAGATGTCGGCATGGCGGTTTCCGCCAACTCGCTGGCCTGCGCCGAAATCGCCTACAAAAAAGCCGGTATCACCGCAAAGGATATCGATGTGGCGCAAGTCTACGACTTGCTGGGCGCCGGGTTGATTCAAATGGAGTCCATGGGCGTATGTGGTCCAGGCCAGGCAGGCGACTTTGTATTGGAAGGCGGCATAGCCCTTGATGGGCAACTTCCCCTGAACACTGATGGCGGCAACATCGGACGCGGCCACGCTTCCGGTTGCGATGGGATTTTGCACATTACTGAATTGTTCCGGCAGCTCCGCGGCGAGTCCAACAACCAAGTCAAAGGCGCCCGTATTGGTGTCTCGCAAAACCTGGGCGGTTACGCCGCGCACAACAGCGTCATTGTGCTTTCCAACGATTAAGGAGCCGACCATGTCCCTTTACCCTGAACAAATTCACCGCATGACCACCGCCAGCATGTTGCGCGAATGGCGCGAACACGGCGGTAAATACCGCCTCGAAGGCAGCCGGTGCCAGGATTGCGAAGAAATCTTCTTCCCTCGGCGCACAGTTTGCGGCGCGTGCAACTCGTTGAACGTAGAACCGTATCGCTGCGCACGCACCGGCACTATCCAAGTCAGCGCCCATGCCGAGAACCCCATACTTGCGGCCATGGGCTATGGCGAAACCGTGCCTCGCTACATGGCGATGGTGCGTCTGGATGACGGTCTGGTGATTGCCTCGGAAATAGTTGACGTCATCGATCCCCGGCAAGTTGTCAGCGGTGCGCCCGTACGCATGGTCATTCGAAAACATGTCCGGGAAAGCAACTTGGCTTGGCAATATGCCTATAAGTTTGTATTGGTGAAATAACAAACTTAGACGTCCGCCATACCCGCGTTATCGATAACAACAGTCAAGTTTTTGGCCTCCAAGCCCGTTGCTTTGATTCTGTTTTTCAGAGTCCAGCTTTGCTGTCATTGCCTTAAACATGTTTCTAAATTTATTGGCTTTTAGCCGAGGACTTGTCATGTCTACTCTTTGCAAACCCAGTCTGCTGTTCCCGCAATACAAGATCACCCAGCAACAAATGATCGAGCATCTAGAGCAGTTGCATGATGATCACCCGAGAATGGCTCTTGCCAAACGCATGATTCAAAACACACAGGTGAACGAGCGACACTTGGTCCTGCCCATCGATGAACTGGCAGTGCATACCGGCTTCACCCATCGCAGCATCGTTTATGAGCGCGAGGCCCGCCGCATGTCATCCATCGCGGCGCGCCAAGCCATCGAGAATGCCGGGCTGACCACAGACGACATTCGAATGGTCGCTGTGACATCGTGCACGGGTTTCATGATGCCTTCGCTGACGGCCCACTTGATCAACGACCTGGGCCTGCGAACGTCGACCGTACAACTGCCTATCGCTCAATTGGGATGCGTGGCAGGCGCTGCGGCGATCAATCGAGCCAATGACTTCGCCAGTCTCGCGCCGGACAACCATGTGCTCATCGTCTCCCTGGAGTTCTCGTCGCTCTGCTATCAACCCCAGGACACCAAGTTGCACGCGTTCATCTCAGCGGCATTATTCGGCGATGCCGTATCGGCCTGCGTAATGCGAGCCGACGACCAGGCGCCTGGTTTCAAGATCGCCAAGACGGGGTCTTACTTCCTGCCTGACAGCGAGCACTACATTAAATACGACGTCAAAGACAGTGGCTTTCACTTTACCCTGGACAAGGCGGTCATGAACTCCATTAAAGATGTCGCGCCCATGATGGAGGAATTGAACTACGAGACCTTCAATCAACATTGCGCTCAAAATGACTTTTTCATCTTCCATACCGGCGGACGGAAAATTCTTGATGAACTGGTCCTGCAACTGGACTTGGAACCCGGCAGGGTCGCGCAATCCCGCGACAGTTTGAGCGAAGCCGGGAACATCGCCAGCGTGGTGGTCTTCGATGTGCTCAAGCGCCAGTTCGACAGCGGGCCTGTCGATGGCGCGACTGGCATGTTGGCGGCCTTCGGCCCGGGTTTCACCGCTGAAATGGCCGTGGGCAAGTGGGTCGCCTGACAGACCGGATAACGCACCAGCACCCAGCCAGGGGCACCTGCCCCTGGCTACAGGCGTATTGATCGCAGGCGTTCACCTCGTTCAAGAGAGCTTCGAAAGCGCTAGGGAAAGAAGGGGAAAGAACATGGAGATGAAGTATCTGGTCGCTCGACCTTGGGGCGGCTATGAAAGACGCATGATCACGCTTTTGTCGCTGAGCTTCGGGCTGGTAGGGCTGGACAGGTTCATCATCATGCCGCTGTTCCCGGTGATCATGCGTGACTTGGCCCTGGACTATCAGGACTTGAGCATGCTGTCGGCCATCCTGGCATTCGCATGGGGAGGCTCGGCCCTGTTCATGGGTGCCGCCATCAGGGTATTGGGCACCAAGAAGTTGCTGGTGCTGTCGATCACCCTGTTATCCCTCCTGGCCGGTGCGTCCGCATTGATCACCAGCCTGGTGGGCCTGGTGCTCTTGCGTGCCTTGATGGGCGTCTGTGAAGGTGCATTCACCCCAGTCAGTATCATAGTTACCGATGAAGTCTCGCAGCCCTGTCGGCGCGGACTCAATCTGGGTATTCAACAAGCATTGTTCCCCATCATCGGCCTGTGCCTCGGACCGCTGCTGGCCGGCGTCTTGCTTGAAGTGTTCGGATCCTGGCGTGCCGTGTTCGCCATCATTTCGTTACCCGGCCTGTTAGTGGCCTGGTATCTCTATAAAACTTACCAACCAACCCGGGCGCCCAGCACGGCATCGATTGCACACACCTCCAGAAGCCAGTGGAGGACGGCCCTGTCCAGCGGCAATGTGCGGCTCAATATTGCCTTGATGCTTTGCATCCTGACGTGCCAGTTCGTGCTGTGTGCCCTGCTCCCCAGCTACCTGACAGACATTCTGCACCTGAGCAATTTCTCCATGGCCATGATCATTTCCGCCATTGGCCTGGGTGGTTTCTTTGGCCAACTGGTCATTCCCGGCTTGTCCGACCAATTGGGTCGCAAGCCCGTGGTTTCCATCTGCTTCATGATCAGCGCACTGTTAGTGGGCTTATTGATCATCAGCCCTCCACTGCCCTGGCTCCTGTTTCTTCAATTATTTTTCTTGTCCTTCATCAACTTCAGCCTGATCTGCATAACGGTCGGCCCGCTGACCAGCGAATCAGTACCGCCCAGTTTATTGGCCACCGCGACAGGGCTAGTGGTGGGCTGCGGAGAGATTCTGGGCGGAGGCGTCGCGCCTGTCGTCGCCGGCTACATCGCCATGACGTGGGGCCTCACCGCAATCCTGTTCCTGGCACTGGCCGGAAGTTTGACCGGTGGTTTGCTGTCCTTGTGGCTCAAAGAGGCCAACCCGCTCTTCAACGGGCTCAAGGACTATGCCCCCCTATCCGCACGCTTGACCCTGGAGGATAAGTAATGACCCATTATGTGATGTTGCTGGACTCTCCAGTGCCGCAAGGAGGCCTTGGTGTCTTTGACTTCAAATCCGGTCAAAGTCGGGAAGTGCGTCCTCCCCAGGGAAATCTTTATGAAGCCCTGGCCCATTGTGCTGAGCGAAATATGGACTGGGAGTCCTATCTAAATGGCCTGCCGTCCACGCCCTACCCGCTTACGCCAGCGGCGGTGAAATACCGACCGCCGCTAAAGCCCGATAACAATCTATTGGTCCAGATCAGCGAAATCACCCTCTGTACCGCCAAGACAGAACAGGCCTGGTACTACAAAGGCAACGGTCGACTGCTCAAGACCGACGGCGACCCCTTGCAGGTTCCTTATCATTCACAAAGCATCAGTAGCGAGCCGTGCATTGTCTGTCTTTACTGGGTCGACCAGTTTGGCGCGCTGCGCTTCATTGGTTTTACCTTGGGCAACGATATTCACGATCATGTATTGCACAGCCGTGACGCCATTTCTTCAACCCATGCCCACTTGCGTACCTGTGCGATTGCCCCGGCCTTGATCGTGGGGGAATTGCAGGCTGATCTGGCCATCAACGTCCAGATAGAACGCGATGGCCAACCCTTGACGGCAAGTCACCATCGGATGAGCTTGCATCGTTGGCAAAGTTTGCGTCGATACTCCCAAGAGTTCCTGGAGAAACACGAGCAGTTTCTCGAGCCCGGACTGGTTCACTACGTGTTTCACAGCTTGAGCCATCGCACTGCGAATGTGCCGCTCCAACACGGTGACTGGCTCAGCATCGACTGCCCCGAGCTGGAGTTGGCCATGAACAATCAAATCGTCGAAGAGGAGCTGGTTTCGCTGGTTCCATTGCCTGCGCGACGTACACCTGACCACGGCTGTTTTGACCTGCCCCTGCCCGTGCCTAAGAAGTTCTGATCGACCTCTATGAGCATGAATTGGGTCAGTTCACCATCGTGCAGCGTCGAACGATGCAGCCGCAGACAGACCACATCCCGATCGACGATATCGTTTGAGCAAACCCGGGCCTTTCACCAAAGGCCCGGGACGCTGGGATCTACGCCACCTTGAAGCGACTGACCAACTGTTGCTGGTACTCGGCCAGGCGCGCCAGTTCCTGGCTGGTGATTGCTGTCTGCTCGGCACCGGCACTCACCTGGATCACCAGGTCATTGATCTCGTTCACGTTGCGATTGATGTCTTCGGACACCGCGCTCTGCTCCTCCGCCGCGGAAGCAATCTGAATGTTCCGATCGCTGATCCTCGCTACGCCTTCGGCGATCTCCACCAACAACGCCTCCAACACCCCCTAGCGCAAGGGTGCATAGAAAACTGCCCCACTGTGGTTTCGTCCCGCTCCAGGGGATCTCCCAAGAAGCCCCCCTTAGATGGGAGCAGTCGGTAAAATTGGCAGTACGACACGCGCGTCACTTTGACCGCTCTCAGCTAACGCTCTGGCTACGAAGCCATCCCTCACAAGACGGCAAATAAAATTCTCGATGTATTCGGCAGCCATTTTCCGTGCCTTCGGAACAGCCATCGCCTGGCGAATTTCCGTGAAGTTATCTGCCAGCACTCTTACTCCTGGAGTGGAACGGGCGAAGCGTTCCAATGGCTGTCGAACCCCTGCCGCCGCCTCCAGTTCCTGCTCAAGAAACAGATCAACCGCGCTCGCGGAGGTGTCTGCCCTGACGAGTTCAGAGTGCTGCAAGGTGCGTGAGAGATACAGGTCATACGCGGCACCACGGCCCACGGAAATCCTGTGGCCCTGGCCATCCAGGTCCGCGGCTTTTTGGAATGAACTATCCATGCGTACGAGGTAGGTTCCATCGATACTCACATAAGGACTTGAGAAAGCGATCTTCTCTGCACGCACCGGCTCTATAGCCAAAAAAGCCAAATCCCAGAGTTCGTCCTCCAACGCAGCAAATACTTTTCCGGCAGCATCATATGGCGTCAGCCTGGCAACGAGGCCCAACTCGTTCGCCAATGCATTGGCGAGCGCAACGGAGCCCCCCCCCAGGTTGCCGGTGGTTTCATCACGTTGAGCCAGGACAGGATTGCCTAAGTTGATGGCTACCCGCAGTTCACCGCTGGGGGCTAAATCACCACGTACAGCCGCAATATCTAAAATCATGACTATTCACCTCTAAGGCTCTGGCTGTCAGGTCGTTTTGAAAATCATGCAAACCGGGCTACCGGTTTTGATCACCTGGCCATTTGCAGTCAGGTCACCGGTATTTATGTCGACGTCGAAAGCGACGACATTGTCAGTTTCCTCGTTGGCAACAAACAGGCGAGCGCCATCCGGGGTCAGATTCATGAAGCGCGGCTTTCGACCTTGCGAAGGAGTGTGCCCTAGGGCCACAAACTCACCACTTTCACTGATCAGGAAGGTGGCCACACTATCGTGCCCCCGGTTCGATACGTACAGATGCCTGCCTGAGGGTGCCAGGACAATTGCCGCTGCACGACTATTGCCCGTAAACGTCCGTGGCAAGGTGGAAAGTATTTCCTTCGGCGTGAGCGTTCCGTGATCTGCCTCGTAGGCGTAGCCCGTGACACTGCTGTCGAGTTCATTAACGACATAGGCATGACGAGCGTCAGCAGCGAAGACAATATGGCGCGGTCCTGCGCCCTCTCTCGTCTTGATCAAGCTGACCTGAGTCGCCTCAAGTTTCGCGTTATTGTTTCGGACGCGGTACACGAAGATCCCATCGAGCCCCTTGTCAGGAATGACCACGTACCGCCCTGACGGATCGAAAGGAATCATGTGGGGGTGGCTGCCGCCCTGTTCGACCTTATGGGGGCCAGCTTCACCCGAAAGCGATTCGGCGTGGGACAAGTCACCCAGGCTGCCATCCTCTCGGATAGGGAATAAGGCGAAGCTGCCTGTCGCGTAATTAGCGACAGCCAGGAATTTATTGGTGGGGTCAACACTGAGATGAACAGGATTCTTACCTTGTGTGCCGACGGTATTGAGCTTGGTCAGAACACCCGATTTTGAATCGATTGCGAAAGAGCTGACCTCACTCTGATCGCCATGAACGCAGTAGAGATGGTTCTGAGAGTTGTCGAAGGCTAGAAACGACGGATTCACCAACTCATCCAGCGTTTGAACCAACACACAGGCTCCACTTTCCGGGTCGTAACGATAAACCGTTATGCCCACGCCACGTGCATTTCGCTCCTTGGTTGTCCTGGATCCAACGTATGCAAACCGAGGAGTCTGAGCGGCTTTATTGCCCGCCATTTTGTTTTCATCACTCGAGGAAGCAGCGCTTGCAGGAATGTTGAACAAGCCTGCCACGATCCCTCCTGCCGCGATGGCAGACAACTGAGCGAATCGACGGCGATACATCAGATGACCTGAGAGTTCGGAAGCATTCATGAGAGATATCTCTTTTGTTTTTATTATCGAATTCAAATGTGTGATGCCGAGCAAAACTCGGCATCCACAGTGGCAAATCAGATGACTTCGGGGATACGCACCCAGCCTTCCATCAATCGACGAGCGCTACGGCTCATGACAGCTTTTTCAACCACCCAGACACCGTCCTCCAAGACCGTTTTGGCACCCACGGCGACACTGCCTGCGGTGTGGCCCATGCGTACCTGGCGATCACCGATATCACCGACAATGCGATTGACGAGCGTGCCTTCGAGCGCCGCCGCAACAGCGACAGCCACGGCACCGGTACCAGTGATCGCGTGATGAAGCTTGCCCATCGAGAGAATCCGAGCAATCACGTCAATGTCAGCGGGCTTAACCTGTTTGCCGCCCGCTGCTGGATAGGCTTGAGGCTGGGCAATCATGCAAAGCTTCGGCGTGTGGGGACGCACTCGCGTGGCTTCTTCTGCCGTTTCAGCCAGCCCCATGGCTACCGTGCAATGCGCACGAATGGTCTCAAGCCGTGCAAGCAGCTCAGCATTACCGTTTACCTGGTCTTGAGTTTCGGTACCTTTAAGACCCACCTTATCTGCATCGATAAAGATGGTCGGGTTACCCGCATTGAGCAGGGTCACTGGCAGATGACCGAGGCCTGGAATGTCCAATTCGTCGATGGCATTCCCAGTTGGAAGAATGCTGCCATCTGAACCACCCGGGTTGAGGAACTCCAGGACAACTTCGGCAGCAGGAAAAGCTACGCCATCGAGTACGAAATCCCCTTCTTCCTGGACCTCGCCATTACGCATTGGAACGTGGGCGATGATTCGCCTCTGGATATTGGCCTGCCATATGCGGACAACTGCCACGCCATCGCGAGGTGCATCCACCAGCCCCTCGGAGATGGCATATGGGCCGACCGCCGAGCTCAAGTTGCCGCAGTTGCCCGACCAGTCAATGACAGGCGTCTCGATAGCCGGAGCACCGAACAGGTAATCCACATCGCAGTCTTCCCGTGTGGATTTGCCGATGACCACAACCTTGCTGGTGCTGGAGGTTGCGCCCCCCATACCGTCTATCTGTTTGCCGTAGACATCGGGGCTCCCAATGACACGAAGCAGGATCGCATCACGCTCGGCGCCTGCCGGTGGCAGGCTTTCGTCAAGAAAGAACACGCCCTTGCTTGAACCGCCACGCATGTAAACGGCAGGAATACGTCTTTGGGTCATTTCAAATTTACTCCAACGGATCAGCGTTGCATCAGTTAACGGGGGCGCTCTTCATGCTTTCGATCAGAAGCTGTGGCAGCAGACCGCCGCTGCGGAAGTAGCGAACGTCTTCGAAGGTATCCAGACGACTCACGACCGTGACGCGCTCTTTCTCACCGTTCTCACGCTCGATCACCAGCGTGATTCTGGCGCCCGGTTGGAAGTCTTCTGTGATGCCCTCGACGCTGAATGTCTCGCGTCCGTTCAAGCCCAGACTCTGGCGAGAAACACCTGCCTCAAACTGCAGCGGAAGAATGCCGAGGCCAGCCAGGTTGGTGCGGTGAATACGTTCGAAGCTTTCGGCTACGACCACACGAACACCCAGCAGACGAGGGCCTTTTGCGGCCCAGTCGCGCGAGGAGCCACTTCCGTACTCCTTGCCGGCAACGACGATCAGCGATTGCTTACGTTGTGCGTAGATCTCGGCGGCCTGGAAAATCGTGGTGACTTCTTTCTCGGGCAGAAGCAACGTCCATGGGCCTTCACGGCCATCTTCAAGCAGTTCATTCTTCAGGCGAGGGCTTGCGAAGGTTGCACGCTGCGCCGCTTCATGGTTGCCACGGCGCGTACCATAGGAGTTGAAGTCCGGCACTGCGATGCCATGGGATTGCAGGTATTGACCCGCATCACTTTCTGGAAGAATCGCGCCGGACGGCGAGATGTGATCGGTAGTGACGTTGTCCGAGAGCATGGCCAACACACGCATGTTGCTGAGGTCTTTGGTGGTGTCTGTCGCACTCAGCGCATCGCTCCAGTACGGCGGTTTGCGGATGTAGGTACTGCTCGCTTGCCAAGCATATTGATCACTGACGCCGGCGCGCAGATCGCTGGCAATCAAGCCGGCTTCACGCGGAACATCTTCGTAGGCCTTGTCGAACAAATCCGCAGTCAGATTATCTGCTTCGATTTGAGCCAACTCCTCATCGCTTGGCCACAACTCGTGGAGATAAACCGGCACACCATCGTCGTCGAGGCCCAATGCATCTTTTTCCGGGTCGATCAGGTATGTACCCGCAATAGCGTAAGCAACGATCAGCGGCGGCGACATGATGAAGACTTCCCGTGCCAGCGGGTGAACACGGCCTTCAAAGTTACGGTTGCCGGAAGTAACGGCTACGGTTTCCAGCTTGCGGGCACGAATTTCGTCTTCGATTTCGGTGCTCAGCAACGGGCCGGACATACCATTGCAAGTGGTGCAACCGTACCCAACCAGGTTGAAACCCAAGGCGTCCAGGTCTTCATTCAGTCCGGAACGCTCAAGATAATCAGAGACCACCATGGAGCCTGGAGCAAACGAGGTTTTCACCCACGCAGCTCTCTTCAATCCACGCTTGCGTGCATTTCGCGCAACCAGGCCAGCTGCAATAACGCCGCGAGGGTTGGAAGTGTTTGTGCAACTGGTGATAGCGGCAAGCACCACTGAGCCATTATCCAGACAGCCAGGAAGATGGTCGGCAGGCGATTTCTGTCCCAACACAATGCGTTGGTGGGGTTGCTTCGGCCCGGCAATAGAGCGTGCAACAGAGCTCAAATCAAGTGTCACGACACGGTTGTATTCAGCATTGCCAAGGCTGTCATGCCAAAGGCCTTGTGCACGTGCATACGCTTGCGTCAGGTCCGAAATCTGACCACCACGTCCTGTCATACGCATGTATTGCAGGGTACGGTCATCGATGGCGAACATTGCCGCTGTTGCACCAAATTCCGGCGCCATGTTCGACAAGGTTCCACGATCCGCCAGCGACAACTGCGGTACGCCCGGGCCGAAGAACTCCAAGAACGAACCGATCACACCGACTTTGCGCAGTTGCTCAGTCAGGGCCAAAGCGATGTCTGTCGCCAAATAGCCCTGCGGCAAAGTGCCCTCCAGCCGTACGCCAACGATTTCCGGCAAGCGCAGCATGAGCGATTTGCCCAGCATTGCAGCTTCAGCCTCGATACCGCCGACACCCCAACCCAGCACGCCGATGGCGTTGATCATGGTGGTGTGGCTGTCGGTGCCTACCAGGGTATCGGGAAAAGCCCACAACTCATCGCCCCGGCGCTGAGTACCGACAACGGTGGTGAGACGCTCAAGGTTGATTTGGTGAAGGATGCCTTTGCCCGACGGAATAATCGAAAGGTTGCTGAATGCCTTATTGCACCAGTCCAGGAACTGGAAGCGCTCGGCATTGCGTTCACGCTCGATGGCCTCGTTGTCAGCGAGTGCGCTGGCATCACCCCAGCGCTCGACGTTAAGCGAGTGATCCACCACCAGGTGAGTTGGCGTCACTGGGTTTACCAAACGTGGGTTGCCGCCTTTTGCGGCGACGGCATCACGCAAACCAGCGAGATCGACCAATGCCGGCGTACCGAGCAGATCCTGAAGCACAACCCGAGCCGGACGGAATGGGATATCGAAGTTTTTGGAGCGGGCACAAATCACTTTCAGTGCGGCCTCGGGATCAGCCTCACCACGCAAAACGTTTTCGGCAAGGATTCGCAAGCTGTAAGGCAGCTTCGCGTAATCGCCGCCCAGGTCAGTGACAACTCCACGGATATCACTGACACGGTACTCGATTCCGCTTGCGGTAACGGTTCGACCCTTTGACATAGGCATTGGCTAATCCTCACTGGCTGCACGGGCAATGTTTTTGTGAGGGTAATATTGCACTTTGTCATGATATAGGTCAATGTTGAATCGTCCGATTCATCTCACCCACGTGACCGGACAGACCCAACCAACGATTTCTACTGTGCACACTCGCTCCTGCGCCGTAGCACCCGGTCAGGCACGGTAGAAAAAATAAACATAAGAAAATCGAGGCCCACCATGATCAAGCTCACATGCCCCAGCGACACCTTCACTCCCATTTGTATCGAGCCAGTCTCGATCTGAAAGCCATGGCGCTATCCCGGCCACATGGCTGACGAGAGCCACATACGTCTAGAAAAATGGGAGTTCGACCGTGCTAACAGTCCTTGGCTTTTCAATGGTCATCTGTTTCATGTACCTGATCATGACGAAGCGCCTTTCCGCGCTCATCGCATTGATCTTGATACCGATCATTTTCGCGTTGATTGGAGGCCACTACGCAGGTCTCGGCGCCATGATGCTCGACGGCGTCAAAACGCTTGCACCAACCGGCGTGATGCTGACCTTCTCGATTCTCTACTTCGGCATCATGATTGACGCAGGGCTGTTTGACGGCCTTGTGCGCTTCATCCTGAAAGTGGTGAAAGGCGACCCTCTTAAGGTCTCGGTGGGAACAGCCATTCTGACGATGCTTGTATCGCTCGATGGTGATAGTTCGACTACGTACATGATCGCCTGTGCTGCCTTCTTGCCGCTGTACCAGCGACTGGGAATGAGCGTATTGGGCATGACATGCCTGGTGAACATTGCCAGCGGCATCATGAATATTTCTCCGTGGGGTGGCCCGACCGCCCGCGCCGCTGCGGCACTGCACGTGGACGCGATGGAGATTTTCCTGCCAATGATTCCAGGCATGCTGCTAGGCGCTGCATGCCTGATCTTGACCGCTGTAGTCATTGGTCGCAAAGAGCGCACGCGCCTTGGCATCCTTCACCTGGATGACTTCCATCATGGTTCCATGTCGCTGGGTAACGGTTCAGCAGAAGAATGCGATGAAAATCGTCGTCCGAAGATGTTCTGGCCAAACCTGATCCTGACGCTAGGCCTGATCGCGTGCTTGATCATTGGTGCCATGCCAATCCAGATCTTGTTCATGGTCGGCTTCGCTATCGCCATCATGCTCAACTATCCAAACATCGAGCAGCAAAAAGCTCGCATTGCCGCTCACGCAATGAACGTGTTGGCAGTTACAGCTGTCATTTTCGCGGCAGGCATTTTCACCGGGATCCTTTCCGGAACCGGCATGGTGGACTCCATGGCCAAGAGCTTGCTGCATGTAATTCCACCAAGCTTCGGCCCGTTCCTGGCTGTATTCACCGCCCTCGTCAGCATGCCGTTTACATTCTTCATGTCGAACGACGCGTTCTACTTCGGCATTCTGCCGGTGATTGCGCAAACCGCAGTTCAATACGGGATAACCCCACTGGAAATCGCACGTGCTTCGGTGGTCGGTCAGCCTGTGCACCTGCTCAGTCCACTGGTCCCATCACTCTACCTGCTCGTTGCGTTGGCCAAGGTAGATCTCGGAGATCATCAACGCTTCGCTCTTAAATGGGCCATTTTTGCGAGCTTCGGCCTATTGGTAGGCGGCCTTCTGTTTGGTGCGTTCCCGTTTTATCAAGTGCGCTAAAACAGGCTTTCAAGCTGTCGAAGTCACGGCAGAGGCAAAAAACCGACCTCTGCCGTTAAGCTTATCGACGCGCTAGAATGGTGATTCCATGGTCAGCTCTATTCGGTTCTCGATCTAATGCCTCTAAGCCCTCTGCAAGCACGCATTGCGCGTGACATTGTTTCTCACGTGCGTCGTGAGCGCTTCGATATAGGACACCACCTGGTCGAGTCACAGTTGGCCACAACGCTCAATGTTTCACGTACACCGGTCAAGTTTGCCATGGCCCATCTGGTCGAAAAGGGCATGCTCATCTACGATCGCAACCGTGGCTTTTTTCTAGCCCGCTCCAGCGACGAATTAGGCGATCTCGTCTCGGAAGTCATGGAGAACAGTGACGACCCGCTTTACCTGAAATTTGCCGAACTACGTCTTAGCCGACAGCTCCCAGAGCTGTTCACCGAGATTGAGTTCATGCGTCGGTTTGATGTGTCTCGGGCAGCGCTAAGAGCGGTTCTCTCACGCATCCAGCAGGAAGGATGGATTGAACAACGTGCGGGTCAAGGATGGCGGCTTCTGCCCATGATTGACTCTGTGGAGGCGTATGAGGAAAGCTATTCGTTCCGCGCCACCATCGAACCGGCAGGCCTGCTCTCACCCACCTTCCAGATCGACCGGGAGATGCTTGCCAGCTGCCGCAAGCAGCAGGAGTTCATTGCCAACGGCGGTTACCTGACCATGACTGCTCAAGAGCTGTTCGAGGCGAACTCACTGTTTCACGAAACCCTCGCCGCCTGTTCCGGCAATCGTTTCCTTCAACAAACTGTGCGGCGCATCGACCAATTACGTCGGCTGGTGGAGTACCGTCAAGCCAGTACACGGGCCCCGCGCAAAGGCCAGGCGGAGGAGCATCTCACTATCCTCGACTGCCTGGAACGCGGGGATCGATTGGCGGCAGCAGACCAAATGCGCAAGCATCTGGAGCAGGCCCGACGTAAAAAAGTAGATCCCGCGCTGTTCGAATAGGCTTCCCTCCTCCCTCATTCATCCCAAGCGCGGCCTGACAGGCCGTGTTCGCTTTCCCCTGCCTGGACTTTGCCAATCGACCGCATCCAGCTAGTCGTCGGATCAGTCAATCATAAAGCCCACAAATTGATTTATATCTACATAAAGCTCATTTTATGATTCAAACAACACAAGCATTGGCTAACGTGTCTGCCTGACAGTGGTCACGCAACCTCACCGTCGGATAGGGGAAGCGTACCGGGCTGTGAAACGCGCCTGGGCATGAAGGTCTCGGGCATCACCAGCAACAGGCCGAAGGCCAGCGCGGCAATCGCCGCCAGGGTCAGGAACGCGGCGCTGTAGCCGGCCCCTTGCACGACAAAACCGGCCAAGCTGTTACTCAACGCCGCGCCGAACCCGAACACCGTCGAGAGCACCCCGAGGCTGACGTTGAAACGTCCGGTGCCCTGGGTCAGGTCCTTCACCACCAGGGGAAACAATGCGCCAAACAAACCGGCACCGATACCATCGAGCAACTGCACCGCCACCAACCAATAAGGATCATCCGAGAGCACGTACAACACACCTCGGATGGGCAGGATCAGGAAGCCGGCCAGCAACAACGGCTTGCGTCCCCAGGCATCGGCCTTGACGCCGACCAGCCACGCCATGGGCACCATGACCAGCTGCGCGGCGACGATACAGGCCGACGTCAGCGGCGTGGCCAGGTGTGCATTGGCCTGGGCGAGCTTCTGGCTGACCAGCGGGAGCATCGCCGCATTCGCCAGATGGAACAGCCCGCAGCAAATGGCGAACAACAGCAGCGTGCGGTTGTCCAGCAACACGCGCAGCGCCGAGGGTGCCTGCCCCTGTACTGACTGACCGACTTCCAGGCCCCGGGCCACATCATGGTCGATGGCCTCGGCGGACACGCAACTGACCGCTACGATGCTGGCCAGTGCCATCGCGGCCATCAGGTAGAACACCGCGATAGGACCGAACAACCAGGCGAACCCACCCGCCAGCAGCGCCGCGCAGGCATTGCCCGCGTGGTTGAATGTTTCGTTGCGCCCAGTACGCCGCGTAAAGGCCCTGGCGCCAGTGATGCCCAGGGAAATCGCCGCAATTGCCGGCGCGAAGACCGACGCCGCCACGGCGCCGAGCGCCTGGGTCAACGCCACCAGGCCGAAGGAAGAAGTGAACGGTAGCACCAGGCAACCCAGCGTCACCAACAAGGCCGCCACGGCCACCACGGCGCGCTTGCTGCGCACCCGGTCGATCAGCGCTCCGGCGGGCGCCTGGGCAACGAGGCCGGCCATCGCCGCCACGGTCATCACCACGCCAATGCTGGCCGGGTCCCAGCGATGCACCGCCAGGAGGTAGATCGCCAGGTACGGACCCAACCCATCACGCACATCCGCGAGGAAGAAGTTCAGGCCATCCAGGGAAAGGTTGTTGCGTCGGTCCAGGTTTCGATCCACAGCGGCCTCGATGAGGGTTTTGCCCAAAGTTGATTGACGCCATGATGTCGCAAAGAATCGAACCGAACCACCGTGACGAACCCGAGGCCACTGAGGAAACCGTGGCCAGGGATTGCTCCCGCTGGGTCGCGAAGCGGCCCCAAACCTGCCGAACGCGTAAACAGACATACCGCACCCACCGGTTCACGGCTGCTTCGCAGCCGAGCGGGAGCAAGCTCCCTCGCCACAGGTCCATCGTTTTTCTTAGGTAAACTACATCACCTACCAAAGCGCGATATCGTAGGTGAAGTAGATCCGGTTGCTGTCACGACCTCGTGAATAATCCGAGCGATAGACGTAGTTGCGCAACTTCACCCCCAGCCCCTTGAACGTACCCTGCTGCACCACGTAGGCAATCTCTGCGTCACGCTCCCACTCTTTGACCGTGGTGTTGGACTTGCCGTCATTACCGCTCAGGTAGCGGGTGGAAAACGTCAGGCCGGGCACACCGAGGCGAGCGAAGTCATAGCCGTAACCGAGCATCCAGGTCTTCTCGTCTTCCTCGATGAACTTGCCGATCCCGACGTTGCTGAAGGAGTACACCGTGGCACCGCTGATATAAGGCAGACCTGCCTCGCCACTGAGGGTCTGGTAGCCAGCACTCAACGTGTGGCCGACAACGGCGTAGGACAGCGATCCGCTGAGCATGTCGTTGTCGATCTTGCCGCCGTAGGCCGACCCCGAATCGACGCTGTTGAAGTAGCGCAGGTCGCTGGTCAACACCCCGGCGCCCAGGGGCAGATCATGCTGGATGCCAACAAAGTTCTGTCGATAGAAATTCTCCAGCTCGCCATAGAAGTAACTCAGGCGGATGTTCTTGCCCAGCTTGTAGTCGGCGCCGGCATAGCTGAAGTCACCGGACTTATCGCCACCATAGCCGTCGGGCACGATAGGCATGCTGTCGCTCGAATCCCGCAGCTTGAAACGCTCCAGATGCCCGCCGGTGACAGTGAGGTTGTCGATGTCACTGCTGGTGATCTGGGTGCCCTGGTAAGTCTGGGGCAACAGTCGCGCATCGTTGTAGACCAGCACCGGGGTCTTGGGCAGCAAGGTGCCGTATTTGAGCGTGGTCTTGGCCAGCCTGGCCTTGGCGGTCATGCCCGCGCTGGCAAACTCGTCGGCGGCGCGGCCGTCGTCATGCACCGGTAGCAGGCCGGTACCGCTGCGGCCACGCCCGGAGTCCAGCTTGACCCCGAGCAGGCCCAGGGCATCGACCCCAAAGCCAATGGTGCCCGGCGTAAAGCCCGACTGGTAATCCAGCAGGAAGCCTTGCGCCCATTCGGTGCGCTCACTCTTGGCGGTCCTCGCCGCCCGTACACTCATCCCGTGCTCGTCGCGAAAATTTTCGTTGAAGTAGACGTTGCGCAATTGCAGCTTGAGCTTGCTGTCCTCGATAAAGCCTTCGGCGCTGGCCGTGGCCAGGGGCAACAGCCCAAGGATTGGAAACAAAGCCCCGCGGGTAAGCAAAGTGGTCATTCGAGTTACTCGTTGTTGTTATTTGGCGTGCAGGCCGGCGCACCCCCGCTTGCGGGGGTGTGTCAGGCAAGAAGCTAAGGTTGTCGGGTGAATCAGGAAAACAGCGTCAGCGCACCGGTCAGCAGGGCCAGCGCGGTAATCACCAGGGACGTGAGTACCGCCCATTTCACGGTAGCTTTCTGGAAGTCGCCCAGGTCGCGGTCGACCATGCCCACCAGCAACAAGGTCGAGGCCACCAATGGGCTCATCAGGTGCACCGGCTGGCCAAGAATCGACGCCCGGGCAATTTCCACCGGATCAATCCCGTAGGCCGCCGCGGCATTGGCCAGGATCGGCACGACACCGAAGTAGTAGGCATCGTTGGACAATACGAAGGTCAACGGCATGCTGGTAATCGCCACCACCAGCGGGAACAGGTGGCCCCAGGAAGGCGGAATCCAGTCGACCAGGGTTTGTGCCAACGCATCGACCATTTTCGTCCCGGAAAAAATCCCGGCGAAGATGCCCGCGGCAAATACCAGCAGGACCACGGTCATGGCATTGCCCGAGTGGGCGAGAATGCGTTCCTTCTGAATATCTAGCTGCGGATAGTTGATCATCAGCGCCAGGACGAAACCGATCAGGAACAGAATCGCCGAGTGCATGATCCCCATCACCAGCGCGACCATCACCGCGACCACCAGCAGCAGGTTGACGTAGGCCAGCTTCGGACGCTTGTGCGGCGTGTCCTCCATGATCGCGTTGATGTAGCAGTCACCGCCGCCGCTTTGCAGTTGGACGTTACCGATGCGCTTGCGCTCGGCACGACCCAGCAGGAACCCCGTGAACACCACCCACGCCGCACCACCGATCATGGTCGGCAGCAACGGCACGAAATACTCGCCGGCATCCAGGCCCAGCGCTGCGATCGCACGGGTCGCCGGGCCGCCCCAAGGGGTCATGCCGCTCATGATGCTCAAGGAGAGCATGGAAATGGTTGCCAGGATCATCGGATTCATGCCGATGCGCTTGTACAGCGGCAACATCGCGGCACAGGTGATCATGTAGGTCGTCGTGCCGTCACCGTCCAGCGCCACCAACAGCGACAGCAGTGCGGTGCCCACGGCGATTTTCATCGGATCGCCGTTGACCCGCTTGAGGATCTTGCGGATCAGCGGGTCGAACAAGCCGGCGTCGATCATCAGGCCGAAAAACAGGATCGCGAACAACAGCAGCGCCGCCGACGGCGCGACCATTTTCAGGCCATCCAGCATCATCTTGCCGGTGGTCCCGCCAAAACCGCCGATCACTGCAAAGACTATTGGCACCACCGTCAGGGCGACGATCGGCGACAGCCGTTTGGTCATTATCAGGAAGGTGAAGACCACCACCATGGCCAAGCCAAGTAAAGCGAGCATATGTCAGATCTCTTGTTGTTATGAGTAGCTTGGCAGACACCCAGGCGCACGCCCTCCCACCCGCCAGGCAACACGAAGGTGTGCCTGGCGCAGAGGGATTGAATAAGCTTACGCGGTGCTGTCGAATCAGCCGTGAACGGCTAGATGTGTTTGGCGACCTTCGCGCCGTCCCAGCTCGAGTCCGTTGCCGGGGCTTGCGTCAGGGCAGGTTTGCCATCCAGGGTCTGCAACAGGACTTCGCGGTCACAGGCATTCTCCGAGAGGGAGATCACCACGGTCGCGACGGCGTTGCTCGCCAGGCTGGTCAACGCCCGCGCTTCAGACATGAATCGGTCGATCCCGATCAACAGGGCCAGGCCCGCCAGGGGAATGTCGTGGATGACCGTCAAGGTCGAGGCCAGGGCGACAAACCCGCTGCCGGTCACACCCGCGGCCCCCTTTGACGACAGCAGCATGATCGCCAGCATGGTGATGACCTGGGTCAGCGTCAGGTCGATGTTGCAGGCCTGGGCAATGAAGATCGCCGCCAGTGACAGGTAGATCGCCGTACCGTCGAGGTTGAACGAGTAACCGGTCGGCAGCACCAGCCCTACGACGCCTTTCTTGCAACCCAGGGCCTGGAGTTTTTCCAACATCCGCGGCATCACCGGTTCGGTCGAGGACGTCCCCAATACCACCAGGAACTCCTCACGCAGATAACGCAACAGCTTCCATAGGCTGAAACCGTGCGCACGGCAAATGCCACCCAGCACCACGAAGACGAAGAAGGCGCAGGCGATATACAAGGTCATGATCAGCTTGGCCAGCGAGCCCAACGACGTGATGCCGTACTGCCCCACCGTAAAGGCCAAGGCCCCGAAAGCGCCGATCGGAGCGAAACGCATCAGGTAGGAGAAAATCTTGAACACCATGTGCGAAGCTGACTCCAGCACCTGCAGCACAGGCTTGCCGCGCTCGCCCAGGGACGACAGGGCAAATCCGCTGAGCACCGCGATAAACAGCACCGGCAACACCTCGCCTTTATTGAAGGCGCCGATGAAGGTGTCGGGAATGATGTGCATGAAGAAGTCCACCACGCTCAGTTTCGCGGCGGAGTCGGTGTACTGCGACAGTCCTTTGGTGCTCAACTGCGTCGGATCGATGTTCATCCCCGCGCCAGGCTTGAACAGGTAGACCGATACCAGGCCGATGATCAGGCTAATCACCGTCAGCGCCAGGAACAACAGCAGGGTCTTGCTCAACAGACGCCCCAGCGAGCGCTTGTCACTCATGCCGGCGATGCCAGTGACAATGGTGCAGAACACCACCGGCGCGATCATCATCTTGATCAGCTTGATGAAGGCATCGCCCAGCGGCTTCAAGGCAATTGCCTGTTGCGACCAGAAGTGCCCGACGATCACGCCCAGCAGCACGGCGCAGATGATCTGGAAGTAGAGCGATTTTACAACTTTCATGGCATCACCCATTTTTAGAATTGTTCTGATGCAAAAGACCCTGGCGGCCTGGGGCTATCCGGCCAGCCGCTGGGCCGTCGTGGCGTAGACGTAACCTGAGAAGAGCCGGCGCGCAGTACGTACTACCGAGGCCTGAATGGTCTCACCCTTTTCACCGGTGTAGGACAGTACGACATCGATACCGCCGCTTGGATGCTCAATCCGAACCTGTTGCAAGCGCGGCTCACTGACGGTGCCGAGCAGCTGTGCGACGACGCTGCCCTCGGTCACGCATGCGGTGGCCAGGCCGATGGAACCGGTGATCGCCAGGGCGCGGTGACAGTTGTGCGGCATGAAATAACGCACCTGGACCGTCCCGCCGGACTTGGCCGGAGACACCAGTACCGGCTTGGGAATGACTTTGTCACTGACATCACCCAGGCCCATGGCCAGGCCGGCTTTCAGGCGCAAGGCCTCCAGACGCTGCAGGAAGGCTTTATCGGCGTCCAGTTCGGCGGGGCTTTCGTCGCCGCGCTTACCCAGCTGACTGGCCTGAACAATCATCATCGGCATCGCCATGTCGATGCAGGTCACCGGGATGCCGTCGATCAGGTCCTGGGTTTGCCCGGTCGGGAAGAGTTTCCCCGTCTTGCTGCCCGCGGCGTCGAGAAAGGTCAGTTGCACCGGAGCGGCGGTGCCAGGCACGCCGTCGATGGCGGTATCGCCCTCATAGCTGACCTTGCCACCTGGGGTTTGCACTTCGGAATTGACGAAGGTCCCGGTATTGAGGTTGCGGATACGCACCCGAGTCCGCTCGCCCGACGCCTTGACCAATCCCTGTTCGATGGCGAACGGGCCGACGGCGCAGAGCATGTTGCCGCAGTTGGGTGCGGTATCGACCCGACGCTGGGAAACCATGACCTGGACGAACAAATAGTCGACATCGGCGTCAGGGTGCAGCGATGGGCTGACGATCGCCACTTTGCTGGTTTGTGGACTGCCGCCGCCGATGCCATCGATTTCCAGCTCATGGCCGGAGCCCATCAGGTTGAGCAGCAGCTCGTCACGTTCGGCGATGGCGACCGGCAGATCCCAGGCGAGAAACACCGGGCCTTTGGACGTACCGCCGCGCATTAGCACACAAGGAATTCGCTGCATGAATACTAACTCTTGTTAATCAATCTGGATAATTGATGCTCTGGACACAAGAGTGGCAGGGTTTGAAAAGTGTTTCCAATGCAAAGATCGGAGCGATTATTGCGTTTCACAAATGAATTATTTTACGATGGTTGGCATCGCGCTTTGCCCTGCCAAGTTGAGAAAACATATGGAATATGAGCTTCAGGACATCCGATCTTTCGTGAAAATCGCCGAACTGGGCAGCTTCCACGAGGCCGCAGATGCGCTGCACCTGTCCCAACCGGCATTGAGTCGGCGGATGAAAAAACTCGAGGAAGGCCTGGGAACCGCTTTGCTCGATCGCACGACCCGCAAGGTCAGCCTGACGAGTGTCGGCCGTGATTTCCTGCCCAAGGCGCGGCGCTTGCTGGATGATTTCGACGACTCGATTCTCAACATTCGCGAGCTGGCAGAGCGGCAGATCGGCCGGGTGACCTTGGCATGCATCCCCACGGCGGCGTTCTATTTCCTGCCGTCGGTGATCCGTCTCTACAACGAGCGCTACCCGAAAATCCGCATCCGCCTGCTCGACCTCAGCGCCAACGAAGGACTGGAGGCGGTGCTGCGCGGCGAAGCCGATTTCGGCATCAACATGATGAGCGGCCAGCACCCGGACATTGAGTTCGTGCCCCTGGTCAACGAACCCTTTGTGCTGGCCTGCCGACGCGACCATGAGTTGGCTGGACGCAGTGCGGTCACCTGGTCGGAACTCAGTGATTACCGGCTGATCGGCGTCGGTCGCCTGAGCGGCAACCGCATGCTGCTGGACCACGCGCTGTCAGGCCTGAGCTGGCGCCCGCAATGGTTTTACGAAGTGCAGCACTTGTCTACGTCGCTGGGGCTGGTGGAGGCTGGCCTCGGCGTGTCGGCGATGCCCAGCCTGGCGATGCCGGCCGGGGATCATCCAACCCTGGTCAGCGTGCCGCTGATCGAGCCGGTGGTAAACCGCTCGCTGGGCCTGGTCTACCGTCGGGGCTCATCGCTCTCCCCTGCCGCGGAGAAATTCGTCTCGATCCTGCTTGAACAGTGGCCGCAATGAAGCGAGGCCGAATCCTGGATCGATGATCACCTCGAAACGTCGCCCACTCGTACCGAACGCTTGAGCGCGGTGAGGGCACGCTGTCCGTACAAGCCGACGCCAAGCCCCGCCACGATGAGCACGACGGCAATGAGTTTGTTGAGTGACAGGCGCTCATCAAAAATCAGCACCGAACCCAGCAGGCCGAACACCGGCACCAAAAGCGACAAGGGCGCGACGGTAGACACCGGATAACGTTTCAGCAGCGAGTTCCACACCCAGTAGCCGAACAGTGTATTGGGGTAGACCTGGAACAGGATCGACAGGACGGCGCGGTAGTCGAGTTGATTCGCCAACGCGCTGTAACCCGTCGAACCATTCACCGCATAATCCAGCGCGAACAGCGGGATGGGCGAAAACGCGCTGGACCACACCAGGAACGCGAAGACCTGGGTGGTCTTGGCTTTTTTGCTGATGACATTGGCCACACTCCAGGCCACTGCCCCCAGTAGCGCCAGGCACAACCCGGTCGTCGTCACGGTGCCATCAGCAATCGAGAGGATGCTCAACAAGCCACAGCAAGCGATACCGATACCCGCCAGTTGGTAACGGGAAATCGCCTCCTTGAAGATCCACGAACCCAGCACAATGGTGAAAAAGGCGCTGAACTGAAGCACCAGCGACGCGATGCCGGCTGAAAGACCGGCCTTGATGCCCATGTTGACGACACCCCAGAGCCCGATACCGAAGACCAGGCCATAGCCGACGATATAGCGCCACTGCACATCGGGTTTCGGCATGAAAAAAATCGCCGGCAATGCGCAGAGCGTGAAACGAATACCCGCCAGGATCAGCGGGTCAACGGCGATGAGGCCCAGCTTGATCACCGAGAAGTTCACGCCCCATATGGCCGTTATCGAGATGGCGAGTAACAGGTGTCCGATTTTCATGCTGATCTTCCAGGCAGGGTCGTTGAAAAATGCATCGAGGCCATCCATAGCACCAACGCGGCGAGGCTGATCAAGGCGCCCAGCAGGCTGACCGCCATCCAGCCCCACAGCGCATAGACCTGGGTCGCGGCAACCGCGCCCAGTGCGCTGCCCACCGAGTAGAAACACATGTAGGCGCCGACCATGCGACTTTGGGCGTCGGGCCGTGCAGCGAAAATCAAACTCTGGTTGGTGACGTGCACGGCCTGCACCGCGAAGTCGAGCAACACCACGCCGCAGACCAGCGCGATCAAGGAGGTTTCGGCAAACGTGATGGGCAACCAGGAAAGCGTCAGGAGCCCCAGCGACAAGCCGGTAACACGTTGCCCAAAGCCTTGATCGGCCCAACGACCGGCTCTTCTGGCCGCCAGGGCCCCGGCGACGCCAGCCAGGCCAAACAAGCCGATGGCCGTATGCGAAAGCGACAGCGGCGCGGCGCTCAACGGCAGCACCATGGCCGTCCATAACACCGAAAAAGCGGCAAAGATCAGTAAGGCCAGCAGCCCCCTGCTCCGTAGCATCGGCTCGGTCGCGAACAGCCTGAACAGCGAGCGGATCAGCGCCAGGTAGGGTTGCCGGTGACGGGGCGACACGGCAGCAGGCACCACGGCCCAGAACACCGCCGCGATGGCCAGCATCAAGCCCGAGGACACGAAATAAACCCCGCGCCAACCCGCCAGATCGGCGATCACCCCGGAAGTAAACCGCGCCAGGAGAATCCCCAGGACAACGCCACTGGTGACGGCTCCCACGGCCTGTCCCCGCTGGGAGGGCGAGGACAGCGCGGCGGCATAGGCCACCAGCACTTGGACGACTACCGCCAGCAGCCCCATCACGATCATGGCGCCCAGCAAAGCCAACCAATGCTGGGCTGCGCCGACGGCCGCCAGCGCGATGGCAGACAACACCAGTTGGGCGAAAACCAGCCGTTTACGGTCGACCCTGTCCCCCAGCGGGACGATGAACAGCAACCCCAGCGCGTAACCCACCTGCGTCGCAGTCACCACAACCCCGATCAACCCTGAAGCGACGCCCAGGCTCTCGGCCATCGAGGCGAGCAAGGGCTGGGCAAAGTAGACATTGGCGACGGCCAGTGCGCAGGTCACGGAAAACAATAACGTGAGCGATGGCGAAAGCCCTGGGCACAGCTGTTCATTCAACGAACCCGTGGCGAGGGAGCTTGCTCCCGCTGGGCTGCGAAGCGGCCCCTCTCGTGAGCGCTCCGCACTCAAGCGGGAGCAAGCCCCCTCGCCCCCCTGATTTCCCGAAGGCTGTCGGGTGAAACAGTCGGCCTCTGCTGTCATGGACGTCTCCTTGGCGCTAAACTGGTTTCAATTAAAAACCTGTCTGGATTGTTGCTTGATCAGGTTTCAATTTGCAACCACAAAAATGCCGACCAACTTGGCAATGCTTTTCCAGAGGCTCAATCAAATGGAAACTGCTTCATCGCAAAACAACGAATGCCCGGTAGCCAGGACACTGGACGTGATCGGCGATCGCTGGTCGCTGATGATCATTCGCGATGCATTCGACGACATTCGCCGCTTCAGCGAATTTCAAAAAAGCCTGGGCGTAGCCAAGAACATTCTGGCTTCGCGACTCAAAGCCTTGGTCGAGGTCGGTGTGTTCGACGTTCGTCCCGCCTCGGATGGGAGTGCCTACAAGGAGTACGTCCTGACGGAGAAAGGCCGGGAGATCTTTCCGGTGGTGGTCAGCCTGCGGCAGTGGGGCGAACGTTTCCTGTTCGAGCCGGGAGAAACGCGCTCCGTGCTGTTGGACAACGCCTCCGGCCAGACACTCATGCCGATGGAGGTGCGCTCCTCAAGCGGTCAGAAACTCGGGCCGGCCGATTGCCACAGGGTGAGGCTCGTGACCGACGACCTGACGTGAACGTTTTTATCCCTGCAAGACCAGGGACATGTCCGGGTACCTGGCACACATGAAATCGACAAATGCCCGCACCTTCGGCGCAGCAAGCCGTCGGGAGGTGTGCAAGACCCAGAGTTCGGCTTCTTTCCCCGATACCGTGCCCCACTGGACCAACTCGCCATTGGCCAGTTGGCTCCACGCCATCGATTGCGGGATGAGAGCCGCCCCGCCACCGGCGATGGCCGCATCGCGGATCATCAGGAACGAAGAGAACCTCAGCCTGGGGATCGGTTCCAGGACCAAGTGACCGCCATCGAGTGTCCAATGGGTGGGCTCGAAACTGGAGACCACAATGCCGGGAACCGAGCGGATGGCGCCGGGTGCGGGCATCGGCAGTCCAGGCGCGGCCACCACCACCAGCCGGTCCTTGGCGAAGCAGCGACCGACCAGACTGCTGTCTGGGCTGGGGTTGATCCGGATGGCAACATCAAATTGTTCCTCGACGAGGTCGACCACGCGATCCTCCGAAATGACCTCGATCGTGACGTCAGGATAAGCCGCACAAAACTCTGCGCCGATGCCTCCCATCGCAAGCTGCGAGAACAGGACTGGGGCAGCGACACGCAAGCGTCCGCGAGGCGTCGATACGCCCTCCTTCGCCGCCGCCATGGCTTCCGCCACCTCGGCCAACGGCCCTTCGGCCCGGGCCAGCAGTAGCTCTCCAGCCTCGGTGAGCTTCAGACCGCGCGCGCTGCGCTCGATCAGCCTTACGCCCAGTTGTTCCTCAAGGTCGGCAATGCGGCGCGACAAGGTGGCCTTGGCTATTCCGCTCGCACGGCTTGCCTTTCCCAGCCCCTCGTTCGTTGCGACGAGGGTGAAATCGATCAGCGCGTTCAGGTTCATGGTGTTCCATTTTTGCAACGGAGTGTCTACATCCTGGCGTCTTCGTTTTACTCCTGCAACACAATATCGTTTGTCCATCGCAACGGGCCGACAAGGTCGTAGCGGACTTTCTGACTCCCCCACCCTTTTGCAGGAGATTCAAATGAGCATTCTCGTTACCGGCGCCACAGGCACCATCGGTTCACTCATCATTCAACGCCTCGCCAGCGCAGGCACCGAGGTCAAAGCCCTCGTGCGCCAACCTGGCAAGGGCTCCTTCCCGGCGGGCGTCACTGAAGTCGTTGCCGACCTCACCGACGTCCCTTCGCTGCGCAACGCACTGGCGTCGGTGCGTACGCTGTTCCTGCTCAACGCCGTGACGCCCGACGAGGTGACACAAGCCCTCATCACCTTGAACCTCGCTCGCGAAGCAGGCATCGAGCGCATCGTCTACCTGTCGGTGATTCATGCCGACAAGTTCACCCACGTTCCGCACTTCACCGGCAAGCACACGGTCGAGCGCATGATCGAGAGCCTCGACATCCCCGCAACCATCCTGCGTCCGGCTTACTTCATGCAAAACGAACTCATGGTCCAGCAGACCATTCAGAACTACGCGGTATACCCGATGCCGATCGGCTCGGCGGGCGTGTCGATGATCGATACCCGGGACATCGCCGATATCGCCGCTGCCGAGTTGCTGCGACGCGACAAGGCACCTTCGGCCCTGGATCGGGTCACCTTGGAATTAGTCGGCCCGCACGCACTGACCGGCACCGACGTGGCGAAGATCTGGAGCACCGCCCTGGGTCGCGAGATCGCCTACGGCGGTGACGATGTGGCTGCCTTCGAAGCGCAATTGGCCGCCTACGGTCCCGCCTGGCTGGCTTATGACATGCGCCTGATGATGTCTGGCATCCAGACGTTCGGTATGCAGGCGGTTGAAGGAACGGTGGAGCGGCTACAGGCCATCCTCGGACGCCCGCTGCGCACCTACGAAGACTTCGTCCGCGAGACCATCGCCGGGGTTTGAACAGCAGGGGTAGTCATGCCGTATTGCTGCCCCGATGATTCAACCGGTCGAGGCAACACGATTACTCCTCGGCAGGCCTCATATGAAAAATCGTATAAGGCAGGATCAACGTATCGGCGACGATACTGAAAGGCAGGTCAATGATTGCAAACGGTGCCAGCGCACGTGAATACACGTCGTTGTCGTTCGTCGAGCCCTTGATGATCTCGATATCGGTCGCCGCACCGCAATAAGGCTGACGGCCGCAAAGTTGCCCCATGCCAAAGGTTTCATTGGCCGTCGCGCAGCCGGCCAGCAGCGCCATCGTCAAAGCCATTGCTACGATCCGCATGCCGCTCCCTCCCCTGGAAAGACCGGACTGTAGCACCGATGGCGGACGACCTATAGGGGCAAGCGGTGTTACCGGAATGAGGGGCGCAAGACTGCACCAGCGCCCCCCAGACCTTCCCATGCATCAATCCCACCACTGAACACTGTTGCCTGGGAAACAATGGATCAACTGTTGCCCGAGCAACAGCCATTCAACAATTCATCCGCCAGACCAACAGTCGCTCCCCCTCCCTGCCCCGCGAAGCCCAGCAAATACTGGGCTTTTCGCGTTGGTACGGCCCTTGCTCAAGCCTGTGTACCTCGATCAACAGTCCAACAGGAACACCTAGGATGAGCACTCCCCTGAAAGTCGTCGCTGTTTCCGGCGGTACCTCCCGCCCCTCGCGCACTTTGGCACTGACCGAAGCCATCCTGGGCGAACTCGGCCAGCACTTGGTCATCGACACCCACTTGATCGAACTGGGCAACATTGCCCGTCCGTTGGGCAGTGCGTTGTGGCGCAAGGAATTGCCGGAAACCGTCGAGCATGAACTGCGCCTGATCGAGTCTGCCGACCTGCTGGTGGTGGCCGCGCCTGTCTATCGCGGCACCTATCCGGGCCTGTTCAAGCATTTGTTCGACCTGGTCGGCCAGGACGCCCTGGTCAACACGCCGGTACTGCTGGCCGCCACCGGTGGCAGCGAGCGCCATGCCCTGGTCCTCGATCATCAACTGCGCCCGCTGTTCAGTTTCTTCCAGTCGCTGACCCTGCCCATTGGCGTGTACGCCAGCGAGACCGATTTTACCGACTACCGCATCGTCAACGCGGCCTTGCAGTCGCGCATCGAGCTGGCAGCCGCACGCGCCGCTCGCCTGTTTGCCGACCAGGCGCATGCTTTGCGCAAGATCGCCTGAGGAACCCGCATGAATCACCACTGCATTTGCCTGGAAGGCCTTTTTGCGAGGGATATCGCGTGAGAATCCAACAACAGCCCACCGTGTTGACCCCGCTACAGACCGCCCGCCGCCTGGCTGCGGAATTTGCCGAAACCGCCGTCGAGCGTGATGAGGCCGGCGGCACCCCCAAGGAGCAACGCGACGCCATTCGCCAGAGCGGCCTGCTGGCCTTGAGCATTCCAACCCAGTTTGGCGGCCTCGGGGCCAGTTGGAGCGAAACCCTCGGCGTGGTCCGCGAGTTCGCCAAGGTGGACAGCTCCATCGCCCATGTCTTCGGTTTCCAGCACCTGATGCTGGCCACCGTGCGCCTGTTTTCGCGCCCCGATCAATGGCAACCCTGGTTCGAACAGACCGCCCGCAAGAACTGGTTCTGGGGCAACGCGTTGAACCCGCTGGACACCCGCACCGTGGTCAAGACCTTCGACGGCTGGCGCGAATTCTCCGGCAAGAAGAGCTTCTGCTCCGGTGCCAGCGACTCGGAAATGCTGATCGCCTCGGCCATCGACGAAAGCGCCGGCGGTAAACTGCTGATCGCCGCGATCCCCAGTGGCCGCACCGGCATCACCCTGCACGGCGACTGGGACAATATGGGCCAGCGCCAGACTGACAGCGGCAGCGCCACCTTCGAACGGGTGCGCGTGGAAGAGAACGAACTGCTGCTCGACCCCGGCCCCCTGAGCACGCCTTTCGCCTGCCTGCGCCCGCTGATCGCCCAATTGCATTTCTCCCACATCTTCCTCGGCATCGCCGAAGGCGCCCTGGAAGAGGCCCGCCATTACACCCTCAAGGAAGGTCGGCCGTGGTTCCGTTCCAAGGCCCAGCACGTCAGCGAAGACCCCTATGTGCTACGCCACTACGGCGAGTTCTGGGTCGGCCTGGAAAGCGTGCGCCTATTGGTGGAACGCGCCGCCGAGCAGCTCGATGAAGCCTGGCACAAGGGGCACGCGCTGGGTGCCGAGGAACGCGCACAACTGGCGCTGTCCATCGCCACCGCCAAAGTCGCCGCCGTACGCACCGGCCTGGATATCTGTAGCCGCCTGTTCGAAGTCACCGGCGCCCGCGCCACCCACGCTTCGCTGCGCCTCGACCGCCATTGGCGCAACCTGCGCACCCAGAGCCTGCACGACCCGGTGGATTACAAACTCCACGAATTGGGTGACTGGGCGCTGAACCAGACGCGGCCTACCCCCTCCTTCTACTCATAGGGATGCCCATGCAACTGCTGACTCTCCCCCCTTCGCCGACACTGGCTACCTCGATCCGGGCGACCGCACAGGTCTTCGAAGACCCTAGATCGCAGGCGCTGCTCGCTCACGTGCAACAGGTCGCCCCCAGCGAGGCCAGCGTCCTGATCATTGGCGAGACCGGCACGGGCAAGGAGCTGGTCGCGCGTCACATCCACAACCTCAGCGGCCGCCGCGCCGGGCCGTTCGTTGCCGTCAACTGCGGGGCCTTTTCCGAATCGCTGGTGGAAGCTGAGCTGTTCGGCCACGAAAAAGGTGCCTTCACCGGCGCCCTTGCCGCCAAGGCCGGCTGGTTCGAGGAAGCCAACGGCGGCACGTTGTTCCTCGACGAGATCGGCGACCTGCCGATGGCCATCCAGGTCAAGCTGCTGCGAGTATTGCAAGAACGCGAGGTGGTGCGCCTGGGCTCGCGCAAGAGCATCCCGATCAATGTACGCGTGGTCGCCGCCACCAACGTGCAACTGGATAAGGCCATCGGCGCCGGCCACTTCCGCGAAGACCTGTATTACCGCCTCGACGTGGTCAGCCTGCAACTCTATCCATTGCGTGAGCGACCGGGCGACATCCTGCCGCTGACCCGTCACTTCATCAAGACCTACTGCAATCGCCTGGGCTATGGCGAGGTGCGCCTGACTTCGCAAGCCGAACGCAAACTGGTGGACTACAGCTGGCCGGGCAACATCCGCGAACTGGAAAACGTCATCCACCACACCCTGCTGGTGTGCCGCAACGGCCTGGTGGAGGAAGACGACTTACGCTTGTCGTCCCTGCGCATCGAGCGCCAGGAACAACCCCAGGCCACCCACGGCGAGAGCGCCGACGAACAACTGCTGCGCACCTTTCACCGGCTATTCGAAGAACAGGCCGGCGGCCTCCACGAGAAGGTTGAAGACAGTCTGCTTCGCGCAGCCTATCGCTTCTGTCACTGCAACCAGGTGCGCACCGCCAGCCTGCTGGGCCTGAGTCGCAACGTCACGCGGGCGCGTCTGATCGCCATTGGCGAGCTGGTGGTCAACCGACGCCGCCCGGACAGCAACACGCATCCGGGCCAGGCCCTGCAACTGTCAATCTGATCACGATAAAAACAGGCAATGCGGCCCGGCCGACAAAGCCCCGATACGCCAAGCGTTGCGATACAGCAAGGGCCCCATGCGCCCTTCCATACTCTCAACCGCACAAGGATCAAACTTCATGAGCCTGGATATTTTCTGGTTCCTTCCCACCTCCGGCGACACCCGCTACCTGGGCCATTCCGGCAGCGGCCGGCCGGCGACCAACGCCTACATGCGCCAGATCGCCGTGGCTGCCGATCAGCTCGGCTACGATGGCCTGCTGATCCCCACCGGGGCCAGTTGCCTGGATCCCTGGGTGACCGCTGCCAGCCTGGTTCCGGTGACCCAGCGGATCAAGCTGCTGGTGGCGCTGCGCACGTCGCTGGGTAACCCCACGGCCTCGGCGCGCCAGGCCGCCAGCCTGGATCAGGCCAGCGGAGGCCGCCTGCTGCTCAACGTCGTGCCGGGCGGCGATGCCACCGAACTGCAAGCCGACGGTGTGTTCCTCACGCACGACGAGCGCTATGACGCCTCCGACGAATTCCTGACCATCTGGCGGCGTCTGCTCCAAGGCGAGACCGTCGACTTCGACGGCAAGCACTTGAAAGTACGTGGCGCCCAGAACTTCTTCGCCCCCGTGCAGCAACCGCACCCGCCGCTGTACTTCGGCGGTTCATCAGAGGCCGCCCACGAATTGGCGGCCAAACATGTGGACGCCTACCTGACCTGGGGCGAACCACCGGCTGCCGTGGCCGAGAAAATTGCCGACGTGCGCGCCCGTGCCGCCAGGCATGGGCGCAGCGTGCGCTTCGGCGTGCGCCTGCATGTGATCGTGCGGGAAACCAGCGAAGCCGCCTGGGCCGCCGCTGACGAGTTGATCAGTCACCTCGACGACGCCACCATCGCCGCCGCCCAGGCCAACTACGGCAAAATGGATTCCGAAGGCCAGCGGCGCATGGCCGCGTTGCATGGCGGCGACCGCAACAAGCTGGAAGTGGCCCCCAATCTGTGGGCCGGTGTCGGCCTGGTCCGTGGCGGTGCCGGCACCGCCTTGGTGGGCGATCCACAAACCGTCGCCGCACGCCTGCTCGAATACGCCGAGCTGGGTGTCGACAGCTTCGTACTCTCGGGCTACCCGCACCTGGAAGAAGCCTATCGCTTCGCCGAACTGGTGTTCCCATTGTTGCCGGGCAAGGGCAAGGTCACCGTCGAAGGCGCCTTCACCGGCGGCGCCTTCGACGTTCGCGCGGGCAAGGAGAAAGTCGCATGAAAGTCATCGATCTACGCTGTCGCCCGGCCTACCTGCACCCCTTCTTCGGCGGCGTGCCGGGCTCGCCCGAACACGCCGTGGCGCGCTGGCTCAACCGACGTGTCGGCACCCGCGGGCCGGACGATCACTTCGAGCGCTCGCTGACCCCGCAGGGTTTTCTCGCCGAAGTACGGGATGCCGGCCTGGACAAAGCCGTGGTGGTCGGCCGCCACACCCCGGGGCAACACCTGCCGAATGAACGCATCCGCGAAATCGTTCACGGCCACGACGAGTTGATCGGCATCGGCTCGGTAGAACCGGTGCTGCAGGGAATCGAAGGCGCCCTGGCGGAAATCGACCGGGCGATCGACCAACTGGGCCTGGCCGGCATCGACCTGGAGCCGGGTTTCGCCGAGCCGGCCCGACACCCCGACGACGCACTGTACTGGCCGATCTACGAACATCTGCAAAAGCGCGGTATCCCGCTGTTCCTGATGAGCGGGCCGACCACACCGGACCCGAGCTACAACGACCCGGCACGCCTGGCTGCTGTGGCTCGGGCGTTCCCGGACCTGACGATCGTCGTTTACCACGGCTACTGGCCCAATGTGCAGCAGGCCCTCGGCGTTGCGTTCCGCTTTGAAAACATCCACCTGGTGCCGGACATGTACCTGTTCCAGCCGGGCAGCGAGGGTTATGTGCAGGCCGCCAACGGCTACCTGGCCGAGCAGTTGTTGTTTGGCTCTTCCTACACATTCCGCCCAATCCGCCAAAGTATCGAAGATGCCCTGCAACTGGGGTTCAAGGACGAGGTGCTGGAGAAGTTCTTCCACGGTAACGCGCGCAGGGTGTTAGGGCTGGCCTGAGCCGACGTCGACTCTGTTTCTCGTTCAGCATTTCCTGCGGTTAAAACCCTGCCGCAGGAAACCCGGGGAGTGCTCCAGCACTCCCCGGATCCATTCACCTACCCAGCCCATTTCCTTGTCCGTCGGCCAACGCAGCGCCATTGAGGTAATGGTCGCCAAGCAGTCGACGTTGAGTCAGCAATGCCGGCTCGGGGTTTTCCGGCAAGGGCCGCGGCAAGCTGCGACCGGCCAGTTCGAAGTAGACATGGCCGGCCAGGCGCGCCGATTCAGCGGCGGCCAGGCGAAAAGCGATGGCGGCCGACTGGGACTCGTCGGCGTGCGCCAACAAGGCATCGGCAGCGTCGATGCGGATGCGCAGTTCACCGACCGCGGCGATCACCAGGGCCTCATGACGAGCGCTCTGCGTACGCAGGTAGTCAAGCAGCGCCGCCTCGACATGACGGGCATGGGCCAGGTCGCTGCGGCCTTGAGAATGTAAGTTGGACATGCGCGATACCTCAGTTCCAGGAATGACGTTGCGGCTTGATGCCGTTGAGAAGCTGATTGCCGACCAAGTGATATTTCCAGCGCACCGGATCATGCAGGGTATGAGTCCGCGCATTACGCCAGAACCGATCCAGCCCCTGGCTGGCCGAGACGCTGCGGGTGCCGCCCAACTCCAACAGGCGGCTGGAAGCCTCCAGGGAAATCTCGGTGGACAGCACCTTGGCCTGGCCGACGATTACCGAGGCCTCGGCAACCCGTTCTTCGCTGGGCTCGGCGACAGCACGGTCGACCGCGTGCGCCGCGCGCCGCAGGATCGCTTCGGCCGCTTGCAGGCGCCAGGCCAACTCACCAATCAACGCTTGGCCGAGCGGGTCCTGCCAGCCGTGTTGCAACCCGCTGTCCACCCATGGACGCGCCTGGCGTGCCACGCGCAAGGTCTCGGCGAAGGCGCCACGGGCAATGCCGGTGTCCACCGCAGCCTGGATGATTTGTGAGATCGGGCCGTCGGAGGTGGGCTGGTCATAGGCCTTCCAGGCCGGCACCACGTCGCTCGCCGGCACCCGCACTGCGTCGATGCGCACCTGACCGCTGGCAGTGATGCGCTGACCGAAACCGTCCCAACTGTCGATCACTGTCAGGCCTGCGGCATCGCGCGGAACGAGGGCGATATGGACGTGCCCCACCTCGTCCACCCCAGCGACCGGCACGATGTGGGCGAACAGCGCACCGGTGCAGTAGGCCTTCTCACCGTTGAGTACGGCGGTGTCGCCATCGAAGCGGATCTGCGTCTGGAAGGTGGTGACGTACTGGCTGCGCGCCTCGGAAAAGGCGTTGCCGAAGCGATAACCCTGCAGCACCTTGGCGTAGTAGCGGCGCTTCTGCTCCTCGCTGCCGGTCAGGCTGAGGTTGCTGAGCACGCCGAAGTGGTTCTGCGGCAACTGGCCGAGGGACGGGTCGGCAGCGGAAATGATCGCGATCACTTCACTGAGGGTGGCATAGGACACCTCGGCGCCACCGTAGGCCTTCGGCACGCGGATCGCCCACAACCCGCTCGCGGAAAAGCGTTCGAGTTCTTCCCAGGGCAGGCGCCGCTCGCGATCGCGCAGGGCAGCCTCGCGGGCGAAATCCTCGGCCAGGCGCTGTGCCACCTCGATGGCCTCGGCGTCGCTACGGATGATATGGGCCGGGCTCCGCGGCGCCGGGCTGGTCTGCTGAGGCAAGTCGGAAGACAGTGAGTGGGTCATGTGCTACTCCATGCATAACGGGTTCTCCAGGGCTAAAGCACAGCCCGTACCAATCTTAAAAGCGCTTTATATTCAATAGGTTGAGTAAATACCCGAGTACGTGCGAAAGCCCCGGGAGCGGCAAACTGTCGATGGACTGTTGCCCAGCGAACAGTTGCGTCACACCCCATCAACGAGCCTTTCCACCCAGGTAGAAATGCTGGATGTCTTCCCGCGCCGCCAGCTCCGTGGCGTCGCCCTCACCCACCACCCGCCCGTTCTCCAGGATGTAGGCATAGCTGGCATGGCGCAGGGCGACATTGATGTTCTGCTCGGCCACCAGAAAGCTCATGCCTTCCTGGGCATTGAGCTGCGCGACGATGGCAAAAATCTCCTCGACGAGGATCGGCGCCAGCCCCATCGAGGGTTCATCGAGCAGCACCAGTCGAGGCTTGGTCATCAGGGCCCGGCCAAGGGCAAGCATCTGCTGCTCACCGCCCGAGGTCAGCCCGGCCTGGGTCTTGCGCTTGGTCTTCAGGCGTGGAAACCAGGCGTAGATACGCTCCAGATCCTGCTCCAGCTCCCGTCGTGTCGGCTTGCGCAGGAAACCACCGCTGCGCAGGTTGTCCTCGACAGTCAAGTGGGCGAATACATGTCGTCCCTCCAGCACATGGACGATGCCCTGGCGCGCCAGCAGATTGGCCGCAACCCCGGCGGTGTCCTGTCCCTGGAAGACAATCCGTCCACGGCTGACTTGCGCCCGATCGGCCTGGACCAACCCGGAGATGGCCTTGAGCGTGGTGCTCTTGCCG
Source organism: Pseudomonas bijieensis (assembly GCF_013347965.1). NCBI lineage: Bacteria > Pseudomonadati > Pseudomonadota > Gammaproteobacteria > Pseudomonadales > Pseudomonadaceae > Pseudomonas > Pseudomonas bijieensis. The sequence continues at coordinate 81,960 of NZ_CP048810.1, read as the reverse complement.
GCCCCGTTGGCGCCGAGCAGGGCGACGATGTCACCCTGTCCGACCCGCAGGGAAACCCCGGCCACGGCGAGGATCGCGCCGTCGTAGATCACTTCGATGTCTTGCACCGCCAGCAACTCTCTGTTTTCGGTGCCGGCAAGGGCCGCGTTGGTCATGATTCCCTACTCCTTGGGCGCGGTCGCGCCCGGTTGTGTTTCGATTTACCGAACCGAGTGCATGGCTACAGCGCCGCGCAATCGCGGGCGGTCACACCCTTCTCTTTCGCATATTCGGCGGCCTTGGCATCGATCAGTGGCCGCAACGTCGCGCGGTCGGCCTGGACCCAATCGGTGATCAGCTTCCACTGCTGGCCGTCCCATTGCTGCACCTTCGCCGCGCCACCGCCCTCGTGGTCGCTGCATGACAGCTTCAGCGGCTGCATCAGCCCAAGAAAACCGATTTCCTTGAGGCGTGCATCGTTGAGGTCGAGGTGCTCCAGGCCCCAGCGGCCCTCCTCACCGTTGAGCGGACGATTGCCGAAATGCTTCTGCCCGGTGCGGATCGCCTCGACGGCAATGGCGGCGTTCACCAGGCCAGAGTTGTAGTAGACGCTGCCGAAGCTCTTCGGATCCTTGAGGTCGCTCTTGCCGGTATCGAGAATGTACTGGCGCAGGCGCTGGTGAATATCGAAGTCGGCGCCGCCCGGATAGGGCGTCAGTGCCAGGTAGCCCTTGCCTGCTTCACCGGCCGGCAGCACGTCTTCGTTGGAACTGGCCCAGATGTCGCCGACGATGCGCTCCACCGGGTAGCCGAACCTTGCGGCGGTCTTGATCGCCACCGGCGTGGACACGCCCCAGGTCCGCAGGAACACCCAATCCGGCTTGAGCTGGCGCACCTGGCGCCACTGCCCGGCCTGCTCATTACCTGGGTCGGCCACCGCGATCTGGATGTTCTCGAAGCCGTATTTCTGCGCCAGCAGCGCCAGTGGCCCCTGGGTTTCCCGGCCGTAGGCGGAGTCGTGGTAGACGGTGGCGATCTTCTTGCCCTTGAGCTTGTCCAGCCCGCCCTCGCGCTCGGCCACATAATTGATGAACGCCGAAGCCTCGCTGTAGAACGTCAGCATGGCCGGGAAGTTATAGGGAAACACCCTGCCGTCGGTGGCCTCGGTGCGGCCATAGCCGAGGGTGATCAAGGGAATCCTGTCGGCGGCGGCCTTGTCCGCGAGGGCATAGGCCGCTGGCGCGCCATTCGGCTGGTAGACCGCCACCGGCGCGCCATTGAGGCCGTTCTTGAAGCGCTCGTAGCATTCGATGCCCTTCTCCGCCGTCCATTCGGTCTCGCATTCCTGCCAGACCAGCTTGACGCCATTGATCCCGCCTTCCACCTCATTGATGTAGCGCAGGTAGTCGATCATTCCGGCCCAGACTGGAATGCCACTGGAGGCATAGGCGCCGACCCGGTAGGTGGCCAGGGGGAAGAACTGTTCGTTGGCCGCCTGGGCGGCCGGTACCAGCACCGCGCAGGCGCTGAGCGCCAGGCCAACGACGGCGAGACTACGTTTGAGGGTTGCATGCATGATTTTTTTCTCGGCTTGAGTGCCCGACCGCGCCATGGCAGCCGGACGACAGTTATCGACGGCGGCTCATTATTCGCGGGCGCAATCACGCGCGGTGATGCCCTTCTCCTTGGCGTAGGCGGCAGACTTGGCTTCGATCAATGGGCGCAATGTGGCGCGGTCGGCCTGGACCCAGTCAGTCACCAATACCCATTTCTCGCCATCCCATTGCTGCACGCGCGCCGCGCCGCCGCCCTCATGGTCGGAGCAGGACAGTTTCAGCGGTGGTAGCAGGCCTTCAAAACCGCTGGCCTTGAGCCGCGCGGCATCGATGTCCAGGTGTTCGAAGCCCCAACGCGCTTCCTCGCCGTTGAGGGGGCGATTGCCAAACTTGGCCTGGGCCGTGCGCAGCGCCTCGACCGCAATGGCCGCATTGATCAGACCGATGTTGTAGTAGACCTTGCCGAAATAGCTGCGGTCCTTGAGGTCACTCTTGCCGGTATCGAGGATCGACTGGCGCAGGCGCTTGTGGATCTCGAAACCGTCGCCGCCCGGAAACGGCGCAAGGGCCTGGTAGCCCTTGGCGGCAGGGCCCGCCGGGATCACGTCGGCCTCGGAGCCGGCCCAGACATCGCCAATGATGCGGTCTACCGGGATGCCGAACCTTGCGGCGGTCTTGATCCCCACCGGGGTGGAGACGCCCCAGGTCCGCAGGAACACCCAGTCCGGCTTGATCTGCCGCACCTGGCGCCATTGCCCGGATTGTTCATTGCCGGGATCGGCCACCGGAATCTGGATGTTCTCGAAACCGTACTTCTGCGCCAGCAAGGTCATCGGTGCCTGGGTTTCCCGGCCATAGGCGGAGTCGTGGTAGACGGTGACGATCTTCTTGCCCTTGAGCTTGTCGAAACCGCCCTCGCGCTCGGCGATGTAGTTGATGCCCACCGAGGCCTGGCCGTAGTAATTGAGCAGTAGCGGGAAGGCATAGGGAAACACGCTGCCGTCGGTGGACTCGGTACGCCCGCCAGCGCCGTCGATCAGCGGGATCCGGTCCGCCGCGCCTTTCTCCATCAGCGCATAGGAGCCCGGCGTACTGTGGGTGAAGAAGAACGCTGTCGGCGCGCCGTCGAGCCCGCCCTTGTAGCGTTCATAGCACTCGACGATACGGTCGACGTTCCACTCGGTCTCGCACTCCTGCCAGACCAGCTTGACGCCGTTGATGCCGCCTTCCACTTCGTTGATATAACGGAAATAGTCGATTTCCCCCGCCCACCAGGGGATGCCGCTGGAGGCGTAGGCGCCGACCCGGTAAGTGGCCATGGGGATGAATTGCTGGTTGCTGGCAGCCTGGGTGATGGTCGGCAGCAGGGCCTGGACACCGGCCACGAAAAGGCTGGCGAACAGGAGGCGAGGCAAGGTTCTACGCATGGTCTGTACTTCTTGTGCAGTGTTGGAAACCTCCTTTCCCTGGGTCGGGTCAAGGTCTGTTGGGGCGTGGGTCGGCGCTCAGAACCGCAGCGGCCAGACCCTGATACGTTCGCGCAGGTCACCGAGCAGGCGGGCCAGCCCTTCCGGCTCCTTGATCAGGAACCAGATGATCAAGGCGCCGAAGAGCACTTTCTGCAGGTTCTGCAGTTGCCCGGCATCGACGTTGCCGTTGAACAACCATTGCCCGGCGTGGCTGAGCAGGATCGGCACCAGGCTGATGAAAGCCGCGCCGATGAAGCTGCCGGCGATGCTGCCCATGCCACCGATAATGATGATGAACAGAATCTGGAATGAACGATTGATGTCGAAGCTGCCGGCACTGGCCGTGCCCAGGTAGGCGAAGGCCCAGAGCGCCCCGGCGATTCCCAGGTAGAACGAACTGACGGCAAAGGCCATACGCTTGTCGCGCTCGACGGCAATCCCGATCACCGCGGCAGCGGTGTCCATATCACGAATGGCCATCCAGTTGCGACCGACCTGGCTGCGCACCAGGTTGACCGCCACCCAGGTCAACAGCACCACACAACCGAGGGTCAACAGGTAGCGACCGACCGGGGTGCTCAGGTCATGGCCGAACAACTCCAGGCGTGGCGCGCTGATGGTGCCGGACGAGGCGTAGTTGTAGAACCAGGGGAACTTGGCGAACACCCACTCCAGGAAGAACTGCGCGGCGAGCGTGGTGACCATCAGGTAGAAGCCCTTGATCCGCGAGCTGGGGATGCCGAACAGCAACCCGACCGACCCGGCGATCAGGCCGCCACCGAGCAGTGCCAGGGGTAACGGTAGGCCAGGCACCCGCAGCAAAAGGCCATAGGTGGCGAACGCCCCCACCGCCATGAAGCCGGCGGCGCCGACCGACGTCTGGCCGGTGTAACCGGTCAGCAGATTCAAACCCAGGCCGGCCAGCGACAGCACCAGGAAAGGGATCAGGATCGCGTTGAGCCAATAGTCGTTGCCCAGCCATGGCAGACCGACAAAGGCCACCAGCAGCAACAGCAGCAGGCCCGGCCGCCAGCGCCGACGCACCAGGGTCAGCGGTGCTTCGTCGAAACTGGCAGTCAGGCGCGGAACAGTAGCGGTCATGGCGTCATACCCGTTCAATGATCCGGTCGCCGAACAGGCCGGACGGACGGATGTAGAGGAAGATCAAGGCGAGGAAGTAGGCGAACCAGGGCGTGATGCCTCCGCCGATCAGCGGGCCGATGTAAGCCTCGGCGAGGTTCTCGGCGGCCCCGACGATCAGCCCGCCGACAATGGCCCCGCCGATCGAGGTGAAGCCACCGATGATCAGCACCGGCAACGCCTTGAGCACCACCAGCGAGAGCGAGAACTGCACGCCCTGGCGCGCGCCCCAGAGCAGTCCGGCGACCAGCCCGACCACCCCGGCCACGGCCCAGACGATCTGCCAGATGCGGTTGAGGTTGATGCCCAGCGACAGCGCCGCGCGAGTATCGTCGGCCACGGCGCGCAAGGCGACACCGATGCGGGTCTTGTTGAACAGCACGGCCAGCACCGCCACCGTCAGCGCGGACACTCCAGCGGCGATCAGGTCGAACTGGCTGACCATGATCTCGCCAACGAACAGCGGAACGTCCTCAATGCCCAGGTCCAGCGCGCGCACCTGGGCACCCATCAGTCCTTGGGCCAGGCCTTCGATGATGAACGACAGGCCGAGGGTCGCCATGAACAAGGTAATCTGCGAGCGGTTGACCAACGGCCGCAACACCAGGCGCTCGATCAACAGCGCGCCGACAATCATCACCAATACCGTCAGGACCAACGCCAGGGCAAAGGACAGGCCCTGTTCACGCAAGCTGACAAAGGTCAGCGCGGCGAACAGCAGCATGGCGCCCTGGGCGAAATTGAACACGCCGCTGGCCTTGTAGATCAGCACGAAACCGATGGCCACCAGCGAATACAGAGTGCCGGCCAGCAGCCCGCCGATCAGGGTTTCCAGAAAGAAATTCATGAATGAGGCGCTCCCAGGTAGGCAGCGATCACCTCGGGATTGGCCTGGACTTCGGCCGGCGAGCCATCGCCGACCTTGCGTCCGTAGTCCAGCACCACCACATGGCTGGACAGGCCCATGACCACCTGGATGTCGTGCTCGATGAGAATCACCGTGGTGCCAAGATCACGATTGATGTCGGCGATGAAGCGGCTCATGTCCTGCTTCTCCTCGGCGTTCATGCCGGCCATCGGCTCGTCGAGCAACAGCAGCGTCGGCTGCGCGATCAGCGCCCGGCCCAGCTCCACGCGTTTCTGCAAGCCATAGGCCAGGCTGCCCACGGCGACGTCGCGCCAGGCCTGCAATTCGAGGAATTCCAGCACCCGCTCGGCCCGCTCGGCGAACGCCCGCGCCTCGCGCCGGGCACGCGGCAGGCCCAGGGCCTGTTCGAGAAAAAACGTTCGTTGGAAACGCGACAGACCGGTGAGCAGGTTGTCCACCACACTCATTTTCTTGAACAGCGCATTGTTCTGGAACGTCCGGCCGATGCCGAGCCTGGCCGCCTTCAGTGGATGCGGGCGGCGCAACGGTTCGGCGGCGAAGAACAATTGGCCGGCGTCGGCCCGGTAGACCCCGTTGAGAATGTTCAGCAGCGAACTCTTGCCCGCGCCGTTCGGCCCGATCAGCGCACAGATCTCGCCAAGCTTTACGCTGAACGAGAGGTCGGAAATCGCTTTCACGCCGCGGAACGACAGCGACACATTGCGCACCTCCAGCAGCGCACTCATGCCGCTCGCTCCAGGTACTCCTGCAACCACGATTGACGCGCCGGGCCGTGTAGCACCACGTCAGCGGGCGCGCTCGGCACCTCGATCCGACGCAGCCGCTGAAAGCCCAACAGGTGCCGCACCCGCGCCTTGAGCCAGCGGCGCAGGCCACGCCGTGGATCGTTCAAAGTCCATTCGCACAGGCGCCGCCGCCAACTGCCTGGAAGTGGCAGGCGAGCTTCGATTTCCGCGGCCAGCGATTCGACTCGCGCGGCGGACAGCAGCAAGGCGGTCGGGGCGATCTCGCGGCGATCGCGGCTGGCTGATTCGCGGTTTTCCGGAAACGCCAGGCCTTCGCCGCCCTCCAGCCAGCGACTGAACAAGTGGGCCAGGCCATCGCGCCATTCGGTGCCTTCATCGACCCACACCACCGCGTCCTCGGCGACCTGGGCCCAGCCCTGGCGTTGCGCTGTCGGCGCCTCAGTGACGAACAGCACCGACAGCGACTGCACCTGCCACAGGCCGCGACTCGCCACACTAACCTGGGCCGAATACAACCGCAGCGGCCAATCCTCATCCAGGCCGCACTGCAGCCAGTGCGACACGCTTTCGCGGCGCTGGACAAAAGCGAACGTCGGACGGATCAGGCGTAACTGGCGTTGTAGCGCCTCACCACGACTGTCGCGGTCGATCACCACGCTGTGTCCGCCCAATTGACGCGCCGCCAGTGCCAGGATCAGCAGGCTCGGTTCGAAGGCACCACTGAGCGCCAACCGCGCGCCAGGGGCAAAGCCTTGCTGGCGCAAGCCATCGCAGACACGCTCGACCTCGCGTTGCACATCGATCCAACGCCAGGCCTTCCAGAGGCCGAGGCGCCGATGGCGCAGGGCGATCTGCGTCGGTCGCTCCCTGGCCCAGCGTTGCAAGGCCGCCAGGGCGCTGTCAGTCACTCCGTCGGACAGTGGCGAATTGAGCTCAAAGACACTCATGGGCTTACTCCTCACCGGCCAAGGCCGGCTCAGCGAGGTGGTTGTGCCGGACCAGGCGCTTCAAGTCCCGGTAGCCAGCACCAGGGTGGTTGGCGGGCAGTCGCGGACCGTCGCCGAACAGCTTGTCGCGCAGCGTGCCTGGGCGGTATTCAGTCTTGTACGCACCGCGTCGTTGCAACTCGGGCACCAGCAGTTCAACCACATCGTGGAAGGTTTCATGGGCCAGGACGTAAGCCAGGTTGAAGCCGTCCACGTCGGTGTCCTCGACCCAGGCCTGCAGCTCGTCGGCCACGGTTTGCGCACTGCCGACGATCAACGGGCCGAACCCGCCAATGCCGACCCAGTCGGCCAGTTCCTGGACGGTCCACTGCTTGTCCGGGTCAGCGGTAGAGAAAGTTTCTACCGCCGACTGGATGGCATTGGTATGGATGTGCTTGAGCACTTGGTCGGGCCGGTACTGACCGAAGTCGATGCCGGTCCAGCCGGAGATCAGCGCGAGCGCGCCCTCGTAGCTGCTGTAGGATTTCAGTTCCCGCCACTTGGCCTGTGCCTTGGCGTCGGTCTCGTCGACGATCACCGTCTGCAAGTTGAAGATCAACACCTTGCGCGGATCGCGCCCGGCTTCGGCGGCGCGCCGGCGTATGTCGGCCACGGTCTTTTTCAGGATCACCTTGGACGGTGCGGCGACGAACACACATTCCGCATGGCCGGCGGCGAAGTCCTTACCACGACTCGACGCGCCCGCTTGGTAGAGCACCGGCGTGCGTTGCGGTGACGGCTCGCAAAGGTGGATGCCCGGCACCTGGAAATGCTTGCCCTGGTGACGGATCTCGTGGACCTTGCTCGGGTCGCTGAAAATCCCGCGCTCACGGTCGCGCACCACCGCACCCTCCTCCCAACTGCCTTCGAACAACTTGTAGAGCACCTCCAGGTATTCGTCGGCGTAGTCATAGCGCGCATCGTGATCGCTCAGCGCCTTCTGCCCGAGGTTGCGCGCTCCGCTGTCGAGGTAAGAGGTGACGATGTTCCAACCGATGCGGCCCTTGGTCAGATGGTCCAGCGTGGACAAGCGACGGGCGAAGGGATAAGGGTGTTCGAAGGTCAGCGAGGCAGTGAGGCCAAAGCCCAAGTGTTCAGTCACCAATGCCATCGGCGTGATCAACGCCAACGGATCGTTGACCGGCACCTGGGTCGCCTGGCGGATGGCGGCATCGCCGTTGCCGCCGAGCACATCGTAGATACCGATCACATCGGCGATGAAGATGCCGTCGAACTTGCCGCGCTCCAGCAGCTTGGCCAGGTCAGTCCAGTAATCCAGGTCCTTGTACTGCCAGGCGCGATCCTTGGGATGCCTCCAGAGACCGGGCGACTGGTGACCGACACAGTTCATCTCAAAGGCATTCAAACGAATTTCACGTGGCATGGGAACTCCTGCTCGATAGATTCAGCACCACTTCCCGGTGCTTCTCACTGCTCTATCAACACGATTCGTGCCAAGTAATAATTCGTTTATTTACAAACAGTTAGACATGCATCCAGGCAGTGGAAATGCCTGCACGGGGACAACCTTGTTGATCAACTGTCTGGTGGCAGACAGTGTGCAGCCAATTCGTACAAGAAGCTCCTCACGCCTATACCGAAATTCCTCAAAGATTTAACTTGACGCATCAGATTACGACCATCATATTCGGCCAGAATATTATGACCATCATGTTATTGACGAGACGTTACAGCGTGATGCTCACCCCAGCAACGCCGCGGGCCGCAGACTCAGGTTGAGGCACGCCATCCACCAGCGCAGGAAATGACGTATGGAAGCCCGGACTTCATTGGCGATTGCCGATACACAACCCCACGCCTCCACCCAACCCTTGACCGGTAAAGTCGTGGCACTGCTTGCCGGCCTCGCGGCGATCAGCATGCTCTCCACCAACATCATCCTTCCGGCGTTTGCGGACATCGGTGAAGATCTGGGCGTGACCGCTCGCGAGCTCGGCCTGACGCTGTCCAGCTTCTTCATCACCTTCGCCTTGGGTCAACTGGTGGTCGGGCCACTGGCCGATCGCTACGGGCGCCAGAAACTGGTGCTGGGCGGCCTCTCGGTATTCGTTGTAGGCACCGTCATCGCCGGTCTTGCCAGCACGCTCGATGTATTGATCGCCGGACGCGTCGTGCAGGCGCTGGGCGTATGCGCAGCCTCGGTGCTGTCGCGCGCCATCGCTCGGGATCTGTTCGAAGGCGAGACGCTCGCCCGCGCCCTGTCGCTGACGATGATCGCCACTGCCGCGGCGCCTGGCTTTTCGCCGCTGGCCGGCAGCGTCCTGTCCGTCACGCTCGGCTGGCGTGCCGTCTTCATCCTGGTCGGGTTGGCCGCCGTTGTACTGGCCTTTTTCTACGTGCGTGACCTGGGAGAAACCCATCCCGCCGATCGCCGGGCGCCGCACTCGGCCAAGAGCGTGGTCCTCGCCTATCGCCGATTGGCGCTGGATAAGCGCTTCATCCTCCCTGCCCTTTCAATGAGCCTGCTAATGAGTGGCTTGTTCGCATCGTTCGCGGCGGCACCTGCCATCCTGATGAAAGGTATCGGCCTGACGTCGGTGCAGACCGGCCTGTATTTCGCCTCTACGGTATTCGTCGTGTTCGCAGCCGGCATGGCGGCTCCGCGCCTGGCGCATCGTCATGGTGCCCGGATCATCACACTGCTGGGCATTGCCTGCGCCATGACCGGCGGTGGCCTGCTTCTCGTCGGTCCGGCCGCGCCTGGTCTTGGATGGTATGCCCTCTCGATGATCACCTTTTTGTGGGGCATGGGCCTGGCCAATCCGCTGGGTACGGCAATCACCATGGGACCTTTCGGCAAAGAAGCCGGCATGGCCTCCGCACTGCTGGGGTTTCTCTCCATGGGTGCGGCAGCGCTGACCACCTGGCTGGCCTCGGTCTTGAGCTTCGCGCCGGTCACGACGCTGGGCGGGATCCAGGCGACGGCCTGCCTGGTGGCACTGGTATTGTTTCTCTTGCGGGGCAGCCGTTGAAGATGGCCGTTGTACTCCGAGCGTTACACGCTCCGATCAATACACGGGCCAGGTTTCGACAATTTTCCCACCGCGCACGGCCAGCAAATCGCCAAATTGCAGCAGCACGGATTCCGTCTGTGTCGGCCGCAAAAACACCTGGTCTTCCACATCCAGCCCTACGGCGGGTGAGCCGTTGACCATTTCCTGGTTGGAACTGCGACCATAGAGCTCGTTGCTTTGAAGCCCCGAAGGGGACTCGAACTCGGCCATCCAGTTGCCGCCATAGATAAAGAATGTCGCGCGCTGATTAGGGTCCCACCAAGAGAACAATCGGGACTTGTCATCCAGGGCTGGAAAATTCACGGCTCCAGTACTCTTTAGCACTGGCGTTGCGATGAAGGCCGCCGGCACATGCTCGGCCAGCGATGGCAGGTCGTAATGGGTCGGTTTGAGAAACGCCGTCCCCACCGAGACCTCGCTGCTCAAGCGTTCCTGCTCATGCATGCGGTAGCTGGGGCTGCCGGCGGTATTGAGCGTGAGCCCTTCGTGCCAAAGCGCCGGGAAACGCTCCCGTAGGTAGCGCACATGAGCGTTGTAGATGACCATCACCTTGTCGAACAACGCCTGGGACGAACCGAGGACCTTGGGCACACCCATGCCGACAAACGGGTCATACCCCATGAAACCGGCGAATTCGAGATGCTGCGGATGGGCACTGATCAGTGTCAGCATCTCGCCGAGCACCGTTTGGTCAGCGACACCGCCGCGATGCAGGCCGACATCCAGCTCGATATTGACCCGCATCCGGATGCCCAGGCCTTGCGCCAATGCCAGGTAATCCATCAGTCGCTGGGGCGTATCGAGCAGCCATTGCAGTTGCCTGGAAGGGTCGAAGGTTCCCTTGTGGGTTTGGTAAAACACCTCGGCCGAGCGCACCGGTAAAGGTTTGCCGAGCAAGATATCAGCCTCGGGAAAGGTCACTGCATCGTGATTGAGGAACGGCTGATGAAACGACATCAGCCGCCGGGTATCGGTACGTTTGGCGATGTAGGCCAACAGCCCCGGGGATGGCAGGGATTTCTCCACCAGGCGCAAGTGTTTACCGGCGCGTGTGACGGATTGCATGACCACATTGATGTTGTGATCGAGCAGGTCGAGGTCGATGAGCATCACCGGTCGCATCGGCCCATGGGTCTTCAGCTCCTGGTTCAGCGCGCGGAAATACTCATTGTAAGGGCTGCCCCGATCACTCGGCCGCAACAGCACCCCCGCCCCGACCATCAATGCCCCCACTCCCGCGGTGCCGAGCATAAAGGTTCTACGATTCATCAGGACGCTCCCTCGGCGTGCGCAGTCAGTTGCACGTTACGGCAGCAGCATCAGGCTGTTGAGGCTATGGGCGGTCAGAAAGGGGACTTTGGCGGCCATGCTTTGCCAAGCCCGCAACCACAGCGGCGCCCCCAGAACTTACAAATACCCAACTGAACTATCTCGCAGTTGCGCTCGCACAGGTTTCTTGTAAAAAAAACGCGCGATTACATACACCCGGGATAGTTTTTCGTCCCACTCCAGAAATGAATGAAAGATTAAATCTCCCACAGCAGTTGACAGCTCAATGGACGCATTGGTAATTTCACCGCACTGCCAATTATTCCCGCAGTGTTTAGCCAAGACTGGGATGTCTAAGAATGTACTATCACCTTTCTGCTATCAGTTCCTCCCACAGCTATCCCGATAGCTGCTCCCCGGCCATTCTGGCCATCTTCAAAAGCAATATCTGGCGTCGCTAATCCAGCGAAGACCGGAGCCTGTCTGCTGCCTGCCAGCAACGTCCTGATCTTTCCCCACTGAGCTCGAAGACGCTCGCGCCTTGTGCCCTGCGCATCGCCTGGCTGCAATCCATTGCAAGCCTGGTAATGCGCGCGACATGAACAGCGTCCGTCCCGAATATTCAGAATATCCGTCAACACGTATTTAAAGTGCCTGCGCGCTTTATATTCCCGTGGTGCTCTCTTAATGGAGTGCCTGAATCGTTGCACCTTGAAAATGGTATTAACCGTGAATAAAAATTTAATTGCCGTGAATGTTCTTCATCACGAAGAACGGCGACCTGCGGATGCACTTGGCATATATGCAAATGCACTGGAACAATTGGGTCGCGAATCTGTTTTCATTCTTGAATCACTGTCCGGTCCAAGCCGTGATCGCCGGGCGACGATCATCGGGCTCGAGCCGCTTTTCGAAGTGTGCATCAACGAGGGCCGGGCACAACTGCAAGGCTGCGCCGCCCTGTGCGAGCATTTGTCCGCCAGCCTGCGGCAAGCGGGCGTGCAGGTCGACCCGGCATACACGATCCATCTGCCCGACAGTGAGGCGGCATGGAACCTGCTCCGAGCTATCCAGGCGACATTCCAGCCGGCGCCCTACGCCCCCACCAGCCTGGCCTTCTTCGGCTATTTCTCCTACGACTGCGTTCGTCTGATCGAGCGGCTTCCCGACCTGGCCAAACAGACCTGCGACTACCCGCTCATTGCCCTGTCGGTCTATCAGACGCTGGTGTATTTCCACAGCAATGGCATTGTCGAAACCCTGATCAACAACCACGACCTCTGGACGCCCCGCACGCTGGAGGACTATCCCTTCCTGAGCACAACCCCAGCATGCGAAGCGCAGGATCCGCCATCGTATCCCGAGGCGTTCGAGGAAGAACGCACGGTGTCCCCGGAGCAGTTCGTCGAGCGTGTCGAAGTGGCGATGGAGCACATCCGCGCCGGCGACGTCTACCAGATCCAGCTCGGCCATGAGGTTCGCATCCGCTCGCAGGTTTCGCCGTTCGCTGTGTATCAGAACCTGCGCCTTCGTAACCCCTCCCCCTACATGTACCTGGCCCACTTAGGTGGCATCGATCTGATCGGCGCCAGTCCCGAGCTGTTCGTCAGGATCAAGGACGACTTGATAGAAATGCGCCCGATCGCCGGCACCGTCGGCAAGAAACCTGGCGTCGATCCGGCTCAGCTGGTCCTGGAACTGACCCGCTCGGAAAAGGAGCGCGCCGAACACCTGATGCTCATCGACCTGTGTCGCAACGACATTGGTCGCGTGTGCCAGGCCGGCTCGCTGGAGGTCGATGAATTCATGCTGGTGGAAGAGTACTCGCACCTCTATCACATGGTGTCCAACGTTCGTGGCCTGCTGCGCCCGGGCCTGGATGCCTACGACGTGATCAAGGCCTCGTTCCCCGCGGGAACCATGTCCGGCGCGCCCAAGGTCAGGGCAATGGAACTGATCGAGGGGATGGAAAGCAACCGCCGGGGCATTTATGCCGGGGCCCTTGGCCTGGTCGGTTTCGATGGCAGCGTCAACACCGCGTTGTGCATTCGCTCAACGGTCTTCGACGAGGGTACGTACCACTTGCGGGCATCCGCCGGCGTGGTGGCCGATTCGGTGCCCGAACTGGAGTGGAAAGAGACGCTGTACAAGATGGGTTCCGTCTACCGGGCAGTGACCGGCCAGGAGATCGCACTGTGAAAGTATTCCTGATCGATGCCTACGACAGCTTCGTCTTTATCATCAGCCAATACCTGGAACAACTGGGGCTGGAAACCCGCGTCGAGCGCCATGACGTGCCGGATCTCATCCAGCGCATCGAAGCATTCTCGCCGGACTTCTGCGTGCTGGGCCCAGGGCCTGGACATCCGGCCGACGTGGGCTACATCCAAGTGATCGAGCACTTTCAGGAGACCCTGCCGCTGCTGGGTGTGTGTCTGGGTCACCAGGCCATCGGCCTGGCCTTCGGTGCCCAGGTTTGCCGGGCCCTGCACGTGATGCACGGCAAGGTGAGTACGATCGAGAACGACGGCAAGGGCGTCTATGCCCACACCCAGGCACGCCCGATACAGGCCACCCGTTATCACTCGCTGATGATCAGCGACCAGCCATTACCCGACTGCCTGCAGATCACCTCGAGATCCACGGACGACGGCTATGTGATGGGTGTGCGCCATCGTCACCTGCCGGTGGAGGGAGTGCAGTTCCACCCTGAAAGCATCCTGACCGAAAACGGCCTGGACCTGTTCCGCAGTTTCATCCGCTGTTACGTGCACAAGTGACCCCACCAGGAAGGGGCATGCGCCCCTTCTCCAACCATTGACTCGCCGGCTGACGGGAGCCAGGAATGAGCACGATGGGTTGCTGCGACGCTCCATCCTCAGGAATATCCTGATGGCATATTCAACTCAGCGATGGCAAGCTTGCGACCGGCAATACAGGCCCGTGTGCAGTTGGGCAGCACGTTCATATCCGATGCTGGCTGCCATTCACCTCGGGTACCCATCACCTGTCACTCAACTGAACAAGGATGTCGGCATGAAAATCTCCCTTGGTATCGTCACCCTGGCCGGGTGCCTGTCCACCTTTTCTGTCTCGGCCGCAGGTCCGAGCCACAGCGATCTGTTCAAGGCCCTGGCGCAGTGCCAGGCCAGTGCGCAGCAAGTGAGCGAGTTCAATGGCCTGGTCGACGCTGAACAACTGACGCTCCCCAAGGATGAAGCCCACAGCCCGTGGGGCGGTGGCGCCTGGCAAGCCACCCCGGCGCTGACGGTGCACGGCGTGTCGTCGACCACCTTGGTGATGACCGACCGCTTCAGCTTCTTTCTCCAGGCCAAAAGCAGCAACCCGAAGGCCGATGCGCAGAAGCTCGCCAGCACCCTGAAACTGGAAAAGACGTTGGATACCGACGGCTATGTTGACTACCAGCGCGACCTCGGCAACGGCGCGACCCTGCGCGTGGTCTCCACGGAAAACAAGGACAGCGACCTCTATGTGGGTTGCAGCTACGAACAGGATGCTTCCTGAGGCCTGGCGATACCCTCTCCCGAGAATACCTAAGAACCGAGTCGTTAATGCCCGGGCATCGGACTGTTTGGGCGTTTTACCTCACGTTGTTGCCTTACCGAGTCAGGGTTGGCAATGCGGTTCGATTGAGGCCCGCCAGACGTACGCAATAACAGGCCGATTTCCTGCGCGCTGACCGCCTTGCTGAAAAAATATCCCTGGATTTCATCGCAGCCATTTTCACGCAGGAAGTCTTGCTGCTCTCGGGTTTCGACACCTTCGGCAATGACCTTGAGGTTCAGTTTGTGCCCCAACGAAATCACCGCGGTGGCAATGGCCTTGTCGTTCTCGTTGTCGGGCAGATCGCGTACGAAAGACTGGTCGATCTTGAGTCTGGCGATCGGGAAGCTTTTCAATGCGGCGAGACTGGAGTAACCGGTGCCGAAGTCGTCGATCGAGAGGCTGATCCCCATGGCTTGCAATGCCTTCATCTTGCTGATGGCTTGCTGAAGGTCCTGCATGATCAGGCTTTCGGTCAATTCCAGCTCAAGGTACATCGGGTCCAGTCCACTTTCTTGCAAGGCATGCTTCACCCGGTCGATCAGGTCCCTTTCGATGAACTGGCGGGCGGAGATGTTCACCGACACGGTGATCGGCGGCCAGCCGGCATCCTGCCACGCCTTGTTCTGTCTGCAAGCGGTACGAATCACCCAGTCGCCGATGGGCACGATCAACCCGGTATCTTCGGCCTGGGGAATGAATTTGATCGGAGACACCATGCCCAGATCGGGGTGTTGCCAACGGATCAACGCCTCTACGCCGATGATCCGGCCTGACTGCAAATCCACCTGAGGCTGGTACAACAGCAGGAATTCATCATTGTTGAGTGCGCTTCGAAGCCCGTCTTGCATGGCGAGCTTGCCCTGAACCTTGTTATTCATCTCGCTCGTATAGAACTGAAAACTGTTGCGCCCCAGTTCCTTGGCCCGGTACATGGCGGCGTCTGCATTGCTGAGCAACGTGTCGGTATCGCTGCCGTCGGCCGGGTAAGTGGCCAGCCCCATGCTGCAGGTGACGTGGAGTGTATGGCCGGCGAGCTGAATCGGCCGCAGGATGGCTTCCTGGATTTTATGCAGGACTGGCGTCACACCGTCGAGATCCGAGGGCTGGTCGAACAGAATGATCACAAACTCGTCGCCTCCCAGTCGCACGACGGTATCGGTACGACGTACACACTCCAGCATGCGCTGGGCGACGGTTTTCAACAGTTCGTCCCCGGCACTGTGCCCAAGGCTGTCATTCACCAGTTTGAACTTATCCAGGTCGAGAAATACCACCGTCACCAGCCGGTTGTAGCGCTGGGCATAAAGCATCGCCTGCTTGAGACGGTCTTCGAGCAGGGTGCGATTCGGCAGCCCGGTCAGTGCGTCATGGTCGCCCATATAGCGAATGCGCTTCTCGGTCAGTTGGCGTTCTATCGCAATGCCGGCAAGCGGTGTCGCCATGTCGATCAATTGCGTCTCGGCCGGGCTGGGGCTGCGTACGGTGTTGGCATACAAGGCAAACGTACCCAGGACCTTTCGCTCATGGGACAGGATCGGCGTCGACCAGCAGGCGCGAAACCCATAGGGTTCGGCGAGTGAGCGGTACGCTTCCCACAATGGATCCTGCTGGATGTCCGTGACGATGACCGGTTCTCGTCGATACGCCGAGGTGCCGCATGAACCGACGTTCGGACCGATCTCGACCCCGTCGATAAGCTGGCTATAGGATTTTGGCAAGCTGGGCGCCGCCCCGTGCAGCAGGTGCTTGCCCTCCTCATCCAGCACCAGGATAGACACCTTCATGCCCTCCAACTGGGACTCGACCAGGTGAGCCAGGCTGTCGAGCACTTCTGCAAGCTCGGTGCTCCTGGCGATCATTTCCAGGACATGACCTTGTCCGGCACGGACAATGGCTTCTTGCTCCAAGCGGTCGTTTTGCACGGCGAGCCGTTCCGTGGCGATACTCAATTGAGCCGTTCTTTTTTCCAATTGAAGTCGATCTTCGAGGAATTGATTCACCGCGCGCGCCATGTTGCCGATCTCGTCCTTGCCATGGTCCGCCATCATCAGATGAGTCTTGTCAGCGTGTTCCTGGCGCAATTGCCGGCTTATTTCATTCAGGCGCACGAGCACATGGCGACCCATGAAGACCCGGGTCACGAACCAGGCGAATACCAGGCTGGCGCCCAACATGATCAGCACCCATTGCTGGCTGCGATTCGAGGCCTCGACCAGGCGCTGCACGGCCTGGCGATAGTCTTCGGTGTAGGCACTCGATTGCGCCCTGGCCACCGCGACCAGCCTCCCGGCTTCGTTCTTCAGTTGCTCATTGAAGCGCTGCATGACGTTATGCTGATTGATGAGCGTCTGGCGCAGGGCGAAGAGATCGGGCATCGCCACATCAGCATCAGGCAACTTGCCTGAGGTGCGTGACAGTCCCTCGTATCGGATCCGCAGCCGTTGCACGGCCTCGCTGTCAGCCGCTTGCGGCAGATCGAAAAGCATCATCGCCAGTTCCAGGTTGGCCCGGGTCTGGGTCGCGGTGAGCCGGGCGGTTTGATCCTTGAGGGCCTGCTCGAAGGTGACCTCGGTTTGCAGCAGGCTTTCTCGCAGTTGCGCAACGATGTTGGCGGTATTGCGGAACATCTGACTCGACTGATGCATGTCGAGTATCGCCACGCCACTGTTGGCGGCAGTCAGTTGCTGCACCAGTTGATCGAGGGCTTCAAGCTGCTCGACGGTCGCCGCATAGCTTGAACGCAGGATGTCGGGGGAACGGCTCGTCAGAAACTGGTCGGTCTGGCGTTCGATCAGCAAAGTGCGCTGCGCCATGTCTTGCCCATCTTGCATGCGGACCAGTCGTTCATCCGTCAACTGGCGAGTGGCGCTGTTTGAGGTGCGCAACGCATAGACCGCTGTGGCGCCCCCTGCCAGGATCAGCAGCGCCAGCGTCAGGAACGCCAGAGTGAACTGTGCCCGCAGCGACTGCGGCAATAGCGGGCGTCCAAGTCGGAAATTCATGTCCAACGTCAAGGATTCCATTGGTGGCGATAGATGTCTCGATAGCCATTGTCAGGATCGTAGTGAAATTTTTTCCCGCCATCGAAGGCCATATTGTCGGCATTGACCAAGTGAATCGGCGCCACGAAGCCGCTCACCGGCTGGCCTGCGAACAAGCGGTTCAATTCATCCATCACTTGCCAGCCATGCAGGTTGAGCGGTTCGGCCACGGTAACGGTCTGGTAGGTTTTTGCCTGTATGCGCAAGAAAGCCGAAGCGCTGCCGTCACCGGCAGACAACAGACTGATGCCGTCACTGGGTATGGCGGCGTTGGTCAACGAGGCAATCGAGTAGTCGAAATAGATGTCGTTGATGGCCAGCGTGTGGGTCCAGCGCTTGCCATAGCGCTGAAGCAACTCCTTGGTGATCGCTGGCATCTTCTCGCCACTCTCGGAGATCGCGACATCGCGCACCTCCAGCAACGTACATTCTCGGCAGGCCCGGATGACGTCCTCCATGGCCCTGGCTTTCGCCATGGCAATGCTGTACTTGGAGTCGGTCAGGATGACCACGCCGGCGCGTCCGCTCGACTGCGCCACCGCCGCCATGGCCGTGAGGCGGGCCACTTCAAGCGGGTCAGTGGTGACGTTCATGGCCACCGGCGTGCCGTCGATCGGCCCGGGGCGTACTCCGACGTGCCAACCAACCACCGGCACTTCCTGGTTGGCGAACAGAAGCAGCGCCGCATTGTTCTCAAGGGCATCGGAGCCGCACAGAATGAGGCCGTCGGGCTTCGCTGCCAGGGCATCGGCAAAGGCCTTCGCGCGCCCAGCCGATGATCCGGCGCCATCGAATATCTTCAGCGTCCAGCCCAACGCGTTGGCAGCCTCCCGAGCGCCCTGCGCGACACCGACGATGCCTCCGTTACGCAAATCTTCTGCGACGAGCGCGATGCTCTTGCCCCGCTGGGCTTGCGGGCCGGACTCTGGGCCGTTCCAACGAACGGCGCCGAGGGAGGCCCTGGAAACGATTTCCTGTGCTTGAGTCACCGTGACCTTGTCGTTCTCGGCATCCGTTGCGGTTGACAGGTTCTGGCCGTATCCGGAAGTTGCCGTGAAAAGACAGGCTACCGTTATGCAAGCCATCCCCAGTAGCCAGGGACTCAGTAATCTGGGCCTGATCAAACAGGTGGGATCACCGCATGGGATGCCGGGTCTGGGGCCGGTGACGCGATCATAGTCTGGCATGACGTCCCTTTTTGCCGAGAATGCAGTGTTCCCAAAGGATAGTCGGTTCTGCTGCCATCAGGTCCTTTGTGGGTAAAAGGGCAATGCCAGTGATAAAAAATGGATTTCAGAGGGATCAAGAAAAAACGGGGCAGCCCCATCAATGATTCAACCCATCGAATTACTGCACAGGGTGCAGCTATGCCTTGCATGACCAAGGTATTGTCCATGCAAAGGTCTGCAATCATTCTCCAGCGACACACATTTTCGAATCCTGAGGAGTTGCTGGAATGGTCACGGTCATTGGTTTTTCTTCCACGGGTGGGCCGCAGGTTCTAGAGGTCAAACAGGACGGTCATGCTGCGCCCGGCTTCGGTGAGGTGTGGCTCCAACAGCATGCCATCGGCATCAACTACCTCGACGTCACCCAGCGCAACGGCGCGGTTCCCGTCGCCCTGCCTTCGGGGTTGGGTCTGGAGGGGGCCGGGCTGGTCACTGCGGTAGGACCAGGTGTCACTCACGTCAAGGTCGGTGATCGCGTGGCGTATGCCACCGGCCCGCTGGGTGCCTACGCGAGTGGCCGCTTGGTTCCGGCCGGGAAACTGGTACCACTTCCTGCATCGATCAGCTTCCAGGATGCTGCCGCCGTACTGTTCAAGGGCATCACCGCCCAGTACCTGCTCAAGAGCACTTATCCCGTGGGGCCGGGAACGGTCATGGTGTTGTATGGCGTCGCCGGTGGTGTCGGCGCAATCATGGCCAAGTGGGCCAAGCATCTGGGCGCTTTCGTGATCGGAGTCGTCTCTCGTGCGCAAAGCGTCGAGAAGGCGCGGGCTCTGGGCTGCGATGAAGTCCTGGTTTTCGATACCCAGACGTTGGCGCAGGAGGTGGCTCGCATCACCGACGGCAAGAAGGCCGATGTGGTTTACGACCCGATTGGGCGAGTCTCGTTCGCAGCATCGCTCGATTGCCTGCGCCCGCGCGGGCTGATGGTGTCTTTCGGCGCATCGTCAGGTGCGCCACAAGCGATCGAAGTGGGCATGCTCAACGCCAAGGGTTCGCTATTCCTCACCCGCCCCTCGATTGCCGCCCACACCAGTAGCGTCGAGGAGTACCAGGCGCGCGCCAATGACGTATTGGCCGCGCTCCAGGCCGGAATCATCGAACCCGCCGTCTGGAAAACCTACAAGCTGGAGGACGTCGCACAAGCCCACGCGGATCTGGAAAGCGGCCGCGCTTCAGGTACTCTGCTGCTCATTCCCTGAAATGTCCTTGAGTATGCCTCAGAGGTTGTGGACACGTGATCACACTGGATAGCCGCCACACGGACGAATTTGCCGCCTTGCTGGCGCTCGAATCGCAAGGTTCGTTCGTTGCCGCCGCGCGGCTTTTGCAGCGCCACCCCACGATCATTTCCAAACGCCTCGCGGCGCTGGAAGCCCGCCTGGGAGTCAGGCTGCTCGAGCGCAGCACCCGACACATCCGCCTGACAGACGCCGGGGCCCGCCTGGTCCGACGCCTGCGGCTGGCGACCGAGTTGATGGTTGAAGCAGAGCAGGAAGCAACGTCCGGGGCCGCCGAGGTGCGTGGCAATCTGCGCCTGGCGGTACCGGCAGCCATGGGCAGGCTCTGGTTGGCGCCGATACTGCCGGAGTTCCTGGCGGCCCATCCGCATTTGACGCTCACCGTGGATTACAGCGAGCGTCTCGTCGATGTGATCGCCGAAGGTTTCGATGTGGCAATACGCCTAGGTGAACTCAACGATAGCCGCCTGATTGCCAAGCGCCTCGGCGATCATCGGCGCATCCTTTGCGCGTCTCCCGGTTACATCGAACGCCATGGCTGGCCAGCGTCACCCGCGGAACTGGTCAATCACAACTGCCTGGGATTCACGGGATTGGCGTCATACCCTGAATGGAAGCTCATCCGCGCCGACGAACACTTCAGCGTGCACCCCCAAGGCTCCCTCGTGTCCAACGACAGTGAAGCGCTGTTGAGCGCGACCATTGCCGGCACCGGCATCCTCGGTGCGGGGGAGTGGCTGTTCAGCCGTGCGTTGGCAAACAAAGAACTGGTCAGAGTATTACCGGACTGGGAGTTGGGAGCAAAAGGAGGGATCTATCTTATCCGGCCCTCGGCAAAATTTGCCTCCTCCGCCACCCTGGCGCTCAAGGAATGGCTCGAGGGCAAGCTCGTTCAAACGGGCACTGTCAGGGCCGCGTAAAAAAGGCCAGCACCACAATGCAAGCCCGCTCCCCCAGGTTTCGGTTCGGCTATCCCCACCTAATAAAGCATTTACTTCCATCCGGATGACGCCAACTTATTGGCACAAAAAACACCGAGATAAAAATAAATTAATACAGCGACGGTTTCCCGACGCACGGTAGCCATGCGCCATTGCTGGGGGTTCAAGTCGAGGCTCATCATCCGCTGGCAACCCCCGCAGTACGTTCAGGCCGCCGACCTGAACGAAAGGATGTAATCAATCGCTTCGCTCAATGGAGCAACACCGAGATGATGACTGTATATTTTGTTGTCATGACGATTTGCAGTGGCATCGAAGGCTGTGTCGAGGAACGCAAACAAGGACCAACTTTTGCTTCCAAGGCAATATGCATGGAGACGGCCAGAGGCATGGCTCCGCGCAAAGGCGTGAAGTTCAAGTGTCGTAGCGAGCGTTTGTGGGTGGTCGATGAGACGCCGCCAGCAGAGAATTACGGCAAAATTGTCTCGACCAAGAGCACAAGTCAGCCCTAGCAATATGCACTTTCACTGACACCGGGTCAGGCGCTGGGGCTCATTATGCCAGGCAATCGCGTCCGCCAGATTGGCTCGTCACGTATGTTCTTACGTGATACCTGCTAGCGGAAACACTGATTGGTTTGGAGGGTAGTTTTGGTCTTATCTTCATTTCTAAAACATCATCATGGTGAATACCGCCTGCAAAAATGCATTCGATGTTTAGAAAGATAAAACCAATGTAATCACACCCAACCAGACGCGAGCGCCTTCATGATTAAAATCCTAGCAGCCGTACGCCGCAAACCCGGCATGACTCATGCTGAGTTCTTGAACTATATAGAACATAAGCATGGCGAAATCGCCCGGGCCAAACCTTTAGGCGTCAAACGATACGTGCAAAATCATGTCATCGACTCCGCGTTCGGCGTTGACGCTGATAACGCCTACACACAAACATTCCACAGAGACTCCATCACCGAATTATTTTTTGACAACATGTCTGATTTAATTCAAACCTTCAGCGATCCCTATACACAACAAACCACCGGACCTGATGCGAAAAACTTCGCCGACCTGTCCAAACAGGCCGCTCAGTTGATGGACGAAGTAGAAGTATCCAATGCCGGTGCCGCCCCCCTCAAATGGAAGGCGATCGTTTTCTTGAAAAAGAATCCAACGGTACAACTTGAAAGCTTCTTTACCGCGTGGGATTCAGCTCACGACACTGTTGTCAATAAGCACCCGGATTTCCAGAAGGTACTACGTCGGTATGTTCATTCCAGATACCTTCCCGAAGGTGACCGGGTAACGTCCTATTTCGGGCCAGACGTAGCGGTATACGAAGGCACTTCCAGCCTGTGGTTTGAAAACGAAGCCGATCTTTCTATTTTTCGTCAGTATCAGAAATCACTGTTCCAACAGCTGTCTGACGAAGGGATCGTACTCTCATCCGAGTCTTTTTTCGTGTATGTCAAGGAAGTCGTAATTCTAGATCTTGGCCAGTAAAGCTCAATAAATTGAACTAACGACCGTTCGCCGGCTTATTAAATCGAAGTTTGCCGGCGTCACGGTATCCAGCCGGCCACGTTCTATCTTCGAACTGGATGCTGAAGTGATTCTAAGGCATCCAGCCGAAGGGCCTGAATCACTCAGATAGGTTCAGCCAACGTAGCAGTGGACTCGCGCATGATCTGGGCATGCTCTTCCTTGTCACCCGCACTTTTTTCTATCTCGCACAGTCGTGCAGAGTTCTCGACCACCAACTGGCAACGTTCCCAACGCCGCGCCTCGAACCGGGCCAGGGCGGCCTGTAGATCGCTATCGGCGAACAGTTCTTCTGCAAGCACGATGGCGCTCTCGATGCCAATACCTGCCCCGGAAGCCAGATGTGGCGTGGTGGCATGCACCGTGTCCCCAATCATCACGATGCGGCCTTTATGCCACGGCAACGGCACCAACAGATTGGCCAGCGGACGATAGTCGATATTGGCACCCGGCTCGTACAGTTGCGGCACAAGCATTTGCAGGATCGGGGCTGGGAACTCACCCAGCAGACGCGCCATCTCGCCTGGCCAACTGGCCGGATCGATCCATTCGGAAAACTCGCGGTTTTCCATGAGGAACATGTACATGTGCGTTTCAGAAATCGGATTGACGCCGACCTTGGTGCGTCCCAGCCAGTGACTGGGGCGTACGATTTCCGGCGGACGCTTCAACACAGCGCGCCAGACACTCTGGTGAATGGGTTTTGGCGAGGGTGCTTCTGGGAAAAAGTCCTTTCGCATCCGCGAATGCACACCATCGGCGGCAATGACCAGATCGTAGCGGCCAGAAGTGCCATCGGTGAAAGACACTTCAATGCCATCCTCGCGCTCGATGATGCTGTCGAAGGTGATGCCAAGGCGTACGTTGGTCCCCACCTCCCGCGTCTTGTCGGCAAAAATCCGAGCCAGCACCGGACGCAGGATACCGCCACCACAGGGAATCGGTTTATCGCTGACCGGAGGTCGAAGCGCCAACTGCACGATCAGCTCGCCTGCCGGTGAAAACACATCGAAATTGGTCGACAGATAGCCTTCCCCGGCCACCCGTTCAAGAATCCCGACCGTATCCAGCGCCCGCAACGTGGGTCCACTGAGGGTAATACCGGCCCCAAGGGGGCACCACAAAGGATCTATTTCGACCAAGTCCACTTCGACTCCCTGACGGGCGAGCTGGATAGCCGCGGTCATACCGGAAAATCCTCCTCCGATCACCAGGACCTTATTGACTGCTGCAATCATCACGCTCTCCTAATTATTCTTATTTCAATCGGGCTGACATTGCATGGCGCACCGACGAGTTCTGCAGCGCTATCGACTCAATGCCACAAACTCATGAAGTTCCGACTGAAAAGGCCGGGTCGACAACGAGACTATCGAATCGGCTATCAGCGCTGAAATCGCTTTCCACAATCGGAGGTATCGCAGGGGGTGATGGGTGTCACCACACCCGAAAACCCAATGGGGGAACGAGCCTGCTCGCGATGGCGGAGAACCCGTCTGTGGTGATGTTGGATGTGCCGACGTCATCGCGAGCAAGCTCGCTCCCACATGGGTTTTGGGTTGGACGGGAGATCCAGGTACACCGCCATACTCCTGTGGGAGCGAGCCTGCTCGCGATGGCGGTGCTCAGTCTACGATGATGTCGAGCCTGCGCGAGGACGCTCGCCTCGCGCATCTGGCCGACAATCCACCGGCCTTTAACGACGTTGGTTCACACGCTGTCCAAGCCATCCCAACAGAGGTATTTCACCTCAAGGAATTCGTCGATCCCAAGGTGAGATCCCTCTCGCCCAAGTCCGCTCTGCTTCACCCCACCGAAGGGAGCGACCTCATTTGAAATCAAGCCACAGTTGATGCCCACCATGCCCGATTCGATGCGAGCGGCGTTGCGCCAGATACGGGCCGCGTCACGGCTGAACAGATACGCCGCCAAGCCAAACTCGCTGTCATTGGCCATCGCAATGGCTTCGTCGTCGGTTTCGAAACGCACCAGTGGCATGACCGGGCCGAAGATCTCTTGGCGAGCGACCTGCATCCCATGAGTCACATCAGCCAACAAGGTGGGCTGGAAGAAACACCCACCAAGGGCATGGGGTTTGCCGCCGGACAACAGCCGAGCACCTTGCGCCAGCGCATCATCGACAAGGGCCTGGGATTTGCGTACCGCCGCCTCATCGATCAACGGTCCGACCTGGACGCCCGGCTCCAGGCCATTGCCTACCTTCAGGCGTGCCATGCGCTCGACAATGCGCTCGGCCAGGGCGTCATAGATCCCTGACTGCACCAGCACCCGGTTCGCACCGATACAGGACTGCCCACCATTGCGAAACTTGGCCAACATCACCCCGTCAGCCGCCGCATCAAGATCAGCATCATCGAAGACAATGAACGGAGCGTTACCGCCCAGCTCCATGGAGCATTTCTTGACCGTCTGCGCCGCTTGCGCCAACAGCAACCGCCCCACTTCGGTGGACCCGGTAAAGGTAAGCTTGCGTACCAACGGGTTGGCCGTGAGTTCACCGGCGATGTCTCGGGTGTCATTACCGGTGATCACACTGAAAACACCGGCCGGCACCCCCGCGCGCTGCGCGAGTTCGGCGAGTGCCAGGGCGGTCATGGGCGTCTGGCTTGCCGGTTTCACGACCATTGTGCAACCCGCCGCGAGCGCCGGAGCGGCCTTGCGCGTGATCATGGCCGCCGGGAAGTTCCAGGGTGTTATCGCGGCACAGACGCCGATAGGCTCGCGCAGTACCACAATGCGCTGAGTGTCCTTTACGCCCGGAATCAGGTCACCACGCACCCGTGTGGCTTCTTCGGAAAACCATCGTACAAAAGACGCAGCGTAATCGACCTCACCCCGCGCCTCTTCCAGGGGCTTGCCCTCCTCCAAGGTAATCAGCGTGGCAATATCCTCACGATGCTCGACCATCAACTCATACCAACGGCGCAACACTTCGCCACGGCGTTTAGCCGTCAAGCGTCGCCATGGACCAAAGGCCTGCTGTGCCGCATCGATTGCCCGCTGGACTTCGGGCCCGCGGCAGCGCGGCAGCTCGGTGAGCAGCGCTTGATCCACCGGATTGCGCAGCGTGTACCGCCCGTGAGGCGTCTCGTTCAGCCACTCGCCGGCGATGTAGGCACCGGTGCGCCACAGCGTGGGATCTTTAAGTAAATGCTTCACGTTGCAATCCTCGTAATCAGCAAGGGTGACGCCCGATCATGAAGGCGCTATCCGGGTCCGAAGTCACTGGCAGGCCCGCCGCGACCAACCCTTGACGCAAAGACTTCATGAGGCGATCCGGCACGCGCATCGCCGGGGCACGCAGTGGGCCGCCGTTGAAGCCGGCGAGCCAGTCCTGGTATTTCCACATCGTGCGATTGAGCACCCCAGTGCCGCCGGCATAGGTTTGCGCGGCGGCACCGTTGGCACTGCGAGCCGGATTGACCTTCCAATACAGTTCCATTGCCTCTTCGAAACGGCCTGTGCGGGCCAGTTCGAACGCTTTCGGGTAGTAGTCGCTCATCCAGGCGGTGTTGCTGGTGCCGGAAAACTGCAGCTTCATCAGGCTCATCAACGGGATTGCGTCAGCTTCGATCGGGCAACTGATCACCACCTGATCGCGGAAGTGGTAGTACATCTCGCAGATGCCTGCCGGCAGCGGAAACCCTTGCTCCGACTTGATGGCCGCGATATTCGGGCAATCGGCCAACAGGCGACGGACCAACTCCAATGACATACCCGCCGGATGCACACGCTCAAAACCCCAGAGCGGAATCGGGAAGAGCATGACGGCAAGGTCCGTCGCATCGCAGAACGACTTGGTGTAGTCGTAGATTTCCTGCTCGCTGGTCGGCCAGAATTGCGGTGGATAGGAGAGCAGGACGATGTCGGCACCGGCATTCTCGGCGAGCTTCACCGCCTCGATGTTCTCAGCCAGGGTGCCAAAGGCCGCGTGGAAGAACAGGATCAAGTCTTTCCCCGACTCACGGGCCCAGGCGGTGAACTGGGCGTTCTCCTGGACCGAAATCGCCAGTTCGCTGCACAGCAACGTGCTGCTGTAGCCCAGCCCGACCGCATGTTCGATGTCGTGGCGGATGCCACGCTCATTGAGGCGCTTCAGGTCAGCGCTGAAGCTGGGGATGGTGACAGCTGAACAGCCCACCAGGTTTTCACGGGCCCAGGCACGGGCATCAGCTTTCTTGTAAGTGGCCATGATGATTTTCCTTCGAACAGTGGAGGGGTTATTTCGAGACAGGGACGATGCTGGCGGGCAGCTCGATGCCAAGCCCTTGTTGCCTGGCGCGCTCGTACAGCGCTTGTGCGATGACGACATCCTGCAGTGCCGAGCCAACTGACTTGTAGAGAACGATGTCGCTTTCGTTTTGGCGGGGGCTGACACGACCCGCTACCAGATCCGACAGCGCGACCAATTTGTCGGCGACATAAACGCCGGCACTGATCGCAGCAATGGCATCGCCAGTGTCGTGGAGCACCTCCTGCGGCATATCAGCGACGATGCAGACGGCTCGATCCATCGTGGCCGGGTCAACCTCCCTTTGTTCAGGCAGGGTGGAGCCCAATGACACGACCGTAGTACCCGCAGAAAGCCATGCCCCTTGCAGTACGGGAGACTCGTCACGACTGCGAGCAGCACAAATCAGCACATCGCAGTCCTGTACGGCTTCTTGCGCAGTGCCCACCGCCTGGATATCCAGCCCCGGCCTGAAGCTTTCGGCAAACCGCTCACGGCTCGCCGGCGTTGGGCTGAACACCCTGACACGGGCGACATCTCGTACAGACTTGAGGCAGTCAAGCGCACCACGCGCTTCAAACCCGGCACCAATCACGCCCACCCGCAGCGGGCGTTGGGGTGCCAGCAGATCGACCGCCAGCGCAGCGGTTGCAGCGGTGCGCAAACCCGTCACCCGATTGCCGTCGATCAGCGCGCTGAGGGCCATGGTTTGCTGGTTGAACAATGCGATCAGATAACTGGCGCATCGCGCCCGCATCGAGGCCGCGATCAACTTGCAGCCCATATGGCCGCCAGCGGGGGGCACCGCAGTCAAACTGCGCAACCAGATACCATCGCCGCGGGCCATGGAACGAGGCGGCACCATGGCATCCGATGTGGGGCAGGCATATGCCTTGGCGAGCGCGGCGACGGCGGTGCTCCAGTCGGCGAGCGCGGCGACATCGGTATCGCTGAGAAAAAGCGTCGGGGCTATTGTTTGGGGCTCTTGGGCGTGATGCATATCGCTGACCTCGCAACGGGTATCAATCATTGATTGACTGACACCCTACGAGGCACCCACCACGCCGAATACTGCTTGGAGTGGAAAGCAGCTATCGCTCAAATCGATGGCATGGCCAGGCTGCAGATCAACCGTCGCACTTCACGGGAGGCACGGGTCAAGGGGCGACGGGGCGACTCGACCAGCACGACGAAGCGCTCGAGGAGCGGGTCGACGATGCGTGATGATGTCAGCCGCTGATCCAGTGAACCCGGTAGCACAGAGGCAATGGCATAGCCGCCACCCGCCGCCACGACTTCGTACTGGAGCTGGACGGAGTCGGCCTCCGCGGCAACGCACAACTCCACGCGATGTTCGGCCGCCAGATGATCGAGCCTGGCTCTCAACAAATGGGGACGCCCAGGCACGACCAAGGGCAACCCCGATAATTGCTTTAACGCGATATCTCGATTGGCAAGACGCGGATCGACGGCGGGCCCCACCAGATGCAGGGGCAGCCTGGCCAATAGATGGGCGTCTGCGATACTGGCCTCACTCTCGCGCAGCACCAACGCCATATCCAGACGACCGTCGTGCAACTGCTCTTCGAGTTGAGCGCTCGCGCCCTCGATCAGATGCAATCTCACGCCTGGCATCTGGGCGCGCACCGCGGAAAAAAGCGTTCCCGCAAACCGACGCACCGCGGAGGGCAGCATGCCTACAACCACCTCCCCCACCGGCTTTCCACGCAGGTTGCGAATGTCATCGGCAAGGCCTTCAGCGTTCGCGAGCAGATCCGATATACATGGCAACAACTGCTCTCCAAACTCGGTCAAGACCACCCCACGCCCGGTTCGATGAAACAGGCGCTCGCCACATTGCGACTCGAGCAGGGCGATGTTTCGACTCACCATCGACTGCGGCATATCCAGCAGTACTGCCGCTTTACTGAGACTTCCAGCCGCCACGACGCGTACGAACAAGGTCCATCGGGGATCGATGATCGTCAGGGCAGTGGCAGGATACGGCGAAGCCGTGCCAGGCACAGAGACGCTCTGGATACCTTGGTCATTCGTCATGTCATCAACTCCTGACGGGCCTGATGCAGGTATTCACGGCTGTCCTGAAGATGCAGGCGCATGGCAGCACGCGCGCATTCAGCGTCCTGATTGAAGATCGCCTGATAAATCTGTTCGTGCTCGCTTTGCATGCGCTGCTCGTAATGCAAAGGCTCAGCGTGAAACAGTTGCGCAGAATCCAGTCGGCTGCGCGGGATAATGACCACGCCCAGGTTGAGCAGTGTGTTGGCGATATAGTGATTACCTGTCGCCTGGGCAATGCTCAAATGAAACTGAAAATCCAGCGCGGCTCGATCATTGACGCTGATTGCCGGCTGCCCGAGCTGATCGAGAAGCGCCCGCAACTCACCTAACTGATCCAGGGTACGTCGTTGGGCGGCGAGCCCGGCGGCCTCTACCTCAAGACCGATCCGAAACTCCATGATCGCCAGCGAATCGGTGATGATGCCGATGGTCGCAGGGTCGATGAACGCCCCCAGCGACAGGGCGCTACCCCGTACAAATGTCCCGATACCGTGGCGTGTCTCAACCATTCCAGCCGCCTGTAGACGCGACATGGCCTCGCGCACCACGGTTCTGCTGACCCCATGCTCGCGCATGAGGGCCGACTCGGTGGGCAGCCTGTCACCGCCACGCAGTCGTCCCTCAAGAATGTGCCCGGACAACAGCGTCTCGAGGCCATGAGAAAGGCTCCCGCGTTTTTTCCCACCGACCGCGGGCGCGCTCATTCCTCGAAAATCGCTACGGCACGGACGAAACCAGCCGAGGCATGCCTGATCTTGTAGGGGAAACAGGACACCTGGAAACCATGGGCCGGCAGGCATTCCAGGTTGGACAGTTTCTCCATCTGGCCGTAGCCGATGTCACGTCCGGCCTTGTGCCCTTCCCAGATGATCGAGGCGTCACCCGTGGCGGCGAAGCGTTCGCGCGTGTACTTGAACGGTGCATCCCAGCTCCAGGCATCGGTACCGACCACGCGCACACCGCGTTCGAGCAAATACAACGTGGCCTCGCGGCCGATGCCGACCCCGGCATCCAGATAGCCCGGCTGACCGAACAGCACACCGGCACGGGTGTTGACCAGGACAATGTCCAATGGCTGGAGCACGTGGCCGATGCGTTCCAGCTCAGCTTGCACTTCGGCGGCGCTGACCACATGGCCATCCGGTAGATAACGAAAATCCAGCTTCACGCCCGGTTGCAGGCACCAGTCCAGCGGCAACTCGTCGATGCCAAACGCCGGCTTTCCGCCGTCTGTGGTCGAGGCGTAGTGCCAGGGGGCGTCCATGTGCGTACCGCTGTGCGTCGTGATCTGCAAGCGCTCGGCCGCCCAGGATTCGTCGCCGGGCAGTTGCGCCTTGGACAGGCCGGGAAACATCGCGGCCATCTCCGGCCAGCCTTGCTGATGGTCCATGTAGTCGATTTTCGGCAGCAACGGTGGTGGATCGGTGTAGGGGTTGTTGTCCAGGGTCACGGACAGGTCCACCAGACGGCGTTTAGTCGATCGCATGTTCAGTCACTCCAAGCGCCACCCGTCCACGCTTACGGCGCGGCGGGGCAGCAGGTTTCAAACTATGGCGTATCAGGGCCGCTGCCGAGCCGTCATGGCGAAAGCCAAGGGCGCGGGCCTGCGGGGTTTTCATCGCTGGGAAACTGCCGAACAGCGCTTGCAGGTGGGCATCTGGTGCAAAGCTGATCAGCGCGCGACGTTCCTGGCCGTAGGCAATGGCCAGGGCATCGATGACCTGGGCAATGGACAGGTGCAACAGCGGCAGTTGCCAGACCCGTGACGCGCCAAGCTCGCCGGCCTGCAACTCGGCGGCCCGCAGCAGGTTATCCACGCAACAACGGACCGACATCCACCATGCCTGTGCCTGGGGCGATACCGGACAGCAATACGGCTCGCCCAGGGCAAAGGCATGCAGCAGCTCACTCATGAACGCCGAACGCAGGCCATTGGGTTCACGTGGACGGGCGACAATGCCGGGCAGGCGCACGGCACGGCCGTCGACCTCGCCTCGGCGGGCCAGGTCCTTGAGCGCCATTTCCACCATCACCTTGTGCGTACCGTAGCTCAACTGCGGGTTCGGCACGGCACGCTCATCCATACGCGTCGGCAGGTCGCCGCCGTACACCGCCACGCTGCTGGCATACACCAGCACCGGCCGGCCAGGCTGTTCGCGCAACTGGTCAAGCAACTCCAGGCTTGCCAGCAGGTTGACCTGATAACCCAGCGAGTACTGCTCTTCGGCCGCGCCACCGGGGATGCTCACCAAATGGAACACCACGTCAATGCCGTCGGCCAGGGCGCGCCGCAGCAACGCGGCATCGGTGACGCTACCGCAATGGCGACGCAGACGCTTATCGTCGGCAAAGCCCGTCAGCTCTTTATCCAGCAGGATCAATGCACTGATCGGCTGGCCGCGCAATCGATTCGTGTCGAGCAAGCGTTGCGCCAGTGCCCGTCCGACAAAACCATTGGCGCCGGTAATCATCACGCGCATGAGCGGTCTCCACTCACGACACGCTGGTCAATCGCGCCAAAGACCGACTGCCCTTGCAAGTCGAATACTTCCATGCGCACGCGGTCGCCAAAACGCATGAAGGGGGTCTGTGGCGCACCTTGCTCGATCATCTCGACGGCACGGCGTTCAGCGATACAAGCGGCACCAACGCTGGGGTCGGCATTGGAAACCGTGCCCGAACCGATCACGCAGCCTGCCCTGAGGCGGCGGGTCAAGGCCGCATGGGCGATCAATTGATGAAAGCCGAAATGCATGGCACCACCATGGGCATGACCGAACCACTTGCCATTCCATTCAACCTTCAGCGGCAAGTGCACACGTGCGTCGCGCCAGGCCTCGCCCAACTCGTCGGGGGTGATCGCCACCGGGGCGAAACTCGATGAGGATTTGGCCTGGATGAAACCGAAGCCGGTCTTCATTTCACGGGGGGCAAGCGCACGCAAGCTGACATCGTTGACTTGCACGATGAGCCGAATATGGTCGACAGCGTCTTGCGCCGAGCAGCCCATGGGGACTTCATCGACCAACACCGCGAATTCACCTTCAAAATCGATACCATGGGTTTCACTGGGCAGCACGATGTCGTCGTGGGCGCCCAGGAAGTCATCGCCACAGCCCTGATACATCAGCGGCGTGTGTTCAACACCTTCGATCGGATCCAGCGCAAAAGCCTTCTGCATCCGCTCGCCATGACTGAGAAAGGACGAGGCGTCCAGCCACTGCCAGGCGCGTGGCAACGGTGCGGCGGCCTTCTGCGAGTCAAAGACGAAGGCACCTGCCAACGAGCCTTCATTCAAGGCGTCATAGCGCGAGCGCAAAGCGGTCTCGACGCTCGACCAACGCTCGATGGCATCCTGCAGCGTCTGAGCAATATCGCTGGCATCCACCGCCCAGGCCAGATCGCGTGACACGACCAACAAGCGACCGTCGCGACTGTGATTCTTGAGGGTACTGAGCTTCATGCCTGTTCTCCTTGCAGCTCAGGCGCGAAGCGGCCATCGAGCAGGACGAAGAGCATGCGTGCCATCTGTTCGGTGCGATTGCTCCAGGCGTGGTTGGTACCGCGCTGCACAACGATGTCACCGCGCTTGAGATGCACTTCCTCGCCATCGAGCACCAGCCAGACTTCGCCCTCCGTGACCACGCCGTAATCGAGCGTTTCAGTGCGGTGCATCAACTTGTGCTTGGAGTCAGCCTGTCCGGTGCCGGCATGGGCCTGGCCAATTTCGGCGAAGGCCGCCGCCGCATCCTCGGCACTGACCTGGTTCTGCATGCTGTCAGGCGGTATATCCACCACGCGAATGACACTGCCCAGTGGGGCCGGGCTCAATTGAAGCGGTTTGCTGGTGGGGTCATCGCCGTTGTCCAGTAAGGCCGGGCTGGCGCCACTGTTCCAGATCTCATGGAAGACCGTGCCAGGTACGGCCTTGAGCGGGAAGCTGTTCGGCGTCGGTCCGCTGAGCGCGACCACCGCCCGGCCCTGGGCATCGTGCCCGGTGACCACACGTTTGAAACCCGGAAGTTGTTGCATGTTCGACTCCTCAATCAGTTGGCGAAACGCGGCAGCGGGTAAGGTGGATTCATGAAAAGATCTTAAAGATCGAGCACCAGTCGGGCACTCCGGGCACGCGAGCAGCAAGGCGTGAACTGGTCGTTGCGGGCTCGCTCGGCATCGGTCAAGAACATGTCGCGATGCTCCGGTTCGCCCTCCAGCACGCGCGTGATGCAGGTGCCACAGATGCCCTGCTCGCAGGACAAGGGAATGTCGATCCCCGCCTCCAGCAGCACCTGGGCAACGCTGAGCGCGGCGGGCACCTGGAAACACTGGCCGGTGCTGGCCAGCTGCACCTCGAACCCGCCCGCCTCACCCGCCGGGACAGCGGCGGCGGTAAAGTACTCACGGTGCAGTTGCGCCTCGGCCCAACCCCGCTCACGCGCGGTGCCGAGCACGTGCTCCATGAAGCCACTGGGGCCACAGACATACAGGTGACGGTCACTGGCCGGCGCGGACAAGATCCGAGCGCTGTCGAGGCGTTGGGATTGCTCGCCATCGTCCACATGAACGTGGACGCGATCGGCGAACGGCGATTGGCGGATGTACTCGATAAAAGCCATTCGCCCGGCCGAACGACCACAATAGTGCAGCTCGAAAGGCACGCCGATCCGCGCCAGGCGCTCGGCCATGCAGAGGATCGGCGTAATACCGATACCGCCAGCGAACAGCACGCTGTAGGCCGCCCCATGCTCCAACGGGAACAGGTTGCGTGGCGCGCTGATCCGCAGCCGGCTGCCTTCGTGCACGTGCTCGTGCATGGCCAGCGAACCGCCGCGAGACGCCGGGTCGAGCAACACGCCCAGCAGGTAACGGTGGCGTTCTTCCGGGTGATTGCACAGCGAATACTGGCGCACCAGGCCATTGGGCAGGTGCACGTCGATATGCGCGCCGGCACTGAACGCAGGCAGCATGGAACCCTCGACCGGGGCCAGTTCGAAGCTGTAGATGCCTTCGGCTTCGCGACGCTTGCGGGTCACAACGACATCGATCATCACCGGGTACCCACTGACTGTTCTGCGGCCACCCGCTCCGACTCGATCAACCGACGCAGGACGCGCCGGCAACGCACGGCCCCGGCATCGACTGGCAGCAATACAGGGTTGAGACCAAGCAGTTCGACTTCGCCAATCTGACGCTGTTGAGCCTCGACCATGGGCTTGTCTTCTCCGGCGAAAATACCGATCAACATGTCCTGGACGAAGGCATTCAATTGCGCATTGTCCTGCTCGAAGCTACGCGTGTTGGCAAAGAAGTAATGGGTATTCGTCGCGTCCTGCGGTGTCATCAGGTGCAGGTTCCATGTCACAGGTCCCTCCTCCCTGGGGCGCCCGGGAGGCGTGGCGCCACTGCCCAGCAGCATCAGGCCAGGTGCGTGCCAGATAACCTCGGCCCAGACGTCTGCCCGGGTCGGGTCTTCAAGATGAGTGCCGAAAGCCGGTGGCGGCACATCATCAGGCGCCCACCAACTGATGCGCACGCGATCATTGGGCAACTCCTCGATGGTGGCGCGCGTGCGCGACAACGCTCCACCACCGAGCGTATCGGGGTGCAGGAAATCGACGTGGCTCAAGTCCATGATGTTGTCGGCCAACAGCTCGTAGTGCGCGCGGGTGGGCAGATACCCATGTCCCTTGGCATGGGTTGGGGCCCGTTCGAGGAAGGAAAAATCAGGGATCAGCGCATCGTTGGCCATGCTCGAATCGCCGGGCCAGACCCAGATCGCCCCATGCCGCTCGACGACCGCGAACGCGCGAACACAGGCGGCCTTGGGAATCGTCCCGTCGCCATGGGGATTGTGCGTACATTGACCACTGCCATCGAAACGCAAGCCGTGGTACGGACACTGAACGCTATCGCCGACAATCTTGCCCATGTGCAGAGGGGCAAAACGGTGCGGGCAGCGATCGGCGAGCGCCCGAATCACACCCTGACTATCGCGAAAGAACACGATGGGTTGCTCGACGATGGTTCTGCCAAGCATCCCGCCTTGCGTCAACTCGTCTGCCCATCCAGCGATGTACCAGGTGTTGAGTAAGTAACTCATGCTGTTCTCCTCGTTTTTCTTATTTTGATAACGTCGAATGGGCAGGTCAGCTATCAGGGTCTGCGACAACAGCGGAGGGAAAAGCTGCCGCGCGACCACGCAACCGAATGCAGGCCAGGGCTACCAATAGTTGAAGGCCGGCGACGATCCCCAGCGCGGCAGGCAAAGCGCTGCTCACCCCACCGGTGATGGCCAGCACCACCAGCGGGCTGGCGAACTCACCGGCAAAGAACATCGCCGTGAAGCCGCCGGCCGCGCGGCCGCGCTGCCGGAAGTCGATCTGGGCCATGATCCAGGTGAGCAAGGTCGGCATCATCAGGCCGATGCCCAAGCCGTTGATCAGTACGGCGATCACCACCAGCCCATGACTGTCGGCCACCGCCAGCAGCCCACCACCGATACCGGCAGCGACAAAGGCGAGGAGCACCTGCCGGTACGCTGGTACACCACTGAACAAACGGAAACTCAGGGCGCCGACCAGTACGCCGAACTGACTGGCGCCCATGGTCATGCCGATCTGCTGCGACCCTTGGACATGCAGCAGGTTGAGCAGGTAACCGACTTGTACCGGCACGATGAACAGGCTCAAGCCCGCCAGGAACGCCAGGGCATACAGCGGCGCCAAGGGACGCCAGGGGAAGGCCTGGCGCGCCGTCGCTGGCGCTGCGGCCACATGAGCGCGCGGTTCCCACAGCAACCAGGCCATCAGCGGCAGGAACACCAGCCCCAGCCCATACAGGGCAAACGGCGTGCGCCAACCGTGCTCGCCGAGCACGCCACCGACGGCAATGAAAATCGCCGCCGACAATGAGGTCGCAACCATTTGCAGGGCGAACATGCGTTCACGTCGCGCGCCGCTGTAGTAGTCGCCCATCATCGTGGTGCAGCAGGTCATGATCGATGCCTCGGCCACACCGATGCCGGCGCGGCTTATCACGATGAGCTGTAGCGACTCCAGCCACAGCGGCAGTACCCCACAGACGGTGTAGAACAACATCGCACCGATCAACAACAGCTTGCGCCCCAGTCGGTCGGCGATGATCCCGGCCACGGGTGCCAACAGCGCAATCATCAACGCCGGTAGCGTCAGGGCGATGGGCACCAGAACGGCCACGCCCGGTGTGTCGGCGAAGTGCTCCTGCATACGCGGCAGGATGGGGGCCAGCAGCACCGCGCCAAGTACCGGCAAGCAACTGCCGAGCAACAGCAACAAGGACTGCGGCAGCCGCGCCTGGCGTTCAACGTTCATCGCGCACCTCCGCTGGCTGGGTCGCACAAATCGCCATGCCAAAGGCACTCAGGCCGGCGAGTAGGTCAAGCCATAGAGACTGCTGGAACGGATACATACGAGGCATGGGAAAGTCCTTTCTTGTTGTCATGACGCGACGGGGTGAGCGGACGCTGTGGTCGGTTGATCGTGCCCCGACGTCTCCTGGCGGAGTGAGCGCTGCACGCAGGCCCCCTCCTCGGCTACGGCAGGCATCAGCGGCAAGCTCGTCGAATGGCTGGGCTCAACCTCGGCCGGCCCCGTGCTCACACGCTTGCTCGGCAACAGGAAGTGCGCCAGGGCTGGCAACAGCACCAGCGCGCCGACCATGTTCCAGACGAACATGAAGGCCAGCAGCACGCCCATGTCCGCCTGGAACTTGATCGGCGAAAACATCCACGTGGCCACGCCGATCGCCAGGGTCACCCCGGTCAGCATCACTACCTTGCCGGTGGACAGCAGTGCTCGGTAATACGCCTGCGACAGACTCATGCCCTGGCGCATATGGCCGAGCAGGATGCTCATCACATACAGGGCATAGTCGACGCCGATGCCCACGCCGAGGGCGATCACCGGCAGGGTCGCGACCTTGACGCCGATGTTCAGCCAGACCATCAGCGCCTCACAGAGGATCGACGTGAGCATCAGCGGAATCACCGCGCAAATCGTGGCGCGCCAGGAACGGAAGGTAATCAGGCACAGCAGGATCACCGCGCCGTAGACCCAGAACAGCATTTCTCGGTTGGCCTGCTTGACGACGATGTTGGTCGCCGCCTCGATCCCGGCATTGCCAGCGGCCAGAAGGAACTGGACTTCGTCGGTATTGTTCGCCGCGGCGAATTGCTCGACGTGATCCACCAGGCGACTCAGGGTTTGCGCCTTGTGGTCAGAGAGGTAGACGTACAGCGTCAGCAGGCTGCAGTCTTCGTTGTACAGCCCGCGCGGCGCCCCGGCGGTGACCATGTTGAGCATCGCCTGGTTGTTCTGCAGCTCGTACCACTTCGGGCTGCCTTCGCTGAGGCCGACCAGCATCCGGCGGTTGAGCAGCGCCAGGGAATTGGTCGAATCGACGCCTGGCAAGGTGCGCAGTTGCCAGTCGAGCGCGTCGACCTTGCGCAGAATGTCATAACGCGAACAGGCGCTGGCCGGCGTCTTGATCATGACCGCGAACAGATCGCTGCTGGCACCGTAATGACGGGTCAGGAACGCATCGTCCTGGTTGTAGCGCGAGTCGGCCCGCAGCTCGGGGGCGCCGGCATCGAGATCACCGATTTTCAGTTGCAGGCTGACCACGAAGCCGATCGTAGCCACTGCCAGGCTCAGGGCGATGCACAACGCCGCCCAGCGCCGCTGGGTGAACAGGTCAAGAAAGCGCCAGAACCCATGGCGATGCTGGCCAGCTTGTTCAGCGAGCTCGCTTTTCAGGCTCAGCCGAGCGGCGCGGCGGCTGACGCCCACATAGGAGAGCAATACCGGCAGCAGGATCAAGTTGGTGAAGATCAGCACGGCCACGCCGATACTGGCGATCATCGCCAGGTCCTGGATCACCTGGATCTTGATGATCATCAGCACCGCAAAGCCGACCGCGTCGCAGAGCAGCGCGGTGAGACCGGCGAGAAACAGCCGGCGGAAGGTGAAGCGTGCGGCGACCACGCAGTGCATGCCGCGGCCGATGTCCTGCATGATGCCGTTCATTTTCTGTGCGCCATGGCTCATGCCAATGGCAAATACCAGGAACGGCACCAACACCGAATAGGGATCCAGTTGATAACCCAGTAGCGGTAGCAGGCCGAGCTGCCAGACCACCGCCACCAGCGAACAGAACACCACCAGCAAGGTGCTGCGGATGCAGCGGGTATACCAGTAGAGCACCACGGCAGTGATCAGAATCGCCACGGCAAAGAACATCAGGATCTGCCGCAGGCCTGCGATCAGGTCACCGACTTTCTTGGCGAAACCGGTGATACGAATGTCGATACTGTCGCTCTGGTACTGACTGCGTAACGACTCCAGTTGTTGCGACAGCTTGGTGTAATCCAACGGCTGACCGTCGGGCGTGCGCTGCAACAGGGGCACATGGATGATGCTCGATGCCTGGTCGAATGCCACCAACTGGCCGATTTCGTTGGACAGTTGCACGTTGCGTCGCAGTGCCGTGAGGCTAGCGGCGCCGCCATCGTAGTTATCCGGAATGACCGGCCCACCGTCCAGGCCCGCTTCGGTCACCGCCACCCAGCGCGTGGCCGGCGTCCATAGCGACTTCATGTATGCACGGTCGACGCCGGGCAGCAGATAGATCTTGTCGCTCAACGCTTGCAGGGTCTTGAGGTAGGCGACGTCGTAGATATCGCCCCGTTTGTTGACCACCGCGATACGCACCGCGTTACCCAGCCCGCTCAGTTCCTTCTGGTGCTCAAGGTAGTTGGCAATATAGGGATGGTGGGTGGGGATCATTTTTTCGAAACTGGCATTGAGCTCGACACGACTGGACTGCCAACCCAGCACCAGCGTGGTCGCCAGGCACAGCAGCAACACCCACAGGCGATGGTTGAACAATGCCCGTTCGAGCACCGAGCCGGAACGCGGATCAAAGTCATCGAACGCATTCACGGGGGACTGGGGGAAACTACCAGGGGACGTCATAACCTCACTCCGAAGCGGCAGTGGATGGCTGCGCAAGACGCTGCAGCCCGGTGAAACCGGCAACGATCAGGCTGCCATCGGCGGCCTCGATCACACTTGAAACAGGCTTACCCAAGGGCTTGCCCAGTGGCAGCAGCGCCGTTCCGGCCTGCTCACCGTTGAGAAACAAACCGCCGCCCTGGTTGACCAGCAGCACTTGGCCGCCGGCCAGGCGGGTGGCGTCATTGAAAGAAATCGGCATGGGCACAGGCAGGCGCTGGAAGCTCTCACCGCCATCGTTGGATACAAAGGCATTACCCCTCAGACCGCCGACCAACAGGGCGCCATCGGCGCGGCTCTGCAAGGTGAAAAAACTGCCTTCATAGGGACTCTCCAACTGCTTGAACGAAGCGGCGTCGTCATCCGAGCGCGCCAGGTAACCCTGCTCGCCAGCCAGGAACCAGCGCGTTCCCTGGTGACTGATGGCGTACAAATGCATTCCGTTCGGGTTGGCGATGTGCCCCATCAGCGACTGCCACGTAGCACCGCCATCGGCAGTCCACAGCGCCAGGCCGTAGGCGCCGACGATCAGTCCGCGTTGAGCATCGATGAATTCGAGCGCCAGGAAGGGCTTGTCCGCACCATCGGCGACAAGACGCTCGGCATTTTGTACGCGTGCCAAAGCCTCATCCGGATAGACAGCGTTGGCCTGGTCGACCGTGGCGGCGGCCAGTTCGAGCTGTGCCGCACGCAAGCCGTCGAGTTGCACTGTCCAGTGCTCGCCGCCATCACGGGTGGCCAATACCACGCCAGCGTGACCGACCGCCCAACCCTTTTGCGCATCGACGAACTGCACGGCCGTCAGACTGACCGAAACCGGCACCGAAGCCTGACGCCAGCTTTGCCCATTGTCGTCAGAGAGCAGCACCAGGCCGCGCTCACCCACGGCCACCAGGCGTGTCCCGGCCCGCGCCAGATCGATCAATACGCTCTTCTGCGCCGCCGGTACCGCCATGGCCGGGGTGCTCAACGGCGCGCCCACGGCCGTCGTACCTGCCAGGCACTCGCTGGCGGCAAAGGGCAAACACAGGGCCAGGAACAACGCGCCCGCCTGACTGATTCTGTTCATAACCTACCTCGGAAAAACACTCGCATTCCGAGGGCAGACCGACAGGCCTGCCCTTCACGCTCAGCTCAGGTTTAACGCACGCCGCGTCCGGCCATCGCCGCGGGCGAGAACTCCGAGGCCTTGTACCGATCCACCGCACGATACTGATCCGTCAATCCGGCGTAGACGTTCTGGATAAACCACGCACCCGAAGTCAGGTCATAAAAACCGGCAGACAGTTGCACCACGGCTGGCAAGTCGGGCAGTACGGAAGGCAGGGACCATAGGGTCTTGGCCAATTGACCGCTGGCATCCCAACGGTCGCCGAGCAGGGCTTGCCAGGTGTCTTCGTCGAGGTAGTAGCGGCCTTTGGGCAACTGGTGACGCTTGCCCGCGGCCAACGTCGACTCCACTACCCAGACGCGGTGCAACTCCCAACGCACGTAGTCAGGATTGAGATGGTGCTTGGCGAACAGGTCTTGCGGCTGGGCGGCGGCCTGCACCTTGTTGGTGTTGTAGGGAACATACATTTCCTGCTTGCCCACCAGTTTCCAGTCGAACCGGTCGGTACGTCCCTGCCACACGAACAGCTCGTCGAAGGACATGACCCCGGCGGTGGACGGCGTAGGGGTATCGCAGCAGGCGTTGGGCAGCGTACGCACCCGACGCTGACCGGCCAGATAGACATGAGCCTGGGATTTGTCGCCGTTGATGTTCTCACGCCCCAGGATCTGTTCGCCGGCACGAATCGCCGGGCCGGAATTGACAAAGCGCACCTGCCAGTAGTCACCCGAGTAGTTTTCAGGGCCGCCCTCCTCGAAGTAGTAAGGCATTTCCTGGGTCAACAGGCCGTCGCTGGTCATCACCTGGTTACCGTCGGCCGTCATCAGATAGTGGCGAAAATGCCCCGCCACCGAGGTGCCGCGCCAGTTCAGCAGGTGGTTCCAGATGGCTTCGGTACCGTTCTGTGGAATCGGAAACGGGATCCCGCCAAAGGCACCGTCGGGGATCAGGCCGGCGCTGCTGTCGACCAGTTTGGCGCGGGTCGCATTCTTGAGCGTGTTGTCATAGACCCACTGCGGCGCAGCCGCCGTACGCCGAGTCGGATAGACATCGATGCGATAGGTGTCCGGGAAGCGCTTGAACAGTTCCTTGGTGCCGTCGCTGAGCTTGTCGGCGTACTTCGCCACGTTTTGCGCAGTGATACTGAACAAGGGTTTGTCCGCGGCAAATGGATCGCCACGCTTGCCGCCCGGTACGTAGCTCGGGTCGACCTTGGTGTAGCCACCGTCCCAGGCCGGGATGCTGCCATCGGCATTACCGGCTTTCTCGGCACCGAAGGGTGTCAGGGTCTTGCCCAGCGCGGCCGCTTGTTCGGCGCTGGCGGCCAAGGCCATCGGCGCGGCGGCGACCAGCAGGGTCAAGCACAAGGCCTTTAGAGTGAACTGAATGGTCATGCGCGAATCCTCTTAGAACGTGGTCTTGACCGAGAAGGCCAGGTAGTCCCGGTCCTTCAGCGACTGCTTGTAATTGAACTGGTTGGCGGCGTTGAGGCTGGTGTCCTCGGGCCCGTAGAAGTGGGTGTAGGTCAGCCCCACGGTCACTTGATCCAGGTAGGTGGCGGAGACACCGATGTTCATGTCCCCTCCTCTATCCGGGCCAAACCCACTGATCACAGCCGACTTGCCCATGGGGAAATAGCTGATGCCCAGCGGCACGCTGATATCGATGCCAGGGAAGAACTGGCGATAGGTGGGCGTGTAAACCAGTTTCAGGCCCAGGGCGTCATCGGTGGCGTTGGGGTCCAGGGCTGCGCGGTTTTTGGTCACGGCCAGCAGGCGGTTCCAGGCCACTTCCCCTGTCAGGCTGGCTTCATTGGAAACAAAGGAAGGGCCCAGCGATGCCAGGACGTTAAGGTTCACATGGGCCGTACGGCCAACGGCGTATAGGGCATCGTCGTTGTTGTCCGCATCGACGCCCGGCAGGACGGTCTGAGCGTTGGACACCAGTGGCATGTTCCAACGCATCGATGCCTCGCCGGCAAAGCTGTACTCGTCCACGGAGGTCGCGAAACTGACGCCCAGGACACGGATGTCTTCCGGGTAGACCCAGGAATATTCGCCGACTTGTCCGGTACTGAAGTTCGGCCCGGTGGCATTCGGTTTCAAATACAACGTGGGCGTTTTCTCGTGATACTGCAGCGCGTACAGGCCGTAATCCGTCGTCCCGGTGTTGTACTTGAGCTGCAGGCCCCCCTGGCCGGAACTCCTGGCTTTCTTGTCCTTGCCATGGAAAAACGCAGCCGGGCTGTTGGCATTACCACCCAGGAAATCCGGGAACGGCCCGCCCGTGATCAACCTTTCATTGCCCTCGCCGATGGTATCGCTGGTGGAGAAATAGCTGCCGGCGCCCGGCAAGCGGGTGGCCTCCCACTCCAGTTGGTAGAAGGCGCCCAATGACACACTGTCGGTCAGTTGGTAGGCGGTCGAGAGCTGGTTGACCGGCCGGGTGATTTCCTTGAACTGAGTGTTGGGCACCGATTGCGCCTTGACCACGTCCACCGGCGCCATCGCACCGGCGATGCCGTTGCCACCGAAGAACAGGCTCTCGCCCCAGATAAGGCCGTGGCGCCCCGCGCGAACCGATAAGGCACGGTCGGCCAGGGAGCCGTTCCAGTAGACAAAGGCATCCAGCAGTTCGCCATCGCCACCATGCAGATGACGCGTGTCACTGGTGAACTCGTCGAAGCCCACCGAACGCTGATTGGCACTGGCTGCGTCGTTGTTGTCGTTGCGGTCCTGGTAAACGGTGTCGTACCAGGCGGCACCGCTCACGCGCGCGCCGAAGTCGTGATAGCCGATATCCAGTTCCGAAAGAATATCCAGGCGATTGGAGATCAGCCCCTTCCCAAAGTTGTGATCGCCGTCATTCTGGTTCAGCGCCGTCTGGCCCTCGCTGAGTTTGCTGCTGGAGTCCTTAAGGCGCCAGGCCGCGCTGTACTTGAGCGTGTTGTCCCAGCGCAAGCTGAGATCAGGATTGCCGGTATCGATCTGAAAGGCCTGGGCAGCCGAAGCGCCGAGCCCCAGGCTGGCCGCGAGGGTCAGGGTGAAGGGGACGCGCCGCGACGCAGCGATCTTGCGAGTAGCCATCGAAGTAACCCTCTTTATTGTTGTTGTATGTCAGCTCTTCTGGTGAAACGGCGCCCGCAGTCCAACCGGGCCAAGCCTGCACAGGCATGAAACATCCATGGGAGAGCGAATTCAGTCTTGCCGGCGCCTCAGATGGGCTCTGCGGTGACCTCGAGCATTCGCCTGACCAGGCCGATCCGGTCAAAGCGGCTGTCGTGGGCCATTTCCTTGTCACCGGCCAGCACCGAGCTTTCGCTGATGAATTTGCAGCGTTCATAACGGCGCGCCATGAAGCGTTCGAGCTGCTGTTCGACGCTGCCGCCGGCGACCAGCTCTTCGCCGAGCACGACGGCATCTTCAATGGCCATGCCGGCGCCCTGGCCCAGGTGCGGCGTCGTGGCGTGCACCGCGTCGCCAATCAGCACGACACGGCCGCGGTACCAGGGCTCGCGGACGAACACCACCTCCAGCGGCTTGTAGACCACCCGGTCGCTGTCGCGAATCTGCTCGCGCAATTCACCGATCAGCCCGGTAAAACCGCTCAGGCGCTGGCGCATCTGAGTCGCCAGCGTGGCGGCATCCATCCTCGGGTTGGCAGGCTCATGGGAGGTGACGAACATGTACATCTGATCGCGCCCCAGTGGCACCAGCCCGGCATTGCCGGCGGGGCCTTGGAAGGTAGCCAGGTGATCGATTCCAGCGGCGCGTGGAAAGTTGTAGCGCCACACCGACTGGCCGGTGAAACGCGGTCGGTACTGCTCGCGGAACAGCAAACCGCGTATTTGCGAGTACAGGCCATCGGCGCCCACGACCAGGTCGTAACAACCGCGACTGCCATCGGTAAACAGCACATCAACGCCCTCGCCCACCTGCTCCAGGGTTTGCACGCTCAGGCCCAGGCGAATAGAGGCACCCAGGGCAATGGTGGTTTCGCTGAGGACTTGATGCAGGGCCAGGCGCGAGATGCCGACGTTGGCCGGATACTCGGGGCCAGCCAGGCGCTGACCGGGAATTCGCGCCAGTTGCTCACCGGCCATGGTATTGATGGTCACATCCTCGAACGCGTAGGCCGCATCCAGGTAGCCGTCCAACACACCCAACTTGGCCATCTCACGCACAACATTGCTCTGCTGGATGATGCCGACGCCGTAGACTGTCCACTGCGTCTTGAGCTCGACCAGATCGACGTCGATATCCTGGCGACGCAAAGCGATTGCAGCGCACAGTCCACCGATACCACCACCGACGATAAGCACTTTTTTCACTGCTTTCATGCTTGTCTCACTCTTATTCTTGTTATTCACGCAAGCGTTCTGCCGGAGCGGTCCGAGACTTCACTACCGGCTGTTTCTGCACGCATTCGCTAGCGCGTTGTGTCCACTTTCTCGGCAAAGCAGGCGTTTGACTAATCGCATGTAGGGATACGATGTATCAGCAACCGCGATACGTTGACTAAGGTCCACACGCCTCCAACTGATCCGCTTCCAGCACCAGCCAATCGGCCTGCGCCTGCCATTTCAAAGCCGTCAGGCGCTCGCCCAGACACGGCCCGTAGACGCACAGGCCACTGTCCGGAAGGAACCGGGCGCCGTGGGCGTA
Source organism: Pseudomonas bijieensis (assembly GCF_013347965.1). Taxonomy (NCBI): domain Bacteria; kingdom Pseudomonadati; phylum Pseudomonadota; class Gammaproteobacteria; order Pseudomonadales; family Pseudomonadaceae; genus Pseudomonas; species Pseudomonas bijieensis. The sequence continues at coordinate 37,173 of NZ_CP048810.1, read as the reverse complement.
ACAGACGATCTGGCTGCCATCGACACTGAGAAAACGGTCCTTGCGGTACTCCAGGCGCACCTCCAGGTGTGGGCAACTGTTGCGATAGACCCGCACCTCGCCACCATGGCGCAGGGCAAACACACTGTCCTTCCCCGAACCCAGGGGATCGAACCCGCGGGCCTGCCCTTCGACCAGTTCATCCAGGCGACATAGCGCAATGGCGTCGTGACTCATGGACGAAATCCGCACTCAGGCCTGCTTGGGCGGCGGGCCGCTGGGGAACCATTTTTCCCGGGACGTGAACAGGAACAATTGCGAGTTGTCCGCCGACAACGGCGCCTGGCGCGCTTGCCAGGCATCATCGTGCTTGTCCATGTCGGCGTCGTATTCGATGTGGCAGCCCAACGGGCTGTTGAAGTACCAGAACCAGTTGGAGCCGAAGAGGTGACGGCCCGGGCCCCAGAAACTGGTCCAGCCCTGCTGTTCGAAACGGCGCCCGGCCAGCAGCACTTCCGTGCCGCTGCCCATGTGAAAGGTGAAATGCTCGCAACCCTTCATGTGCGGTGGCGTCTGGATCATGAACAGGCAATGGTGGTCATCGGAACCGGCTGGACGCATGAACGGGCCGGCGCCAACGAAGGTGTCGGTGGTCATGAAGCCCAGGCGCTTGTAAAAGGCCTCGGCCTTGGCCGCATCCGGCACGAAATACACCACGTGGGAAAGAGTGCGTGGCAGGGCCTGCATATCGGGGTTGATGCCCGGTTGGTTGACCGGACGCTGGGGGGCATGACCCGGTGCATTGGTCAGGTCAGCCGGCGCGCTGTAAGGGCGCCGTATACTGACCTGGAAACCAATGGCAAACCCCATATCGTCCACACTGTGCACCGAACCATCGGCGCCACGGGTCACCAGGCGATCGCGCCCCAACTCGTCGGCGATGGCCTCGAGATCAGCCACGCTGGCCACGCCATAAATGGTTTCACGAATCGAGGGAGCTGGCCCGATAGCCGCCGGCAGGCGGGCATCGTCAGCACGACGGATAATCACGGCAGTGCCGTCGAGGGCTTCAAAACGACCGCCCTCGCTGTCGACATCGACAGGTTGCAGGCCGTAGTCACGCAGGCAATGAGTACAGGCTTGAATGTCATCGACGCCAAAAATCAAGGCATCAAGGCCAATGATGTTCATTGTTACCACTCCATTTAAAATTATTCAGCACAAGGGCCGGACACTCCACTTAAGGGGTGCGGTGCCAGGCAGTGCGCTGCTGATGCTGGTTGTGGAGTCGATAAAGCATCACGGCCAACCGACTGTGGGCCGATACTGAAGTGGCGAAAACGTACTGACTAATCGCTTGTCAGGATGCGACCTATCGGCAAATGCGATACCTGGCTGCGCAGCGCCAAACGCCGTGAAAAAACGCAAAGACGTCGGTCGACGCATCTCGTCAGGGGGCTTGACGGCGCGATAGGAAGGTCGGAAGGTATTTACAAAATAAATACAAGAATCGAGACCGCCATGCGTTTTAACCACCTGGATCTCAACCTCCTGGTGGCGCTGGATGTGTTACTGGAAGAGCAGAACATCACACGCGCCGCCGAACGCCTGCACATGACCCAATCCGCCACCAGCGGCGTGCTGGGCAGGCTGCGCCTCTACTTCGAAGATGAACTGCTGGCGCAGGTCGGGCGCAAGATGCAGCCCACGCCCTACGCCCGCGAACTGGCGGCGCCCGTACGCCAGGTGCTGCTGACTATCCAGTCCTCTATTACCGCCAAACCGGTGTTTGACCCCGCCACCAGCAAGCGCCATTTTCGCCTGATCACTTCGGACTATCTGATCAGCGTTCTGTTTGCCCGGGTGATCCAGAAGATCTCCCTGGAAGCCCCGCACATCACTTTCGAACTGCTGGGCCCTGGCGACACGTCCACAGAGATGCTGATGCGCGGCGAGGCCGACATGATGATCGTGCCTGAGCGCTATCTCATCGAAGGTCATCCATCCCAATTACTGTTCGAAGAAGAGCATGTTTGCGTTGTGTGGGACGGCAACACCCAAGTGGGCGACAGCATCACCCTCGATCAGTACATCGAGATGGGCCATGTCTCGGTGATTTTTGGCCGCAACCGCCAGTTGAGCGTCGAAGAATGGCTGATGAGCCAGTACGGTTTCACACGGCGCATGGAAGTGGTGACCCACGACTTCAACACCTTGCCGCAGCTTATCGTCGGCACCCAACGCGTCGCCACAATGCTCCAGCGCATGGCCAGGCTCTACGCCAACTACTTGCCGTTGCGCATCGTGCAACCACCGGTGAAGATCCCAGTGATGCGCGAGTTCATGCTTTGGCACCGGACCATGGAGGGGGATCCGATGCACCGTTGGCTGCGGGCGAAGATCAGTCAAATCATCAACGAACTGGAGCAGTAGTTGCCGCTGCGGCTCGACAGCGGGTCAGGTACGAAAGTGCCCGACGGCCGCCTTGAGCTCACCGCCAACCTGCTGCAAGTCGGCCGTTGCGGCTTGCAGCTGCAGGCTTTCCTTTGCACTGCCCTTGGCCACTTCGCGAACCCGCGTCATACCCTGGCTAACTTGCTCGGCCATCACACTCTGCTGTTCGGCAGCCGCGGCAATCTGCTGGTTCATCTGCTCGATGATGGACACAGCTCGGGTGATCCGCGCCAACGCCTGGGAGGCTTGCGCGGCAAGCACAACCGTTTCGTCGCTCAGCACATGACTGCCCTGCAAGCGCTCGGCGGCCTGTTGAGCGACATTGCTCAGCCGCACGATCAGCCCTTCGATTTCCATGGTCGAACGCTGTGTGCGCCGCGCCAGGCCGCGCACCTCATCGGCGACCACGGCGAATCCACGACCATGCTCGCCAGCACGCGCGGCCTCAATGGCCGCATTGAGCGCCAGCAAATTGGTCTGTTCGGCCACAGCCTTGATGACATCGAGCACGCCACCAATTGCCGCACTTTCCACCAGCAGGGAGCGCATAGCTTCAGCACAACCACTCATCTCCGCAGCCAGATGGTCGATCTTGCCACCTGCCTGGCGCACCAACTCATCGCCCTCGCGCGCCTGTTGGTCGGCATGCGCTACCGCCGCACTGGCCTCGCCCGCGTTGCGGGCGACCTCCTGCGTCGTGGCGGCCATCTGTTGCATGGCGGTGGCGGCCAGTTCGGTTTCCTGGCGTTGGTGCTCGACACCACGGCTGTTGCTCTGGGTCACTTCGGCCAGGCTGCCGGCCATGCCGTTGAGCGAGCCAACACCCCGGTCGATGCGCCCGACCAAGCCGCGCAGGCTGCCTAGCATACTGCCCACGGAGCCCAACAACTGGCCCAATTCGTCACGACGACCACTGTCTGACGGCAGATGACTCAAGTCCCCTGCCGCCACGCGCTGGACCCACTGCACAGCCTGGCGCAGCGGCTGCACAATCAAGTGGCGGATCAGCAGGCTGGCGCCAATGCCCAAGGCGAGGGCCAGACAAGTGATCAACCCCAACTGGCGATCAGCATTGCGATTATCCTCCAGCACCGCCTGTCTTTGCTGTTCATCAGCCTCGGCCAGCAGCTTGCTCACCTGCTCGGTTTGCGCATTCATCGCCGCACTGCTTTGCGCGCTTTGCCGACGGCTGTCGACAAACTCGACGAAGGCCTTGCGGTAGTCGCCCAAGGCCGTGCTCGCGTCCTGCAGCGACTCGCCCTGCTGTTCGCCAAGATCGAGCGCCTGCATGGCGGCCAGCAAGTCACTCATGCTCATTTCCCAGTCGCTGCGATAACGCTCCTCACCATCGAGCGAGTAATACAGCTCACTGTCGCGCAGCTTGGCGAGCTTGTCCCGCAATGCGGCGGTCTGCTCGAGCCGCACCATCTGGTCGCTGCTCGGCGCCGTCCCCTGCCCCAACCGGCTGTTGAGCCCGTCCAGTTGATCGAGAAACAGCAGGGTAAAACTGTCACCTGCCGTCTGCGCCAGCGTCTGCATGCGCAGGCGTGCTTCGCGAGCCCGGCGCAACGAATCGGCATAGCCGAGAAACTGTTCCAGATATGCGCTGGCAGCCATGCGCACGGTGGCGTGAGAGGCACCATTGGCCGGTCTCTCATCGAGTTGCCGGTTCAGCTTCCCGATCGTCTCGCGGACCTGCTCCTGGCGCTGCGGAGCAAGGTCCAGGGCGAACGCCTTCTCGTCGATACGGGCACGTAACATCAATGCCTGAATCGATGATTCCTGGCGCGATTGCTCACCGCGTTGTTGCAACAGCCCCATGGAACGAAAAGCGGTCGCCGCCACCCCCAGGGTGACCAGCAGCACCAGGCCAAAACCCAGCGACAGCTTGGCGCCCACCGACAGATTGCCAAGCACGCGACTCAGTACAGGCATGTCAAATCCTCCCACAGTAGTGGAAAAACATCCTGCCCGTGGCGCCCAGGCTGATCGCTGTGACGGAATTGGACTCACTCATTTGCCGATACCTTGTTCTTGTTGTTGTGTGCGCCTGGGACTTCAGCCAATGGCGCGGTGTAGCGTCAACTCTAGTGAGTCGTACCTCAACGACACCAATCGCATCCAGCGTTATGAGCAATCGCAAAGTACGATGATAGGTATCTGGATTGACTGCTTGAACTGTGAGTAGAAAACCCTTGGGTCGTTGGCGCATATACGCTGTATCGCCGTTCGCAATACCTCCCATCCCGACTCGCGATTGGCCAAACAATTGCCCTCCCCCTTAGCCTGCTTCGAACCGCCAGCTCTGGCCACCATCCTTGCCGGAGCTGGCTGCCTGCCTTTGCTTGCAACAAGGACAATAACAATCATGTTCCGTTACTTCCCGACCAACTACGTGTGGAATCTTTCCGTCGACCTGGCCATCGAAATGGGCGCCCGCATCGGCGAAATCGAAGAAATGTGCGCGCCGCTGCAGGAGGCCGCCAAGCAGCCGGATGCCGCCGGCAGCAAGGCCTTCCGTGAGACCTGGGCGAACATGGCCGACAAGCTTTGCGGCCTGGCCGAAGAAGACGAAAGCAAGGGACGAATGTTGTCTGCCGGTGAAAAATACAACCGCGCCGCGACCTATTACTTGAGCTGCGAACGCTTGCAGGCCCATGGAGCCCCTGGTCGCACGGAGCTGTACCAGCGCTTTTTACACACCTTTCAACGTGGTATCGAACTGGCACGGGAGAACTGCGAACGCGTTGAAATCCCCTACGAAGGCAAACACATTTCCGGTCTGCTGGTCCATGCCGAAGGCGTCAGCGGCCCATCGCCGATTCTGGTGCAGGTCAATGGACTGGACTCCACCAAAGAAATGAAATACCGCGTCGGCCTGCCCGCCTGGCTGGCGAAACGTGGCGTTTCTTCTTTGATCATCGACCAACCCGGCACGGGCGAAGCATTGCGCCTGCATAACCTGACCGCGCGTTTCGACAGCGAGCATTGGGCCAGCCGCGTGGTGGATTGGCTAGAAACCCGCGACGATGTCGACGCCAAACGCATTGGCCTGGAAGGTGTGTCGCTCGGCGGCTACTACTGCCCGCGCGCGGTAGCCTTCGAGCCGCGCTTCGCTTGCGGTGTCGTGTGGGGTGCCAATCATGACTGGCGTGATGTGCAGAAGCGTCGCATGGAAAAGGAAGGCAGCTTCCCGGTTCCGCATTACTGGTCGCATGTGTCTTGGGTATGGGGTGCCAAGGACGCCGATGAGTTCATGAGCATCGCCGAGAATGTCCATCTGGACGGCATACTGGATCGCATCAAGGTGCCCTTCCTCGTCACCCACGGTGAAAAGGATTCACAGATTCCTCTGAAATGGGCGCACCGTACCTACGAACAGTTGGTAAACAGCCCAAAACGCGAGCTGAAAATTTTCACCGAACGCGAGGGTGGCGTGCAGCATTCGAGCTTCGATAACAGTATCAATGCGGGTCACTACATCGCCGACTGGGTCGCTGAAGTGCTCGGCGGCCGTACGGCATAAGGGTGTGAAATTCGTGCTCCAGCACGCCACGAGGATTTGAACGCTTCAGCGTGACAGGGCGATCGGGTGATGGGCGCCAATGCGCCCATCACCCAGACGAACCCCACCCGTTCTTCGATATCGCTCCCCTCACCCATTCCCAAGCATCTGCCACAACGACGCCCCGACCCCGGTAATGCTCTCCCCGGCAATCAACCCCGCCGCCGCGGTGATGGCGAAGCGTTCTGTGAGGGTCGGCCAGCGACAGCTCACCAGCCAGGTCAGCACCGCACCAAGGGCCATCATCAGGGACACCGAGGCCGGCAACACGAAGGCCAGGCCCAGGGCCGCCGTGCTCGGCAGGTACCGGGCCCGATGCGCCGGCAGCACGCTGTCGAGCACGCCCAACAACAAGCCGACCAGGCCGCCGATGAAAATCGCCCAGCGAATGCTCGCGGACAATGAATCCAGGCCCAGGGTCAGGGTTTGCGCCACGGCCTTCCAAGTGGCGACCGCCGGAGCCGGCCACTCTTCGGAGAGCAGCATGGCTTGCGGGTCCGGGATCAGGGCCAGGTAAGCCAACACGCCGACGATGCTACCGACAAAAATCCCCAAGGTCTGGGCGATCAGTTGCTTGCGCGGCGTAGCGCCAATCGCCCGGCCTACCTTGAAATCGTTCATCAAGTCGGTGCATTGCCCGGCCGAACCGCCGGCGGTGTTGGCGCTCATCAAGTTGATCGGCACCTGCCCCGGCGCGACGATGCCGAAGCTCAACTGGGACAATTGCCCGATGGCACCGATCGGTGGAATGCCCGTGGCGCCGACCACCCGGGCGGCTACCGCCGCCAGGCAGATCGCCAAGGGAATGGTCAACAGCGCCATCCACGGGTTGATGCCGAACAACAGCACTTGCAGGCTCACCACCAGGACGATCGCCAGCAAGGAACCTGTGGCAGGCCCGGCCTTGGGTGTCGTCCAGATCGCCCCGCCGCCAGCCTTGGTGGAGCGGTGCAATGCCCACAGGCGAATTGCCAATGAGGCCAGGGTCGAACACACCATCAGGCTCACCCCCGGCCAGAGCAACCACTCCACCAGCGCAGCGAACTGCGGGCCGCTGCTGCCGGGCGGCAACCGCACCAGGCCTTGGGCCAACAACCATGGGGCCAACCCGCCCCACGCCAGCAGCGCGCCGAGCAGCAGGGTCAGACCCACGCGAATACCGATGATCGCGCCGAAACCGACCAATAGCAGCGAAGGGTCAGCGGTAAAGGTCAGGCGCTCCAGTTGGGCAGTTGGAGACCAGCGCGGGATGGCCCACATGAAGGTGTCGACCCCCTTGGCCACCCCGGACAGTAGAGCGGCGCTGAGCAACACCTTCAAACGCGTCGCCGCTTCGTGGCCGTGGTTGTAAATGTGCAGCAACGTTTCCAGGGTCGCCATACCCTCGGGAAATTTCAGCGCCTTGTCATTGAGCAGGGACGGTCGCAGATACCAGGCAATCCAGATCCCCAGGAAACTCACCGAAAAGACCCAGGCCACCATGGGAATGGCGTCCAGCTGCTGGCCGGTCAGCAAGGTATAGGCCGGGATTGGCGCGACCAGCCCACCGGAAATGATCGACGCAGCGGCGGAGGCCACGGTCTGGTTGATGTTGCTTTCGTGCAGCGTCCAAGGCAGCCGCCCCACCGATCGACTCGCCAAGCCTTGCCAGATGCCATAACCGACCAGCAAGGCAATGATCGACATATTGAACGACCAACCAATCTTCAATCCGGCATAGACATTGGACGGCGTCAGCAGGATACCCAGGACAATGCCCGTACTGACCGCGCGCAAGCTGAGTTCGCGTTCGACAGGGGCGTTCAAGGGCAATGTGGACGAGGTTGGGTGCATGCGAAGTCCTTATCGGCACTAGGAAGCAGCCGCCAGAGCCAGACAGGTCCCCTGTGGGTCACATAAAGCGGCAACTTAATAAGTGAACGCAGTATTCGCGCAAGGTTCACATGGCGAAGGGAAACCCTGGCGAACGTGCTCGCCAGGATCCTCAATTGATGGGCATGAGGTGAGGAATGTTGCGAGCGCCGCGACGCATCGCGACCCAGGCAGCGCTCGACTTATTGCCCTCCCTCGTAATTGACCATCCAGGCGATCCCGAAACGGTCTTCGAACATGGCAAAGCGTTCCGCCCAGAAGGTCCTCGCCAAGGGCATGTGCACGCTGCCACCGACACTCAAGCCCTTAAACAGCCGCTCGGCCTCCTCCACGCTGTCGACGTTGAGGGAAACCGACACGCCTTGCGGTTTGCTGTACGGCTGGCCTGGCGGGCAGTCAGAGGCCATCAGGCTGAAAGCATCGACGGTCAGGCAGGTGTGCAGGATCAGGTCGGGATCCTTGGGCATGCCGGTTTCCTCAGGCGCCTGGGCAAAGGACATGGAAAACAGCTCGCCGCCCAGCACCTTCTGGTACAACGCAAAGGCCTCTTTGCAACGACCGTCGAAGGTCAGGTAGGGAATGATTCTCATGGTGGGTTCTCCTGTAGTCGGCTTCACGATTGACCGGACATCTGCGCCCACAAGCGTTCTTCCTGCTCGCGCAATTCCGGCGTAAAGGACTCGCCGAACTCCTCGAGCTCGAAGATCTGGCGGATCTCGATTTCACTGTCGCTGACCATCGGGTTCGGGCAGCGCTTGACCCAATCGATGGCCTCCTGCAATGACTGGACCTTGAAGATCCAGAAGCCGGCGATCAGCTCCTTGGTTTGAGCGAAGGGCCCATCGACCACCGTCCGGTCCTTGCCGGAAAACTGCACACGCACGCCCTCGGCACTGGGATGCAGGCCTTCACCGGCGAGCATCACCCCGGCCTTGACCAATTCTTCGTTGTAGGCGCCCATGGCGGCCAACAGTTCTTCGCTGGGCATCTGTCCGGCTTCCGATTCCGGACTGGCTTTGACGATCACCATAAATCGCATGCTCTGATCTCCTGAGAGTGGATGGATCAAGCCGTCCGTGTGGCGGCTCTATGGGCTAATCGAATGGCGTTGGCCGAAATCGACAATCCGATGCGAATATTTTTTTACAGACTCCGAGCCAGATTGCTGGACTGACGATCACCCACTCGACATCCATTGTTCGACGCACCTCGAAGTGAGGAACCCGTCGAGCCCATAGGCTATGAGCCAACTTGGAGGAGATGGCGATGACACACACCCGCTTTTTTGGAAAAACCGTACTGACCTGCACGTTCATCCTGGCGATTATCGGTTGGGGGGTCGGCTTCTATGGGCCGCCGATCTATATGCAAGCGGTCATGGAGCGCACGGGTTGGCCGATCGCCCAGGTTTCGACTGCCGTTACCTTGCACTTTCTCAGCGGCACGATCGTCATCGCCAACCTGCCACGACTTTACGCACGCTTCGGAATACCCGCCATTACCCTGCTGGGCAGCATCGTCCTGGGCATCGGCGTGAACATCTGGGCTCAAGCCGACCAGCTATGGGTGCTGTATGCCGGCGCCGTCTGTTCGGGTATCGGCTGGGTGACATTGGGTGCCGCCGCCGTTAACACCCTGATCGCTCCGTGGTACGTCAAGGACAGACCCAAGGCCCTGGGCAAGGCCTACAACGGCGCCAGCCTGGGTGGCGTGATCTTTTCGCCGCTGTGGGTGTTGCTGATCGAGCGTTTCGGCTTCGCCATGGCGGCGTTGGTGATCAGCGTCATCGCCGTGCTGCTGATAGGCGCCCTCGCCTTCCTGGTCTTCAGCAAAAGCCCACAAAGCCTGGGACAACATCCCGACAATGCAGACCAGCCCGAACCCCTGCCGATCAGCGCCAGCGCCACGCCGTGGAGCACCATGCAGACGCTCAGGTCGGCACGTTTCCGCAGCCTGGCAGCCGGCATGTCCCTGGGGCTGTTCGCCCAGATCGGCTTGATCGCGCACCTGTACTCGATCCTGGTCGGACGCATGGGGGCACATGACGCCTCATTCGCCATGGGCCTGGCCACTGCCAGTGCGATGGGCGGGCGATACGTCGCCGCACGCCTGATGATCCAAGGCATGAACCGCCGACAACTGGCCTGCCTCGGTTATGCCATCCAGGTGCTGGGCACGCTGATGCTTCTCGGCCTGGACCTTCACCCGACTGTGGCCTGGATAGCCGTGGCGCTGATCGGTTCGGGCATCGGCAATGCCACATCGTTGCCGCCACTGATTGCCCAGGCCGAGTTCAGCCGTGAACAAACCGCCAGGGTGATCGCCCTGATGGTCGCGATCAGCCAGGCCACCTACGCCTTCGCCCCGGCCTTTTTCGGCCTGCTGCGCTCCGCCTTCACCGATCAGAATCACGCCATCGGCGCCGTCGTGACAGGCGCGGTCGTGGTACAGGTGCTGGCCATTCTGTCGTTTTATCGAGGTGTATCCGCGCGTCCCTTCAAGAAAACCGCTTACTGACCTCTTCCCTGGCCGGGCGGTGCCCAACCCGATCACTACCCGACCTGGTTTCGCAAGATGAGGCTGTTCGCCGACCACTTAATTTAAGTGCTCGAAGATTTCTTTTTCAGGCTTCCGTGGCTGCCCGCACATAGACCATCCATGACCCGGTTCATCAATCCGATGCAACCGGCTTCACCACGCTTTGACTGGCAGCATCCGGCTGTGAACTCAATCAATCGACGCAACAAACAGGCCGACTAGTAAGGCGTGCGCATTGTTGTAAATGCCAGGCTTTAAGCATGGTCAAATTGTCCTCATTCGCCGCCAGGGGACCATTAGTGCTTATCGCCGCAAACAATCAAACCGAGGCTTTCAAGTCCACGCCCAATGCCTGGGCAAATGCCTTGACCAAGGGGCTGCGTACAATGTTATGGCGCAGTATCAAACTGAACGGCGTGACGATGTAGAACAGGTCTGGGCGCACCGCGCGAAACTCTCCCCGCGCTACCATCGGCGCGGCATAGTGCTGGGGCAGGAACCCCAGAAAACGCCCCGTCTTGATCAGCAGTGCAACGGCCTCCACCTGGGTTGCCGAGGCGGAAAAGCTGTCGTAGTGGGCAGCGTCAGCGTTGTTCCTTATCGGTTCAAAGGCGATCCTCAGTGAAAACCTGCCCGTGGGCCAGCGCGCCAAGGCGTTTTCCCTGCGCTACACCCTGACCAACATCGGCTATGCCACCGGTCCCATGCTCGGCGTGGTGATTGCCGGTGTCTATCCGATCGGGCCATTCCTGATCGCCGCTGGCATCGCGTTTTCCAGCATTTTCCTGATGACCGGCATCCCCAGGGATGCCGCGCCAACGCCGGTCATTGGTCAGCCGCCAAGTTTTCTCAAGACGCTCAAGACCCTGAAAAACGACCGTACCCTGATCATGTTCACCTGCGGCTGCCTGCTCAGCACGGTGGTGCACGGACGCTTCACCCTCTACTTGTCGCAATACCTGCTGGTGACCCACGATTCCAAACGCGCGCTGGACATCATGGCCGCCCTGCTCGCCTGCAACGCCATCAGTGTGATTTTGCTGCAATATCAAATCGGTCGGTTCCTCGATCGCGAGAAGCTGCGCTACTGGATTGCCGCGGGCACCAGCCTGTTCATTCTTGGCCTGATCGGCTTCAGCCTGGCCGACAGCATGGTGAGCTGGTGCGTGGCGATGTTCATTTTCACCCTCGGTGAAATGATCATTTACCCGGCCGAATTCCTTTTCGTCGACACCCTGGCCCCGGAAGAACTGCGCGGCAGCTACTACGGCGCGCAAAACCTGGCGGCGCTGGGTGGCGCCCTGAGCCCGGTGATCTGCGGATACCTGCTGATGCACACCCCGGCCCCCACGATGTTCTATGCGTTGAGCGCACTGACCGCGATGGGGGGCCTCTTGTGTTTCATGAGTGGTCGTCGGATGGCTAAAGTAATCTGAGCCAGGCACTGCACGAGCGCGCAGCACGATGAAGTTTGTTGCAGACCGGGCTATGCTAAGGCGCCACCCGCCCCGGCTGGCCTGGCTTGCAAGGAATGCGTCATGGAGTTCGTGGTTCATAGTTATTGCCTGAAAGGCGCACGCCAGGAGCCTTTGCTGCCGCCTGTCACCCTGACACCGACCTCGCTGACCTTGACGGTCGCCGAGCTCATTCGCCTGACCGTCGCCGAACAGATCGCCGCGCTGTCGGTCCAGCACTGGCTGGCACAAGTGTCGGTGCGCGAGGTGCTCGACCGCCAATACCTGAGCGAGCGGGACGTTCTTCGGCAAGCCAGTGAAGGTGCGGTTGTCATGCCTCAGGCCAGCGCACCTCTGGACCTGGATGTCAGCGTTGAGGTCGAACGCGCCTTGAAGGGTTTTGAAACCCGTGCGTTCCGCGTTCTGCACAACGGCGTCATGCTGCAAAGACTCGATGAATCCATTGAATTGAGCCCCCCTTCCACGCTCGCGTTTATCCGCCTGGTGCCGCTGATTGGCGGTTGATCCTCGTCGCTCACTTTTTTGCTCGGATACCCTCATGCAATCACGCCGTCCTGCGCCCGAACAAACCACACGCCTCGCTGCGCTGCGAACATTCTGTGATAGAGCGTTGGATGACTATCCCGAGTTCAGCCACTACGACGAATTCGAGCCCGATTTCTGGGAAGGCATCGACTTGCTGCGCATCGCCGATGACTGGGTCAGGCAGCATCCCAAGGATGGGCCCAAGGCACTGGCGGATGGTTTTGTGTTCCCGACCGTTTGGGACGATCTGGAGGACCGCCGCGATCAACAGCGCTATGGCCTGCAATATCGACTCTGCGACGCGTGGATCACGACTCGCCCGGATGCCTATGCACTGGAGCAGATCGGTGCGCGACTGCAGCACATGCTGCAATATGCCTTCGAGGACAGTGACTATCCCTTGCCCACTGACGAAGATGACCCGGCCTATTACCGAAGAAGCCCGGACCAGGCCTGGGCCTTCCCCGACGTTCACGCCTGCATCAATCGCCTGAGCAATTACCCATCCACCCCCGCCTGGCAGACCTTCGCCGAATGGTTGCTGGACGGCAGCTGGAACCGCGAGCAGCCCCCTTCAGCGCCCGGTGGCGAACAAAGGAAGATCGCCGACGCGTATATCTACGGGCACAAGGAAATCCAGCGCATCGCCCTGAGCCTGCTGGAAGCGGGCCGCCTCGATTACCCGCGCTTCGTCCGGGCCGCCAATACCTGGGGCCGCGCCATGATGTTCTACTCGGACGACGCCGGGCTGGACAGCGATGATGTGGACTTGACTCGGTACGCCGATGAAGATTTCGACGAGGACGATGCAAACGACGAGGACCCGGAAGACATCGATGATGAGTCGTCTCAGATTGATGAAATCCCCACGCAAGAACCTGCCGTCGCGCCCCCTGAACTGGCGAACTTCACCGTTCGTTATGTCGAGGACGCCCTGGCTGGATTGCCCCATAACGCCGAAAGGCTGGCTGACACCTTCCGCTCGGTCGAGGTGTATCAGACCCGTTGGTTGTTGCAGGCTCTGGCGGTCATCGAACGACTGGGCATAACGCCGAATGACTTCGACAGCTTCGGCTACACGGCTGCGGTGCTCCAATACTTCCTGCTGCTTCAGGATTTGCCCAAAAACCAATCCCCAGAGCTACTCGCGGCGTTGTCCGGCTTTTCAAGAAATACCCTGCTCACCGCCCTGCCCTACGCCGGCCAAGCCAGCCGAGTGGTGCTCGACGCGCTCGGTTGGAGTGATCTGCAAGCCTTCCAGCGTGAATACCTGAACATTGCCCTGGCCCCTCGGTCCGGCTGGGGCAGCGACCTGCCCAATACGCTGGATGAAACCGTGGGCGTGGTGGACCGCTACCTGCTGGACAAGGCCCTGGCCGAAGCCGACCCAGACCACCTGCGCGAGTACCTCGCGGCACTCGAACCCTCGCACTGGGCGTTTCCCGAGACCCGTGTACTGCTCGACGCCTACCAGGGCATCGGTCGAGCGGCGCTGGAAAAGAAATTGACCCGCCACGCACAGCCGGCCATGCGCATCTATGGCTTGCTGCCCGTCACAGGGCCGGACGACGTACGCCAGCGCTACCTGACGCTCAAGAAACTGCACAAAGAGGTGCGTAAATACGGAGCTCAGCGACAGGCCAACTCCCACGCAGCGGTGCAGGCAGGTCTGGAAAACCTGGCGCGTGTCGCCGGCTATCCTTCGGTGATTCGCCTGGAATGGGCCATGGAATCGGAAATCGCCGAATCCACCGTGACAGCCACCACCATTGATGGCTATGACGTCACGCTGGAAATCGACGGCTTGTCGCCTACGTTGCACATCTGCAAAGGCGCAAAGGCGCTCAAGACCGCACCGCCCGCGATTCGCAAAAACGCAGACTTCATCGCGCTCAAAGCGCAGCAAACCCAGCTCAAGGAACAGATCGCCCGCTTCTGCCGCACCCTGGAAGCAATGATGAGCAGCGGCGAAAGCCTGGCTCTGGACGAGCTGAAGCCGCTGTTGAAAATGCCTGCGGTTCGCCTGCTGCTCGAACAGCTGATCATGCAGGCCGACGACGCTGCGCTGGGCTGGCTCGATAGCGCGACGCTGACGGTGACTGACCTTGAAGGCCGCCAACACATCGCTGAAAAGCGCCTGCGTATTGCTCACCCTTTTCATCTGTTCATGGCTGGACAACTGTCGGCCTGGCAGAAAGAAGTGGTGACCCATCGCCGCGTGCAGCCGTTCAAACAGGCCTTTCGCGAGTTGTACCTGCTGACACCTGCCGAGCGAGACACTGGCTTGTGGTCCAACCGATTCGCCGGCCACCGCCTGAAAGGCAAGGTAGCTGCCCGGTTGCTGCAGGTCCGCAACTGGTCGACCTCAAGCGTCGAGGACATCTATTACGAGAGCAAAGAGCACGGCATCCATGCCGTGTTCAACTTTCTGGATACCGGCCATTACCTCTCGGAAACAGAACACTTTACCTTCGACACGATTGCGTTCTACCGCGACCAGAAGGCCATCCCCCTTGAGCAAGTACCGCCGCTGCTGTTCTCGGAAATCATGCGTGACGCCGACCTGCTGGTCTCCGTGGCCCACGCCGCAGACGGCTACAGCACCAGCCACGAAACCCTGCAACGACGCGCCGAACTGGTCGGCGAGTTGATTCAGGGTCTGGGGTTACGAAACGTCAGATGCGAAGGGCATTTTCTGCACATTACCGGCCAGCGCGCGAACTACCGCATTCATCTGGGCAGCGCAGCCATCCATATCGAACCCGGCAACTACCTGTGTATCGTGCCCGTCGGCAGCAGCTCTACGGAGTTCTACCTGCCGTTCGCCGACACCGACAAGAAAATGGCCGAAGTGCTGAGCAAGATGTTTCTGCTGGTGGACGACCTGAACATCACCGACAGCCTGATACTGGAGCAGATACAGCGCGCGGATATACCGGGAGCCGGGCACGTCATCGACGCCTGAACTACCTCAGCCCTCCCGCGCATCGCTGCGTCTTGCATGCGAAGGAGCTGAAGCTGACGCTTTCTTTCTTAGCTCCCTTATTGATGAGCTTGCATGCTGACCTTGAACCGGAGTCAGGGTGTTTCCCTGATGCCGATTACCCTACACGGTAACGCCTAAACGTTTGCTCACTATCCGCATCAGACGGACACCGACCTCGTCCATTCCTTTATTCTGAGCCACCACCTGCGCCCCCTCCATCAGCAGTGTCAGTTCCTGCGCCACGTCCATTGGACAAGGCAAATCCGCCTCCTTGCACAACGTGGCGAGTCGCTGAAACTGGCGCTGCTTGTGCGACTCGATCAAACGCCTCGCCGGGTGCAGTGGGTCGGGGAGCTCGGCCAGGCTATTTGTGAAAGGGCATCCTCGGTAGCCGGAGCTGGCCAGATCTGCGGCGATAAATTCAGCGAACCCCAGTAACTGCCTCACCGGTTGACCGGGCCACTGGCTCGACAACTCGTCAAGCACTGCACTGTATTGCTCAGTGAGCAGTCTCAGCCATTCCTGCACCAGCACATCCTTTGTTTCGAAATGCCGATACAACGTCATTTTTGTCGACCCCGCCAAGGCGGCAATAGCGTCCACAGTGACTCGGGAAATGCCCTGCTCAAAAAACAGCGCCTGGGCGGCATCGATAATGCGCTCGCGGGGTGGCAGCTGGGCGATGCGTTCTGGGCGAATAGGTCTTGGCACGACGGACATTCTCTGGTGATGAAATTCTGCTTGACAACGATACTACACAGTATCACATGATACCAACAAGTATCGCGCGATACTAAGAAGTATCAACCTCTCATTTCTGGAGATTTCAATGAATCTTTCCGATTACGCCGAACATGACGCCGTTGGTCTGGCAGGCATGATTGCCGACCGTCAGATCAGCGAGTCTGAAGTACGCGCCGCTGCCCTGCAGGCCATACAGGCACTTAATCCGCACATCAATGCCGTCGTCGATACATGGGCTGACGAGCCGCAGGCACAATCCGGGCCTTTGCACGGCGTGCCAATGCTGGTGAAAGATCTGGGCCTGACCGCGCGCAATCGTCGCAATGAACTGGGCAGCCGACTGGCGCAGGGTTGCGTTGCCGGAGCCGACTCTGAGCTGATGGCGCGGTTTCGCCGCAGCGGCCTACTCGCCCTAGGCCGCACGACCACCCCCGAACTGGCGGCAAGCACCACCACAGAAAACCGTGTAGACGGCCCCACTCGCAATCCTTGGGACCTGACCCGCAGCGTCGGCGGGTCCAGTGGTGGCTCGGCGGCCGCTGTCGCCGCTGGCATGGTCCCGATAGCCCATGCGACCGATGGCGGCGGCTCAATCCGCGTACCAGCCGCGTCCTGTGGTTTGTTTGGCCTGAAGCCAAGCCGGGGACGTTTACCCATGGGACCGGATGTCGACGAGGTTTGGGCAGGGCTGGCCGTACACGGGGTGCTCAGCCGTACCGTCCGGGATACCGCCAGTGTGCTCGACGCCGTGCACGGCCCCGCATCAGGCGATCCTTTTCACATTGCACCGCCGACACAATCCTACCGGTCGCTGCTGAGTCGCGAGCCCGGGCCTTTGCGCATCGCCGTACAAGGCCATGCCCTCAATGGTCAGCCGACAGCACCTGCCGTAAGCGCCGGTTTGAACCTAGTCTGTCAAACGCTGGAGGGACTGGGCCACCACGTCACTCCTGCCGTCGCGGACATAGGCCTGAGCTGGGAAGCCTTCGTAGAACTGAATGCGCGATTCTGGTCCAGCAACACAGCCGCCTGGATCGACGCCATCGCGACTGCGACGGATCGGCCCATCGATGAATCGACTCTGGAGCCTGCCACGCTCGCCCTTTACCGGCTCGGCTGTGAGCTGAGCGCAACCCAATTGCTGGAAGCGATGTACCAGCGCAATGTTGTGACCCGAAAAGTTGGAGATTTTTTCTGCAATTACGATGTGCTTCTGACGCCGACCTTGCCTGCCCCCCAGCCCCTCGTGGGCCAATACAATGCGAATCAGGAAACGCTCGATGGCCGAGGGTGGATAGCCCATGTCTTCGACCACTCCCCTTTCACTGCCGTTTTCAATGTCAGCGGCTGCCCTGCCATGTCGATGCCACTGACGCAGGACCTGGCATCCGGTTTACCTATCGGCATGCAGTTCGGCGCAGCTTATGGGCGTGAGGATTTACTCCTGCAGTTGGCGGCGCAGCTTGAACGGGCGATGCCCTGGACTGACCGACGCCCGCCCATCTGGGCGGGCAACCACGAGTAGCTCAATCGGCGTTGAATCGAAATGAGCCGAGTAGTGAGGCTGCATGCACCAACCTCACTGCTCGCGTCCGCTTTGGGTAACACCCCGCCATCAACCTGCCAACAACGTGATTCCTGCCCCCGCCGACACCAGGCCGAGCGCACGAACCAGTGCAGCGGCGCGCATCGGCAACCCCCGCGCCAGTGCAAAGCCAGCTGCATGCAGTGCCGATGTCGCGATCAGAAAACCGACCGCATAAGCCGCAGGGCTACTCATCTGCGGAAATTCCATGCCGTGGGCGATGCCGTGGGCCAGTCCGAAAAGGCCGGTGATGGCGAGGGCAAGCGCCACAGGTGGACGCGCCGCCACCGCGACCAGCAAGCCAAAGGCGAGCACCGATGCAGCGATGCCGGTTTCCAGATGTGCAATGGCGAACCCTTCGAACCCCAACAAGCCGCCGAGCAACATGCCGGCGACAAAGGTCAGTGGCAACATCAAGCGCGCCTTGCCGGCCTGCTGCGCGGCCCAGAGACCGACCGCGAACATCGCCAACAGGTGATCCATCCCGCTCAAGGGGTGCGCCACGCCCGCCATCAAGCCTGATTCGTCATGCCCTGGATGGGCAAATGCGAACACCGGCAGCAGGCATAAGGCGGCGCCCAGAGAAAGCCGTATCGATTGAGTCAATCCCATGAAAACACTCCTGAATCCTGAAAAGGGCAAGGTGCTGGCACTTACGCCGCCAGCACCCGGCCAAGACCGGCTTAACGACGCGGCGGTTTAGGGAATGGGCCACGGGCTTGCTCGTAGGCCTGAGCCACGCGCAAGGCCAGGGCGTCCTGGAACCGTGGGGCGACGATCATCATCGCCACCGGCAAGCCATCAGCCAGACCTGTAGGAATCGAAGTCGCCGGGTGGCCCGTGAGGTCGAACGGCGCGGTGTTGGTCAGCATGTTCAGCGCACTGTGCACGTACTCCTCGATCGGCGCATCGGCAGCGGTCAGCGGCGTCGCCACGAAGGGCATGGTTGGCATCACCAGTACATCGAAATCCTTGAACGCTTCGTCGTATTGACGAGTGAGTTCCGGCACCAGCATGCGCGCCTTGGCGTAATAGGCGCCGTGCAGATTTTTCAAGCTGTAGTGGCCGGTCAACGCCACGGCGCGGACACTGCTGGACAACGCATCGGCGTGCTCGCGACGCTTGGCACCGAAGTAGCTCATGATGTCCGGGTCGTAATAGCCATCCACGTTCATGCCATAGCCGTTGCCCTGCAGCATCTGATACGCCGCGCCATCGGTGGCAATGACATTCCACATGTCCAGCGCCACCCCAGAATGCCAGGGCGCGCTGGCTTCGCCGACCGTCGCGCCAAGGCTTTGCAGTTGCGCGACCGCCGCCTTGACCTGAGCATCCACCTGATCCTCGGACACGCTGGGAATCGCGAAGCCTTCACGCAGCACGCCAATTCTGAGGCCCGCGACGCCCTGATCAAGCGTGGCGACACAGGCAACGGCTGGCGGGTTCTTCTGACGGGAGTCAAGGCCGTCGGCCCCGGCGATGACATCAAGCATCACGGCCACGTCACGCACGCTGTTGGCCATCGGGCCGACGTGATCGATGGTCCTTTCGATCGGGAAAGCCCCGGTGTAAGGCACCAGGCCGTAGGTCGGCTTGTGGCCGACGATGCCGCTCCAGGCCGAGGGCATGCGGATCGATCCTCCCTGGTCCCCGCCGATCGCCATGTCGACCTCCTCCAAGGCAACCAACACGGCGCTGCCACTGGAGGAACCGCCCGCGTTGCGGCTCAGGTCCCATGGGTTTTTCACAGGCCCACTGGCGGCGGTGAAGCTGGCGCCGGAGAAGCACAGGTCCTCGCAGACCGACTTGCCCACCACTGTCGCACCCGCAGCGAGCAGGCGTTTGACCACGGTTGCATCCTCCGAGGGGACATAACCGTCCAGGCTCAGCGAGCCGTTGGCCATCGGCACGCCGGCCACGGAAACGTTGTCCTTGATGACCACCGTCTTGCCGGCCAGCGGGCCTTGGGCGGCGCCTGTAATATGGGTTTTCACGTACCAGGCGCCGTGCAGATTGTCAGCGTCCGGCGCCTTGCTGAATTCACGCTCGGGGGGTTGCTGCGCGATGGTTTGCGCATACAGTTTGTCGATGGCGTCGTAGGAACCGAGGGTCTCGTCAGCCAAATTGAGGAAGCATTCCATCTGACTGTCGCTCAGGTGATAGCTGTGGTCTTCGGCGGCGATTAGAAAGTCGGCTTTGCTTGGGCGTTTTACGGACATGGGGTGTTCTCCAGATATCGGTTAAGGGCTGCCCGCAATCAGGCAGCCATTGACTCGAACCCACTGCGCGGATACGCAGGTTGCGGTTCGCTCCGGAGGACTCCGTTGTCCAGGCCGGTCGCCACACGGTGATCCATACCTGCCGATCAAGGGCGTATGGCAATCCTCCGTGCAGAAGAGGGTCAGGCCCGTGGGGCCGGACGCTCAGGAACAGGCTTGTTGAAACAGCTCGTGGGCTTTCACCAATGCTTCGGCGATCTTCTCCACCGGTTCGCGTTTGGCCATCGCCTGATCGCGCAGGGCGTTGTAAGCGTCGATTTCCGACATACCCTTGGTTTCGATCAGGATGATCTTGGCCTGCTGCACCGTGCGCATCACGGCCATCCGCCCTTCCAGTCGCTTGACGTGTTTTTCGCGCTCACGGGCCTTGCGCGATTGACTCAAGGTCAGCGCCAACGCCGTGAGCAGTCCGAACGAGCGAACTGGCGACGGGATCACCGAGCAGGCGTTGAGCTGCACCAACGCCTCGACAATGATCGGGTTTTCGTAGGCGATCACCGGAATGATCGGCGCTGTGCTGGCGTGCAGCAGCCAGGGTGTGTTGGTCGAAAGACTTTCGGGGGAAACGGCAAGCACGATCACGTCCACCTCGGTGTTGAGCCGCTCGGGAATCGGCCACTGCACACGCACCTGACAGCCGATGCGCTGCAGTTGCGCGATCAGATTGCGGCCATCGTCATCATCCGGGTGCACCACCAGCACACTGATGTCGCGCAGGTCCTTGATCCCCGCGCTGCTGTCACTGCGTTGCCGTTTCTTTGCCGCGCGCAAGGTCATAGCGGCCTCCCGGTGCCGCTCGACCAGTCGTTCAGGCGCGGCGCGATGGCGTATGGATCGGGTTTGAGGGCGTTCTGGCTTTCATAAAGAATGTCGAACTGACCCTGGGCATTGGCCCGCCCGATGCGCGAAAAAAGGTAGGTGTGATGGTTGTGCGCATCGACCCTGACGCGCCCTTGAGGCGCCTCGAATTCGAGACCGCGCATGGCTTGCAGCACGTCATCGACGTTGGTACTGCCCGCACTGAGAATCGCCTTGGCCAGCAGGTGCACCTGAAAATAAGCAGCCTCCCAGCATCGGTCGGTGACCTGCTCCTGACCGAACAGCGCACGGTATTGCGCGATGCACTGGCGGTTGATCGCAGTGTCCACCGACTGAAAATAGGTCGCTGCCGAAATGTGCCCTGCCCCCAGGTGAACCCCCATCTGCTTGATGTCGGTCTCGCTGGTGGTCAGGCTGGCGATGGGCATCACGGCCGGATCGAAACCGGCATCGGCATAGGCCTGATACAAGTGCGCCATGGTCTCGCCCACAACCGTGGAGAAAATGAACGACGGCTTGAGCTCCCTGGCCTTGACCATCAGCTTGGCGAAATCCTCGGGCCGGGCATTCTTGAGCGGCAGGTAATATTCACCCAGCTTGGTGCCACCGCGCTCATACAGAAGGTCGCTCATCAGCCGATTGGTTTCGTAGGGATAGACGTACTCGGAGCCAATCATCAACACACGGTTGCCGAAGTTGTCGAGCATGTAATTGCCCAGTGGCACCGCGTTGTGATTGGGTGTCGCGCCGGTGTAGATGATGTTGCGCGAGTACTCGAAACCTTCGTAGTACACCGGGTACATCAACAACGCGTCGTAGCGCTCCACGATCGGCAACGCAGCCTTACGCGCAGCAGAGGTATAGCAGCCGAAGAAGAACCGCAGGTTTTCCTCACGGATCAACGACTCGACATGCATGGCATACAACGCGGGGGTCGAATCGGGGTTGCGGGTGACCAGCTCCAGAGGCCGCCCCCCTACGCCACCGGCCGCGTTGATCTGCTCGATCGCGAATTGCGCACCGCGCATTGTCGAGCGCTCGGCGGCTGCCGTGACGCCAGTGTCGGAAAACAGACCGCCTATGCGGATCGCCTGGTCAACCATGCCTATCAACCTTGTTCAACGTGATATCAGACGCCTGGCGTCCGTCAGGGAGGCGGGCCATCTGCAAAGAGTCATTGTGCAAAGAATCGGTGAGCGGTGGCCGTGGATTCAACGGCTGCTCTCAGGCGGCTTGTGCCTGAAACCGGTGCGACTGCGCTGTCGGGGCCGGCCATGCGAGGGACCTTCCACACCTGCCGGGAACGGGCGTGTGACAAGGGACCCTGCGAGGGTAGTGCCGTGTCCTCATGCAGATTGCGGGCCACTCCCCTTCCAGCGGCCTGATCGCTGAGCCACGCATAGGGTGCGCTGACCGTCGGTAGGGCAATGCTGCTCGCACAGCACCGATGAAACCTTCACGCTTTTGGTGCGCAACCAGGCCCCTTGCGCCAAACCGGCGCAAGGCCCGTCAAGCTTGCAATAGATGCAGTGAATACCGACCGTTGTGCCCGATGGCCCCTGATTGTGCCCTCATCGGCAATTGGCACCGACCTTGCAAATACTCTCCCGAGACATCGCGCCGGCTGTCTGCCCTACGCCCACTTGGCAAGTAGGGAGACACTTGGCGTACGACTGGATCGGACACAGTTGTCCCGCCAGATTCGGCACAAGAAGCCTGACCTCCCGATTATTCGTTTAACCGGGACGTCGGGCTTTTTTTATTCCTGGGGAGAAATGAAATGCACAACGACAAACGCCGTTTGATCAAGCATGCCCTATTACTGGGGGCCTTCAGCCTGTTGCCGTTTTCCCTGGCCAGCCAGGTCCAGGCGGCAGAGACCGTCAAAGTGGGGATCATCCATTCGCTCACCGGCACCATGGCCATGAGTGAGGCCTCGGTGGTGGATGCGGAAAAACTCGCCATCGACGAAATCAACGCCAGCGGCGGTGTACTGGGCAAGACCATTGAACCGATCGTCGAAGATGGCGCCAGCGATTGGCCGACCTTCGCCGAAAAAGCGCGCAAGCTCCTGGAAAACGATCACGTGGTGGTCACGTTTGGCGCCTTCACCTCGGCCTCGCGCAAAGCCGTGCTGCCGGTGTTCGAGCGTAACAAGGGCCTGCTGTACTACCCGACGTTCTACGAGGGTCTGGAGAAATCCCCGGCCATCATCTACACCGGCGCCGAAGCCTCGCAGCAGACGCTGGCCGCTGTCAGCTGGTTGATGGCCAACAAGGGCAAGAGCGTCTATCTGGTGGGCTCCGACTACATCTGGCCGCGCACCACCAACAAGCTCGCCCGCGCGTCGGTGAACAAGCAGGGCGGCTCGATCGTCGGTGAGGACTACCTGCCCCTGGGCAACATCGAGTTCTCCTCGGTGATCAACAAAATCAAGGCCGCCAAGCCCGATATCGTCCTGTCGACCATCGTCGGCGGCTCCAACGTGGCGTTCTACAAACAGCTCAAGGCCGCGGGCATCGACAGCAGTAACCAGACGCTGATGGCCCTGGCTGTCACCGAGGAAGAAGTCACCGGCATCGGCGCCGAAAACCTCACCGGCTTTCTGACCTGCATGAGCTACTTCCAGAGCCTGAAAAATCCGGTCAACGAAAAATTCGTCGCGGCATTCAAGGCCCGGTATGGCGAAAAACGCGTGGTGGGCGATCCGATGGCGGCGGCCTACACCGCGGTGTACCTGTGGAAGAAAGCCGTGGAGAAAGCCAACAGCTTCGACGTCCCGGCCGTCATCGCTGCCTCTTCGGAACTGACCCTCGATGCGCCTGAAGGCGAGATCAAGGTGCACAAGGACAACCACCACCTGTGGAAGCGTGCGCGCATCGGCACCATCAACGCCCAGG
Organism: Pseudomonas bijieensis; assembly: GCF_013347965.1. Taxonomy (NCBI): domain Bacteria; kingdom Pseudomonadati; phylum Pseudomonadota; class Gammaproteobacteria; order Pseudomonadales; family Pseudomonadaceae; genus Pseudomonas; species Pseudomonas bijieensis. The sequence continues at coordinate 13,452 of NZ_CP048810.1, read as the reverse complement.
GCCAGGTCGATGTGATCTACGAGTCCGCGCCGATCGAGCCCAACCCATTCCCGAAACTGTGAAGCGAGGCCCGGCGCGAATCACCTCGCGCCAGCGGCCACCCAGGGTTCCTGAAATCGGTCCGCCCATGAGCAGCGACAGGTAGCGACGCAATGACTCTCGATATTTTGATAATGCAGGTGTTCAGCGGATTCTCGCTGTTCTCGGTGCTGGTGCTGATGGCGCTGGGACTGACCATCGCCTTCGGCCTGATGGGCGTGATCAACATGGCCCACGGCGAGCTGATGGCGATGGGGTCATACATGACCTACGTCACATCGCTGGTGTTCCAGCGCTATTTCCCCGAGTTCATGGGCTGGTACTTCATCATCGGCATTGGTGTCGCCTTCGTGGTGACCTTTGCCTTCGGTTTCCTGCTTGAACGTTGCTTCATCCGCTTCATGTACAACCGCCCGCTGGATACCTTGCTCGCCACCTGGGGCCTGTCGCTGGTGCTGCAGCAAGTGTTTCGTCAGGTATTCGGCCCCAAGGAAGTCAGCGTGCCGACCGTGGAGTGGCTGCAAGGCGCCTGGAAGATCAGTGAGGGACTGGAGTTGCCCCTCAACCGGATTTTCATCATAGGCCTGACGTTGGTCATTGCCGGTGCCGTGTTTCTGTTCCTGTATCGCAGCCGTTGGGGGCTGCGCATCCGTGCCGTCACCCAGAACCGCGCCATGGCCGGTGCCGCCGGGATCAACACCGCCCGCGTTGACGCCGTCACATTCGCTCTGAGTTGCGGCCTCGCGGGGATTGCCGGCAGCTCGTTCACCATGCTCGCCTCAACAGGCCCCGTAAGCGGCCAGCAGTACCTGGTGGACACGTTCATCGTGGTGGTGTTCGGCGGCGTCGAAAGCCTGCTAGGGACTTTTCTTTCCGCCTTTGCCATCGGCCAGACGCAGATCTCGCTGGAGTACCTGACCACTGGTTCCATGGCCAAGGCGATCACCCTGATGGTGGTGATTGTGTTGCTGTTCTTCCGCCCCAACGGCCTGTTTGCCGCGAAAGTGAGACGCTGAGATGAATGACATGACTGAAAAGCCGCTTATCCGGCCACAGGCGCCCTCCCGTGGATCGCGCATGCTCAGCGCGGGCTGGTTGCCCCTGATCGAACGACATGGCCTGGTCTGGCTGTCGATCCTGTTACTGGTCATTTTGCCTTTGAGCCTGGGGGATTTTCGCCTGGGGCTGGCGGGCAAATACCTGAGCCTGGCGTTCTGTGCATTGGGCATGGTGCTGATCTGGGGCTACGGCGGGATTCTCAGCCTGGGCCAGGGCATCTTCTTCGGCCTGGGCAGTTACATGATGGCCATGTACCTGAAGCTGGAAGCGACCGCCACTGATGAAGCGGCCAGCGCCTTGGCTGCTTTCTATGGCTCGGCCCTGCCCGACTTCATGATCTGGAACAGCGTCGATGCCTTGCCCTGGTGGTGGAAACCGTTCGAATCGGCGACCTTCACCATCGCCGCGATCCTGATCATCCCGCCCCTGCTGGCGTTTGCGTTCAGCTACGCGTACTTCAAAAAGCGTGTGGGCGGCGTGTACTTCTCGATCATCACCCTGTCCCTGGCGGCGATCATGTCGATCATGATCATCGGCCAGCAAGGCTACACCGGCGGCGTCAACGGCCTGACCGACTTCAAGACCGCCTTCGGCCTGAGCCTGCAAGCCCCGCAAACGCCCTGGATCCTGTACCTCATCACCACCCTGCTGTTGCTTGGCTGCGTGGCGCTGTGCGGGTTCATTCTGCGCAGCCGGCTGGGCAAAGTGGTGGTCGCCATTCGCGACCGGGAAGACCGGGTGCGCTTTTCCGGCTACAACACGGCTCTGTTCAAGGCGTTCATCTTCGCCGTCGCGGCACTGATTTCGGCCCTGGGCGGGGTGATGTTCACACTCCAGGTCGGCCTCGCCTCCCCTTCTCTGGTGGGCATTATCCCGTCCACCGAAATCGTCATCTACGCAGCCTTGGGCGGGCGTCTGTCGCTGGTGGGCGCGGTTTACGGCACGTTGCTGATCGGCGTGGCGAAGACCTACCTGTCGGAAAACTTCGTCAACTTCTGGCAGTACTTCATCGGCTTTCTGTTCATGGGCGTGGTGCTGTTCCTGCCGTCGGGGCTGGCCGGGCTGCTGCAACGCCTAAGCAACAAGGAGGTGCAGTCGTGAGCGCGATGATACTGAGTGTCGAAGACCTGACCGTGTCATTCGATGGCTTCAAAGCCGTGGACAGCCTCAACTTCTACGTCGAGGAAAATCAGGTGCATGTGGTTATCGGGCCCAACGGCGCCGGCAAGACCACGCTGCTGGACATGATCTGCGGCAAGACCCGCCCCAGTGCCGGGAGCATCCGGTTCAAGGATCTGCAACTGGCCAACATGATCGAGTACCAGATCACTCGCGCCGGGGTCGGTCGCAAATTCCAGAACCCCTCGGTGTACGAAGACCTGACCGTGCGCGAGAACCTGGACATCTCCTCACCGGACAAGCGCGGCATCTTCAACTGCCTGTTCGCCCGCAAGGACAAGGCTTTGCAGGCTGAAATCGAACACATCGCCGAGATGATCTTTCTGCACGACCAACTGGGCCGCAAGGCCGGGCTGCTGTCCCACGGCCAGAAGCAATGGCTGGAAATCGGCATGCTGCTGATGCAACGCCCCGAGCTGCTGTTGCTCGATGAGCCGGTGGCGGGCATGAGCGCGGGCGAACGGGAAAAAACCGCAGGCTTGCTCAAACAGATCGCCAAGGGCCGCGCCATGGTCATCATCGAGCACGACATGGAATTCGTGAAATCGGTGGCCGACAAAGTCACCGTTCTGCATCAGGGCAAGACCCTGGCCTACGGCTCGATGGATCAGGTGCAAAACGATCCTCGCGTCATCGACGTCTACCTGGGGCACTGAGCATGCTGACCGTCAATAACCTCAACGTGTATTACGGCGACAGCCACGTGCTGCGCAATCTGGACCTGAATCTGGCGCCCGCCGAATCCCTGGCGATCATGGGACGCAATGGCATGGGCAAGACCACCCTGCTCAAGAGCCTGGTGGGCATGCTCCCCGCGCGCAGTGGCAGCATCAAACTGGCGGGCGAAGAACTGACCGGGCGCAAGAGTTACGACCGGGTCGCGGCAGGCGTCGGCTTTGTGCCTCAGGGCCGGATGATTTTTCCTTACCTAAGCGTCGAAGAGAACATTCTGACCGGCATGCAGAGCGCACCGGCCGCGCCGATCCCCGACTACATCTACGAGTATTTCCCGGTCTTGTTCGAGATGCGCCGACGCAAGGGCGGCAACCTGTCCGGTGGCCAGCAGCAACAGCTCGCCATCGCCCGCGCGCTGGTTTCCAACCCCAAGGTGCTGATCCTCGACGAGCCCACCGAGGGCATCCAGCCGTCGATCATCAAGGACATCGCCCGGGCCCTGAACCTGCTGAAAAAAGAGCGAGGGTTTTCCTTGATCGTCTCCGAGCAGGTGCTGTCGTTCGCCATGGCGGTGGCCGACCGTTACCTGATCATCGAGAAAGGCGAGTTCGTTCACAGCGAGGTCCGTGAAACCATGGACCGCGAGCGCATCCTGCGCTACCTGACCATCTGATTCGGCACTGGAGACCACGCCATGTTGATACTCGATCGCATCGTCGGCCAGGCCAGCGACCCTGCTCTCGCCGAGCGGCTGCACGACCTGGACCACAACGGCCAGGTCGAAACCCTGAGCCTTTCGGCCAGCGACATCCAGCGTCATCGCCTGCGCCTGGCCAGTGACCGTGGCACTGACTGCGCCATTCGTCTTGAGCGCCATCAACAGTTGCGCAACGGCTCGGTGCTGATGCTCGACGGTGAGCGCGCCATCGTCGTGCAGATGCTGGACCAGCAGTACCTGACGCTGCGCCCTCGCGATGCTGGCGCAGCGCTGGAACTGGGGTATTTCGCAGGGAACATGCACTGGAAAGTGCGTTTCGCCGGTGATCAGCTACAGATCCCGCTACATGGCCCGCAAGCGGACTACCTGGAGCGCCTGGCACCGATGTTGGCCGACGGCCGGGTGTCGCGTTCATGAGTCCGCTACACAGCAGCCTGTTGGCGCTGCAACAGGCCGACAGCTTTTTCCCAGGGGGCGCGGTGGCCTGGTCATGGGGACTGGAGACGCTGGTGGCCGATGGTCGTCTGGGTGCAGAGATCTCGGCCCCTCGTCGCCAACGGGGCGTGTATCGGGATCGCAGTGCTCAGGTCAGCGGATTCGTCGAGGGACAGCTGCGTCACCGATGGGCCGGTTTCGACCGGGCGTTCCTGTCCGCAGCCTGGTACGCGGCCACCGACACTCAGGGGTTATGTGCGCTGGATGCACAGGTCGAAGCCTTGACCCTGGCCGAGGAACTGCGCCTGGGCTCGCGCCGTGTGGGTCAGTCACTGCTGGGTGTGCATGTGGCCATGGGTACACCAGGCGCCGAGGCCTACCAGCAGTGTGTACTGGCGGGCGACGCACCGGGGCATCTGGCCGTGGTGCAAGGGTTGCTCTGGCAACGCCTGGGCATGGACCACGACCACTGCCAACTCGCCGCCGCTCACGGGCTGTGCACGGGGCTGGTCAGTGCCGCCGTACGCCTGGGCGTCATGGGCCATCTGGATGCGCAAAGGGTGCTGACCACTATCCAGCCTCTGCTGCTGGACATCCTCACCTGGCCCGTGCCCGAGCTTGAAGACGCCTGCGGTTTTACCCCCATGGCAGAGATCGCCGTGATGCGTCACGAAACCCAGGAACTCCGACTTTTTGCCAATTGAGGTGATGGGCTCTGTGCCTGCCGTCAACACAGGAGCTTGAACATGCTGCTGACCCCGACAGAACTCGAACGGCTGACGCTGTACACCGCCGCCGAGCTATCGCGCAAACGCCGCGCCAAGGGCCTGCGCCTGAACTTTCCGGAAGCCAGCGCCCTGATCGCCGACGAGATTCTCGAAGGCGCGCGTGAAGGTCGTAGCGTCGCCGAGCTGATCGGCTTCGGCTCGACCCTCCTTACCACCGACGACGTGATGCCCGGTGTCGCCGACCTGCTGCCGGTGCTGCAAGTGGAAGGTACGTTTCCCGACGGCACCAAGCTGGTCACCGTGCACCAGCCGATCCGTCCCGGCCGACTGGCGCTGGCGATCATGCCAACCCCGGGGGAGATCATCTCGCCAGAGGGCGACATTCAGCTGAGCAGCGGCCGGCCCACAGCCACCCTGCGCGCAATCAACACCGGCGACCGCCCGGTGCAGATTGGCAGCCACTATCACTTTTTCGAGGTCAACAAAGCGCTGGATTTCCCCAGGGAAATCGCCTTCGGCATGCATCTGGATATCCCGGCCGGGACTGCCGTGCGTTTCGAGCCCGGCGAGTTGCGCGAGGTGCAACTGGTGCAGTTTGGCGGCAGCGGCGACATCCACGGCTTCAGCGGCCTGACCAATGGCAACCTGCACGATCCGGCCTGCAAGGCCGCAGCGCTGGACCGCGCGCGTGCTCAACACTTCAAGGGGGCCTGAACCATGGCAACGATGACCCGCAAGGAATACGCCGCGATGTACGGCCCCACCGTTGGCGATGCCGTGCGTCTGGGCGACACCTCGCTGCTGGCCGAGGTCGAGTTCGATCACTCGGTGCCGGGCGACGAATGCCTGCACGGCGGCGGCAAGACCCTGCGCGATGGCATGGGCCTGATGCCGGGTCACGACAGCGACGACGGGGCACTGGACATGCTGATCTGCAATGCGCTGATCATCGATCCGGTGATCGGCATCGTCAAAGGCGACATCGGCATCAAGGACGGCAAGATCGTCGCCATCGGCAAGGCCGGCAATCCGCAGGTCATGGACGGCGTGCACCCGCAACTGATCTGCGGCGTGGCGACCACCGTGCGCGACGCCGAAGGTCTGATCGTCACCCCCGGTGGCATCGATGTGCATGTGCATTTCGACTCGGCGCAACTGTGCGAACACGCCCTGGCGGCAGGGCTGACTACCCTGATCGGCGGCTCGCTGGGCCCGATCACGGTGGGCATCGACTGCGGCGGCGAATGGAACGTGGGCAAGATGCTGCAAGCCTGCGAAGCGTGGCCGATCAACTTCGGTTTTCTGGGACGCGGCAATTCCAGCAAACCCGAATCGTTGCTCGGGCAACTGCGCGGTGGCTGCCTGGGATTGAAGATCCACGAAGACTGGGGCGCGATGCCGGCAGTGATCGACACCTGCCTGAAGGTCGCCGACGAATACGATTTCCAGGTGCAGCTGCACACCGACACCCTCAATGAATCAGGGTTTCTGGAAGACACCCTGGCGGCCATCGGCGATCGCACCATTCACATGTATCACACCGAGGGTGCGGGGGGTGGGCATGCGCCAGATATCATCAGCGTGGCCGGCAAGGCCAACTGCATCCCCTCCTCCACCAACCCGACCAACCCCTACACCGTGAACACGTTCGACGAGCACCTGGACATGATCATGGTTTGTCATCACCTCAATCCCGATGTGCCGGAAGACGTCGCCTTCGCCGAATCGCGGGTGCGCCCGCAAACCATCGCCGCCGAGGACATCCTGCATGACACCGGGGCGATCTCGATCCTCGGCTCGGACAGCCAGGGCATGGGCCGGATCAATGAAGTCATCTGCCGCACCTGGCAACTGGCCTCGAAGATGAAGGACCAGCGCGGCCGCCTGCCTGAAGAAAGCACCGCGCTGGGCGACAACGAACGGATCAAACGCTACATCGCCAAGTACACCATCAACGCGGCACGGGTGTTCGGCATTGACCGCTACATTGGCTCGCTGGAGCCGGGCAAGATCGCCGATCTGGTGCTATGGCGCCCGGCGTTCTTCGGGATCAAGCCGGAACTGGTGGTCAAGGGTGGTTTCATCGTGCATGGCGTGATGGGGGATTCGGCCGCATCGCTCTATACCTGCGAGCCATTGGTGATGCGCCCTCAATGGGGTGCGTTCGGTGAGGCCAAGCAGGCTCTGTCGGTGAATTTCGTCAATCGTCTGGCCGTGGAGTCCGACACGGCAGCGAAACTGGGCCTCAAAAAAGCCCTGCTGCCTGCCATCGGCACCCGCACCTTGCGCAAATCCGACATGTTGCATAACGACGCCTGCCCCGACATCCGTGTCGATCCGCAGACATTCGACGTATACGCCGATGGCGAACGCCTGACCTGTGAGCCGGTCAGCGAAGTCCCGCTGGCCCAGCGCTACATGCTGCGCTGAACCCTAAGGTACAAGGAGCCCGATGATGAATACCCGACTCAATGCACAACCGCTCGCCGAGCCCGTCCCCCATCCCGGTGCTGCACGGGTGGGTATCGGGGGGCCGGTCGGTTCGGGCAAGACCCGCCTGCTGGAACAGCTGATCCCGCGTTTTATTGCCCGAGGCACGGAGCTTGCGGTGATCACCAACGACCTGGCGACCCGCGAGGATGCCGAGCGAGTCAGACGCAGCGGCCTGATCGACCCGGAGCGAGTACGCGCGGTGGAAACCGGCGCATGCCCGCACACGGCGATCCGCGAAGACCCGACGCTGAACCTGCAGATGGCGGACGAGCTCGAAGCGCGTTTCCAGCGCCTGGACCTGATCCTGATCGAATCCGGCGGCGACAACCTGGCGTCGACCTTTTCCCTGGACCTGGTGGATTACTGGATCTTCGTCATCGACGTTGCAGGGGGCGACGACATTCCGCGAAAACGAGGGCCGGGAGTTCTGAGTTGCGACCTGCTCGTCGTCAACAAGTACGATCTGGCGCCCTACGTCGGGGTCGATCTGGCACGCATGCGTCGTGAATCCGCCGAGGCCCGCGGCGCAAAGCCGGTGCTGTTCACCAACTGCGCCACGGGCGCAGGCGTCGATGCGGTGGTCGACGCCATCAGCCGCGCCGTGCTGTTCGATTGCCCATGAACGCGCCTCAGACGCTGTTTCGTCCCTTGACCGAATCCGTCGAGCCACAGGCGCGAATTACCTTCAGCCAAACCCCGAATGGCGACAGCTACATTTCTGCGCAGCAGGTGGGCTACCCGTTTCATCTGGGACGCACGCTCAAACTGCCCGACGACCCGCCAGGCATGGCAGCGGTGTACCTGCAGTCCTGTTCGGGGGGCATCTTCGCGGGGGAACACCTGCACGTGCAGGTGCGGGCTGAACCCGGTAGCCAGGCACACGTCAGCACCGGTGCGGCCACCGTCGCACACAGCATGCTCGAACAGCCAGCGCAGCAGGTGGTCAGCCTGGAAGCCAAGAGCGGCGCCTTGCTCGAATACCTGCCAATGGCGACGATCCTGTTTCCCCACGCCAGGCTGCACAGCCGGGTCGAGGTGATCCTGCACCCCGCGGCCAGGGTGATGCTTTGCGATGCGTTCTGCCTGCATGCGCCTGAAGGCAACACAGGGGTATTCGACGCCTATCGCGCCGACCTGCAAGTGCGCAGCCACAACGGCCGGCTGTTGGCAGGTGATCACCTGGCGCTGACCGGAGAGGACATGCGCCGTCGATTACCAGGGGTCAGCGAAGGCATGCAGGCGCTGGCGACCTTCATGCTGGTGGGGCATGACCTACCGGTCGACGCCCTCAAGCAACGCCTGCGCGATGCCCTGAGCAGCCTGCCCGACAGCTACGTGGGCGTCAGCGCGCTGCCCAACGATTGCGGGGTCAGCTTGCGCCTCATGACCCTCGATGCAGTGGCATTGCGCACAGGGCTGCACTGCGCCTGGTCCTGCGTCCGTGAACAACTGTTCGGCGCTGCACCAAGGCCGCGACGCAAATGATCGCATCGAAGCCCCTCGTTGGGTGCCGAGGGATTCCAGACCCGACAGATGTGCCTGGAGAGAAACCCGAGGCAGCATGATTCGCAGTCACGCGGGCCAGCGGTTGACCTTCAGGCCTGCGAGCCGACCCATTACTGGTGACGGAGTGACACCATGAAAACCTGACATGTTCCTGTCAGCCTCCGGTCACTCTGACGTCAGATCCTTCTCACTAAAGTATCCCCCAATGACTGCACTTACGGTGCCAGCGTTACGGGCACCAAGGACACATCACTTTAGCTGGACCTCTTGCCATCAGCCGGAAGGAGAAACGCAATGAGCCATCCTGATGCGCACGTCAGTACTCTTGATCCATTCACTTGGCAATCGACGCTCGACAGCAACCTGGACAGAAAAGGCCTGTTGCTGCGCCTGTTCGCCGAACAGCGATTCATGGCCGCGCAGGTGCGAGCCTGCAAGCTGGATCACCGGGACTACCTGCTTTCGCTGATTGATCCGGCATCGACGGTGAACGACGGCACTCGGCACTTATCAAGCGTCGATGGCCATCGAATGCGGAGCGTCATCACCGAAGCGGCAGAGAAAGCTCATTGGGGCAAGCCCCCAAGACATGGTCGGGCGCAAGGCATCGCTGCCCACTATGACGCGCAGACCTGCATGGCGGTCGTTCTCGATATCGAGGTGAGCGACGAAGGCCGCTTGATCATTCATGACGCGGTCGTTGTCGCGGACATGGGTTTCTTGAAAAATCCTGGTCGCGTGCGCTCGCAGCTCATAGGCGCTTGCCTGATAGGGATAGCGTTTGTGACATCCTGCGATTTTGCTCCGAACACCGGAGATACCCGGCCTAAACCTGCCTATCGCACCCGTTGGCCACTCGTCTCATGGCTGCCAGGACAGATCGCGGTGCACCTGATCAATCCCACCGCAGCTCCCGAAACCGCACAGCCCAGCCAGACCAGTTACGCACCTGTCGCCCGGGCCTTGTGCAATGCGATTTTGAAGGCCACGGGTAACGGTTCGGTCCGGAGCCAGTTACTGGAAAGATCGGGCGCAAATTAAATAAGCTCTTGGATATACAACGAGGTCGGCCTAATGGAGAGACAGGCGCCAAGAGACAGAACCGACCAACGGTTGATACTTTGCACAATCAGGCAACCAAGCTGTCTTCGTTAGATATCACCATGGCTCGGGCAATCCGGTTGCCGCACGACAGTCACCACAGCAAGCCGGCTAAATTAAAGCTTCCAGACCAGATGAGGTTCTGCGCCATGCCTTTAGGTTCCAATGTTTTTTCCAACAGCCGCGGGCAACGCGGCGCGGACCTGTTCGTAGAAGTGCTTCGCAGCGAAGGTGTACGCCACGTCTTCGGCAATCCGGGAACAACCGAACTGGCTTTGCTCGACGCCCTCTCCGGCGCCCCAGACATCCAATACATCCTCGGCCTCCAAGAGGCCTCAGTCGTAGCGATGGCCGACGGTTATGCGCAGGCATCCGGTCGCCCCGGCTTCGTCAACCTCCATACGGCCGGTGGACTCGGCAATGCAATGGGCGCAATTCTCAACGCGAAGATGGCGAATACGCCGCTTGTCGTCACGGCGGGCCAACAAGACACCCGACATGGCGTGACCGACCCGCTGCTCCACGGAGACCTCGTCGCTCTCGCCAGACCGAGCGTCAAATGGGCGGAGGAAATTCATCATCCCGAACACATCCCGATGTTGCTGCGTCGTGCGTTTCAGGACTGTCGCACGGGGCCGGCGGGCCCGGTTTTCCTTTCCCTGCCGATTAACGTGATGGAGCAACACACGGATGTAACGGCCGGCCCGCCATCGCGAATCGAGCGCGGTGCCGTGACCGGGATGATTGAGGAATTGGCCACTGCCTTAGCGACAATTACCCCCGGCTATCTGGCGATTATCGTTGGAGAAGAAGTGATCCAGTCGAGCGCGGAAGTTGAAGCCGTGATGCTCGCCGAAGCACTCGGCGCGCCGGTCTACGGGCCATCCTGGCCCGGGCATATTCCGTTCCCGACGGCGCATCCGCAGTGGCGGGGAACGCTGCCTGCGAAGGCTTCCGATATCAGGGAGACGTTCGCTGACTTCGACGCGGTCTTCCTGCTCGGCGGCCATTCGTTGATCAGCTATCAATATTCCCAGGGCCCCGCTATTCCATCTCACTGTCGCCTTATCCAATTGACCGGCGATGGGCACCAACTAGGTAGGGTCCATGAGACAGCGCTAGGGCTGATCGGGGATTTAAGACTTTCCTTGCAAGCGCTGTTGCCGATACTGGACAAGAAATTGGCCCCACACAGCGAGGCAATCGCGACGCTGCGAAACGTCGCGGGCCAGGAACGCGATACACGTCGTGCCGATGTCGTCGCTCGCCTCAGCCGCGAATTCAACACTCCGGTGACAACGCCTTTCGTGGCTGCCCACGAGGTTATCCGGGCTATCGGGCCGGACGTCTGGATCGTCGACGAAGCACCCGCCACGATTCCTCATGTCCGTGCCTGCCTGGATTCCCATTCGGCCCGCCAGTATCTTTTTACCCGCAGCGCCATCCTGGGCTGGGGCATGCCGGCGGCTGTCGGTACGTCACTTGGCCTGGACCGCAGCCCGGTAGTCTGTCTGGTCGGTGATGGCTCGGCAATGTACTCACCGCAAGCACTCTGGACGGCGGCGCATGAGCGGCTGCCGGTCACGTTCGTTGTCATGAACAATGGCGAGTACAACATTTTGAAGAACTACGCTCGTAGCCAGGCGCACTATCTAAGTGCAAGCACTCACCAGTTCATCGGCATGGACCTCTGCGACCCGGCGATCGATTTCCTGGCCCTCGCCTCTTCCCTGGGGATCCCTTCCCGCAGGATCGAGCGCGCTGGCGATATTGCGGGAGCTGTCGAAGAAGGTATTCGCTCAGGCTGCCCGAATCTCATTGAGCTACCCATCATGCCCTGAGGAGCCAGTAGCCACAGTACCCTTCAAAAACAAGTCCAGAATTGCGAATGTGGAAAATAATGATGAGGCGCGCGTCATGAACGACCCGGATGAAATTAGCGCTGCGAATAAGCGAGTTGCAGCTGTGTGATTTCCCGAACGAATGCCGGTAACTGCAACTCGAACACCTGATCGATGAGACTGTGCGCTAGCTGCCAGACGGCGGCGGCATCGGGATATCACCAAGTTGCAACCCCAGCAGCGTAATGTATTCGTAGATGTGCTGATAGCCGGATTGCGCTTCATAGCTTGGGCACGGAGATTGAGGTTTCCCACAGAGCCGCAGCTCCATGTTTGCACCGCCCATGCCCCATTGCGTGTAGTTCAAGTTATTACGGGTAACGGTATCGATTTTGGAGCAAACCATTTCCTTCATTTTTTCATCGATGACGTTGGTAGGCTCATAGAGCGTCAAGGAGAAATCGAGAGAGGTTGCGCACCATGCCATCGGAACGACATCCAGCGTGTTGTAGATACGTAGCGCATTGCCGGCCATCTGCTGATTGAAATAGCTCGCAAAAATACCATCGCCGGCCGTTGGCGCAGCAATCGTTTCGCAATGGAAATTGAAGTTCGAGAATTTATCTTTCAAGTAAAGCGCTAGAACCGACATCAAGGCACCGCCGAGGCTATGCCCGACCAACCGGATCGTCGCACCACTGCGCTGTTTTGCCAGAAAATCGCAAAGTGTGCCCTGGAAACCGATTGTCGATACCTGATCCAGTATCGCCTTTACACCGTCCGCAGTCCCCTGCGCCAAGTGTGCCGGCACTGGGCAGTTCTTGATGAGGTTCTGCAACGGCACCATTGGAGAAATATCGAGGTCATCTATTTGATCCTTGAGGGAATCAGCAAGGGTCCCACTCGTCACCACGACGATGTCGTTTTCGTTTTGCCCGCCGACCAGCACCACCGTGATGTGAGCCACATGCTCGCCATCCGGGACCAGGGCGGGCCCCCAGGCTACGCCATAGCCGCCGCCTACCTTGGAGCCATTAAGGCGCGTAAGAATGTTGTCTTTGACCTGGTTCGGCGAAGGGTTCTTCATGTTCTTCCAATCCGGCGAAGACAGCGCCGCATTGTTCACCACGTACGCGTGGGTAAGATTGATTTGTCTTTGCTGAAGTGAGTCTAGCGAAGTCATGACTGCTCCTTGTCTCGAAGATAGATAATTCAACGGGACCAACGAAAACTCACTGCTGCCGTCGATCCGTCTTGGCCAGCAAGATCGAGTGTAGCCGCAGTTTTGGAAGCGACAACTTGGTGCGCGGTCGCCTGCGCAGCAATTAGAACAGTCCGTGATTCCGCCAAAAAAATGGACCTCTTTTCGGAGATCCATTTTTAAATACTTGGAGCGGGAAACGAGACTCACATCTGGCTCTGCGCGACATCAATGGGAATATCGAGAACGAACGTCGCGCCCTGCCCGGCCCCGTCGCTACGCACGGTCAAGCTGCCACCCATTTCCTGCGCGGCCAGCGCGCAGCTGTGCAGGCCGAAACCGTGGCCGTCTTTGCGCGTCGTGAAGCCATGGGAAAAGATACGCGCCATGTGCTCAGGCGTAATCCCATTGCCGTTGTCGGCCACTGTGATACGCAATACTGGCCCGTCAGCGAGGGAGACGCTGAACGTGATGCAT